>NZ_PKUU01000029.1 GCF_002899675.1 Clostridium sp. chh4-2 | reverse complement strand
GGTGAAGTTTTGCGTTGCACGTCCAAATAAAAACTCGCGATGAAGCCGCTCAAACAGATTTATTTGGACGTGCAACGCAAAACTTCACCGCCTTAGTGAAACTAAACTCCTGCAAATGCAATCTGCATCCTTCCCATTCCCGCCCGGCCCGTCTTACCCCGATCCCATCCCTTCCTGGCTGTGTACTGGCTGCAATTAGGTATAAAAGATTTTCTGCGGGATAGTTGAGGTAGAATAGAATGGTTGAGCTTTATGTGGGAAATGAGATTAATAAAAAATGAGGAGAAGAGGCAGCGCGTTTTGCTGTTTCTTCTCCCTATTTTTCGCTTATGGAATAGCTTTACTAATTACTTTAAACCTCTGTAATTTCAAATTTCTTCATCCATCTCCAAAGGGTTGTTTTACTGATTCCAAGTTCGGCTGCTGCTTTCAGGCGGTCTCCGCCGGCTTTTTTTAGGGCGTTTATGATCTTTTGGGCTTCTCTGGATTCGGAAATTGTGGTATAGTTCTGGGATTCTGACGGGAACTGTAGTTCTTCCCGGAACCTTTTTTCTGGTGGGGAGGAATCTTCCTGACAAAAGTCTTCGTGCTCGGGATAGAGTTCGCGCAGGAGCCTGTTGACGGCGATTTCGTCGATGGATCTTCTGGAAGAGGTGAGGATCAGGCGTTCGCAGAAGGATTCTATCTGGAGCAGATTGCCTTTCCATTCATAGTCCATCAAAATCTTCCATGCTCCGTTGGTGAGCACGTGATATCTGGAATACCGTTCACAGCCCTCTTTGATGCAGTCTGTGATCTTTTGTCTTAAATCTTCTTCTCTGCTGCGGATTGGGGGGACGGATACCACGAGACCATTCAGGAGGTAGTATAAATCTTTTCGGAATTCTCCGCGGCTCATCATGCATTCCAGGGAAGTTCCTGTGGATACCATCACACGCACGTCCGAGTGAACGGGTTGGGATGCATCTTTGCCACTTCTGCGCTTGTAGCGGATCAGCTGGTACAGGCGGTACTGGTTATCCATAGTCAGCTGATCCACATCTTCTATAAACAGGGAACCGCCTTTTACCTGAACGGCAGCTCCTTTATCCGCAAAAATTAATTCCATCTGGCTTTCAGCCGTCAGGCCGCAGCAGGAAATATCCATAAACGGCCCGTCATTTCTCAAGCTGGAATTGTGAATACTTTGAGCAATTAAGCGGGTCTCACTACCTGGTTCCCCGATAATCATCACCGGCTTTTCTGACAGGGAGTAGAGCTTAGCGGTGTGGACGCATTCCTGCATAGCCTTTGACTTCTGGAGGATATCCTGGAATTTTCCCAGCGCCACCAAACCTTTTGAGCGGCGCTTTTTCTGGGATTCCACTTCCACGGACTGACGCCGTTTCATCTTGTGGCAGGTGAGAATGGCTCCGTCCACCCGGTTTTCAATCAAAATAGGAGCCAATACGCCAAATAAGGAAGTCCGGTTGGCATCCATGAACGAGGAATACTCTTCTCCCTCGCTGAGGACCTGATAGACCGCATCCTCTCCTAAATCTCCGAAAACGTCCGTAATCCGTTTTCCGGTCAATTCCTCTTCCTTGCAGCCCAGAATGTCCTCCATCAAGGGGTTGACCGCTGTTATCAGTCCCTCCGCGTCCAGTTTTATCACTCCGCTGTAGGAGTAATCCAGCAGTGTTTCCATCTGGGCAGCGTTCTTTTTCTCCACACCCATGGCATAATTCATGCTTTCAGCCATGGCAAATGCCGTTTTTAAAGAATCCTCTGTGGTGGACAAAAACAGGGATGGAATGTGGGCTTCTGTAGCCACCTCCACAACCGTGTCCCCGCCGATTATCAGATCTGCCTTTTCCTCAACCGCCCTCAATGCCGCGTCCCGCAGGCCGGAGCTATTGGCCGAATAATAAGTTCTCAGCTCGATATCATATAGGGTATCAAAATAAGACATGTCGCAGAACATGTTCTTAAATCCGACGACCGCGATCACTGGCTTTGGTTTTTTCACGATCTGCTTAGCTTTTACCACCAGCAAAGCCATTTCCTGAGCCGTAAGGGCGATTTCAACTACAGGAATATCTGTATATTGTTTGATCAGCGATGCCTGAAGACCTCTGGCAATGATAATGGAAGCTCCATTGGCAATGGACTGTCTGGCCTCCACGATGGTGTCCCTGGTCTGGACAACCCGAATCTCGCTGATCTCATATTTTTTCTCCTGAAGGATATTATGCGCCTGGTACAGCATTTCTTCCCTGGAAACCATCAGGGCTATTTTTCCCATCTAAGCGTTCAGCTCCCATCCTTTTTATAATATCTTGATTATACGTTAGTCAAATGCCCATGGTCAAGCATTTCCGTCATGGCCGGACTCCGGGAATATCCGTTTTCCTTCCTTTATCACTTCCATAACGGCAATATCCTTAATCCGTTCCGGATCGGCCTTTTCCGGATTCTGGTCCAGCACCACAAAATCAGCATATTTGCCTGGGGTAATGCTCCCTTTTTTATCCTCTTCAAAGATTTGATAGGCAGCATGGATGGTCACAGCTTCCAGAGCTTCATGTACGCTGATCCTCTGATCTTCTCCCAAAACTCTTCCCTTATAAGTCTTCCTGTTCACCGCATTGTGGATAGAAAACAGGACGTTGGGCGGCACCACCGGCGAATCCTGATGAAGGGTAAAGGAGACGCCATAATTAAGCGCTTCTTTAAGCGGGCTGATGCGCCCGGCCCTCTCCGGCCCTAAAACCGATTCATAATGGTAATCTCCCCAATAGTAAACATGATCCAGAAAGAAACTGGCTATCATGCCGATCTTTTTCATCCGTTCCAGCTGGTCTTCCCTGACCGTCTGGCAATGGATGATTACCGGTCTTAGCTGCTCGCCGCTCTTTGTTTCCTCCAAAGTCTTCGTATAACAGCGGATCATCTGCTCAATCGCTTCATCCCCATTGGCGTGAACGTTGATCTGCCAATGGTTTTCCACCGCCTTTTTCATCATTTCCATCACATACTCTTCTGTCTGCACCGGAAATCCCCGGTAATACTGCCCCTCGCCTTCCGGAGCGATGTAATAAGGTTTTGACAGCCAAGCGGTCTTGCCCTGGGGAGAACCATCCAAAAACAGCTTCATACCGGCAAATCTCAGCCTGTTATGGTAACCGTTTTCTGCCGGATACTGATGAGGCAGAAGTTCCTCAGCCGCTTCCGGCGAAAAATAGATGACCACATCATTGCAGATCAATCCCTGTTCCCCGGCAGCCTTTAAAAGCTCGTACTCCGACATTCCGGCCTTTCCGTCATGCACCGTCGTGATGCCATAGGAAGCATAAAGCCGGGAAGCGTCTCTCACAGAGCGGATCACCTCTTCCGGGGACGGCCCCTTCATCTTGTCCAGCCCTAAAAATGCATGTTCCTTTAAAAGGCCGCTTTTCTCCACAACTCCGCCCTGAGGAACCACAAAATGATCCCCCACATATCCCATCAGCTCCATCCCCTTTGTATTCACCACGCAGAGATGGCCGGACACATGGGTGACCACAATGGGTATTTCCCGGCTGATCCGGTCAAGATCCTCTTTCGTAGGGTGCTTTCCTCCCGGGAATACGCTGTTGTCGTATCCCATCCCCATTAGCCACTGCCCCGGAGCCAGCTCCTTTGAGGCCAGAAATGCCTTCATTTTCTCAATCACATCTTCTACCGAACTGCAGTCTCCCGTAGGCGGAGGATTCAAATCCGCCATCAAAAGCTGATAGGCGACCGCAGAGATATGGGAATGCCCGTCAATAAATCCCGGCAGCACCGTCCGCCCCTCCATATCCTTTTGCTCCGCATCCGGCACCTGACTGCGCACCTCATCAAAACTTCCGACCGCCTTGATCCGTCCATCAGAAACCAGCACCGCCTCCACTTCCCCAATAGCAGCATCCATAGTCAAAAATGTCCCATTATATAATATCTGCGCCATATCGTTCCCTCCTCGTCCTCACTTCAACTGTCCTCATTTGTAACCTTCACAATTTTCTAATCTTACTATTTCCTGATCTCCCTATATTATGCCACGTTCAGACCGCAGGCACAAATAAAAAAGAAGTTTTGTAGAATTGTGATTTTCTGCATGCGCGAAAAAAAGAACGGGGCGGACAGCCGATTTTCATCCCACCGGATGTTCAGTTGTCCGTCCCGTTCCCATTCTTCTTGGCGTACCATTTCCCGCCAAATCATTTTCAATCCCGCTGCATTAATTATTTGGCCTCATATAAATCAGCCGTATAATTTACCATAGGGTCCCAATTCTTGAATTCAAAATCGTCTGCAGATACATCTGCCCCTTTTTCTTTTGCCGCATCAATGGCTCTCATCCACTCTTCCTGAGTTTTATCCGACAGATTTTGAAGTTCTGCTTTATAGTCAATATTCTGTGCCAGCACGCCCTGTGCAATTTCTCCCAGGCTTGGGGAGATTGCGGATACCTCTGCATAAACTTCCGCTGCTGCCGGGTTTCCTACGATAGGATCAGGAGCAAGAGCCGCTTCTTCGTTGTTTAAGTTATAATAATCAAGCATGGCTTCATCTGTCATGTGCGCTTTATTAACAGCATCGATAACCGATACAAATCCTCCGTCTTCCACTAATCCTGACTGATAATCTTCCGAATAGAGGCCCATCAGATATTTTGCAGCCACGTCAGGATGCTTGCTGTTTGCGGAGATTCCCATCCACGGCTGAGCGCCTGTATATGGAAGTTTTCCTTTCATCCCATCGTCCGGTACCGGCAAAGCCATAACGCCAAAGTCCAAATCAGGGTTATCTTTTCTCCAAGTGGAGATACACCAAGCTCCCTGAGGGATAAATGCCGCCTGATTCTGTGCAAATAACGCACGCGCTTCCGGCGCTTTAATGGACACGGAGTTCGGATGGAAACAGCCTTCCTTTACCAGGTTGTCATAAAATTCTAGGGCGTGCTGCATTGCCTCGGAATTCATGGTATTCTGTCCATCCACTAAGATCATCTGTGAAATGTCACTGCACTTTCCTCCGTCCAAACTGGCTAAAGAGCGGAGAACTAATTCCAGACGGTTCGCCTGAGCACCGCTGTCTATAATTCCATAGAATTTACCATTTCCCGCATCGGAAACCTGTTTGCAGACTTCCGTGAATTCAGACCATGTTTTAGGAAGATTGGCCTCATCGATTCCGGCTTCCTTTAATACAGTTTTATTGTAAAAGATCAATGTATTAATAATATTGGCAGCTTCAGGCAGAACATAGAGTTTTCCGTCCATATTCGTAATACCCTCGTTCAAAGCTCCGTCGGCAAATGAATTGATAAATTCATCTGTCAGATAATCGTTCATAGGAAGGAACCAGTTTTCCTTCAGAGCCGCGCTCAGTTTCATACCGGACGGAAGCGGGAAAAGATCCGGGGCATTGCCGGCCTTTATGGCTGAAATCACCGTTTCTTTAAACTGATCCGCAGTCAGAACCGTATATTCAATGGTCACATTGGGGTTCTCTTCCATGAATTTTTTATTGAAAACTTCACGTCTCTCTTTTGTACTGTCACTCCAGTCAATAATCTTCAGAGTCACCTTTTCATCGGTTGATGTGTTAACCGCTGCCGTTTCCGCTTGAGAAGCAGCGCTCGTCTGTGTATCCCCGCCTCCTTTTGTGCTCACCTTAACGCCGCAGGCAGACATAGAACCGGCCATTGTAAGCGCCAGCAGCGCTGCAGCCACTCTTTTCATTAATTTCATAATAAATCTCCTCTCTTAATTTATGATAATTTTCATTATTAAACGCTTAACTCTTAACCGCACCGGCAATTCCATCCACAAAATATTTCTGTAATGCAATAAAAATACAGATTACCGGAAGAATCGCAATGCTGGCTCCGGCCGCAATACCGGTCCAATCCACAACATTTTCACCTCTCAGAGCATAGAGCCCAACCGCCAAAGTTCTCAGAGACGGATTGTTGAGTGTAATGATTAACGGGAGCAGGAACGAGTTCCAGGTCCAGATAAACTGCATGATGACTACAGTAACCATAATGGGTTTTGCCAGCGGAAACATCACCTTTGCATAGGTCTGCACAAAACCGGCCCCATCAATGGTGGCCGCTTCTTCCATCTCATTGGGAATGGAAGAATAAAAGCTGGAAAACAGCATCAGGAAAATTACATGGCCTCCGCCTGATTCCGCCAGAATCAATCCCAACAGATTCTGGGACATACCGATATTTTTCAACAGTTCATAAATCGGAATTACCGTGAATACAAGAGGAATCGTTATACTTGCCATAAATATCTTCATAATCAGGCTTTTCCCGATAAACATATATCTTCCCAGCACATAACCTGCCAAAGAAGTGCTTAAAAGCACGATCACAACCACAGAAAATGTGACGATGATGGAATTCTTAAAATACACTCCGAAATTCGCATTATTCCATGCCCGGACAAAATTATCAAAGCTGAATGACTGAGGAATCAGATTCAAACCGCTGGCAAAGAACTCATTCTGGGTCTTAAAAGACGCGGACACCATCCATAAAAAAGGGTAAACCCATAAAAATGCAGCTACTGCCAAAAACGCGTATACAACAATTTTTCCGACCTTATTCAAAACATTTGATCTCTCCATGAGCCCCTCCTACACTGCATTTTTCTTCTGGAATGCGGTTTTAGCCGTATTTCCAATAACGCCGACTGCGATTACGATCAAACCGAACAACATAGCTGCCGCGCTCGCATACCCCAGTCTCGGCATTCCGGTTGAGCTGGCATAAGCGGTCCTGTATACAAAAGTCGCTGCCACATCCGTAGAATAGAACGGCCCGCCGTTGGTCATTGTCTGGATCAAATCGAACACTTTCAGGGAACTGATGATGCAGAGCACCGATATCACCCCGCCCATCGGAAGAATCAAAGGAAATACAACATGGCGGAAGGTCTGCCACTTGTTCGCCCCGTCGATGGTCGCCGCTTCATATACATCCTGGGACACGCTTTGGAGAGCTGCCAGCCAGTAAATCATGAAAGTTCCTGATTCCTTCCATACACCGATCAGCACCACCACAGGAAGAGCAGTCTTCGCATTGCCCAGCCAGTTGATCCCTCTCGTTCCGAACAGAGAAAGGAATTGATTGACTGATCCGGTTCCTCCAAATATAAACATCATAATAATACCCACGATAGAAGCAGTTGTAATAACCGGAAGGAAGAATACCGTTCTAAAAAAGGAAGCTCCCTTTTTAATGATGCTGTTAAATATGTACGCCAGAGCCAGGGAAATCGTCAGCTGAAGCGGCACTGCCATAATCATGTACTTAAAGCTGTTTATAACCGAGTTAAAAAAGTACTTATCCCTCAGCAGTTCTTTAAAATTGTCAAGGCCCACGAACAAAGCATCTGAAGTCATTCCCGACCAGTCCAATGTAGAATAGAAAATACTGGATAGGATCGGGTAGCCCTGAAACAAGATATACAGAACCATAGTCGGTATCATAAAGATCCAGCACCACATATTAATACGTCTTTTTTGTCTCCTCCTGCGGTCTGAGACAGGTGCCGGCAGCGTTTGGGATCTTTGCTTATTCATTTTTAAAGCCTTCCTTCCATTTGTTCTTAATTAATTATTTTTTATAATCAATATGTCATGTGGTTGTTGAATTTAATATAGCATACTTCCCTAACTTTCACAATAGATATTTGACAAATAATTGTATATTAGTTTATTTTAGATAGTTTTTTAATAATTTATTGGTTATATTGTACATATATTTTCTTATATCTTTTTTGCTATAATAATTACAAATTATAATTAATTAGCAAAGATATTAAGGAGGGTGTATGAAACTTCATATTCAATATAGAACAAGAAATAGTAAGATTCTTGAATATTCGTCCAGGGAACTGGCCAGCTATCTGAGCCGTATGATGCCCGAAGCTTTAATTACATTTAATAATGAATCCTATGAAGCTGATTTTACAATCTGTCTGGCAGTTTCCGATCTTCATCACCAATATCAGATGAAACCTCTGCCAGATCCATACCTGGATGACCAATATATCATTCAGACAGGCCCCGGCGGAGGCACAATTGCCGGAAGCAATGAAAGGAGCGTGCTCTTAGGCGTCTATCAATATCTTCATCTGCTGGGCTGCCGTTTCCTGGCTCCCGGACGCCAATATGAATCCGCCCCGCTTCTCACGAATATAGAAGATCTGTATCAGTCCTGCCAAAAGACAGCCTCCCTGCGTCACAGGGGTGTATGTATTGAAGGAGCCAATTCCCTTTCAAACATCATCGACTTTATAGACTGGCTTCCTAAACTGGGGTATAACGGGTTCTTTCTTCAATTTAAGCTTCCTTACACATTTATGGCCCGATGGTATCATCACGAACTGAATCCGCTGCTGAAGCCGGAAGATTTTCCTGTGGAAAAAGCGGAGGAATATACAAAAATCCTGCAGGAAGAAATCAAAAAAAGAGGTCTCCTTCTCCATCAGGCCGGCCATGGCTGGACAGGAGAAGCCCTGGGCTTTCCATCTTCTGACTGGAAATCGGTAAAAGCCACTCTTCCCGCAGAGAAGAAACAGATGGCTGCGCTTTTAAACGGCAAACGGGATTTCTTTCACGGCATCCCGATCAACACCAATCTCTGCTATTCCAATCCGGAAGTGATCCGGGCATTCACAGAGCAGGTGACCAATTATGTAAAAGAACGGCCGGACATCGATTATCTCCACGTCTGGCTTGCCGATGAGTACAACAATGTATGCGAATGTGATGCATGCCGAAAAACCACCCTTCCCGACCAGTATATCTGTCTTCTCAACCAAGTGGACAGACAGTTAAGCGATATGGGAATCGCCACAAAAATCGTATTCCTTTTGTATCAGGAACTTTTATGGCCGCCGAAACATGAATATTTTCACAATCCTGACCGGTTTGTGCTCATGTTCGCCCCCATAAGCCGGACTTTTGAATCCTCCTATCAGATCAAAGATTCCTACTCCGACATCCCGGAATACAAACGGAATCAGATCATCCTGCCCATAAACCTGGATGAAAATATGGCATATCTGAAAGCCTGGCAGAAGCAGTTTAAAGGCGACAGTTTTGTATATGACTATCCTCTGGGCCGGGCCCACTACGGTGACTTGGGATATCACCATATATCCCGCGTCATCAGTGAAGACATCAAGCAGATTGAAAAAATGGGGTTAAACGGCTACGTCAGCTGTCAGGAACTGCGCTCCTTTTTCCCAAATTCCCTGCCCAATTACGTAATGGGTTATACCCTGTTTGATACCTCCTGCCGTTTTGAGGACATCAGAGATGAATATTTTCAGGCCGCTTACGGTTCGGGATGGCAGTGCGCTCTGCAATATCTCTCCCTTCTGTCCGATTTATGCAGCTGTGATTATTTTAACGGAAAAGGCGAACGGAAAGACGAAAAAATAGCCGCCAACACAAAACAGCTTCTGGATGCCGTCGAACACTTTCTCCCGGAACGGCCCGCAGATATACCGGCACAATCTCCGGCCAATTTATTTTGGAAACAGCTTGACTATCACAAGGATTATAGCTTACGATTAGGAAAAGCCCTTCTTTTATTATCAGAAGGGCATACTGAGAAAGCTCAGCTTTGCTGGAACGAATTCCAGCAGCTGATCTGCGAAAAAGAAACAGAATTCCAATCATGCCTGGATGTTTACCGCATAACCGAGGTCTCATCCAAATACACCGGTTTTCATTTGGAAAGCCGTCTTGCTGCAACCCTGTAATTATTAGGAGAATAGAGATGTATAAAGGGAAGAAAAAGAAATTATCAAACAGAAGCCGGATTCTGGAATGCATATACAGAAATGCCCCCATCGCCAGAACTGACATTGCGGAAGAAACAGAGATCACTCCCGCTACCGTAACGGCCAACGTGACCGCTCTGCTGACAGAAGGGGTGGTGGAAGAGCTGGGCGAGATCTTTCCCGAAGAAAATTCGTCCGGAAGAAAGCGTGTTCTGATCGACATCATACCGTCCTGCGCCTACAGCATCGGCATTGAATTCACGCAAAAAGCTCTCGTAATCTGCATAACTGATTTAAAGGGAACCATTCTCTTCAAACAGATCAAGCCGTTCAGTGAAGATCTGGCCCTTAGAATCACGGATGAGATCATAGAAGGGACAAAAGCTCTGGTTTTGGAATCCGGGCTTGGCTGGAATCAGTTCATCGGCATCGGCATCGCCGTTCCCGGCCATATCAGCCAGGACCAGAACAGCCTGGTCACAAACCGTAAAACATGGGACGCCTTCAGCCCTTCAAAAATCAGGCAGGCATTTCCACTTCCGGTTGCCTGTGAAAATAACGCCCGCTGCATGGCGCTCGGGGAATATCTCTTCGATCCCGGCAACAGCCCGGACAGTTTCGCATTTTTCCATGTGGGCCTGGGCATGTTTTGCGCCAACATGGTGGAAGGCGATATGTTTCTCGGCAACAATTACGTAGCCGGTGAGATCGGCCACACCATCGTTAATGAAAGCGGCCGCCGCTGCGAATGCGGGAAATACGGCTGCCTTCAGACCTATTCCAGTGAAAACTGGCTTTTAAAAAATGCGCGCATGGCCTACCGCAACACACCTAACACAATCCTGCACAGCCTTGTCAAAAACGAAAGCCAGATCACGATCGGAACTATCACCAACGCCTATTCCATGGGAGATCCCGTAATCGGCATGTACATCACCGACGCATTAAAATATTTAGGAATCACCACATCCAACATTGCCATTATCATGAATCCCGGCAAGATCTTCCTGCACGGACAACTGTTTGACAATGAGGATATCCGCAAAGAGCTGATGGACTATATCGAACGGCAGCTTCTTTTCGTAGACAGCACCTATGCGGACAATATAGAAATCCTCCCCTATCACCTAACAGACGGCGCCGCCGGCGCCAGCGCCCTGGCCGTCAGCCGCTTCTTCATCAAGGGCGAGCAAGTATAAATTGTTATTTAACGGAGTTGGAGAAGGTACGCACGGAATCGGGAGGCGGAGCCGGAAGCCAACGGTCGGAAGGGCTGTCCGGGCCGGGGAAGGAAGATGCAGCCAAATGGGATTCGGGATTCGCCCCTAAGAGCTACTAAGGCCCGTAAGGACAGAACGAGGCAGGCCAGCGCCATTCGCAGTGAACTCTTGATGACTTCGCTGCTCAGCGGCGCTTTAGAAACTGATCTTGAATTCAGTTTCTACCTGCCTCGTTCTGCCCTTACGGGCCTAAGTAGCACTACAGGGGTTCCATACGATCCCATTTGGCTGCATCTTCCTTCCCCGGCCCGGACAGCCCTTCCGACCGCTGGCTTCCGGCTCCGCCTCCCGATTCCATGCTGGTTTTCGCTAGCCTGGTTAAAAACAATGTTATGCATTGGTATTTACGTAAAGCCAAATTTATATAGATCACGAAGGGATTTTCAGAAATGACTTCAGGTTTTACTTTAAACGTTAAGGCATTTCGCAAAATGACCTCACCCTTTACATTAAATCGTGAAGGCATTTTTGAAAAAGACTTAACGGTTGATGTAAAAACTTACTCACAACCCATCAAATCTTTTTTATCCTTAGCTAGCCAATCAGCAGCCGGAAAGAAGGGAGCACCCGGGCGGCCGGCAGAAATGAAAAGACATAGGGGATCGTGTGCAGCCCCTTAGTGATACTTGGTCGGCAAGAGTGGAAAAAGGCAGACAAATACTGAATTCCGAATCAGTATTTGAGGCGCCCTTGAGCGATGAAGTCATAAAGAGTTCATCGCGAATGGCGCCGCGCTGCCTTTTTCCGCTCTTGGCGGCCTAGTATCACTTAGGGGCGTAACCCGAATCCCCTATGTCTTTTCATTTCTGCCGGCCGCCCGGGTGCTCCCTTCTTTCCGGCGTTTCTTTCTAAACTAAATAAAGATTATCAATACCCGCTGTTATAGATTTCTACTTCGATGCCCGGGAGTACTTCAATTCCCTGTTTTCTTAGTTTCAGCCATTCGCTGTATGCCATCATTGCGGCTCCTGTGCCCTTCTGCTCATCGTGTACAACACCTTCGGCCAGATAATAAGCCACGGTTCCGTCTCTGCGCGGGTTGTCGGCAGGGCCTAAGCCGGCGCCTACGCACATGCCGCCCAGTTCCAGTTTGCCGTTTTTCATGGTGAACATTCTGGTTTCTAAGGCAATCAGAATTTCTTCCCCTTTTGCACGGTAAACCGCTTCAGGAAGAACGCCCAGCCTGCATCCTTTGAGGATGGAGTAGGCCACCATGGAAGAAGAAGAAGTCTCCAGATAATTGCCTTCCTGCTCAGGCAGGGCGGTCAGCTGATAGAACAATCCGCTTTCTTTGTCCTGGTATTCCAGCATTCCGTCGACGGCTTCTTTCCAAAGATCTGCTAAGACTTTTCTGTATTCTTCCTGTTCCTCCGGCATCAGCTCGTAGCAGTCGGCCAGAGCCATCAGATACCAGCCGGTAGCGCGGGACCAGAAGTTCGGGGAAAGACCGGTTTCTTTGTCGGCCCAGAACATCTCTTTTTTCTCATCGTAGGCATGATAATAGAGATGTTTTTCTTCGTCGTAAAGATATTTCCTGGCATTTAAGAACTGGTTGATGATGTCGCTGTAGTTCTTTCCGCCGTCGAAATCATTTTCATACATCATATAGAACGGCATTCCCATGTACAGGCCGTCCAGCCAGATCTGGTATGGATAGATCTTTTTGTGCCAGAAGCTGCCGCACTCGGTGCGCGGATGTTCACGCAGCTGGCCCATTAACAGTTCAATGGCTTTCCGGTACGTTTCATTGTGGGTCCGTTTGTAAAGGAGATAGAGCACGCGGCCAGACGGGATCTTGTCGATGTTATATTCCTTGGGATCGTAGTACATGATTCCATCATCTTTTACATAGCGGTCGATGAAATTCCGGATGCTGTCAAAATAATATTCATCGCCTGTGGCCTCGTACATGGCCTGGGCTCCGATGAGCACGCAGCCGTCCTCATAATTCCAGAAGCAGCGGTCAAGCTGGTCAAATTCATACATATAATTTTTAATATAGCGTTCGAATATCATACTCTCAGTCGTCCTTTCTCAATTCCTCTACATGATGCATTTCCACAGCCTCGCCTTCCTGGCCGCGTATCTTCACATCTTTTAACTCCAGTTTCTTAACATTGTTGATATAGATGCCCTTCCGGCAGCTGGGTTCCAAATCATCCATCATGGCCGCATAATCGGTTACCGGATCATCCGCAAAGCTGATGTCAATATGCTCAAACTTCAATTCCTCAATAGGGGCTTCCGGCAGTCCATAGATAAAGGAAGCAGCCACATGACAGTTTTTCGCCTCAATATTGGAAAATGTCATTCTTCCGTTTACTGGCGTCCGCTCATCCACCGGATATGGTTCCTTGCTCTGGGCATAATCCGAATGTCCGTCCGGATCACAGCGGTTATAAAATGAATTGATTACAAATGGCGTCAGCACTCCGTCCATTTTAATGTTGTCGAATGTGATATTGTCCAGCACAGCCTCTTTCCCGCGCCCGCGGCGTGTCTTAACCCGAAGCCCTCTGTCCGTGTCCTCAAACAGGCAGTCCCGGCACACCAGATTCCGCACTCCTGCCGCGATCTCGCTTCCCAGTGTGAGCGCGCCGTGTCCGTGGCGCATATAGCACTGCCTGATCTCCAGGTTCTGAGATGTCTTTTTATATTTGTGCCCCATATAATACTTTCCTGATTTCACGGCAATACAGTCGTCGCCCAGGGAGAAATAAACGCCTACGGCTTCCAGCCCGTCCACCGATTCCGGGTCCATGCCGTCAGTATTCGGAGACACCTTGGGATTAATAATCTTTAAATCAATCCATCTCGTATCATCGGAAAAATAGGGATGCAGGTTCCAGGCAGGACTGTTCTGTACAGTAAGTCCCTGCACCGTTATATGGCTGCAGTGATTTAAAAAGATCATCCGCGGGCGGAATGCTCCGCCTGTCTTTTCCCTCCCGGTACCTGACCACCAGTTATCATAACTGCCGTTTCCGTCCAGAATACCACCGCCTGTAATCACCACATTGGAAACATGAATTCCGGTTATAATGGACACAAACATATCCAACGGATTGCCTTCCCACGTTCCCAGGTTGTATTCGTCCTTTTCGTCATAGCTTTCAATCATTCCCGGCAATATTGGAAAACGGGACCGGTCCGTAAATGCGGACAGCACCGCTTTATCATCTAAATCAATAGTGATATCGCTCTTTAAAAACAGGCATGTCACCTTATAAACGCCTTCCGGAATAAATACCCTTCCTTCAGGCGGACAAGCCTGAATCGCGGCCTGTATAAACAGAGTATCGTCCGACACTCCGTCCCCCTTTGCTCCAAAACGTTTCACATCCAGGGTCACAAATTCATAATTGGTTCTAAATGTTTTCGTCTCTGATCTCTGATCTTTACTTTCAATCCATATGGTATACTCCGTATCCGGTTTCAGTCCTCCAATTGTCTGAACCACCCGTTCCGAAGTCATAACCGGTTCTCCGTTCAGATAGATACGGTAAGTCTCCTCTGTAAACCAGATACCATAATCCTTCACTTCGATCGTAATCTTTCTGGACGTTTGAAAAATGATATTGAATTCCATATTTCCCTCACTTTTGCCGCCCAGGCGGCCTATATTTGTCGTTTCCATTCTCCGTAAGCCATCATGCAGGCTGCCGCCCCATGTTTATTATCCTGCTTCTGCGGTTCATTGAGATAGTATTCCGGGCTTCCGTCCCTCTCGTCCTTAGGCCCAAGTCCTGCGCTGGCACAGATGCCGTTCAGATGGAATTTCTTATTTTCCACAGAAAACATCTTGGTTTCCAAAGCCGTCAGAATCTGCTCACCCACCTCAAAATATTTCTCTCTCTGCAAAAGTCCCAGACGGCAGGCCTTTAATATGGAATAGGCAACCATGGCCGATCCCGAAGTTTCCAGATAATTGCCCGGCAGGTCCGCCCGGTCAATCAGCTGATAGAACAATCCGCTCTCCTGATCCTGATATTTTAAGATTCCGCTGAGCGCCTCTTTATACAAAGCTCCCAGGTACCGGAACTGGTCATAAGATTCTTCCGGTATGATCTCATAGCAGTCCACCAAAGCCATCAAAAACCAGCCCTCTGCCCTGAGCCAGAAACAGGGGGATAATCCAGTCTCTTTGTCAGCCCAGATCATCTTACGCTTTTCGTCATAGGCATGATAATACAGCTGTTTTTCTTCATCATACTGATAACGTCTCACCCGTTTAAATTGGTCGATGATGTCATTGTAATGTTTCTTTCCGCCGTACAGGGTGTCGTATTTCAGATAAAACGGCATAGCCATATAAAGTCCGTCCAGCCATACCTGATAAGGATAGATCTCTTTGTGCCAGAAACTCCCTTCTTCTGTTCTCGGAAAAGTTTTTAAGTTGTCCATGAACAGCTCCATCGCCTTTTTGTATTTTTCATTTCCGGTCTGTTCATAAAGGAAAAAGAAAGTAGTTCCACACCTGAGCTGGTCCACATTATGTTCGGACGGGCGGAATCCGGTGACGGAACCATCTTCCCGCACATATTTATCGCCAAAGCGCAGAAGGCTTTGCAGATATCTGTCATCATTTTCAGCCTCATACAGAATCTGGGCTCCGGTCATGACGCATCCGTCTTTATATGCCCATATTTCTGGGCATAACTGGTCAAATTCTTTGAGATAATCTTTAAAATATCGGTCAAATACCATAATGCCTGATATACAGGGTATTCTCCTTCCGGCAGCATAAAACACGGCTGATCGGTTGTGATCATGTATTTATTCATTGGGGAAATTATAAAGACACGGCACATTTTCCAGCAAGGACGGCTGCCTGAAATACCCCCCTCCTCTCTTTCCTATTCTTCTCTATGATAGATAATAAACGATAGAAAAAGAGGAAACTATAGGCATATTGACCTATAAACGGGGTGTATTTTTTGCACTTCCTACATTGCTTTCAAAATGCACCGTATATTTTGCATTTTTGTTGCATTATTTTCAGATATGTAATATTTTGAAATAAATTAAGATGTGGCTTTTCCTTCAAAAAACCCGGAAAATTCCAGAAACGCGTTCTCTCCGGTACTCTTCATAAGTGCTGTCAGACAGCCGTCGGAAACAGTCATCTGAATACAGACTGAGCTGGAATCTTCCCCGGTAATCTGGACTTTTATCATGAGATTTTTTTCATCCGTCCATCCGGCGCAGGCCGCACAGGGCTGACCGTAAAACGGGAATTCCGACAGCACCCAAAATCCCATTCCAAATTCCAGCCGTCCCTGTCCCTGGCAGCAGTGATACCGCAGCTCTCCCCGGCTTTTATCCCCGGAAAACGAAAGACTCATCTCCGAAAAAAAGCTGCCCGGTTTTACGGATTCAAAAACTCCTTCAAAGGCTTTTTCCACAGAAGCCGGAACCAATTCATTCCGAACCGGCAATATGGAAGCACCTTTTAAATAGCTTTGCAGCGCTTTCTCATCCCCCTCATCCTTCTGATCCAGATAAGGAAAGATACAGTCATAGACCGCGTCCAATATCTGCTGATGGCCTCCCGTTATGCCAAGAGTATCCGCCGTCGTCACGCATACCAAATCCTCCTTGGGACAGCAGAGGATAAACTGTCCGCCCATGCCGTAACATCCAAAGCAGCCGTGGCGGAACTGCCAAAACTGGTACCCGTATCCCTGGCGCTCATCCTCACATTCTCTGGAACCGGCCGTTTCAGCCTGACAGCTGAGCGCCTCGTCCAGATACCATTCCGGATAGAGCCGGACACCCTGATATACGCCCCGGTGAAGCAGCAGCACCCCTACTTTCAGAAGATCCATCGGCTCAGCCATCAGGCCGCTTCCTCCCATGGAAACCCCGAACGGGTCTTTTCTGATATAGGATTGTGCGCTGAATCCCATCTCATCCAGCAATTCCTTTTTTAAAAACTCCAAGAGCTCCATCCCTGTCAGCTTTTCTACCAAAGCGCCCAGCGTATGAGCGGAAGATGTGTCATAAGTAAATATCGTTCCCGGCCTGTGATCCGGCTCAGTTATAAAGAAACTCTCCACCCAGTTTTTTGTCAGATCCTTTTTATAGGTGGTTCCGGCATAGCAGGTTTCCATCTTCAGCATATCCCGGATTGTCATGGAAGCCAGCCAGGGATGAACCTGGCCGGGAAGGTATTCTTCAAAGTACCGGATAACCGGATCATCCAAACTGATTACGCCGCGGTCCGCCAAAATCCCCACTGCCAGGGATACAAAGCTTTTGGTTACAGAATACATCCGGTGAAGCGTATGTTCCTCATAAGGATAATAACAGGCATTTACGATCACCTTTCCCTTTCTGTACATCAAAAAACTGTGCAGCGGAATATTTTGCGTTTCCAGGCGTTTCAAGCATGATAAAATTGCTCCGGAAGGTACCCCCGCCTCGTTAGGACTGCCAAAGGCCAATTCCTCCATAAACTCCTCCACTTCTGCCGCACTGCGGCAAAAACTTTTATTTTCCTTCGTAAGTGATAACCGATTCCACCGGATAACCCGACAGTTTATTTCTTCCGTTTAAACCTGCCAGCTCCATCACGAAACAGATTTTAACCACAATTCCGCCAAGCTGTTCAATCAGCTTGATGATGGCCTCGATCGTTCCCCCTGTGGCGATCAAATCGTCCACAATCACCACTTTCTGTCCTTTTTTAATGGCGTCCTTATGCATCTCGATCTCAGCCGTGCCGTATTCCAATTCATATTCCATGGAAATGGTTTCGCAGGGAAGTTTGCCCTTTTTACGTACAGGCACAAATGCTTTGTGAGCCGCATAAGCCACCGGCACTCCAAAGATAAATCCACGGGATTCCGGCCCCACCACCACGTCATATTCCGTATCTCTCAGTTTATCCAGAATGCCGTCAATGGCCAGATGAAGTCCGTCTGCATCCTGCAGTATGGTGGTAACATCCCGGAAAATGATTCCCGGTTCCGGAAAATCCGGTATACTTCTCACATAATCTTCTACTTTTTTCATACGTTTCCTCTCATTCCGCCGTGAAAACGGCATTTTAATCAATATTATATTTTTTCATTTTTCTCCACAAAGTCGTGGTGCTTATATGAAGGGCCTTTGCGGTCAGCCCTTTATTGCCGTTATATTTTCTTAACGTATTTCTGATCAGTTTCTCATAGGAATCTTCATACGTCGGATCTTCCTGCTTTGTCTCATCCTTGTCCTTACTCTCATTATGCCCATATAACTGCTCCAAAAGCAGGGTCACATAATTATCCGTGATAGTCCGTTTTCCGGCTGTCAGAATCAGCCGCTCGCAAAACCGCTCCAGCTGCACCCGGTTGCCAGCCCAGCTGTACTGAAGCATAACCCTTTTCGCTCCCGCAGTGAATACATGGAATTTGGAGTATTTTTCAATATATTTAGGGATATAGATATCGATCAGCCGTTCCATATCCGCTTTTCTGTCTCTCAAAGGAGGGATCACAAGGGTCAGGGAATGGAAAATGTAATAGAGGTCATCCCGGAACAAAGTTTTTTCCACCAATGGATAAAGATTCTTCGTGCACGCACCGATAATTCTCGTATTGGCGTCCTGAATCCGCTCCAAATCATTATAAATGAGCGTGTTGTTCTGAATGATGTTATTCAGGAAAAACTGGGTTCTCACCCCCATCTTATCCAGCGCATGAATGACCAGGGTTCCATTGGTAGCGGCCATCAGCGCGCCTTGGGTGCGGTCCTTGGAGTCAGGGTTTAAGAAACGCTTTCCGAATAAGAGATCGATCTGGGCTTCATCCGAAAGTCCGGCAATGTTGACCGAGATATAAGGGCCCGACTTCCTCATGCTGTGATTATGTATGGCCTGGGCCAGTTCTTCTCTTTCATCCCCGGATTCTCCCTTTAAAAGGATCGGACTGGTGGACAGAGCATAACATTTGGCCATCTCTATGGTTTCCGGCATTCCCTTAGTCAGCGCTTCGATATCTTCAAAGGTTGTCCGGGCCACATAGCCGCGCAGATACTGGTCCTGCATCTGCTTTGTTTCATTATATCCGGAAGAACGGTTAACCTTATTGCAGGAAATGATGGCGCCATCCACCTCTTCCGCGATCACCACAGGAATCATGAGCACAACCATATTCTCATTTCCGATTTTAACAAACGTGGCATAGCTTTCCTTAGGGCTGTTCAGCACCCTTTTCACCGCATTATTATCCAGCCCTTCCAAGATGGAAGTGACCTTTTTGCCCATCACATCCGTCACCGATTTCCTGAGCATCAATTCCATCGCGTGATTGATTACAGTGATTTCCCCTTTTTTATTGACCTGTATCAGCCCATTGATCGCGCTTTCCAAAATGGACGTGAAATGGACATAGTTATTCCTCTCCACCTCGCTGACACGGTACAGCGCTTCCGCCTGATTGATGGAGTTGCGGACGGATTCCCCGGTGGAATTAAAATATCCGGTGACAATGCCCCGGTCCTTCACATAGTCCAGAACATTGGCTCCGCTGATAATCCCATCCACCTGCTCCTCAATCGCAAACTCCACCATCTGCTGAAAGTTAAACCCTTCATCCAGAGGATATTTTCTCACATCCGCGTCGAATAACTGGCCTAAATGGGTGGTATCGCAGAACATCTGCGAGTTACCCACCAAACCGATTCTGGGATAGGCTTTGCCGATCTTTTCCTTCATTTCCAGGATCAAAAGCCCGATCTCCTGAGCCGTCAGGGTGATATCCACAACCGAGATATTGGTATACTGGCGGATCAGGCTGGCCTGACGTCCTCTTGCTATTATAATATTAATTCCATCCGATACCGCTTTTCTGGCTTCTATGACAGCATCCTCACCGCCTTCGGTCATCTTCAATACGGTAATATGCCCTGGGTTCTCAGCCAGTATCTCCTTGGCCCTGTCATAGACCTGCTGATCCGGTGCAAAAAATGCAATTCCTGCCACTTCTCTTATGTTCCTTTCTAAAAGAAAATGTAATTGTTCAATCCTCTCACAGTTCATTACATCGTTTAATTCTTTTAAACATGAAAACTGCCCTTGCCGTATCGCACAGCAAAGACAGTTTTAGTATACCTTATCTCGGGCGGTCCTTCAAGGTTTTGAAGGAGGGTTTTTCCAGTAAAATTTTCTTTCAAAGCACTGATTTCAAGTATTATCAACAATTATTATTCATCACTTTGATCGTACATATTTTCTAATGTATGAAAGGTCTTAACATAATAATCAGGAGAACGTTTATAAGACCAGCTGCATATTTCAACAATTTTCATAAGTAAAAACAGGCGTATTGTCCTTATGTCCTTTTTTATATGACAACTTTTGCTGTAATATCCATCTAAAAAAGAGTCCGATAACTTTTCGGGAATCAAATCAAGCAGCACTCGGGCGAAATCGGATTCCGGGAGGCCGTACATTCCCATCTCGAAGTCAATCAGGGAATAGCAGTTCTGTTCTTTATCATAGTTTTCTGTTCTAAATGCCAGAATACGATCGCTTATGTCTGCTGATGTAATATCACAATTATTTTGCAGTCCCTGCAAATTTCTATGTAAGCATTTCCCTCCACGCCGTCTAATACGGTATCCCATTGTATCTGTGCAAGATATTTCATTGGCTTTCCACAATCGGGACAACGTTTAATTTCGCAATCCTGAATCCAAAATGCAAATCCGCCAATAGAAGAACCGCCCTCCCAGTCAGCGGCATACCGCTGCGGAACAGGGCTGTCCCCTAAAATGTAAGTGTTAGACGCCAGTTCCTCAATTCCTTCATCTTTTAAGTAATCTTCTGTAATGGAACAATCTTCTCCATAGAGGACTTCACTCTCTCCATTGACAGTATATCTGCAAAAGTCACCGTATGAATATTCAAAACAATTTGGACAACATTTTGCTTTGATGACACCGTTAATTTCAAGAAAGTCCAATCGAGGATCTCTGCCGTCAATCTCCATGAGATTGACGATTCTGCAACCACATTTGGGACATTTTTCTTCTGTTTTAACGCCAATTTTTACAGGGCTGTGCTTTTTCTCTTCCAAAGTTCCCTTCACCATGGGATAACACTTATCGAAATTTGTTTTAAGAAATTTGCCGTTTTTATCATAAGTCCACCCTCCGTATGTTGCATAAAAAGAAGGGTTCACATATAAGTTTTTTCTCCACTTCCGCGGCCGCTTTTCCAGTTCTAAAAAAGCCTGAAACACTTCGTCGCCGCCATGAACAGCAAGGCATAGCAGCAGATTGCCTGCAATATTGGGCTCGATGCTGTCCTGCATTACCATTTCTATCATTACTTTTATCAGATCATCAGGAGCATCCTTATACAATTCACAGGGTGAAAAAACCTTTTGCCTGAATGCAGTTTCAGCTATTTTTGATGTATCAATATCTCTATAATTTAACAGCTTTTTAAATAAATCATATTCTTTATCCAGCTTACCCTTCTTTTCTATCTCATCGCATATTTCCCGGGCTTTGCCGTCGATTTCTTCGTTCGTCAGCGATAATATTCTGTTTCGTTCATTTTCAGCCTGACAGGGAATGCAAATCCCGTCAAAATAGATTTTCCGGCCACATTGTCTACATTTTTGCGGTTTTCTCTCCATGTCGCAATTCCTCTTATACTTCCTCCTATTTTTTAAAACGGATCTGCCTGCATTTTTTCCGTATCAGAATGATATTTCAAACCTTACCGTCCGTTCCAATTCATATAGTGATTATATACAGAAGTATGAATAATAACAAGAGACAGATCAAACCGAAAAGTTAGGAATAGTATCACGTACATTACTTTTACCATATCCCCGCCCTCCTCGCATGAAAAAAGCTCTAAGTTCTTCACTAATCATGAGAAAAAACATGATTAAGAAGTCACTTAGAGCATATTTCACGTTAGATTACTTCATTAATTTTTCCACTATTTTATTCGCCTGTGCATAGATGGTTTCCGGATCTTCTCCCACAAAGAATTTTCCATCTTCATAGAGAATTTCTCCATTTATCATAGTGAGCTTAACATTGGACTTGCTGCCGCTGTACACCAAGTTCTTGGCAATATTGTTAAGCGGCTGCATATTCGGCTGATGAAGATCGACCATGATCAGATCCGCCAGTTTTCCGGGCGCCAGCACATCGCAGTCATCCAGCCCCATCGCTTTGGCGCCGTTGACCGTTGCCATGGTGAGCACGGAACCGGCTTCCACTGCGGAAGCGTCATTTTCACGGATCTTGGCAAGACCGGTGACTAAGAACATCTCCCGGAACATATCCAGGCAGTTGTTGCTGGCCGGGCCGTCGGTTCCTATAGCTACCGGAATATTAAGTTCCTGCATCCGTTTGATTGGAGCGATACCGCTGGCCAGTTTTACATTGGAACCTGGGTTTGTTACTGCAGTCAGCCCTTTTTGGGCGAAGACCGCCAAGTCTTCTTCTGTCATATGAACGCAGTGGTATCCGCCGCCGCCATACTCAAACATGCCGAGGCTGTTTAAAAAGACGGTAGGCGTCATGCCGCTTCTCTTTATACACTGTTCCACCGAGTCCACAGTCTCCGAATTATGGTTAAATACAGGAGCTCGGTACTTCTGTGAAAGCTTTGCAATTTCTTCCAAAAGCGGAGTTTCCACCGTATATTCCGCATGAAATCCCAGCGTATAGCTGATCAGTTCATGGTAACCGTTGTATTTCAGATAATTCTCTTCCACCGTCTTGGCGGTTTCTCCTGAAAATGAGGTGATCGGACAGCAGAGCACGGTGCGGAAGCCCGTTTCAATGGAAGCGCGGGCGATCTGGTCAGGGAAGAAATACATATCGTAGTTGGAGGTAATTCCGCTGGTCAGGTATTCTAAGACAGCCAGTTTGGACAGATGGTACACGTCCTCCCCGCAAAGCTTTGCCTCCAGCGGAAACACCTGCTTATTAAGCCACTCCTCCAGCGGCAGATCATCCGCGCTGGAGCGCAGGAATGTCATGCCGGAATGGGTGTGTGCGTCTTTAAATCCCGGCATAATCAGATTCCCGGCCGCATCGATCTGACGGTCCCAGGACTGCTCTGACGGACTTTCTTTCGCCGGCCCCACATAGCTGATCCGTTCCCCATCGGTCCAGACTTCTCCCTCTTTCACGTCACAGCCGCCATCCATAGTCATAATTCTGGCATTATAAAATCTTATCTTCATTCCTTTACCCCCTTCCTTCTCTGTATTTATCCAATCCCAGGCGGATATACTGCTCGCTTGGCGCGTCATTTTCCTCCATAAGGCGGATCATGCCGCGGATCATGCGTTCCTCGGTTTCCGGATCATCGAGAGGATGCTCTTCTCCCGGATCTTTATCCACGTCAAAGAGCATGTGCCCGCCGTCATAGAGAGAGGACGGAGGGAAGCCCATGGTTGGGATCTTCTCTGTTCCCGGCACTGCCAACAGCTTCATTCCCTTTGTAAAGGAGAAGCCGTCCACCAGTTCCATGTTCAGAAGTTCATCACGGTCAAAGCTTTCCTTCATGTGAACCGGCATCAGGGTATAATTGCGGAGATTTTCATTGTTGTGCTCCACTCCCGTATCGCAGGCGCGCATATAGACATAATGGCCGTCCGTAACATTTACATGGCATCCATGCATTCCGAAAAGGGCGTATTCTCTCACAGGCTGGTCATCTTTGATCACCTGAGCCAGAGATTTGCCCTGGACATCCTTTGGAATCTCAGCGCCGAAATATTCTAAAAGGGTAGGACATAAGTCTATGGTCTGCACCAGAGATTCTCTCCGCTCCCCTTTCTTTTTGCATCTTGGGTCCCAGATGAACAGCGGGATGTGGGCAATTTCATTGTAAAACGGCATCATAACCTTGCCCCACCAGTCGTGTTCGCTTAGAAGGAAACCGTGGTCCGTGTTGACGATCAGCATGGTGTCGTCCCACATTCCATATTCGTCCATCATATCGATGACTTTTCCGAGATAGTGGTCGCACATGGAGAGCACGGCCGCATATTCATTGACGCAGTGCTTTACCTGTTCCGGCGTCTCGCGGATCTTGTGATAGGCAGGCCAGTCAAAAACGGGGCCGTCGTATCCGTCCGCATAGAGTTCCTTGTAATTTTCCTGGCTGTAAAACGGCTCGTGGGGATCAAATGCCTCTAACTGCAAGAACCAATTATCCTCCCCATGGTTATTTTCAATAAATTCCAAACCATTTTTAAATGTAACTGCGATAGGCTGGTCCTCTTCCTTCTGCATATAGCGGCGGTTCACCCAGTCCTGCCTGCCCCATAATCCCGGTTTTCCATCAATACATTCGGGAATCGGGAAATCCGGAAGATATCCTTTCCAGAAATCTCCCTCCTGTCCTCTGGCCCATTCATAGGAATTATATTTCGTATGATAATTCGCTCCGCCCTCTTCCCAGTAATGCCAGTGATCGCTGGCTAAATGGGTATATACGCCGCTGTTTTTAAGAATCTCAGGCATGGAATCGTCAAACGGTTCCATCGGCCCCCAGCTGCGGTGCAGAAAATTGTACCGTCCGGTATGAAGTTCCCGTCTGGCCGGCATACAGGGCATACTTCCCACATAGCACCGGTCAAATGTAACGGTCCGTTCGGCCAGCCTCTTAAAATTCGGTGTCTTCGTCCAATCGCATCCGTAACTGGACAGCATGTGGCGGTTCAATGAATCAAACATTACCATTATTGCTTTCATCTATACAACTCCTTCCTGATAAGGACATTTCTAGTGCTCTAAAACCTCTCCCATTCCTGCCGGAGTGGATACATAACGCACTGCAAATATAATAACAAATAAAGTAACTGCATATGGAATCATCTGAAGAATCTGGCCCGGAACAAGCGCAGACGGAATCACCAGCTGCAAAGAATCGGCAAATCCAAAGAGCAGGCCGCCCCACAGGGCGCCAAGCGGATTAAACCGTCCCAGAATATTTACTGCAACCGCGATGAATCCGCGGCCCGCCGTCATTTCCCGCACGAACATGTTCACATGGTCTATGGATAAAAAGCTTCCCGCCATGCCGCAGAGCGCGCCGGAGATCAGGATTCCCAGATACTTATAACGGTTTACCTTCAAACCGATGGAATCGGCCGTATGGGCGCTTTCGCCTACAATCCTCATTCTAAGGCCGGACGGAGTCCGGAATAGATAAAACCAGGACAGAGCCACCACGATAAGCATTACCGGAATCAGGATCGAGAGATCCCCGACGCCCGGCACATGAATCCTCGGAAGCGTTGGAACCTGATCCGAATTGGCTCTGGTTCCCCAGATCATCTGTGTCATGGAAGCCGTAAATCCGGAAGCGAATAAATTAAACCCGATTCCGCATATCACCTGGTTTACCTGAAACCGGATTGTAAATACGCCGAACAGCAGGGAAAATGCCAATGAGACAAGAATTCCCACAAAAAGCCCTAAAAATGCATTCTGAAACAGATAAGACCCCAGAGCAGCTCCCCACGCTCCCATGAGCATGAAGCCCTCCAATCCAAGGGCCATGGTCCCGGACCGGGCCGAGAACGCGCCGCCCACCGCCGCCAGCGTGATCGGCGTGGACATGCGGATGGTGGAAACCAGCAGAATTAACAGTGTCACCTTCCAGTCAATCATGAAGCCACCCTCCTTTTCTTCTTAAAGATTCCTGATATTCCTCCGTTTATCTGGCTGATCAGTTTCGGAGCCGCAATAAACACGATTACAAGAGCCTGAATAATTAATATGTAATCCATGGGGATATTCGCCACACGGTTAACGGACATAGCGCCCGCTTTCAGCCCTCCGAACAGGATTCCCGAAACCAGGATGGCCACCGGATGATTGGCCGCTAATGCAGCCACCGCAATTCCTTCAAATCCATAGCCTGAGGAAAAATTATCGATAAAACGGTAATGCACGCCCATGATCTGTCCCGCCCCGCAAAGGCCTGCGATTCCTGCGCTGAGAAACATGGAAACCACGGTAATCGTTTTATAATTGATTCCGGCAGTCTCCGCTGCCAGTCGGTTAAAGCCAACCGTTCTCATATGAAAACCGAATTTCGTATACTTAATCACCAGCGCGATGATCACAGCCGCCGCCACCGCCATGAAAAATACGCCTGACAGCTGGTGGTCCGGAAAGATTCGCCCGATCACCGCATTGTCACTGATCAGCGCGGTCTGCAGCGTGCTTTCATCGGCCCGCAAAGGCGATGCAACCAGATAACTGCAGAAATTCTGGGAAATATAATTGAGCATAATGGTTACGATAACGATATTGGAACCGAATTTCACATCCAAGAATCCGGCGATTCCTCCATAGAGGCCTGCCGCCGCAAATGCGGTCAAAAGAACCAGCGGTACATAGAGAACCTTTGGAAGCGACGGAAACAGAGTTCCCACAACGGCCGCAGTCATAGCGCCCACATAGATCTGGCCTTCTCCGCCTAAGTTCATGATATTGGCCTGCTTTGCCACGGCAAAAGCCAGACCGGACAAAATCAGAGGGGTCGCATAGGACAGCGTGGTCAAAAAGGAATTCCTGCTGCCGAAAGCCCCCTTCACAATCAATCCATAGACCTGGATGGGATTGTAACCGCTGATCATAAAGAAGATCCCGCCTGCCACCAGGGCAAGAAACAGAGCTGCCAATACCTCCAACAGCTTCTTTGAGCTGTTTTTTGCTTTATTACCGGTTACGGACATCTGAATTCCCTCCTTCATTCCTTGGCCCCGGTCATCAGGGTTCCGAGACGGGTGTCGTCAAAGCTATCCGCCTCATCCTGTGCCACGATTTTCCCTTTATAGAGCACTGCGATGGTGTCGCTGAGGCTCTTGACCTCGTCAAGATCCGCGCTGACCAAAAGCACTGCCTTTCCTTTATCCCTGTAATCCAAAATCACGTTATGGATATATTCAATAGCCGATACGTCCACTCCTCTGGTAGGCTGGGCGCAGATCACCACTTCAGGATTCTGGGCAAATACCCTGGCGATAACCACCTTCTGCTGGTTTCCTCCAGACAGGTTCCCAACCTCCGTCTCGCTGTCCTCCGCCTTGATTCCAAACCGGTTTAACTGCTCCTGTCCATAGCTGCGGATATTTTTCCAGTTTAAAATCCCATGGGTGACAAACTGATTCTTATCCTCATAGCCTAAAACCAGATTTTCCTTGATGCTCATATCCAGAACAAGTCCCCGGGTCATCCGATCCTCCGGCACATGGCCGATTCCCGCCCGGATAAAATCATAAGCATTTCCATCCAAAGGTTTTCCGTCCAGCAGAATTTCCATCTGATCCGGTTTTCTGATTCCCGTCAGGGCCTCCAAAAGCTCCGTCTGTCCATTGCCTTCAATTCCGGCAATTCCCAGAATCTCGCCTCTCCGGATGGACAGATTGATATGGTCAAGCACAGGAATCTGCTCTTTCTTTAAACACAAATCCTTTACTTCAAATAAAACGTTTCCCATCTTTTCAGATCTTCGTTTTACCGACAGCTGGACCTCACGGCCCACCATCATCTGCGCAAGGCTTTCCTGGGACGCGGTCCGGCTCTCCACCGTACCGATCAGCTCCCCGTCCCGCAAAATCGTGACGCGGTCGGAAATCTCCAACACCTCGTACAGTTTATGGGTGATGATGATAATGCTCTTTCCGGCTTCCCGCATCTGTTTTAACGCCTCGAACAGCTCTTTCACCTCAATCGGCGTGAGCACGGCCGTGGGCTCGTCCAGAATCAGGATATCCGCTCCACGGTACAGCACCTTTAAAATTTCCACACGCTGCCGTTCGCCGACAGACAGTTCCGATACCTTGGCCTTTGCATCCACACCAAAGCCGTACTGTTCAGACAATGCGTTGACTTCCTCCACCGCCTTGTCAAAATCAAAGCGAAGCCCTTTTTTAGGCTCCATTCCGGCCACGATATTCTCCGCTACGGAAAGCACGGGAACCAGCATAAAATGCTGATGGACCATACCGATGCCAAGTTTTATAGCTTCTGCGGAACCGGTGATATCTACCTGCTTATCCTGATAATAAATCCTGCCTCCGTTGGCCTGATACATGCCGTAGAGGACCTTCATAAGCGTGGTCTTTCCGGCGCCATTTTCCCCCAAAAGGGCGTGGATTTCCCCTTTTTTTAACTGAAAATCCACATTTTTCAAGGCCCGGACGGTTCCGAACGTCTTCGTGATCTGCTCCATTCTTATGAGATTCATGGACATTCTCCCTTATTTTACATACTGGCTGACCCAGGCATCTACCTCATCGGTGGTGGACGGAAGAACGATATTCTCATCTAAGAACCATTTCTTCGCCTCTTCCACCTTGTCAAGAATTTCCTGAGGAATCTTTACGTTGCTTCCTTCCACACTGTATCCTACTGCGCCTTCTTTTAAGCCCCATACTTTCGCTCCGCTCTTCCATGCGCCGTCGGTCACGCTCTTTACCTCGTCATAAACGATATTCGGAAGCTCATAGGTAGCTGTTGCGATGATTTCGTCCGGGCTTGTGGCGTTCTGGTTTACTCCGGTACCGATGGCATATCCGCCGTCTTCCTTTGCAGCGTTGAACACGCCCATGCCGGAGCCGCCCGCACCCTGAAGTATGATGTCCACGCCCTGTTTGTACATGGAATCCGCCATTTCCTTCGCCTTAGCCGGATCATTAAAGGAACCTACATAGGAAGCGATCACTTCTACGTCAGGATTGGCATATTTCGCTCCTGCCGTAAAACCTGCCACTACGGAATTTAACAGAGGAATATCGAGTCCCATTACGGCGCCGATTTTGTTGTCCGCATTGATCTTGTCAACGCTTTCATCTTTTGTTAAATATCCGGCCATCACGCCGCATAAGAAGGACTGGTCTGCTCCGTTTTTGGAGATGGAGCTGACATTGTCCAATGCAACTACGGTATCAATGATTGTGAAGTTCTGTTTCGGATACTCTCCTGCCACCTGCTCCAATGCGGAAGCGGAGTCAGCGCCAAGGGCCAGCACCAGATCATATTCTCCCGTCTGGGCAAAATCCCTTAACATTGTAACCACCTCGCCGTTGGAACTCGGTTCAGAGTAATCATAGGTGATCTTTAAATCTGCTTTTGCCTTTTCCAAACCGCTGTTTACCATATCGTTAAAATTGTTGTCTCCTAATCCGGCGGTCGTATAAACCACGCCGATCTTTACGCCGCCTTCCGTCTCAGCCGGAATGTCAATCTTCTTTCCACAGGCTGACAAGGATAATGTAACCATGGACACCGCTGTCAGTAATGCAGTTACTCTTGCAAATCTTTTCATAATCCGTTCCTCACTTTCATCTCTTCCGTTTACAATTATTCAAACAATTTTGCCAGGCTCTCCGTATAAGGCGCCCTGCAGATTCCTTTTTCTGTTACAATTCCGGCGATCAGGCTGTTGTCCGTCACGTCAAAAGCCGGATTGTAGCATTTTACTTCTTCTAAAGCCATTGGCTTTTCATAGAATTTCTTTTTAATTTCGTCCGGATTGCGAAGCTCGATTTCAATATCCGCTCCTGTTTTGCAGTTCAGATCAATGGTTGATGTAGGGCCCAGCACGTAGAACGGAATTCCATAGTGCTTTGCCAGAATCGCCACCCCGCTGGTTCCGATCTTGTTGGCGGCGTCCCCGTTGGCAGCCACCCGGTCACAGCCCACAAAGCAGGCCTGTACCCAGCCGTTTTTCATGACCATGGAGGCCATATTGTCGCAGATTAAGGTTACATCCACCCCGGCTTTCGACAATTCATAGGAAGTCAGCCTGGCTCCCTGTAAAAGAGGCCTTGTTTCATCGGCAAATACATGGAAATTCATCCCTTTTTCTTTTCCAAGAAGAATTGGGCCTAATGCGGTGCCATACCGTGATGTGGCCAGCGGACCGGCATTGCAGTGGGTCAGAATGCCGTCCCCGTCTTTTATCAGCGTTAACCCGAACTCTGATATGGCGCGGCACATGGCGATATCTTCCTCCTGGATTTTCCGGCTCTCCGCCTCTAAAAGGTCTTTTATCTCTGTAACAGGCGTTCCCTCATTCTCTAAAACCAAAGCCTCCATCCGGTTTAACGCCCAGCTTAAATTCACGGCAGTCGGTCTGGAAGAATTTAAGTATTCCTTATATTCTCTGAATTTCTCAAGGAATACGCCGTAATCCTCCGTATCAATGGAACGGGCCAAAACATAGATGCCGTAACCGGCGCATATTCCTATGGCAGGAGCCCCTCTCACTTTCAGTTCAAAAATCGCATCGAAAATATCCTCTGCCGTTTCCAGCGTGAGATATTCCGTGATGTTCGGAAGCTTTGTCTGGTCGATGATGACCAGTTTTCCGTCTTCGCTTAACGTTACATTGTCCGCGCCTGCAGCCATTTCCTGCTTATTCATCTGCAATCCTCCTATTCTTTACCTATGAAAAATCCCGCCTTAAATTCAGGAGATGAAAATGCCTCCCGGTAGTCCTTCAGGTCGTACAGCTTCACGTCCGGCAGCTTCACCCGCCCGCTGGCCAAAAGCTTGAGTGCCGGTTCAAATGGGCCGCACCTGCTTCCCACCACTGTGATCTCATTCACCACCAGGGAAGTCATATCCACATTCGCCAGACCGCTGTATGTGCTCTTTAAAATGATAACGCCCTGTCTGCGTACAATCTTCATCGCCAGTCCGATTCCGCTGGCAGAACCGGTGGCATCCACCACATTATCAAACGTTTCTTCTGTGGCAGTTGTGGTCTTTCCGTATTCCTTAAAGAGTTCCAGCTTCTCTTCATGCTTTCCGATAACCGTCAAATCCGTTCCCGTAAGAGCCAGCACCTGAGCGATCATAAACGCCAGCCTGCCGTCTCCGATCAGCGCCGTCTTGGATTCCGGTTTAATATGTACCTGGGACAGAATTTCCAGGGCCGCCGCAAGGGGCTCGGTAAACACCGCAACCTCTGTGGGAAGCTTCTCCGGAACTTCGTGAAGCAGATGGTTTTCTATGGTCATATACTCCGCAAAGCAGCCGTCCTTCCCTCCGCTCATCCCCAGAGTTCTTCTGGTTTCACAGTGTTTTTCCCTTCCTGTGCGGCAGTATAAACAGGTTCCGCACCCGGCATTGATCTCTCCGGCCACCCGTTTTCCGATCCAGAACGGATCTTTGGACTGCTCCACAATGCCGATAAACTCGTGCCCCATCACGCCTCTGAAATCCGGCCGGTAGCCTTTCAATATCTCTTTATCCGTATTACAGACCCCGCTTACTAAAATCCGCACAAGGCTTTCCGTATCCCCCGGCTTCGGCATCTCCCGTTCCTCTGTATATACCGCCTGAGTTCCGTCATAGCACAGAGCTTTCATCCGTTATCTCCTTTCCCATCCGTATCACGGATGCAGTAACCAGTTTCTTGAAATCCTTAGAAACACGTTCTGCCGTCTCATAAACCTCTTCATGGGACAACGGATTCTCCGTCATTCCCGCTCCCATATTGGAGATGCAGGAAATTCCGCAGATCTTCATTCCCATATGGTTGGCCGCCACCGCCTCGCAGGCTGTGCTCATTCCCACCGCGTCCGCGCCCAGAATCCGGCACATCTTCACCGTGGACGGAGTCTCAAATTCCGGCCCCGTAAGCTGGATATAAACGCCTTCCCGGATGTTCATTCCCAGTTTTTCCGCCTCCTGGCGAATGATCTTTCTCAGTTCTTCCCTATAAACCGAGGACATATCACAAAATCTCGGCCCCAGCTGGTCCAGATTCGGCCCGATGAGAGGAGATGGTACAAATGATGTGATCTGATCCCGGATCACCATAAAATCTCCCGCCTGGTAATCATAATTGATTCCTCCGGCCGCATTGGTAAGGAATAAAATCTCCGCTCCCATTAGCTTCATCAAACGGGCAGGAAGTACCACGTCCTCCATGGAATATCCCTCATAATAGTGAACTCTGCCCTGCATGAGAACCACAGGAACTCCTTCCACCCGTCCGAAGATAAATCTCCCCTTATGGCCGGAAACCGTGGACACCGGAAAATCCTTGATATCCTTATACTCAATCACTCCGTCCTGCCGGATTCCATCCGCATAATCTCCCAGACCCGAACCCAAAACTATGGCTATCTTGGGCGTAAATGGGATTCTGTCTTTGATGCTGTCATAACACTGCAAAAGTCTTTCATAAGCACGATTCATAAATGATCCTCCTATTCTTCAATGACCACCGGCGTACCCACACAACAGGCCATGTGATAGATCTTCGCCGCATCCTCCAGATACACGCTGTTAATATATGCTTCGTCAAGAGACGCCCCCACGGTCACCGCGCCGTGATTGGCCATCAGACATGCATTCTTTCTTCTCAATACCGGCACCGCGTTCATGCCCACCTCTGCGCTTCCCTGCTGCGCATAAGGGCTGACCTCCACACTTCCCTTTAAAAATGGAATCATCTCAATCAGGATCACCGGAATCTCTTTATGCAGAACCGCAAAACTGGCCGCATAAGGCGAATGGGTATGAACAATGGCCCCCACTTCAGGCAGCTGCCGGTAAATCTCCGCATGCATCCGCCACTCGGAAGAAGGTTTATGAATCCCCTCTATCAGATTGCCGTCCAAATCAATGACAACCGCATCCTTCCTTTCCATAATTTCGTAATCATAGCCGCTTGGCGTAATAATGATATGTCCCTGCTCCTTGCAGAAGATGCTCATGTTCCCGCTGGTGCCTGCCATCAGCTTCTCACGGTAAGCTTTTTTCGCAGTCTTTACCAGCTGTTCCTTTATTTCCTCATACTGATTATTCAATGCTGTCATTCCTCTTCCTTTCTTTCTGTCGGTTCCTCCGGTCTTTGAGGCTGCACGCAGGAAGTAACCGTAACTCTCGCTTCCTCCAGCTTCTTTTTAAGAGCCAGATCGCCTTCGATGGGTTGTTCCACAATCAGATGCTGAACCGCCCCGAAATCTCCCACGATAAATGCGGCGTGTCTGCCGATCTTAGTCCTGTCCGCCACGAAATAACACTGATCCGCCTGACAGATCATCTTTCTTCTGACATCTGCCTCATTCTGACGGTAATCCGTGATCCCCGCTTCCGCGCTGATACCTGCGCTGCTTAAAAATACCTTGTCCGCATGATATCTCTCCAAAGCCTCCAGCACCAGACTGCCGTTAAATGATCCGGTATTCCGGTCCAGCTCCCCTCCAAGCATGAGAACTCTGACCTGAGAGTTTTGGGACAGCTCATATGCGGTGGCCAGTGAATTGGTTATCACCGTAACCTTCAGCCCCGATTCTCCAATCGCCCTTGCAATATATCTGGCCGTGGTACTGCAGTCCAGAATGATGATCTCATTCTTTTCAATAAACTTCACACACTGTCTGCCTAATGCTGTCTTTTCCTCCTGGTAAATCTGCTCCCGCACATTCACCGAAGTTTCATTCCCGTATCCTTCTTTCAGATAAGCCCCTCCGTGAACCCGGCAGATCTGTTCCTGTTTCTCCAGCTTTTCCAGATCCTTACGTATGGTCTCCTCCGATACATTCATCTCCTTGCTCAGTTCGGCCACCAAAACCACTTTGTTCTTTTCCAGCTTCCCCACTATGTATCTGGCACGCTCCATGGCTAACATCTGCATCCCCCCTTCCGGTAATTTTACCCTTTATCACCATTTATTTCTTGTTTCTTTATACATATTATACAACATGCTTTGCTCTTGTCAATGCTTTATTCTGTGTTTTTCTGTTATTTTCTTTGGTTTTTCGGTAATTTCGGGTTATAGATTTGGGTTTTTCTGTTTTTTACCAAATTATCGGGGGATTAGGAGGCAGCGTATGTCACAAAAAATATTGATTGTTGACAATGAATCTCAAAACAACACAAAAAAGGAACCCGGGAATGGCAGGCCGATGCCTTTTCCTTTCCCAGGTTCCTTTTTCACACATAAATTCTATCACTAAATCACAAATCTGCTTTATTTATGTACAACTGCTTCATACTCTTCAATTATTGTTTCTTCCCCTTGGTAATTCTCATATCTGTGAGCTTCCCTGTTAAAATACTGCCCTTCAAACAGCCCGATCATGGTTCCGGATAATTCCAGACAGATTCTGTTGACTCCATTTTTCAGCACTCCCTCAGGAACCGTCCAACGGTAGCCTCTCCATGCCTTCGTTCCAAGGCAAGTGCCATTAACCGTCAGAGTAACGCTGTCCTGGAGCCATGTATCGTTTATCACAAATTCTGCATTCCGGCCAGATTCAGGAATATCGATCTCCATATCACAGCTGTAAGCCGCCGTTCCCGCATAATGTGGAATCTTATCCTTTTTTCCATCCTTCATACAGCCGCTTTCCGGCAGTTCAACAAGCCGACACACCTGATTTTCCAGTTCTGTTCCAAAATCTCCCATCAGATACAGTGGGCTGCTCACGCCGTCATAAGTTTCCCCGGCATCCACCGTCACCACGATCTCATTGACGCCTTTTTTAAGATATCCGGTCACATCGGCGGCCAGATTATCCGGCAGGTACATGCTTTTTACTTCAAAATCCTCTTTTGTCAGGCAATGCCCGTTCAGGCTTATCGTCCAGCTGCCGCGTATTCCGTAAGGCTCCATCACTAGATTCACCGGAATTCCGCATATCTTGTCATCCGCCACCTCAAATTCACTCTGGTAGCAATAAGTATCCTCCGGAAGAAGCAGGGTCTTCGGACAGCCAAACTGTTTGCGCGGCTGCAGCGGTATCATCATCCGCCCTTTTTCCAGCTGGTCTATCACCGGCATGGGCTCCACAAGTCCGGCCGTCTCCTGCCCGGTGCCCATTCCCTTCATCTTCCACCATCCAAGGCGCAGAGCATTGGGCGATTTCAGCTCCATCTCCCATTCCCTGTCCAAAGAGATTTCACAGGATATATCCGCCCTTTTTGGCAGCTTCAGATATCCGTCCTCATCCAGAGTGTAATAACCGGATTCAAGCGGCCCCATCCGCCACTCTCCCCGTATAATCGTTCCTGTAATCACACGCTCCCGGTCACCAGCATTCATGATAAAATACAGCTTCGTTCCATCCTCTTTCTCATATTCCACAGAAAGAATATCTTCCATTCCAAGGCCGTCGGCCGCTTCCAGATTATATCCGTCCGCCACCGTTCTGAGCCTGCGGCACAGTTCTTCCGCATCGGCTCCGTACAGAAGCTTTCCTTCTTCCGAAGAAAACCACTGCCTCATCCACGGGCCCGGATTCTCCTTCTGGATCATTTTGTCCGCCAGATGGCCTACCGCTCCCAGCTTTCCGCCCGCTTCCACATATTCCTTGATCTTTAAGAAACATCCGTCCTCCAAATTAGTCATGGAAGGAAGTACGATCAGCGAGAATTCTTCCCCATTGATCACCATGCTGGTTCCATTTTCGCCGGTTTTCACCGTTCCTTTTTCCAAAAGCTGAGGATCGATGATATAATAATCCAGCCGGTTTTCCAACAGCGCTCTCTGAAGCTTACCAAATGCCTCTCTCTGCGGTTCCTTATCCTCTTCTTTTGCCGTCCATACCGAAGTGACCGGGTCCACCAGGAGCACAGGCACCTTTCTCTCACAAGTCCTGCTGGTATGAATCAGCTGACCCGCATACTCACTCAGCAGCTTCATATCCTTCCACCACGGCATCTGGTAGAATGCGGACGGCGGAGCATCATGCTTTTTCAGCCCGTTTGTGGTGTAATAATAAGCATGAACCACAAACCAGTCCACGCCGTGAACCGTCAGCCAGTCGAAAATCCATTTCATATCCTGAATAGTCATTCCCCATCCGATGCTGTGAAACGCCTCGCACAGAGCCGCGTCGCTCCCATAAAAATGCTCTGCGGAAGAGATCATCTTCCCGTTAGCCCTATATTTTCCCGGGGTTATCGCCGGCATTGCTCCCACCTTCTGATGTCCCGCATCGATTCCCGGACAATGGGTGAATTCCAGCTCCTTGCTCCTCAAAATCGGCTTTTCTCCGATAAACCGGATTCCATTCTGACTGCACCACTCATAGACCTGCTTATCATAGCTCTCAATAAATGCATCCGTACACGTATTCCAATAAGCGTATAAAACCCGGTCCGTCATATCCCCCATAGGAATATCAAAGAGCACGGGCAGATAATCCAGAATCCGGATTCCCGTCTTCTGAAACATCATATCCGGCAGAAGCGGCGACCACGGCCGTTCCGGCGGAAAAGCGGTGATCTCATCCGTAAAAATGCCTTTGATCGTCTTTCCAAACTCCCCGCCAAACCGTTTTTTATACCGCTCGTGGGTGGTATCCAGATAATGTCTGACCGCTTTCGGATTCATGGTGTCCACATAGGTATTAAAATACTTAAACCCGGTCATCACAACCTCGGTAAACACATAGATCTGCCAACGTCCTTTTGGCGCAGTCCACCACAAGCGCCTCGCCTGCTGCCCGGTAAAATACCGTTTATGATTATACTCCGTCAGCCCGCTGAACTGGAACACCTCTTCCTGATAAGCGGTTCCGATGTATCCCGACAAATCGATGCCGTTCTCCCAGTCCGTCTCTCCGTCTTTAAGCGGATAGGCTTTTGCGGACAGAATCCGGCCCCACGGCATATCCATCACAACCGTTTCTCCCGCTTCTGCCTGATGTTCCTTCATATCCAGCATCTTGCACTGGTATTCCGGATGGTCAAGGGTCACCTGCCCCGCCGTCACTCCGCTGGGATAGGGATATTCGTCATACAGCCACACTTCCATATCCCATTTCTTCGCCTGTTCCACGGCCAGATCAATATACTCAAAATACGTTTCCGACAGATAGGGAAGCTCCATTCCCTGCCTCGGATGAATGATAAATCCACTAATGCCCTGATCATGCATTTCTCCGATCTGGCGCACGATTTCTTCTCTGTCCAGATTTCCGTTCCAGAACCAAAACGGCTGGATTCCCAATTTCAAATCATTTTTCCGCATCATAATTGTTTAAGGTAATAATAATCCTTTCTCAGTATCAGTTCTTTTTTCTTCCATAATATTCTTTTGAAACAAGAAATCCCTCTTTTTCCAGCCTCTCCATATCAAACCGGTAAGGAAGTCCCGCACAATCCGGGAAGTAAAATCTTCCGTCCCTGCGTTCCGGCCTTATATCCATATAATCCACCAGCGGCTGATTGCACGGCTCCAAAAATTCCACAATGGCATTTTCCCCCGCATTGGCGATCATAATCGTGGAAAGCATGGGCAGGCCGCCGGTAGAAATCATGGCTCCGCATTCTTTTGCCAGCTTATTCACCTCCAGCCAGTCCTCGATTCCTCCGAAATTCGAAGCCGTAGGCTGAAAATGTTTAACCCCCGCCTCAGCCATAGGCTGAAACAGATAGTGATTCAAAAATGTCTCTCCCAGCGAAACAGGCACGCTGCACCTTGCCGCCAGCTCCCGGTATCCCCGGAAATCATAGCTGTGAATCGGCTCTTCATACCAGGCGATATCATATTCTTCCACTCTTTTTATAAACTCCAGCGCCTGTTCCACATTAAATGCCTGATTGGCGTCCAGCGCCAGGGAAACGTCCGGACCGATGGTCTTTCGAACCAGCTTCACCCGCTCCACATCCCGGTCCAGCCTGGTTCCAAAATCCGTCGCCACCTTCATTTTCACCGTCTTATGTCCAAAAGAGAGAAAGCGTTCCATCTCCTCAGCCAGCTCCCTGCCTTCCAAATGCGTGCTTCCGCCGCTTCCGTACACATCCACCCATTCCCTGTCGGAACCCAACAGCTTATGGGCCGGAATCTCTTCTCTCTTAGCCGCGATATCCAGCATAGCGAACTCAAACCGGCCGATCTCCTTTGTGGTCTCACCGGCCAGCCCGTTGTTTCTCAATTTCCAATAGACCAGATGCATCCATTCTTCAAACGTCTTCTTCTCCCCGGTCAGCACCAGCGGAAGAATCCTGTCCGTCATAATCGAAGAACACGGTATCTTGCCCACCACTCCGTCACTGTCATAAAGTTCCATCAAATGATCAATCTTCGTATCCACAAAGGGGCCGCCCGTCGCATCGTAAAAAGGCGCTTTCTGAGGTATTGGCCTGAGGGAATACACCACAGCCCTGTCAAATTTTATCTCACTCTTCTTATAGTCCATAACAAACCTCTCCCAAAGCATGTCTCTGCATGCAGAAAGGCTGCCGCAAAATGCAGGTTAAAGCGATTCACTTATCCTTCATGCATTTTACGACAGCCCTGTCATTTATTTATTCTTATTGGCCAGATATGCCTGCTGCATTTCTGTCAGCTTAGCTGCCCATCCATCACATACTTCCTGTGCTGTCTTGTCGCCCATCATAACAGCCTGTAAATCTGCTACGATAACATTAGATGCATATTCTGTATATCCGTCCAGATAGATTGGGAACTGTGCGAATACGATGCTTGGATCTGTTTCGAAATCTGCATATGTTTTAAAGTATACATTCTCTTTATACCAATCCTGCTCGTAAACACCTGTGTTAACAGGCACACGTCCTTCGTTCTGATCTACATATCCGGCGCCTTCAGCAGATGCTAAATACTGTGCGAATAAGATAGCTTCTTCAGGATGTTCTGTGCTCTTAAATACTACAGATCCCATGAATGTAGGGGATTTGCAGACTGCGATTCCATCTTCACCGGCCATTGGTTTGATTGGAAGGAAGTTGCCTTCGCCTAAGTTTGTAGCGTGCTCAGATACGGATGAAGAGTTGTGCATGATGTACTGTGCAGTACCTGCGCCGAACTCAGCTACCATCTCTCTGTAACCATTGGAGATTGCATCGTGAGATACCAGTCCGTCTTTATAAAGGTTTGCATACGCATCAAGACCTTCTACAACCTTAGGATCGTTCAGTGTGCTGGTTCCGTCTTCATTAAAGAAGGATTTCTGTCCGCCGTAAGATAAGATGAACATGAATAAGTTCTCAGCAGATCCTGAACCGCCTCTTAATGAGAAATAGTATTTTCCGTCTTTTGCATATTCTTTGCAGTATTCCTGTAACTGTGAAATGGTGGTTGCAGGCTCAATTCCCTGCTCCTCATGCCATTTTGTGTTATACCAGGAAGTTTCCTGAGTTTTACCATATCCTAACATGTACAGATTATCATCCTGTGCATAGAATCTGGCCTGTTCGATGATGTTTGGAAGCATATTGTCTTTCTCTTCCCACTGGTTAAAGGAATCGTCTAACTGAAGAAGAGCGTCCTGTGCTACCAGAGCATATAAGTCTTTATCACTGATGGTACCCACATCAGGTGTGCTGTCTGTAACAACAGCGGTATTGAATTTCTGTGTATAGGAGTCAGATGCAAGACCTGTGTACTCGATTGTAATCCAAGGATATTTCTCTTCGAATTTTTTAATTAATTCCGCATAAATCGGGTTGGATGTCGTATTACCGTCTCTGTGCCAGAATGTCAATGTAACCGGATCTTTGTCCGCTGCTGCTGCAGTTGTATCTTTTGCTGCCTCGCTGCCTGCGTCCTTGGAAGCCGCCTCTGTTGCTGCTGTTGCCGCTGTGGTCGGTTCGCTCTTAGCTCCGCCGCCGCATCCTGCTAATCCCATTACCATAGCTGCCGCTAAAGTTACTGAAAGAATTTTCCTCATAAATTTTTTCTCCTTTTCCCTTTCTACATTTGTGAATCGCCTTTATATTTACCCCTTAACTGCTCCGGAGGATAAACCTGATACTAAATATTTCTGAATATAAGCAAATAACAATAATACCGGAATCAACGCCATCACACATCCTGCTGCCAGACATCCGTATGCAACGGTAAATTCACCCTGCATCAGTCTCAGTCCGATTGGAAGTGTAAAGTATTTTTCTTTGCTCAGGAATGTAAATGCATATACATATTCATTCCAGGAACTTACGAATGAGAATGCTCCTGCCGCTACGATACCAGGTGCGATCGTAGGAACGACGATTTTGAAAATAGACTGTAAAATGGAACATCCGTCAATCTGTGCCGCTTCCTCCAGTGCCGGTGAAACGCCTGCCACGAAACCGCTCATCATAATCATACAGAATGGAATTCTTACGGTTGCATAAGTAAGGATCAAAGAATACGGAGAGTTTACAATACCCATATTCTTGAAGATTACAAACAACGGGATCATGAGTACAACGCCCGGAAACATCTGGGAAACCAAAAGGATCAGATAAGAAACGCCTTTTCCTTTAAATTTATATCTGGCAATCGCATATCCGCCGAAAATAGAGATAATCGTACATGCGATTGTGCTGACGCCTGTTACAAACACACTGTTGAAGAAGTAATGGTCGAATCCCATATTCTCCCAGATGTATTTATAGTTGTCAAATGTAAATGGCGACGGCCAATATTTAATCGGCAGCTGCAGCATGGATGATTCTTCTTTAAAAGAAGTAACAACCGTCCAATAGATCGGAAACATGATCAGCAGGAACAAAAGAATTAAAGGAATATTTACTGCTACAATACGGAAGATACGTTTCTTTAATTTTTTCTTCTGACCGTATGTCATTATAAATCACCTTCCTTTCCAAATCCTCCTACGAATGCATAAACCGCTGCGAAAACTGCCAGCATGACTGCCATCGTAGCCGCCATCGCGCTTGAATAGCCGATATCCAGACCTTCGTTAAACTTGGTCATCAGATATAATGGAAGTGTCATCGTCTCATTGTTCGGGCCGCCTGCCGTCATACCTGCGATGATATCCACGATATTGAATGTCCAGATCGTTCTCAGCATGGTGGTAAGAATAACCGTATTTTTAATAAGAGGCATTGTTATGTGAGTGAATTTATATAAGGTTCCTGCTCCGTCCACATCGGCTGCTTCATAATAATCGCCCGGAATAGACTGAAGTGCTGCCAGGAAAGATACCGCGAAGAACGGAATTCCTCTCCATGTAGTTGTAAAGATCAGGACGCCTCTCGCTCTCGCTCCTGTGGCAAACCACGGAATCCTCTCACTGATAAGCCCCAGTTTGATCAGCAGGTCATTTACAACACCTGTCTGTCCGGTAAACATGTAGCTGAATACAAGAGCAACTACCATACCGCCGAACGCCCATGGTGAGAAAACGATCATACGGTAAATCTTACGTCCTTTAAATTCAATGTTCATCAGAATCGCAACCGCAAGTCCCAAAGACGCCTGCAGGATAACGTTCCAGAATGTCCAAATCAGCGTATTGTATAAGGATTTGTAGAATATAGGATCTTTAAACAGCGCCACATAGTTTTCAATTCCGATAAATCCGTAATCTTTTGGCTTCGTCAGCACATAATTATGAAAGCTGTTGTAAAAAGTCATGAAGATCGGATAAAACATGAACACTGCGATCATTGCCATCGCAGGCAGCAGCATCATGTATGGAGCGCTTTTTTTGTTCATAATACCATTTCTCTTTTTCATCTGCTTCGATTCCCTCCTTTTTCATTATTCTGTATAATAGATTTTGTATCCTTCCAGAAGACCGTCATGCTCTAATTTTTTCAGATCCATTCTCTGAGGATTTCCCGGAATATCGGTCTGAACGTAGAACTTACCGTTCTTTTCTTCCGGCTGGAATAAGGTATAAACGCCTACCGGAGCGCTGATCGGCTCGTGAAATTCGATGTATTCATCTTCTCCGTACAGACATCCGAAAATCGCATTTAAGTAAATTCTTCCGCCGGATGAGAAACGCACTCCGCTCTCTCTTGCCATATCCCTGATTCTTAAAAGATCATCCATTCTGGACATTCTTCCCACGGAAGGCTGAAGATGTGTAACTCCTTTTTCTATGTATGTCTCATAAGCGTATGAAACTCTCATGGACTCTCCAAATGCCAGCTGCATATCAGGAAGCATCTCGTGAAGCCGTTTGATTCCGTTCATATCATGCGCGTGGATCGGTTCTTCAAACCAGGCCGGACGGTAAGGTTCGATCATCTTCGCAAACTTGTAAGCGTCTTCTACACTCCAGCGCTGATTGGCATCCACCGCGATATCGATCTGATCTCCAACCGCTTTTCGAACCTTTTCAAGACGTCTTACATCACGTTCCATGTTCGTTCCGTCGTCGCTTCCGACTTTAAACTTAACAGTTGTATATCCTTCGCTCACGTAGCGGGCCATGTCGTCCACCAGTTCTTCATCTTCCAGAAGAAGCGATCCGCCGCCCTTATAAGCTGCCGCCCAGTCTTTCGTCGCACCCATGAACCGGTGAAGGGGCTGTCCTGCTCTCTGGGCCAGAATATCCAGCATCATCAGTTCCAGCTGCCCAACCTCTACCACCTGGCTGCTCTGGAACCCGCCGTTTCTGAATCTCCAGTAAAGCGTGTTTTTCCATTCGGTAAATGTCTTTGTCTCTCCGTTTAAAATTAAAGGAAGGATGGTCGCCACAAAATTCCTTGTACATGTAAGGTGTGCACATGCGCCTTCGCTGTCGTATAATTCGATGCAGCCCTGTTCTGGTGCAAATCTACCAAATCCGCCGGTTCCATCCTTAAATGGCTTTGGCAGTGGTATTGGTCGAAAGCTATAATATTTTGCATGTGTAAACCGTATTTTATCAGTAAATTCAAACAATTCTTTCATCCTCCCCTACTAACTTTCTATACTTTTTTGTTTATTATTTCGTGTTCGAGATGTCTATAGAATACGTTTTTGTGTACTTTTCATCAATTGTAAAAACCAACAATTCAACCCCTGGCTTTTGTGCATTATATCCAAACGTTACAATTTTCTCTTTTTTCTTTTCAAATTTCTTTCACTTTCTTTTCACAAGGGATTTCTTTTTGCAAAATTTTATGAATTTTGCTTGCAAATTTTCAAAAAAATATTTAAAAAATAAGGTGGTTACAAGGATTTTTCCTTTTTCAGGTGTTTTTTTAATATTTCACATTTGCACAGATTTTTCTACCTGTCGCAGCTTCTTTATTGATTAAACACCCTATAAGGGTCTGTAGAAATGTGATAAAATGTAACTGTAAGCAGAGACAATAACCAAAGAACTTTGTATTTTACATAGGGGGGAATTATGGTGAGAAATGAATTAGTCGGCAATATCAGAAAACAAACGGAAGTGTTGTTTACAAACGCCGAAATTATGCTTAAAACCTGCAATCTCGATTACATTCTTTGCGATATACCCATATGGAAACACGTATATCATATGCTCCATTCCTGTGACCAATGGTTCATCAACCCAAATGAATATACCGAACCGGATTTTCATGTGCCAAATTTAAATTCTTTGGATATTCCAAGTGAGAAAACCCTATCAAGAGAACAGCTTTCCGCTTATCTTGCAAAAGTGAAAGAAAAGATCATGTCCTATATCGATTCACTTACAGATGAACAGCTGTATGAAGTGCCAAACGGATGTGTATCCAACCGATTGGGGTTAATCCTATCGCAGTACCGCCATTTTTATTCACATTTAGGCAATATAAATGGAACTACAATTATTGAAACAAACCGATGGCCCAGAGTCACCGGCACCAGCGGTAAAAGCGGCAAATCAACAGAAGGTCTTTTTGAATAACCTTTCGTAAAGCCCCCTTTTCTATGAACTAAAAAAAGACCGGCGCTTCTTACTGATTCCTGCGCTGGTCTTTTTCTATTTTATCTATTTTTGTTCTTTGCAGCAATAGTTCCGCACCTTCACCTTAAACATGGTCACCGGAGCCACCATCTGCTCGTTAAACTCAAAATCCAACCCGGTCTGGTGTTTCATGATGATATGAAATCCTTTCATCTTCTCATTGGAATCCTCTATGAAACAGGCATCTCCGGTTCCGATAATACTGGCATACTTAAAGCTGTACCGGCACGCCACATCCCCTTCCACCAGATTATGATTGCAGTCCATCTCAAATCCAACCACAGAGTTAGTCTTTAAGATATCCATCCGTCTGCCTTCCTTGGCACAGTGGAAATACAAAGTCAAGTTCTCATCTTCCAGCGAATATCCAAAATTCATAGGAACAATATAAACTTCACCGTCGTCATTTAATCCCACTCTGCAGACCTTGCACTGGTCTAAAATCCCTATTATCCTGTTAAAATCGGTTACTTCCCTGTCCGCTCTTCTCATACTCTTCCCCAAACCTCGTCTTCTTACCGTCTCGGATGTGCTCCGGCATATGCTTCTCTCATGGTTTCATTCTGAGAATACATGGTGTACATCTGAGTTGTTGCCATATCGGAATGGCCAAGCATCGCCTGGACAGCTTTAATATCAGCTCCTCCGCGAATCAGATGTGCGGCGAAAGAATGCCTTAACGTATGAGGGGTAATATCGGCCTGAATTCCTGCCTTATCCCCGTAAAACTTTATGATCTTCCAAAATCCCTGTCTGCTCATGGCCTTGCCGCTGCAATTGGTGAACAGCCATTCCGACTCCTCTCCCTTTAACAGCGCATCTCTTGCATAATTCATATAATCGCAGAGCGACTGCCTTGCCACTTTGCCAAATGGAATCGTCCTCTCCTTGCTGCCGTCCCGGCACACGATAAATCCCACCGAAAGGTTCACATCAGCCACCTTCAGATGAATCAGTTCCGACACCCTGATTCCCGTGGCATAAAGAAGCTCTAACATCGCCTTGTCCCGGATTTCCTTGGGCCCATGTCCCGCCGGCTGGCCTAACAGACAGCTCACTTCGTCCACACTGAGAATGACAGGCGCCTTTTTCTCGATTTTAGGTGCCTTTAACAGCTCCGCCGGATCACGCTTAATATTCCCCATTTTGAATTCATAATTAAAAAATGATTTGATGGATGCCAGTACTCTGGAAATGGTAGTGGTCGCCTTGCCCTCTTTTTCCATATACAGGATATAGGAATTCAGGCTGGTCTTTGTCACCTTGTCCACCTCTGTTATCCCCTTATCCTCCATAAAGGCAACAAGCTGCAGCAAATCTCTCTGATAGGAAAGTTCCGTATTCCTGGAGATCTGCTTAACCTCCTTCATATATTCAATAAAGTTTTTTATCTCCATTTTCATCTCTATACCCCTGCTCCACAAGTCCCATAATTAGGCCCAAAAAAGGGCTTTGCCTTACATTATATATAGTATTTTCCATAAAATCAAACGCTATTTTCCCACTTACAGGTCATTTTCCGCTTACTTTACATAAAAAATACAACATATTGGCAGCCAGACTTTTCCAGCTCCCAATATGTTGTAAAAAAAAATTTTAAATATTTTTAACTTTTTTTTAATTTTAGCAGAAAAAATTCATAATAACCGGATTTACCAGCGTCTCAAGGCAGATTCCCGCCAGCAAAAGTACGCCGATTCCCAAAACTGCACTCATGCGCACATGATGAGACTGTTTGGATGCCCAGCCGGCCAAAATAAACCAGATCAGCAGATAAAATAAGTACTGCGGAAATAAGGTGGCCAGATAACAGACCAGACCCATAAGCCCCTTCTGACAGGTGATCATGGATAAGATCATGCTGCCCGACAGCCCGCCGTAAAATGCCAAAAAGTAAAATCCGGGCACAGACCAGGAGGTAACAGATACCAGTACGATCAAAATGGTGCGCCCCAGCCTCTGCCTGGCCACATATAGCATGAGATTCGTTTTATCCTGACCGCCGGGTCCGGCAGTCATATCCAGCAGTAAACTGCTGAGCATCTGGGGCGTTCCGGCAAACTGCGGCTTCCACACATTGATTAACAGTGTTCCGCAGGCCGTACCCGCTATAAACCAGATCAGCAGCCAATCCCAGTAAGTAATCCGTTTTAACATGAACACCGGTCCAAACTATTCTTTATCTCAATCTATGAACCATTGTCCCGTATTATGACGTTTCCCCGTTTTAAACAGAGTATTTTCTCGCATACGCCATGATGGCGGCTATGGTTTTTCCATCTGTAATCTTCCCGCTGTAGATCAGTTCTTCCAGATCCTTTACTTCCCACGCCTCCACTTCAATGCATTCGTCCTCATCCAGATTCTGTTTGGATGGAATCAGGTCTTTTGCCACAAAGATATCGATCGCTTCGTCGCAAAATGCCACCGTGGTATTCACGCTGATCAGATACTCCAGCTTTTCTGTTTTAAACCCGGTTTCCTCTTCCAGTTCCCGGTAAGCGCAGTTGATCTTGGGTTCCTCCGGCCAGTCCAAAGCCCCTGCCGGAATCTCCAGCGTCTGACGGTCCAGCGCATTGCGGTATTGGCGGACCATGAGTATCTTTCCGTCCTTTGTCACCGGCACAACGGCCGCCGCCCCATTGTGATGGATAAAATCCCAATGAGCTTCATGTCCGTTTGCCAAAACGGTATCTTCATAAATTTTAAGAATGGTTCCCTGATATTTCAATTCACGGTTTAAACGTACTACCGGCTGTGTCATAATTCTGTTTCTCCTTTATTTGATGTTGGTGCACTTATCATAGCAGGCATCCGTTGCTTTCATCACCGCATTGCGGAATCCGTATTCCTCAAGAGCGGCCACCCCAGCAATGGTAGTTCCTCCCGGAGAGCATACCCGGTCCTTTAAAAGGCCTGGGTGCTCGCCTGTTTCCAACACCATCTTCGCGCTGCCGATGAGAGTCTGGGCCGCCATCTCATAAGCGGCGTCTCTTGGCAGGCCGTATTTTACCGCGCTGTCGGCCAGCGCTTCAATGAACATATAAACATAGGCGGGCGAGCTTCCGCTGACGCAGACCACAGCATTGATTAAACGCTCCTCCACGATCTTCATCTTACCAAAAGACTGGAAAAATGTGCTGATCGTCTCCCGCTCTTCTTCATCAAACAGAGCTGCATCATAACACACGCCTGTCATTCCTTCGCCCAACAAGGCCGGAGTATTGGGCATAGCGCGCACAATCCTCTTCTCAACCCCTAATTTTTTCTTCAGCTGTTCGATGGAAATTCCCGGCGCAATTGAGATGATCACATGCTCCCGCGTCACGATATTCCTGATCTGATCCAGAACGCCGTCATAGTACTGCGGTTTTACCGCCAGCACCAGATATTTCACCTGATTGGCACATTCCCCATTGCTCTCCACGTACCGGACTCCAGTCTCTTCACCAACCTGTTCCATTCTGGCCTTATTCACATCCGTAAATAAAATGTCTTCCTTGGAATAAACCTTTAATAAACCTTTCATGATCGCATAGCCCATGTTGCCCATGCCGATGAAACCGATTACAGCCATTGTGTTACCTCCATTGTCCTTCTGTTTTGTCATATACGGCTTTTTCTTTTATCCGCTCCCTATATTACTGAACCATAACTCCGTCCGCATTTACAGTAAATCCGTCCGGTGTCTGGGTGTTCACCAGCATATTGCCTCTTGTGGCATCACAGTAATACCACGCTCCGTTCCATTCAATCCAGCCGGTCTTCATATAACCGTTATCGCCGAAGAAGAACCATTCTTCACCGATCTTCTGCCAGTTGTTCTTTGTATAGCTTCCGTCTGAGTTGCGGTACCACCAGCCGGTAGAATCCTGAATCCACTCTCCGGAATTAACGCCAAGCGTAGTTCCTGCTGCGTTCGCATTTCTGATCTGTTCTGCTACAGCCGAATCAATCGTAACGGAGGAGGATGTTATCCACTCCCCTTTTTTATCTGTTTTGATCTTGTTCACAGGACGGACTTTGTATTCATATTTGCCGGGCCTTCCCATGCTCGCTATAAAGTCAAATGTATTGCTGTCCGCCTTCTTGCTTCCTCCAACCGGATTGCCGTCTCTGTAAATCCTGACTTCATAACTTCCGGCCCCTGTCGCTTCCGCCCAGGATGCCAGAGTGGTGCCGGACCAGCCGGCCGACTGAATCTCCCCAACGTTCTCCGCCAATGAAGGCAGTTTTACGGTCAGAACAAGGGTTTCTGAAGAATCTTCTTTTACTGCCTTTACATAGGACGCGCCTGTCAGCTTCACATCGCTGGCTCTGGTGAGTGCAAAATAATATCCCTCTGCGGCATGCAGATAAACCTTGGCCTCCGGAATATCATCTTCAAACCACTCGAAACCGGAATTATTGAATTCATAATCACCGATTGTGTACTTTGCACTGCTGGTTTCGATCTCCAGTCCATCCGACCGAATCTCATCTCCTACCTGAATCTCAGACTTTATGGTTAATGATACCGACTTAATTTTCTGTCTGTTAGCCGCGATTGCCGGCACTGCTGTCATCCCTGCAAGTAAGCCTCCGGTCAGAAGGATTGCCAGTACTTTTTTCAATCTAATCATATTCTCCACTCCCTCAATTTTAGTTATATTATAACTGTATTACGGAAAAGTTGACGTGTCAATGTAATTTTCCCCGGATGCGCAATCTGCAAGAGAATTGTAAGAAAAAAGAAGGAAGGGCGAAAGACTGGCTCGGCGGGCTTTGCTGTTTCCCCAGCTATGCAAGTACGCCTTTTATCAATAAGACGAAGCCGGATCAGTTCATCAAACCGGAATTTATCGTTTGCAAAATAAAATATTATTAACACATTCAGTTATATATATTTCATTTCCCACTACTTCAAGTTCATAACTTTCAATAATCTCTTTATCATGTTTCTTTAATAATTCATCAAATCCATAAGCTGTATCTTTTTTCTTTGGAAACCGAATGATGCTATCAAAAGATTTCTCGAATCGCAGCCCATACTTTCCGCATATTTGTAACCATTCGTCTTTTGTATAAAACTTAATATGACCATCTTTTTTTAGCTGCATGTATCCGTCAACAAATCGGCTGGTATCATTGACATTAGGTGCAGGGTCTGAAATAAACAAGAAGCCATCTGATTTAATAACGCGGCTAATCTCAGAAATACTTTTTTGTATATCGGGGAAGTGATGTAACGCATATCTTGAAATAACCATGTCAAACTCATTATCAGCAAATGGAAAATTAACACCATCATAAGTTATAAAACTAATATTTTGGACATTTTCTTCTCTTGCCTTTAAACGATTGACTTCTAATGCCTTTTCAACAATATCCAGTCCAATTATAGATATCTTTGGATATTTTTTTGCAATAGGAAAAGACAAATAGCCACTTCCTGTACCTAAATCTAAAATTTTCATATCCGCTTTAAATGGCAAAAAATCAAGAATGTTTTTCAAATGATGTTCATCCTGTGTCTGCTTATTGTAAAAATCCCCCGAAGAAAAACTATTTTCAAATCCTTGCTTTGCAGCCAGAATACTGTTTTCTATATTCATAATGTCCAATTCCTCTTTCCGTTTACAAACACCGATTTATTGTTCTGTTTTTTTATTCTACCACAAATCCGAGAGCAACACGAGAACTTGCTCGGCCCGGCTTAGGTGCAGCTATAAAAAATACCACCGTGCTTCATCCCAGTGGTATTTTCTATAGATTCAGATTGTTTCTGCCCGTCCGCAGCTCAATTACCATTTTTCAACGCAAAAATTTTCCTCCCCCAAATAGCAGATATAATTATCGCCTTTCTCATCTGTAAAAAGAATCGCCTGATCATTCATTTTCTGATCCTTATCGTACAAATAAACGCGGGAAGCTTTTGCCGTGGAAAGATCAATATCTGTCTCTATAAGAGCGGCGGCAATCTCTTTTTCATTTGCCCTCAAATCATAAAGGCACGGCGTAGTTTCCGTCACTCCCCAGTTTATTATACTGGGATCGCCTCCATTATATTCCACAATCACATATCCATACCTGTCTGCACCATCGGAAAACGTGCAGTAATATAGCGGTTTATCCGGATTTAACACCGACAAATCGTAATCCCGCACACTGATTTCAGTAAAACTCTCAAAATTGCTCACAGGATTTGTAAAATCGTCCGTCTCTTCTTCCACCCACATCGCAAAGAATTTCTGTATCCTGGAATGTTTAAAATACTCACATGCCGGATCACTTTGGCCGGAATAATAGGAATTGACTAAAGTATCCGGCAATGTCACAGCGCTGTCCGTCTCAGAGGCAGCAGTTTCCTTTACAGTATCCGCCGAAGAAGCCGAACCGCATGCAGCCAGGAACATCACAGCTGCCATTGAGATACATAGGCTGCGGATTATTTTTTTCATTTGGTAATTCTCCTTTTCCGCCATCATTCCCGATTGCCGTTTAACCGGACATTGGCGGCTTTTCTGCAAATCTGCAGTATATTCCTTAAACGCTGAACTCTATAACCATTCCATCCGGATCATTCACCCGGAAATATTTCGGTTTTGGTCCTTCTTCGATTATGTCGGTAGGATCACAGCCCAATTCTATGGTTCGTTCTCTCAGACATTCCAGATCCTCTTCCGCTTTAAAACTCATAACCATGCCTTTAACAGACACTTTCTCCACGTTCTCAAACTGAATAAATTCCAGCATTATCTCATCTGCTGAATTTGCCATAAATGTGATTTCTCCCTTGCCCGGATTAAATTGCCTTATTACGTGAAGACCTGCCACTTTTTCATAGAAATCCACTGTTTTTTTCATATCACGGACCATAAATGTAATATAACTAAGCTTCATAATTAATTCCTCCTATTTTAATTTTCTAACTAATGATTACAGATATTTCAATGCGGCAAAAGCCGCTTCCGCTCAGCTCAAAGCCAACGGACAGAAGCCGCCTCTTTTGGCGCGGTTCGATGATATCTTACTCCGGCATAGCCCAGAACCAAAGTTGTCACTACTTTATCCCCATGCTTCAATCCAAGCGCTCTGCGCAGAGAGCCGGACCAGATTGCAGCCATAGAAAAAAAGCCGCTGTACAGCACACCCAAACCACAGGCTTCTGCCATCAGCGCCATATTGGATGCGGCAAGTGCGCCGTTCATTTTATCCGGCGACACGATCATAATTGCAGCCGGAGCATTTTTAAAGAAAAAATGTTCATCGATCTCTGTTCGCCGTGCCACTGGATTTACTAGTTTCATCATCGGAAGCAAACGGCGAAACAAGCGCACGGCCAACGTTTCAAATTGATCCATTCCATCCTTTAACACCACATAGGAAACGTCCTGAGCATTTTTTCCGGTGGGAGTCAGACGGCCTGCTTCGATGATCTGCTCAATGAGTTCCGGGGCGATCTGCTGATCCGTAAACTGACGGATGCTTCTTCTTGTCTTAATCGCAGCCAAAAGCTCCCCGGGTTCCAACCTGACCGGCTTCATGATCTCTTCCGGCTGTGAATCAAATCCTGTCATGGCAACGGCAGCCTTGGGACAGACCGCAACACAGTGTCCGCACATGATACAGTCCTGAGCTATGACTCCGGCCTTTTTATTTTCCACCACAATGTTGCTTGCCGGGCAATCCTTTTGACATAGACCGCATCCAATACACTTTTCAGTGTCAATTTGGACCGTATGCTTATTTTTCAATTTTCTGACCTCCATTTTCCCAGCACAGCGAATCATTCATAATATAATATTGACAGCGTTCCTTTGATTTTTCCTTGTATGCAATCGCACCTGTGGGGCAGCCACCGATACACGCCATGCAGTGTGTACAGTTTCCCTGCCATTTAGGTTTCCCATCCACCATCTTAATATTACTCAAAGGGCAGCGGTAAGCACATTTTCCACAGGAGATGCAGCGTTCTGAAACCTTAAATCCCTTATCATGCACGAAAAATGAATAGAACAACGGATTGACCGGGCCGCTTTCCAATTTGCCGCTAAAGGATACAGGCGTTTTGTCAAAACACCTGTCTGCCCGTATCTGATCTGCAAACTCAGAGATACGCGGCATGGCCCGTTCCACAATAACCCGGCACTCCGCTTCATCAGGAGTTGGGAACAACGCCAAATAATTTTCCGGCATGACCACAGAATCTAACCCGCAAAACCGCAGCCCCTTCTTTAAGCACAGCTTTTCCGCATAGGCCCCGGCATTTCCACAATCACCGCCGCAGGTCAGGATAAAATAAGCGTCTTGGCTGCCCTCAAAGCTGGTTTCCATGATCCACTGTTCCACAACCTTAGGCAGGCGCCAGCAATAAGTCGGAGCCACAAACACCAGCGGACGGTTTGACCGGATAGTAACCTTCTTTTCCGCCTTCAAATATCGATTAATCGAAACCACTTCATCGTCAGCCATGAGTTCCGCCAGCTGCATTGCCACAAACTGACTGTTACCAGTACCGCTAAAATATAAAATCATAATGTCCTCCTCTTGACAAAACTGAATCATATTATTATGATACATATTGTATCACATCAAATGATGTTGTCAATGAGCTAACCTGAGACAAAATGAGGTGAATTGTATCATGGATAAAAGAAAAGCCGCCAATAAAAGAGTAAAAGACCGCTTATTTTCTGCACTGATCGAATTCGCAGGATACAAAGACTGGTCAAAGATCACCGTCAGTGAATTGATTGAGAAATCCGGGGTTGCCCGGGCCTCCTTTTACCGCAACTTTAAATCGGTAGAGGATCTCATCGATTATGGAATTCAGCATATGGCTCAGCGCTATCATGAGGGTAAGACCTACCAGGATGAGGATTTTCACAGCCGGGAAGCCATGCTTTATAAATTCCGCTTCTACCAGGAAAATGCTCCGATCGTTCTGGCTTTTCACCATGCAAAGATGTCGGTCACACTGCTGGATATCATCACGGACTGCGAAATCGACGCCTACGGCGACATGCCTGCCAATTCCATATCCAAATATGAACTTTACTATTTTTCCGGTGCCTTTTATAACATGATGCTCTGCTGGCTGGAAAACGGCACGAAAGAAACGCCGGAGGCTATGGCTGAGGAGTTTTTACGGATTACAGAAGACAAAAAATGCCCTAACCCCGCATAAGTACTAAACTTTCTGCGGCGTTAGGGCATTTATCATCTCACTCCGAACAATTACTTCGCGTAATCGGTAACACGTGATTCACGAATTACATTTACCTTGATTTGACCTGGATATTCGAGAGAATCTTCAATACGTTTTGAAACTTCTCTCGCCAGCAGTATCATATCATCATCCGTTACCTGTTCCGGCACTACCATGATACGAACTTCCCGGCCTGCCTGAATAGCAAATGACTTATCCACGCCTTTAAAGGAATTAGTGATATCTTCTAACTGTTTTAATCTGTTTGTATATGTTTCCAGTGTTTCTCTTCTTGCACCAGGTCTCGCAGCTGATATGGTATCCGCTGCCTGAACGATGCAGGCGATCAAACTTTCTGGCTCAACATCGCCATGATGTGATTCTACGGAATTGATTACCACCGCAGATTCCTTATACTTTCTGCAAAGTTCCGCACCTAATTGGATGTGGGAACCTTCCATATCATGATCGATGGATTTACCAATATCATGTAACAAACCAGCACGCTTAGCCAAACGTACATCCACGCCGATCTCCGCCGCCAGCAATCCTGATAACTGGGCAACTTCGATGGAGTGCTTCAATGCGTTTTGTCCATAGCTTGTTCTGAATTTCATCTTACCAAGCAGCTTAACTAACTCAGGATGAATACCGTGAATACCTACCTCAAGAGTTGCGGCCTCGCCTTCTTCTCTCATATTGGTTTCCACTTCTTTTTGTGCCTTCTCTACCATCTCTTCGATTCTAGCCGGATGAATTCGTCCGTCTACAATCAAACGCTCCAATGCAATCCTTGCAACTTCTCTTCGAATTGGATCGAAACCAGATAATACTACCGCTTCCGGGGTGTCGTCGATAATCAATTCCACGCCGGTCATGGTCTCTAAAGTACGTATGTTGCGTCCCTCTCGTCCGATGATACGACCCTTCATCTCATCATTCGGGAGCTGCACAACGGAAACTGTCGTCTCTGCAACGTGATCTGCAGCACATCTCTGGATGGCTGTAACCACATAATCCTTTGCCTTCTTATCAGCTTCTTCTTTTGCTTTGTTTTCAAGTTCCTTAATTAATTTCGCAGTGTCATGTTTTACATCTTCTTCAACAGATTTTAAAAGATATTCTTTTGCTTGTTCGGAGGTTAGACCGGAAATACGTTCCAGTTCCTGTATCCCTTTTTGATAGAGTGTTTCCACTTCAGCACTCTTCTTGTTCAGGTTTTCCTCACGAGCAGCAAGACCTGCTTCGCGTTTCTCCATTGTTTCAGACTTCTTGTCCAGGTTCTCTTCTTTGCTCAATACACGTCGTTCATAACGTTGAAGCTCAGCTCTTCTTTCCTTAGTTTCTTTTTCTAACTCATTCTTAGTTTTTAAAGATTCCTCTTTTGCCTCCAGGAGAGCTTCACGCTTCTTTGTCTCTGCAGTCTTTAATGCTTCATCTATAATTTCTCTAGACTTTTCCTCAGCACTGCCAATCTTGCTTTCATACGCATTCTTGCGATAAGCTGTTGCCAGTACCCAGGTAACAGGAGCCACGACAACCATCGTAATCAATGCAGCTATTATTACTTGTGACACAGGAGCACCTCCTTATTAAGTTTTCATTGTACAAGAATACAACACTACAATTTTATACCGTTTTATACATTATGTCAAGTATATCCCTACTATACTCACCATACTTAGACAAAATGCACCCTTTAATATTCGTTATCACAAAATTCACCGATCACTTTTATAATAGACTCATAAGAAAAGCCTTTCCGCCCCAATGCAGCCATGATCTTTTTCTTCTCTTCCATCGAAGCTTCCCCGGCATGATACCTGCGTTTTCTTAGAAAATCCCGGATCTGCTTGTCCTCTTCAATGGGGCATTCCTCCATGAGATCTGCGATCAGCTCCTGGTCAATTCCCTTTTTTTGAAGCTCGTAAGATAATTGGCGCCTGCTTTTTTTGCAGGCGCCATTTGCCACATATTGTCTGGCATAACGTTCATCATCTATATAATGGTAATTTTTTACAGCGGTGATCGCATGATCAATCGCCTCCTGCGGATAATAACCTTCTTTCAGTTTATTCCGCAGTTCCTTTTCCGTCTTGTCTGATGCCTTCAATAGAAATACTACCCGCTCTCTGGCCCTTTTAAACAGAATGTCATGGAGAATCTCTTCATATTCTTCCGTTTCCAGCTCTCCTCCGGCTTCTATCCGGTAGCGCTTCACTTCGCCTTTATAAAGCGCGATCGTAATCTCTTCATCCAGCAATATCTTATATCTTCTTTTATCGAGTGGTGTTACCGATGTAACCTGCATGCCTATGCTTCCGTCTTCTCTTCTGATTTAGAAGCCGCCTTTACCGCTTTTTCTGGTTTGGCTTCCTCAGTTTCAACTGCTCCGCCTAAGCCGTAGTGCGCGCGCACCTTATTCTCAACTTCTTCACATATCTGCGGATTCTCTCTCAGATAGATCTTGGCATTCTCACGGCCCTGTCCGATCTTAGCGCCGTTATAAGCATACCATGCGCCGCTCTTCTCAATAATGTTCTCTTTAGCCGCCAGATCCAGCACATCGCCTTCCTTGGAAATGCCCTGGCCGAACATGATATCAAATTCCGCTTCCTTAAACGGAGGAGCGATCTTATTCTTAACCACCTTAACGCGGACACGGTTTCCGATCATCTCGCCGCCCTGCTTCAAGGTCTCAATACGGCGCACATCCAAACGTACCGAAGAATAAAACTTCAGCGCGCGTCCTCCTGTGGTCGTCTCCGGATTGCCGAACATAACGCCAACTTTTTCACGAAGCTGGTTGATAAAAATAACCGTACAGTTGGACTTGCTGATCACAGCGGTCAGCTTACGGAGTGCTTGTGACATCAAACGCGCCTGCAGACCTACATGGGAATCTCCCATATCGCCGTCGATCTCGGCTTTCGGAACGAGAGCCGCTACAGAGTCCACGATCACGATATCAACTGCGCCGGAACGCACCATGGTTTCCGTGATCTCCAGCGCCTGTTCTCCGTTATCCGGCTGGGAGATGTACAAGTTGTCAATATCAACGCCAATGTTCTTGGCATAAACAGGATCTAACGCATGCTCCGCATCGATAAATCCGGCAATGCCGCCTCTCTTCTGGACTTCCGCCACCATATGAAGGGCCACGGTTGTCTTACCGCTGGATTCCGGTCCGTAGACCTCAATCACTCTTCCCTTAGGCACGCCGCCCAGTCCCAGCGCAATATCCAGGCTTAAAGAACCAGTCGGTACAGTTTCTATATTCATATTGGCTCCGGAATCTCCAAGTTTCATAACAGAGCCTTTTCCATATGCTTTCTCAATCTGTGTTAAAGCCGCGTCAAGGGCTTTCATCTTCTCATCTTTATTCATCTCCACACACCTCTCTGCCTGCAGTCAGGCCTCGCCTCAAAGCGAACAAATGTTCTTTTTCATAAATAATACTATATTATAGTTGGCCGCAATTGTCAACCAGATTTTATCCGAATTTCCCCATTCCGGCCTTGATACACAAAATGCGGAAATCCGAAACGTTTACCCATTCAAACCGTTAATCCCCCTCCCCGCTTTATAAATTTTAATCACTGGAAAAATTGGCGAACTGCCGGAAACAAGACGGAACCGTCTCAGAAAATACGCGTTTATTATATCATATAAATACGGCCGTGGCAATGCATATCATTTCCACTTTTCACCGAAAAGCTGAACTGGTACGCTGAAAAACTAAAAAGAGCTGCCGCCGCAGTGCGGTCCCATAGCCAACAAAGTTGGCATTGGAGGGCTTTTTATATCATAGGAGCACTTTCCTATGGTATAAAATAAAAAGGCGTCTGCTCAACAAGCATAGAGCAAAACGCCTTTTCCTATATCAATAAATCACTTCCTAGTAAATCGGATATTTATCACAGATCTTCGTCACCTCAGCGCGGATATAATCAGCCTTGGCCTCAAAATCAGTCGCTGCCAGCCAGATACATTCCGCAATCTTTTCCATATCCTCTTCCACAAGACCTCTGGAAGTTACGGCCGGAGTACCGATGCGGACGCCGGAAGTTACAAACGGGCTTCTCGGATCGTTTGGAACCGTGTTCTTATTCAGTGTGATATATACTTCGTCACAACGGTTCTGGAGTTCCTTGCCGGATACCTCCATCCCCCGCAGGTCAACCAGCATCAGGTGGTTATCCGTACCGTTTGTAAGCAGTTTAAAGCCCTGTTTAACCAGCGCTGCAGCCAGTGCCTTGGCATTCTTTGCCACCTGCTCCTGATACGCCTTAAATTCAGGTTTTAATGCCTCACCGAAGCAAACCGCTTTCGCAGCGATCACATGCTCTAACGGGCCGCCCTGGGTTCCCGGGAAGATAGCCTTATTGAAGTTAAACTTATCAGCCTCTTCTTTATTGGCAAGAATCATGCCGCCTCTTGGGCCGCGCAGGGTTTTATGAGTGGTTGTTGTAACCACGTGGGCATAAGGAAATGGGCTTGGATGAACTCCTGCCGCCACAAGTCCTGCAATATGAGCCATATCCACCATCAGATAAGCGCCCACTTTATCCGCTACCTCACGGAATCTCTTAAAATCAATCTCTCTGGCATATGCGCTGGCGCCTGCGATAATCAGCTTAGGCTTTGCTTCCACCGCAATTCTCTCTAATTCATCATAATCAATGTATCCCTCATCATTTACTCCATAAGGAACGATGTTAAAATACAGTCCTGAAAAGTTAACAGGGCTTCCATGGGACAGATGACCGCCATGATCCAGATTCATACCCATAACGGTGTCACCGGCTTTCAGCATGGCAACAAATACCGCCATATTGGCCTGAGCGCCTGAATGCGGCTGAACATTGGCATAATCACAGCCAAAAAGCTTTTTCGCACGTTCAATGGCAATGGTTTCCACGACATCGACGCACTCACATCCGCCATAATAACGCTTTCCGGAATATCCTTCTGCATACTTGTTAGTAAGAACGGTACCCATCGCCATCATAACCGGCTCTGAAACAATGTTTTCTGATGCAATCAATTCCAGGTTTCTTCTCTGACGGGCGCACTCTGCTTCGATGGCATTGCCAACTTCAGGGTCATAGCTCGTGATGAATTTCATTACTTCATTTACCATGATTTTCATTCTCTCCTTCTATCTGTGTGGTAGCAAATGTAAAAAACAGGCGCCGGATAGATAAAACTGCCAGCGCCGGACGTTGTTGGAAATGATTATATTACAAACAGCATACCAGTGTCAAGCAAATGGAATCAATTCTCAGGCGCACGGTAACAGTTCGGCCTTCCAATATCTGCGTCGGCTCCGGCAGTTTCCATGGCCTTTCCTGTTCCGGTTTCGGGCATAAGCACTTCTAAACGTGCAGGATTTTTCTAAAAACCAAGGGAAATGCCCAAACTCGCTCACGCTCAAACAGGTGGACATTTCCCTTGAACGAAAAATTCTGCGCGTTAAGAATTGCTAATGCCCTGCAAAGTCACAGGAAAAGCCATGGAAACTGCCGGAGCCGACGCAGATATCGGAAGGCCGAACTGTTACCGTGCGCACAACCGTCTATCATCCTCAATGCAGCTTATAATCCTTAACCGTCACCTGCAAAGTACGATTTCCATTATACTCATTGATCGTAGGATAATAGATAATATCAATCATCCTGTGCCCCGCCTGCTTCGCCGTAAATTCATCCCCGTCAGTAAAAAGCATGGCGTCCATCACGGTTCCGTTCCCCGTCACCAGGCAAAGCTTTACCGCATTGCGGTTTCTGCCCAGGACGCGCACGCTCCGGATATTTAGATCCTTTTGGGCAAACTGAGGTTTTTCGTTTCCCTGTCCAAACGGCTCTAAAAGTTCCAGTTCTTTAATGAGCGGTTCGCTGATGTAATCCAAAGGCATGGGAACATCGATCCATATCTTTTCTATAAAATCTTCTTCCGTTAAAGAGGCATTCTCATTCAGACGGCGGCGGAATTCATCCACCATATTCTCTTCCAGAGAAAGTCCGGCCGCCATAGGATGCCCCCCGAATTTCAGCAGCACATCCTTCACTTCCAGCAGTGCTTCAAACATATGGTAGGCTTCGATGGAACGGCCCGAGCCCTTCACGGACTCTTCTCCCCGGGTCAGCACAAAAGACGGCTTGTGATAGCGTTCCCTGAGGCGGCCCGCTATGATTCCCGCAAGGGATTCATGGCATTCCGGAAGGTATACCACCAGAACTTTATCATCGGCATAATGCCGGTCCACCAGCTCCACCGCCTCTGCCAGCCCCTGCTGCGTCATATCTTTTCTCATGTCATTGAGCTGCTTCAATTCCTGGGCCATACGGCCGGCTTCTTCCTCGTCCTGGCATAAAAGTAAGGACAAGGCCAGTTTTGCCGTCTGAAGACGTCCTCCTGCGTTCAGGCAGGGTCCTATCACAAAGCCGATGTGATAAGAAGAGATATGTTCCGGGTCTAGGTCATTTTTTTCAATCAGCTTTTTAAGGCCCAGGCTTCCGGTTTTACGAATCTGCATCAGGCCGTATTTTACGATGATCCTGTTTTCATTCTGGAGCTTCATCACATCGCCCACCGTAGCGATGGCCGCAAATTCCAAAAGGTCCTTCCATTCTTCCATGGGAACCCCATAGGCCTCATAGACCGCCTGAACCAGCTTATACGCCACAAGCCCTCCGCAGATTCCGGAAAATGGATAGGTACAGGATTTTTGTTTCGGGTTAATGACCGCATCCGCCTGGGGAATCAGCTCTTTTCCGTCCTCTTCCGCAATATCGTGATGGTCCGTAATGATTACCGTCATACCCAGCTCTTTTGCAAGGGCGATCTGGGAAATGGCGGAGATTCCGTTGTCGCAGGTGAGTATGGTGTCAATTCCGCTTTCATACGCGTCCCGGATAATGGATTCGTTAATTCCATATCCGTCTTTAATTCTGTCGGGAATCTCATAATCAACGGCGGCGTTCACGCGACTCAGCCCCTTATAGAGCAGATAGGTCGAACAAACGCCGTCAATGTCGTAATCCCCTACGATCCTGATCCTCTTCTGATCCCGGATCTTTTCTTTTAGTATCTCCACCGCCCGGTCCATATCCTTCATCAGGTGGGGATCATACAGGTCGTCCAAAGTTCCGGTAAGATACCGTCTGATCTCCTCTTCACTTTGGACATCCCTGTTTCTGATAATTCTCGCGGTTACAGGGCTGATTCTGTACCTGCCTGCTATGGCGTCAAAATCAGCCTTTTTTGTCTGAAGCATCCACTTAGCTGTCATCTTATTTTCCATTCTTTCTCTTAATATCCTGTGTTTGTTTTTTCAGATGGATCAGCCTCGAGCGCAGCCCCTCTAAAGAATAGAGAATCGGGGCAAAATCGCCGCTGTAGGCATTTTCACATTCTGATTTCACGTCAAAGTTCTCGCAGCCCAGCTCCCGGAGCACCCGCTTCTGGTCGCCAATGATGGCGCGCAGACGGTGCACCAGCGTATTGACCGACTCGGTCAGCACTCCCAATTCGTCGTCCGACTCATAGTTCAGGCTTACGCTTAAATCACCGCTTGCAAGCCGTCTGGTACCTTCCACAAGCTCTTCCACCGGCTTTTCCACGGCCTTGATAATATAAACCACCATAATAATAATCAAAAGGCTGATAAGGCCCATGGTAGTCATCTTGATCTTGATCATGCGGATGTATAAAGTATCCGCATAGGCGCTGGCCGCTTCCGCCCCGTTTTTATTGAAATCCACCACGTCGATGAACAAACTGCTGACCTGGTTAAAATAGTCCCTGGATTGTCCGATGATCAGTTCCCTGGCGTCGTCAGTATCATTTCTCCGGCTGATTTCCAGAATCTCTTTGCTGTATTCCAGATACTCGTGCCAGACATCCTCCGCCTCCCGCATCAGACGTTCATCCGTTTCATTGGTAATCAGCGATTCATATTGGCGGAACTTGTCTTCAATGTCCTCGCAGACCAATGCCATCTCTTTTTCCAGTTCCTCCATCACCGCCTCATCATGGGTGATCACATGGTTGTATTCATTGATTCTGTAATCAGAAGTGGCCGTATTCAATTCTTCCGCAATAATAACAGACGGAAGCCAGGCCTGTGTCATATCCGTACTGGACTTCCTGATCTGATTTGTTGTGATCAATGAGGACGCGCCCATCAAAACCAGCCCCAACACGCTGACAATTCCTAATAAAATCAGCTTCTTCTTCAATCTTGCATTTCGAAAATGTTTCATACCGCCTTCTCCATTCGTTCCTTCGCCCCGTTATTCCGCGTAATTCTCTTCCAGGTCTCCATAGATCACGCATAAATGCTCATTGTCCGCCTGCGCATCCCAAAAAACCCGTTTTACCTTCCAGCCATACTCATAAGCCCCCGTCTCGTCCTGCGGCGGGCAGAAGACACCCACACAGGTATTTTCCGTCATGGCGGCTAAAGCGTCATATAAACCGGACAGGCTTTGTCCAAAGGATTCGTCTATGTCCATCTCCAGCCAAATATACTCAAGCGCCTTGTCTTCCGTCTTAAAAGGGTTCAAATCTAAAATTATTCTTTTCATCCTGTCACTCCTTAACAGAGGCTTTCTCTTTTGTTATTATTTTCACCTTGATTATAGCGAATATCCTCCAATATAACAACAGACAAAATATCTAAAGGTAAAATCTTCCTTCCAGCGCCAGATACTGATCCAGTATCATCCGGCTCACCTTAGCCCCGAATACGGTAGCCGGATGACCCGGATAGTAAATGGAATCGCTGAATTCCTTATGCATCATCACCAGCACATAAGAACCGTAAGGCGTGGTAATAATTCCCCCGTCATTGCGGCAGGCATCCATGCTTCCGCTCTTGGACGCCACGCTGATCAGCTCTTCCTCTCCCGTATCCTCGCAATCCAGAAAATAAGGCGGAAACGCCCCGGTCAGCATGCTGTTGTAATGCTGTTTCCGGAAAATGGACATCATGGCCTCATCCGCCGCCTCACTTATCAGTTCCTTTTTTGCAAGGCGGATAAACATGCCCGCATAATCCCTGGGAGTGGTTGTTCCCAGCCTGCGGTACCTGTCAAAATGGATATCGTTATGTAAAACCGTATCTCTACATCCCAGCTTCCTGATGCATTTGTTGACCGTATCCTTTCCCAGATATTCGATCATCATATTGGTGGCCACATTGTCGCTGACGATAATCATAAGCGTGGCCACATCCTTCACCCTGAGCTTCAGTCCGGGCTCTAAAGAACAGAGAACGCCGCTGCCCTCCACCATATGTTCCGGTTTTAACGCAAGCATTCCCTCCAAATCCGCATTTCCTTTTTCCACCTGGTCAAACAGGCAGGCCAGAATATAAGTTTTCACCGTACTGGCCGTTTCAAATTTCTCATCCGGGTAAATGGCGATCACATTTCCCCGCAGATCGTCGGCATAGACAGCCATCCTGCCGTCATAGCTGGCAATTTCCGCCGCTATCCTTTTTTCCAAAGTCAGTCTCTCATCCATCGTTTTTCTCCGTTTTGCCAACCGGCAGTATTTCCATCCTCTTTCTGCTGATCACAGCCCTTCGCCCATTTACAAAAGCTCTTTAAATACTCTCATGGCATTCTTATAAAAGACCTTTTCGATCTCCGACTCATGAAATCCCCGTTTTCTAAGCTCCCTTTCCAATAAAGGAAGATAAGAAGCGTCCTTCATCTCCAGCCTGCTGCCGATTCCGTCAAAATCCGAACCAAGTCCGATGATATCAATTCCGGCCACATTTTGAATATGACGGATATGGTCTGCCATCAGGGCTACAGAGCTGAAACAGTTTTCTTCCTTGTCCTGCTGGTCCAGGAATGCGGCGCAGTAATTGATGCCCAAAAGACATCCCCGCTCTCCCATGGTTTTTAACATATCGTCCGTTAAATTTCTCACATGACTGCATAACGCCCTGGCATTGGAATGGCTGGCAATAAACGGGCGCGTGCTGTATTTTGCAACATCCCAGAAACCGGCGTCGGAAAGGTGCGATACGTCCACAACCATATGAAGCCGCTCCATCTCCCTGACAAATTCGATTCCCCTCTCCTTCAGACCGTGCTGCAAATCCGCCGACGCCGGAAAATTATCATTTTCATCATGAGGCATTCGGTTCGGATAAGCCAGTTCATTTTCATAATTCCAGGTAAGGGTCATCATCCTCACTCCCAGCCGGTAAAACATACGCAGCACCGCAGGATTGCCGAGGCAGGTCCCGCCTTCTTCCACAGTCAGCATGGCGGAAATCTTTCCATCCCTCATGTTCCGTTCCAAATCTCCAAAACATTTCACCTGACCTATGGAATCCTTATACTGATCCATGATCTGATAAAATACGTCAAATTCTTCCATCGCCGTTTCCAGCGGATTCCTATCCCTTCCCAGATGGACAAATGCCGCCATACACTGCAGCAGATAATCTCCCTTTTTCAATTTATTCAAATCAATATGTAACTCATTGTTCTCAAAACTTACGGCCTCTCCGGCCTTTCTTGCATCATTGACAGCCATCAATGTATCGCAGTGCATATCAAATACTTTCATATTTCCTCACTTTCCGCCTAAAAAATGCTTCCAACCGCCAGCAAATTCCCGGCCAAATCCTCCCGGTAATCATCGTCTCCCGACCTAAAGCTGTTAACCACCACACCGCCGCTTCCCGCCTTCCCGGTGGAATGAATATAGCGTTCCTCTCCCAGATACATGGCGATATGCCCCGGAAAATACAGCAGATCCCCCGGCTTTCTCCTCACAAATGGAATCTCCCTCACCGGATATCCCTCTTTGATCCTGGCGTCCCGGTAAATCAAAATCCCGTTCATCATATAGGCCATGGAAGTCAGACCCGAACAGTCGATTCCCTGGCCGCTCTTCCCGCCCCAGCGGTATTGGGTGCCCATATACCTGAATGCCGTTTCCACCACATCCCTGCGAAACTCCTCTTCCCCGCCTATTTCAGCCTGAGGCAGAATCCCTTCCCACAAAAAACTGTGTTTGAATTTCTTTTCCGCTAAAAACTGCGTTCTCATATATCCTTTTGTTCCATCCGCCAGGCGCACCGCCGACCAGCCGTCTGTTTCCCGTTCCAAAAGCACTTCAATCAAGCTTCCCCGAAACAGAGAAGCCAGTCTGATTCCCGAAACCTTTGGAAGAGACAGCACATCCGCGCAGCCCGCGTCCACAACTCTGACGCAGTCCAGGTCCCTGGCCTTCACTTCCTTCAAAGACGCCGGACAAAGCGCGGACATTTCCACATAACCGCCATATCCGTAATGGGTTATCACAGGCAGATATCCGCATTCCTCTTCCCCTGTAATTCTGACCGCCATACCGTATAGCCCTTCGTCCGCAATGGAAGATATCCGTTCTCCGCCCGATTCCTTCCATGTACAGGCGCGCTCATAGATCGTGACTGCCGATTGTTTCAATATACCATATTCCATCCGCTTATTCCACTCCTGTCAGCTCATTTTCCGGGATTTCCCCGATACCGGTTCCCATGCGTCATTCATCCGAATCCTGCTTCCCTCATATACAGGACCGCTCATCCGTTTGATATTAATCAGATCCGCTGCCCTCTCCTGTATAATATGTATGGCATCCTCCGCAGAGAACACGCTTTCATCAGCCAGAATCGGTGTATAGAAATGATTTGTCACATATTTTATTTTCATAAGTCCTCTTTCCTTCTGCTGCACTTCAAAAAGCTGGTAAAATGTCAAAGCCGGACTTTAAAAGTCCGGCTCCATATGTAAAATATCAGTTTGCAGTCACTTAATAAATTGCAAAAAAATTATATCAATGGAAAATGGCAGAACACCTGACGATCTCCCACCTTTTTCCCCTCCGGCGCCTTCTCCCTGCAGATTTCCTTTGCATAAGGACATCTGGTATGGAACCGGCAGCCCGAAGGCGGATTCACAGGACTTGGAATCTCCCCTGTCAGAAGCTCTTTTTCCTCTTTCCTGAACTTAGGGTCAGCCTTTGGAATTGCATTTAACAAAAACTTGGTATAAGGATGAAGCGGTTTTTCATACAAACTGTCCGTATCTCCCACTTCACATATCATCCCCAGAAACATCACGCAGACCCTGTCGGCAATGAATTTAACCACGCTGAGGTCATGGGAGATGAACAGATAGGTCAGCTGGTACTGAGCCTGCAGATCCTTCAAAAGGTTCAGCACCTGGGACTGGATGGACACATCCAAAGCAGAAACCGGCTCATCGCAGATAATCAGTTTAGGATGCAGGGCGATAGCCCTGGCGATCCCGATTCTCTGTCTCTGTCCGCCGGAAAACTGGTGCGGGTAGCGGTTGATAAACTCCGCCGGAATCCCCACTTCCTTCATCAATTCCCTGACCTGTTCCTCCACCTCCTGCTTCGTCTTAGCCAGCCCGTGAGTGACCAGCGGCTCCGCAATGATCTCCTTCACATTCATCCGGGGATTCAGGGAAGCATACGGGTCCTGAAAGATGATCTGCATCTGTTTTCTGTACCGGGCAAATTCCTTTTCCTTCAGCCCGGCAATATTGACTCCTTCAAAATCAACCTCTCCTGCCGTCGGGTCCAAAAGTCGGATTAAAACCCGGCCCAGCGTGCTTTTTCCGCATCCCGATTCTCCGACTAACGCCAAAGTCTCGCCCTCATAGATCTCCAGATTTACATCGGAAACCGCATGAACCACTGATTTTCCCTTTTTGCCATCCAGCGGAAATTCCTTCACCAGATGTTTTGCTTCTATCAGAACTTTTTTATATTCCATCTAACTGCACCTCTTGTTCATACTGAAAGCATCTGACTCCATGCCCTTCGGACGTCTGATACAAACATGGTTTTTTCTCAAAGCAGATCTTCTCTGCCAGTTCACAGCGGTTGCAGAAATTACATCCTTTCGGAAGGTGAAGAAGATTCGGCACCACGCCCTCAATCGTGTACAGCCGTTCCTCCTTGCTGTCCAGTTTCGGTATGGATTTCAGCAGCCCCCTCGTATAGGGATGCTGGGTATTTTCAAATAATTCAAATGTTTCGGCCTGTTCCATCACCTTTCCCGCATACATAACATAGACATAGTCGCAAAGCTCCGCCACAACTCCCATGTTATGAGTGATCAGAATAATCGAAGTGCCCTGCTCATCGCAAAGCCGCCTCATCAGCCGGAGAATCTGCGCTTCAATAGTAACGTCCAGAGCTGTCGTCGGCTCATCCGCAATCATCACTTTCGGCTTGCAGACCATAGCCATACCGATCATCACCCTCTGGCGAAGCCCGCCGGACAGCTGGTGCGGATAGGAATAATACCGTTTTTCCGGCTCCGGAATCCCGACTTCCCGGAAAATGTCGATGACCTTCTGTTTTGCCTCTTCCTTGCTCATCTTCTGATGAAGAAGAATCGCCTCCCTCACCTGCCTGCCCACCTGATAGACCGGATTCAGGGAAGTCATGGGCTCCTGAAATATCATGGAAATCTCATTTCCGCGGACCTGGGACAACTCCTTCTTAGACAAATGGGTAATATCCCTGCCGTTTAATGTAATCGTCCCGTCCACGATTTTTCCCGGATGTCTCAAAAGCCCCATCACCGACATGGCCGTCATGCTCTTGCCGCAGCCCGATTCCCCAACGATGCCGATAATCTTGCCCTGGGGAACGGTAATGCTGACTCCGTCCACAGCCGGAACCTCGCCCTTTGCCGTAAAGAAGTGGGATTTCAGATTTTTGATTTCCAATACCTTATTATCACTCATTCTGATCCCCTCCTACTGTTCTTTCAAATATGGGTCCAGCACGTCCCTAAGCCCGTCGCCCAAAAAGTTGAATGCGATTACTACGATCATAATAGCCACACAAGGCGCCAGAGACAGCCACGGTTCACTGAACAAATACTTCTTCCCGCGTACAACCATCAGCCCCCAGCTGGCAGAAGGCGGCTGCGCTCCCACTCCCAGGAAACTCAGGCTGGATTCGGAAAGAATGGCCGAAGGAATGTTGAGTGTAAACAATACGATCAGAGAAGGAATGCAGTTTGGAAGAATATGGCGCATCATAATCGTCCATTTCTTCACGCCGATGGACCTGGCCGCCTCCACATACTCCTTTTCCTTTAAAGACAAGGTCTGCGAACGCACAATTCTCGCCGTACTGGCCCAGTTAACCAGACTGAGCGCGATGAAAATATTCACAAGCCCTCCGCCCATGGTATACATCACAACCATGGCCAGCAAAAGAGATGGAAACGCCAGCATAACGTCCGCCAGACGCATGATGATAAAATCCACCTTACCGCCGTAAAAACCGGCAAACAGCCCAAGAACCGTTCCAATCGTCATAGAAATCAGCGTCGGTACAAGTCCAATAGTCAAAGAAACCCTGGCGCCATAGATAATACGGCTCACCACGTCTCTTCCCAATTCATCCGTCCCCAGCCAATGCTCCGCGCTGGGCGCCTGAAGGCGGTCAACCAGACTCTGTTTCAGATAATCATAAGGCGCTACAAGAGGCGCAAAGATGGCTGCCAGCAAGATCAATACGATGACAACCGCCGAAAAAGCGGCCAGTTTATTCTGCCGTACCAAAGTTTTCACCTTATCCAGCCATGTATCCGCTTCTCCGATCTGAGAATCCATATCGGGCGTATAAGCTGTGCCCTCCAATCCGTACTCCCTAGAACCCTGTCCGGCCCCTTCGGCTGAAGCTTTGAGAGAATTGTTTTTCTGTAATTTGCTCATGTTATGCACCCTCCCTGATTCTAGGATCTAATACGGAATATAATAAATCGGCAGCCAGATTGCCCACAATCACCAGAATGGTGGTAAACACAACCGTCCCCTGCAAAAGCGGCATATCCCTGGTTTCAATGGCATTGACCGCCAGCCGTCCGATACCCGGAACCCCGAAGATGCTCTCCGTGATAACCGCGCCCGACAGCATACTGGATATCTGAAGCGCCATCATGGTAACTACCGGAAGCATGGCATTTTTCAGCGCATGTCCTACGATAACGCCGTATTCCCTCAGCCCCTTGGCCCTTGCAGTCCTGATATAATCGTCCTGCATCACTTCCAGCAAATTGGACCTGGTCATACGTGCAATGCTGCCCGCCGAGTTCCACCCCAGCACGATGGCCGGAAGAACCATACAGGCCAGTGAATTATAACCCGACACCGGGAAAATCTTTAATTTAAATGCCAGCGTATACTGCAAAAACAATGCGGTCATAAACACAGGCATGGATACGCCGATCAGCGCCCCGCCCATAAATAAACGGTCCAGCAGCTTATTCTGCTTAATGGCAGCCACAATGCCCGACACAATGCCGATAATCCACGCAACCACCGCAGCGCAGACTGAAAGCTTAATGGTATTAGGAAATGACTCCAGAATTATACTCGTCACATTTCTGTTCAGCCGGTAAGAGGTTCCGAAGTCGCCATGCAGAGCATTTCCTATGTATTTAAAAAACTGAATATAAAGAGGCTGGTCCAATCCCATCTCCCTGCTCACTTTTTCAATGACCGCTTCATTCACATGCTCGCCCATCATCGTGGTCACCGGATTTCCGGGAACGATGCGGAGCATGATAAAGATGATCAGGATCACTCCGATCAGAACCGGAATTGAAATCAAAATGCGTTTTACGATATTTTTTATCACGAGACAAATCCCTTCCTTTTCACTAAAATAGATGCCGCAAAACAAGTAATCCTCATCCTGCGGCATCCATAAGTGTTTATCAGTTATTTAACAGAAATCGGATAGAAATTGACATCACTCAAGCCATTCCATGATACCTGGAATCCCTGCGTCCTCTTGCTCACTGCAAATAAATGCTGTCTTGAGTACATCGGAACCCATGCCGCATCTTCCTGAATGATCTTTTCTTCCAAAGCCTTGTATTCAGCAAGTCTTTCATCCACGTCCACAATCGCTCTCGCTGCCTGAACGCGGGCCATCACTTCCGTATCCGGATAGTTAATGGATCTCATCTTTGTCTTGTCTTCACCGCCAAAGAATGTATAGATAAAGTTATCAGGATCATTGTAATCTGCAGTCCATGTGCTCATAAAGGAGCCCATATCTCCCGCTTTTCTGGTATCCAGCCAAGTGGACTCATCATAATTCTTGATCTCCGCATTGATTCCAACTTCCTGAAGCTGGTCTTTGATGATCTCAAGCGCCATGGTCGTAGTATCCGATGCGCTGGCATCCGCTCCGATCTCCATAGTAAATCCGTCCGCATAACCGGCCTCTGTAAGCAGCGCCTTAGCCGCTTCCGGATCATAGTTGATTGCAGGAAGATCAGGATTGTAGCCGATCAGTCCATGAGGGAAAATACCGTTTTCCACGTCGCCTCTGCCGCCGTACAGCGCATCCAGAATGGCCTGACGGTCAATCGACATCTGAACCGCCTTGCGGACTTTAACGTCGTTAAATGGTTCCAGCTTCTGATTCATTGTAAAATATGTGATTCCCACACGTGGTCCCGAAACGATCTGATCAGGATAAGCTTCCATAAAATGATCCACCGCATCCTGAACAAAATCCAGGTCAATCAGATCCAGTTCGCCGCTTTCAAACATCATGGTCTGTGTCTCCGTATCAGGAACCACCTTAATTACGATTCCGGGAAGCTCTGTCGCGCCTCTCCAATAGTCTTCGTTAGCAGTCAGCACGATCTGGTCATTCAATGTCCAGGAAGCGAATTTAAACGGCCCTGTACCCACAGTAACCGCAGGATCTAATCCAAACTGGTCGCCTGCTGCCTCGGTAGCCTCACTGTCATAGATGGAAACACCGGGCGCGGAAAGACAGGCCAAAAATCCTGCATACGCCTCTTTTAAAGTCACCTTAAAGGTATAATCATCAACCACTTCCATACCTTCCAGCTCCGTTGCCGTGCCGTCATATAATTCGGCCGCACCCTTAATCTGGTCGATAAATTCCGTATTCGTCGCCCCCTCTACGGTAAGAAGGCGTTTAAATGTGTATGCAACATCCTCTGCCGTTAAATCATTGCCGTTATGAAATTTAACATCTTTTCTCAAATGGAAGGTATACACCAGTCCGTCCTCAGAAACATCCCATGATTCCGCAAGACTGGGCACTACGGAAGATGTTCCGTCCTCTGCCACCTGAATATCCACCAGGCGGTCATAGATGTTCATCGGAATCTGATAGTCCTTAGACGTCCTCTGTACATCGGCTGTCTGAACGTCAGATACGTTGGCCACAGCCAGAAATCCTGTTGTATCGATTGCTGATGCAGATGAGCTCTGAGCAGTCGTCTCCTGCCCTGCCGCAGAAGTCTGTTCTCCGCTGCCTGCCGCCCCTCCGTTTCCGGAACCGCCGCATCCCGTCAAAGCCAGACCGGCCGTCATTGCTGCTGCCAACAATAAACTCAGTTTCTTTTTCATAATATAGCTCCTCCTCTTCTTAACCAGACAATCAGAAAATCACCCGATTCTCTTACAATACAAAAAACGGTGCACTTCCGCTATGGAGTATGCACCTATGCATTCTTATCTGGTTTTCGACTTAATGTTCAAATAATACCATAACGGATATATAATTTCAACTATTTTGCCCATAAAACTTAATATTTTGTAACAGTTCAGCCTTCCGATGTCTGTGCCTGCTGCGGCATCGGAAGGCTGAACTGTTACATATGCTTTGACATCATTCGTTCGTTTCGGCTCCATAAATCCTGATTTCATAAATATGTGCATCCTGACAGCCATTCGTTTCATGTATCCGTATCTCCACAGTATCTGTCAGGACATTTTCCTGCAGGACAATGCGGTTTAGGCGCTGGTAATTATCACGGATTTCCACATCCGCCGCCGTTTTCCCATCCATAAGGAATTTAACCGTATAATCCTTCAGCAGTTCCCGAGCTACGCCAAGAGGTTCTTTATCCAAAAATGCCTTAGAGACGGAGATGCACCGTTCCTCTGATAAATCAGGATCCAAAACTAAACGGACTTCCTTAACCGGCACTGGTTTTAAAAGCTTCAGCCTTAAAAATTCCCCCTGTGAAGATATGCCGTCCGAGCTCCACATATTGCTGCAGCTGCCTTCTCTCCGAGTCACGCCGGAAACCACCAGACCAGCTTCGAAGCCCTTTTTCTCAGAAGAAGCTGAAATAATGGCCGTTCGCGCAGCATCCTTCTTATCTTCATTCCGGCAGCCCATGATATATAAATCATTTTTTAGTAATTCCTGACGCAGTTCCTGTATATGTGTTTTACCGTACTCCTTGGGCGTCATCCCAAGTTTAGCCGCCCCGGCAGCTGCGATTCCGACCGCCTCTCCTCCAACGGCACAGGTTCCCATAACCCGGGCAGATCCCATTGCCAGCTTCGTTGCTGAGATATTGCGTCCCGCCATCATCAGATTAGAAATAGTTTTTGAACAATAGCACCCGTAAGGAATCGAATAGAAACCAGGGAAAGAACGCACCTTAGACGGAATCTGCCCCTTTGCCCTGAAACCTCCGGCTGTGTGCTCGTCCATCGGCCAGCCGCCGTAAGCAATTCCGTTTTCAAATACCCGGTTTGTGAGAATATCATTTTCGGTCAAGACCTCGTCCCCCATCAGCCTGCGGCTTTCACGGCTTCCGGCAACTGATCCAACCCAAACAAGTTCATAGTTTTCCGCGCCGTGGCCGCCCCCATTTTTTATATGATCCCATACGCCGTAAACCGTCCGGTATAATTCGTAACGGATATCTTCGGCCTGACGGATGATGTCATCCCAGTCTCCGCCCAGTTCAATCCACCAATATCCTGATTCCACATCATATTTTTCCACCAGCTGATCCTGGTGGTCTTCATAGTCTTCGTCCGGTTTTAAGACAACCACATCATCTGCATCATGGTAAACCACGATGTCCCCGTGATAGCGGTGTACAAAATCGCTTTCATCAAATGTATACGCCCACTCCGGTTTGCGGAAACGGACCGGATGCCCTTTATCTTCTGCAACAAAATAAATCGTATTTCCCATGGTCTCGCCGTCGCGCTGCACAGGCGCATCTTTTTCCCCATATTCGCATCCCGCTTCCCGCCCGATGCAGTATTCCGCACCTGCAAAATAGCCAAGAGTACCATTTCCTGTCGTATCCACAAAAACTTCTGCCGTAAATTCAAAGCAGATTTCCGTATTCATCTGGTAACATAAAACAGACTGTATGGTCTTTCCGTCGGAATTGACTTTGTACATGGACGTATTCATATAAATGTCCAGATTTTCACATTCTTTTGCGGCTGCCCACAGAACCCCATCCCAAAGAGAGTAGTTATAGCTGTCATTCAAATATTTATTTTCCAGCTGAAGTTCCATTAAAATTCCGGTTTCAGCTGCATCTTTTTTTCCCCAGTGGCAGGAAGCGCCGGAAACATGCATTCTCGTTTCAGAACTTGCATTTCCGCCAAAAACGCTTCTGTCCTGTATAAGGGCCGTCCTAGCCCCCTGGCGGGCAGAGCCAATGGCTCCGCACAGTCCGCTCAATCCGCCGCCGACAAACACCACTTCATAATGCAGACGTACCGGCGGATTCTTTGACGGCGCCGGCGTCTCCCTGATATACTGCTTCATATCTTCTTCCCCCTGCTATCTTGAATATTCCACTTCCATGGCTGGCTGAAAAGTCAGCTTTCCTTCGGAAGATGCACCAACCTTACACAACTGCCCGCGCCCGCATACCGGCTCTTTCCTGCCGTCAATCTGCGGCTCCGCATATTTTAAGAACCACTCATCCAGCTGGGCTTTCATCTCTGCCTCTTTTTCTTCCAGGAACTTAGGTCCATATAGAAAATACCGGTTTTCGTCGAGAAGGTTAAACAGCTCTCCTCCATCATTTTCCAAATCATAGAGTTCATTCGGGCCATATGGATAACGGTGGATATATTTCCATTTTTTTGTACGGATCATTCGGTTGGGGCCGTACTCATCAAAAACCGTAATGCTTTCATGATAAACCCGGCTGCTGCCGGTCTGTAGAAGCGGCAAAAAGCTCCGTCCAGGCAGCTTTCCGGCTTCTGGGTTTTCGATCCCAAGAAAATCAAGCAGCGTCGGCATAAAATCATAAGCGCTGAGCAGACTGTCATTCTCACATCCTCCTTGTATTTTCCCCGGCAAATTAAATATACATGGGACTTTTACGGAGGTGTCAAACAGGTTCAGCGGCATCGTGCTGTTGCCCTTGCCCCAGATGCCATGCTGCCCGCAGTTAAAACCATTGTCGCTTGTATAGATAATCAAGGTATTATCGCGGATTCCCCGTTCCTCCAGCTTTTCCACCAGGCGGCCAACCCCGTCATCAACTCCTTGTACGGCGGCATAATATCCGGCCAGCAGATCGCGTACTGTCAGATACTCCCGTTCTTTGGAAGCAAATGTCAGGCTATAAGCAATATCATGAGGATGATGGATGCTCCATCCGCTTCTCGGATGCTGGGGAACATCCGCAAATGTACAGTTCTCTTTATAATATTTTACGTATTCTTCTTTATGCTGATCCACATGCGGACTGTGAGGGGCCGTATAGGTAAGATTTAAATAAAACGGTTTATCCTCATCGGCACATTCATCAATAAAGGACAGGGCATCTTCCGTAATTACATCCGTTAAATATCCTTCTGTTTTAATTCTCTCAGACCCCCGATAAACCTCCGCATCTCTATAGGTACCGCTTCCTCCTAAAGTTACAAACCAGTGAGAATAGCCCTTCTGCGGATAGCCGGTAGCACCTAAATGCCATTTTCCGCTGATGCCGCAGGTATATCCGCCGGATACCAGAAGCTCCGTATATCCGGTAATTCCTTCCAGATACTTAACAGGGGCATCGCCATGAACTTCTCCGGCGCCCTTTCGGATCCAGTCATGCACTCCGTGCTGTGAGGGAATACAGCCTGTCAGCAGAGAGGCTCTTGCCGGGGAACAGACAGGAGAGGCGCAGAAAAAATTGCTCAAATTAACTCCTCCGGATGCCAGCGCATCAATGTTGGGAGTTCTGATCTCCTTGTTTCCATTGCATCCCAAAGACCAATATCCCTGGTCATCCGTTAATATAAGAATAACATTTGGTTTTTGTTTATTCATTTTAATAAGACTCCTTTCCCTGCAATCCCTACCCCTTAACTCCGGCAGTGGCAATGCCGTCTTCAAAATATTTCTGTGCTGAAATATAAAGAACAACAACAGGAATAATCGTACTTGCTGCAGCGCACATCATTAAATTGTATTCTCTGGCCGTATCGTTTAAGTACCAGCGGATTCCCAACGCAACTGTAAAATTCTTTGTGCTGGGAAGAAAGATCAGCGGGCTTAAATACTCATTCCATGAATTAATAAACGCCAGGATAGCTGCGGATATCAGGCCATTCTTAGTTAAGGGAACCATAATCTGCCCCCATATGCGGAAATGGCCCGCACCGTCGATCAGCGCAGCTTCCGCTATATCATCCGGTACAGACAGATAAAACTGGCGCAGAAGAAAAATCGACGTAACATTAAAAAAGTTGGGAAGAATAATACTCCATAACGTATCATATAAATCAAGAATATGGAACAGCATAAACCTCGGTATAATCAACGCCTGCACCGGAATCATCATCGTAACCAGCATCAGCATAAAAACAATATTGCGCCCCTTAAACTCAATCTTGGCAAACGCATAAGCCGCCATTGAAGAAACAAGCAGCTGCCCTACCACACTGATACAGGAAATCGTCAGAGAATTTAAAAACATTTTCCAAAACGGCAGTTCGGAATTTATCCAGACCTGCATGAAATTATCCCAGCGTATCCGGTCGGAAATCCACCGAAACGGTGACTCAAATACCTGCATGGAAGACTTCAGCGATGAGGATACCATCCATAGCAGCGGAAGCATAAATCCTACCGCCATAACTGCAGCAACCGCTGTCAGGAGAATCTTTCCCAAGTTTATATTTTTTTTGTTCATATGAAAGCCTCCCTTAATAATGAACCCATTTTTTCTGTAGTCCGAAATTTACAAGAGTAACCGCCAGGATAAATATAACCAATATCCATGCTTCGGCGCTTGCGTATCCAAAATTATAATTTTTAAATGCTTCTTCATAAACCAAAACAACCAGACTGACGCTGCCGGAAGATTTTCCTCCGTCCGATATGATATTAATGGCCGCAAAGACCTGGAATGCATTAATCAGACGCACGATTATCAGATAAAAGGTTGTTGGTGAAATCATCGGCACAGTAATAGCCGAAAATTGTTTCCATGCAGATGCCCCATCAACCCTGGCGGCCTCATATAATTCCATCGGAACATTTTTCAATGCTGCAATATAGACAATCAGGCAAAAACCAATTCCTGAATAAACCATAACACAGATAATCGGAATCCTGCACAGGCTGGTGGAAACCAGCCAATCCGGCACATTCTGAACATGGAACACATGAGTTAAGATCTGGTTAATCGGTCCGTCTGAACGAAACAGGAACTTAAATACTGCGCCCAAGGCAACCAGATTGGAAATGTACGGCACAAAAAATGCCAGGCGGAAGAAACGTTGAAAATAGACCCGCCCGTTTACAATATGTGCAAAAATTAATGCAAAAAACACTGTGGCCGGAACTGTCGCCACTGCATATACAATGGTATTAATCAGCGCTGTCATAAAAGACCGGTCTGAAGTAAACAGTTTTTTAAAATTTCTCAATCCAATAAATTTAAGTCCCTGAACTCCTGAGAAGAAATTCCACTTGGTAAACGCCAAAATTATTGATGTAATAACTGGAATCAGCACAAAAATAATGAATATAATAAGCGCCGGAGCCAAAAATACATAACCGGTCATCGTTAACTTTGTTTTATTTTTCATCGTTTCCTCCATAACAAACGGAGCCATGTCAGGCAGTTCCCGCGCACGGCCCCGTTGGTAAAATCAAGATTCAGGCTGCATTATCATTCACTTTCCTCAATTGCCTGATTTGCGGCATCGTTCAGCTGCTGCAGGCCATCCCTGACACTCATCTCACCGCTCAGAATATAGTCCGTATACTCATCGATCAGGGAAGCGATCTCACTGTAAGCCGTAATAACTTCTTCGTGGTATGCCGGCTGCCCCACTGCTAAAACATTAGCGATATAAGAATCCACATCAATATACTTTTCAGCATTTTCACGGCTTCCAAATACCAGATCTACAATTTCATCCGCATCAGTGCCGGTCCATGTTGTTGTGTGCCCTGCTGCATAAAGGTATTTTCCACCCAAGGTTGAAGCAAATTTTGCAAATGCATATGCTGCATCCGGATCCTGGGCATTGTTTGTAACACAATAGAAGGAGTTCGGCATATTTCCCAGTGCATAGTTAGTCTCCCCTTCTTTATTAACAGGATATGGGGCATAACCAAGTATAAAATCGTGAGGATAATTTTCCTTATCCATGACAAAACGGGTTAGAATACTTTCCACACAAGTAGCCGCTTTACCGGACCACAACATGTCACGCGCTTTAACGCTGTCTTTAATCAGGTTGATCTTCGGATACCAAATCTCTTCCGCCTCTGCATCCAATTCCCGCTGAATAATAGTTTCCGCCAGGCCGCTGGTAAAATCCGCCTTTCCCTCCGCATTATAAAACGCATCAACTCCCTTAGTCTGACGCATGGAATAAGTCCAGTAATCTCTCTGATTAAAATCAGTGCCGCCATATACGGCAACAGCGCCGGAACCGTCTTTTTTTGTCATTTTCCGGCAGGCTTCCATATATTCGTCATATGTCCAGGAAACCGGAATATCACCCAATCCCGCTTCATTCCACATATCCATATTAAGTGCCACAAAGATGGACAATCCACCTGAAGGGAAGCAAAAGATCCGATTATTGTACGTATAAGCATCCGTTCCCCATTCCTTTACCAAATCCAGATTATCTGCTGCCAGGCGATCCGTAATATCCATTAACATACCGTTTTCCCAGCGGAATGCGGTATTATGTGTGCCAAAGCTCAGAATAACATCCGTTACCCCGGCCTGAATATTGGTATTGGCGCTTAAATTACCATCAGCATTGTTGGTATAAATCTCATAAGTTACATTCACGTTTGGATAATACTCATTAAATGCAGCAATTAAGTCATCCGTTCCCAAAGATCCTTTAAACGCAGTCAAAAGTCTTACAGTACCGGTCAGCTCTGCGGCGTTTTCGTCGATGTATTTGGGTTCGCCGTCGGCCATCGTTTCCATCGCTGCGGTTTCCCCCGCTTCCGTTTTTTCCGCTGCCGAACTGGAAACAGTTTCTTTTATTTCCGCAGTCTGTTTCGTGTCACCTGACGTACCGGAGCTGCAGGCTGTCATAGAAATAACTACTGCCATACACAACAAATTAGTGAAAATCTTTTTCATTAATGAATTTTCCTCCTCTTTTTTGAGTTCCTTTCACACATCAAAGCCTGCAGATCTTTTACGTGTCAGGTACTTTTGTTATTTTTTATATCTTACAAATAAATATTATCATTATTTTAGTAATTTTACCTGTAATAATATGCTGTCTACCAGTAAATAAATGCATTTCTATTGCCTCGCAACTATTCTTTACTTATAATGATATTATCTGATTTATATGTTTTATAAGGGGGAGGGACTGTATGGATATTAAAGAACTTTTGACACCACTTTTAAATACTCTGGATCATTTGTGCAGTGGTTTCGTATTGAAAGATTTTGTTGGTTTTTTAAACTGGGAACCAACCGTCGGCGCAGCTCTTCTGGCCTATACCGGACATCACAGCGCTTTTTGCACTGCCGTTAAGCAGAATTCGGCGGCTTACGCACGATGTGTTCAATGCGCAGACATCCACCAACGGTTCTGTGAACGGACATATGCTCCATTTTGCCGGCCCTGTTTCCTCGGCATATCGGAATATTCTGTTCCGATTATAATTGATGAACTTTGTATCGGTTCCATATCTGTCGGACATTACTGCTCCGATTACAGTTTTACTGCCAGCCGCATCTCTGCCCTAAGCAACCGTTTCGGTCTTGAAGAATCCACTCTGCTTCAGTGTTTCGCCGGAACTGTAGGCGCAGCACCTCCATCTGAAGACTGTAAAATAGTTATTGTTTTTATTGCCAGATACTTAGCCGAAGTTTTCCGTCCCTATACCGGCCGGGTGCAAAAATATAAGGAATCCCAAAATGTGACTGATATCGGTTTTGAGAATATCCAGAAATACATATACCGCTGTTATACGGATCCCGGTCTCAATGTCACTTCAATTGCCCGGGCCTGCAATTATTCCCATTCTTATGTCAGCCACACATTTAACCAGAGAATGAAAATCAATCTCCGCACTTATATCAACCAGCTTCGGATAATCCTTGCCAAACATGAACTTAGAAACGGCTGCAGTGTATCCTTTACAGCTATGGTTTGCGGTTTTAACGATGCCAACTATTTCTGTAAGGTTTTTCAGTCCATGGTTGGAATACCGCCGTCACAATATGCCAAACACGTGAACAAAAAGGAGGAGCTAAATAGCCTCCCCCCGGAACATACACAAATTGCCGCAGCTTACCAATCGCACTTGCCATAATCTAAAAAGGCGCCGTAGTTGACAGGCGCACAATAAAAAGCCCCGGATCAACGATCCAGGGCTTTTCCTATACGTGCGTGAGAAGATTCGAACTCCCGACACCTTGGTCCGTAGCCAAGTGCTCTATCCAGCTGAGCTACACACACATATTTTGTAATGCTGCAACTCACTGCTGCAACATTACAGATTTTAATCTATTTTTGTTTTTTTGTCAAGCATTTTTCAAAAAGTTTTCAAAAAGTTTTCCACCGCCTCATTAAACCCACCCGGATTCTTCGCCGCGATAAAATGATCCCCTTCGATCAGAGCCAGCTGCCCGTTTAAAATCGATCGATAAATCCTCCTGGTATGCCCGGTCCGGATCATATCGTCCGTTCCCGCTATGACGAGAACCGGCATCCTGAGTTTATGAAGCGCTTCCACCTTGATATGCGGTTCCTCAATCATAATCTTCATCAATTCCAGCCTGGTGGCCTCACCCCTTGACTTCTCATCCTTCCCTCGAATCAAAAGCCTGATAAAATCTACATATTCTTCAGCCTGATACCTCAGTTTTAAGCCGGAGGGATACAGATTGGCTCCGTTTAGAATCAAACGCTTTACATAGGACGGATATTTAAGCGCGAAAATAAGGGCGATATTCCCGCCGTCGCTGAACCCCAGAAGATTCACCCGTTTCAGCTTTTTTTTCATCCAGAAATGCCTTCAGATCCTTGGCAAACTGCTTCAGCGTAAACGGCTTCGTTCCCCTGGGCGAACGCCCATGTCCTCTGGTATCAATGGCAATCACATGATATTCCTTAGAGAAGTGCTCCAGCTGATGCTTAAAATAGCCGCAGTTTCCACCGTTGCCATGTAAAAGCACCAGCGGTTCCCCTTCCCCACGCTCTGTATAGTATAACTGAATCTCCATATTTCTCCCTTATTCAAACACACGTTTCAAAAGAACATCATTTCTCCAATGTGTCCAGATATGCCAAAACAGTTTCCAAACATCCTGCAATCCCTGCTTTTCCCGTATTCAGGCAGAGGTCATAATGCGGCGCCCTCCCCCAGGTATTGCCAGTATAATACTGATAGTAATCTTTTCTCTTTCTGTCAATCTCACGGATTCTGCGTTCCATCTCTCTGGGCTCTGCCCCCTTCTCTATGGTCAGCATCCGCTCCAGCCTCTTCTTCATAGGCGCACAGATAAACAGGTTCACGCTGTCTTCTAAAACCATATCCGCACAACGCCCTACGATCACACAAGGACCTTCACCCGCCAGCTTCTTAATGGCTCTGCCCTGTGCCAGGAATATCTGATCCGACATAGGAACCTGATAAATATTGGAAAACGGAGTATAGGCCGGAATCTCCACGTGATCCACAGACTCCTCATACTCATGAAATACATCCTCTGCAATATCACTTTCCTTAGCCGCCACATAAATCAGTTCTTTATCATAGAACGGAATCCCAAGCTTCTCTGCCAGACGAAGTCCCAGTTCCCGCCCGCCGCTGCCGAATTCACGGCTTATGGTTATCACATGACTCATAGATATCACCCTCCTCTTCCTTTTCCTCTATTCTAACACAAAGTTACATATTTTGCACCGATAGGAAAAAGAAATGTTCGGTTAAAAAATCAGAATCATCCCTCTGTGCTCCACTCCCTCTCCAATAGATAATGAAAATATTTTTCCCTGATTTTTTTCCTTTCTCGTACCTTAATCGGTATCTGATCTCCGTCATCATCTGAATACAATTGGGGAACTGGCCAGCCAACATGAATACGATGAATTAGAAAATTATATAAAAGGCTGTGATGACAACACCAAACAATTCACACAGACAAATCTCTGTGAAAATCAAGCTGCCAACGCTGTCCTGAACTACTATTTCAGGCTTGCCGTGCAGAAAGAGGTTCCTATGGAATTAAAAGTATCTCTGCCGCCCGCCCTGAAACTGGAAGCCTGGAACCTGGGCATTTTATTCGGTAACCTTTTGGAAAATGCAATTGAGGCTTCCGTAAAGCTTCCCAAAGAAAAACGCATCATAAAGGTATATTCAAAAATCTCAAAAGGAAACCTTCTTTTAACCGTAAAGAACAGCTGGAACGGCGTATTTTCTGCTTCGGAATATCATATTGCTTCCACCAAGCACGAAGGGCCGGGAATCGGCCTTGCCAGCGTCCGCAGCCTCGTAGAAAAAAACGGCGGCCAGTTCTATCTAAGGCCTGATAACGAGGAATTTGAAGTCTCCATTGTTTTATGGAAGCAAATATAGAGTACCAATAATCAGCAATACGAAGCGTTCATTTTCCGGTAAAAGCAAACACGGAAGAGAAACCTGAAGGGTTCCTCTTCCGTGCTGCAGATTGATATACCTGCACTTCCCGACATACCAATTCATCCATTCATCAATTAATCCATTCCCCGTTTTCATCCACTTCATATCCATCAGGCGTAGTCGCAGATACCAAAAGCTGCCCCATTCCGGCTCCGTCTTCCATGCTGAAATAATACCATTTGCCGTCAATCAGATTCCATCCGGTACACATCATTCCCTGTTTTCCGTCTATGAACGGATTCAGATAGAATTTTCTTCCATCCTGATCCGTATGCCATCCAGTTTCCATAAACCCGTCCTGATTAAAGAAATACCATCCATATGCCCCATTATAATATAAATATCCCCACTGATTTCTGTAAGAGACCCCATTGGTAAATGTCCATTTGCCATCCCTTACGGCCCAATACTCCGTATCATCGTGATCCTCACTGTCTTCACTTTCATAGGATGATTCCTGATCAGAAGGCGCAGGGGTCGGAGTTGGTATTGGTTCCGGTTCCGGTTCCGGCTTTTGTTCCGGTTCTGCATAATCCTCTATACTTCCAATTCCAAACAGGACAGAATACTTTGCCGTTTGACCGCCTTCTAATGTCTGGTCTATCCAGGAATAGGCCATACCACTGTCCACACCATTTAGCTCCTCTGTTGGCAATTCCCCGGTAAATATATTTTCTGTCCGATCATAATACCGTCCGTACCACCATCTGTCAACATCAGCATCACTTTCTTCATCATTTGTAACAGAAAATGCAAGTTTATATTCTTCACGATTATCTGAAGAGTAATCACGTCCCAGCATTAATATCCCATCATCACTACGCCTGACCGCTGCATGATCATCATTTCCCACGCATGTATCCGCTGCGCTTCCAAGGGAAAATGTAACCGCTTCATCTGCATTTGTATTTTCGACGTAATATATTAATCTGACATAAGACAAATCATTTATTATTTCAATTTTCGCCCTGAGGAAAACTTTTAAATCTCCCTTTGTACTCTTCATATTACCGTCTGAAAATATCAGATCACTTGTCTGATCATTCTGCAATAACCAAACTCCATACCCCCCAATGAACTTCTGATTTCGTCTGAAGCGCTATAGCCCTTCACATCATATCCGAAAGGAGATAAACTAAACTTCATACTGCCATCATCATCCTGCATTAAAAGGGGTTCTAAATCTGCCTTGGGTTCTGGTATTTTAAATTCCGCCATATTCAATAATTGGGGCTGAATTGCATTGGAAATATTCTCCGTTTTTAATTCATCCTTACTTTTTTCTGTCTCCACCGGCAGATCATTTTCTAACTTTCCTTCTTCTGCATCTTTCTCTGCTTTTTCATCCGTTTCCGTGTCTGTTTCGGATTCTAAATCAGAATCAGTTTTTTCATTGGGCTGCGAGCCCGCTCCGGGCTCCAAATCAGTTTCTGCTTTTTCGCCGGTCTCCGAACCCACTCCGGATTCCAAATCAGAATCAGCTTTATCATCGGTCTCCGAGCCTGTTCCAGGTTCTAAATCAGGTTCTGCTTTTTCATCATTTTCATCTTCATTCCCGTTATTTACTCCGGCTTCGCCTTTATTCTCATTATCCGTTCCGGCGTCTTCCCCGCTTTCGTTATCTGTTCCTGTCCCTACGGTCTCTTCATCCGCCCCAGCCCCTTCACTTTTTCCAGCATCCACTTCGGCTTCTTCTCCATTTTCCGTTTCAGCCTTCTTATCTTCCTCAGTCACATCATAACTGCCGGTAATAGTTTCATTGGCTTGGCCGATTCCGTCCACAATTTCTTCAGCTGCCGCATTTAAAGGCGCACCGCTTACCGATAAACAAAGTGCCACTGCATAAGCGGCCGCTTTTGTCCCCCACTTTTTCTTATTTTTCCTGTTTCTATATGGCTTTCTCATAAATTATAACCTCCTTAAATTACTTGATACTATGCAGCAAATATATCAAATAAAGAGGCATAAATGGGAGCCTTGCTAAAAAAATCATTTATGTGGATATAAAAATCATTTTGTATTGGCAGCAATTATTTTCATTGACTCTGACCCTATCATTTTCTCTATGAATTCCTTAGCTTTATCCGAAATCCTGTATTCCGGCATGTTCGAAAATATAAGCGATGCCGCATCCATAGTCTCCATCTCCTGCTTAACCGTTTCCAGTATTCCGCTGTCCAGCCGTTTCAAATTACCGAACTCCAGTCTTTCCGGATTAATCCTATGCTGTGATATGGCATATCCAACCCGTTTTCGGCAGGAACACATACCTGTTTCCGTAAGCCCACAATACTGAGACAGGAAATCTCCCACCTTTTTCCTGATTCTGGACAGTTTTTTTCTATAATTTTCCGGACTCATATCCAGAATTTCTCCAGCCATCCGACTGTCTAATTTAAACATGGTCCCCAGTATAAAGATACACCGGCTCTGCGGATCTAAACACTGCAGCATCACATTCGTACACGAAAGTTTTAACTCCTCCGCCAGCAGTTCCCTATCCGGTTCCTCGTATAATTCCTCATGAAAATCTAAAGAGCCTGTTTCAATGTCTCTTCCATAAAATTCAAAATCCAGCGGATGCTGGGCAAACATAGATTTTTTATAATTAATTAAGTAATTAACCGCAATTCGGTAAACCCATGTGAAATAACTGCTTTCTTTCCTGAACCCCGGCAGTCCCGTCATAACACGCAGTAAAATGTCCTGGCTGGCGTCCTCTGCATCCGAAACACTTCCCAGCATCCTGAGTGAAATATTAAACACCCGGTCCTGGACTTCCACAAGCAGGCTCTCCATTGCATTCTGATCCCCGTTCACCGCGAGATCTACCATACGGTCGATTTCTTCTCTCTCCATCTCATACCTCCAAATAAAATGTCCTTTTATGTAGTTAGACAGCCACCCCGGCTGTTTGTGACACATTTCCCTAAAATAATGAGATTAAAATTTTATTCATATAACGCAAAAAGGACAATCACAATAAGATTGTCCTTTAAAATGCCGGCGACCGGAATCGAACCGGTACGGGCGATTAGGCCCGCAGGATTTTAAGTCCTGTGCGTCTGCCAGTTCCGCCACGCCGGCATGAAGATAAAAATATCTTCTAAGTGGGACCTATAGGGCTCGAACCTATGACCCTCTGCTTGTAAGGCAGATGCTCTCCCAGCTGAGCTAAGATCCCAGGGAATAAATATAAAGTTGTTACTAATTGTACATCTTTTTTTGAAAGATGTCAACGACCCGGATGGGATTCGAACCCACGACCTCCGCCGTGACAGGGCGGCGCTCTAACCAGCTGAGCCACCAGGCCAAAATTATAATCAAATATTTAGTTCAGAGTTAGTGGACCTTCGGGGACTCGAACCCAGGACCGACCGGTTATGAGCCGGTTGCTCTAACCAACTGAGCTAAAGGTCCAAAATAAATATTTATTATCAGACACAATGACCCCAACGAGATTCGAACTCGTGTTACCGCCGTGAAAGGGCGATGTCTTAACCGCTTGACCATGGGGCCTTATTATATTATCAAAAGTAAACTCCCTGAGTAGGACTCGAACCTACGACACCGCGGTTAACAGCCGCGTGCTCTACCGACTGAGCTATCAAGGATCATAGGGTATGTACCCTCAAAACCACACACTGAATCATATCTACCGGTATCTCTACCTTCCATCCGTTACGGCTTCTGCCGCTTTCCTCTTTCTTACCTAAACCAACTTGGTTAAGCCCTCGACCG
>NZ_PKUU01000028.1 GCF_002899675.1 Clostridium sp. chh4-2 | reverse complement strand
AGCAGTGAAGTCATAAGGAGTTCACTGCGAATGGGCGCGATCCTGTCTCTTTCTGTACTTGTGGGTCTTAGTATCACTTAGGGGCGAATCCCGAATCCCAATTGGCCTTTTTTCATTCTTCCCCGCCCGGGTTCCTGTAAAGACCGCCTCTCCCTTCCTCGCATCTCGATTCCGGGCGTATCTTTCACAAATCCGTTAAATCACAATTTTTCCGCCATCGTCCGTTTCCTCATCAACGGCTTAATGCCTCCCGCCTTTAAAATCTCCAGCGCATATTCTCCAACCTGTTCCCCGGCGTATTCCTCTCCCCGGGTCAGATTCTTAATCACACCCGTCTCTATATCCGCCTCCAGCACATCCCCTTCTTTTACCTTTTTGGAGATGCCTTTGCATACGATCAGCGGCAGGCCCAGATTCAAAGCATTTCTATAAAAAATTCTAGCAAATGAGTCGGCAATAATAACAGATGCCCCCAAATGCATTAAAGCGATTACCGCATGTTCCCGGCTGGAACCGCAGCCAAAATTACTTCCTGCCGTAATGATATCCCCTTTTTTGAAACGCTGCTGCAGGGTTGGATCACAGTCTTCCAGACAATGACTTTTTATCTCCTCAGGATCAACCAAAGCCAGGTACCTTCCCGGAAATATCTGATCGGTATCAATGTTATTGCCCAAGACCGCGGCATTCCCTCTGTATCTGCTTTCCATCTTCTCACCTCCCCTTTCCTATCACTGTTCTCGGATCGGTCAGGACACCTGTCAGAGCAGAAGCCGCCACAGTCATGGGCGAAGCCAGATAGATATCCGCCTGATTGCTGCCCATTCTTCCCGGGAAATTCCTGTTGGAAGCGGTCACGCAGACCTCTCCGGGAGCAAGTACTCCTTGATGGGCGCTCAGACACGGTCCGCAGCCTGGAGTTGAGATCGTTGCTCCGGCGTCGATACAGTCCTGAAGATATCCTTTTTCTATACAAGTACAGAGAACTTCCTTAGAAGCCGGAATCACAATCAGCCGGACATTCTCTGCAATCTTTTTACCTTTTAATATTCTTGACGCAGACGCAATATCTTCAACGCGTCCTCCGGTACATGCTCCGATAAAGCATTGATCCACGTGAACCGCCTCCGCCTCTTCAATCGGTTTTACCCGGTCTACGCTGTGGGGAACCGCTACCTGAGGAGACATCTCACTGATATCAAAATAATACTGTTTTGCGTACTGGTATCCCGGGTCTGTTTCCTGCACCTCATACGCTCTCTCCGCACGTTTAGAAACATAATCCAACACCTGTTGGTTGGGCTGCATATAAGCGGTTTTAGCGCCCATCTCCACTGCCATATTGCAGATCGCCATCCGCCCTGCCACATCCAGCTGTTCTACGTAAGTGCCGGTAAAATCAATGGCTTTATAAACAGCCCCGTCCGCTTTTATCTCACCCAGTATATGAAGAATCACATCCTTAGGCATGACGCCGTCCATGGCTGTTCCGTCAATTCTCACCTCTATGATTTCCGGAACGCGGAACCACAGTTCTCCTGTAATCATAATCGTCGCCATATCCGTCGCCCCAACGCCCGTCCCCAGCGCTCCGAATGCTCCGTGGGTGGTCGTATGGGAATCCGTGGCAACCACAATCGTTCCCGGACAGATCAGGCCGTGTTCCGGCATAACCTGATGACAGACCCCGGCATTGATATCAAAATGATGGGTCAGACCCTGCTCCCTAACAAATTCTCTCATCTCCTTATGGTTAGAAGCTGACTGTATGGTTGGCGCCGGAGCATAATGGTCAAATACAAATGCAAGCCGTTCCTTGTCCCATACCTTCTCTCCCCCCATCTCCCTAAACGAATATATCGTCTGAAGATAGAGATCATTGACCTCTGCAAAATCTACCTTTGCAGTAATAATCTCTCCTGTTTTAATTGACTCTCTGCCGCTGTTTTTTGCCAATATTTTTTCTATTGCGTGCAAAACTTTCCCTCCTTATCCATGTTCTCCTATATATGAGTTCCGGCGCTGTTATACGTCCTTGAGCTTTTATGGGCTAATAGCATATGAACAATGATAATTTTCATGTAAATCCTCTTTTATACCGCATCTTGAATATCGTATCTCGTATATCGTATACAATCTAAGCTATTTATAGCATATATTTTTGCCCATGTCAATTATTTTTATATATTTTATACATATTATTATGTTATATCCGGAGTTTAATTATATATTTTAACCCGTTTTCTCCGGCCCGAAATATTGACTTTTATTTCTTCGATATGTTAATATTAAATTAGATATTTAGACGCATTTTATTGCGCCTATAGCGGAAAAAATGAACGTTGGGGGATCTTATGGCTGCAAAACTTGAAACTGTTAATCTATTACCGACACGGTTTAGAATAGCTTCCATTATAAGGAAAGCAATTCTGGCAGGTGAGTATAAAGAAGGAGAAACCCTATCTTTGACTCAGACTGCGGAACAATTAGGGGTAAGCCGCACACCTGTGCGTGAGGCATTTCAGATGCTCTCATCTGAAGGTCTTATTGAACTGCGCCTGAATAAAGAAGCAATTGTTAAAGGAATTAATGTTGACATGATACGGGATCATTTTGATGTGCGCACCATTTTAGAAGGGGAGGCTGTCTCCAGGGCGGCTTTATCCCGTATGGATGTGTCTGAATTAATTCAGAATCAGACTGAAATTGAAGCTAAAAATGGGGTGTTTCTGCCGGATGAATTCCGGAATTACAATCAAGTTTTTCATACCTCCATCTGGAAGGCAACGGGGAATAAAAAACTGTTTTCTATGCTGACTTCCCTGTGGAATGGGAGTTCCTTTGGAAAAACCGTCACGGAACACGAGCATAATCTGAAATCCATAGAGGAACACAGAGCGATCCTGGACGACATCATTAAGGGAGATCCTTATATGGCGCGAAAAGACATGGAAAGTCACTTGAACCGAAGTATGAAAAATCTGATAGACAGTTATAATTTGAAATAAAAATGAAAAAATTAACCTTTTCACAATTGACAAAAAGGTACTTCTAAACCGAAGAAGAAGCGTAAAATGAGAAACTCAGGTTACGGATTGGGGGATAATATTTACAAAGAGCATAAGATTTTGCAAAAATCGCAAAATCTTATGCTCTTAATTAAACTAAACTCCTGTAATTGTAATCTGATTTCCTCAATTTATGTCTCGCCTATTCCCCGGGTTCCATGGATTTTATTCATATAAAAAACAGGCAACCTGATGGCCATTTCCAATATCTTTTAATACCGGTATCTCCTGTTTGCAGCGATCTGACACACGGTCACATCTGTCGTGGAACGGACAGCCGGCCGGGCGCTTTGTAAGACTCGGCACCTCTCCGCGAATCTCTACCCGTTCCCTTTTCGCCTCTACCGCCGGGTCCGCAACCGGAACAGCCGACAATAATGCCTTCGTGTAAGGATGAAGGGTATTTTCATACAGTTCTTCGCATTCCGCGATCTCCACAACACGTCCCAAATACATAACAAGTATCCGGTCGCTGATGTGTTTTACCACCGCAAGGTCATGGGCGATAAACAGATAGGTCAGCCCCAGTTTTGCCTGCAATTCTTCCAGCAGGTTAATGATCTGCGCCTGAATTGATACGTCCAGCGCCGATATCGGTTCGTCACAGATAATCATATCCGGGTTCGAGGACAGCGCTCTGGCGATTCCGATTCTCTGTCTCTGGCCGCCGGAAAACTCATGAGGCACACGCCCCTTCAAATCCGGGTCTAAGCCTACAATGCGGAACAGCTCATCCACCCGTTTGTCATACTCTTCTTTATTCTTAACAAGTTTATGAAGCTTTAAAGATTCTCCCACGATAGCCTCTGCCGTCTGTCTTGGGTCCAAGGATGAAAACGGGTCCTGGAAGATCATCGCGATCTTTGAACGGTAGGGCGCCAGCTGTTTATCCGTAAAGTTAGCGATATCCGTACCATTAAATAAGATCTCGCCCTCTTCCGGCTGGTAAACTCTCATAATACAGCGGGCAAGGGTGGTTTTTCCGCATCCGCTTTCCCCTACAATTCCCAGAGTCTCGCCTTTCCTTGCGTGGAAAGTGATCTCCTCAATGGCCTTTACTTCTCCAACTTTTTTCCTCATCATTCCCTTGTAAACCGGGAAATACTTCCTTACATTCTTCACTTCCAGACAATTTTCTGCCTGAATTACGGATTTCGGCGCTTTCTTGATCTCTTTCTTGGCGATCTCTTCCGCCTTCTGCGCCTTCTCCTCTGCCGTCAGCACGCATGCGCTGAAATGTCCCGGAGAAACTTCTGCTAATTCCGGCCTCTTTCCCTCTTTACACCGGTCCACACGGTACTCGCACCGGTCATAGAACGGACAGTACTCCGGACGGGATGCCGGGTTCGGCGGCAGGCCGTCTATGGGGATCAGTATCCGGTCTTTCGGGTCATCCAGTCTGGGAATCGCACGTAACAGCGCCCTCGTATACGGATGCTCCGGATCTGCAAACAGCTCGCCTGCCGAGGTGGTTTCCACCACGCTTCCCGAGTACATAACATAGATCCGCTCCGCAAACCTTGCCACAATTCCAAGGTTGTGGGTTACAATCACAACCGCTGTATTGGTCTTTTTGGCGATGTCCCGGATCATTTCCAGCAGCTGCGCTTGGGTGGTTACGTCTAACGCAGTTGTCGCCTCGTCTGCCACCAGCACCTGCGGCTGGGAGGACATGGCCATGGCAATCATGATCCTCTGCCTCATTCCTCCCGAGAACTGCTGCGGATAGTAGTGGAACCTCTGCTCCGCATCCGGGATGTTCACCATCTTTAACATTTCGATGGTTCTGGCCTTCGCCTCTTCTTTATTCAGTTTCAGGTGCAGCATGATGTTTTCCTGGATCTGGTACCCGATTGTCAGCACCGGATTTAAGGATGTCATCGGCTCCTGGAAGATCATGCTCACCTTTCCGCCTCTCATATGACGCATCTCCTCGCTCTGCGCGTCATACTCCAGCATGTTTTTATCGCTTCCCTCTATGTACACCTCTCCGCCGTTCACCTTACCCGGCGAACTGATTAACTGGAGCATGCTCATCATCGTCACGGACTTTCCGCTTCCCGATTCCCCTACGATTCCTATGATCTCTCCCGGGTCCAGATACATGGACACCCCGTCCACCGCCTGAACCTGTTTTCCATCGGTACGGAAGCTGGTGCGGATTCCTTTTAATTCCAGCAAATGTTTCGTCATTCCCTCTTCCTCCTTTTAGATCTCGCCTCTGAGCCTTGGATCCAGTGCGTCACGCACTCCGTCACCAAGCATGTTCAGGCAGATAACAAGTATTGCCACGCAGATTCCGGGCGCCAGCGCAAAGGCCGGGCTCTGGAGCAGGAACAGGCGTCCCTCGCTCACCATGCTTCCCCAGGATGCCGTCGGCGCGCTGATTCCAAGCCCTAAAAAGCTCAGGCCCGCTTCCGACAGGATCGTCGTTCCTACCTGCTGGGTCATCATTACGATGATCGGGGAAATGCTGTTGGGCAGGATATGTTTAAACATCAGCTGGAAGTTGCTGTTTCCCTGCAGCTTTCCGGCCATGATATAATCCGACTGTTTGATGGAAAGCACCTGCCCCCTCATCATGCGCACATAACCGGCCATGGACGATACTCCCAGGATAATGGCCAGGTTTTTGATTCCGCTTCCGAACACTGCCGTCAATGCCATAGCAAGCACTACCTGAGGGATCGCGCGGATTGCCTCGGTCATACGGTTAATTACATCATCCACGATTCCGCCAAAGTATCCGGCCACCATTCCGAGAAAGGTTCCGATGGCGCAGGCGATGATAACCGCCAGCACGCCGATAATCAGACTGACGCGGGCGCCGAAGATAATCCGGCTCATTACGTCACGCCCGTAAGAATCCGTACCCAGCAGATGAGCCCCCGACGGCTTTGCAAGATATGCCGCAAAGTCCGCAAAGTTGGGATCATAAGGGGCGATTAACGGGGCAAACAGTGCGGTGAAGATAAACAACACCACCACCACAAATGCGAAAATAACTATCTTTCTGGAGAACATGGCTCCAAAAAACTTCCTGAGTTTTGTATTCATCATCGTTTCCTCCTATTCTGCCCCTTATTCCAAACGGATCCGCGGGTCAACCACTGCATAAAGGATATCGGTGATCAGATTGACCGTACACGCAACCAGCGCAGTCACCAGCACGCAGGCCTGTACAACCGGGATATCACGGGAGGTAATGGCTTTTACAAACAGGGAGCCCATACCCGGAATGGAGAACACCGACTCCACAAACATGGAACCGCCAAGCATGGCGCCCAGCCTCATGCCCAGGATGGTGATAACCGGGATCAGGCCATTTTTCAACGCATGGATAAAGATTACTTTTTTCTCGGTCAGTCCTTTGGAACGGGCCGTCCTCACATAATCCTGGCGGATGACTTCCAGCATGCTGGAACGGGTCTGTCTTGTTACCGTTGCGATACCGCCAAGAGCCAGGCAGAACAGCGGCATAACCAGCTGCTTCATGCTGGTGGAAAAATCCTCCCAAGGCCAGGTGAAGCCGTAAGACGGGAGCCAGCCCAGTTTCATGGAAAACAGGTACATTACCAAAAGGCCGATCCAGAACTGAGGAAGGCAGGCGGTGATGTTGGCTAATAAAGTAACAACCATATCCGCCGCTTTTCCCCTTTTTACCGCGCTGACAACCCCGAAAAACACGCCCAAAGGAATACTGATTAAAAATGCCGCAAAGGATAAAAACAAAGTGATGGGAATGCGTTCTGCCAGCACATCGATGGTGTTTTTATGAAACTGCGTGGACATGCCCAGGTTCCCTCTGAGCGCATTAAACAGCCAGTTGAAATACCGCATGATAACCGGCTTATCTAGCCCAAGTTCCAGATATACTCTCTGGTATTCCTCCGGTGAAACCTCCTCACCCAGCATCGCATACACCGGATCGCCCGGAATCAAAGAAACCAGCATAAAGATAAAAATGGATATCAGAAATATAATTAAGATCATCTGTCCCGTTCGTTTTGCAATATAAGATCCCATAAATAAACCTTCTCCTCTCTGCTGATAACCGGGCGGTAACATACGTTTCCGCCCGGTTCAACATTTAACCTTATTCCCAATACATTGCTTCCGGCGTCCACTGTGACATATCCGCTTCGGAAATTCCGGTATCTTTCAATCCCGGCTCTCCGAAAGACTGTGAATAGACAACCGCAAGAGGTGTAATCATCACATAATCCTGTACCAGCGCCTTAGACGCTTTCTGAAGCTGTGCTTTTTTCTCCTCTACCGTCTTCGCCGCCCTGGCTGCAAACAACGGCTCTTCAAATTCTGCCGGGCGCAACATAATTCCGTGGTTTTTGATGCCTTCTGAAGAATACAGGCGGATATAGTTATTTACAAAATCCATTTGAGCCGCACCGCTGCCGGCGATAAATCCGTCTATATCATCCTCTTTCTGCATGGATGCCAGTACGGAACTGTCCAGAACAGAGATTTCCGCTTTGATTCCAATCTGATCCAGACATGCCTGGAATGCAGTGGCAACATCCACATTGCTGGAAATAGCATAGATCGTGGTTTCAAAACCATCCGGATATCCCGCTTCCGCCAGCATTGATTTAGCTAAATCCAGATCATACTCATAGAATTCCGCTTCCGGATTGTAAGCCCAGGAATCCTTGGTACAGAACAGAGGAGTCGCTTCTCCCAGACCGCCTGACAGGGCTTTTGCCACATTATCCCAATCAATCGCATGCATGACTGCCTGACGCACCTTTAAATCTCCCATCGGATGTTTATCGCTCTTGCTGTTCCAGATGATATGTTTGATGCCGGCGCTGTTGGCATTTTTATTACCGATCCGCTCAAAGCCAGCCGCCGTTATGGTATTGATGGCCTGCTCATTATTCAGCTTCATGGCCACATTTATTTCCTTATTCAGCAGTGCGGAAACGATGGTGTTGTTGTCTTTAATAAAGTCAATTTCCAGCGTATCCACTTTTGGAAGTCCTTCAATACGGTAGTTTTCATTTTTCTTATATGTGATTTTCGTATCCGCCACATAGGTGTCCAGGACAAATGGTCCCGTACCTACCGCATGGATCTTACACCATTCCGCACCGTTCTTTTCATATGCTTCTTTAGAACAGATATAAATGTTTCCGATCACATTTTCCCAGTCATTCGCCCATTTGTCATACTGGATCACCACGGTCAGGTCATCCGTTTTTTCCACCGATTTAGGAGAACCGATCTCACTGGCTTTTCCGTTCTGGATATACTGTTCAATATTCCATACCACTGCATCCGCATCACAGATTGATCCGTCCTGGAAATACACGTCTTTTCTCAATTTAATCGTAAATGTCAGCGCATCGTCGTCCACAATAAACTCTTCTGCCAGCCAAGGCGAATAATCTCCCTTGGAATCCACCCTTCCCAAGGGTTCCAGAATCGGCTGTACGCCAAACCGGTCGCCTGTAGAAGAAGACTGAGGCATGAAAAAGGTCTGCTGAGGGGTGCCGATGGCGATAACCACAGATCCTCCCTTACCTTCTTTTGTTTCCGCCGTTGTCTGTTCCTCTGAGGTTTGTTTTTCTGATGAAGCCTGGTTTGATGAATCCGCCGAAGCCGCCTCTGCCTTTGTAGCCGGCGCCGGTTCCGCCTTTTTGCTGCATCCTCCCAAACTTCCTGCTGCCAGCATAATCCCCAATGCCGCTGCCAGTAACCTTCCCGTTTTTTTCATTACCTTTCCTCCTTATTGATCTCTTGTATTGCACAATTTAAAAGCGCCTTCATATATCCGGTACAATATGCGAAAGAAGCATTCATTCCTCCGCATTCATTTGTCATACGGGGAGCGTGATCCACATGAATCACCCCTTGGTAATCACAACGCACCAGCTGTTTCATGGCCTCATACATATTCATGTACCCGTCTTCCAGCAATGTCTCCTCAAAATACGGCATGGTTCCGCTCACATTGCGGAAATGCACGATCAGCACCTTGTCCTGCTCAATAAAGTATTTAATATCCTCCAGCAGGTTTCCAAATGCATCCCCGGCCTCCAGCCAGCATCCCATACACATCTTCATCCCCAGATACGGGCTGTTGCCCGCCAGTTCAAATGCACGCTTATAATCAGCGGCCGATGTAATCAGGTTGGAAATGCCCAGCAGGCAGTCCACCGGCGGATCGTTGGGATGAAGCGCTATTTTTACATTTTCCTCCTCGCACACCGGGAGTACCCGATCCAGCCAGTATTTAAAATTATCCCAGATTTCTTCCTTTGTAAAAAGTCTACCATGGCTGTACGGCCTCTTTTCCAATTCCCCGATGTCCACAATCCTGGCCGGAGCCTGTCTCGTATAAGTTCCGACGTCAATGCGGCTGGTTAATACTTTATTCGGCTCCCATGTCATGTAAGTTACCGGAATACCGGCTTTTGATAAGACCCGGGTGAACGCATTATACCGTTCAATGGCCTCGTCCCTGCCGGGAAGGCCCAGATGAATCAAAGGATTCTTATAGATATCCGTATTTCCCGCATCCGTCACCGTGAGCCCAACCTTTCGCAGTCTCTCCATAAACTTCATCACGGAATCGTAGTCCGTGTGTTCATTCTTAAACATCACAAATACATGATCCACACCTATTTGTTTGATAAAACGCAGCTGTTCATCCGTATAATCGGATACCACCTTCATCTGCGTGCGCATTTTGCTTCCCAGCATATCTGCCTCCTTCTGCCCCTTAAATACTTCTTTCATACCCCTTTTTGATATGATATAATGAACTGGTATTTTGTTTATTTCGTACATCCTTATGTATTAATTATAATATCAGGTCATCATTATGACCAATTCACAGGACCTATAAATTTTATAGCAAATACTTATATCCGAAAGGCAGGTAACCCATTGGATATTAAATATCTGAATTATGTTCTCGCGATTGATCAGTATAAAAGCATTACCCGGGCGGCAAAGGCATTGTCCATATCCCAGCCCACATTAAGCCAGTATCTTTCCAAACTGGAAGAGGAACTGGGAACCGCTCTCTTTTTAAAACATGACGGGGAGCTTTACCCGACTCCGTCAGGCAAGATCTATCTGGCCGCCTGCCGCGATATCCGCACGATGCAGCAAGCGTTCAAACAGGAAGCGTCTCTGCTGATGCAGTCAGAACATATACGCCTTGTGGCTTCAATTTCATGGTCTGTTAAACTGTTTTGCCATATACTCCCCATCTTTAAAAAGGAGTTTCCCAACTGCACGCTGGAATTTTCAGAAGAAAATCACTCCCAAATCAAAAAAATGGTAACGGAAGGAAAGGCGGATATCGCGCTTTTAGCCGATATTTCGCCCAATGGGCTGCCCGGCTTCAGTCAGATCCTGGGAAAAGAGGATATTCTGCTGGCCGTTCCGGCAAACCACCCATTTTGCCGCCTCCCCAATCCTGATCACACCATCGCTCCGGAAGAATTCGTCAGACACTTTGCGGATAATCACTTCATACTGGCAGCGGAAAACTCCAATGTGCGGCGGATCGAAGAGCAGATGTTCCGGCAGACCAATTATTTCCCGGCTTCCACCTGCCGGATCAAACATATGAACCATGCGGCCGTTATGGTCTCTAAAAACTTTGGAATCACCATGCTTCCGGCCAGCTGTGCCTTTTTAAGCCCGGATATCCGCTATTATCAGTTAAAACCGAGAGCTTACCGGCTTAATTTATTATGTTATCAGCAGTCCCGTCCGCTGACCCCGGGCGAACAGATGATGCTGACACTGATTCAAACGCATTATCCCATGTTTCAACCGTCTCTTTCCGGCCTTTTGCAAAATTAAACGTTGATGAGGTAATTATGGATACCAGATATTTAGAATATATTGTGGAAATAGATAAGCAAAGAAATATTACAAAGGCTGCTAAAGAACTCTATGTCTCCCAATCTTCCCTCAGCCAGTATCTGAGCAAGCTGGAAAAAGAGATGGGCGCAGCCCTGTTCATCCGTAAGCAGTCAGAAATCCTTCCGACTCCCATGGGGGAATTATACGTCAGATATGCAAAAAAGGTGTTGGAATTAAAAAAAGCTGCATATAAAAATATACAGCAGGTGTCGCAGATGCAGCTGATCACCATAGGAAGCACTTCCGCCAAAACGCTTCAGACGCTTTATTCCATCCTCCCTCTGTTCCGGGAACATTTTCCCCATACAGAAGTCGAGATTCTGGATTCCAACTTGTCCAATATTGAGCGTTCCGTTATGGACGGAAGTTTTGATATGGCTTTGGTCACCACTCATTCTGTCCGGCATTTTTCCGGCCACAGTGATATATTAGATAAAGAAGAGATCGTTTTCGTACTCCCTTCCACCCACCCGTACTGCAGCCGTCATTCCCGGAATGAAGCCCTGACAGCAGCCCAAATTTCCGGCATCCTGGAAAGCGGAGACTTTATCCTTCAGAAAAAAGGAAACTGCATCCGCTACCTGGTGGACAGCTTCTTTAAAGATCTGCCTCAACAGCCCCAGTCCGGTTTCAGCTTAAATCAGGCCGATATGATCCGAAACCTGATAAACGGCGGCATGGGCGCAGCATTCCTGCCCGTCCGGCACGTTATCAACAGAGAATTGGCTTTTTATTCCCTTTCTCCACAAATATACAGAATCACCGCCCTGATCTGGCGCAAAAACCTGGAGCTGACAGACGCCCATCTCTTCCTGATGGAATTAATCAGGAAGTATCAATTGTGATTTCAATAAGCCGGGAAAATCTCTTTATATACAGAACCGTTCCTTCAGCCTGTCTCTCTTTTCCCTTGAAAAGTTCAGCTGATTTTCCAAATAGCTGTCCATGCCTCCAAACCGGTCTTCGATGATCCTGAACGCCCCGCGGATATAGGATTCATGAACCTGGCACAGGATTTCAGCGCATTTTTCCAGGTTGGGGTCCGATGTTCTGGAACGCACCAGAGCGGTCATTCCGTCGGTTTCCTTTTGGAGAAATTCATTGGATGCCGTAAAATCGCTGATCACCGTTTCCCGGTCCACATCCAAAGCGGTCAGTAAAAATGCGGATGCCATGCCGGCTCTGTCTTTTCCTGCGCTGCAGTGCCATAAAACAGCGCCCGGCTCCGCTTCCAAAACCTGATTTAAAAAGGCTCCGTAGCGTTTCATGGCCTGTTCATTTATCACCAGATTTTCATAAAGGCGGTTGATATAGATTTCCGGATGGCCGTTTAAGGATTTCGCATGTTTTAAAAATCCTTCCAGCATATCCACGCCTTCTCCGTCTTCATTTTCATGGGTGAAACCCGCTGTTTCTTCATCCAGAATCGGATTGAATACGTTCTTCACTCCCGGCACCTCCGGATCTGGTTTTTCGGCGGCCTCCAAACCGGTACGCAGGTCGATGACTGTGCGGACGCCATATTCCCCATATAAGATCTCTTTATCTTTTTCGCTCATTCCTGCCAATGCTCCGCTTCGGATCAGGCATTTGGGACGGATTGTTTTTCCGTCAGATGTCCGGTATCCTGCCAGATCCCTTGTATTAAGTAACTTTTCTAAACTAATTCTCTCAGCCATTTTTTGCCTCTCTATCTTTAATATCCCAAACCTTCTATAAACTCCTGAAGCTCTTTTTTACCTTCAGAGCCGGCCTTGACAAACAGCACCGTATTGTCAATTCTCACAGCGGCTGCATAGATTCCTCCGCTGGTCTGCTCATATTTGGAAAAGTTTTTCAGATTTATATTCTTATTGCTGGACACTGCCCCTTTGTAATCTTCTGTAATCATATATTGAGTTTTGTTATAAAGTTTAACTGCTGAAGCCACGTCAGAGCACTCACTGAATGAAATTACCAGTTCCTGATCTCCGTCCTCTTTATAGGCCTCTCCATACTTTCCGAAACCTTCTGGCATTTGGCTTGTTTCATCCTCAAAGACATATCCCTGCTCGGATGCATACTTCCCAAACTGTTCAAAAGTGACCGGTTCCTTCTTAAAAGTGATCAGCTTGCCAATTAAAACCGCCGCCACTACTACAATAATAAGAAGAAATGTTATGATGCCGGCAATTAGAAACTTTAAGTTCTTTTTCATTATCCTCCTCCGTTGTCCGATTATAGTTTTTCTGAGTAATAGTTTACCATCTTTCTTATCTTCCATCAAGCGTTACTGTCCGCGGCCCCGGCAGTCCGTTCGGTTTTTGCATTACGTTTATTTATTGACCTTTTTTCTTTTCCATTATATGATACCTATATACCCTATATTTTAGTTTACAATATTAGTAAAAGGAACTTCTCATGAAAAATACCTTTTGGAAACGCGTTGATTTTCAGGTATCAATTTTTACCGCCGCGATCGTGGCGGCTTTAACTTTTTCCATCTTTATCTTTCAGTATCAGATTACTTACAGAGATACATTAAAAAGTTTAAATGATCAGGTAGAGTCCATCTATTCCTATATAGATGAATTCCTGGATACCACGACTTTCGATAATATATCCGCCCGCGAAGATATTAATAATCCGGAATACATAGAGATGCATGACCTTTTCCGCCAGGTAAAAGAAGTTACGGGAGTCATGTACTTATATACCGCCAAACAGAATTCAAACGGCGAATTCATCTATGTAATTGACGGCTTAAATTCTGATAATCCTAGTTTCCGCTATCCGGGCGATCTGATAGAAAGTGAGATATACCCGGATATGCAGAGGGCTTTAAGCGGAGAAAAGGTGCTTCCCGATAAAATCAAGGATACCGAATGGGGCAAAATCTTCATCACTTATCTCCCCATCTATGATGATGCAGATGTAATCGGCGTGATCGGCATTGAATTTGAAGCGGAGCATCAATATATGACCTACCGCAATTTAAGGCTTCTCCTTCCTTGGTTTATCCTGCTGTTCAGTTTGATTGCCAGCCTGATTTCCAGAGCTCTGTTCCGCCATATCTCCAATCCATTTTACCGCGATATGGCCAATACGGACTATTTAACCCAGTTAAAGAACAGAAACGCCTATCAGATCGACATGGCCAATCTAATAGCTATGAGACGGGAACACGGGATGGGAATTATAGCCATTGACTTAAACAGTCTGAAAAAGGTAAATGATACTTACGGGCATGAAAAAGGGGATCAATATATCACCTGCATTTCCCAGGCATTTGAAAATCTGAAAACGAAAGAAGCTGTCATGTACCGGATCGGCGGAGATGAATTTGTCATTTGGGTTCCCGGCGCGGATGAGAGTAAGATAGAGAATTTGATGGCACGGCTGAAAGAAGAATTCTACAAACTGACCTTCTCCCCTGATCTGAGTTTTTCCTGGGGATATGCCATTTACAATGAACAGGAAGACGATGATCTTCACAGCACTTACCGCAAGGCTGATAAACAAATGTATTCAAAAAAGCAAGAGCATTATTCTGCCTTGGAAAATAATACGGATAAAAACCGGTAAAAGGAGGTTCCAATGGCCACAATCAAACAGATTGCCGAGATAGCAGGCGTGTCCAGAAGAACGGTAGACCGTGTCATCAACAACAGAGGAGCCGTAAAACCCGACACTGCGGAAAAGATCAACCGAATCATACGCGAGCTGGACTACCAGCCCAACGAAGCCGGGAAAGCGCTGGCCGCAAGAAAAAGGAAGCTGAAGATAGGCTTTTGTTCGACTACGGGAAAAAAAGCGCCCATCTACGGTGAAATCCGAAAAGGCGCTCTTGAAAAAGCGGAGGATCTGAAAAAATTTGGCGTTCACGTGGAATTTTACACTTTTGAACGCGATCTGCCGCTTACAGAAGAGGAACTGGACCGGATTTCCCAATCATTTGACTGCGACGCCCTGGCCGTGGCTCCGGGCAATAATCCCGGTGTTGTAAGGCTGATTCAAAAAGCCGTGTCCATGGAGATCCCCATCCTGTTTTTCAACGTGGATGATCCCTCCTATGAACGCATCTGTTATGTGGGCAGCGATTATAAAAAAGCCGGACGCCTGGCCGCCGGCCTGTCTGCGCTGCTGAGCAATGACCATGGACGTGTGGTGATCTTCAGCAATCAGGCTTCCAATCCCTTCAGCTATGAGGAACGCGTCAAGGGCTTTCAGCAGGAAACATCCGAGCGTTATCCGGATATCCGCATCGTGGGCAGTTATGTGTTAAAAGACGGTACGTCCGATTATTATGACACCGTCCGGGAAGCGATTCAAAACCACCCGGATATGAACATCATCTATCTGGTAAACCCTGGGGATTACAGCGTATGCAGGGCCATCTCAAAGGCTATGGGTAACGGAAAAGTCCGCATCATCACCAACGATCTGGTGGAACCTATGGAACCCATGCTGAAAAACGGCATGGTTTCAGCTACCATCTCCCAGGATTCCAAAGGCCAGGGCCGGTTGTCGCTGGAACTTTTATTTAATAAACTGGCCCTTGGAAAAGACCCTGAAAAAGATATTTACTATACAGATTTAAATATCTACATTCCCCAAAGCCTGTCTTCCGATCCATCGGAGCCTTAAAATCCGGTTATATTTATCATCAGTAATTAGAGATAAAATACCGGCTGCCTATTTGTCTATTTCTTCTAAAAATATTGTTTCAAAGCAAATAATATTGACATCTTTGCACAGATGTGCTAGTTTTAAATAAAAAAGCGCTCGAGCGCAATAAGGAGGAGACATATGGTTTACTATGTATCAATTGATGCAGCACGCGGCGGTGACGGATCAAAAGAGAAGCCGTTTAAACAGATCAGCGAGGCGGCTCAGATCGCGGTTGCCGGCGACGAGGTCATTGTCGCACCTGGCCTTTACCGTGAATATGTAAATCCTATTAACGGCGGTGAAGAAGGAAAACCTATCGTATACCGTTCAGAAGTGATGGGCGGAGCCATTATCTCAGGTGCGGAGCCTGTGAAAAACTGGGAACATTATAAGGATAATGTTTGGGTTGCCCGTATCCCTAACGGAATCTTCGGATCTTACAATCCTTATACCACGGTTATCGGCGGCGACTGGTATTACAGCAGCATCGTTCTCCATACCGGAGAGGTTTATCTGAACGGCAAATCCATGTATGAAACAGATTCTCTGGAATCCGTATTAGATCCTCAGATTTATAAACCTTCCTGGGATCATGAATTCACTGTTTACCAGTGGTATTCCTGCCAGGAAAATAATGAAACCGTAATTTATGCCAACTTCCAGGGCAATGATCCCAATGAGCACAACGTTGAAATCAACGTCCGTAGAAATTGCTTCTATCCTGAAAAAACAGGCGTTAACTACATCACCCTTTCCGGCTTTGTGGTAAAACAGGCTGCGACTACCTGGGCACCTCCTACCGCATATCAGGAAGGCATGATCGGACCGCACTGGAGCAAGGGCTGGATCATCGAAGACTGCGAAGTTTCCGATTCCAAATGCTGCGGCATCTCTTTGGGCAAATATTTACAGCCTAATAATGAGAATAAATGGACGCTCAAACGTCTGAAACACGGAACTCAGACCGAGCGTGACGCTATCTGCCAGGCACAGATCGAGGGCTGGACAAAAGAAAACATCGGTTCCCATATCGTGCGCAGATGCCATATTCACCACTGCGAGCAGACCGGTATTGTAGGACACTTAGGCTGTGTATTCTCTCTGATTGAAGACAACCATATTCATGATATCAATACAAAACAGCAGCTGACCGGAGCCGAGATCGGCGGAATTAAGCTTCATGCAGCCATCGACGTCATCTTCCGCAGAAACCATATTCATCACTGCACAAGAGGTATCTGGGTTGACTGGCAGGCACAGGGCACACGTATTACGCAGAACCTGTTCCATGACAATATGCCGCCTGAAGATGCAGAACTGACCACAAAGCTGTCCCTTGGCGAGGACTTGTTCATCGAAGTAAGCCACGGCCCGACTCTCGTGGACAACAACCTGTTCTTATCCGCTTATTCCGGACGTCTGGCTACACAGGGCGTTGCTTATGTACATAACCTGATCTGCGGACCATTTACATGTGTTGGCGGCGGAACCGATAACGGAAGCCCTGCTACCGGCCCGAGATATACGCCATATCACGTACCTCACAGAACAGAAGTTGCCGGATTCATGACATTTTTACACGGTGACGACCGCTTCTATAATAATATATTCGTTCAGAATCCGATTCCGAAATCCTATACGGATTTTATTGAATCACAGAATATTGAACTGGTCGGCACAGTAACAGGTACTTCACAGTTCAGCGATTATCCTACATGGGATGAATATTTCGCTCTGTTCACCAAGGAAAATGACACCGGAGCTGCAGAAGACCGCACCAAATATTATACAAAACTTCCTGTTTACACAGGCGGAAACGTATTCTTCAACGGCGCCGAGCCTTGCGCAAAAGAGCTCAACTACGCTCAGGATACAGAACATGAGATCTATGTAAAATTGGTGGAAAAGGATGGCGCTTATTATCTGGATACCAACCTCTACGAGCACCTTCCGAAACTGGCGACTCCATTTATCTCCACTGAAGTGCTGGGAGAGGCATTCGAGCCGGAAGAGAAATTCGAGAACCCGGACGGCAGCCCGATCTTCTTTGACAGGGATTACTGGGGTGAGAAACGCGGTGTGAATCCTACACCTGGACCATTTGAGAAAGAATTGGATAAATCTTTAATTTAATAGCTGAATTAGAAGCGCCGGGAAATCCGGAACGCTGAGGGCCTGTCCGGCCCTGCGTTTCCGGGTTTCCCGGCGCTGTTTTCACTTAACTCAGTCGGTTTTGTTTTTATAATTCATAGCTAAACGCATAATCCGCGGCTGTTATTGAATCCAGGCCCCATCCGCTCCTACCTGATAATTATCCGGCGTTACCGTATCATGAAGCATATATCCATCCGCTCCGAAATAGTAAAATTTGCCGCTTATCTCTTTCCATTGATTCGCCGGATAAGTGCCGTCGCCGTTATCATACCACCAGCCCGCACTGTCCTTCTTCCATGCAGCGGCTGATGCATTGGTACCGCCCTGTTTCAGTTTAAAAAAGTATCCCATGTAATCATCTGCATAATTAGTCGTATTAACAGCATTAATCATCACCACATAGGTTTTGGAATAGGCTGAACCATCGGCCTTATCTTTTGCAAGCTGTTCCGGATTAATTACAGGATAATTTTTTCCGCCCTGAATGCTGTCATTCATCGGTAAGTTCCCCATCATGCTGGATTCCCATGATCCCAAACTCACAAAATCACTGCCGTCCAGATATCCCCAATAGACTACCGGATTTCCTGCCATTCCTGAACTTTGGGCTTCATCCATTGCAAGCGTAGTATTTTCATCCAATAGGTTATAAAGCTTTCCGCTAAAATCCATGCCGTAATAGGATGCGGTCAATTCTGACCCGGTATCCTCAATAGCCTCAGCAGGTGTGAATACACCGCTGAAAACGATATTATAATCCTCTGCAACTGCAGTCATACCTCCGGCAACGGTTAAACCTGCCGCCAATCCTAATGCAATTAATCTCTTAATAAACTTCATATTTATCCTCCATCTTTTCAATCTCAAGTGCTGTGCTTTTTAATTTTCACACCGTTTTATTCTTTACCACAGTACGTCATCATTCTATTGGGCGCCCTTGGCTGTTCTTTTTTAAATTCTTCCAAATCTATAAGTTTTCCTCCATCATTATTCATAGATCAAAGGAAGTTCTATAGTTACAGATCTCCATCCGTCTCTGCTGTTGTTGATTTCTATAACTGCTTCCTGTCCGGCCGGGAGTTTTGCCGTGCCCCAATATGGTATATCCTCTTCGCCTATGGCCGCTGTGGTCGGAACTGATCCATTTGGTGCATATGCAGTCGTTTCTCCGTAATAATGTTCTTCATACTCTATCTCTAAATCATTGAATGCATTTTTGATCTGTCTCGTTTTGGATTTATCGTTAATTTTTCCATTAAGGAAGTAGATATCATCCGCACTCTCACACATACGAATCCTGCTTATTTTTCCGTTGCTGAATATATCCTCTTCATTGGACGGATTATATATGCCGACTTCCACCGCATCATCCCCATCAGCATTTTCTATCTCCACTTTTGCTTTTTCATTCGGTCCCAGCTTACGATCCAGCTCATCACAGCTGTATCCTGCCTTTTGAAGAAATATAACCAGTTCCCTGAGAGTCAGATTTTCCAGATACACAGTTGTTTTATCTATTGTCAGGCTGGTGACGGGCGTCCCATCTGCTTTACCTTTTTTCTTTTTATCCTCATTTTTTTCCTCTTTGTCCTCTTTCTCTTCCTTATCGGCAGTTTTTTTCTTCTCTGTCTTCTCAGTTTCTTCCTTCGCTATACGGTCTGTTCTGTCAAACGATTTTGCAGAACATCCTGTCAGACCTAAAACTCCAATCATCCCTATAATTAAAAACCTCTTCAATACCTTCATAACCTGATCTCCTTTTCTTCCCTATCACTTATTCTGCCATCATTTTAATGGGACAGAGCAGGATTCATACTTCCTGCTCCCCCATAATTTGACCAAATTAAAAAGCAGGATGTTTAGCATTTCCGCTTTCACATCCTGCTCTATCTCATTTTTGAGTACAGCAAAAAAACTCCTAGCCCATTTTTCATCTTGTCTATTGAATCGACTTAGATTATAATAAAAAGGCGTAGTAGTGGTAGCAACCATTGTGAAAGCGTTCGCCAAAACGCTTTTCACACCTATAGAAGTGTGACAGCACTTCTATAGGTGCTATGCTTTTTAATTTTCATTCTAATTTTAACACAGTAAAGATTTTCCTTCAATACATATAAATTAAAAATATCAGCATGACATTCGAGCCCTTTCCATTAATCCGTAAACATCTGCCCTTGCTCCAATATCATCCGTCTTTCACATATCCTTTCCCTCCTTTTCCAAAATTAATTGATTTCTCATGAATCATATCAAAATCCGGAGTATATTAGACTTATTTCTGACAAAATGCTTTATTCATATGCCGATCAACCGAATCATCACATTGTCCGCCTGCTTAGTATCGCTGCTTTTCACCTGTTCCGTTATCTTAATTACATAAAAACGAAAAAATAGCTGTCAATCCAAACAATTGACAGCTAATTCCCATTATTATGATTCATCCGCCAGGCCGGAATATCCTTCAAGGTGAAGTCCCTATTCTAAAATTCCCCCGTCCTCCAACAGGCCACAAAATGCCCCTTGCTGATTTCCTTCAGCTCCGGACATCCCTTCCTGCACTGGTCGCCTGCGCAGGAACACCGTTTCACAAAACGGCATTCATCCGGCGGATCGATTGGGGACGATATTTCACCCTTTAAAATAATTCGCTCTTTTCTCCTTCCGATCTCCGGAACAGGAATCGCTGAAAGCAGCGCCTTTGTATAAGGATGGGTCGGATTGGCAAACAGCTCCTCCGCCGGAGCTTTTTCCACCAGCTGTCCCAGATACATAACCGCAATATCATCTGCAAAATAGTTGACAACCGACAGGTCATGGGTGATAAAAATATAGGTCAGCTCCATTTTTTTCTGCAGTTTCTTCAGAAGGTTGAGAATCTGGGCCTGAATTGATACATCCAGCGCAGAAACAGGCTCGTCACAGACGATGAACTGTGGTTCCATGGCCAGGGCCCTGGCGATTCCGACACGCTGACGCCGCCCTCCATCAAGTTCATGGGGGTAAGTATTGATCAGACGTTCCGCCAGCCCCACTGTTTCCATCAGTTCCAGCACACGTTTTTCCAGATCAGTTTTATCCTTGATGATCTTGTACTCGATAATGGGTTCGCTGATAATCTGGTTCACCGTCTTTCTGGGGTCCAATGAGGAAAATGGGTCCTGAAAGATCATCTGCATCTCTTTGCGCATCTTGTGAAGCTGTGATTTCCTCAGCTTGGCGATATCCGTCCCGTTAAATAAAATCTGCCCTGATGTGGGCTCCAGCAGCCTGAGAACCACCCTTCCCGTGGTGGATTTACCGCAGCCCGATTCTCCTACGATCCCTAGAGTCTTCCCTTTTTCAATAGTCAGCGAAATATCGTCAACCGCATGAAGGACGCCTCTGGGCGTTTTAAAATATTTTTTCAGGTTGCGGACTTCCAAAATAGGAGTACTCATGAATTTTTCCTCCTCTCTATTACAAAATCAGGATCTTCATATGCCAGACATGCAACTCTGTGGCCGCCTCCAACATCTTTCAGGCCGGGAACGGAGTCGCTGCATTTATCTGTCGCATACGGACATCTGGGTGCAAATGCACAGCCCGCAGGAAGATCAGTGGGGTCCGGCATCAGACCGGGTATGGGCCGCAGTTCCTCTGTCCTCTTGTTAATATTGGGCAGGGAATTGAACAGGCCTTCCGTATAAGGGTGCATTGTCTCGTTATAGACAGCCTCCAAAGGCCCCTCTTCCACGATCCTGCCTGCATACATGACCGCTACCTGGTCACAGATTTCCGCTACGATGCCCAAATCATGAGTGATCATCATAACAGAGGTATTGTATTTACGAATCAGGTCTTTCATCAGTTCCAGAACCTGAGCCTGAATGGTAACGTCTAAAGCGGTTGTCGGCTCATCAGCGATCAGAAGCTTGGGGTTGCACGCCAAAGCAATGGCTATTACCACCCTCTGCTTCATTCCGCCGGAAAACTGATGGGGATATTCCACAGAACGGTAAGCCGGGATGCCCACCATTTCCAGCATCTCCTGAGCTTTATCATAAGCCTCCTGTTTGGTCAGGTTTTCGTGAAGCTCGATGCTCTCAGCAATCTGCTCTCCAACCGTGTAAACCGGGTTTAAACTGGTCATAGGGTCCTGAAAGATCATGGACACGTCCTTTCCTCTCACCTTTTCCAGTTCAGCCGGCGTCAGTTTCATTATATCATGACCGGCAATGAGGATCTTTCCGCTCTTTATCACCCCCGGCGGGTCCGGGACCAGGCGCAGGGCTGATAAAGCCGTGGTGGTTTTTCCCGCCCCGGTTTCTCCCACCAGGCCCAGTATCTTCCCTTTGCCCAGTTTGATGTCGATCCCATTTACGGCACAGACCGTCTCCTCTTCCAACACATAGTGGATGACCAGATTTTCAATATCCAGCACTAAATCCTTGGTATCTTCCATCTCTTATCCTCCTTATCGTTTCAGTTTCGGGTCTAATGCGTCTCGAAGTCCGTCTCCCAACAGGTTTAACGACAAAACCGTAATCATGATCGCAAGACCCGGGAACAGGGTAAGGTAGCTGTAGCCCCTGATAAACTTTCTTCCTGCCGACAGCATACTGCCCCATTCCGGATTTGGAGACGGAACCCCTAATCCCAAAAAACTTAAACTGGAAGCCGATATGATCGCCGAGGCCACCCGCAGCGTGGTCTGGACTATAATCGGCGACAGGCAGTTGGGCAGCACGTGGCACCAGATGATTTTAAATTCATTCAGCCCTATGGACCGGGAGGCTTCTATGTATTCCTGGTTTCGTACCGTGAGTACAGCCGCCCTGGTAATTCGGACAAACTGCGGCACGCTGGTGATCCCCACAGCCAGCATCAGGTTCAATGTGCTCTGTCCCAAAGCCGACACGATGGCGATTGCCATCAATATGCTGGGAACCGCCGCCAGCATGTCGCTGGCCCTCATGATGACTTCTTCAATTTTACCGCCGAAAAATCCGGCCACAGACCCCAGAGTCACACCGAAAATCAAGGCAATGATTACTGCCACCACGCCCACGGAAAGAGAATATCTGGTTCCGTATAAAAGACGGCTCATAACGTCCCGTCCCACATCATCCGTTCCCATGGGATGAGCTAAACTGGGATGCTGGAGCCGTTGGGATATATTCTGTCCGATTACATCGGTCTCATAGTCCATAAATACCCCGGAAAAAACAGCGATCAACACAATCATAATAACCAGAAAAAGTCCCAGCATGGCGCCTCTGTTTTTACGTATTCTGCGCCATATTTCAGCTCCCTGACTTCGTTTTTTATATTGCTTGGAAACAAGTATCATGTTTTCATCCATGGGACTTACCTCCCTTCACAGCATACTGTGCTTTGATTCTTGGGTCCACCACCGCGTAAAGTAAATCCACACACAGCAGAATGAGGCTGATGGTAATGGTTTTCATGATGATACATCCCGTAACCATTGGAATATCCCTGGAATTAACCGAATCCAGGATCAGCCGTCCCACTCCGGGCCATGCAAAAACGGTTTCCGTTATGATCGCTCCGCCAAGGCAGGACGCCAGCTGGGTACCGATAACGGTGATTATGGGAATCAAAGCATTTTTTAACGCATGTTTATGAATCACTCTCTTTTCCGGCACTCCTTTGGACCTGGCGGTCCTCAGATAATCCTGACGGATCACATCCAGCATGGAAGAGCGGGTAGTACGGGTTAACATAGCTGTTAACCCGGTACCCACTGTAATAGCAGGAAGTATAATATGGGCTATGGTACCGTAGCCCCCGGAAGGAAGAAGTCCCAATTTTAATGAAAATAATATAATGAGCAGAAGTCCCAGCCAGAAGTTGGGCATCGATAACCCCAGCAGCGCCACCACCATGGTCACATTATCCTTCCATGTTCCCTGGTTAACCGCAGAAATAATTCCCAGCGGAATTGATATGACCACCGAAACCAGGATGGAGGCAAAGGCCAGAATCAGCGTGTTGGGCAGTCGTTTCATATAGCTTTCAAATACAGGTTCACCGGTAATATATGAAGTGCCCAGATCGCCGTGCAGCATACCTGACATATATTCCGCGTACCTGACTATGATTGGCTTATTAAATCCATATTCCTCACGTAATTCCTCTATTTCCTCTACAGTTGCATCCTCAGATGCAATCTGGCTGATAATATCTCCGGGAGCTAAATCTATTACAAAATAGACCAGAAACGAGATACCTATGATAACCGGAATCAACATGAGCAGACGCTTAATCACATAACGATACATCGTAAGCTCCTTTCATACTTCCTCTTAACCTGAATTACTGCTCAACATAAACGGTAGACAAGTCCACATTGGAGTTTCCATACCAGGTAACACCGCCTACATTCTTTTTAACTCCCCAGAAGTTTTTCTCATAGTAAAGAGGAATAACCGGAATGTCTTCTTTTGCAATTTCCTGAATCTCTTTATAGTAGTCCAGACGCTTGTTCTCATCGAATTCCTGAACGGCCTTGTCCATTAATTCCACCACTTTCTCATTATAATAGTGGGAACGGTTGGTGGAACTGCCTTCTCCGTATACACGTCTCACTTCATCGCCGGCGGTATTAAATCCTAAACCGTATACCAGTCCCTGATGTCTCGCTTCATTTGTAATACTGGTCAATGCCGCTGAATCCACTTCATTGATAATTACATTGACGCCAATTTCCTTTAACTGAGACTGTAAAACTTCAGCCGTAATAACACGGGCGCCGGAAGCTACGGTCACCTCCAGATCCACGCCATTTTCAAAGCCGGCTTCTTTCATCAGTTCTTTCGCTTTTTCAAGATCATAAGGCCATGTTTCAAAGTTTTCAACATAACCGAACTGTGTAGGTCCCCAGAAGGAATCAGCAATCGTTCCATATCCATTGATGGTGGCATCCATAATATCCTGTTTATTTACCGCACAGGCAATGGCCTGGCGCAGATATTTATTGCTGGTCAGTTCATTTTTGCAGTTAAATGCGAAAAACTGGCAGGTTGTTCCTTCAAATTCCACCAGCCTGAGATTGGTATCATTTTTAATCGTATCCAGTTCAATGGTATCAGGGTCCTGGCAGAGATCAATCTCCCCTGTCTGAAGGGCGATTAACCGCGAAGAAGCTTCGGGTATGTAGCGCAGGGTCAGGTTAACCGTAGGAACCGGCCCGTCCATATAATCTTCAAACCGGGTGAGCGCCAGATAATCCTTGCTGACAAATTCCTTTACCATGTATGGGCCGGCCCCGATTTCATATCCCTTATCCGGATCATCCTGTAGCGCTTTTTCTGATAAAACGGAAAATACAGGCAGGGAAATGGTATCCAGCCAGTCCTGGTTAGGAGCATCCAATACCATGCGTACCGTATGTTCATCCACCTCAACCACTTCTTTTGCCGGTTTCATCTTATTAGAAGAAGCAATTCCATCCCTTCCTCTTTCAAATGTATAAACAACGTCTCTCGCCGTTACCGGCTCTCCATTGTGGAACTTTGCGTCTTCCCTGAGTTTAAATTCTATGGTCCTGTCGTCTGTCCACTCCCAGCTTTCTGCCAGATCAGGAAGAATTTCACCTGTGTCCAGATTCATCGTTACCAATGTGGAATGTGTCAGCTTATATGGAATATTATGAGCAACATTGCTGACACTCTGTACATCCATACTGGTTATCTGCGCTTTTATTCCCACCACAACGGATTCCTGGACTTTTGCATCCGAAGAGGGTTTTTCCGCCGGAGCCGCGGCCGATGTTTCCCCTGTTTTCTCTGCCGAAGTTTGTACGGCAGGCGATTCTGCTGCGCCTTTGCCGGAACCGCATCCCATAAGAGAAAATGCAATAGCTGCTGAACATGTTAATGCCAATAATCTTAACTTCATAAGTACTCCTCCTTTTTTTACATTAGCTTTTTCATATTTTGTATATTAGTTAAAAATTGGTTCTGCCATACAATATTTTTTATATGGCTCTCCGCATAAAAACTCTTCCGGAAGCTCTTCTCTCTTCATATCCATTGAAATTGTGACATGGCCGTCTTCGTTTCGCCAAGCATTGCAAGGTTTGCCCAAGGCCACATGAATCAGAGATTTCTCCGGATGCTCCCTATTTAATTCCATAATGGCGGAAGACTGGGTGGAGCTTTGAATTCCGTCCAGATGGCGGCAAATTCCAACTGATCCGGTTCCGTCGTGGTGATCCATTGAAATTTGTTTTAAATCATCAACCGTTACGTGCCCCTCCACTTCGGCCAGCATTTTCTGGCTTCTGTGATATCTGCAATAGCAGGACGCATTTCCAGGCTCATTGAGCTTATCAAGCGTAACGAAGTAGTTTGACCTGGAATCCACCGCATTGGTGATCTTATTGACTGCCACATATTCATATGCATTTTCCACAATATAAACTTCATCGGCATCCGCAAATTCCAGAATCCCGCTGGAAGCCATGGGCCGGGCTATCAGCCTTGAGGCCGCATACTGTGCCGCCTCAAGAGCTGTTTTATGCTGCAGCGCATCTCTGGCGATCTGCGCTCTGTCACCTGCAAATTTATCCTCGGTAGACAGACTTTTTCTTTTAATTTCAGAGGAATATCCAAAATTGGTTGCAGCCGCTACCCCATGGCTGTTCAGCCCCATTTTAATGCCCGTTGTGCCCGCCGCCGATACGCCGACAATGTGGCTTCCATCCTCATTTTCAAAATATGATACCACGTTAATTTCATGTAATTTATAGCAATTTTTTCCAGTAAATAATTCATCTCCGCCTTTATCACTGTTTTTCCCGATTATAGTAGCCCCGGTACTGCTGGAGCTGCCTGCCGCAAAGAACACCGTGCATCCCTCCGGAAGAATCTTCTGCTGAAGCAGGTTATAGGCCAAAAGCCGGCCAAAGTCCACCTTGGCCCCTTCTGCAATCCCCCGCACCTCTTCATACCTGGACGGTGAAAGATCCTTTTTCATGAATTCGGCTTGAATATGAATCGCCTCTTCCGAGTATCCGGCAGCTTCTGCCGTCCGGAAGAAAACACGTATATTTTCAGCAATCGAATCTGCACACTGTTTCCCGGTCTTCTTTCCGTTTTCATAGTTCATTTGACTAAACATAATATCTGCTCCTTCTAAAGGTTATATTTCTTATATTCGCCTTCACATGGCGGACCTGCACAGATATAGGCGCAGGAATGATCAAAATCCACGATCATAGACGACACGGTCATACGGTCCTTTGTGTATTCGTTATCATCCGATGTGGGATGGCCGCAAATGGAAAGCGGATAATATTCATGATCCTTCATACACTCCATGATATATTCCGGAGTAATGTGCCCGTAGCGCTTCATCAGCAGGCTGCGAAGTCTTGTATCCCTGTTTTTAGGCCTTCCCGCCAAAGCATCCAGTTCAGGCGTTTCTACAAAATGATTTGCATGAGTCAGGATATCGTCCTGAGGTTCCAATTCATTTACGCCAAGGGGATGCCACTCAAAATCTTTTGCCTGGCCGCCTTTTGCATCTGTCAGAAGAATATTGTTGGAAACCGTACGGACCGCTTCTTTAATCAGCTTTTCTGCATCTGCAAAATTTCTGCACATGAGTATTTTTCTCCGCAGAAATGTAACCGGTATTCCAAACCCGGAATGATCATGAACCGACTGCAGGTTATTCGTTCCGATAGAGAGGCCGTAATTGTTAAAGCCGTCCCGAATCATCTGCCCTGCTTCCGTCAATCCCATAATTCTGGTTCCGTCTTCTGTAATAATATGGAGGATCACTACATGATCCAAAACTCCTTTAGAAAAATCCCAATTTTTAAATGAATAGGTACACTTTTCTTCTGTGCTTCCGGCCAACGCAGCTCCGGTAGTGCATTCAGGCACTTTCGGGAATTTGCTCATCTCATACCGACAGTTAATCACCATGATATCAGCGAATTCAACTTCAGCACCTTTGGCAATCCCTCTCGCTTCCTCCAATAAATCAGGAAATGCCTCCTCTAACATCTCGGAGTACCTCAGCGCAAATCTGCATACCGAATCCCACTCATCTCCCCTGCCGCCAAAATAAGATTTATAATGTTCCCTGGCCTTTAATATCTGTATCTTTGCCTGTTTCCCATACTGGACGCCTCTCTCATAAGGGGTTGGCGCATCGATTTTAATATATGGAAATTCTCTCATACAATTCCACTCCTTTCCAAAAAGATAGCAATACCTTCCATTGTTTTAACCATTTATCAGACGTCTAAATACTTTACGATAAGTATACTTATAATTTCTTCAGCCGTCTAATATCAAACATTTTACATAACGATAACTTTTTGTTATAATATGTTTACGAGGTGATAACTAATGAATATTAACCATTTCCGTTACGTGATTGCGGTGGCAGAACATAAAAATATGTCCCGGGCGGCAGAATCCCTTTATATCTCCCAGCCTGCGCTGACAAAATCCATCAATCTGCTGGAAGAACATCTGGGTCTTCCATTATTCGACCGCACGGTATCTCCGATTAAGCTGACCTACGCTGGTGAATTTTTTCTAGCACAGGCAAAAAAAATGCTGGAACTCAACGATTATCTGGAAGACGAAATGCGCGCCATCGCCACATTGGAAAAGAGCCAGTTAGTCCTGGGCATCCCGGGAGAACGCGGCGCCAGATGGCTGCCTCACCTTCTTCCCGCATTTTCCAAAGCCTATCCTCAGATCGATGTTAAAGTGATCGAAGGACACAGCAATGTGCTGGAAGAAAAGATGCTTTCCGGCCAGATTGATATAAGCTTTTATACCCTTCCGGTTGGAACGCCGGAAATTGACTTTGAAGTTTTAGCGGATGATCCGCTCATTATTATCTCAGCCAGGGATTCAGAATTTTCCTCCCAGTTCGACCTGTCCCAAAACAGCCCCTGGACCCCTTATCTCATATCGGAAAAGCTTTTAAACAATCAGGACTTTCTGATTGTGGCGCCGGGAAGCGGCATGAGAAGAATAACGGAATACCTTTTGGAACGTCACGGTATCAAATATAATATTCATAGAGAATTGTACAGACATGAAACAGTGGTCAGGCTGGTTTCCGTGGGAGACGGATTGGCCGTGTCTCCATGCGTGACGCCGATCCGATTGGGCATTCCCGATAAGGTGGCCTGTTTTTCCTTGGATAACCCGGTTTTAACGAGAAAATTAGTTGTAGCTTACAGAAAGAACAGAATTTTGACGCCGCCTTTAATCAATTTTATAAATCTGACTAAAAGGGTCATTGAAACTACGCCGGAATTGATTGTGCGGAATGTCAGGGTTCTGCCTGCTCTTATGGCCGACCATAGACAATTAAAGTAAAACGTGAAGGCATTTTTAAAAATGCCTTCACGTTTTACTTTAATCCTCAAGGCATTTTCAAAAATGCCTTGAGGCCCGATGTAAAAAAAACAGCTTAACAGGTCGCTCCGCCAACTTCATGAAGCTTCGCATCCAGAATCTCCTGTTTTCTCTCCAGAATATCCTTTCCCAAAATCTCTCTCTCCACATTTTCAAAGCCAATTCTCTGAATCGTCTGGGCAAACCGTTCCCCTGTCTTTCCCTGTTCCCGATAGAATAAAATTACTTTTTCAATCGTTTCCAGCGCTTCTTCTTCATCTGTAAATATCCTGTTCAGCTCTCTTCCATGCTGAACACGCTTGCCCCACATGCCGCCTAAATAGATCTTATATCCCGTCACACCGTCTTCAATCGCATCAAAATTGCATTTGCCGATGCACCGTCCGCAGTTATTGCACATTTCCCGGTCAATATGCAGTAAATCATCTTCCAGTTTTGCAGCTTTAACAGGACATGCTTCCTCTACCGCACATTTTACACATCCATTGCAGTAATCCTCATCGAATTCAGGTATTCTCTGTCCGATGATTCCCAAATCATTTAAGTTAGGTTTCACACAGTTATTCGGGCAGCCTCCCACCGCAATTTTAAACTTATGCGGAAGTTTTACACCGCTGTATCCTTTATAGAATCTCTTATGGATCTCCTCAGAAAGAGCGAATGTGTCAATCAGCCCATACTGGCAGGTGGTTCCCTTACAGGATACTACCGGGCGGACCTTAGACCCGGTTCCTCCGGTCTCCAGTCCGGCTTTTGCGATATAGGTCCGAAAATCCTCTATTTTATCATATGCAACGCCCTGTACCTCCAGCGTCAGCCGTGTGGTAAAGGTGATGTTTCCGTTGCCGTACAGCCGTGCCGCTTCAGCGATGCACTGCTGCTGATCCGCTGTAATTTTGCCGTTTACCGTAATGATTCTGGCGGAAAAATTATCCGTTCCTTTATTGTTTAAAAAGCCTAATGCTTTCACCCTTTTTTCATCTTCGGCGTTCACAGTTAATGCAGCCATTCTCAATTCCTCCTACTATTTTAATTCATTGAACGTCAAACCGCCCTCAAGCACCTTTGTCCCTGTATAACCATAATATTTCAGGCGGTTTTGAAGCATATAGGCCCGTTTGCCTTTTGCACACACCAAAAGCAGTTTTTCATCCGGTCCGAATTCAGTCATTACCCCTGTAACCTTAGACAAGTTTACATAATCCGCACCGTCAATGGATGGCTGCAGGGAAGCGTCCACGATCCGGTAACCATCCGCCTCTCCATTTATGTACCCGGAAGGCGTAATTGTCTCAAATTCGCCTTCCATCTTATTCAAAAGAATATTTACCATGTGCTCAAATGGATGGATCGCCGTGGAAAAAGGCGGCGCATACGCCAAATCCAGATTGGAAAGCTGGTACAAATCAGCCTTCAATGAGATCGCCGTCGCAGCTATATCCACGATTTTATCTGCCGCGCCCTTTCCCAGCACCTGAATGCCCAAAAGTTTAGCGGTTTTCTGATCTGCCGTCATTTTAATGATGAAAAAGGATGCGTCGGGATAATAATGCGCCTTATCATCCACTACGCCTACCACGCTCACCGGATGGTATCCTGCCGCCGCAGCCTGCGATTCCGTCATACCGGTCCGCCCCACATTTAATTCAGGCAGTTTGCATACAGCCGTTCCTAATACTCCTGCATAGCTTCCTTCTTTTCCCGCAATGACTCTGGCAGCCAGCCTTCCTTCTATATTGGCGGAAGAGCCCATCGGAGACCATTGAGCATCTCCTGTAATCATATTTGATACGCAGGCACAGTCTCCCAACGCATAGATATCGGGATCATTGGTTCTCATCCGGCTATCCACCTTCACGGTTTTATCCGGCATCAATTCAATGCCTGTTCCTTCCAAAAAGCCTGTATTAGCCCGTATTCCCACGGATAGAATTACCGCATCCGCCTTCATGGCCCGTTTTCCGGTCTGAACCTTTTCCACATGACCGCTGCCCAGAATACCCACCAATTTTGTTCCGGTAAATGCCATGATTCCCTTATCCGCCAGATGCCGTTCCACATAAGCGGCCATCTCAGGATCAAAACCCGGTAAAATGTGATCAGCCATCTCCAAAACCGATACCTTCACGCCCTGAGCCGCCAGATTTTCCGCAATTTCAAGGCCGATAAACCCTCCGCCGGCCACCACTGCCCGCTTAATTTTGCCCGCTTCCACGGCTTCTTTAAGTGCAGCCGCATCATCAGGCGTCCGCATAAAGTACACTCCCGGCAAATTCACCCCTTCTACAGGCAATTTTACCGGAGATGCCCCGGATGCTATCACCAATTTATCATAGGCGAATACGCTCTTTTCCTGCGTTTTCTCCGATACGGCCGTCACCGTCTTCTGCTCCCGGTTTACAGCCACCGCTTCCATTCCGGTGAGCACAGTAACCCCGGTCAGGCCGCTGAAGCTTTCAGGCGTATTTACAATCAGCTGGTCTTTCCGCTGTATTACATTTCCCACATAATAGGGCAGTCCGCAGCCGGCATACGAGATATCGCTGCCTTTTGTAAGAATGGTAACTTCTGCACTTCGATCCTCTCTCTTCAGCTTGGCCGCCGCCTTAGTTCCCGCTGCTACGCCTCCGATAATTAAAACCCTCATCGTCAATCCTTCTTTCTCCCCCTATACGGGGAACCGTCTTACGGTGTCATGGTAATCCGTTTTACATCATAATATTCTGATAATGATATGGTGGACCAGTCCTTTCCGATTCCGCTTTCCTTCACGCCGCCATGGGCATATGGAAGGGGAGAGCCGCCGCCCCATACATTAATGATGATTTCGCCCGCTTCCAGATTCTCCGTCAGCAGGAATGCATCATGCAGATTTTGGGTGTAAGCATAGGCGGAAAGTCCGTATTCCGTATCATTAGCTATTTCAATTGCCTCCTCTAAAGTCTTAAAGGTAATTACAGGCAGTGCAGGGCCGAAGATTTCTTTTCTGCATAGTTCCATCTGATTATTACATCCGGTAAGAAGGGCCGGCGTCAGATAATTGCCTGATGATTTATCCTCAGGAATTTCTCCGCCGCATACCAGATTGGCACCGTGGGCAACAGCGTCACTGATCAGTCCCAGAACCCGGTCTCTGTCACCTCTTGTAATCAAAGGCCCCATAGTGACATCCTCTTCCCGGCCCCAGCCCAGTTTACATGCTTCAAATTGTTTTTTGACAATTTCCACAAACTCGTCTGCCACGTCTTCGTGCACCAAAGCGCGGTTTACGCAGGTACAGATCTGACCGCAGTTATTCATTTTAAGGGATGCAATGAAATTCGCTGCCTTTTCCAAATCTGCATCCGGCATCACGATGGCAGGAGCATTTCCGCCCAATTCCAGAGAGTAGGATTTTATCGTATTACAGGAATCGCGGATCACCTGTTTTCCGGTTTCCGATGAACCGATCAGTGTAATCAGCCTGGGAATCGGACTTGAATTCAGCACCGTCGCCACATCATTTACCGGCCCTGTCACGATGTTGAATACACCTTTGGGAAAATGTATTGATTCGGCAATTTCACCCACCTTTAAGGCAGAAAGAGGGGTTAGGGAGGCTGGTTTTAAAACACAGGTGCATCCCGATGCCAGGGTCGGTCCAAGTTTTGCTCCAATATTGAGAAGAGGCATATTCCAGGACAGATGGCCTACCATAACGCCTTTTGGGCGGTACGCGTTCGTATGATAAGAAGCATTGCTGCTGTTATAGTCTGGAATCGTGATCCCGGTAAAACGCTTTGCTTCTTCATAATAAAAGTCAAGTGCATCCACCAGCACATTGAACCCTCTCGCCGCCGCAAACAAGGGCTTGCCCGTCTCCATAGACAGAATATCCACCAATTCCTCTTTCTGGGCAAAAAGAGCCTTTTTCAGCTTTCCGATCCACTGTCCCCTTTCCGTCAAGGACATACGGGACCATGTTTTAAATGCTTCCTGGGCTCCGTCAAGAGCTTCCAACGTCTGTTCTTTGCTGGCGCATTTAATGACCGCAACGGTTTCTCCCGTACCCGGATTGCTGATTGTTCTCTCCACGCCTTTTCCTTCCACTAACTGCCCATTGATATACAATTTAAAACTCATATTCCCGCGCCTCCTTCTATCTTATTTCGCCAGTCCTGCTTCTTCCAGAATCGGAACATAGGTATCCACTTCTTCCTTCATCCATTCCTCATATTCCTTAGCGTCTCTCCACATAATATTGGACTGCTGGTTCTTAATAAAATCTTTAAATTCATCACTTTCCACCGCCTTTTTAAAGGAAGCTTCCAATACGGCAATCACATCGTCCGGAGTTCCCTTCGGCGCCACAAAACCTCTGGTAGAGTAAACCGAACAATCCCAGCCCAATTCCACAGATGTGGGTACATCTGCATAGCTTTCCATGCGGACATCCGTAAGCGCTGCAACCGGAATGATCTCTCCCGAATCGATCTGTGAAATACAGTCCACCGGACTGAATACTGCTACATCAATATCGCCGTTTGCAAGGGTCAGACCCACACCAGTACCGCCTCCTGCGTTGGGAACCACATTGACCTCAATGCCGGCCACTTTACAGAACTTCAAAATGGCCAGGTGCCACATTCCGCCTGCTGCTCCGGTTCCCCAGCTCAAATCGCCGGGATGAGCTTTTGCATACTCCACAATCCCCGAAAGATCTGTAAACCGGTCGTCATTGCTGCGGATCATAACCGTAGGGGCATCAAAATTAGCTCCACAGATAGACGTGAAATCTTCATATGACAGTTCAGAATATCCAAGCGCATTTAGGGTGGCAAGGTTTGTCATCGTCATGGCGATGGTATACCCATCCGGGTCAGAATCCGCCAGCTGCTGCAGTCCGAGGGACGTGGAACCGCCCTCCACATTGGTGCACACAACCGGAACCCCCAGATCCTTCTCCACCTGGGACACCAGCACTCTGGCAATCAAATCACTTCCTCCGCCCACTCCCTGAGGAATAATCAGTTCTATCTTGCTCTTGGGAAATTCTGACTTTGCAGCCTCTGTCTTTGCTTCAGAAGACTGTGCCGCCGTATTTCCGGCTGTTGATGGGGCCGCCTCCGGAGCTTTCGAACAACCGGACATCAATCCCATAACCGCTGCCATAATTCCTACCGCCAAACCAATACTTTTTTTCATTTTACCCTCATTTCCGCGCGTTTTACCCCGCCGCGCTGTTTTTTTCCTTCTCTGCTTTGTTTTTCAACGCTTTTCTTATCTTGGGAACCACCACCATTATTATGGTCAAAACCCAGAATACCATGGGAATCGGCCGGAAGAATATCTTATAGCTTCCCTTGGAAAGCGTAAGCGCCGACCGGAAATTCACCTCAGCCAGTGTTCCCAGTACCTGCCCCAGAATAAACGCCGACGTGGAAATGCCGACTTTATCCATCAGAAATCCCAGAATGCCAAAAATTGTCATAACATAGATGTCAAACACTTTATTGGAAGATGCAAAAGATCCCACGACACACGCCATCAAAATAATGGGGATCAATATCTTTTTATCCGTATTGATCAGTCTCGCAAAATACTTAGCCGCCGTTAATCCAACGATCAGCATAAAGATATTGGCAATAATCGTATATACATAGACGCTGTATACAATATCAGGAGTTTCTTTAAAGATCATCGGTCCAAGTCTTAGCCCGTGAATCGCAAATGCTCCCATAATAATTGCCGTAACTCCGTCCCCCGGCACCCCCAGCGCCAGCATCGGAATGAGCGCACCGCCGACAGTGGCGTTATTGGCACACTCAGGCGCCGCAATTCCTTCCGGAATACCGGTTCCGTATTTTTCAGGTTCTTTTGATCCGTTCTTTGCGCTGTTATAAGCCACAAAAGCTGCAATCGGCCCTCCTGCTCCCGGAAGAGCTCCGATTAAAGTCCCAATAATAGAAGATTTTATCAATATAAACTTGATTCTTTTTATTACGCCCCATCCCGGAAATGTCCTGCCGATCTCCTGTTGTTTCACCTCTCCGTTTTTCATATTGAACAACTGGTTTAATATTTCAGAAACTCCAAACAATCCGATCAACGCGGGCACCATACCGATTCCGCTTATCAGATTTCTGGAACCCATGGTAAACCGGGTGATTCCCGTCAAGTTGTCCATTCCCACAGTGGTGATAAAGATTCCCAAAATAGCCCCTAAAAGCCCCTTTAATAAAGAATCTGAAGATACATTTGAAATCACGCACAGACCAAAAACCGCAATCACAAAATATTCAGGGTAAGAAAACTTCGCTGCCAGACCGGCAATCGCCGAACATCCAATAATCAGAAAGATACAGCTCACAATTCCTCCGAAAAAGGAGGATACCGTGGAGATGCCGATTGCCTTTCCGCCCTCTCCCCTCTTGGCCATAGGATAACCGTCCAGCGCCGTCATAACAGCGGATGACGTACCGGGAATTTTCATCAGAATAGCTGAGATAGAACCTCCGTAAACGCCGCCTACAAAAATCCCCAAAAGCATGGCAATGGCCTTTGAAGATTCCATACCAAAAGTAAAAGAGGTCAAAACCGCTACTGCCATCGTAGCAGTCAGCCCCGGTATAGAACCCACAACAATTCCCAGCACCACGCCCACAAACGTCAAGATAATAGTCGAAAATGATATCGTTGATAAAACCATCGTAATATTTGCCGCCATATTCTTTTCTCCTCTCTCAACGTTTTACAAAAAACTGGTAGGTATTGCCACTCTGAGGAATTTAATAAACAACAGATAGACAACAATGATTGCAGCTATTGGAATCAGCAGCAGCCGCTTCCAACTGCGTTCTCCGCAGACTGCCATACTGGCTATAAGAAATACAAATGTGGAAATCTCAAATCCAATGCCGCGCAGCGAAATTCCGTATAACACCATCAATATGGGTATTACTGTCATCCTAAAAACGCCGGACAAATTATTTTTTATGGTTTCCTTCAGATCAACAGCCTTTTTAAGTTCCGCTTTGGCATAAGCCGTATCCCCTGTTTTCACCGTTATAATCTTATAAACTTCCTGTATGATAAGTACCACCGCTGCAAATGTAAAGAAAGCTGCGCAGCACTTTGGGAAAAATCCGGGACCCGCCAAAGTCATGCCGCCAAGGTTTGGCATTTTTGAACTCTCTGCATAGATAACCCCCGACAAGATCAGCAATAAAACCGATGTGATAAAGTTTCCTATCATTCCGCCACCTCCATAAACTCAAATACTTCCGGCCAGATATCCTTTTATACAGTCCACTGCAAATTGATGGTCTTCAAAATGGCTCATACCGGAGACACAAATGGTTCCAATGATCCCCGCCTGTTCCACATAAATGGGAACTGCGCCCCCCAGCGCCAGATATTCCATGGGATCCCGCCCTCTGTCTTTAATCGTTAACCCGCTCTGCTGCAGTTCATAAAAGATTTTGAGAGATGGACATCGGAACGCATCCGACACATTTGATTTTCTGATAACCGCCCGTTCATGATTTAAATCGGTTCCGTCGAAAGCGAAATAGAACATCATCTTCTGGTTCACCCGTATCATCACCGCCAGATCAACCCCTTTATCCATAGCCGCCTGTACCATCCGGTTTCCCAGTTTATAGGCATCCTCCGCCAAAAACCTTTTAAAATGAATCTCTTCTGTTTCCTGTTTTAACTCAGACAATCTTCTTTCGTATTCTCCCATACCGTTCTCCCTGTGACCGCTTTTGCTTCTTTTTGTTTTTGTTTATTTTGTATATTTTTTCATATTTTTGCTTCATTTATTATACATATCGTACTATAGATTTTTCTAATCTTCCAATACCTAAATGTTATTACCTACATAACCATTAAGTTAGCGATCTTCGTCATCACATATCAAAGGATTTAAAAATGCCCCAGAGGTTCAGCGAAAATACCGTTCAAATGACATAATCAGTCAGGACAGGGGTATTCTATGCCAACCTCCAAGGCATTTACAAAGACGCATAACGTATGCATCGTCAACCTCAGATTCAGGTAAAACAATGGATATGGGCAACAGGCTCGAAGAACGCTCTCAAAACTCTGTGATTCATCAGCCGATAATCATCTGAGTCTCAACTAATGCTTTTCTGATTCTCTCTACCTCAGCTTCACTTCTCGGAAGGAACGGCTTTTTCGGAACTCCGATATCCACTCCCAGCATGGGCAGTACCGCATGATAGAATGGAACAGGGATTCCATCTCCCGTTACGGAGCGGAGAAGATTGGCTTTCAGCTGCATATCTCTCGCTTTCTGGAAGTTGCCTGATTTACAGTTCTCATAGATTTCCTTAATAAATCCCGGGAATGCATTGGATAATCCAGATACCACTCCATGCGCTCCGCCTACTACTGCAGGAACCAGATGAGTTTGAGATCCGATCAGGAATAAGAAACCTTCATTGTCCACTTTTGCCATATAGTCATAGAATAATGCGATATCCGCAGAACTGTCTTTTACTCCCTGCAGTCCGATATCCGCCAACTCCTTTAACAGGTCTCCGGTAATACAGAAATTGGAATACTTTGGATTATTGTATGCGATGACTGGAAGACTGGTTGCTGCGATTAAGTCCTTATAGTACTGGATAATAACATCCTTTGTGTGACGGTAATAGCAGGGCGTTACCGCTGCTACCGCATCGGCTCCCACCGATTCCGCATGTTTTGCCAGCTCTATGGTGCTGTTGGTATCCGTGCATCCGATCATAAAGATCACCGGGACTTTTCCTTTTGCCACTTTCATTACGGTTTCTGCAACCGTCTTTCTCTCGCTCACAGTCATAATCGGACCGGAACCATAAGAACCTCCTACAAATAAACCGTCCACCTTATCTACGAGATATGCAATGTAGTTTGTAAGCTTCTCTACATCCACTTTGCCTTCCTCTGTAAATGGGGTGATAACCGCCGGGTAAACTCCTGAAAATTTCTTGATATCCATCTCATTTTCCTCCTTTTTATGAACATTGTATATTGTATTATGTATTTTCTTCAAAAAAAATTAACCTATGATCATCTGAGTCTCAACTAACGCTTTTCTGATTCTCTCTACCTCAGCTTCACTTCTCGGAAGGAACGGCTTTTTCGGAACTCCGATATCCACTCCCAGCATCGGCAGTACCGCATGATAGAATGGAACAGGGATTCCATCTCCTGTTACGGAGCGGAGAAGATTCGCTTTCAGCTGCATATCTCTCGCTTTCTGGAAGTTGCCTGATTTACAGTTCTCATAGATTTCCTTAATAAATCCCGGGAATGCATTGGATAATCCGGATACCACTCCATGCGCTCCGCCTACTACCGCTGGAACCAGATGAGTTTGAGATCCGATCAGGAATAAGAAACCGTCATTGTCCACTTTTGCCATATAATCATAGAATAATGCGATATCCGCAGAACTGTCTTTTACTCCCTGCAGCCCGATATCCGCCAACTCCTTTAACAGGTCTCCGGTAATGCAGAAATTGGAATACTTTGGATTGTTGTATGCGATGACCGGAAGACTGGTTGCTGCGATTAAGTCCTTATAGTACTGGATAATAACATCCTTCGTATGGCGGTAATAGCAGGGCGTTACCGCTGCTACCGCATCGGCTCCTACCGATTCCGCATGCTTTGCCAGCTCTATGGTGCTGTTGGTATCCGTGCATCCGATCATAAAGATCACCGGGACTTTTCCTTTTGCCACTTTCATTACGGTTTCTGCAACCGTCTTTCTCTCGCTCACGGTCATTATCGGGCCGGAACCATAAGATCCTCCTACGAATAAACCGTCCACCTTATCCACGAGATACGCAATGTAATCTGTAAGTTTCCCTACATCCACTTTGCCTTCCTCTGTAAATGGGGTGATAACCGCCGGGTAAACTCCTGAAAACTTCTTGACATCCATTCCTTTTCCTCCTTAATTGCACATATAATTTTTATGTTATCGATTAATCCCCGTACTGCCGCTGATAAAATCTTCGACTTCCTTTCTCATCGGGAATGCCTCAATATTACCCTTTACCGTAACCGTCATAGCGCCGACCGCATTTGCTAACTTCATACGCTCTCCCAAAGAACGCCCTTCCAAGGTCCCGGCCAAAATACCGGCTGCAAAAGCATCTCCTGCGCCAAATGCATCAACTACTTTTTTCACCTTAAAACCGGAAGAAACCTCTCTGTTATTTCCTTCGTATCCAATACAGCCATCAGCTCCAACTTTTACAATAACCGTTTTAACACCATAGTTTTTAACGGCCGCAGCGATCTTATCCGGATCAGAAGTCCCATACAGCAGCTCCCCTTCTTCCACTCCCGGCAGCGCAATATCCACATATGCCATTAACCGGTCAAGGGTCTTTTTCGCTTCCTCCAACGTCCACACCTTTAATCTCAGATTCGGATCAAATGCCACTAAAATGTTGTTTTCTTTTGCAATCTGCATAGCCCTCTCCACTGTACGTGCCGCGCTTTCGCTGATTGCCGGAGTAATTCCCGAAATATGCATAATTTTTGAATTTTTTATATAATCTTCATTCAGAATATCCGGAGTCATGGCGCTGGCCGCCGATCCTTTCCGATAATAAAAGTTTTTACTTTCACCGTTATCCAGCCTCTGACGGAAGAAAATGCCTGTTACTTCCTGATCCGACATCTGAACCTGGCTTACATCCACGCCCTCTCCCCGAAACTGGTTTAAAATCTTATAACCAAACTCGTCCTCGCCCAATCTGCTGATCCAGCCGGCCGTATGTCCTAACCGAGTCAATGCGACTGCAGTGTTCGTTTCAGCGCCGCCGGTATGGCATTCAAAGTTGTAACTATATCTCAGCCTGGTAGCATTCAGGCTGTCAAAAACCACCATAGTCTCTCCAATCGTCACTACTTCCGGCATTTCTCTGTCTCCTTTTCATCTGAATTATTATCTCTCTGCTTATGGTTTCATTATAAACACCGGATTGTACTTTGTAAAATACATAAACCGAATCGGACAGATAACCAATTGGTTATTAAAGTCAATTATTTTCATCAAAATCAGGGTTTATTATGCAAAATGTGCACTAAAATAGAATATTATACCATTATTTAACAACTTGAAATGCTATATTTAATGTAATATAATTTCTATAATTAATCTTTTAGACAAAACAATGATTGCTCTGCCATTTATCGTTATACTTTAAAAATGGGATTATTTTATGTTATCATTATAATTTTTTACATCAAGATATGCAGCTGCCCAAATTACCAATGGATAAACTATTAGGAGGTTTTACAATGACAATTCGACACTTTCGGGTTTTCAATGAAGTCTGTAGACATATGAATATGACACAAGCATCGAAAATTCTGCACGTATCTCAGCCATCAATCAGTAAAACGATCGGAGAACTGGAAGACTGGTATGGAGTGAAATTATTTGAAAGACTTGATAAGAAACTCTATTTAACAGAAGCGGGCAAAACAATTTACCACCATTCTATCTATCTGGTTGATACATATGACAAAATTGACAGCGAGATCCGGCATACCGCTACCAATGACTTAATCAGAATCGGGGCCAGCGTCACTGTTGGCACCAGTGTATTAAGCGACATCATTTCTTCTTTTAAAGTTCTTTATCCTGATATTCAATACCGTGTTTATATCGAAAATACCCAACGCGTGCAAGATTTATTATTAAATAATGATATTGATATCGCTCTTATCGAAGGCTATATCGATAACCCGGTGCTGATTACGGAACAGTTTATGGAAGCCGACGTGGTGGCTGTCTACAGCCATAAACATCCTTTTTACCAAATGGAGACCATCACGGTACGTGATTTAGAAACCGCAGACTTTATCATCCGAGAACCCGGAAGCGGAACCAGAATACAGTTTGAAAAGGTGACAAAAGAACTGGGCATCCAGTGGAATCCCACCTGGATCTGCCATAATACACAGGCAATTAAAAATGCGGTGGCGGCAGGACACGGAGTGGGAGTATTATCTAAGCTTTCTGTCCGAAAAAGGCTGAAAAGCGGTGAATTTAAAGCCATTCCTTTTTTAAATATGAAACAGGATTTTTATATCGTTTACCACAAAGAAAAATTTATGCCTAAGATGCTGCTCACCTTTAAAAAGCATATTATTAACAGCTTCAACAAGCTGGAATTGGATTTGATCAATCCGGCTAACAGCTAATTGAAAATTCAAATTTATTTTTCATATTTTGGAGCTGTTTTTTCCATCCACCGCATCAGACACCGCTTTCTGTAAATCCTCCATTTGATAAGGCTTAGTCAGAAATGCGCAGCCTCCGGCCTCTATCCCTTCCCGCGCAGTTCGCGCATCGGAGTGGGCCGTAAGAAATACCACCGGAATGTCAGCTCTGCTGCGCAGTTCTCTGCAAAAGCTCAGTCCGTTTCCATCCGACAGATCAATATCCAAAACAATGACATCCGGCGAAGATTTTTTAAGCAGCGCACCGGCTTCCTGCAGTGACTTCGCACTCATAATAGTATAACCATCCGGACGAAGGACTCGTTCATTCAGGCGAAGCAGCTCCGGGCTGTCGTCTACCAGCAAAACGGTCTTTCCCACATGCCTGGATTCGGCAGTTCTGGTTTTCTGAACAGAGTTGCGGATCTCTCTGAGCCTTGACAATTCCCTTTGGCTGACCAGAGAATATACGAAATATGCCAGCAAATCGAACAGCACCGAAATATGTCTGAGGTTTTCCGGCGGAGGATTATCCGCCCCCAGAAGACCGTATATCTTTCCCTGGACCATCATAGGGCTCAGAATGATGGAGTGGATTTCCTGAAACTGTAAAAATTCATAAATTAATGGATCACTTTTTTTAAGCATTTCCACATCCGATTCGATGATGTTCCCTCCACCTGCCAACCGCCCATACCAGGGAAACAAGTCTTTTTTTGTCACATAAGGGAGTTCTTCAATACCGGATGAGATTCCCGGCCTACACCATTCGTATGTGTTGTAAATATGCTGCCGGTCGATCTCCTCAAACACGTATACCCGGTCGCATTCCAGCTTCTCCCCTAAAAAACAAAGAAGCTGGCGCAGTCCTTCTTCCGCATCTGAAGCCGCGCTTATCCTTTTTAAACATTCCCCGACGAACCGTTCATTACGAACTGCGCTCTCTTGATGACATAAGACCTGAGACTGTCCAGCGATACCTGTATAAAGTTTCATTAACTGGCCTCCCTCCTTTTTTAATAGTGAAACTGCAGAAAGGCCTTTCACATCCTATTACTCACCAGTTTATCTATGGTGAGCAGCAGTTCTAAATCACTTTTAAACTCAATCACACGACCCTCTGTTGTCAATTTTCCCTGCCATGTATAATTGCGGTAATCCTCTATACACACCTCAAACCTTATCTGTGAATGTTCTTTTTCCATACGCCTCCTCCTTTCTCAGATTCAGCATAACAGAAAAAAACGAAAAAAACGCGAACCTTACCAAAATGTCAGGTTCGCGTTATACCGTCACTCTTATATCACTTATTTTCCAGCCCGTCGTCCAAAATGTCTAACAGATAGCCCTCATTTCGAAAATTCATTAAAGATATTCTGCCTTCTGAAGCCGCCAGTTTATTCTTTAGCCGCGACATACATTTCCAAAGAGCATTAGCATCTCCGGACATGGGCTGTTTCCAGATCTCTTCATAGATTTCCTCCGCCGGAAGGGTTTTTCCCTCATTTTTTAAAAGATACAGCAGAACGGAAAATTCCCTGGCAGAAAGCCTCATATCGCTGCCGTTTAAAAAGACCCGCAGCGCTACTGTATCCAGAACCAAAGGCCCCCTCGTCAAAGTTTTTGTGTGTTCCATTGTTTGACGATTCATGCGCACAAGGCGGAGCTGGGTTTTAACGCGGGCCACAAATTCGTCCACATCATAAGGCTTTGTAATATAGTCATTGCCGCCTGCAACAAGCCCTTCAATAATCTCATTCTTTTCATCCAGTGCTGTCAGAAACAGTACCGGCGCTGGAGTAGCAGAACGGATTTTTTCACAAAAAACCAGCCCGCTTCCATCCGGAAGCATAATGTCCAACACCAGAACATCCGGCGAATGCTTTTGAAGAAGCTCATATGCCTTCCCTATGGTTGCGGCACACAGTACCGTGAATCCTTCCCGTTCCAAAATCCGACGGTTAATCCGCTGAATATTTTTGTCATCTTCTACCAGGAGAATTATCCCCGTTTCTTTCATGTCCCGCCCCTTTCATCGCCGGAAGAGTAAACCAAACCCTTGTCCCCCTGTGCTCTTCGCTCTCTATTCCAATTTCGCCGCCATGTTCTTCTATTATTGTTTTACATATGGTAAGCCCCAAACCGGTTCCGCCTCCCTCGCCCCGCCAGAACCGGTCAAATACGTGCGGAAGCAGTTCCGCGCTGATGCCGCTTCCATTATCCGAAACGCTGATCCGTACCTGGTCATTCAAAACTTCCGCGTTGACCACTACCTTGCCGTTTCTTGTATGTCTGTTGGCATTGCTGAGAAGATTGATCAGAACCTGAACAATCTGGTCGGTGCTGCCCTCCACAACGGGTATGTCCGGTTCAAGTTCTGCTGTCAGGGTATTTGCCCGCCGGGCAAACATGGATTGATAAATGCGCACCGTTTCCGCCACTAAAGACTCAAGAGACAGTTCCGTTCTCCCGGATACGGTTCCCTGCATTCGGCCAAGATCCACAAGGCCTGTGACCATTTCCGACAACCGCCTGGCTTCGGCCGAAATAGCGGTCAGATCGGTAACTGTTTCTTCATCCACCACACCGGCCTTAATGTTCTGGGCCGCGAACTGCGCATTGACAGATATAACCGTTAAAGGAGTTTTCATTTCGTGGGATATTTCCGTATAAAACTGATTTTTCATTCGATTCATCTCCGCCAGCATCTCCTTTTCAGCGGCCATGCGCTCCTCCCTCTCTCTGGCGCGGCGCACCTCCCGCATGGTACCAAAAAACATAGCTGTCATGGAAAATAGGACGAACACCGCCATTGCCATCTCCGAAATCGCAAAGCGCAGGGCCGGAGCCATGAACATATCACGATGGTACATCATATCCCATATGGCTGCAAACACCAAAAATGCAAATCCCGACAATACGGCAGACTGTCCCGGGTCCGGCCTCTGCCAGCTCAAAAACAGGCGGACAAAAAAATATATGCCGATAAGCACCAGAATCACGATACGCCAGACTGTAGTATAGGACATAAACAATGTGGAACCGAACAGATCAACAGCTGCGAATAAACCGCATAATATAGTGACAGCCGGAGGAAACCATTTTTGCAGCACACCCGGAAATAGCAGATATAGAAGCCAAACAAGCAAAATACCGCTTAACGGCATCGTTAAATATTCCAGCCGGAACACTGCCGTCCACGGCAGCTGCGGCAATATCACGCTAAATATCCGTTGTCCGGTCACTCCTGTACGGACAAACCATGTTAGGCAGTACAAAGCAAACAGGAAATTAGGCCTGTAGCCACGCATCATCAAATAGAGGATCAGATGTACGACAAACAGAGAAAGATAGCATCCCATGAGCACTACTTCCGGCCAGAGATTACGGACTGCATACCGGTTGATCTGCTCCGGCATGCCGATGTAGAGAGTTCCATGGGTTCCCCCGTCTTTATGGGTGAAATTGGACGCCTGCTGCACAATAACAATCTCTCCATTTTCGTCCGGCGATACCGGAAGCACATAGAATTCCACGCCCGGCGCAGTATTTTCCCGGCTGTCGCCCGGAACGCCGGCTTCAAACAGCAACTCCCCATTGGCATACATCCGGCTGGCAAAGTCCACGCTGTACCCGCAGATAAAATAGCTGCCTTTCGGAGCCTTTATCCGCATCCGGCTGGTGGCATACGGAATCTCATTGCCAGGCTGTCCCAGCAGGATTTTATTGTCTCTTAATAAAGCATTCTCAGAAAAAGCCTGCGGGGTAAGCAGAGCGTTTGGTACATATTCAACGGAACCGGTAAGTCTAGTCACCCTTTGGTCAAGGGCGTAATCCGTCAAATCCCATATGCCGTCTGCAGAGGTTACAGTTGTGATTTCATCTAGGCGCGGCTTAATCCCCCATAACGCCAGCATCAAAATCACTATCATAGGCAGAACAACTGCCAGTATCCACCGCTCTTTTTTCTCTGACAATTTCCCGCCTCCCCGCATTCATTGATAGCTTGATTATATCAAATAATCACAGGTATATAAACCAATATCGGCAATTTGCAGTTTATATCTAATTCTATCATCACATCCTGTCCCTTGCCTCGTTTTTTCTTTGTACCCTTCTCGGTTCTTTTCTTCCTTCAATAACCTGTATCCGTAAATTCACGAATGCTGGATTGAGATTTTGTCTGGAAGGTTTTTTATATCATTTTACACCTATTAGAAACATATACCGCCGAAAGCACAAAAAATGACCTCATATTTTCATATAAGGTCATTTATAAAATCATATTTTATTCACACTATGAGTAAACATTTGAGCAAAACCAACACTCAAAGCCCTTATAGAATAAGGATCTTACTCCATTGTGTAAGGCATTAAAGCGATATGACGTGCTCTCTTAATTGCTACTGTAAGAGCTCTCTGATGTTTTGCACAGTTTCCTGTGATTCTTCTAGGAAGAATTTTACCTCTCTCAGATACATATCTTTTTAATTTGTTTACATCTTTATAATCGATTACGCCGTTCTTATCGCCGCAGAATACGCAAACTTTTTTTCTTCTGCGCATACCGCCGCCTCTTCTCATCTTAGAACCGTCAGCTTTATCATTTCTATTGAATGCCATTGATGTTACCTCCTTCTTCGAATATAGGTATTAATTGAACGGAAGTCCTTCGTCTTCAACTCCGTCCGGAATGTTCATAAATCCATCACCAATTGCGCTGGATGGCGCTGGTCTGGCTGCCGGCTGCTGGTATCCGCCGCCGCCCATATCGGAAGCAGCGCCCTTGCTGTCAGCAAATTCCTGATCGTCTACAATAATGTCAGTCGTATAAACTTTCTGACCATCTTTGTTGGTATAGCTACCAGTCTGAATTCTTCCTGAAACTAAAACCCTCATACCCTGGCGGAAGTACTTTTCTGCAAATTCTCCGGCTCTGTCAAATGCTACGATATTGATAAAGTCTGCTGTCTGTTCGCCGCCGTCCTGGCTTCTGCGGCCTCTTCTGTCAACGGCAAGAGTATATCTTGCAATTGCCATAGAACGCTCGCCCTGAGAATATCTCACTTCAGGATCTCTTGTCAATCTACCCATAAGGATAACTCTATTCATACGATCACTCTTTCTTATCTTCTATTATGCATCCTGTCTTACGCATAAATATCTGATAACCTGCTCCATAATACGAACGTGTGCTTCCACTTCGTTAGGACAATTGGAATCAGACTCAAACTGGATGAAATAATAGAAAGCTTCTTTCATCTTCTGAATTTCGTAAGCTAATCTCTTCTTACCCCATTCATCAACGTTAGTTACAGTACCACCGAAACGGGCAATATATCCTTTTACCTTTTCAAGTGCTGCTGCTCTTTCTTCATCATCGAGTTTTGCGCTAAGAACAACTGCTAATTCATATTTGTTCATGCTTTTAACCTCCTTGTGGTCTCTGGCCCCTGCTTTCAGTTTCAGGAGCAAGGAATTTATATGTCACGAATATTCATTTTATCAAACTTTGTCCATAAAATCAAGCATTTTTCAGGGATTTTTTGATTTTATTATAACAGTTCAGCCTTCCGAAGCCGGCTAAAGCATCGGAATGCTGAACTGTTACATTTTATTTGCCGCTGTTCTCAATGGACAGCACTTTATAATCCTGATCTTCCACTGTTTTTTTCAAAACATCATCCTCTATCTGTGAATTCAAGGTTACCACTGCGGTTCCGGCTTCATGGCTCACTACGGCTTCATTTACTTCCGGCAGCGCTTCCAGGCACTTTTTCACTCTGGCCTCACAGTGTCCGCACATCATTCCTTCGATTTTCATTGTTTTTTCCATAATTTTTTCTTCCTTTCTTTTTGCTTTTATTTTTTTATCCCCTGATGCGTCATGCATTTTGAAGAAATTAAGCCGGAGCGCATTGGTGACCACACAAAAGCTGGATAAGCTCATGGCCGCCGCCCCGAACATGGGATTCAGTTTCCATCCGAATAACGGGAACCATACGCCTGCTGCCAGCGGTATTCCCACCGCATTGTAAAAGAACGCCCAAAACAGGTTCTCGTGAATATTTCTTAATGTGGCCCGGCTCAGGCGGATGGCGGCCGGAACATCGCTCAGGCGGCTCTTCATCAGCACCACATCGGCAGCGTCGATAGCAATATCCGTTCCTGCTCCGATGGCGATACCGATATCCGCTCTGGTGAGGGCGGGCGCATCGTTGATGCCGTCTCCCACCATGGCCACCTTGCCCTTTTTCTTCAGTTCCCGGATCACATTTTCTTTTCCTTCTGGGAGCACGCCGGCAATCACCGCGTCCACACCGGCCTGTTTTCCCACAGCCCTGGCCGTCCGCTCATTATCGCCAGTCAGCATCACTACATGGATTCCCATGTTCTGAAGCTCTTTTACTGCCTGAGGGCTATCTTCTTTTATGGTATCGGCTACGGCTATGACGCCGGCCATACTGCCGTCTTTACTGAAAAATAACGGGGTCTTGCCTTCCTCTGCCAGCTGCTCCGACCTGCGCTTCATCTCCTCAGTCACCTCTGCCTGGCTGCTGATAAAAGTAAAGTTTCCGCCGCAAAGCACAGCGCCGTCCAAAACTGCGGATAATCCGTTACCGGGAAGCGCACGAAAATCGGTTACTTCCCTGGCTTCCATCTTCTCTTCCTCAGCCCGCGTAAGAACCGCTCTGGCCAGCGGATGTTCGCTTTTCTTCTCCAATGCGGACGCCAGCTCTAAAAGCTGTTTTTCCGTAAATCCTTTTGCCGGAATAATATCGGTCACCTTAGGTTCTCCGCTAGTGATCGTTCCGGTCTTATCCAGGGCTACGATCTGTGTCTTGCCCGTCTCTTCCAGGGAAACGGCTGTCTTAAACATGGTGCCATTCTTGGCTCCCATTCCGTTGCCCACCATAATCGCAACCGGAGTTGCCAGACCGAGAGCGCACGGACAGCTTATTACCAGAACGGATATACCCCGTGCCAGCGCAAAACCGACGCTCTGGCCTGCGATCAGCCAGGCCAGTATAGTCACCGCAGCGATCACAATCACGATAGGCACAAAGATTCCCGATACTTTATCCGCAACCTTGGCAATTGGCGCTTTCGTTGCCGATGCATCGCTGACCATCTGTATGATCTGGGACAAGGTGGTGTCTTCGCCAACCCTGGACGCCTGGCATTTGATGAAGCCGGACTGGTTGGTGGTGGCGGCCGATACCTGATCCCCGGCGCCTTTATCCACCGGAATGCTTTCTCCGGTCAGAGCCGATTCATTGACCGCGCTGCTGCCCTCCAGAACAATTCCGTCTACCGGAATATTTTCACCGGGGCGGACTACAAAAATATCGCCTTTTTTCACCTGATCGATGGAAACTTCCACCTCTTTGCCGCCTTCTATAATAGTTGCTGTTTTAGGCGCCAGTTTCATCAGGCTTTTTAACGCATCTGTGGTCTTACCCTTAGAACGGGCTTCCAGCATCTTGCCGACTGTAATCAAAGTCAGAATCATGGCGGCCGATTCAAAGTAAAACTCATGCATGTATTCCATGACTCCCGCCATATCCCCTCTGGTCTGAGCGGCCGTCATGGCAAACAGCGCATACACGCTATATACAAAAGACGCGCCGGAACCCAATGCCACCAGCGTATCCATATTCGGAGCTTTATGCAAAAGCCCCCGGAATCCGCTGATGAAGAATTTCTGATTGATAACCATGACAATGGCCGTCAAAATCAGCTGAAGCAGCCCCATAGCCACATGATTATCCGCGAAAAATGCAGGAACCGGCCAGTTCCACATCATATGTCCCATAGAAAAATACATCAGGACAATCAAAAATCCAAGGGAGGCAGCCAGACGGTGCTTTAATACCGGCGTCTCCCTGTCTTTTAACATATCACCGTCATCTGCCGCCGGCCCGCTCTTTGCTGCGGCACGTTTCGCAGCCGCCCCATATCCGGCTTCCTCGACCGCACGGATCACGGCCTCTGCCGGTGCGTCGCCCTCCACTCCCATGGAATTGGTCAGCAGGCTGACCGAACAGGATTTAACTCCCGGCACTTTGGATACCGCTTTTTCGACGCGGGCGCTGCATGCCGCACAGCTCATACCTGTTACATTATATTGCTCCATCTATTTACTCCTTTCCTGTTGTTGTCTTTCTGTCAATGCTTTCTGCTGCCGTATTTCCCTTGCCGCCGCTCTGACAGTTCTCGCATCTATCCCATTCCGGGATTATATTACCGCATCAGCTTCCGGATTGTATCGACCAGTTCGTCAATGGTCTCATCCTTGCCGCTGCGGATATCATCTGCAACGCAGGTCCGTATATGGCTGGACAGCAATTCCTTGCTGAAACTGTTCAGAGCGGCGGTAGCCGCAGCCACTTGGACCAGTATATCCGTACAGTAGGCGTCCTTTTCCACCATGTTTTTGATCCCGCGTATCTGTCCTTCAATCCGGTTCAAACGGTGTACCAGGCTCTTATATTCTTTTTCTGTCCGCTCTTTTGTTTTGTGACAGCAGTTCATTCCTTCTTCCATCATTCCGGCCTCCTTTTGCATCCGTATACCCCATACAGGTATATTTACATTGTTTATTATATACCCCCATCAGGTATTATGCAAGCACTTTATTAAAATTTTTTGCAGCATTTCCGGCTTTCCGCACCTTCAGACACTTTCATGCCCAAAACCGGAACAGAATGCAGCCATGGAAGCTGTCTGAGCCGGATCAGATATCAGAGCACAGGGACAGGAAACCGCAGCTCTGTGCCATCCCTCTTATTTCTTTTTCTTCCGAATCACTTGTAACGGACAAAAATACTTTGTATAATAAACCTAAATCAAAAAACAGCGGACGCATTGTCCCGAAAGGACTATTTTTGTTTCAAACAGTTCATTATACAATTAATTCACCACGTATTCCGGCGGAATTTAACGGCTGCCGGATCGCCCATCTGTCCGACCTTCATGGAGCGCTGTACGGGCCGGATAACCGGCTTCTTCTGAACCGGATTGATGAGGCCCGTCCTCATCTCATCGCCATGACCGGCGATATGGCGGATGAAAAGGACAGGGCGGTGCCCGGCTTCATTGATCTGTGCCGCCGCCTTGTAAAACGGTATCCGGTTTACTATATAACCGGAAACCATGAGCAGTCATTATCTGCGGATGTGCTCTCCGGGCTTCTTTCGGAATTAAGGAAGATGGGAATCCGGATTCTGGAAAATAACTGGACCACCATTTCCCGAAAAGGAGCATTTCTCAAGTTATACGGTTTAGTCACTCCCATGGTATACTATAAAGATCCGTTGGGCGAATATATAAAAGGAATCCATTTTTCGGCGGAAGATACGGAAAATGCCCTTGGAAGTTTTGATAACTCCTGCTATACCGTACTTTTGTCCCATAACCCGCTTTATTATCCTTCTTACCGGGACTGGGGCGCTGATCTGACCTTATCCGGCCATATACACGGCGGAATCATACGGATTCCCGGGCTTGGCGGACTTCTTTCGCCCGATTTAAGCCTGTTCCCCAAATACGACGGAGGCCTGTTTGAAGAAGAAGGAAAGCACCTGGTTGTCAGCCGCGGACTGGGCAACAATTTTCTGGTGCGCGTTTTTAATCCGCCCGAATTAGTCATTATCGCATTACAACACAGTTAAAATACAGGGGGATTTATGGATACTCTAAACAGCGATGCTATCTACAAGATATTGGAAGAAGAAATTATTAACCTGACGCTGGAACCAGGAAAGGTGCTGAGCGAAAATGAACTCTGCGCCCGTTTCAACGTGTCCCGCACGCCCATCCGCGGCGTCCTGCAGCGCCTCCAGGAGAACGGCTTAGTCACCATCACGCCTTATAAAGGAACCACAGTCACTCTCCTCGATCTGGACAGCGTAAACCAGATGATCTATCAGCGCCTGGCCGTGGAAACCATGGTGCTTCGGGATTTTACCAAGATCTGCGACCTGCTCTCCATAGAAAAGATGCGCCATCTGGTGCGGGAATCCAGAAAGCTGATCTCCGGATCATTTGAACCCGCAGATTTTTATGAGCTGGACAGCAGACTTCATTCCATCTGGTTTTTAGAAACAAAGAAAAATTACATCTGGGAGATGATACAGAAGACGGACAGCGACTATTCCCGTTTCCGCATGATGGATATTGTGGAAATGAAGAATTTTGAACAGATTATAGAAGAACATGAAGAACTTCTGGACATTTTAGAGCGTAAAGATACCGCCGCAATTGAGCCTCTTATGAAGAAGCACCTTTACGGCGGCATAACCCGGCTTGGCCAGTTGATCTATACGGAATTTAAAGATTATTTTGTTCCGGTTTCCTGAGTCCCCGGGTGTTTTTCTCCACCAGTTTACGGGCTACCATAACCTGATGGCTGCATCCCATGCACTTTAACCGGAAATCCGCGCCCACGCGCAGGATTTCCCATTCATTGCTGCCGCAGGGATGCGGCTTTTTTAATTTCACAATATCTCCTACTTCATAAACCCATTGTCCGGGCATAATCTGTCAACCTCCTATGCTAATAATCCGGGGCCTTTGCCAATGATTGCTTCAATCCGGTCAAGCTCTGCCTGTTCAAATGACAATTTACCCACCGCTGCGATGCTGTTTTCCAGCTGTCCGGCGCTGCTGGCTCCCACCAATACGGAAGTCAGACCTTTATGGGATAAAATCCAGGATAATGCCATCTGAGCCAGGGACTGTCCTCTGTTTTCTGCAATCGCATTCAGCTTTTTGATCTGATCCAGGCGTTCTTCTGTCAGATAACGGCCTGCAACCGTAGATCCGGTGCGGCTGGCCCTTGATCCTTCGGGAATTCCCTTTAAATATTTGTCCGTCAGAGCTCCCTGTGCCAGCGGGCTGTAAGCGATGCAGCCCACGCCTTCCTGTTCTAGTGTATTCAAAAGTCCGTCCTCTACCCAGCGTTCAAACATATTGTATCTGGGCTGATGGATCAGACATGGTGTTTTGTTCTCTTTAAGAACCGCTATGGCCTTTTTCGCCTCTTCATCACTGTAATTTGAGATGCCCACATAAAGAGCTTTTCCCTTCTTTACAAGGTCTGACAGCGCTCCCATCGTCTCCTCAATCGGCGTCTCCGGGTCAGGTCTGTGGTGGTAAAAGATGTCCACGTACTCAAGACCCAGGCGTTTTAAACTCTGATCCAGGCTGGCTGTCAGATATTTTCTGGAACCCCAGTTTCCATAAGGTCCCGGCCACATATCATAGCCCGCCTTTGAAGAGATAACCAGCTCGTCACGATAGGACGATAAATCATCCTTTAATATCTGCCCGAAATTCTCTTCCGCTTTTCCCTTTGCCGGACTTCCATAATTGTTAGCCAGGTCAAAATGGGTAATTCCGCTGTCAAATGCCTTAAATATAATGGTTTTCTGATCTTCCAACGGTTTTTCCAGGCCAAAATTCTGCCACAAACCAAGAGAAATCACAGGAAGTTTCAGCCCGCTTCTACCGCATCTCCTGTACTCCATGTTTTCATATCTCGATGTTTCTGCCTGATACATATGTAAGTCCTCCTTTTATTCAACAATGCTTCCTAAAACTTCTCCAATACTTCCGCTTATCACCAGATCCGCCTGGCTGTCCAACGGCGTAACGCTCCGGTTGATTAAAACCAGTTTACTGCCCTTATAATAATTAATTAATCCCGCCGCCGGATATACAGTGAGAGAAGTTCCTCCCACGATCAGCATATCCGCATGGTTAATATATCCCACGGATTTGCTCAGCGTGTCCTGATCCAGCCCTTCCTCGTATAAAACCACATCCGGCTTTATGATTCCGCCGCATTTACAGCGCGGCACCCCGTCCATCTCCATAATCTCCTTCAGGGAATAGAACTGGCCGCATCTGGTACAATAATTCCGGTGTATGGAACCGTGAAGTTCCATCACCTCCCGGCTGCCGGCCGCCTGATGGAGTCCGTCAATATTCTGGGTGATCACCGCCTTTAATTTGCCCTGCTGCTCCAGCTTAGCCAATGCAATGTGGGCCGCATTGGGCTTCGCGTCGGAAAATATCATGCGGCTCTTGTAAAAACGGTAAAATTCCTCCGGATTTTTCCGGTAAAAGCTGTGGCTGATAATCGTTTCGGGCGGATATTTGTATTCCTGGTTATATAAGCCGTCCACGCTTCGAAAATCGGGAATCCCGCTTTCCGTGGATACTCCTGCGCCGCCGAAAAATACGATGTTTCCGCTTTCTTCAATCCATTGTTTCAAAGTTTCCATTGAATCTGCCATATCATACCCGCCTTTCTGTTATCTATTATCACACTATACTCAATTATACCACTTCATCCAGAAAAACGCCTTCCAAAGTTTTCACCTTACTCATCCATTCCGCCCCGCATTCCCTGGAATACCCAAACAGCCAGGCAGTCAGGCGGCCCACAGAAATTACCGGGCAGTCCTCCGCCTCATCCTGCTGCAAAATTTCACCGCTCACCTTTTCAAGGCAGGACCCTTTATGATTTAGATGCCACAGATAGCTTCCATGGTTCTGCGGCAAAAACTTATCTTCCACTGCCAGTCGGACCGTAATCTCTTCCTCCGGGCAGCTTTCTTTCAGACATACCGCCTCCACAAAACGCTCCATGCAGATGATCCGCGCCATAATGGCCGGTGAAGCCTCTTTTTCCTCTTCCACATATTCCGGTTCGCAGTAAAGTAGCCTCTGTTCCTTTTTATCAATTCCCCACTGGCTTTCCATACCAACTAAACGAGTTCCGTGATACAAAAGATTCGTCTCTCCGTTTTCACTGTCCAGCTCTTTTAAAAGCATGTTCACATATGCTTCATCCCTCTTACAGTACACCTCATAGCGGTCAGACAGCCAGTTTTCCATAAACGCGGCCAGCTCTGCCGGGGTTTTGCCGGAGCCTTCTAAAGAAACGCGTTCCAGCGGGGCTCCCTCTTTCAGCTTCCAATGGGGCTGATCGAATATATAGGTAAAATCAAACGGCAGATAAATTCTCTCATCTGCCGGCATAAGGAAACAAAACGGCATCTTTTCCTCATACATGTCCTGCATCATCCGCGTCAGCACCTCTCTCATATAGCCGCGGTGGCGCTTGTCCCGATGGGTAGCCACCCCCACGATATAATCAGACCGCCAGACGCAGACGCCCGCCTGAACCAGGTAAGGGTTCAGGTGAGCCATAGACACAAGTTCTGTATCTTCCGTTTTTGCCAGCACCCTGTTTTCTCTCATCTTTTCTGAGAAATAGTACCGGTCAAAGCTTTCGGAATCTTCCGGAAATGCCTGTTTCCACAATATTTCTGATCTCTTCTTTTCCTCTTCATTCAGATAACCAATCATAGGCTCATCCTTTAAAATCTTTCTGCAAAACAAGATATTTTCTTGCAAAGTCAACCGGGTTATAGGACATCTTGGCTTTTCTCAGCCCTTCCAGTCCCAAGTCGTCTTCCCTGTTCACCAGTTCCGCTTCCGGAAACTCATGGATTAAAAACTGCTGGTTGATGAACTGATACAATCCGTGAATCTCAGGATTGGCTTTTTCGATATGAATCACAGCCATCTTTTCCATGCTGTTAAAACTTCCTATCGTAAATGCCTCTAAACTTCCGTCAATATATACGCCTCCCATGCGTACGCACAGAGCCGCGCAGTTTTTCAGGATTTCGTGGATACCTTCCACTTCATAGTCCAGATGTTCTTCCACTTCTTCACCCTTCTTGTCCCTCCATTTCGTGAGGAAATTCCACACGTCATGGCGGTCGGAACAGCAGAGAGCCCGGTATTCAAACCGTCCTTCATACTCTCTTAAAAATCCGTTCAGATGGTTCTTCTTTTTATGAAGCTTTTTTCCGGCCAGAGTTCTGAGCGCTTGGGCGTCATAGAGGTAATCTTTTAAATCCTCCTGTTCCGTCACGGAAAAACGTTCCGGGTCCAGGTTCAGATATTCCACCGCTTCCGCGTCTGCCAGATAGATCTTAAACGGCTTTTTAAGCACCTGATTAAAGTAATCCACCATCATGTTGAAATAAACTGGAAGGTCTTCCTGACGGCACATCGGCATCGCGCTGTGCTCTTCTCCGTCCATGCTCATCAGCCATAACAGAGCCTTGCCCTCCACAAGGGCATATCTTACATTATAGTATTCTCTCCACAAAAAGCTGTCCAGAAATACACTGTCACACGTTCTGTTGCTTCTTAAATTAAAATAAGGCGTCAGCTTTACAATATCCTCAGCGTCTACTTTTTTAAAAACTAAATTCATAATCCATCCTTTCTTCTTATGCTGCTTTTCCTGCTCTCAGAGCGCATTTGAAACCTTATTATCACAGGATGCGTACCGCAGGCCGCAAAAATAAGGTTTCAATTACGCATTAGTATGCCCCTAATAATTTAAGATAACACTCCACACCTCTTTATTCTTGTTCCATATCTCCTGAAACTGAGCCGGGTCAACCGGAGAAGTATCTCTTCCGACTTCTATAGTCAGGCTTGGAATGCCCTTTTTAGAGATCGCCCAGTCCTTATATCCTGCCGGGTCCAGATTCTGATAATTCGCATCCAGCGGATATCCGGTCACGGCCGAAACAGCCTGAGCCATGCCTTCCGTCTTATCCCTCAGCTCGCCGGTCTGTCCGAAATACCAGTATATCACTCCGCCCTGGGTATGGTAGCTCACCGTTTTAACAAAATTATACGTATTGGTCAGCTGGATCAAAGCCGCTGACTCCGGTATACATCCTACCGCCTCGCCTTTATACCGGTCGGAGGATACCTGGGCCGGGCCGCCGTAATCTTCCCAAAGGGCATCGAAATTTCGGTTGACGTCCACGCCCTGAGCGTTGGCTTTCCACCTTCTCAGATAGGAGTTCATATCCGAGGCACCGTCCAACTGGCTGATTACCTGAACCAGATCCTTTGTTTCCTGTTTATTTAATTTGTCCAGGCCAAACTGGCTGATTGTGACTCCGTCCGGGTTGATCATAGGGATCACATGGATCACCGTATCATTCAGATATTGTCCGCTTGTCTCCGGATTTTGCAAAAATGCAGCCGTCTGTTTCATAACCAGCTGGGTAGTTATATATTCCCTTGCATGAATCGATGCATTGATCATAACATGGTTTGGAGCATTAATATCCCCAATTACCATATCATAAATTTCTCTTCCGTCAAAGGTTTTTCCCAAAGAATTTATAGTAATTAACTGGGGAAAGGCTTTTTCCCACAATTTCATATCGTGTTCCATATCCTCGTAGGAATACAATGCCGGGTCTTTATCCACTATAATTTCATTTAAATCTACCTGAGCGGCGGCGCTGCTCTCCGGGCTGGGCTGGCTTTCGCCAGGATTTTCAGAAGTTTTTTCCTGATCCGCCAAACTTTCCTCCGCATTTGCCGAAGATGTTTCGGACACCGGTTCATCCTTTGTTTCCGTGCTTATTTCCTTTTCCTTTTTCTCCATGCCGGCTGTGCTTTCCTCCTGGCCTTTTGACGCCTTTTTATCCTTTTTGCTTTCTGCCGCCAGGGCCGTAACCTGGACATCGGCACGGGAGCTTACAAATGCCACCGTGCCGATACATATACCGGCTGTAACTGCTACAGCAAGAATGCCGGCCGCTATGATCTTTTTCTGTCCGTTATCCATTAATATTCCTCCAAATAAGACGCCAATGCATATCCTGTACTGCCGTTGTAGATCACCTTATAAAAGCCATTGGAGGAACTTTCCACATAGCTGACCGCAGATCCAAGAGGAATCTGGCAGATTTCACTGGCCGATGTGGACGGGCTTGTCCTGAGGGTAATGCTCTCGTTGCAGTTTACCACATAAAATGTGCGGTAAACCGTGGTATTGCTTCCTGTATTTCCCGTCACTGCCGGTTTACTCTGGCTCAGATAAGACGCCAGTCCGTATCCTGTCTTACCGTTATAAATAATCTTATAAAAACCGTTATCCGCCGTCTCCACATAGCTGACCGCAGATCCAAGAGGAATCTGGCAGATTTCGCCGGCAGATGTGGACGGGCTTGTCCTAAGGGTAATGCTTTCATTGCAGTTTACCACATAATATGTGACATAGGTAACATTAGCCGCCATAGTTGCAGGCGCTGTAGTCGCCGCAGGAACCGTCTCAGGATAGGTCCAACCGGCTGCCGCGCCGGTGGAAGCCTCTGTCTCAGCAAAAACAGGAGTTGATTCCGCTGCCGCTGAAGACGGAATTTCCGACGTCTCCGCTTCTGTGGTCTGAGCCTCCGTTTCTTCCTCCGAAGTCTCTTCCCCCTCCTTTGTTTCCATCTCACTCTCGTCCTCGTCCGGCTCTTCAATTCCCACCGGTTCTGATGCCGGTTTCTTCATGTTCACAGCCACAAATGCAGCCGTTCCTATAATCATTAATGCGATCAGCACACAGCACACGATAATAAACGGCTTGGCGCTTTTCTTTTTTTCCGGCTGCTGTGCCGGAGGGCGGACCTGTGGCGCCGGCCGCACCGGCGGTTGTGAAGCCGCCGGCTGATCGGCAATTACATTGCCGCACTTCGTACAAAATTTAGCGTTATCTTTTAATTGAGCCCCGCATTTACTGCATATCTTCATCTCATTCTCTCCTTTTAGCTGCCCATTTCCTGATACTCTTTACTGCAGATATCCCTTTAATCTCTCATAATCTGCGATAAAGTAAGCGTTGGCCCTTTCATAATCATTAAACATGGTTTCTCTGAAAGCGTCTGGTGAAATGGTTCCCTGATACCAGGACTTCTGATTGAAATAATCCTGAAGATAGGCGTCCTTAAACAGACGGCCGCGCCGTGCATAGATCTCATTACGCGCCAGACGAAGCTGTTCCTGTGTGAGCAGGGCTAAGTCGGCGGCAGTAATATATCTGGAATCGCTGTCATAGATTACGAAATCATTGGTAAACAGCAGCGCCTGTGAAACTGTTGCTTCCATGTAAACGGCCGGAACAAATTCATAGGCATTTCTTGCGGTTACCTGATCATCGCTGTAGTTAACCGTTACGGATCTGACCGCTGTTGTGGCATCCGGATTCAGAGTCTCATATTCCAGCAGGTACATCTCTTTCTGCTGACGGTAGATGGCTGAATAGATCTCGGACATGTCGCTGATATCGTTGACATTGCGGTAAAAACCTCCGGTGCTGTTGGCGATGGAATTCATGGTATAAGTATCTAAGCTTGGATCGATACCGATGATGAAGATCGGAATCTTATACCGGATTGCCAGTTCTGTGATGATGGCCGGATCACATTTACTCATGTTATCCTGTCCGTCGGTAAATGCGATGATACATTTTGCACCACTCTGCATGGCGGTCTGGTTGACTGCCACATATAACGCATCATAGAACGCCGTGCTTCCCGACGCGCCTAAGGAGTTAATTGTGTTTGAAATCTGGTTGTAGTCAGAAGTAAAGCCAATATTCGTATATACCTGATCCGCAAATGTGATCAGAGACGCCTTGTCGCCGATCTGGAACTGGATTCCTGAAAGGAAGCTGTTCATCACGTTCTTGGCTGCCGTTAAAGCGCTTCCGGACATGCTTCCGCTGATATCGGCCACCATGTTGATATTTAAGTTTTCCACTTCATCCAGCTGTACGGCTTTGATAATGGTCTTCTCCGTAAAGGAACCGCTTCCCTCCATCCGCTCTGCCAAGTGGAAGCTGTCGGCTTTCAGGTCATCAATGGCTTCGCCTGTATTTTTATCTTCTACACGGACATAGAGCTTTACAACCGGGAAGGTGGATACGTCAACCTGCTCCACGCCCATATTGTAATCCGTCTGGCCATTGATGGAATCGATCACCTTCTGCCATTTCTGAAGGCTTTCGCTGGCTCCTATGTAATCGCCGGCGTCCATTTTCTCTTTCACCTGGGTCTGATAGGTCTGGATGATCTGTTTTTCGGATTCATAGGCATTGGTCAGATCCGCATTCAACAGACTGTTATAGGAAGATTCTGCCTTTGTTTTGTTCTCTTCCTGCAGCTGGGTAATGAACTCGTCCAGCTCTTTACTAAGGGATAAGATGGAATCCTTATCCAGGTTGTCCACCGCTTTGGTGTACTTCTTCACAAGGCTGTTGTATTCCGACTGTCTGGCCTCATCCATAACGAATCCGCCGGTGGCCCCTGACAGGGATTCCTGCTTTGTCTTGGCCTCTTCGATCACCGTATGAAGCTCTTCAATCTCAGCGGAAGCCGCTTTCAATTTTTCAGACAAACCTGCAAATTCCTTTGTGGCCTTTGCCTGAACTGCGTCTTCGCAGTCGCTCATCAGCTGCTTATACTCCGAGATATTCTCATAAGAATATTTCTTCAGCTGATTTTCCACCGCCACATATTCCTGTTCAAACTGCTGCGTTTTGTTCTTTTTCAGCACCTGGAGCCCTAAAAATCCGCAGGCCCCTGCAATCAAAATTACAACCAGCCCCATGCAAAGGAAAATAGGCCATAATTTCTTCTTTTTCGGCTCTGCCGGATAGGGATTAGGCATCGGTGCAGGCGCCGGATTCGGCGCTGCCTGCCTTGGCGGCGCCTGCTTGGGAGCCGTCTGTTTCGGCGGTGTCTGGTTTGGTACTGCCGGATTCGGTGCCGACGGGCCGGACGCCTTATTCGACGCCGCCCCGTTATTATCATTTGGACCTGCTTTCCTTACGATCTTCGTCCCGCACTCAGGGCAAAACTCGGATTCATCGGGAATTTTCGCTCCGCATTTTCTGCAAAACATACTCTGTTCCTCCCTGTTTGTTTAGTTCATCTTCGTTCCGCATTTACGGCAGAACTTAGGTGCCGCATCATAGGTCTGGCCGCAGTTCGGGCATACGAGAACTGCCTGCTGTGCTGTTTCCGAAGCTCCTAAAATCTGTTTTTCGGATTCATTTAAACGAACAACTTCTTCTTCCTGTGTTTTAATGATTTCCTGTTTTTCTTTAATTGCATTCAGTTTGTCGCTGATCATGTCTAACGTCACATTGTCCGTAGCGCTCCACTCCTGATATACGAGATCGCCGATTTCCTTTTTCAGCGTCTCAATCTCGCCTGTCAATGTGGAAATATAAGTCTTAATTTTGTTGATCTCCAAGAATGTGGATGTTTTTACGTTTAACATAGTTAAACCTTTTGAAAATGAATTTTTAATGTCTGCCATTGCCTTATCCTCCTGTGAATAAAAATTATAAATTATTTAATCTATTTTCCTACAGCCTGAGCGCTGCAATTAGTAAAACATATCATAGCTTCCCGTTCCGTTCAGAAGCCATCTGACATCCTCATCAATCTTTTTCGTCTTCTTGCCGTCCTTTTGGGATATAAGCTTCAGGTCGCCTTTCAGGCGCTTATTGCTGTAATCCACCAAAACTGCTACATACTGATTATCTGCAACAGAGAAGAATGATACATCATCCATCAGTTTTACAGGCTTTCCGCCGTCGTAACGGCAGAGAGTTCCGCTGGCGCTCTTGCTCTTTTCTTTCAGGTAATAGAGATTCTGCGTATCTTCATCATAATAGTAGACATAGACATCGTCATCGATCTCCTCACCGTCACAGTACAAGGTTCCCTGTCCCTTTGAATTATCATAATCCTTATAGTAATACATCTTTCCGCTTTCCGGATATTGGGAAGAGTACCTTTCACCCAGGTCATCATCGATGGTAACCGGCTTTTCAACTCCGCTGTCCGAATATTTCATTGAGAACAGTTCCTCGTAAGTAGTATTGTAGGTATCTTCATCAAAGGTATATCTGGTTCCGTAAATCGTTTTTGAATCTCCATCCGCCGTATACTCGACGTCGCTTTCATAGGCAAACGGCACTGCCTTTCCGTCTGCCAGAAGATAACCGTCCATTCCGTCTTCAGCCAGCTTATCAACTGCCTCGAATACGACACTGGAAACATCATAAGCGCTTTCAAGTTCAGATAATTTTACTGTAGGAAGTTCCACGTCATCCCAGCAGTATGTATAATAAATCCAATCCGAAATTCCGATATCTTCCGGGCTGGAAGCATTTTTTAACAGCTCGTGTTCCGTGCCGTCATAAGCGTAAATATCTAAAAATTCACCCATATAAAATGACGTTTCGTCCTTCAGAGCTTCACGAATCTCATCTCTGCTCTCTTTTTCACGATACGCTTCCATTGCCGCATTATAAGCGTCATAATCCGTCACGGTTCTCGTTCCGCCAAACCAGCTCTGCTCCTGTTTTGTATAGTTGGATTTCAAAGGCTCTGACATCGCCGCATCAGCTGCAGCCATATCATCATCTACTATATCTTTGACTGTAATTGCCTCATCTGAGGTTTTTGTATAATAGATACCTGCATTGTCATTATAGCTTCCCAAAAGAGTTGCATCTGAAGCAACCTTTTCTTTATCCTTCAAATTCTTCATGCAGTAGATATCCGTATCTTTTGTATAGTAAATGGTGTTTAAATCTTTTGTGTAATAATAAGAATAGTATACGTCTGAATCTAGTTTCTCCTTATCAGCATCCATCTTTGTTTCTCTGTAATACATATCCATATCATTGGTAATATATAACATCGTTTTTCCATCTTCACTGAGCATATAAGTATAGATATCCGATCCCACTTTTTCTTTCTCGTCGCCCTTCAGATCATAGATATAAAGGGTGTCGGTGCCGCGTTTCATGTAGATTACCCTGTTATCATCCGTAACCTGGAACGAAGTAACATCATTGTCAATCTTTTCCGTGGTATCATTTTTATCGCTCTGTTTCTTCTTATCAATGTAGCAGAGTTTTCCCGTTGACCCGTCGTAATTTTCGTAGAAAAACTCATATTTACCGTCTTTGGTCTCCTGGATGCCGGATAAAGCACTGTAGAGCACATAATACGGTGCGTTCTTCTCAACGCCTTTGGAAGTGAACTCCAAAGCCTTATTCGCTTTTATATTGTACTGATAAATTCCGGTATCCTTCACATATTTAATGTCCGGATTTGCTCCTTTTCCTCCGCCAAAACGGCTGATTCCAAATGCCGCTGCTCCTACCACTACGGCAGCGGCTGCAATCCCGCCTATAATAACCGGCAGTTTTGATTTTTTCTTAACCGGAGCCGGGATTTCCTGAGGCATTGGCGCTGATTCATGGAGATTGGCGCCGCAGCTCTGGCAAAATGCGTCGGATGCGTCGTTGAGCGTGCCGCAGGCCGGACAATAGATAGGAACTGCCTGGGCCGGTTCTGAAACTGCCGGCTCTTCCGGCTGCACCTGATCTGCAGCCGGAACCGCTTCTGACTGCAGCGGTACGGCGGCGTCCGCCGTATTGATTTCGTTTAACGGAGCTCCGCAGTTTTGGCAGAACATTCCGTCCGCTTCATTTTTCATTCCACAGTTCGGGCAAAATATCGGTTCATCCAATTTGGCCGTCACATATTCTTCTTCCGCCCCGGTCTGATCCGCGATGAGTGTTTCTTCCTCTGCGGTCGTCTGCTCTTCCTCAACCGCTGCATCCAGCGCCTTTTCGATGGCTTCTGTTTCTTCGTCCTTTTCGCCCTCTGTCTCCTGGGTTACTTCTGCTGCAGTTTCCTGCTCCTCTGCCTTTGTACCACATTCACAACAAAATAATTCATCGTCATTCATCTCATGGCCACAATTTCTGCAAATTTTCATACTTGCCTCCTTATTCTGCTGCATTTTCCCGTTTGTCAGGTTTCTGCCGCCTCTTTTGTTATTTTAATTCAGCTTTTAGGGAGCTGCCTTAACCATTGAATAAAACTGCCAACCATTGTTTAGTTTGTCAACACGCCATAATTACCTAAACTGTCCTGGATTAAACTGACATCTTCATCTATTTTCTTTGGCTTGCCACCGTCTTTTACAGACACCAGTTTCAAATCCCCGGTTTTTCTCTTGGTACTATAATTAACTAAAACAACTGCATGCTTGCCATCCACAATGTTGAAAAGCACTGCATCATCAATTAACTTTGCTGTCTTGCTTCCATCATAACTGCAAAGCATTCCATTGCCGCTTTTGCTCTTCTCCTTCAGATAATAAAGCATCTTGCTGCCTTCATCGTAATAATGATAATACACATCTTGATCAATTTCATCACCATTACAATATAAAGTTCCTGTCCGGAGTTCACTGTCATAGTCTTTATAATAGTACATAACCCCGTTTTTCAATGACGATAACGCACTGTCCTTATCCAAATCATTATCAATAGAAACTGCTTCCCCAACTCCGGCATCCGAATATGTTACAGAAAACAATTCACTATAATTCTTCTTGTCAGATTCTGAATCTATGCTGAACCGTGCCCCATAAATGATACCAGCCTCTTCATCCACTTTGTACATCACACTGCTGTCATATGTAAATGGTACCGCCTTGCCGTCAACTAAAAGGTAAGCATTAGTCCCGTCTTCCGCTATGTTCTCAAATTCCTGAGATATAAATTCTGTTATATCCTCATAACTTTCAATATCAGATAGATTAATCGTTGGAATTTTCGTTTCCCCCCAACAGAAAGTATAGCACATCTGGCTGTTCCATCCCAGTGGTAAAGGAACTGCAGCCTTCTTTAACACTTCATGTTCCGCACCGTCATAAGCATAGATATCCGTACATTCTCTTAAATACGGTTCCAATTCCGCCTTAAACCGTGCCCTTAAAGTATCACGATGCTGTTTTTCACGATACTTTTCTTTAGCCGCATTAAATGCTTCATTGTCAGTAACCATAATAGTTTTGCCTGTAGAAGTCTGTTCCTTCTTCGTGTACTTTCCGGCCAGTGGCTGCGGCAAGTCGGCATCGGAAGCAGCAAAATCATCAATCAAGACCGTATCGCTGGTAAATACCTGCTCCACATTCTTGGTATAGTAAATACCTGCATTGTCATTATAGCTTCCGATTGGGACTGCATCTGAAGCAACTTTTTCTCTATCTTTTAAGTTCTTGATGCAGTAGATATCCGATTCTTTTGTATAGTAAATAGTATTCAAATCTTTTGTATAATATAAAAGATCCTCAATATCGGAAGCAAGCTTTTCCTTATCAGCGTCCTCTTCTATCTTTATATAATAAATATCTGAATCCTCTGTAGTATAAAACAAATTTTTTCCGTCCTCACTAACAGTAAAAGAGACCGCATCAACTCCTATTTTTTCTTTTTCGTCGCTCTTTATATCATACATGTATAATGTGCCGGTATCCTGCATATAGATCACTTTATTATCATCTGCCAGTTCAAAAAGGGACACGTCGTTGTCGATCTTTTCTTTGGAAGCATCCTTTTTATTCTGGTTCATATAACAGAGTTTCCCATAAAAACTATCATAATCTTCATAGAAGAAGACATATTTCCCGTCCGGACTTTCTTGAATATCATTTAAAGCCGAATACCGGGCATACCACCTGTCAGATTCACTGACCGCATTTGAGGAAAGCTTAATCTCTTTTCCCGATTTTACATTATACCGGTAAAGCCCATTATCTTTAATATATGATACTGATGAGCCCTCTCCTTTACCATCCCTGAAGCGTACGATTCCAAATGCCGCTATCCCTATAACAGCCGCGGCAACTACTATTCCTGCTGCCAACACCGAAATTTTTATCTTTTTCATACCTGCCTCCCCATTCTCCCATGGCTTTTACAGTCTTAAACTGCACGCTTCTTCTATTGAGGTTCCAACTTTATCTTTACTGCTCCTTGATGCCAAATATCGGTTCTGTACTCTCCGCTTCCGTAGTTTCGCCTTCAGAATCTGTTTCACCTTCCTCTGTGGTTTCGTCTTCCTCTGCGCTTTCGTCTTCCTCCGCTGTTCCCTCAGTCTCCTCTATCTCGTCCTGAATACCAGCCTTCTGGTTAAACAGCGGGCTGGACTTTCCATTCATCATCGGTGCCACAAACAGATAGATACAAATTCCCGCTGCTATAGCTGCTATAAATAAAACTGCGGCAAGGGCGGCAAACAGCCCGGCTCTGCTCTTTTTCTTAACCGGAGGGTTCTGCATTCCGGCCTGTGGAACAGCCGGAGCCGGCATGGGCGCGGGCGGCGGTGATGGGAAGATCACAGCTCCCGCCTGGCGTTCTCCCTGGGGCATAAGCACTTCCGTTTCATCCCCATACTCTTCCGGGGCCAGATATTCGGTGTCTCCCGACGTATCCGGCAAATCCTCTACTCTAAATCCGCATTTCAAACAAAATTTACTGCCCGGCCGCACCGGATGGCCGCATCTGGCACAGACCTGATCTTTCGGTACGCTTGGTTCCGCCTGTATCTTCTCCGGCTGCTTTACAGGTGTTCCGCATTTCGGACAGAACTTGCTTTGATCGGATATTTCTTTCCCGCAATTTTTACATATCATCGCCAAATCCCCCCTTTATGAAATCGGTATCGCAGAATTACCTGCGCCTGTGATAAAGCCGTAAACTCCGTATTCCTCTGTGGCCGTTGTTATAAATTCATTTTCACTGTGTTCCCTGGATACGGCCACCACGTACTGATTGCCGTTCCGGTTCTGGACCACTCCGTTCATCGGCTCCGCGATTCCCGACGAAGCGTTGTAGCTGAACGTATTCGTTTCATTGTTCTGCATATGCACCAGAGTCATGGCGCCGTTTTCTTTTCCTTTTGAGAAAGTTCCGCTGGTACGGGCTGTATAAAGAACCGTTCCTCTGGCAGAATATTTAGTAAATGTTACGGTTCCGGTTCCCTCCGGCATATCCCCGCTCCACTGTCCTTCATAGATATTGGTGCTCTCCGCATCCGATTTAAGCCAGATGCCGGAACCGTCCCGTTTTCCTTCTTCCAAATTTCCATAGTAAAGCGCCTTGTTCGGGAATACCGCCACGGCCTTTCCCGTGCCCAAAGGATAGATCACTCTGTCATTAACGCCTGCAAGAAGGGTCTGATACTCGGATGTATTCAGAATATCCTTCACATAATCCATATTTCCCGATTCGCAGGCTCTGTACAGCCGTTCCAGAAGCTGACGGCTCTGCTGGTCCAGACTGGCCTGTTCTTTCAGGCCGTCGATCTTCTTTTTCGTCCCCCTGTCCCCGGTGGCCTGATAAAGGATTTCCAGAATCTTCTCCGCCTTATCATAGTCGCCATCCTTCATATAAGCTTCGTACATCTCCAGGACAATATCTTCCAGCTGTCTTGAAACCTGGCTGTCTTTCGTGGTTTTATAGCCTGCGGCCAATACCTGAACCGCTTCATCCTGTTTTCCCATGATCTGATAAGCGGATGCCAAACCAAGGTATGCGTCCGATCTCTTAGGCTCTATCTTAATGGCCGTCTGAAATGCGATCACTGCCTGCTCATAATCCATCTGATCCATGAACTTTTCAGCCCGGGCCAGCTGCCGCCCGCCGATGAAATGATTGACCTGGCCGGAATAACGGAAGGAAAGCACGAAACCGCAGATAATACCGGAAATCAGTATAATCACTGTCAGCAAAACCTTATACTTTGTTTTCATACTCATCCCCCCCTTTTACCGTACTTTTCCATGCTCCTGTTCGTATTTTAAAGGAAATACATGGAACAACACGGCTGTAATCAGCGAAGCTCCCAACAGAATAACTCCTCCTGCTATCATCAGAGTTCCTAATGTCATCATGCCCTCCTTCTACAGCCATCCGCCGTTTTTCAGCTGGTTAATCAGACCTTCCAGCTGCTGAAACTGGGTGATGTCACTGTTTTTATCCACGAGTCCGGCTGCCTTTTGATATTCCTCATATGCGGCTGTAAAATTCCGCTGGGCCTCCGGTTTCCCGTTTTCTATCATTATATAAAGCTGTGCCAAAAGCGCATGAGGCACATAATCTGACGGATAGGCGGCCTGGTATTTTCCCAAGACCTGTTTCGCCGCTTCATATTCTCCGGCATACTGGTATGCGGTAAATGCGTTGACATACAGATATTCCTTCTGGATTCCCGCATCCACTACCTTTATAAACCCTTCCGCCGCCTTAATCATATCTTCCTTGTTGTAATTCAGTTCAATCGCTCTTCCATAATAGGCCGCCGACTGCATCTCCATCAAAACGGTGTTGTTCTGCATTCCTTCTTCCCGAAGCGCATCACCGATCGCATTGACGGACTTGGTATAGACATCTCCGATCCTCTGGGGATCGCCTGCATGCAGCTTAGCGCTGTCCCGGTAAGTGGTTGCCAGAGCAATATAAGCTCTTTTCTTCATCTGAGAAGATGCGGTCTGGCCGATCACCTTTTGAAAGGTTTCTTCCGCCTCCAGGTATTTCCCCTGTACATAGTAGATTTCTCCCGCCACATAAAAGGAAATGTCCTGAGTGTCATCCAGTTTAATGATCTGATCCAGAATCTTTTCCGCCTGGGAAATCTGCCCTAACCGTCCCATGCATACCGCATAGTCCCTAAGATTATCGATCTTCATATCCGTTTTCTTGGCCGCTTTATAGAAATAATCCCCGGCTTCAGAATAATTCTCAAGTTCGAAATAGGAAGAGGCCAGCGCCAGCAGAAGATCCGGGTCATCCGGGAAATCCGTCTGGTTGGAAAGGGAGAATTTAATGCATTTCTCATACTGTCCGTCCAGGTACAAGGCGTAGGCGTATTTTCCGTAAGCTTCCGGCCTCTTTGGATCGATATGGCTGGCTTCCTTCAGATACTCCATCGCCTCCTTGGGCGCCTCTTCCATACAGTCCTCAGCCGATTCCAGACAAGCCAGATACCGCTGCGTCTTCTCTCTGCCCAGTTGAACGAATCCCCCGGCCAAAAGTCCGGCCGAGCATAAAAACATGGCCGTTAAGGTCAGCGTCCTCAGCAGTTTATTGCGCTTATACCGCTTATATTCCGCATCAAATGTATGTATATGATTCAAATCGGCCATCAGTTCATCGACCGACTGATATCTCTCATTTTTATCCGGACGGATACATCTGGAAACGATATAATCCATTCCGACTGAGATGGACGGGTCCATCTCCCTTAAAGGTTTTCCGCAGAAAGGTTCCTCGTTGGGCCCTCTCCCGGTCAATATATGGTACATGGTTATGCCAAGGCTGTAGATATCCGTCCTGGCATCCGACTGGCTCTTTCCGAACTGCTCCGGCGCCGCATATCCCCGCGTCCCGATGTAGGTCGTATCGTCCGTATTGCCGCTCTTATACTCTCTGGCAATGCCGAAATCGATGAGTTTCAGCCTTCCGTCGGGCTGCAGCATGATATTGGACGGTTTCATATCCCGGTAAATGATGGGAAACGGCCTGTTTCCGTGCAGATACTGAAGCACCCTGCATAGTTCCGTGAACCAGTAATAGGCCACATTCTCCGGCGCGCGGCCCTGGCCCTGAAGCCAGACATCCAGCGCGACTCCCTCCACATAATCCTCCACGATGTAGACATTATCCGTCTCGTCAAAGATATCGTAGATCTTAGGAAGCATATCGTGATCCAGATGGATCAGAATATCCGCTTCCGCCAGGAAATCCAGTTTCACTCCCTGGTTCTTCGACACGCTTTTTACCACAAGCTGCTTTTTCGTCCGGATCTGCTCAGCCAGAAATATCTCTGACATTCCGCCCTGATTAATTTTTCTAATGATTCTGTAGTTCTGTGCAAACCGTGGATCCATACTTCCCCTTTTTCCTTTGGTTACTCGATTCGGATCATGACAGCCGACAGGTTATCCGGCGCCGAATTATCGTACACCTTTTTCCTGATCCGCTCCATTGATTCGTTTAATTGTCCTGTCCTCAGCGCGGTTCTCATCTCTTTTTCCAGAAACCGCTCCGGACAGTATTTGTAAATGCCGTCGCTGCATAATAAAAATATCTGTTTCTTTTTCAGCTGGTCCGTGCGGGCGTGGCAGCTGATCTGTTCTCCCACTCCCACGGCCTGAACCAGTTTTCCATAGTTCATGTGGGATTTTATCTCCTTCGCAGAAAAGGCCTGAACCGTCTGAGGAAGGTTCTCCCACACGTCGTCCGAAGTCAGCTGGTGCAGCCGGAACCCCTTGTTCTGGTAGATTCTGCTGTCACCAACACTTATTATACCATAATATCCGTTATGTATCAGAATAAGAACAATCGTGGAACCGCAGACTTCTCCGGCAGGCGTCGTATTCCTGATATACTCGTGAGCCTGGTACAAAACCTCCTTCAAAGACATCATAAGGCGGTTAAATTCCTGGTTGGAACCGGGCAGAAATACCTGTGTCCACCAGTTCTGATAAGCCTGTGCCAGATGGCGGCTGGCCCTTTCCCCATGCTGGTGGCCTCCCATTCCGTCCGCCACCAGAAACAATCCGGATCTGCCCTTCTGCAAAACCCGGATTGCATCCTGATTCATCCCTCTCTTTAATCCGCAATCACTGATCCCTCTGCTGTTTATCTCCATATTATCCTTCATTCTGAATTCTAATGAATCTCCAGTTTTAAAGTTAACCTTCCCAATGTGAGAATGCATCCCGAATAGACTTCCGCATCCGTCAAAACCCTGCTGCCGTTCACAAATGTCCCATTGGATGAATTTAAATCCCTGATATAAAACTTGCCGTTTTTAATGAATATCTCGCAATGCCTTCCGGACACCGATTTATCGTAATCCAGCACCATCTGACAGGCTTCCGGCTTTCTTCCGATCACCACCGACTGAAGCAGCGGGCATTCAAACGTCCGGGCCAGGTTTTTCTGATCCGCCAGGCTCAAAACATATTTTCTCTTGTCATCCCAAAGCATCTGGGTGCTGTCATTGCCCTGTCCGCCTTTTCTTTGTTCCAGCCATTCCGTCTCCGACTTTTTCACCGGGGCTGCCGGGGCGCTGTTGGGGATCGTGCCGTTAAACGGTTCAAATGTCTCTTTTTTGTTCTTCTTTTTCACGATTACCACTACGAGAGCTGTAATTCCCGCCATGAATATCAGAACCGTTCCCACGCCAATGGCCAGTACTGCCAGAGGAATTCCACGTTCTTTTGGCTCCTCCTCTTCCTCATCCGGCACACTGACCGGTTCTGTCTCCGGTTCCTCTGTTTCCGGCTGGCTGACTTCCGGTTCCGGCTCCGAAACAGCCTGAACCATAGGCATACGCACTTCCGACATGGAAGTCACATCACCGCCTGAGGTATGGAATGTGACCTGAACCGTTTTAACCGATCCGTCGCACTGTTTCGCATCAGGCCGGGCGGTTATGCGAAGAACATCCCGATCCGCAGCCAAATCCATCACCACCGCGATGGGGTCCTCCACCTCGTCCAGAAGATACGATCTCCCATTGCTCATGCGGGACAGCGCAAACATGTTCTTGAGCTGCTCGTTGTTATTCTTATAGGTGCATCCCAGCGTATAGACAGGATATGGATTTTTGCCGATCAAATCATATAACTCTTCCTTTGTATAGCCGATGGACTTATTATCCACCCCGTCGGAAATGATAATGATCCGTTTAAAACAGTCATCCTCAGAAGAATTCAGTTCTTTTAACAGATCATACAGCACATCAGTCAGATACGTCTCCTGATCCTGATAACTGATTCCGTCCACAATCTGCTTAATCTGTGCGTAATCACTGCTGTCCTGGATCAGATATTGGATGCTCTCGCCGAATGTGGCGATCGTAAACTGTTCCCTGTCCATCCGGTCCGCCACAATATCCTGAATGGTCCGGCTGATAAGGGGACGGTATTTTTCCACCACGGACAACGAATTGTCCAGCAGTATAATTGTCTTGAGAGGAACCTCCTGCCCGGATATGGAAGCGCTCTCAACCTGGCCGCACAGACCGGTTCCGATCTGATACTCCAGGCTCTGCACTTCTCCCGGGTTCTGGACATACATCACGATCTGGCCGTCCCGGGTATCTGTATTCAGTACTGTTCCCGGATCTGCGGCAGAGGCCGGCATAACAGACGCCATGGCAATTGCCGCCGCCATCATCAGCGCTTTTAAACCTGATTTTTTCATACTCCCTCTTATTCCGCCGCATCAGCGGCATTATCAACTTATCTTAGAAATGTCGGATACCAGAAGAGCCAGGCGCTGTCCACACAGCCCCCGGCGCTTCAACCTCTGTTACTGAATCACATCTCCCTGAAGTCCGCCGGACTCCTGGGTGTTGGCATTTTCCGCTTCCTGATAGGTTCTTGCCATATCGTTTAAATCGGTAACGTGTTCCTGGATCATGCGGTTCATGCGTTCGATATCATCCTGAAGCTGGCTGAATTTGTTCACATAAGCGGATGACGCTTCGCCTTCCCATACGGTAGAAAGATTTTTTACGGTTGTCATCATCTCTGATGTTAAACTGCTGACGGTTTTACCGGAATTTCCAAAATTAGATGCTCCCTCGGTTAATTTTTCAGGTGTTACTTTTAAAATGCCTTCCATAATTTATTCTCCTTTTCTGATCTGATTTCTGTTTAGACGCTGCTTTTATAATTCGCACTGTGTAACTTTTCTCACTATTTGTAAGTTCTGGATGATGCGATTTCCTGATTTTTCTGCTCCGCCTGCTCATATTTCGCCGCAATGTTTAAAAGAGCGGTTACATACTGGTCGATTGCCGTTGCAAATGCGTTCATCTGGCCTTTATCATTGTTAAATGCGTTGCGGAATGCTGCCTGAGCCTGGCCTTCCCACATGGAAGCCAGCTGGTTTTCATATCCCTCCAGGGTTCCGATTTCATTTTTTAATCTGGAATTTAAATTTGTTAAATCTTCCGCTTTCTTTCTTAATTGGCTTGCTGTTACTGAAAATGCTGACATATGATTGTCCTCCTTATTTTATCATTAAATTTAATTATTATATCCTTTAGTAATCTCTCTTGCTGGCGATTCTGAGCGCCTCCATCTCCGCGTCATAAATTCTTTTTGCGATTCTCCTGATGTCGGCGGCCACCCGGTTCAGTTCTTCGGATGTGGCTGCGATATCCTTTTGAAGGATAACCCCCTTTTTGATATACGCGCTGGCATTTTCACCTTTCCAGCTTCCTGAAAGGGTATCCAATGAATTTTCAAGAGAGGTATTGGCAAGCTTTTTCAGCTGGCTGGCCGAAGTCTCCAGCCGCTCTGCCTGCTTGATGGCAGTTCTGAAATTAAACCTTATCTCTGATCTTGAACTCATAACGCCCTCCTAAAATAACACATCTGCGGGAAGCTCGCCCGCCATGGCCTGAACCTCAGCCTCTGTAGCTGCATAAACGCCTGCAATCTGCTGTAAATCCACCGGATGTTCGCCAAGCCGTTTCAGTATCTCGGTAATATCATCCGACTGGTCTGCGAACAGTTTTCTGTGTAGATCCCCGGCCTCCCCGATCCAGTAGGAAGAAGAAGCGGTTACCGTCTGTTTTAACGTGTCGAAATCTGCTTTCATGCCTTCAATTTCTTTTGCAGCCTCGGCTGCCTTGTTGTTTAATACGTCTGTGGATACTTTAATATGTACCCCGGAAGCAAGTAATCCCATCTCTCATCCTCCCTAGATCCGTATCGCTGCGATCGCAGAACTTACGGAATCTTCACATTTCTGATATTCGGACTTGGCATACTCCATACATTGAATCAGCTCTTCCAGGGTTTTATAAAGAGTCTGAAGCGCCATATAATCGTTTTGAAACTGAGCGTTAAAGCTCTCATGAGCGGGCCCCTCCCACATGGCACCCAGTTCCAGAATCCGTTCCTGCATCCGGTCCGAATGGCTTTTCAATGAATTAAGCGTGCTCGTCAAGGTATCAATATCGCTGTTCAGCGAAGAAATCGTAACTTCGATTATGCTGCCTGCCACTGTTCCTACCTCCTTTAAATAACTTCCATCCGTTTCAGGCTTACCGCCAGATCCCTGAATCTGTTCACATCGAACTCCGCTGATAAAAACGGTATTTTCGGCTGTTCATATTCTTCTGCGATCCGTTCCTCGGTCCGTCCGTACCAATCTGCAATTGCGGACAACGCCTGCTCCATCTGGTTCAGCTGCACCCGCTTTTCCTCAAGCTCTTCAAGCTTCTTTCGGATGTCTCTTCTCTGTTCATCGAGATAAGACAGACCGCTTAATGCGCTTTCCACACTTTTTAATGTTTCAGCTTCCAGCTCCAGGCGCCGGCCGGACATTTTTAAGTTGTCACATGTCTCTAATAACGGTTGAATTATTACTTTAAACACTGTCTCATCTCCTTGTATCCATATAGTACCAAATCATAGTGCGCAAGTCATAGAAAGCTGACTAACCGCACATTTATTATGACGGATGACCTGTTTTATCATGATTTGCCTGTTTTAAGGCTAAATCAGCATTAAACGCTTTCCGTTTACTATCTTATATTGTTTCAAATCGGCCTCCGGCGACAGGATTTCCCGGGTATCCAGACAGCATAAATTCAGTTTGTCCTGCATCCCCTCCAAACCGCACCGCTCCTTCTGGCATATCATCTCCACCATTTCCGGAATCAGCACGGATACCGGAACCTGTTCGTCCAGGCTGAAATCATAAGTCCTTCCAAGGGAAGGCACCGTTACGTCTACCAGTACCATCTTTTCCTCATTTCCGACGCCCTGACGGCCGTCTCATTCTATGTTCACAGTATCTTTTCAGATCAGCACATCTCCTTCGGAATGGAAGTTCCTGATGATCTGATCCCATGTTTCCTTAGCGTATACTTCCGCCCTTTTTCCGTCCCTGCCGCAAGTCAGAAGATAGGGATAAATGCTTCCCCTGACAATCAGATAGCGCGTTTCCGTAAATCCCATTCCGGCGGAAATCACGTCAAAAGAGGATATCCTGTTTTCCATGCGCTCCAATTGGCTAAGATCCGCGCTGCAGTCCGGCCCCTGTTCTTCCAGTTTTTCCAGTTCCTTCTGCACTCCCGGGTCCATTTGGCATATCCGGTCTGCCTGCGCGGCCGTTTCCTCCGCCCGTTCAGGTGCCAGCCCGCATTCTTCCATCCAGGTTAAAAGCCCGTCAAACGGCTCCCACCATAACCGGAATTCCTCAAACTGCTTTTCCATCATTACCAGTCCGTCTTTTGCCGTGTAGGCCAGACAGATACGGCCATGTTCCCTGTCCGTCATCATTCTGACCACAGTCCGGGAAATTCTCAGTTTTTCTATCCATCCGGCCACATCTTCCAAAACCACAAGCTTGCCGCCTTCTTCCCGGCATATGCCTTTTTTAACAAGGCCGTGAATGCACCGGATCAGCTCTTTGTCATCCGCCTCTTTATAGGAAACGGGAAATCCGTAAAGCTCCTCCACTCCGCACACGGTCAGCAGAACGGCCAGCTCTAATTCCTTAAAATAGTAGATTTTCTCTTCTTCCTTCATCATATCTTATAGTCCTTCAGAGATTTTTTATAACTTCTCGACAGCGGCACCGCCAGCCCGCCGTTAAGCGTGACCATATTTTGAGAAAGCATTACTTTTTCAATCTTTTTACCGTTAACTATGTAGCTTCTGTGGCACCGGATGAACTCAGAAGGCAGATTCTGTTCCAGGTTCTCCATGGTTTCATAAAATCCGATCTCCTGATCCAGAATTCTGACAAAAATCTTCTTTTCCCTGGCCTCCATATAATAGATCTGGCTGTATGGAATATACTGTTTTCCCTCTCGCGTTTCGATCATAAAGCACTCCGCCATATCCTCAGACTCAAACCGCTCCAAAAAGGACTGAAGCGTTTCAGCCAGCACTTCCCGAATCTGTTTTTCGTCCGCCGGACGAAGCAGCAGAGAGGACGGAGCGATCGCAGGCCTTAAATAGCGCATGGGTGACACGGCGGCGTCCGCCACCACCATGAGCAGAGACTCCCTGTACCTGGATCTGATCTGTTCCAGATACTCAAGCCCCTGCTTTTGGGTCACGTCATAACACATCACATCGGCCAAAGGCTCCTTTTTTATGTATTCCTGAAATTCCGGCAGTTTTAAAAAGTCCCGGATATCCCAATCCTCTTCGCTCAATTTTCCAGCCAGGTCCTTTACTTGCTTTCTGATGGCGGCAAGCTCGCCCTTGTCCTCATCATATGTTAAAAATGAAATCATCATTTACCCCCTGGATAAAGGTATCACCACTCTGCAAGGCTTTTCACCCTCTTCAGAAGGAATCATACCGCTTCCTGCCTTCATCGCTTTGCTGCGCTCCATAAACGGCAGGCTGTTAAAATCAAAAATTCTCTGTTCATCGGCCTTACCGCCCAGATGAATTCCATTTTTCATGCGGATAAAGTTCTCATAAATCTTCCGTCCCGCCACATCCCTGATATCGTCCTGGTTAAAGCAGGCATAGAAAAATACATTGTGCAGCACGCCTTTATCCGTAATATTCTCCACAAATCCGTGCATGGACGCCACACCCGGCTGCGGATTATAAATGCTGTTTACAAATCCCTTCAGATCGGCAATGAAGATATGGTACTTCTCATGCTCCTGCATCCGTTCATAGATGGCCTCTTCTTCCAGTTCCTCGCTTACGCACTGGCGTTTCAGCTGGTTTCTGGCCTTAAAGGAAGGAATAATGCTTTCAAAGAAATGATATACTTTCTGATCGGAATCCAGATACTCAGCCCCCGCTTCCTCTGCGGTCTGGCGAAGCTCTTCCGCTCCCGATTCGATCACCCAGATCTTCTCTCCCCTGAGAGCCGCCGAACGTATCATCACCTTCATCAGGTTTGTTTTTCCGGTTCTGGCTTTTCCTGAGATCAGGTAACAGTAGATTCTGCTCAGATCAATGCCGTAAACCGCAGCCGTCTCCATGTTGTATCCGATCGGAAGCGTTCTGTCATCCGCTGCCGCATTGACGGTATCTTCCAAAGCCGCGAACTCTGACCATACCGGCTTCGCCGGAATCTCAGGAACCGGCTTCGCCCGTTTGCCATCCCAGCATGTATTCATCCGTTCACAGACCGCCTTAATGGCCTCCATACGCTTGTAATCGTCTTCCGCTTCCACGGAAAGAGCCGTCTGGAATTCCAAAATGCTGCCGTCCACCACTGCAAGGCCACGCCCTTTGATATTGGACTCCGGAAGCACGGATACCCGCATCGTCTTTAAAGCGTCCGCATACTGGAATTTATCAGCCATTTCAAGACAGATGGAGGTGCGGATATTGTCTCCGATCTTGGACTGAATCTCCGACGAACTGTATCCGGCCGCCGAAAGCACCAGATAGATGCCGTTGGCAGACCCTTCTTTTGCCAGCTGGATCAGCACGTCTTCATATTGGTTCTCCGTTTTTTCCTTAAAATTCGCATAGCTGTCTATCATCACTATAATTGACGGACAGGTCACTCCGTTAGCCTGCACATACTGGCTGTAATTTCCGCCCTTAAACAAAAGCTTGCGCTCTGATAAGATCCTGGAAATCATGGTGAAGAACTTGGAAATCTTCTCCATATCCCCTTCATACATGATCCCGCCCACATGGGCCAGCCCCTCAAACGGGGACATCATGCGGCTGCTGAAATCAATGGCATACAGGTTTACATAATCAGGCGTATACCGGCTGACCAGCGCAAACGCCAGAGACTGTAAAAATGTGCTCTTTCCGCTCATAACCATACCGCAGACCGCATGGTGTCCGCCTTCTGCAAAATCCACCACAAGCGGGCTCTGAGCCTGGTTCTCAGGATCGTCATAAAGTCCGATCTTAACCTGAAGATTCCATCTGTGGCCCTGTTCCGGCCATCTTTTTCCGTCAAAGCTTTCCTCTTCATATCCGGGAAGCTGTTTCAAATACATGGTTTCAGGAAGAACGGGAAGCCATAATTTGATATCGTTTTGGTATCCCAGCCGCTGAGCCGATTCTTTCAGGTATTCCACCACAGCGTCCAGCTGGGTCTTCTCCTTCTGCTCCGGCAGCTTCTTTCCAAGGCGTTTTGCAGCCGCCACAATGCGGGCCGCCTGTTCTTTTTTGTCTTCCTCCGCTTCCATACAGATATCTTCGTACAGCTCTGTAAAATCCATCAGCCGCCTTGTGTTATAATCGTTCACAGCATAGTCCACATGATCCCTCTCCATCATCTGATAGATCAGAGCCACCGCTTTTTCCATATTTCTGCCGGTCTTTTCAAGAGCTTCTTTCGCATAGCCCATCAGTTTGATAATCCAGCGTTCCAGAACCTCTTCTTTCCGCTTCATCTTCGTATGGCTTCCGGTGATTCCGGTCTTTCCGGTTTCGGAAATCATCTTTGCCACCACATTTTTCGCATTGCCAAGTTCCGCGTCATAGGACGCTCCGCTCCATCCCGACTGGAATAATTCATACAGCTCATCATTTCCCACCTGAAGATAGCATCTTCCCGCCTGGGTGAGATAAGCCGCGTCCGGTTTATGCAGCATATCCATGCTGTCCTGACGGTCCTGAACTCTCAGGCAGAGGCGGAATTTGGAGTTGCTCCAGATATTATCATCCACCGTTCCGCTGGGCTTCTGGGTTGCCAGAATCAGGTGGACGCCAAGGCTTCGGCCTACCTGAGCCACGCTGATCAATTCCCGCATGAAATCCGGTTCTTCCCGCTTCAGCTCTGCAAATTCATCGATGATGATGAACATGTGGGGAATGGGGATTTGGGCCTCTTTATTCTTATACAGATTGGTATACAGGTTAATATTGTTGACGCCGTATTCGTTAAAGATCCTCTGCCGCCTGCGGTTCTCACTTTTAATGGATACCATGGCTCTGTGAACCTGATTTCCCGACAGATTGGATATCTGTCCGATCAGATGGGGAAGTCCGGCAAACAGGTTTGCCATTCCGCCGCCTTTATAGTCAATGATGAAAAATCCGATGTCGTCCGGGCTGAAATTAATGGCCAGGGAGAGCATATAGGTCTGAAGGGTTTCGGACTTACCGGAACCTGTGGTTCCTGCCACCAGACCGTGAGGCCCGTGATATTTCTCATGAACGTCCAGATAACAGGGCGCTCCTCCGGCTTTCTGTCCCACAAGAGCCCTCATATTCTCAAAGGTTCTGTTCTTTCTCCAGCGGTCCGCCACATTCAGCTCATTAAGGCCGGAAATTCCGTACATGTCAAAAAATGTCAGTGAAGACGGAATCTCGCCGCCGATCTCCACTTCGTTCACTTCGATATTGCTGAGACGCCTTGCAAGCGCCTCCAATGCATTCCGGTTCATCTCGTCAAAGCGGACAGCCGTCCGTTTGGCATAATCGCTGGCCGCATTATAGAATCCGGCAAAGGAGCTGTCATTTTGAATAATGCATTCGACCGCATTGGGCAGGTCCTCATATTTTTCCGCCAGCAGAATGGTTGACAGGCCAAGATTCCCCGCCCCTCCGTAGATATACTTTGCCGCAGGCTCGCCTTCCAAAAAGGAGGGTTCTGCAATCACCAGGATATAATACGGCTTGGGCGCCGTCTCTTTATTCCGTCCGGCCTGCTCTTCGGACCTGAAGCGGAATACCTTTGTCAGTTCATAGAATACGTCGCTGGCATCCGATTTGGTACCCGCCACATAACGGGTTTTCTTATCTTCCGACCACACATGGGGCAGCCATCTGGCAAATTCCCAGCAGTCCGCGTCAATTCCCTGGGCTTTATCATAGATAAACGCCAGTTTTACGTCCGTATAGGAGTTGTTAGCCGCTATCTGGGTTACCAGATTGTAAACCACATCCACTGCGCCCTTTTTATGCTCTCCGCCGATCACGCCGATCAGATGCTCTTTTAACAGATCCATGCAGATGGGAACATCGTGAAGAGTGCTGTAATTATCCTGAATGAATTTAGGTTTATCGGCCAGGGAATCGTTAATTAACGTAAATTTTTCCTTAGGAATGGTGATGGGAACCTGAAATGGAATATCCCCCATGCCCAAGCGCTCCGTCAGGAAATCCCCATGGCTGCTGTTTCTGTTCCAAAGCTGCATGGTTGTGCTGTCATATCCGCTGCACACCGCTGCCGACGGGTATTGTTCATTTAAAATCCGGGTATTTTTTTCATATTTTCCCCTGATGGTATCCGTACATTTGATCAGATATTCGCTGTAGCGCTCAAACCGCTTCAGCTCTTCCTTCTTCTTTCGATCTTTCGTATAGCGCAGATTGGCAATGGCCCATCCGGCTCCGATCACGGCCGACGATACGGCTGTGATCAGCCCCGTATACATAAAAGCGCTTGTATTGCCGCCTGACATCCGGCTGCTGTAGATGGCCAGACCGCTTCCTAACAGCATGGGAATTGCCATAGTCATGGCCGGCCCGATTACCATCGCCAGGGGAGTCTCCCCCATATCCTGAGGGCTTGGCGGCGCTTCGATCTCCACCGCTTCGTCTTCCAGCTTTTCGATATTTCTCGGCGCGCGGTGAAAATATTCTTTCTCGCGTTTGATCAGTCCCTGAGGCTTTGAAACCTCTTTGACCGGCATAGTCCAAACCTTCAGCAGTTCATGATTGATTTCCAACGCTTTACAGGGACGGACCGCCAGAATATCCCCCAGACAGACCATATTGAGCCCGAAGATATCCACGCTGTCCCCAAAATGAAGCTGGGCCGAGCCCACCACCCGGACGGAGTTGACGAATACGCCGTTTCTGCTGGTATCCTCCAAACGGAGCACATGACCCTGCATCTTTAAAACCGCATGGTCACGGGAAACCAGTTTCTGATACTGGTAGCGGATCATGGATTCCGGTTTATTTCCCACCGTGACCGCCATGCCGTCTTTTAACAGGTATTTTTCATAGGCGCAGAAAGAGCTTTCCTGCTCGCTGACCGTAATGGAAAGCTGTTCTTCATAGGGCGTGTTCACCAGAAAAATGTCATCGTTTCGCAGCGGCTCCCTTCCGTACGGCTCTGTTCCTCTGCTTATGGAATAGCGATTCCCGGCAAACATCCAGCGGTTTTCGATCACTTCCAGCTTTAAAACCACATCCTGATGCAGCCGGAACAAACGCTTATCAACTATGATGGTGGTATCATCATTATTAATTGCAGGCAGTACAAATTCTTTAAATGCGCTTTTACTATAAACGGAAAGTACAATACTCATATTTTTCTCCATTCTGCAGGCAAAGACGGCTTTTCCTCATCAATTTCTGATAATGGAAACTTCTAACCGGACGGAACCGGCGCTGATGCAGTCTCCTGACTGTATTTTAATGCCTCTTTCATCTACAATGACGGAATCCGACTTTCGAAGCAATATGGTGGGAACCGACATTTGGCAGTTTCTGATATATAAATCCTGTCCGTACTGAAAAATCTCACACTGGCGTTCCGACAGGCTTTGATTATTGATCACAATTGTATTTACATCAAACTGCCTTCCGATCCTTATGACTTCAGATGGGTTCAGCAGATATTTTCTCGTCGATAATTCATTGATCTCGGTCAGCTCCAGCATACATCTGCCGCGGGCCGGGGCTTCCCGTTTCAGCGCTTTTTCATCCTGTCCATAATCCACCGCAACAGGGCGCTGAAGACCTTTTCTCTCTTTCACCTCTTTCTTTTTAGCCGGATTTTCAAGAGCCCGGTCCAACGCTTCTTCCCGCAGTTTTTCCATGGCAAGCCTGCGCTGTTCCTTCTTCCTTTTTCCGGTTTTCGAAACGGTTATGAGAGCTATGATAACAATTATAACTATTACACCGATTATTATATAGAATGGATTATTTAGTAATTTGAAACCCATTTTCACCGGGACTCCCCCCTGTTTTCTAAATTCTTTTTATAAATAAGGAGTCTGACAAGTCAGACTCCGGCGTTTGCTATGATATCAAAAAAAGAGCCCGAATATCCAGCATTGTGATGGCTTGCGTCATCACAATACCAGTATTCTGCTCCTTTCGATTTTCGAAACCAGCTTTTACGACCACGCTCATCATACTTCCCCTGTGTGTAAAATCTTTTTTTAATGGTTCAAGTATACCATGTAAACGGTATTACGACAAGCTGATTTACATCCGGTTTTACTACCACAAAAGGCTGGAAACGATGTTAAAATCACCGGAAGTTATATCGATACACCACTTACCGTTAACCTTAATTACGTTCACCGTAATATCCTGGTCATCGTCATCTTCTTTTCCTTCAATGCTGATATTAACTTCCAGAGTATATCCGTCTGTCACCTCAATATCTTTTAAATCGTCAGAAAGCTGATTCACTAATTTATTGAATTTTTTAAGCGTAGAGGAATCCAGTTCATCCTCAATATCTCCGTAAAATCTACCGTCTTCCTGTACCCATTCCAGATAAGAACGAAGGTTTTTATAGGAACTTTTAACCTTTTTAAGATCGCTCTTGCTCATCTTGTCTTTATCCAGGATTTCGTATTTCACTTTGAAATCTTTTCCGTACATTTCCTTCAAATCGTCAAATCCGTCGCTTAATTCATCTTTGGCCTCGTCCATAGCCTCGTCAAATCCGTCTATGTCGCTCATGAGGCTGACACCATTGTTATACGCGTTTACCATGAACTTAGGACATACCGCATCTACGTATTTTTCAATCTTAGTATCTCTGTTATTCAGTAATTTGCATACCTGATTCAAAGGCTTTGTATAGCTTCCGCCTCCGAAAACCTTCATCGCGATCACCACGATCACGATCAATGCCAATGCTCCGGCCGCAAGACCTCCGATCAGCTTAACATTCTTCTTGTTGTTCTGTACCGGAGCCGGCTCTGCCTCATATACCGGCTGATTCACATAACCTGATGGCTGCTGTACGCCACCTGCCTCTTCGTCTACTCTCTGTCCGCAAGTTCCACAGAACACGGAATCATCTGGAAGCTCTGTTCCACAATTTGGGCAAAACATACTCATTTCCTCCTTTTGTATCTCTTGGTCTTTATCTATCAGTGATTTATTTGATAGCCTTATTCTAACTCAATTAATACTGCTACCGCATAATTCCTGATAAAATGCACATCAGGCATGATGAACAACCTGATTCAAGGCCATTTTATACCAGTTCATACAATTAAGCAATCTCTGTTTTACACAATTACGACACAATTCGAGCTTTTTATCATTCATATTTTCCCTAAACTGTCTTCAATGAAACAGAGGCGAAAAATACGCCGTCCCGCTGTTCAAATTTCACGGTTCCCCCATAACGGGCGGCAATTTCGCGTACCGAAGCGGTGCCGATCCCCTCGCCTTCCCGTTTGGTGGACAGAGGCGTTCCGTCTTTAAATGATACCGGCGTCCGGCACGTATTATCTACCAGAATCAGCAGTGAAGACTGCCCCCTCTGTTTCACTCTGAGCTTAATAAACTTTTGGCAGTCCTTTTCCTTTTTACAGGCCTCCACGGCATTTTCCAGCAAATTTCCTAAAAGTACCGTAATATCGGTTCTGGACATGGGACATTCCTTGGGATAAGAGACTTTCGACATAAATTCGATTCCCGCCTCCCGCGCCATTGACGCATAATAGCTGATAACCGCATTTACCACGTCGTCTCTGCAGAAATATTCCGTCACATCGGGCGGAAGCTTACTTTGGTAAATGTCCAGATAATCCGCCAGTCCCGCCTTATCATCCCGGTCAATATAGGACTGTACCACGGTCAGATGCTGGCGCAGGTCATGGCGGGCCTTCCTCATCTCATCCATGTGGGCAGAAAGGCTGTCAAACTGCTTTTTCTGAGCCATCAGACTCCGGTCCGCATATTTCAGCTTCTCTTCTAACTGTGTGCGGCTGCGGGAGATTTCCAGAACTTTCAACGCAACATAGGACACATAGCAGGTACCGAACAGCATAAGGTAGCGGGACACGATAAACTGCCGTGTGGCATAAGCATAAACATCATCGGTGAAACAGTACAGCATTCCGAACATCGTGGAAAACAGCGGAATCTCCCACAGATACCGCCATATGGATTTATCCTCAATTTTCAGGGCGCTGGCTACGGTCCGGTAGAAAAACCGGAGCATAAACGGGCTGATTATCAGATAAATCACCACTCGGGCAATATTGTAAATCAAGTACGGATGACGGTCGGAGAAATCCCAAAAGTAACGGCTTTCAATATAATTGGCATTGCCATAGACGAAAAAGGCCCAGGCAATCAGCAGCAGATTGGTAAACAGCACTTTAGTGAACCGCTCCTTGATAAACAGAAAAGACAAGGTCATATAGAACAACAGAAAGCTGTAGCGCATCAATGTGGTACACTGCGCCGCCGCTTCATATCCGCCCAGATTGACCACATAAAAAGCTGCGCAGTTGATGACCGTAAGGGAAAACAGCACCATCACCGTATATCGGAACGGAATCCTCAGCTTGTCCCGAAAAAGCCAGTACTGGGGCAGACTGAAGGGAAGAAAATCCAAAAGGGGAAATGCGATAACCATCAAAGTGTCAATCACCTTCATCATTCCATCTCATCCTCCCTTTCCCTCCAGAATAAATACTCATCAAAAAGCTCTTCCATCTCTTTCTTTTTCCTCCCGGAAAAAGGAACTCTGTCACCGGTATCCAGCAAAAAATCCAGGCCGTCCACCTGTTCCACCCGGTCCATATTGACAATACAGCTCTTATAGCAGTTCACAAACTGCCGGTAAGGCGCCAATAGCCCGGTCAGTTCCGCAAAAGGGATGCGGGAGCGGAACATGCCCCTCTTTTCAGTATGTATCTGAATATAATGTCCGTCACGGTCACACCAGAGAATCTCCCGCAGCAAAAACTTATTCTGTTCTACGCTGATAAAGCGGGCGCTTCGTATCTTTTCCAGATGGGTAAGTTCCATGGTTTTCCTGAATTTCTCATATGTATATGGTTTAACCAGATAACCGCAGGCCCTCACCTCGTAACTGTCTATGGCATGGCTGAGACTGGTAGTGACAAATACAAGAGCTGCCAGCTCGTCCTTTTCCCGGATTTTTTTGGCGGTGTTGATTCCGGATAACCCATTCATATACTGATCAATAAAAATAATGTCATAGTCCCCCGGCCTGAAATGGGACAAAAAATCCTCCCCGCTTTCAAACTCCCGGATCACCGGCATGTCCCCCGAATAAGTTTCGTCCAAATAGCGATTCAAACTCTCACGCATTTCCTCCCTGCAAATCGCAAGGTCATCTATAATAGCGGCTTTCATCTCAGAAGTCCCCCTCCCGCATCGTCAAACAATTTGCCTGTTAAAGACTATTTTACAAGAAGAATTGGATTCCCGCAATGTAAGTTCAGGCCAAAAAACGTCACTTTCAGGCCCGGCGCTTGTAAACCGCCGTCTTTTCATCTATGTTAAAGTTAAATTAATGGATCATACGGATTCGGGTTTCAAAAGGTCTTGCCCCTGCAAATTGTCTGAATTGTTTGCATGTGCAGGAATTTAGGAATCCTTAGACTGCCGGATTTAGCGTTGAGACGAAAATGACAGCATGTCTGAGCGCAGCGAGTTCTGCATTTTCGTCTCGCTTTTAGCAAAATTTGGCGGTCTTAGGAGTCCTTAATTCCGAACCCTGACAAACAATTCAGACAATTTGCAGGGGCAAGACCTTTTGAAACCCGAACCCCATACGGAAAGGAGGAATTCTATGTGGAATATAATTGTCTGTACCTCTGACCCGGCGGAACGGGAAGAGATTTTAGAATATGTCAGGCGTTTCTGCGCCCAGAAAAACCAGGAGGTATCGGCCAAAGGATGTAAAAACTGGCCAGAATTATTTGATATGCTCCGGCAGGCGGAACCCGACATAATCGTCATTGCCCAGAATGGGGTTGACGGGCTGAACCTCATCACCAGCATCCATCTGCCGCATGAGAAATTCATCTGGTTTTCCGACCTGGATTTTGGAGTACAGGCGTACAGACTTTGTCTGTCCTGGTTTGGGAAAAAACCGGTGACCTATCAAAAAATGCAGCAGGCCCTGGGGCGGTGCATGGGGGTGGGGGAATAAGCGTTTACTGGCGAGGGGACGCATGGAATCGGGAGGCGGAACCGGGAGACGAAGGTTGAAGGGGCTGTCCGGGCCGGGGAAGGAAGATGCGGGCAAATGGGATTCGGGATTCGCCCCTAAGTGCTGCTAAGGCCCGTAAGGACAGAACGAGGCAGCACTAAAGGGGTTCCATACGATCCCATTTGCCCGCATCTTCCTTCCCCGGCCCGGACAGCCCCTTCAACCTTCGTCTCCCGGTTCCGCCTCCCGATTCCATGCTGGTTTTCGCTGGCCTGGTGAAAAGCAAACTGCTTATTCAGGTAGATTGAGTATGGTGTGAAGGGATATTCTTAGGTAAAAGCGTTCTGGACCAATTGGGACAGGGTTTCTGGGTTAAAGGGTTTTACCAGGAAAGACCAGGCGCCTAGGTTTAGTGCTTTTTGGACTATTTCTTCTTTTCCGACTGAGGAGCACATGATGACGCGGGCTTGGTGGTCTATGTTTATCAGGGCTTCTAATACTTCTAGGCCGGACATTCCTCCCATGGTTATATCAAGTATTACGAGATCAGGCTTTTCTTTTTTATACAGTTCTAGCGCTTCTTTTCCTTTTTCAGCTTCTAAAAAGCGGCTGAAACCGGCGCGTTTTAATGTATTCTTAATCAGAAGCCGGATAAATGCCGCGTCATCCACGATTAATATTTTTTCTTCCATTCTTTTCCTCACATTCTGCCGCTTCAGCAGCATTTTTTTATCAAAGGCTTCTGTAACTCCTTTTTTAATATGTAACTGTTTGATCCGCAGTAATAAAAATGCTTATATAATATTAAATCGCAAAGAATGGCAAAATAAAACGGGCATTTAGCGATTTTTTATTTTCGAGGGCGAAAGTCAGGTAACAGTTCCGCCTTCCAATCCCTGCGCGGGCTCCGTCTGTTTCCAAAAACAGAGGATTCATAGACAAATTCAAAAGATGGTAGTAAAATGTATAGAGAACAGAAATTAACGAAGTTAAATTGGAGGAGGTTCTGTGGCAATGGTTAGAGAAGTTAAGGAAAGCGATTTAAACGGATTACTTCATTTGTACGAACAATTACATAACAGCGAAGTCGTTATAAATTCAGACGAATTATCAAAACTTTGGAATCAGATTTTACAGGACAATAATCATCACATTATTGTAGTGGAGGAAGATGGTAAAATAGTCTCTTCCTGTGTCTGTGTAATTATTCCTAATCTAACGCACAACCAGCAGCCATATGCATTTATAGAAAATGTCATTACAGATGAAGCATATAGGAAAAAAGGATTGGCCACAATATGTCTTAATTATGCGAAAGATATTGCGATAGCAGAGAAATGCTATAAGCTTATGCTGTTAACCGGTTCCAAGAAAGATGCAACATTACAATTCTATCGAAATGCCGGCTATAATAGCGAAGATAAGACGGCGTTTATACAATGGATTTGATACATTCCGATTTATAAGGGGTGGGACAACGCCACAAATCGGGATTTGGAGGGAACTATGGAATTAAATATAAATTCTCCCGCTTATTTTACAGAGCATTTTGGTGTTGATGATGAAGTATATAGGTTCTGCCAAAAAGCATATATTTTTTTCAAAGGCAAGGAATACAGTGATATTTTGCATATTATTGGTATAGTTCCTGTTGTGGCTCCACAAATTTGATTATGATAAATTCACAAACGATTTATTATCCATAAACTAAGCAACTTCATAGCTGTCCTCCAATTAACCATATTGGCTATAACAAAAAAAGCCCGCCGTACAAAATTATCCGCAAAAAGAGAACAATCTTTTCCAACTGACTTTCCTGTCTGTAAACCCTTGCTTTGTTGAATCGAAAAACGTTTTTTACTCCATTTCGATCTCAATTCCCAATTCTTTAGCAATCCGCTCTTTTGTTCTTTGGCTTAAATTCCGTCCAAAAATAACATCACTAATCGTAGAATTTGTATACCCCAGCTTTTGGGCCAATTCCTGATTCGTCATGTTGTTTTTAATCAGCGCTATTTTTACCTGCATTCCAAAAGGCGTACATTTTTTCAAATTAGTCATAAACGATGCCCCTGCTTTCTCTGGTGTTTTTAATCCGGCCCGAGGTCATACCCGCCGGAACTTTACTACATAATGTAAATTATGTGGTTTTTTCCCGGTAAATAAGAGATAAAAAGCGAATATTTATTTATTATAGAAGATTAAAAAGAGAAATATTGAAAGGTAAAAACAATAAATTTACTTGCAAACCAGTTTTTTTGCAAATTTTGGAGACCCTCATATTGCTTTTTTAAATAAAAAATTGCATAATAAATATGTATTTATCAAAAGAACACTACATAATTTACAATATGTAGTTTTTTTATTTTCTTAACATAGCAGTTTTAATTTGGAAAGCATTTTTTTGTGTTCCGTACCGCTTGAAACCGTATAAATTCTGGTTGTTTCGATGCTGG
>NZ_PKUU01000027.1 GCF_002899675.1 Clostridium sp. chh4-2 | reverse complement strand
CGGCTGTTTCCATGGTCTTTCCTGTGACTTTGCAGGGTATTAGCAATTCTGCACGTTTAGAAGTGCTTATGCCCGAAACTGGAACTGGAAAGACCATGGAAACAGCCGGAGCCGGCACAGGCATCGGAAGGCCAAACTGTTATGCATAACTTGCTTTGTAAGGGCATTTTGTCCAATTGTCTGTAACACACTTTCAGGACCAGCATATTCTATATTAAACAAGCAATTTAGGAGTATTAATCTATGGCCGATTCAGACAAGGCACAAGCCTCTGTTAATAATAAAAATCCATTCGCCGGCGCATTGGCATCCCAGCCGCCAGACACGCCCTATACAAAACCGTTCGACATTTACGACGGTACCGATATCACAGGAACCGCTACCGGAAATGAAAATGTAGAAAGCTACTGCAGTTTGGATTCCACCTCCGCATCCCGTTATGTGTTAAACCGGGCTGATCATAATCAGATCTTTCAATTTACTTTGACGGCCCTTGGCATCACAAAACAAGCATACTGTCTCGACAAATTTAAAGACGGCCCTTATGGCGATGTTCCTTATCAAAGCAATTCCTTTGAATCCTTATTTCCCGCCGCTGATAGCCGTCAGAAAAATATGCTGGCCTGGCTTTTAGCCAACGCCTATCCCAATCTCACCGCAGTACAGACGTTTGCGCTGGTTGGTGTAGACGCTTCTTCCGCTCCTGTTTTGGATGATAATGATGCATATGCTGCCGTTCAGGTAGCAATATGGGTTTTGCTGGGACAGATCGCTCCGGATGAAGTATACTTTAATGACTGTGCTACCGGAGATCCACATCCGAAATCCGCCAAAATGCGGGCAGCAGTCATGAACCTGCTGGCTATGGCCGGTAACTACGCGGACACAGTGTCAAATGCCGCTTCATTGCCCCCAGCCTCTGCCGCCTGTCCAAACCGCTGCGGATTAGAGTCCATCAGCTGCTGCAATAAAGGCGTTATTCCCTCCGATCCCAGCAAAACTTATCTGATTTTTAAAGGATGTCCGGATGAAGTCCGCACCATATGCGGCCGCCTTCTGATCGGCCCCTTCCGCCTTCAGTCCAATTTGACAGAACGGCCCGTCATTACGCTGACGTCTCTCTGCAGTTGTGAAGAAGAGTCCACGGTCAGCTTCATGGATTTCTGCGGTAATCCTATTGCTGCTCCCGGAATCGGACAGGAATTCTATATCGCAGTTAAGAAATCCAAAACCTGCATGTGCTTCCAGCTAAACGCCTCTGTATCCGGTAAAATCACCAGAGTCATCACTATGGGCGCCACGAGCACAGCGCTTGATTATCAGCCAATCGGCTCATCATTTGTGGACGTTGACGTTACCGAAAAAGCCGAAATCTGTATTTGCGTTGCAAATCAGACTTCTTCCTATGAAAAGCATAAAAAAGAGAATGGAATCAGCATTCACACAACCAACAATAATAACAATAATAATAACAACAATAATAATAACGATAATAACAACAATAACCTAGGATTTGGTTCCAATATGATCGGCTTCCCTCCATTCTTTTGTATGTATCCTCCAAGCTGGCCATATCCGCCTATGCCTCCTTATCCACCAGAGCATCCGTGGCCGCCATATCCGCCGTATCCACCATATCCTCCGGAACCGCCGTACCCACCATACCCTCCGGAACCGCCTTGCCCGCCACAGCCGCCATACCCTCCGGAACCGCCTTGCCCGCCACAGCCACCGTACCCTCCGGAACCACCTTGTAACACATGCCCTTGCCCGTTATGCCATATAAAACCATGCTGCCCTTGTAAATGCCACAAACAACTAAAACCTCCATGTAACTGCCGCTAACTAATCACCAATAGATTGTAAATCTTTATTTAACTAACTAGGGTACGCTGGAAAGAAGGGTAACCTGAGCAGGCGTAAAAACTGATGATGACCGGGGGATTGGAGTTTCAGACCTAAGAGGTACTAAGGACGTCAGAAACGGAAAAAGACAGACAAATACTGTTTCAAAATTAAGTATTTGTCTGCCTTCTTCCGTTCCAACTACCAGATCCTGATCGTCAAACTGTACATCCAAATCATCCCATTTCAAACAATTGGTACCTTTTCCATCTGTATAATACCGATTACAAAAGTCCTTTATCTCCATAATTTCTGCCCTTCTGTCGTCGAAATATTGTTTAACTATTAAACCATTCGATAGATGTACCCTACCTTTCATTGGCATTTCTACCAATTATGGTTTAATCGCTAAACAATATCCAACATTATGTACAAACTATATTATGCACAATGTACACTGATATCTCTTATCGTGTCCTGCCATTTTTCGATCGATTGCACTCTCTCCTCATTATTGCTGTTGGCTCCTATCATTGATCTTTATTTTAATTTATGCCATAATAGGGGCTGTAGGAGGATGCAATATGAGAAAAGAATCTGAGGACTCAAAACGGCTGGATGAAACCTTCCGCATACTCAATGACCGGATCAATTACGTTTACCAGTTCGTTATGCTTTATAACAGCTATATCATGTCTGAACACGATTATGGCACCGGACATATGGTGACCATGATTGAGGCCCATACCCTGACCTATATTGAAGAAAATCCGGGAACCACCGTGACCGAGCTCGCAAAATACTGGAACAAGACAAAAGGGGCGCTTTCCCAGACCGTAACACGCCTTGTTAATAAAGGCCTGGTATCCCGTCATAAAACAGAACAGAATGCCAAAACCGTACTGCTCTATCCCACGGAAGACGGCCGCAGGCTGAGTCAGGCACACAGACTTTATAATACGATCGACATTTCAAAAACGCTGAACGATCTTCTAAAGGACTGCACCATGGAGGAAATTGATTCCTTCTATAAGGTGCTCGGCTCCTATATCAAGCTTCTTAAAAACGACTTCGAATAAAACCCGGGCAGGCGTATCCATTCATACCCTGCCCAGGCTTCGTCATCTGAATTTTTATCAAGAAATCTTTGGACTCTATCATGAATTTTTGTCTTCTGATAAAACATTTCCACTAAAGTCATTATAATAATTGAAAACCAAGACTTAATATGACATGCTGATGTCATCTTTCCATGCTATAATAAAAAGCAAAAAGAGGAAAACACATGCAGATTAACCGGCTTTTTGAAATTGTGTATATACTTCTGAATCAGAAAATGACAACGGCCAAAGAACTGGCTGATTATTTCGAGGTCTCCAGACGAACGATTCTGAGGGATATTGAAACCCTGTCCCAATCAGGAATACCGGTTTATACGACTCCGGGAAAAGGCGGAGGTATTTCCATTTTGGATAACTTTATCTTAAACAAGGCCGCCATTTCAGATGAAGAACAAAATCATATCTTATTTGCCCTGCAAAGCTTGGGTTCCACGGAACATATAGAAGTGACGGATATCATCTCCAAGCTGCAGGTCTTATTTGATAAAATGGATACCAACTGGATTGAAGTGGATTTTTCCCGATGGGGTAATACGAAACCGGACAAAGAAAAATTTGAAACGCTTAAAAGCGCGATTATAAAAAAGCTGGCAGTCTCATTCACCTATCCCAATTCCTGTGGTGAAATAACTGCCAGAACCGCATATCCGCTCAAACTGGTATTTAAATCAAAAGCCTGGTATCTGCAGGCTTACTGCTGTCTGAGAGAAGATTACAGAACGTTTAAGATCAACCGGATTCTGTCATTGAACGTTTTAACGGATTCATTTGCCGGACAGGATCTGGTTCCGCCTCCGGTCGTTTTATACAGCCTGCCATCCGGGCTGGTTCATCTGACCCTGAATTTTTCCAGCAGTGCGGCTTACCGTGTTTATGACGAATTTGATATGCAGAATGTGACGCAAAACAGCGATGGTTCCTATACAGTCACCGTTGATCTGCCGGATGACAGCTGGCTTTACAGCTTTCTTCTCTCCTTCGGTTCCTCCGTTAAAATCATCGAACCGCAGTTCGTAAAAGAAAACCTGATAAAAGAAGTGGAAAAGCTAAAAACTGTCCTTATGGAATCATAATATGACACACTCTTGTCACCTTATAAATGATATAATCTCAGTATTATACCAAATTAAATAATATCCGGAAATGGAGATTAACATGGAAATTATAACAATCACAGAGGAAAATTTAGAAGAAGAACATATTTGCTGTGCAATCGCATCCAAGAAAGACTGTCAGGTATCTTCAAAAAAGGCCTGGATGTCCCAACAGCTGAAAGAAGGTCTTGTATTTAAGAAAGGCAATGTCCGGGGAAAATGCTTCATCGAATATATCCCGGCTGAAAACGCCTGGGCTCCCATCCGGGCCGACGGATACATGTATATCAACTGCCTGTGGGTATCCGGTCAGTTTAAAGGTCATGGCTATTCCAGCCGGCTTTTAGAGGCCTGCATTCAGGACAGCAAAGAAAAAGGCAGAAAGGGGCTTGCCGTTCTCTCCTCGAAGAAGAAACTCCCCTTTCTTTCCGATCCCAAATACCTGCGCTATAAAGGATTTCAGACTGCGGATACAGCCGATCCCTGTTACGAGCTTATGTATCTCCCCTTCACCGAAAACAGCTCGATTCCCCAGTTCCGCCCTCACATAAAAACGCCGGAAACTGATAGGAATGGCTCCGACGGCTTTGTCCTCTACTACACAAGCCAATGCCCGTTCACAGCCAAATACGTTCCCCTGATCGAATCAGCAGCTCATTCCAGGCAAATTCCCTTTCGTACCGTTCACCTGGAATCCGCCGCCCAAGCGCAAACGGCGCCTTGTCCGTTCACAACCTACAGTCTTTTTTATCAGGGAAAATTCCTGACCCATGAAATACTATCCGAAAAAAAGTTTCAAAGCTTATTTGACGAATTCTATGGTCTTACCTGCCCCTGACCATAGATAATATATTTTGTAGTCGTAAGCTCCTTCAGCCCCATTGGCCCTCTCGCATGGAGCTTCTGAGTGCTGATTCCGATTTCGGCTCCGAACCCGAATTCAAAGCCGTCTGTAAACCGGGTGGATGCGTTGACGTAAACTGCGGCCGCATCCACCTCATTTAAAAACTTCTGAGAATGATTGTAGTCCGATGTGATAATGGATTCTGAATGCTTTGTGTTATACTTGTTGATATGGTCAATGGCTTCCTGCACGTTATCCACAAGTTTCAGAGAAAGAATATAATCCAGATATTCCGTTCCCCAATCCTCTTCTGCTGCCAATTTAAACTCCGGCACAATCCTGCAGGCATCCTCGTCCGCCCGCACTTCCACATTCTTTTCATCCAGTCTCGCTTTCAAAAGCGGCAGAAAACGCTCTGCGATCTTTCTATGTACCAGCAGAGATTCACAGGCATTGCACACGCCGATTCTCTGAGTCTTGGCATTATAAATAATGTTCAGAGCCATATCAAAATCAGCCGATTCGTCCACAAATATATGGCAGTTTCCCGTTCCTGTTTCGATTACCGGAATTGTGCTGTTTTCCACCACGGTCCGGATCAGCCCTGCGCCTCCACGCGGAATCAGAACATCCACATACTGATTCAGCCGCATAAATGCCTTGGTTGTCTCCCGGTTGGTATCTTCAATCAGCTGAACCGCATCGGCCGGAAGTCCAGCCCGTTCCAGCCCGTTTCTGATCCATTTCACAATGGCTTTATTCGATTCAATGGCATCACTTCCGCCCTTTAAGATCACCGCATTGCCGGTTTTAAAGCAGAGCCCGAAGGCATCCGCCGTCACATTCGGACGCGCTTCATAGATAATTCCGATAACGCCCAAAGGAACCCGCTTCTGACCGATGATAAGCCCATTGGGGCGCTGTTTCATGGAAATAACCTCTCCTACCGGATCTTCCAGGGAAACCACCTCTAAAAGGCCGTCCGCCATCCCTTTAATCCTGGACTCACTGAGGGCAAGGCGGTCTAAAAGCCCCTGGCTCATGCCGTTTTTCACAGCTCGTTCCATATCCTTCTGATTGGCCGCCAAAATCTCTTCCTGCCCATCCATCAGTGCGGCCGCCACCTGGCAAAGCCCGTTATTCTTTTCCGTCTGTCCCAGCACATTCAGACATCTGGAGACATTCTTTGCATTTTTTCCTATCTCGATTAATTCCATACATCCGCTCCTCTCTTAACTTATTGTGGATTTTTGCTCGTAATTGTGAGGGTAATGAACAATTACGGAATTATAATCTCATCCATTTTCCTGTCAAATGGTTCCGTCGGCAAGGCGGAGACCATCTGGAAATCAAAGCCGATTCCGATCTTATAATGATCCGGTTCCAGTTCGAAAAAACGGTCATAATAACCGCCGCCGTATCCCAGCCTGTTCATCGCCCTGTCAAACGCCACCCCCGGCACAATAACCGGAGCGTGCAGTTCCCTGGCCGGTTCACACCCGGGTCCCGGTTCCATGATTCCCATACATCCTTTTATCAGATCTTCCGGCGAATGAACATAATAAAATAAGATTCTGTCCCCTTCCACTCTGGGAACAGCAGTCCTGATGCCCTTTTCACGGAGAAACTCCATAATCTTTCCGGTTCCGGCCTCATGCCTGAAATCCATATAGCAGTAGACGCAGGAAGCGTCTGAAAGCACCCGGTTCTCCGATAACCGCTTAAAGATAATATCGTTCTGCCTGGCTTCTTCCTCAGGACTGATATTTTTGCGCTTTTCACGGATAAAGCTGCGGATTTCAGCCTTAGACTTCTTTGATATTTCCATATTTTTTCCCTAAATCCGTCACGGTTCCATCCTTTTCCTTAATGGAAATATTGTTTAAATTCGCCCGCATATTGTGACGGATGGCTTCGATGTATTCTTTTCTTAAAGCCGCCTGCTCCGCCTTTTCCTCTTCGCTGAGGCCGGTAGCCTTGGCTTTATGATACAGTGTATTGATTCGGTCGATCTTTTCCTGGTTCATAGATACCTCCTAGTATTCGTTGTTAATATAGTGCATCAAATCAAAATCCAGATTATTATGGGCCATGAATAAAGTTCCCTTATCCTGCCCTTCCATAATCTGACAGATAACCTCCACATCATCTCCATTAGCGATGACCATATCGGAGCCTCCGTCTGTTGCAATCCGGGCGGCCACCAGTTTAGCTGCCATTCCGCCGGTTCCCACATCGCTTCCCGACGTGGATTTTCCCATGGACATCAGCTGGGGTGTGATCTCGGAGACGATATCGATAAACTTGGCGTCCGGGTTGGCGTGAGGGTCGTCGGAATAAAGGCCGTCTATATCAGAGAGCAGGATGAGAAGATCCGCCCCGATCAGCGCCGCAACGATGGCTGAAAGCCGGTCATTATCTCCGAAGTTGTCCACCAGAGGGATTTCCGACGTGGAAACCGTATCGTTTTCATTTACAATCGGTATCGCTCCCATCTTTAACAGCTCTTCAAAGGTATTCTGGGCATTGTATCTGGAAGCGTCATTTACCATGGTATCTTTGGTCATCAGGACCTGGGCGGCCGTCTGATTGTATTCGGCAAACAGCTTCTGATATACCATCATCAGCCTGGCCTGGCCGACTGCGGCAAATGCCTGTTTCTGGGAAATGCTGGTGGGCTTCTGATGATGGCCTAACGCCTGTCGTCCGGCGGCAATTGCTCCGGAAGATACCAGAACAACTTCCTTTCCCTGTCCCTTCATGTCGGAAATAACACGAATCAGCTTTTCTATCTTCATAAGGTTCAAATCCCCTGTTTCCACATGGGTGAGGGAAGAAGAACCGATCTTAATTACTACTCTCTTTTTGTCCCTTAGTTTCACTCTTTCTTCTGTCAACATACTCTCCTCGATTTCCGCTGTTTCCTTTCCCACAGCTGTATCATTGATAAACGTATTTTGTAAATGCGCAGACCTACTGTACAGTTACTGCATTTTGTCATATCTTACACCATATTTTACCATCCGTCAATTTACTTTAACGGCTTGTAGCGTCTTGTGATTTCCTCGGCAATCTTGATGCCGTCCATGGCAGCCGATGTGATTCCGCCTGCATATCCGGCTCCCTCTCCGCACGGGAAGATTCCCTTTATCTCACTTTCAAATTCCGAGTTCCGCTCAATACGCACCGGAGAAGAAGTCCTGCTTTCAATTCCCGCAAATATCGCGTCATGTCTGGCAAATCCTTTGATCATGGATTCAAAGCCGTCCACCCCTTCGATCAGAGCCTCTGAAAGATAGGAAGGAAGCATTTCCCTTAAATTGGCAAACTGGTAGCGCCCCTTTAATTCCGGAGCCACATCTCCAAAGCTTATCGATTCCCTGCCCGCTTTAAAATCCCCATACAGCTGAACCGGGATTTTACCGCCGCCGTATTGGTAGGCCAGGGATTCTAAATTTCTCTGATATTCCACTCCTGCCAGCGCCGCCTGATTGGGAAAATCCTCCGGTGTGACCGTCACGATCAGCGCGCTGTTGGCATTTAAGCCGTCCCGGGCGTGATCGCTCATTCCGTTGACAGCCAGCCGCCCCGGTTCGGAAGAGGCGTCCACCACGTAGCCGCCCGGACACATGCAGAAGGAATAAACGCCTCTGCCGCCTGAGGTCTGCTTTGTCAGCTTATAGCTGGCCGCCCCCAGAATCTCATTATACCGTTCCGTGCCATATTGGGACAGGTTGATCATTTTTTGAGGATGCTGGATTCTGAGACCTACGGCAAAGGATTTCTGCTGCATGGGCACATTTTTCCCATACAGGATCTCAAATGTGTCCCTTGCGCTGTGGCCGATGGCCAGAACCAGCGCATCCACCTTTCTGCATTCCTTTCCATTAACCGTAATCTCTCTCAAACGTCCGTTTTCCAGCTTAAAATCAGTCACACAGCTTAAAAAATGAACGCTTCCACCCAATCGGATGATCTCTGTCCTGATATTCTTCACAATCCCGCTTAACACATCGGTTCCGATATGCGGTTTATTCTGATAGAGAATCGCCGGATCAGCTCCAAACTCCGCCAGTATCTCCAGAACCTTCTGATTTCTCTTAACCGGATCTTTCACCAGCGTATTCAGCTTGCCGTCTGAAAATGTTCCGGCTCCGCCCTCTCCAAACTGCACGTTGGATTCCGTGTCCAATATGCCATTCAGCCAAAAATCAGAAACCTTCCGTTTTCTGGAATCCACATCCTCTCCCCGTTCCAAAAGCACAGGGCAATAGCCGGCTCTTGCCAGCATCAATCCGCAGAAAAGCCCCGCAGGGCCGCATCCCACGATCACAGGAGGCGTTTTAAGCTCTTGTTCCCCCGGCTGCGGAAATTCATATGCCTTTTCCTTTACCAGCATGACGTTGGCATTTTTCACCTTATGTACAACTTCGCTTTCCTTTGCAGTCTCCACATCCACAACGTAGCTGAAACAGATATCCGGTTTCTTTCTGGCATCTACGGACTGTTTCACAATATGGATGCTCTTTATCTGATCGGCCGGAATCTTTAACGCCTTGGCAGCCTTGCTAAGCAGCTGGTCCTTTCCGTGATCCACCGGTAACTTTAACTGATTGATACGAATCATTTTCTACCTCTCATTCTGGTTCTTACACTTTATTCATCCCTTTTGCCGCATGGATACCCGCTAAGGCTCCGCTTGACCAGGCAAACTGCAGATTATAGCCGCCGCAGATTCCATCCACATCCAGCAGCTCTCCTGCGATATAAAGCCCCTTCACAAGCTTTGACTCCATGGTCTTTACATCTATTTCTTTGGTATCCACGCCTCCGCAGCAAATCTGGGCGTTTTCAAACGGGTTGGTGGAAGTCACCTTCACCGTAAATTTCTTAATCTGATCCGTAAGGTTTTTCACTTGTTCCTCTGAAACGGAAGAAACTTTACTCTCCCCGCTGATCCCTGACTGCTTCATCAGCGCAGACGCCAGTTTCTTATTCAGAACCCCGGTCAAAAGCTCCTCACATTTCTTATAATTCATCTGTTTCACCCGTTTTCTCAAATAATCCATTGTCTCTTCATAAGACATGGACGGAAGAAAATCGATGACCACAGAAACCTTCTTTTTTCTGTCTAAGGAAACCGCCGCAAAACGGCTTATCTGAAAAGTGGGAATTCCTGAAATTCCATAGTCAGTCAGCTGCAGTTCCCCTTTATCCCGGGCGACCGGTTTTCCGTCCGCCAACAGACAGAGTTCAACATCCGCCCTGACTCCGGCCAGTTGTTTGAACAATTTGCCTTCACAGCGAAGCTGCACCAATGCGGGCAGAGGTTTGATAATGCGGTGCCCTAATCCGGCCGCCAATTCATATCCGCTTCCATCTGAGCCGGTAACGGGTGCCGCCTTTGAACCTGTGGCCAGAATAAGGGCATCCGCCCGGTATATTCCTTCGGATGTGACCAGCTCAAATCCGTCTTTTTTCTTTTTGATCTGTTGAATCCGGCATCCGCAGACAACGTTAACATTCCTGTGAGCCGTTTCTGAACGCAGTACGTCCAGCACAGAGGCCGCCTGATCCGAATTGGGATATACATACCCCTGCCGGTCTTTCGGCAGGATTCCAAGCCCTTTAAAAAAGCTCAGAGTCGCATCCACATCAAAGCCTTCTATAACCTTCATGGGAAATTCCGGCTGTCCGCACCGGAAACACTCGTTTGTCATATATAAATTTGTCAGATTACATCTTCCGTTTCCTGTGGATAAAATCTTTTTTCCCACACGGTCCATATGTTCCAACACGGTCACCGCAGCCCCGCTTCTGGCCGCCCAAACCGCCGCTGTCAGCCCGGAAGCCCCGCCTCCGACCACAACCACCGAACGCTTCATTAAACCCTCATTTCCACCGCCGTATGAGGCAGTTCTCTTTCTCTGTTGTAATACAGTCAGCTATTATTGTATACAGTTTGCGTGTTCTTTTCAAGTGATATTTTCCGATCATTTAACTGGTATAGGATTCCAGGTAATTGAATACTTCGATCATCGTTTCAAACCAGATTCCCTCTCTCAGCTTATCCTGTTCCGTCTGCGGAAAATCGCTGATCGGCATATGGGTGTAAAGGCAGACCGTGGCCTTGTCCTCGCAAAATACCAGAAGGAATCCGTCTTCACACACCAGATAATAACGTTTTGCCGGAGAAGTTTCTTCTGTGCTGACTACCGGCTCCACCTTTTTCTGGTTCACAACGACGCGGTCTTCTGTCACCGTTTCCGTCTCAATGGTGACGTTGGGAATCGCCTCTTCCTGGCGCACTTTATTTCTCGTAACAAAAAAACCGGTAAACAAACATACCATGCTGGTCAATAAAAGCAAAAATAAACAGATACCATACTTTTTCATAAAGGTATTCCTCCTTTAAGTATAGTATCTGCCTTTTTTGTCATTTTAAACCGATTAAAGCAAATGCAGTTTATGAGCCACTCTCACGAGCTTTCTGCCGCCCGGCATGCCGTAGAGTTCCACCTCGTCCACACAGCCGATTTTAATTAATAATACGCCGTATACGATAACCGCTATCATAATCGCCGCCATCAGGCCGGTTAAATTGTTGGAGCAGAGCCGGTATACCAAACGGTATGTGCCGTAAGCCGCAGCTCCCATCAGGGCCGCCGATATGGTGGGAAGCACAAAGGTTTTCCGTATCTCCTGCCTGTACCTTAAATATCTCCGTATGGATCTGGCGTTTAACATGCACATCAGGAAAGCGAATACAATATTGGTAATTACCACGCTGTAGATTCCCATCTTAAATCCGTACATCATGCCGCTGAGCATGATCACATGAACGATCAGGGAGATCAGCGCATTGCGGATCGGCACATTCATCCGGTTAATCCCCTGAAGCACTCCGTTGCTCACCGTCGATAAGGAAAAGAACACGACTGCAAGAGAGCCGGTCATGGTCATCTTAATCAGCTCCGCATTATTTCCCCTGAACAACAGGTTGCAGATCGGCGCCGCCAGAATTGTCAGGCCTACCGTAGATGGAATTGCCACAATCATGGAGAAACGGATAACGATTGCGACGCGGTCCTTAATAAGAGCCCGGTCCTTTGCCGCATATGCTCTGGAAAGAGATGGAATCAAAGAAGAGGACAGAGAGTTCGCAATCGCCACCGGAATGTTAAAGAGCAGATGATATTTGCCCATATAGACGCCCCAGGCGGTAGCGATTTCGTCGCCTTTTCCCATAAAAGACATGGCATTGCCGAATATATAGTTGTCCACAACCGCGCCAACATTATAGATCGCGCTGCTGATGACAATGGGAAGAACCGTAAGGCCCAGCACATAGGAGATTTCCCCATACGTTTCCAGCCTGGTGGTCTTGTCCTTCCTGGCCTGCCGCCTCATAACAGGACGGTAAGTGAAGATTAAAAACAAAATGAATAAAAGGGCAATAAATGCGCCCGCTCCCGTACCAATGGTCCCTCCCGCAGCGCCAAACGCATAGGAAAACTGGGTTTCATCAAAAACAGCGTTGGATTTTAATCCCTGTGCAAACAGATAGCTTGCAGCCATAATGCTGACCACCGCATTGACAATCTGTTCAAAGATCTGGGATATAGCCGTGGGAACCATGGTGCCGTGTCCCTGGAAATATCCTCTCAGGACACCCAGATAGGCCATAATCCATATGGTCGGCGCAAGGGTTCTTATGGCATAGGAGCTGAAAGGCATTTTGATCGCATTGGCAAAAAAGTCCGCCCCAAACCAAAGAGCCGCGGCGGCAAGACTGCCTACAACCGTTGCATAAAAAAGGGATGCCTTTAAAATCCTTATGGAATTCTTGTACTGCTTCATCTCAAGTCTGGCCGCAACCATCTTGGAAACAGCCACCGGAAGGCTGTAAGAGGATACGATCAGCATGATGGAATATATGCTGTAAGCCGATGTATAATATCCATTCCCCTTGTCCCCGATTATGTTGGTTAACGGTATGCGGTAAAACATGCCGATCAGCCTGACGATAATCCCTGCCGCCGCAAGAATTGCCCCCTGGACAACAAAGTTTGTTCCTTTTTTTCGTGTACGTTTCTGATTATTCTTTTCCATGAATCTCCGTCTTAGAAAATGCGCTGGTTTGTATGATGCAGATCCAGGTCTTGCCCTGGTTCAGCACAATTTCATTTCCTTCTGTATCGTAATAGTGGGTTACGCCGAATTCCCCATCCTTTTTCCAGGTAACCGGTATGGCTTTCCCATTGGTTATATAATATCCATACTCGTTGGCATGTACATTGATATTGAGATATTCCGTAGTGGCATATCTGCCGGTAGGACAATATTGAAAAATGATATTCTTCACCGCAATCTGGCCTTCGCTTCCGTTGTGGGCCGCCCCATACTGGAACCGGTAATACAGCCCGTCTTCCTCATTGTAGGAAAACCAGGGCTTGTTCATCGGATAGCCCGGATACACTTTATACGCATCCAAAGAATTCTCCAATTGGATTTGGTCTCCATTGCTGGCAAATTTATAATGTCCTTTATAGCTTTCATCATACTGCTGGCTGTATCCCAGCTTTTCAATGGCAGACTGCAGCCTTGTGGCGCTGGCATAGGCGTTATGAGGCATAGACTTATCCTTGGACCGGTAAAATGCGGTATCGCCGATGCCGTCTATTCCATTGATGTTATCCACATTTTTTAAATATGGCTTTGCAAAGGTACTTTGCCCGAAATGCGCATAAATGGCATCAAATTCCCTGGCAAAATATGTATAGTAAGTTCTGCAGCTTCTCACAGAGCCGATCCGGTCCAGATCATCATAATTCTCAATAATGGCCATATACCGGTTCATCTCACCCTCTACCGGAGCTTCATAGACCACACCGGCCCGGTTGATTCCGTATTGAGGGAGGGCGGCCTTATCATTGCTCATCATGATCGCTATGGGCCTTCGGTTGGCCTGGGCCACATCCACCATCTCCCCGGTCAGATAGCTCTTAATCTTCCCGTCAACTTCAATTCTCTCCTCCGGCTCGGTTTCCAATTCCTCCTCGGTCTCCGCCACTGTCTCTAAGTCCAGAACGATCTCTTCCGAGGTCTCCGTGGCCGTCTCTATGGAAGGCTCTGTCATGGATACCTCGGAATACTTTTTCTGGCATCCGCTGACAGACAAAAGCGCAGCTATACATAAATATACAGGCAATGCCCTTTTTAACAGCACATTTCCCTTTCTCATCTGCTATACCCCCTGCGTTCCAGAATCTCGCTCTGCTTTGCCTCCATCTCTAAGCGCTCGTCATCATCCATATGGTCATAACCGCATAAATGAAGCATGCTGTGAGCGATTAAAAAGGCCAGCTCTCTTGTGGTTGAATGGCCGTATTTTTCAGCCTGTTCTTCCACCTTATCCACAGAGACAACGATATCGCCTAACAGCAGTTCTCCTGTATCGGGGTCAAAATAGTCTTCCACATAATCTTCCACATGGTCAAAATCGGCAGGGGTTTCATAATCCACCAACGGAAATGACAGCACATCCGTAGGCGCGTCAATCTGTCTGTGTTCTTTGTTGATCGCCCGGATCTCCTGATTATCCGTTATGATAACATTAACCTCCGCCTCATAAGGACATTCCACGTAGTCCAAGGATTCCAGCACCACGTTTTCAATAATCTCCTTATAAGGAATTCCCAATTCTTTTTCTGCTTCGTACTCTATATTAATTGTCATATGCCCACCCTTTATTTATCGCGGTTTCTCCTGATCCGTTCACCGCTTTTACTCTTTTTCTCGTAATCATCATATGCCTGCACAATCTTCTGTACCAGCGGATGACGTACCACGTCGCTGCTGGTCAGGTTGCAGATGCCGATATCGTCGATCCTGCTCAGGATCTTAACCGCGGTATCCAATCCGGAAGCGGCTCCCGACGGCAGATCCTTCTGCGTCTGGTCTCCGGTGATGATGACCTTGGAACCGAAACCGATTCTGGTTAAAAACATCTTCATCTGGGCCGGAGTCGTATTCTGGGCTTCATCCAGGATGATATAGGCATTATCCAAAGTACGCCCTCTCATATAGGCCAACGGCGCCACTTCAATCAATCCCTTTTCCGAGTTATGAAGAAAGCTCTCCGCTCCCATGATCTGATACAGGGCGTCATATAACGGCCTGAGATAAGGGTCGATCTTGCTCTGCAGGTCGCCCGGCAGAAATCCCAGCTTTTCCCCGGCTTCGATCGCGGGTCTTGTCAGGATGATCCGGTTCACCTGGCCGTCTTTAAAGGCTTGTATCGCCATTGCCATAGCCAGATAGGTCTTGCCCGTACCAGCCGGGCCGATGCCGAACACGATCATCTTCTTGCGGATCAGATCCACATAATGCTTTTGCCCCATGGTTTTCGGCTTAACAGGTTTTCCATTTATCGTTCGGCAGATAATATCTTTATCGATTTCCAGAATCTGATGATCGCTTTCTGAAAAAGAAAGGGACAGGGCATAATCCACATTCTGCTCTGTTATCACGTTTCCACGTTTGGAAAGCTCGATCAGATTATTGAAAACGCTTTTTGCTTTTTGAATTGTCTGATCCGGGCCGATGATCTTTAACGCACCGTCTCTGGCAATCATAGTAACATGAAGAGTTCTCTCAATTTTCTTTAGGTAGGCATCAAACTGTCCGCAGACATTCCTTTCATGCTCCACCGGAATATCAATGATTGTCTCAATTACGCTCATCTGGTTCTATAATCTCCTCTGTTTTCATTTGCTCTTCCTGAATCGTCTGCTGCTCGCCGATCGCTTCCACCGCGAGCACATAGCTGTTTACTGCACAATTTGATCCATCATCTTGTATTTTAACATTATTTTCAATAATTTGTACCCCTTTTTCCAATAAATTTTTTACAAATTCCTGGTGAATCCGCGTTCCTTTGTCATTTTCCTCCTCTTTTGTATATAAACATTCATATGTAATATACTCTTTCGCCTTTATTTTTCCTAAGTAGATGGGCAGGTAAAAATTCTGAAACAGTTTCAGCTGTTCCTCTTCCATCACCATTTTCCACGGATTTTCCCCGTTGGACGGAAGAATAAACAGTGCGGAATATTGAAATGCTTTCAGATAACGCCCCTGTCTGACCTTACCGGTTTCCGTCACTACCGTATGCATTCTGGGAAATGTGTTTGTCACCTGATATTCCGTTTTTGCCATGATATCCGCATCCGCATGGACATAGTGGACATTTACAACTTCCTCGCTGTCATTTTTGATCTCCACCTCGCCTTTGACAAGAACCTGGCCTTTCTCCACCTGATCCCCGATGGCCGCCACAGGAGTTCCCTGGCGCACAATCATGCTGGTGATCACTCCATCCTTGGCTGCCACAATGTCGCAGGGCGAAGTATCCTTTTGTGGAATGGAGGAAAGCACTTCATTTTCTTTTATCTTAACCAAAAGACGGGTTCCTGATACACGGGCCGAAACCCAGGTGATTTCAGGAAATGCCAGACGAATCTCTTCTTCCAGCGCATCGCAGTCAATCAGGGATTTTCGCATGCCGAATGTGATGTCTTCCGATTCCAGAAAATCCGTCAGCGTCTCATAGGTATACATCCGGTTTCCTTCAAACTGAATGTCCCAGACAAACAATGACATCAGATAGAGGATCAGAAAAAAGCTGGCAATCCCTGTAAAATATAATTTTCGTTTCCGGTTGCGGTATAAAAAAAAAGGAAGTCCAAACTTCTCCACGATTCTGAGTCTGACCTTCGATTTCTTCACCAGCGGCTTCACTGCGCGATACCCTTTTACGGTTATGTAGAACTGATATCCGCCGTCCCGGTACTCCAGATCCCAGATTTCAATGCGGTTGGCGCTGCACAGATTCAGAAAACGCTCAGGCGAAAATCCCCGAAGCTGCACCAGAAGGTACCCATACCACAGATGTAAAAACCATGCAGGCATATTCCATCACCCAACCTCTCGTCATAATCCTTCAAACTCCACCGACTGCAGCAGCCCGGTAATCTTCATCTCATCATCCGTATAGTATTCGATCATCAGCCGTTTCCCATTGATGATCACCTTGCAGTTTTTAGCCTGGAGTTTCACCAGAGTATCCGTATAGATCAGAATCTTCCGGTAATTTTCAATTACAACGCAGTGACGGCCCACAAATGACACCAGTACCTCGCCTAAGACCACATCTTTGGGCAGATTCAGCGCAGTGGCCACAGCTATTTTTGAATTTTCAAACATAACGATCCTCATATGGTATTTATTATATCTTATGCATTCTTTTGTCTTTATATCATAATTTTTTAACCGCAGTTTGAGAATCTGTTCCGGTGCGGCAGCGCTTTCCTGCTTATATCAGAATCGAAAAAATCCTCAGTCATCTGACCGAGGATTTTTTTACTAAATAAATTAATTAAATTTACGTTTTCTAGCAGCTTCAGACTTCTTTTTACGTCTTACGCTTGGTTTTTCGTAATGCTCTCTTTTACGAATTTCCTGCTGAATACCAGCCTTAGCACAGTTTCTTTTGAATCTGCGTAAAGCGCTGTCTAATGTTTCGTTATCTTTAACAATTACGTTTGACATAGCTCACACCTAACCTCCCTCCAGTTGTGTACTTGTGCGTAAATACAACTGTTTGGGTATTTTTTATAGCACTGTAATGATTATAGCATAAATTCTTTATTCGTCAACTATTATTTTGAAATTTGTTCAGAAACTACCTCAAAAACTTTCGTTAACGCGTCATCAACGCCCGCCGGGTTCTTTCCGCCGGCCTGAGCCATGTTCGGACGTCCGCCGCCGCCGCCGCCAACAAGGCCGGCGATCGCTTTAATCAGGTTTCCTGCATGGGCGCCTTTCTTCTGGGCTTCATCTGTGGCAGTTGCCATAAGGTTCACTTTGCCGTCCTGAACGGATGCGATGACGATCACACCTTCACCCAGCTTGTTCTTTAACTGGTCGCCAAGATTTCTGAGGCCGTTCATATCCACATCCGCAACCTTGGTTGCAAGGACTTTAACGCCGTTCACCTCTTTCACCTGGTCGGACACGTCTCCTAAAGAGTCGTTTGCCAGTTTGCTCTTCAGCTTCTCGTTTTCGGAATGAAGGGCTTTAATTTCCTCCAGCATGGCTTCAATCTTGTTCTTTAAATCTGCCGGAGTTGTCTTAGCTGCCTTAGCGGCTTCATGAAGCTCGGCTTCTGTCTGCTGGTAATAATGCATCAGTCCGTCTCCGGTCAGCGCTTCAATACGGCGCACACCTGCCGCAATACCCGCTTCCGATATGATCTTAAAGGCTGAGATCACGTTTGTATTGGCGATATGGGTACCGCCGCAAAGCTCTGTGGAGAAATCTCCCATCTTAACTACGCGGACTTTGTCACCGTATTTCTCGCCGAACAGCGCCATAGCGCCTGACTTTTTCGCTTCATCCAGGCTCATCTCCTGGGTAATGACAGGAAGCGCTGCTTGAATCTCTTTATTAACCAGATCTTCCACCTGTTTGATCTCCTCAGGAGTCATAGCGGAAAAATGGGTGAAGTCAAAACGAAGCCTGTCCGCATCCACATAAGAACCGGCCTGCTCCACATGCTCTCCTAAAACAGTTCTCAAAGCCTTTTGAAGCAGATGGGTTGCGCTGTGGTTTTTGCCTGTGGATAAACGGTTCTCTTCACAGACTTTCAGGGTTACTTCATCCCCAACCTGGAACATGCCCTTTGTCATCTTTCCAACATGTCCAACTTTACCGCCCTGAAGATGAATGGTATCCTCCACTTTAAACTCTCCCTTAGGGCTTACAATCACGCCGATATCGGCCTGCTGGCCGCCCATGGTGCCGTAGAACGGAGTCTCTTCCACGATGATCGTACCGACTTCTCCGTCTGTCAAAGCTTCCACAAGATCCGTCTCACTGGTCAATACCGTGATTTTGGAATCGTGAACGAGGCGGTCATATCCGACGAATTTGGTCGTAACCGCAGCATCGATGGACTGGTATACAGTAACATCCGCGCCCATATAGTTGGTTGTTTTTCTCGCCGCACGGGCTTTTTCTCTCTGGGCCTTCATAGCGGTCTGGAATCCTTCTTCATCAACGGATAAAGATTTCTCCTCCAGAATCTCAATGGTCAGATCCAGCGGGAATCCGTAGGTATCATATAATTTAAATGCATCAGCTCCGGAAAGAACCGTTTCTTTCTTAGCGATCATCTCTTCTTCCATATCGCCGAGAATTGCAAGGCCCTGGTCAATGGTCTTGTTAAACTTCTCTTCTTCTTCTGCAAGCACCTTTAAGATCATCGCCTTCTTCTCTTCCAGTTCCGGATATCCGTCTTTGGAGAGTTCGATTACCACCTTGCTTAAATCCGGCATAAATCTGCCTTCGATTCCCAAAAGCCTTCCGTGGCGGGCCGCACGTCTGATCAGACGGCGGAGAACATAGCCTCTGCCTTCATTGGATGGCATAATTCCGTCGGAAATCATAAATGTACAGGATTTCACGTGATCCGCAACGATACGGAGGGAAATATCCTTCTTGTCATCCGACTGGTAAGTGGTATGTGCCAATTCACAAACAGCGTCTAAAAGAGCCTTATTGGTATCAACCGTAAATAAAGAGTCCACGTCCTGCACAACAACGGCCAGACGTTCCAGACCCATTCCGGTATCGATATTCTTCTGCTGTAATTCCGTATAATTGCCGTGTCCGTCGTTCTCAAACTGAGTAAATACGTTGTTCCACACTTCGATATAGCGGTCGCATTCACAGCCTACCGTACAGTCAGGTTTTCCACAGCCATATTTTTCTCCGCGGTCGTAGTAAATCTCGGAACAAGGGCCGCATGGACCTGCGCCGTGCTCCCAGAAGTTATCTTCCTTGCCGAAGCGGAAGATGCGCTCAGCCGGAATTCCGATCTCCTTATTCCAGATATCAAACGCTTCGTCGTCATCCAGATAAACGGACGGATATAAACGGTCCGCTTCCAGACCCACTACTTCTGTTAAAAATTCCCATGACCACGCAATCGCTTCATGTTTAAAATAATCTCCAAAAGAGAAATTTCCCAACATCTCAAAGAACGTGCCATGACGCGCAGTCTTACCGATGTTTTCAATATCTCCGGTACGAATACACTTCTGACACGTAGTAACTCTCTTTCTTGGCGGAATCTCCTGCCCTGTAAAATATGGCTTTAACGGAGCCATACCTGAATTGATTAATAACAAGCTGTTATCATTATGCGGAACCAAGGAAAAGCTTTTTAAAGCCAGATGTCCCTTACTTTCAAAAAACTCCAGGAACATCTTCCTCAGTTCGTTAACACCGTACTTCTTCACTTTTACACCTCTCTGCTATTTACATTCTGTAATCTAATGTTTATTTTTGAATATTGGCATCTTTATGGTCTCTGTATTTTTTGCCGCAAATAATTCCTCCATAAGCAATGGCAATAAAGAAAATAAACTTAATTGAATATCCGATAAAACTTGCCGCAAATGCACCCATGGTGTCTCCTCCTATCAATTCTGTTTTTTTATTTGACCTATCCTTATTATCCTATCATAGGAGTTTTTAATTATCAAGAACATCTTTATAAGATGCCGCCAATTCATAAACTCTTTTTCTGGTAGAATCCGCAAGTGAGGCCGTATATTCCAATCCTTCCATGGTTCCGCCGCCGGATTTTTTGGCCGCGGCCACAGCTAAGGCGTCCCGGTCTTTCATCCATTCCCGCTCTTCCTTAATCAGTTCCGTTTTTTCGTTCTCATCCAGATCTTCGATAATGGTATTATAGATCAGATTCAATTCCCCGTCCCACAGCTTTAATTCCGTCTCCGCAGTGGCCCTGATGGAATTGGTGTTGGAGTCGGTTTCTTCATCGCACAAACGTTTGATCTGCGCATCCAGCTCTGCCAGTTTTGCCTCATACGTCTTTGTTCCGGTTCCCGTCGTTTCTGCAGAATTTGACGCTTCCGTCTCTTCCACCAAAGCATAAATCCTGGCTTCCGCTTTCGTTTCATCTTCCCTTTTGGGTGCCGTATCCGGTCTTGTCTCAGCTCTGGTTTCTGCCGGCGATATGATGGTCTCCGGTTCCGTCTGTACATTGGCAGCCGCAGGCACCGGAGCAGCCGCCTCTGCAATTCTCGCTGCGGCCGTTTCTTCTGCCGCCGTTTCTTTTTCATCCGTCTCGTTCATCTGGCCAGACAAAGTGACTGCTTCCTGATTGGAAGCAGTCGTGGCAGTCACTTGAGCCTGCTGGCTTTTTACAAATCTATTGGTATAATTGGTTGTAGTTACACCGATCACAAGGATGGCTGCAATCACATACCAGATTCCGTAATTCCTTTTCATGGGAATTCTCCCTTCTTACCTATTACAGAAAACCTGTGGTTTCTGCAGTGAGTTCCTGCCCGCTTTATGATCTGCAGTTTTCATGAACTCCATTATTTTCATTTTAAAAATAACACAAAACAGGATGAAAAGGAATAGAAAACCACAATTAGTAATATTTTGTAAGATTAATTTAATGATTAAACGGACAGCCCGGTATCTGTCATGAGATTGTCTCCGTCGGCAGCGCTTGTGGCCAGTAAATCGCACCGTTCATTCTGCGGATGGCCTGCATGTCCTTTGACCCATAAAAATTTCACATCATGAGGTTCTTTTGCTTTTAAAAGCCGCTCCCACAGATCGATGTTCTTCACCGGACCGCTCTTTCCACGCTTCCAGTTATTCTTGATCCAGTTATCAATCCACCCTTGGTTAAATGCATCCGTCAGATATTTGGAATCCGAATACAGTTCTACCTGACAGGGCCGGTTTAACGCCTCCAAGCCTACAATCGCGGCCATCAGTTCCATCCGGTTGTTGGTCGTCTTTTTATATCCGCCCGCCATGACCTTTTCGTGGGTCTGGCCTTTGCTGTCCATAAATTGAAGCACGGCTCCATAGCCGCCCGGCCCGTCTGGGTTTCCTCTGGCTGATCCGTCTGTATATAACTGTACTTTTGTCATTGCTTCTGTCTCCTTATCTGTCCCATTTATCACATAATGCATTAATTTGATCCGCAAATTTTGCCAGATCCTTATTGGCTCCGCCTTCATTGCGCAGAATCACCTGGCGCAGGCGGTCCCCGGCTGCAACCAGCCGTGCAAAGACTCCGGCTGCCTTTCTCACAACTGCCAGCTCCTTGTTCACCGGAATGCCCTTGGTAACGGTGATCCATCTGCCTTCCAGAAGGTTATAGCTGGAGCCGCTGAACGGAGCCGCGGCATTAAATCCATACTCTTCTTTCAAGGTTCTCACAAAGATGTCGCAGACTGCGTCGTCACCATGTACGGCAAATACCTGCTGAGGCTTTTTTTCATAGGCATTGATCCATGCCAGCAGCCCATCCCTGTCCGCATGGCCGCTGATGCCCTCTAACGATTCTATATGGGCCTCCACCTCAATGGTCTCGCCGAACAGCTTCACTTCCCGGCTTCCGTCCATCAGGCTGCGTCCCAGCGTGCCCACCGCCTGATATCCTGCGAATACGATGGTACATTCTTTCCTCCATAAGTTGTGTTTTAAATGATGGCGGATACGGCCTGCGTCGCACATGCCGGATGCGGAAATAATCACCTTTGGCTTCGTATCAAAGTTGATATTCTTAGATTCGTCGCTGGTAATCGACAGTTTCAGTCCTGGGAAGGAAATCGGGTTGATCCCCATCTCCACCAGCTGTTTCGTCTCTTCATCATAGCAGCGCATCAGATTCTCTTTAAATACATGAGTTGCCTCCACAGCCAGAGGGCTATCCACATACACTTCAAAATTATCATGGCCGTGAATCATATGGTTCAGCTTGATCTTTCTCAGGAAATACAAAAGTTCCTGAGTACGGCCTACCGCAAAAGCAGGAATCACCACATTGCCTCCACGGTCCAGGGTTTCCTGAATGATCCGAGTCAGTTCCGTGACGTGATCCTTGGTATGGACATGATTTCGGTCGCCGTATGTGCATTCCATGATCACATAATCCGCCTCTTTTATATATTGAGGATCGCGGATCAGCGGCTTATTAAAATTGCCGATATCTCCGGAAAATACGATCTTTTTGGTAACATCGCCTTCCGTAACCCATACCTCAATCGATGCGGAACCAAACAGATGGCCTGCGTCCGTAAAACGGATTCTGACGCCTTCCACCAGGTCCACCAGGTCATCATACTCATAAGTTTCAAAATGCTGCAGCACTCCCAATGCATCATTCATCTCATAAAGAGGAGGAACCTCCGGACTTCCGGCTCTTCGAGCCTTCCGGTTTTTCCATTCAGCCTCCATCTCCTGAATATGGGCGCTGTCTTTTAACATAATCGTACACAAATCTCCGGTTGCAACCGTTGTTATCACCTTACCGCGGAACCCTCTCGCATAAAGCAGCGGCAGCAGTCCGGCATGATCGATATGCGCATGTGTGAGAAGCACATAATCGATCTCCGAATATCCCACCGGCAGTTCCGCATTCTCATAAACGTTTACACCCTGTTCCATACCATAGTCTACCAGAATATTGGCATGTTCTGTTTCCAAACAATGACAGCTCCCGGTTACCTCATGATCTGCCCCTATAAATGTAAGCTTCATAGAATCCCCTCCTATGTCTTTTGTTGTATGAATTCATTATAACACTGAATTATATGATTATGCAAATCATACCGCCATTGCTGTCGTTAATTATTTTCTGCAGCGTATCCTGCAGCTTCATCTGGCAGTCTTCCGTCATCTGAGAAACTTTCGCCTGGATTCCGTCCTCCACAATCTGTTCAATGGATTTTCCAAAAATGTTGGTGCTCCAGATTCCCTCGTCGCTTTCCTTGGCGTTCTGTTTGATATAGGCGATCAGATCTTCCGCCTGCTGTTCGCTTCCCACGATCGGCGCGATTTCCGTCTCAATATGGGCTTTAATCATATTGATGGACGGCGCTTCCGCCTTCATCTTCACTCCGTATTTATTGCCGTGTTTAATCACCTGAGGTTCATCCAGCATGATTTCCGAGCGGTCCGGAGTCACCACTCCATATCCTTTTAACCGTACCTGGTTCATGGCATTCTGCACTTTTTCATATTCGGACTGCATTCTGGCTAAATTGGAAAGAGTCTGCATCAGCTGGTATTCCCCTTCAATCGGAATGCCCACATAATCGCTGAGAATCTGATAATAGTAGCTGTCATCCACATCCACGCCCACGGAAACGCTTCCGTCCGCCATCTCCATATTCTGAAGCTTCAGCCCTTTGACCGCTTCGGAAGACGGCACCAGCACCTCGCGGCTGACATCCTTCATGTGGGAAACCTTTTTCATAACGTCCCTGACCGTTTGGATCACCTGACTCTTCAGCCAGTGGGATGCAGGCAGAATCTCCAGCCATTTCGGAATGTAAAAATCCAGTTCCGTCACAGGGAATTCTTTTAATACCCGGTCTAAAATATGGTAGATATCATCCTTTTTCAGCTGTTCACAGTTTACCGGCAGCACAGCAACCTGATACTTTTCCGTCAATTCCTTTGCCAGCGCAGCAGTTTCATCTGAATAAGGTTTCAAAGAATTCAGCAGAAGAATAAACGGCTTTCCAAGAGATTTTAATTCCTGAACCGTTTTTTCTTCTGCGGATATGTAATTGGGACGTTTTAACTCCCCGATGGAACCATCGGTTGTGACCACAATTCCGATAGTGGAATGGTCGTTGATCACCTTCCTGGTTCCGATCTCCGCCGCTTTTGTAAACGGAATTTCATAATCAAACCACGGCGTTTTTACAAGGCGCTCCGTATCATTTTCAATATGTCCGGCTGCTCCTTCCACCATGAATCCCACGCAGTCAATCAGCCTGACCTTGGCCTGAATTCCATCATCCAGCTTAATAAGCGCCGCTTCCTTTGGTATGAACTTGGGTTCCGTGGTCATGATGGTCTTTCCGGCGGCGCTTTGCGGCAGTTCATCCCTGGTACGGGCCATCTGATGCTCATCCTCAATATCCGGCAGCACCATGAGCTCCATAAACCGCTTGATAAACGTGGATTTTCCCGTCCTTACCGGGCCGACTACTCCTATGTAGATTTCACCTTTTGTTCTGGCTTCAATGTCTTTGTATACATTATAATTATCCATAAAAATACCCCCTGCTATACTTTATTAGCCGCTGTTACAAGCATGCTGTGCTGATACAGTATATGCATGGGGGTATTTCTTTATGTAATCAGGTTTTTACTCTCCCCGCAGAATTTTCAAAGAACGTCTTGCCCGTTCATCAATTGAATAGGTTTGGAAAGACATCTTCTTCACCCGGGCAATGTCTTTATTGTCCTCAATTTCTGCGATTTTCACCTTTGACGCCAGTTCCGTACCGCTGATATCATCAATATAATCGTAATATGTGACATCTCTGCGTTTTGTCAGCTGTTCAATAGAGTCCAGCACACGCCGGCTAAAACCTTCCTCTGCAAGTTCTCCTAATGTAAGTTCGGTGTCTTCGATCACGTCATGAAGCACTGCTACAATCTTTTCATCTTCTGTATCCATCTTCTCCATTACACGCAGCGCATGATCCAGATAAGAATTTCCATCAGGATCTTTCATACCCTCAAGCGCTGTACTGGCAATTTCTATGGCTCTGTCAAGCAAAAAAATCACTCCCCTCTGAACATTGATCTATACCAATATTTTATCATGGGGGAGTGGAAAAATCCATCACTTATTCACTTAAATACGCTTTCTTCACAGAATCGTTATTCATCAGCTCCTTGGCGTCGCCGTTTAACACGATGTTACCTGTTTCCAAAACGTATGCTTTATGGGCAATAGAAAGGGCTTTTTTAGCGTTCTGTTCTACCAAAAGAACCGTTGTTCCGCCATCGTTAATCTCTTTGATAATATCAAAAATCTCATTGACATAGATCGGCGAGAGCCCCATGGACGGCTCGTCCATGACGATCAGTTTCGGGTGGGACATCAGGGCGCGGCCCATGGCCAGCATCTGCTGTTCCCCTCCTGATAAGGTTCCCGACAGCTGGTTCTTTCTCTCTTCCAAACGGGGGAACCGTTTATAGATTCGTTCCAGAGTCTCTTCCATCTCTTTTTTATCATTTCTGGTATAAGCGCCTAACTTTAAGTTTTCCAGTACAGACAGCTGCGCAAACACACGGCGTCCCTCCGGAACATGGGCCATTCCCATGGATACGATCTTATATCCAGGCGTTTTCGTAATGTTCTGTCCTTCAAAATGAATGGTTCCTGCGGCAGAAGGAATCAGCCCTGTAATCGTGTGAAGAATCGTGGTTTTTCCGGCTCCGTTGGCGCCGATCAATGCGACGATCTCCCCTTCATCAACCTGAAAAGAGATTCCTTTTATGGCCTGAATCACGCCATAATACACTTCCAGATCTTTTATTTCAAGCATAGCCATAACTTCTTCCTCCTATTCACCCAGATATGCTGTGATAACCTGAGGATCATTCAGTACTTTGCTGGTCTCTCCCTGAGCGAGAACCTGGCCGAAATTCAGCACGGTCAGCTCTTCACAGATGCCGGAAACCAGTTTCATATCATGCTCAATCAGCAGAATAGTCATATCAAATTTATCGCGGACAAAACGAATGGTGTCCATAAGTTCCTTTGTCTCATTGGGGTTCATGCCCGCAGCCGGTTCATCCAAAAGAAGCAGTTTCGGATCGGTAGCCAGCGCTCTGGCAATCTCTAATTTTCTCTGTTTGCCGTAAGGGAGGTTAGCCGCCTGATAATCGGCTTCTCCATCCAGGCTGAACACCTTCAAAAGTTCCATCGCTTTCTCATCCATGGCCTTTTCCACAGCAAAATATCTGGGAAGGCGGAAAATTCCTTCTATGGTAGAGTAAACATTATGGTTATGAAGTCCGGCTTTTACGTTATCCAGTACGGTTAATTCTTTAAACAGACGGATATTCTGGAATGTTCTCGCAATTCCGGCTTTGTTGATATCGATCGTTTTACGCCCTGTAATATTCTTTCCATCCAGGACGATGGTGCCCATATTCGGTTTATAAACGCCCGTAAGAAGGTTAAAAACCGTAGTTTTACCGGCGCCGTTAGGGCCGATCAAGCCATACATCTGGCCTTTTTTAATCTCTATATTGAATCCGTCGACCGCCTTTAAGCCGCCGAATGAAATTCCTAAATTACTCACTTCCAAAAGAGCCATAATTATTTGCCCTCCTTTGCCGGCGCTTTATTCCCAAACATCTGTTTCAGGGAATGGCGTTTTCTAAAGTCAATAATTGCCGGACTCCAGTTGAAAATCATCATAACAATCAGAACAATCGCATAGATCAGCATGCGGTAGCTGTTGAGCCCTCTTAAAAGCTCAGGGAGCAAGGTAAGCGCAATCGCAGCGATAATCGATCCTCTGATGTTGCCGATGCCTCCCAAAACGACGAATACCAGAATCATAATGGACTGGTTATAGCCAAAGTTCTTCTGAGTGGCCGACAGGGTGGACAGGTTATGGGAATATAAAACGCCCGCCGCACCTGCAAGGGCTGCTGAAATGGTAAATGCCATCAGCTTGTATTTCGTAATATTGATTCCGATGGATTCCGCCGCAATCCGGTTGTCACGAATGGCCATAATGGCCCGTCCGGAACGGGAATGGATCAGATTCAATACGATAAACAATGTAATCAGGATCAGCACAAAACCGATGGTAAAATTGGCGTCCTTAGGCGTGCCGGTAATTCCCTGCGCACCGTTGATCAGCACCTTGCCATCCGCCTGCATCTTCAGTTCGATGGCGCTCTTCATGGAAAAATGAAGTCCGCTGCTGTCCTTTCCAAGATAAATTACATTGACAATATTCTTAATAATCTCGCCGAAAGCCAGGGTAACAATCGCCAGATAGTCCCCTTTAAGCCTTAAAACGGGGATGCCGACGATAATTCCCGCCACCGCCGCACTGGCCGCACCGATTAACAGAGCCAGAGTAAAACGGACTGCCGTAACAGGAATCACTTCCACCATACAGATGGAAAATAAAGAGCTGGCAAATGCGCCGACGCACATAAACCCTGCATGTCCCAAGCTCAATTCTCCCAGAATGCCTACGGTCAGGTTCAGGGAAACCGCTAAAATTACATAGTAACAGATCGGTACAAGCTGGCCTTTTAACAGGCTTGATATATTGCCCGACTTTACCATAAGTTCCATAATTAGATAAGCCGCGATTACAATTGCATATGTAATCATATTGGCTTTTGTTATTTTACTGATTGATTTTTTCTTATTCTTTTCCATACCAGCCACCTTAAACCTTTTCATTCATTTTCTTACCCAGAAGACCGGTTGGACGCACTAACAGCACTACAATCAGCACTGCAAAAACAATCGCATCCGCCATCTGTGATGAAATGTATGCTTTGCTTAAGTTCTCAATAATACCGAGCAGAAGCCCCCCGATAAATGCACCCGGAATTGAACCGATTCCTCCGAATACAGCTGCCACGAAAGCCTTAATACCAGGCATAGCCCCGGTATATGGAGATAAAGACGGGTATGCGGAACATAAAAGCACGCCCGCGATTGCGGCAAGGGCCGAACCGATTGCAAACGTGAGCGCAATGGTTCCGTTTACATTGATCCCCATCAGCTGCGCTGCTCCCTTATCTTCGGAAACGGCAAGCATGGCCTGCCCCGCTTTCGTCTTTTTAATAAAGGTGGTCAATACCACCATAATGATCACGCATGTAATGATTGTGACTATGGTTTCTCCGGAAATGCTGAGCTGACCTCCTGCAAGTTTCAGCGGAGCAATCTTTACAACAGAAGTAAAGGACTTGGTTCCCGCCCCAAAAATCAAAAGAGCAATATTCTGAAGCAGATAACTGACACCGATTGCGGTGATCAAAACGGCTAATGGAGACGCCATACGAAGAGGCTTGTAAGCCACCCTTTCAATGGTCATTCCCAACGCCGTACATATAACAACAGCCAATAGAATTCCAACCACAGGAGGAAGTCCCATTGTGCTGACCGTAATAAAAGTAACATAACCGCCTATCATAATTACATCGCCATGGGCGAAATTCAGCATCTTGGCAATACCATATACCATGGTATATCCCAATGCAATCAAGGCGTATACACTTCCAAGACTGACACCGTTGATAAAATAGGAAATAAAGCTCATAAGAAAACACCTCTTTAGTTTATTTGTAAATACTTACGGAAAAACCATATGTGAGGAATTATATCATAGGAAACTAGCCAATACAATCTTTTTTTGTAAAAAGAAGCCCGTTAAACAAAAACGGGTATTGAAAGCGCAATTGCCACAATACCCGTTAAAAAACAGATAAAAGACTGATGTCGATTACTCGGCTTGTCTCTCACAATATTAAATTACTGTGCAGTGTAAGCACCGTCTACGATCTTAACAGCCTTAGGAGCCTTGGAAGGTTCTCCGTCTGCAGACCATGTAATTCCTTCACCGGTCAGACCGTCAACAGTAATCTCTGTCATAGCAGCCTTTATCGCTTCACAGATATCGGATACGCTCATATCAGCAGTTACTCCGCCTTTTTCTGCTGCTGCTTTAATTGTGTAGATAGCATCATAGGAATCGGCTGCGAACTGGTTCGGAATCTCGCCGTAAGCTTCTTTATAAGCATTTACAAAATTCTGAGTTGCTTCATCCTGAGCATCGGCTGCGAATGGTGTTAACAGCATAACGCCTTCTGCCAAAGCGGTGTCAAAGTTATCAACAGTTAAGATACCGTCTAAACCGTCACATCCAAAGAAAATAGGAGCATAGCCCATGGTGTTTGCCTGTGTTAAGATAAGAGCTGCTTCTGAATAATAGATTGGAAGGAATACAAGTTCAGCGCCTGCATCTTTTGCCTTTTGAAGCTGTACGGTGAAGTCTGTCTTGCTGTCAGCGGTAAATGCTTCCGCGGATACAACTTCGATTCCCTGATTAGCTGCTTCTTCATTGAATTTTGCATAAATTCCTGATGAATATACGCTGGAGCTGTCATAAATAACAGCTACTTTTGTAGCCAGTTTGTTTTCGCCGATATACTGAGCGGATGCAATACCCTGGTTAGGATCTGAGAAACAGATACGGAATGCGTTGTCATTCTGAATACATTCTACAGCAGATCCGGATGGAGTCAGCTGGAACATATTATCGTTTTTCGTCTCTGCTGCAACTGCGATACATGGGTTCGTGGTAACAGTTCCCATAAGTACCTGCATGCCGTCGTCTTTTAATTTATTATAAGCGTTTACGGATTTCTCTGTATCACTTTCGTCATCCTGGAAATCGAAACTTACGGTCATTCCATTGATTCCGCCGTTTTCATTGATCTCTTTTACAGCCAGTTCAGCCGCATTCTTTACTGCTAAACCGTAGATAGCCGCATCACCTGTGATAGGTCCGATTCCGCCGATCTTGAAAACTCCGCCTTCGCCTGTAGCCGCCGCTGTCTCGCCTTCAGCCTTTGCTGCTTCTGTTGTGTCAGCTTCTTTTTTCTCTGCCTCTGTTTTTGCTTCTTTTGCTGCGCTTGTCTCTGTCTTTGCTTCAGTCGCCGGGGTCTCTGTCTTAGATCCGCCGCACGCTGTCAGGGAAGCCGCCATTACAGCTGCTAAACCCACACTAACAAATCTTCTCATAATGTTTCCTCCTCTTAGATGCTTGTATGTACTTACATACGCATAATCAAAGTGGCTTCTATCCTGGTCGTTTAGAAGCCACGCTTAAAATTAAGCTTTTTCAATTATATAATTATACTTTTACGTTGTCAAGTGCTGAATCGCTTTCTTCTCATTCTTCCCAAGGTAAATCGGAGCTTTCCAGCTTTTTATCGCGAAGCATCAGCTGTCCTACCGCATCGGCCGCAGATTTGCCGTCAAACAGCACTGCGTTTACCTGTTCGATAATGGGCATGGGAACCTGGTATTTTATGGAAAGCTTTAGCGCCGCCTTGGCGGAATACACGCCTTCCACCACCATCTTCACTTCTTTCATGGCCTCTTCCATGGAATACCCCTGGCCGATCAGGATACCGGCCCTGCGGTTACGGCTGTGCATGCTGGCGCAGGTAACGATCAGATCGCCAATTCCGGTCAGACCGCAGAAGGTCTGGAATTTGCCGCCCATCTCCATTCCCAGTCTGGCGATCTCGGTTATGCCTCTGGTAATCAATGCCGCTTTTGTATTATCCCCATATCCCAGTCCGTCCGCAATACCGGCAGCCAGGGCAATCACGTTCTTTAATGATGCTCCGATCTCAATTCCCAGCATATCGGGACTTGTATATACGCGGAATACAGGGCTCATGAACAGATTCTGTATCCGTTCCGCAGTCTCTTTATTATGAGCGCCGACCACGCAGGTGGTGGGAAGCCCTCTGCTCACTTCTTCCGCATGGCTTGGTCCTGATAAAACCGCCACATTTGCAGATGGAATTTCTTCTTCTATAATATCAGATAAGGTCATCAGGGTAGCTTCTTCAATTCCCTTTGCCACATTGACAATGATTTGTCCATCTTTGCAGAACTGATTCATCTGTCTGGCCGTCTGTCTTGTATAAACGGATGGAACGGCCAATACCAAAAGATCTTTATCCTTCATTGCAGTTTCCAGATCCACGGTAAAGTTCATCTGTTCCGGCAGTTTAACACCCGGAAGGCTGTGATGTTCATGTTTTTCGTTAAGTTCTGCGATTTCCTGTTCCAAAGCAGACCAGACAGTCACTTTATGCCCGTTGTTATGTAACAGTAAGGAGAGCGCGATTCCCCAGCTTCCAGCGCCAATAATACCAATATTTGCCATCTTAACCTCAATTCTGCCGATAAAACGGCATTCCATTCATTTCATTATTTCTTTCCTGAACCGATCTTGTTCTCCGTGCCGTGAAGCAGCCTGACGATATTCGCCCTGTGCTTCCAGAACGCGAGCGCCGTCACACAGGCAGATACCAGATAAAATTCAGTAAGGTACTCCACTGCGAGCCCATAGGTTCCCCGGCTTCCTTCAAAGATCATAAGCGCCAGGAATATGCTCACCACAACAAGAGATCCCAATGAAACGAATCTGGTAACCGCAACAATCAGCACAAATGCGATCAGACAGATTAATGTAACCGTCCAGTCCAGGGATACTAAAATCCCTGCTGTGGCGGCAATTCCTTTTCCACCTTTGAAATTCATATAAAAAGGATAATTATGCCCCAGAATCACACCGAGTCCGGTATACAATATCATCAGATACTGTATGGAAGTCTGGTCTTTATAGAAAATCCGCACAATGAAACATGGAATCACTGTTTTCAAAAAATCGCCCATGAAAACAGTGGCTCCGGCCTTCACTCCCATTACGCGGAGTACATTTGTACTTCCTGAGTTTCCGCTTCCGTGCTGGCGGATATCAATCTTGTGTAATTTTCCATAGAGGTAACCGGTTTGAAACAGCCCAAAAAGGTAACCGAATACCAGGCAAATGATTCTTTCCATTAATTATTCGTCCTTCCCTTTCCGTTCCCGATAGATAAATTTAAGCGAAGTTCCCCGGAATCCAAATGCTTCACGAATCCGGTTTTCCAGATAACGGGTATAGGAAAAATGTGTTAATTCCTTATCATTTACAAAAATAACAAAGGTAGGCGGCTTAACCGCAACCTGGGTGATATAGTAAAGTCTCAGTCTCTTGCCCTTATCGGAAGGCGGCTGCTGAAGTGCAACTGCTTCTGACATAATCTCATTCAGAACGCCGGTTGCCACGCGAAGCGTCTGGTTTTCACGCACCATATCGATCATCTCATACAGTTTGCCCAACCGCTGTCCTGTGGCGGCTGAGATAAAGATGATCTCCGCATAAGGCATAAAGGATAAGGTATCCTTCACCTTTCTCGTAAACTCATAGATGGTCTTGTCATTCTTTTCAATGGCATCCCACTTATTAACGGCCACAATGATGCCCTTGCCCCGTTCATGGGCAATTCCGGCGATCTTGGCATCCTGTTCCGTCACGCCCTCGGTTGCATCGATTACCACGACGACTACATCGGCCCGCTCCACGGCTGTAACGGTACGGATGATGCTGTAGCGTTCCAGTTCTTCTTTAATCTTATTCTTTCTTCTCAATCCGGCGGTATCGATAAATACATATTCCGTACCGTTGTGCATTACATTGGTATCCACCGCATCTCTGGTAGTTCCCGCAATGTTGGATACGATCACACGGTTTTCACCGATCAGCTTATTTATAATAGAAGATTTACCTACGTTTGGCTTGCCCACAATGGCAATTCTCGGGCGGTCATCCTCTTCGTCCTCGTCCACTGCCGGAGGAAAATATTTGATCACTTCGTCCAGCATATCGCCGATGCCAAGTCTGGAAGCTGCAGAAACAGGTACCGGATCACCAATTCCCAAATTATAAAATTCATAGACATCATTGCCGAACTTCTGAAAGCTGTCCACCTTGTTGACAACCAGAACCACCGGCTTTTTAGATTTTCTCAGCATGTCGGTAACCTTGGAATCGGAATCCACCAGCCCCTGACGCACGTCTACAATAAAGATGATGACATCCGCAGTGGCGATTGCGATCTCCGCCTGTTCCCTCATCTGGGATAAGATGATATCGCTGCTGTCCGGCTCAATGCCGCCGGTATCAATTAATGTAAAATTTCTGTCAAGCCACGTACAATCCGCGTAAATGCGGTCACGGGTCACGCCCGGGGTATCCTTTACGATGGAGATGGTCTCCCCTGCAATGGAATTAAATAACGTAGACTTTCCCACATTGGGGCGGCCTACAATCGCAACGACTGGTTTACTCATATATTATATCTCCTTTAACTCATATCCTTCATATCCGCTTTTATGGCTGTACTCCGGACATAAAATTGCTTCTACAAAATCTTGTCCGCTTGATTTTACAATATTAACCGGGACTTGTAAAGCATTTTGTACCTCGTCTCTGGTAATATCATCCAGGAATACTTCTTCTCCGCTTCGGAACATGCACTCCGGAAGAAGCAGTCTGCTTCCCAATTTCTTTCCCTTTAACTGGGCGATCAGATCCTGTCCGGTGATCAGTCCGGCGACGGTAATAGACTCTCCGAAAAAGTAGTTGGTGATCGGATAAACATGAACCTTTATGCCCGGAAACTTGGCGGATATCTGTTCAATGTATTCCGTTAGATATTTGCCTGCCAGCTGCCCTGTAGCGATGGAAAGCTCGTCCCGGCGGTCATCTCCGTCCATCTGTTCCAACGCCTGTCTCACTTCTTCCGTCATCAGGCGGATCATTCCGACTCCATTTTCCAGCTGGATATATCCGTCGTACCGTTCTTCTTCCGGCACTTCCCGTCCTGCCAAAATATAAAACTCATCGCTTGCATGGATAAAATGAATTCCATGCTCTGCAAACAGTTTTTTCTGCCAGCGCTCAATCAGATCAATGGTCCGCTCGGCATCCTCTTTTTCTATTGGCTTCATAGGAAAAAGCCCGTCCCTGTATTTAGATATGCCCACCGGCACCACGGAAACGCTTTCCATACAGGGAATATAACTGCTCAAATCACGGATCGTCCGTTCCAATTCAGCCCCATCATTCACATCCTTGCAAAGTACGACTTGTCCGTTCATCGGCGTCCCGGCTTCATAGAGGCGGTCAATCTTCTTTAACGCATCCCCCGCAAACCGGTTGTTCAGCATCTTACAGCGCAGCTGCGGATTCGTAGTCTGAACCGAGATGTTGATTGGGGACAGCTTGAATCGGATGATGCGGTCAATATCCTTATCATTCATATTGGTAAGCGTAATATAATTGCCCTGTAAAAAGGAAAGCCTGGAATCATCATCTTTAAAATACAGGGTTTCTCTCATTCCGGGAGGCATCTGGTCGATAAAGCAGAAAATACACTTGTTCCGGCAGGAACGGTAATCGCTCATCAGGCCATTTTCAAAAGTAATTCCCAAATCCTCGTAATCATTTTCAATTTCTAATTCCCATTCTTCTCCGTCCGGCTTGCGGATCAGCATCACCAGGGACTCGCTGTTAACATAGTATTCATAATCAAAAATATCTTCAATCTCATGTCCGTCGATGGAAATCAGGCAGTCTCCCGGCTCCAGTTCCAGTTCTTCTGCGATTGATCCCTTATCCACGGACTTGATAATATGCTCTGTTTTCTTCATAAAATCTCTGACCTTTCTTTCATATGGATCTATCATATCAATATTAATTATCTTTGTAAAGGAATCGTCATTTGTTTTTTTTCGCAAAATCTCCCCAATCTATTGACGGGCCTTGTCGAAAAATGATATAAATGAATGTAAATGTTTTTACAGATCACCCGCAGCCAGCAGGGACATGCCCATGTATGTCCCCGTTATCTGCGGGTATATGCTTACAAATATGAAGGAGTGCTATTCATGGCAAATAATTATGTTTTCAACGACGTTCTTCCAGTGGCGCCGCTAAAAATCGCCGCATTGGAAAGCTGCAGGGATCTGGCTCAAAAGGTTAATGATCACGTTGTTAAATTCCGGAGAAATGACACGGAAGAATTGATCCGCCGCAAAGAAGACCTGCATTACCGCGGTTATGATGTGGATTCTTATCTGCTGAACTGTTCCTGCCCCAGATTCGGAACAGGTGAAGCGAAGGCTCAGATCCATGAATCGGTTCGGGGCGCGGATATCTTTGCTATGGTGGATGTGACTAATTACAGCATCCCCTATACGGTGAGCGGTTATACCAACCACAAGTCCCCGGATGACCACTATCAGGATTTAAAACGCATTATCGGTGCCTGCACAGCCACTGCCCACCGCGTCAATGTTATCATGCCTTTCCTGTATGAAGGCCGCCAGCATAAGAGGACAAAACGGGAATCCCTGGACTGCGCAATGGCGTTAAAAGAGCTGGTGTCCATGGGTGTCAGCAACATCATCACCTTTGATGCTCATGACCCAAGGGTGCAAAACTCCATTCCGCTCAGCGGTTTTGACAACTTCATGCCTACGTATCAGTTCATAAAAGCACTGTTTTCCCATGACAAAAATCTTCAGATTGACAAAGATCATCTGATGGTTATCAGCCCGGATGAAGGCGCCATGGACCGCGCCGTATATCTTGCCAACAACCTGAGCGTGGACATGGGTATGTTCTACAAGAGACGTGATTATTCAAGGGTCATCAATGGACGCAATCCCATCGTCGCCCATGAATTTTTAGGCTCCTCTGTGGAGGATAAGACGGTGCTGATTATCGATGATATGATCTCTTCCGGCGAAAGCATGCTGGACACTGCAAAAGAATTAAAAGAGCGCAAGGCGAAAAAAGTGATCATCTGCTGTACCTTCGGTCTTTTCACCAGCGGTTTGGAAAAATTTGATGAATTTTACGCCAAAGGCTATATCGACTATGTTATCACAACCAACTTAAATTACCGTCCGGACGAGCTCTTAACCCGGGAATGGTATCTGGAAGCCGATATGAGCAAATACATGGCCGCAATCGTCAATTCCTTAAACCACGACGTTTCCATCGGCGCGGCCCTGTCTCCGACCGCCAAAATTCAGAAACTGGTTCGCAAATATCATGCGGACGGATTTGAATATTATCAGACAATCCAATAAGAGAGCTCTCTTTGCACAATAAAAAAGGAACCATCTCCGGTTCCTTTTTTATATATTCTTTCCGCTAACTTTCGTTAATGGTTATTTCTCTCATCCTTCTGTTTCTTCAGGGAAATGATTAACTCTCTTGGAATGGTAACATTCTCACCGTATGGATTGATTACGAATCCGGCCATGTTGCTGCCTTTTCTCAAAACGATGGCTGCAAAATCGTCGAATTCCATATGAACGACCTGCTGTCCTTCTTCTTTCTTCCATTTGTTCAGGGAAGCCCAATCGGTGAATGCCATGAAGTACTTGTCCCCTTTGTCATTCTGAATCATAGTGAATTTGAATCTGGCGTTGCCCTGTTTCATCGCTTCTTCCGTAACCGCAATCTGACGGACTACAGGTGAAAGCATGGTTGAACCCATCAAAGCGGAAATCATCTTGGAGCGCGTTTTTTCGTTATTATCTTTCAGCATTTCCTGCATCGCATTGACAAGTCTTGTATTCAGTACTGGTCCATTGGAATCTATCATATTATAAACCTCTTTCATTTGTTTTTCTTTCTAACTATAGCACATTTCATCTTCCTTGGATATGAAATTAATATAAATTTTTTCTGTCTAAATCCTATAAATTCAGCTTTTCATAGCTTTTTTCCAGAAAACGGTCCATCTTAATCTTCAATTCCCTGTGTTCGTCCCGCTCTAAATTCTCATCCTGCTCGAACAATCGCTTCACTTCATCCGCCACTGTTTTCAAAATGTTGGCGTCGGTAAAAATATCGGCCAGCTTAAATTCCAGGTCTCCGCTCTGCCGGATTCCAAAGATATCCCCGGGTCCTCTGAGCTTTAAATCCTCCGATGCGATATAAAATCCGTCATTTGACTGGTTTAATATATCCAGACGCTCCTGTGTTCCGTCCTGGTCGGAACAGTTCACCATTATACAGTAGGACTGGTGCTTACCCCTTCCAACCCTTCCACGGAGCTGGTGAAGCTGTGCAAGGCCGAAACGTTCCGCATTCTCTATCATCATAACGGTGGCATTCGGCACGTTCACCCCCACTTCCACAACCGTGGTGGATACAAGCACCTGAATTTCATTGGCTGCGAACCGCTCCATAATGGCATTTTTTTCCTTTGCTTTCATCTTGCCGTGGAGATATTCAACCGTTATGGTTCCGGGAAGCTCTTTTTTTAGCGTTTTCGTATAATCGATTACATTTTCTGCCTCGATCATCTCGCTTTCCTCCACCATAGGGCAGATCACATATGCCTGTCTGCCTGCCGCAGTTTCCTTGGTGATAAATTCATATGCCTTTTTCCGGTATGCGGTATTGACCACACAGTTTTTTATCGGAAGGCGGTTTGCAGGAAGCTCGTCTATGACCGAGATGTCCAGGTCCCCATAGATAATAATCGCTAAAGTTCTTGGAATCGGAGTCGCACTCATTACCATAACATGAGGTTCCTGTCCCTTATTTCCCAAGGCCTCTCTCTGCCCCACTCCAAACCGGTGCTGTTCGTCAGTGATCACGAGGGCCAGTTTATCATAAATCACCTTTTCCTGAATCAAGGCATGGGTACCGATGATAATATCCGCTTCGTGCGAAGCAACCTTCTCATAAGCCAGCCTTTTTTCCTTGGCCGTCATGGAGCCGGTAATCAAAACCAGCTTTTTATCGATTCCATGAGCTTCAAACAGCTCTGTAATGGATTCGTAATGCTGTTTGGCCAATACTTCCGTCGGAGCCATAAGCGCCCCCTGTAAGCCGCTGCAGGCCACTTGGAGCAGCGCTAAAACCGCTATGATGGTCTTTCCCGATCCAACATCTCCCTGAACTAAGCGGTTCATCACCAAACCGCCGGATAAATCATGTTTTACTTCTTCCAACACCTTTTTCTGCGCCTGCGTAAGATCATAGGGCAGGTCTGCAGTCAGTTTTTCCACTTCCTTTGACGGAGGGATTATGTAGCAGCTTTTCTGATCTTCCCTTTTATCCTTTAAATAGCGCACAGCCAGCAAAAACATAAAAAATTCGTCGAAAACCAGCCTCTTTCTGGCGAATAAAAGCTCTTTTCTGTCCGCAGGAAAATGGATATGTTCGATGGCGTAATTATATTCCGCCAATTCATGCCTGCGCCTGATATCAGCCGGCATATAATCGCGCTCCATCTCCCTCATCCCCAAAGCTTCCAGGCAGGCTTTTGTAATTGTCTTATTGCTCAGTCCCTTGGTCTGTCCATAGATGGGCTGCATGGAATGCATCACCGGTTCATACGTTTCAGGCGTGAAAATCTCAGGCTGTTCCATTACAAGGCGCCCGCTTTTCTTAACCACCCTTCCACGAAAGATGAAGCGGCTTCCCGCCTTTAACGTCACTGCCAGAAACGGCATATTAAACCACGTGAGCTGCAGGCTGCCGGTAGCATCTTTCAGCGTAACCGTAATAACCTGAATATGGCTGAACCGCTTGACCACCGGAGATTTAGGCAGGATTCCGGCCACGGCCGCAGTGGAATCCGGCTTCAGTCCCCCGATTGCCGCAGGCGGTTCAAACGTATCATAAGCTCTGGGATAATAGTGGAGAAGGTCATCCAATGTGACAATGCTGAGCTTTTGAAATAATTTGGCTGTCTTGTCCCCAATACCTTTTATGGCTGTAATTGGCTGCTGGTTCTTATCCATACTCATTCTCACATTCTTCTAAATTAGAACCGTTCTTCCGGTTCCACAAAGAAGAAGAACCGGTTTCCCGATTCTCTTCTTGTTATTCTACAGAAATCAAATAATAATAAATTGGCTGTCCGCCGCTGTGAAGTTCGATCTCACATTCAGGACATGCTTCCTGTGCCTGTTCCAAAACCGCCTGCGCATCTTCCTCAGTCACATCGCAGCCATAATAAATGCTGATCAGTTCAGAGTCTTCATCTACCATCTTCTTTAACGCGCTGACTGCAGTCTCTTCAACCTTCCGGCCCACTGCCAGCATTCCCTGGTCTCCCAATCCCATGATATCGCCTTCATGAATCTCCATTCCGTCAATCATAGTCGTGCGGACCGCATAGGTGATCTGTCCGGTCTTTACCTTCCCCATCTCCGTCACCATAACGCGGGTATTCTCTTCCGGTGATAAATCCGGCGCGAAATTGATTAACGCGGTAATTCCCTGGGGAACTGTTTTAGACGGAACCACGACGATCTCTTTATCCGCCGTTAAACTCTTCGCCTGCTCTGCAGCCAGTATAATATTCTTGTTATTAGGCAGAATATATATGGTGTCCGCATTTACACAGTCGATGGCATTCAGGACATCTTCCGTGCTGGGATTCATGGTCTGGCCGCCTTCAATCAGGTAATCTGCTCCAATCCCCTTAAAGATCTCACCCAATCCGTCTCCAATGGAAACGGCGATAAATCCATAAGGCTTTCTCGGCTCATCCGCCTTTTTTTCGGATTCCTTAATCAGCCTTTCCTGATGTTCCTTACGCATGTTATCGATCTTCATCCTGGACAGCGATCCATAGGTAAGGGCTTTCTGGATTGCAAGGCCCGGATCATTGGTATGAACATGCACCTTCACCACATCGTCATCGGAAACCACCACGATGGAGTCACCGATGGATTCCAGATATCCCTTAAATTCCTGCTCTGTATCCATGTCATACTGTTTTTCCACATTGATGATAAATTCCGTACAATAACCGTACCTGATATCAAAATCTTCTGTAGACGCTGCTCCGGCTGTTTTGGCCGCCGGTTTGCTGTCCTCCACAGTCAGATCGATCTCTTTGCCGCAAAGGCCGTCCAACGCGCCTTTTACCACCTGCATCAGGCCCTGTCCGCCGGAATCCACAACGCCCGCCTGTTTTAAAACAGGAAGCATCTCCGGGGTCTGGCTCAAAACATAATCACCATGTTCAATTACCTTTTCACAAAACAGGATAATATCTTCTGTCTGTGAAACCAGTTCCACGGCCTTATCCGCCATCCCCTTTGCAACGGTAAGAATCGTGCCTTCCTTTGGCTTCATAACCGCCTTGTAAGCGGTTTCCGTCCCCCTCACAAATGCATTGGCCAGCGTGGTGGTGGTTACCACATCGACTGTTTTAATCTCTTTTGTAAAACCTCGAAACAGCTGGGACAGGATAACGCCTGAGTTTCCCCTTGCCCCCCTTAATGATCCTGAGGATATTGCCTTCGCCAAGGTCTCCATAGTGGGATTTTCAATGGCCGCAACCTCTTTTGCCGCCGCCATGATCGTGAGCGTCATGTTCGTTCCTGTATCCCCATCCGGTACGGGAAATACATTCAGCTCATTAATCCACTCCTTCTTAGCTTCCAGACCTTTTGCTCCCGCCAAAAACGCCTTCTGCAGCGTTTTGGCATCTATAACCTTCATATCCACGGGTTGCTCCTCCTTAATCTATCACTCTTACACCTTCTACATAGATGTTGATCTTATCCACATCCATCCCGGTGAATTCTTCTACTTTGTATTTAACATTTGCGATTAAATTATCAGCAACCGCAGAAATGCTCACACCATATGCGACGATTACATGAAAGTCTATGGTGATATGGTTGTCCTTAATATCCACATTAATTCCATGAGTCAGGCTTTCTCTCTTGAGAAGCTTAACGAGGCCGTCTTTCATGCTGACAGCTGCCATACCTACAATCCCAAAGCACTCAACTGCAGTTGTTCCTGCATACAGTGCGATGACATCCGGATTGATCTGGATTTCTCCCAGTTTATTGCTGATTCGACCCTTCATATATATCAATACCTCCGTTCTTTAAAATTCACTTAAAACTGACAGCTCCGCCGGCCCTACATTCGGACAGATTCCGAAACGCCCGGCCCCAGCTCTGTAGGAATATTATATCACACCCCACATATTGTGTCCATCATACATTATTTTCCTAAAAAAAGATACAATTTTTCATTTTTCTCTTGCAAATTTCTTCCTTATCTGTTAAGATACATTTGTTGTGGATTTTATAGTATCTGAATCCAAGTAGCTTTAAGGAGGTGCAATCATGGCTAAATGTGCAATTTGCGAAAAGGCTGCTCACTTTGGTAACGCAGTGAGCCATTCACATAGACGTTCTAACAAGATGTGGAAAGCAAACGTAAAATCTGTTAAAGTTAAAGTTAACGGTGGAGCTAAGAAGATGTATGTATGTACTTCTTGCTTACGTTCTGGCTTAGTTGAAAGAGCTTAATTGGATTTATTAAAGCTCCGGGCGATAATCATTGCCCGGAGCTTGTTTTTTTACATAAGACCGGTCTGCAAGGCATGCCGGCCATTATGATTAACAGCAAAATAAATTATATCCAAGTATCAAACAGGCCAGCACAAAAACCAGCGTGGTCAGCGTGGTGGGAACAAACAAAAGAATTGCCATTCCTACTCCCATTGAAAATATAATCAGGCCGCATAAACGTTTCATCCAAATCCCTCAAATCTTCACATCTGCTTTCACAAGCCTTTATTAAAGTATATGCAGATGTCCGTCCAATATTCAAGGTCTTACCGATTCTTCTCAATTTCTGCCATTTCCTGAGCTGTTTTTACCGCCTCTTCCGATACTTCACCGCCTACATTCACTTTTCCGCCGGTAAATTTATTGACAATATCGGGAACCATATCCAGCACCTTATTGACCGTATTCTGATTTTTAATGTTAACCAGCCTGGTGCTTCCATTCTGAATTACAAGGATCGCACTGGGGCTCATCTTCGCGCTCATTCCGCCTCCGCCGTTATTCTTGGAGTTTTCAGCAAATGAACCGGCGGCCATTCCGCACGTAACGTCCACTAATGGCAGGATGATTGCGTCATCGACTTTTACCGCTTCTCCAACCACTGTTTTTGTTGTAACAAAATTGTCCATCCCCTTGAATAAAGCTTCTACGGCTGATGTAAAATTATTATCTGCCATCTTAACCTCGTTTCCTCCGCCGCCGGCGGATTTTTCAATCATAACTATATTTTCAGCGCCGCATCATTTAACCGCGCCATCGCTTTAATAAAACCCTGAAATTCTTGTTACAGTAAACCTGAAGCAGAATAAATAACACGGTACCTATGCGGATTCTTCCCTTCAGACTTACTTCCGCCTCTAATACGGACTGGTCAAACATAGGGCATATCTTAAATTGTCTGGCATAGAGCGGATAAAAGACGCTGGCAGCCGACAATATCTGGCCTGTTATATACGGATCGTCAAATCCGAAGATAACCTCCCCCTTCACTTTGCGCGGCAGCAGATGCTTCAGCAGTTTTTTGCCGTTTTTCCATAAAAGGCGTATGGTTTTTTTATTTTCTTCATCCTGGAGAAACTCTTTTCCCTTTTCAAACTTCTCCTGAATGCTCAGGAACTGATCTTTTATCCGGTAATAGAATCCGGACAGGAAAGCCTTCAGTTTCTTCCACCATTTGACAGGCAGTGGGCTGTCACTTTCCGCATCCGGTTCGGAGGCTTCTGCTTTTCTTTCTTTTTTTACCGTTTTCTGTCTTTCGGCCTTTTTTTCTTCCGGATGAGGCAAAGGTTCTGCTTTTGCTTCTTCTGTAATCTCCTCTTCTAACTGGTTCATCAGCTCCTGAGACTGGAGGATCAGTTCTTCTTCCACTTCCTCTTCTTTCCTGCTTCCCGGTTTTAACAGCCGGAAACCAAAAATCCGGAAACTCAGATCCAGTTCTTCATCATATACTGCCTTCAGAGACAGAATATGTAACAGCCATGTCACCTTTGCAGTAACCACAGGGCGGCCATGATAAGAACCGTCTGCCCTGTAGCGCAGCGGTACCAGCAGAACCGCTGCCAATACGGCCACAAGAAGCCCGAGAAGCACCAGCAGAATTATTCCTATTATTTTCAAAACCAACCATATTATATGCAGCACTCCATCACGCTCCGCTGTCCATAAATTCTTTCAGACAAAATCCGCCTGTCTTTTGGTACATGTCATTCACAAGCTTTCCTGCCACTTCCAAAGCCTCCCAATACCCGTCTGCGATTCCCAGAATCAACAGATCCTGTTCCTGATAATAAGGCTGCATCAGAGCAAAAGAAGGATAAATATCAAGTATATTATTCCCATTTGACGCAGGCGTAATCACATAGACTCCGGCCTGCAGCTTGGAATACCTGAGATTACAGATAATACGGAACCTGTTTTTTTCCGCTTTTTCACCCACGTACAGATGATCAGATATACGCATTCTCGCTCTCCACCAATTCCAACAATAATTCCATGCATGTTTCTTTTTCACAAATATCCGTGCAGCTGTCCAGGCTGCTGCGGATGTAGGACTCAATTTCGTGAGCAGAATTAAAGCATACAGGAAGTTTTGACAGGGCCTGTGACATCACAGCCCGCACCACCGGCTTTTTCATACCCTGAAACAGCTGGTTCAGTTCTTCAAAATAATTCTCCGCCGTCTTCTCCACATACCTACGGTCCGCCTTTTCATCAGCATCTTCCGTCTCCTCTAAGGACGCAAAAGAGCTTCCCGACAGCAGAACAGCTATTTTTCTTAAAATATCCTTATATGGTTCTTCCACAAACTCGTCCGCAGACTCATATTTTAAATATTTTTCATAAAGCTTTTCCTGCCTGCCTTCCAAAAATACCAGTTTACCGGTGATATCATCGTCAATTTCTGTCCAATCCTCTTTTTTAAACTTTTCCAATACGCCGGATATGATGTATTTCAGAACGTTCTCTTCCTCCACATCAACAAAAGCATCTTTCCGGGTCAGTTCTATCATATACAGATCATTGACCAGTTCCATCAATGATATGCAGTCTCCGATCAGATCTGTAACCATCTGTACTGCCTCTTCGATTATCCGGCTCAGCTTTTTGTACTCTTCCTCTGTAAGCGCTGTATAATCCGCTTCTTTCAGTGTAAGGAGCATCTGGCAGAGCTCCTCCATTCCTTTTTCCATATCATCCGGAACCTGAACAAGTGAGGAAGTGCGAAGAAGGTACATCATATTATCCAAGGCTGAACGGTCGCCGTCTATATAGATGGATAAGGAGTCACTGACCATATTGTAGAATTTATTTCTGGTAAGGCGGATCGGCAGCTGTCCGATCACTTCCATGATTCTGCCATTGATCACCACAGTATCTTTTGAATTCCAGATGTACTGCATCACCTTTGAAACCACTTCTTCTTCCGATTCCTGAATCTTAACGCCAGTGACAAACCGGCGTTCCAAACGGTTTAAAACATATTCATAAACGTTAATTCCATCCACATATGCGTTCAGCACTTCTATGACGCCGCTCAGTTGGTTCCGCATCAGATCAAGATCTTCTATGGAACCCTTGTTCTCCAGAACTTCTCCCAGCAACTGATTAAAACGTGATGTATAAGAGGACAACTTGTCCTGGGCCGATGTCTTTTCCGCCACTGTTTCAAAATAAGTATAGTAATTGAGCGCCAGATTCGTATAGGCAAAACGGTATACGGACGTCAATTGTTTTTTTATCATATGGATATCCAAAATGTAATCTCCTGCCTCTCCCTTAACGGTAATTATCTAAAACGGACCGGCGTAAAAGATCCAAAGCCTTTACTACCGACTGTTCCCGAATTTTATTTCTATTTCCTTTAAAATGATATTCTTCCACAGAAACCTTATCTTTCAGATAGCTTGCAATATATACAAGGCCTACCGGCTTTTCATCCGTAGCTCCGTCAGGACCGGCCAGGCCGGTAATCGCGATACAGATATCGGCATCCGTAGCAAACGCTCCGCCCATAGCCATCTCTTTTGCTGTCTGTTCACTGACTGCGCCGTATTTTTTCAAAGTGCTTTTGCTCACATCCAGAATCTTTCTCTTGGCTTTGTTGGAATAGGTGATAAAACCTTCCCGGAACACTTCTGAAACGCCGGGCACATTGACCAGGCGTCCTGCCAAAAGACCTCCCGTACAGGATTCGGCTGTCGTTACCGTAAGGTCATATTTTTCCAGAAGCCGGACCACTGCCATCTCCAGTGTTTCTTCTTCCCTGGTGGTATAAACCGCATCTCCAAACCTGTTTTTAATCTCTTTAACCACCGGCTTAATCAATTTGCGGGCAGTTTCTTCGTCCGCTGCTTTAGCGGTTACACGAAGATGGACTTCACCTGTCTTAGCATAAGTTGCGATAGTTGGGTTAGTCTGTTTATCGATCATATCCAACAGCCTGTCTTCTACTTGGCTTTCACCGATTCCACAGATCTTCACCATCTGTGAAATGATGATTTCCGGCTGAAGTTTCTGAAGATATGGATATACCTGATCCATGAACATCGGATAGAGTTCATTGGGCGGTCCCGGAAGCAAAATCGCAGATTTTCCGAATTTTTCCAAAATAAGTCCCGGAGCCGTGCCGTTGCTGTTGTCCAAAACGATTGCGCCGGACGGAATGACCGCCTGTTTCCAGTTATTATCCGCAATATTTTTATAAATGCTGTTTCTGAAAAATTCTACAAGGCGCTCTTTTGTGTGAGCGTCCTCTTCCAGTGGGAATCCCATCACCTCTGCGCAGACTTCTTTTGTCAGATCGTCCTCCGTAGGCCCCAAACCGCCGTTTAATATGACGATATCCGACCGTTTCAGGGCTCTGCGTATCGCATCAGCAAGGCGCTCCCTATTATCTCCCACTACCACCTGATTGTACATGGAAAGTCCAAGAAGCGCACATTTTTCAGCGATAAACTGAGCATTTGTATTCACAATATTACCGAGTAATAATTCCGTACCTACACAGATCAGCTCAACTACCATAATTACATATCTCCTTCTGTAAGAATTTTATGATTTTTTGCAATGTAATCGATCAGAGAAACAACCGTGAGAATCAAGGCGATCCACACGCATGCCGAAGTCAGTATCTGAATCGCTTCAATATCCAGAATTAAAAGCACCACGGCGATCATCTGAAAAGTGGTTTTAAATTTCCCCCAATAGCTTGCCGCAATGACAATACCATTGTCCGAAGCCACCAGACGGAATCCGCTGATAATAAATTCCCGGCTGATAATGATCACAACCATCCAGGCCGGAAGCTGTCCTAATTCTACAAGGCAGATGAGCGCGGAACAAACCAGCAGCTTATCCGCTAACGGGTCCATAAACTTGCCGAAATTCGTTACCAGATTATATTTCCTGGCAATTTTTCCATCCAGCATATCAGTCAGGCTGGCAATAATGAAAATCGCCACAGCCGCATACCGCAGAGTCTTGTTCTCACCGCCTTCGATCATCAAACACGCAACGAAAAAAGGTATCAAGATCACTCGTAAAACCGTTAACTTATTCGGTAAATTCATCGTACACCTCTCCAATCAGATCATAATCCATAGCTCCGGTCACTTTCACCCGTACAAAGTCGCCGGACATCAGTTCTTCCCCAGTATTGACAAAGATAAATCCATCCACATTGGGGGCATCCATATATGTGCGTCCTACGTAAGCCGCTTCATCGGCCACTTTTCCTTCGATCATGACTTCCACAACTTTTCCAACCATAGCTTCCGACTTTTCAAATGCAATTTCCTGCTGAAGCTCCATCAGTTCATCACGCCGCTCTTCTTTCACTTCTTCAGGCACTTGGTTCTCAAATCCGGCAGCAGGCGTATCCTCTTCTGCTGAATAAGCAAAAACGCCGAGACGCTCAAATTCCATCTCATCCACAAACTGCATCAGCGTCTCATGGTCTTCCTGGGTTTCTCCCGGGAATCCTGAGATTAAAGTGGTGCGGAGAGCCATATCCGGAATCTCGCGTCGCAGTTTTGCAACCATTTCCCTCAGATGTTCCTGATTGGTACGCCTTCCCATGCGCTTTAAGATCTTGTCGCTGGCATGCTGGATTGGAATATCCAGGTAGTTGCAGACTTTTTCTTCTGTTTTAATCGTTTCAATCAATTCATCCGTAATTTCTTCCGGATAACAGTACTGTACCCGGATCCACTGAATCCCGGAAATGCGGCACAGTTTATGCAAAAGCTCAGGAAGCATCTTTTTTCCATACAGGTCCACGCCGTATAACGTGGTTTCCTGGGCTACTAAGATCAGCTCTTTCACGCCTTTTTCAGCCAGCTCCTCTGCTTCGCTCACCAGTTTTTCCATCGGCACGCTGCGGTAGCTGCCTCTGAGGCTTGGAATAATGCAGTAAGTACACCGTTTGTCGCAGCCCTCTGCGATCTTTAAAAACGCATAATATCCTCCGGTTGTAATCACACGTTCCGCCTTCACATCCGGCAGCAGATCCAAATCATGAAAACAGCTGGTATGCTGTCCCTGAAGCGCCTGTTTTAAAACGTTCGAGATCTCGTCATAGGTAGAAGTTCCGAGGATTCCGTCTACTTCCGGTATCTCGTCAATAATCTCCTGTTTATACCGCTGCGCCAGACAGCCGGTTACGATCAGCGCCTTACAGTTTCCTGTCTTTTTTAATTCCGCCATCTCGAGAATCGTGTTCACGCTTTCCTCCTTGGCATCATTGATAAAACAGCAGGTGTTGATCACAATTACATCCGCCTCCTGTTCGTCATCTGTAAATTCATATCCGTCTTTATTTAACAGCCCGAGCATCATTTCCGTATCCACTAAATTTTTGTCGCAGCCCAGGGAAATACATAATAATTTCATAAAAAAATCCTTTCTTCCGTTTGTCATCTATGCGATTAAGAAAAAGCCATCTCTGTCAGTGTGGAGACGGCTTTGCAAGTCAGCTGTTGATTTCATCTTCCGAAAGATCTTCTTCGCTAACAATTTTAACTTTTGATTTATATAATTCTTCAATTGCCATAGAAAGAGGTTTTTTGCCATAAGAAGGCACCATAGCGTCCTCACCGGCAATTAACTGCCGCGCTCTCTTGGATGTTGCGATTACGATTGAATAACGGCTCTGAACAACCGGCTGCTCGCCAGGTTCCACCTCACTGTTTACTACGTCGATTAAATCACTGTATGATGGATGTAACATATTCCATTCTCCTTTCAAATTTAGATATTTTTCAATTCCGCCTTCATGTCGGCAATCAGTTCCTTATTTTCCGAAACCCGGCTGTGCTGTGACTGGATCAGCTGGTGCATCTCCTCCACACAGACATCAATGTTATCATTGATCAGCACATAATCATAGGATTCAATTCCGGTCGCTTCCTCCACCGCACGGTGAAGTCTGGCATCAATCACTTCCATCGTCTCCGTACCGCGTCCAACCAGGCGGCGCTTTAATTCTTCCGCGCTGGGAGGCATTACAAAGAGAAGCAAGGTCTCAGGAAACCGTTCTTTTACTTTCAACGCACCCTGAATCTCTATCTCCAGAATTACGTCCTTCCCCTCTGCCATCTTGTCAAACACATAGTCTTTGGGGGTTCCATAGTAATTATCCACATATTTTGCATATTCAATCAGATCACCATGATCAATCATATGCTCAAACTGCTCTTTTTCAATAAAAAAATATTCCCGGCCGTTTTCTTCGCCCTCCCTCGGCTTTCTGGTAGTCGCAGAAATGGAAAGCGCATAATTGTCATAGCGGTTCAGCAGGGCCTTCATCAAAGTCCCCTTGCCGGCGCCGGAAAATCCGGAAACGACAACTAAAATACCCTTTTTACTCATATTTTCCAACCTCTATTCAATATTCTGGATCTGTTCTCTCACCTTTTCAATCTCAGTTTTGAGCGCAATCGCCTTGTCGGAAACTTCCAGATCATTGGCTTTTGACAGGATGGTATTGGCCTCCCGGTTCATCTCCTGGGCAATAAAATCCAGCTTTCTTCCGATGCTGCCGCCCTCTAAAAGCTCTGCCCTGGTATTCTCAATATGGCTTCTCAAACGGACCGTTTCTTCATCTGTACAGATCTTATCGGCAAAAATCGTCGCCTCTGTAACGATTCTGGACTCATCGATGGTGCTGTTTTCAAGCATCTCTTTCACCTTATCCGACAGCTTCGTGCGGTATTCTTCTATGATCCTTGGGGAACGCTCTTCTATGTATTCCACAAGTTCCAGCATATAATCCAATTTTCCAAGCAGATCCTGCTTTAAGTTTTCACCTTCTACAATACGGGTGTCCACAAACCGCTTAGCGGCTTCCTCAATCACTTCAGAGAGGATCTTCCACAAATGCTCTTCATCTTCCGGCACCTGCTCCATCGTGAGGACTTCCGGCATTCTGCTGAGTGCCGACACTTTAATATCATTCGATATATGAAACTGCTCTTCCATCATCGCAAAATACTTCATGTATTCCGCTGCAAGAGAACTGTTATAGCTCAGACACATATTGCCTTCCGTATAGTCTTCATAGTTAATAAATAAATCCACCTTACCGCGCTGGATATATTTTTTAAGAAGCGTGCGGATTGCAGACTCAAAATAATTGAACTTTTTAGGCATCTTAATACTTAAATCAAGATATCTATGATTCACGGCCTTCATTTCGACAGAAATTTTATATTCATCAGTCACTGTCTCATATCTGCCGAAACCAGTCATGCTCTTTAACATTTCTTATGCCTCTCTTTCACCATAGTCACAGTTTATTATAATTCAAATAAGAAAGCAAGTCAACCAAACATTACCACCCGAACAGAAATATCACTGCTTTGGATATTTAATTGTTATTTAACGGGGGGGCTGACGGAAGGTACGCACGGAATGGGGAGGCGGAACCGGAGGACGAAGGCCGGGGAAGGAGGATGCAGCCAGATGGGATTCGGGATTCGCCCCTAAGAACTACTAAGGCCCGTAAGAACGGAACGAGGCAGGCCAGCGCCATTCGCAGTGAACTCTTGATGACTTCGCTGCTCAGCGGCGCTTTAAAAACTGAGACGGAAATCAGTTTTTACCTGCCTCGTTCCGTTCTTACGGGCCTAAGTAGTTCTAAAGGGGTTCCATACGATCCCATCTGGCTGCATCCTCCTTCCCCGGCCTTCGTCCTCCGGTTCCGCCTCCCCATTCCGTGCTGGTTTTCGCTAGCCTGGTTAAAAACAACATTGATGCATAGGTATTTATGTAGCATCATATTCAGTAAGTGATATAAAACAGACGTTTCAATCATGCGGCCCAAACGGCTTCTGAACCAGCTTTTGTGGAACTTCACGGCCTTTCACATCTAGGCCCTGCAGTACAGCTAAAACCGGAAAAAATATCTGAATACCTTTATGGAAGATGGAAGGCTGCCGTTAACAAACAACGAATTTGAGGCGAGTACCCGTCCATTGACAGGCTGGATAAGTGGAAGGATTTTATTGTTTTAAATAGGTGAATATGGTATTATCAAAACGAAACAATAAATCGGAATTTTATGGGGGGCACGTGTATGTATTTGAAATTGGTTAGACCTACTTATGAGTATGCACAGCAGGTCATGCAATACAAGGAAGATATGCTTGCCAATCATGACAGCTTTGATGGTTGTGCAGGTCTTGAAGAAGTGAGTTCATTTTCAGAATGGATTGATTTTGAAAACCGATTGAAGAAGAAGGGCTATGTTCCATCTGAGGTATTTTTGTGTGTTCGTGTAAAAGATGAAAAGGTCGTAGGGATTATTGACTATCGCCACCCACTGACCCCCTTTTTACTGCAATACGGTGGAAATATTGGATACAGCATTTTACCTTCTGAACGTCGAAAGGGATATGCGAGTGATATGCTCAGATTGCTACTGCCAATTTGCAAAGAATTTGGAGAAGACAAAGTTCTGCTTACCTGTGATAAAACAAATATTGCTTCTCAAAAGACCATCGTCAAAAATGGAGGTATTCTTGAAAACGAAGTGAATGATGAAGTTGGTTTAGGTGAATGCGGAACGATTCAACGATACTGGATTAATTTGTAACTTCTGGTTTGTGGGGCTTCTGTTGCCGCTGTTCCTGCCGCAAGATAGTAAACGCTCTTACGGATTTACTCAGCTTCTTTCAGCCAGTCCTGCAACTGCCCGATGAATCCAGGGGAATACTCTCTATATAGTACCGACTCAGATGCGACCAGCATAGTGCACGGATATCAGGAATTCGTTTTATACACTACGGTCTGTTTTATATCGTTTACAAATGACCTCACCCTTTACATTAAATGGTGAAGGCATTTCTAAAAAATCATTCACCCTTGATGTGAAAATTTACTCTCATATCCTCCAAATCTTTTTTCTCAGCTAGCCAAGTAACAGCCGGAAAGAAGGGGAAACCCGGGCGGGCGGCGGAAATGGAAACAGACAGGGGATCGTGTGCAGACCCTTAGTGATACTTGGTCGGCAAGAGCGGAAAAAGGCAGACAAATACTGAATTCCGAATCAGTATTTGAGGCGCCCTTGAACGATGAAGTCATAAAGAGTTCATCGTGAATGGCGCCGCGCTGCCTTTTTCGCACTTGGCGGCCTAGTATCACTTAGGGTCGTAACCCGAATCCCCTGTCTGTTTCCATTTCCGCCGCCCGCCCGGGTTTCCCCTTCTTTCCGGCGTATCTTATCCAATTAAATAAAGATTATTTTTTCTGCACGTACTTCAGGCAGTCGAGAGTAACGGCTGTGATGATGATGATGCCTTCGAATACGAACTGAAGGTTTGTATCAATACCAAGGATTGTAAGGGAGTATATGAGTACGGTGAAAATTAATACGCCGACTACAACGCCCGAAATCTTACCGATACCACCGGTAAAGGATACGCCGCCTACTACGCAGGCTGCAATCGCATCCATCTCCCAACCCTGTCCATAAGCTGCTGATCCGGAACCAAACATTCTTGCGCATTCAAGCCATGAACCGAATCCATAGAGAATACCAGCCATGATGAAAGCTCCCATGGTTACTCCGAATACGGAGATGCCGGAAACCGCTGCTGCTTCCGGGTTGCCGCCTACGGCATAGAGGTTTTTGCCAAAGGTTGTTTTATTCCAGATGAACCATACGATTGCAATTGCTGCTACAGCCCAAAGGATAATTGTCGGGAAACCGTTAATCTTAGGGATAATCATCTTAGGAATGGACGGTTCAATCGCTCCGAATGATACACCTTTTGTCGCATATGTAACGAGTCCGAAGATTACAAGCATGTTTGCCATTGTTGAAATAAAAGGATGCATTTTGAATTTAGCTGTAAAGAAACCGCCAATGGCTGTAAAAAATGTACATAAAAGGATACATACTACCAAAGCCAAAACTACTCTGGCTCCAACTGACATGCCGGTGAAATCAAATACATGGCCAAAAACCGCGCCGGTATTAATTCCCTGATGCATAATTATCGTCGCCGTTGTCATACCCATACCAACCATACGTCCGATTGAAAGGTCCGTACCGGTAAGGAGGATCAATCCGGCAACGCCAAGAGCAAGAAACATTCTCGGAGAAGCCTGCTGAAGGATGTTTAAAATGTTATTATAAGTGAGCAAAGGAACGTGTTTGATAATCGGTGTGGCGATACACAGTCCGATAAAGATCAGAATGATGGCAATATACAAACCGTTCTGCAGAAGAAATGCCCTGCGGTTGAATGTATATTTATAAGTTTCCCATTTCTGCGCTCTCGTCTCCATAAACGTGAATTTGGACATGCGCAGCATATCAATGAGATGATATTTCCATGCAAAAGCAGCGTGTCTTCTGTCTTTAATCTGCTGAAGTTCTTTTTCCAGCTCCATCTTAGCATCGAACAGCCTGTTCTTATGGACATATTTTTCATCTTTTATTTCCTGATGGTCGGTAAGCTTTGAAAGATTTTCCTGATGCGCTTTTTCCAGTTCAGCGACCTTCTGTTTATTTTTTTCTTTTGCAAGTATTTTTTCCTGATCGCAGCTTTCTTTAAGCGGCTGATAATAATCTTTGTTAAAATGCGCCGCGAGATAACCTTCCGCATCAGAAATTAACTTTGAAATCTCGTCTTTATTTTTGGCTTCAACTGCTTTTGCTTTTTCCAATTCAGCCTTGTTTTTAGCAATTCTGTCTTCTCTCTCTTCTTTTGTAAGGCTGCGGTCTCTTTTTGCCGCATCAATATTATTCTGAAGAGCAACCACCTTGTTTGAGCCATCCACTCTGAGAACGTCGATCTTTTTTTGTATTTTACTGACATAGTCCTCAATTGGTTGACGCAGCTGCATTTCCTGTTCAGCCGTCAGAGTCTTACTGTTTCCATTAGCCATATCCGTCAAACCCCCATTATAGATATTTTGCACTGAGTCGTAAAAGCTCTTCCTGATTTGTTTCTTTCGTATTCACAATTCCAGAAAGGCGTCCATTCGACATTACACCAATACGGTTCGTAATTCCAAGAATCTCCGGCATCTCAGATGAAACAACGATAATTGTTTTGCCCTGTTTTGCCATGTCGATGATCAGCTCATATATTTCGTATTTTGCACCGACGTCGATTCCTCTTGTAGGTTCATCCATCATAAATATCTGCGGACCGCGTTCCAGCCATTTTCCAAAAATAACTTTTTGCTGGTTACCTCCGGAAAGGCTTGAAATCATATCGTCCGGTCCCATACACTTGGTATGCATGATCTTAATTTCTTTCGCAGTCGCCCTTATCATCTTTGGATCAGACAGAATCATTCCGGACTTATACTGTTCCAGGTTTGCAATCGTTGTATTAAATGTAAGATCACCCTTCAAAAACAATCCGTTTGCCTTTCGTTCCTCAGTAATCATGGCAAACCCATGTTCCATCGCTTCCTTCGCGCTGCTGAAATTCATAAGACGGTTATTCAGATAAACACGTCCTGCCGCCCTGGTCCGGACACCGAAGATCGTTTCCAAAAGTTCTGTACGTCCAGCGCCTACAAGGCCGTAAAGTCCGAATATTTCCCCTTCTCTTACGTCAAATGAGACATCCTGTAAATGAGGCTCAAATTTTGTAGATATATGCTGAATGGACAAAATCACATCCTTAGGGGTGTTGTCAACCGGCGGGAACCGGTTATCAAGAGAACGGCCAACCATAGCCGAAATCAGTTCATTCATATTCGCATCTTTGGTGCTCTTTGTCATAACCAAGTTGCCGTCGCGCAGCACTGAAATCTCATCACAGATCTCAAAAATCTCATCCATTTTATGAGAAATATAGATCAAAGCGATTCCCTGTTCCTTTAACATTCTCATCATCTCGAAGAGCTTGGAAACTTCCTGTACGGTCAGAGAGGATGTCGGTTCATCCAGAACAATCACTTTGGCATTATAGGAAATCGCTTTGGCGATTTCACACATCTGCCGCTGAGATACAGACATATTCCGCATCGGCTGAGTAAGGTTAACGGTCATGCCCAGCTTTCTGAAAAGCTCGGCAGCTTCTTTTTTCATTCTGCCTTCATCAACTACGCCTATGGAATTGACCGGATAACGTCCGAGGAATAAATTATCGATTACATTTCTTTCCAGGCACTGATTGAGTTCCTGATGAACCATTGCAATGCCGTTTTCAAGAGCATCTTTGGGTCCGGAAAAACTCACTTCTTTGCCGTTCAGAAAGATATTTCCCTCGTCTTTCTGATAGGTGCCAAAAAGGCACTTCATCATTGTGGACTTACCGGCTCCATTTTCACCCATAAGTCCCATGACAGTTCCACGTTTCACATCCAGATTAATATGATCTAGGACTCTGTTTCGGCCAAACGACTTGCTCATACCGCGTATTGATAAGACGATATCATCTTTCTTATCTGCCATTATTTTTACTCCTGTATTATAGTGTTTTCCCACAGGCGAAGTTTATAACGCCTGATGATTAAAAGAAATTATTAGGGAGAATTTCTTCTCCCTAATACCTGCCCACCTTTATTTCAATGGAAATTACTGATTAAGTAAATTTGTATAAGAAGCCGCATTGTCTGTCTTAACCATGTTGATAGCGAATGCATCATACTGGCTTGGATTTCCAAGACGGTTTGTGATATTGGACTCTGTCTGTCCGTCACCGCCGATGTAATCTACATCCAGGTTAAGAATCTTGTCATACTTCTGAAGAAGCGGCTGATAGGTTGATCCAAGGAAGTTATCAGATGAATTGTAGATATTCAGCCATACTTTCTTTGTGGCATGTGTGCCTTCATCAAGCTGGTTTGATACAGGTGCATAAACCATTGTGGAATCCATGAAATCCTGATAGTTTTCAGCAGTAACAGCAACGTTTAATGCATAGTAAGAACGTTCGTCTGCTTTGTATACATATACGTCTTCACTTAAAACGTTTCCTGCATCGTCTGCTGTGCTGATACCGGTATTGATATCAACGCCGTCAAGAGCATTACGAAGAACACGAAGTGTTAAATAAGCCTGTACATCTGCATGCTGGCTGATGGTTCCGCCGTAGCCTTCTGCGATAGCAGCTACTGCATCACTGTTTGCATCATAACCGAATGTAGGAACCTTATTGTCTTTAGACCATGCGTTGAACATTGACATGCCCATACCGTCGTTATTAGAAACGACAACATCGATCTGATCGCCAAAAGATGATGACCATGTGCCGATTCCGTTACCTGCTGTAGCGGCATCCCATGTAGCACCTGCGGAGTTCTTCATCTCCTGAGAAGCAAGTTCTCTTACGATATATGACTTTCCGTTAACTTCGATTGTTCCATCCTGTACTGCAGTTGCTGTGCCGTCTGCGTTTGTACCGATCGGCTCGCTGTTGATGTTGCCGTCTTTTTCAACGCCTGTTCCAAGCGCTCTGCGGACACCTCTTGTACGAGCGATGGAGTCGTTATGGCCGATATCGCCGATTGCAAGAACATAACCGATGACTCCGTCACCGTTGCGGTCAATTGTATCAATATTTTTCTCAATATAATCTTTAACCATTGTACCCTGAAGTTCAGCACCCTGATTTGCATCAAATCCTACATAATATGTATCCTTGTTGAAATTCAGAGCTGTCATATCAAGAGCTCCTGTAGAACTGTTGGACGGCTGGCGGTTAAACCATACTAAAGGTTTGTCCTTATTCTCCAGCTTTTCCGCAGTAGTTTCTGCAGGTGCTGCAGGTGCTGCCGTTGTTTCTGCCTGAGCTGCTGTTGTGTCGGAATTAGCTGCCGTTGTAGGAGCTTCTGTAGGCTTGGTGCCACCGCCGCAGGCTGCAAGAGTAACTGCCATGGAGCACGCAAGAGCAACGCTTAACATTTTTTTCATTTTAAATTCCTCCTTAGATAATTAATTCATGTGGTTACAAGTAACAGTATATATAAATACCCTATCTTTTGGAATAGAAATTCTTATGCAAAATGTTAGAAATCTTATTTATTTCACCCCGGTAATTATCGAAAATCACCGAAATATGAAAAAATAAGACTTCTGGCGTTTGTGACTTATGCATTTTTAGACAAAACAGGCATTTTTCCGCGGTTCTGTTTTCCGCTTATTTTTCTTCTGCTTTTCCCGCTCCCTCTCTCAGTTTATTGGGGGATTTTCCGTAATATTTTTTGAAACAGTAACTGAAATAATGCTGATCGCTGTAGCCGCAGCGGGCGGCGATTTCCTGTATCTTCATAGGAGTACAGATAAGATACTCCCGGGCTTTTTCCATCCTCTTTTTGGTCAGAAGGCTGATAAATGTCTCCCCTGTGGTCTTTTTAATGGTAGTGCTCAGATAGTTGGAACTGATATGGAGTTGTTCGCTCAGGGAAACCAGGGTCAAAGTCTCGTCGGAATAGCCTGTTTCAATCAGTTTAAGAGCCTGATCCGATAAAAGTTCCGAACTGACCTTTCTGTGATTGGAGATAATGTCCTGAGCCTGGCGGCAGAGACTGGCCACCTTGCCATGAACCTCATCCAAAGACTCTTTGGTGAAGCCTTTCTCCAAAAAGGAAAACTTGGAAAGGACTTCTACAGGCACATTGTTGTCCAGAGATATGCTCACCGTCCGGTACACCGTAGCCAGAATCTGTATCACCAGAAGATCCCGGCGGCTTTTCATTGCATGCTCCTCACTCACCCTTGAGAACAGGCTGGCAAGGAATTTATCCAGTTCTCCCCTGCTGCCGGTCTTGATGATCTGATCCAGTTCCGCCACAATTTCCTCAATGTATTCAAATTTCTGAAATTCTCCTGATTCCATATCGGATATAAACTGCACGCCCACGGCATCTGCGGGAACATAATGCATGGCAGCCACCGCTTCCGAATAAGCGATACCGCTCATGAACATTGCAGGAAAGTCCCGGCTTACGCCGATTCTGCACTGGAGCCCCAGGATTCGCTCCGCGCTCTGCATGATTTCCGTCACCAGAATATGTATATATTTTCCCAAATCCCGCCCTACTGCGGAAATAACGGTAATGATCTTCCCTTTGGAAATCACGCTGCCGAACTGCACGTATTTTTTCAAAATTGAGTTTACAAAATTTACATGCTCCACAGCGGTCAGATTCTCTCCCCTGCTGCCGAAAAATCCGGTGACGAGAACCATATAGCAGACATTATCAGCAGGAAGCTTACGAAGCCCCAATTCTGCCGCTCTCTGTTCCATCAGAAGCTTCTTCTCCTGACTCAATTCCTGCATCGGTTCATCCTGATCCATCAATATGGGAAGCAGAAACTCAGATAGCTCCATGCGGCGCTCCCTCTCGCTGAAATCACCGTCCTGAACGCCCCGTTTTAAAGCAGCAAACCGTTCATCCAGCTTTTCCTTGATCCGCTTCATCTCTTCCGTCAGTTCTTCTGCGGAGATGGGCTTTAAAAGGTAGCTGATAATATTATACTGAATCGCCTGCTGGGCATAGGCAAAGCTCTCATAGCCGCTTAAAAATGCGATCTGCATATATGGCCTGATCTCTCTCGCCTGCCTGGCTAAATCAATTCCCGAGACAAAGGGCATTCTGATATCCGTCAACAGCAGATCCGGCCCCAGCTTTTCCACCAGCTCCAATGCCTCTGCCCCGTTCTCCGCCTCTCCAATCACTTCAAATCCCACGGCGTTCCAGTCAACTCTTTTGATAATCGCCTTTCTTAATGCTTCTTCATCGTCTGCTACAATCACTGTATACATCAGCTTACCTGCCTTTTTTCGTTTTAATTATGCTTTTCCTCTTCATCAGCTGTCCGCGCAGCCTGACTGCAGTTATAATATTTCCCGTCTTTTAACTCCACGATCTCCTGAACATTCTGTCCAAGTCCGGCGGCTGCGGCAATCTGAAATACAACTCTGGCGTATTCCTCGCTGTCGCACTGAACGGTACCGAACAGCTTCCCTGCCCGAAGGCCTTCCATCCCCTGAGGGGTTCCGTCGATGCCCACAATCTTGACGGGTCTGTTGATTTTCTTTCGTTCCAGCGCATCGGCAGCTCCTAAAGCCATATCGTCATTGTTGCTGATGACCAGTTCAATCTCGTTGGGATATTCGTCCAGCCATTGTTCCATCCATGCAGAACCCTGACTCCTTTCCCAGTTTCCGATCCCTCCGGTAATCTTTTCAAGCGGAACGCCGCCGTCCTTCAATGTCTTGATGGACCACTCGGTCCGGATCAGGGAATCCTGGTGGCCTGTCTCTCCTTCCAGCAGGACATAGCTTACCTTTCCGTCCCCGTCTAAATCGAGGATGGAGGTATCTTTCTTATACGCGTCAACCAGAATCCCTCCCTGCAGGACAGCCGCTTCTCTGGCATCTTCTCCTACATAGTAAAGCTTTTCCCACCGTCTCATATCCTCTTCCACAGGTTCCCGGTTGAAAAATACTACGGGGATATCCGCATCCATCGCTCTGTCAATAATATAAGAGGCAACTGAACGGTCCACAATATTGACGCAGAGCACATCAACTCCCAGGGAAATGAACCGGTCCACCTGGCTGTTTTGCTGATTTTGGTCTCCTCTTCCATCCACTTCATCGAGAATCACTTTAATACCCGTATCCTTCTCGTATGCCTTGGCTGCCTCCACTATCTTTCCGCTGATATCATTGATAAAAGAATCATCCCCCTTATAGAGCGTCACGCCGACCCGAAGCGTCTTTTTCTCTTCCTTTTCCTCATGTCTCCAGCTCTGAAAAAGCACACAGCCGGTTCCTAAGATAAAAATTCCCGCCAGTACCGCAATAAATAAGTGTTTTCTTTTCATTTTTCCTCCCGCTGCTGCCGTTATTCGATTGGATACAGGATCTTTTCAAACCTGCTCTCCCGCAGATCATCTTTTTCAATATAATACGATTCAAGCACGATCTGCTCCCGCTTTCCGCGTTTCTCGATGGCTTCCACCGCTTTCACAATGCTCAAATATCCGGCGTCAAACTGATTTGAAACAACAAGCCCCTTTATGGTGCCCTGGTCCATCCGGTTCAGCAGCTTGGTTGTGCTCCCGATCCCATACAATCCCGATATATATTCACCATAGAGAGGAGCTCCTGAAATAATGCCGGCCACTGAATCCAGGCTTTGAACATCCAGCGCTGCAATAACCGTTTCTTTGCTGTCGGAATACGCCATTTCTTTTATGGCCCTGAGAAATAAATCCTCGCTTTCCGGTAAAAAGGCGCTCACAAAACCCTCTTTATATTTTTCATAGAGACGTGTCTGAAATCCGGCCTCAGTGAGCACATTCAGCAGGCTGTCATAGATTTCCCGGTTGTAACCGTAATCCAGTCCTTCGGTAAATACCATCACCGGCTTATCCGCCTCATGTTCTCTCATGATGGCTTCTCCCAAAAGCTTACCGGATTCCCGGTAATCTACGGCGATTCCTCCCCTCACTCTGTCATTGTGAAACAGATTCCCCATAATGATCAAAGGGCTGTTAATCTCCATTCCGCTTATTGCGGCTGCACATTCGTCAGGTTTTATGGGAACTAGAACCACTGCCTTTGCCCCATCGTCGATCTCTCTTTTGAGTAACTCGGTCTGTTCTTTCAGCTCGCCTTTTTCATATAACGTGATGAAATTAACATCCACGTTATACTCATCCGCAGCCCTGTCCACGCCCCTTCTAAAGTTGGCGTAGTAATCATCCGTTGTTTCTTCAATAATCACAGACACCGGATAGATCGCTGTTTTTTTCTCCTTTATAATTAAATCCGTGGAGGAAAGCAGAAACAGAATGACCAGGATTCCTGCGAACAAGCCCCATATGATCTTTTCTTGTTTTGTCATCGTTCTTCCTCCGATCTTTCCGCCTTCCTTTTATGGGCAATCGTTCCCTCATCCTGAACCTGGCTGTAGGGCACTGCAGGAAGATGGATTGTGATCGTAGTTCCCTCATCCAGCTCTGAATCGATGGTAAGCCCGTATTCCTCGCCGAAATACAGTTTAATCCGCTCATTCACATTTTTAACGCCGATTCCCGAGCCCTTGGTGGAGGTTATATGGATGGAATCGGAAAACAGGCTCTTTACATGTTCTTCCGTCATCCCCAGACCATTATCACGGACGGTGAAATATAAGTCGTCCTCTTCCTTCCATACCCGCAGGTTAATCTCTCCGTCCCCATCCATAAACTCCATACCGTGATAGATTGCATTTTCCACCAGCGGCTGAAGCATCAGCTTTAAACTGGCCAGCTCCGTGCAGTCCTCTTCCACATCGATATAATACGAAAACTTATTCTTAAAGCGCATGTGCTGGATCATCAGATAGTTGCGCACATGCTCCAATTCATCCTTTACGGTTATGATGCTCTTTCCCTTGCTCAAGCTGATGCGGAAGAACCGGGCCAGCGCAGTAACCACCCTGACCGCTTCCGTTTTCTGCTCATTTTCAATCATCCAGACAATGATATCCAACGTATTGTAAAGGAAATGAGGGTTAATCTGCGACTGCAGGGTGTCAAACTCCTGTTTCCGCTTGGCTTCGTGCTCTCTCACGATATCGTCCATAAGCACGCGGATCTGACGGGCCATGTTATTGATGGAAGTGCCGAGATGCTGGATCTCATAGGAGCCTCCGATATACACAGGGGTATCTAAATCTCCCTCCTCCAAAACACCTACGGATTTTTCCAGTTCCTTGATGGGATTAGTGATTCTGGACGAGATATAGGAGTTAATCAACATCAGAATAAAGAGGATCAGCATTATGATAAAAACGATAAACAATCTGGTTTTGATGGTATTTAAGGAAATTACATTCTTAGGAGTAACGCCAACGACCTTCCATCCGGTATATCCGATGGATTTGACCGTAACAATCCGCTCTTTTCCCTCAAACTTCTCCAAATGGTTCCCGTCCTTATAACCGGCCACAGCCAGGTTATTCTCCTGAATCCGTCCCGAATCGATCAGCTGGATCTTCGGGTGATACAGAATTTCTCCGTCGCTGCTGATTAGATAGACGTAGCCGTCCGTGCCGGTAGTCACCCCGTTGAACAGATGTTCCAGACTGGAATAGCTTAAATCTACCAGAAGAACACCCTGGGCGGTGGATGTGCCTTCCGTCAGCTCCACAGCTCTCGATAACGAGATTACCCACCGGTACTGATTCTCATTGCCATCAAAGATGTACTGAACATGAGGATTGGAAAAATGCTGGTTTTCCGTCTTCTCAAATGCATTGGTAAACCATTCGTCCCCCGTCACGTCCAAATTCGTCTTAATCCTTGACGCCGGGACGGCTTCCACCATAGTTCCGTCCTGGGTAAATAAGGCGATATTATCCACGCTGTCTTTGTTATTATCATACAGGAGTGTGAACTCGCTGTTGATCGATTCCGAAGACAGGTCTGCATTCTTTATCGCTCCATAGTAAAGGGAATCCGACAGCCTCATGACCGTGCGCAGATAATTTTCCACAGAACGGGCCACCTGGTTAATCAGGCTTTGATTTTCCTCTTTCACGGTCTCCGACACCTGGGTCGACAGACGCTGGTAGAGGGAAAATGTGATGAGAAGGCTGGCCGCTAAAGCGGTCACCGTAAAATAGGTAAAAATAGTATATCGTATGCTGTTGTTATGTAAAAATCTGCTGTTTTTCTTTTTCTTCATCGATCTGGCTCCATGCCGTCTGCCGGTCTTATCCTGTTTAAATTCACTATTTATTTTCCTTTAAAGCACTGTTATATTTTATATATCGATTTTTATTATACCTGATATAGACGTTCATTGCAAATCACACTATTTAAAAGCAATCGGATTTATGGTATACTGATCACTCGTACTACTTAATTTATGCCGCATTTTGCGGCGGAATGGGGAATTTATGGCATTTGATGGGATTATAATTGCAAATTTAACAAAAGAAATAAAAGACCGCATTGAAGGCGGTAAAATATCAAAAATCGCACAGCCGGAAAAAGATGAACTTTTATTTACGGTAAAAAATAACAGGGAAACCTGCCGTCTGCTCTTATCGGCAAGCGCCAGCCTGCCTTTGGCTTATTTTACGGAAAACAATAAACCAAGTCCTATGACAGCTCCCAATTTCTGCATGCTGTTAAGAAAACACATTGGAAACGGAAAAATCATTGATGTGAGCCAGCCGGGTCTGGAACGGATTATACAGTTTGAAATTGAACACCTGGATGAATTGGGCGATGTCAGAAGAAAGAAACTGATCGTGGAGCTGATGGGAAAACACAGCAATATCATCTTCTGCCGGGAAGACGGCGTCATTATTGACAGCATTAAACATATCTCCGCCCAAGTAAGCTCCGTAAGAGAAGTTCTTCCAGGACGGGAGTATTTTATTCCTCATACGACGGAAAAATACGATCCTCTGTCCATTGACGAAGAAACATTTAAACAGGCGATGCTGTCCACGCCTGCTCCGCTTCAGAAGGCCCTTTATATGAGGCTTACGGGAATCAGCCCGATTATCGGGGAAGAACTTTGCCATCTGGCTTCCTTAAACCCGGATATGTCGGCCAACGAACTGTCCGAAGCGGAACTGATTCATCTTTACCGCACTTTTTCTTTTATGATGGAAGATGTAAAAGCAGGCCGTTTTTCGCCGAATATCGTTTACCGTCAGGAGGAACCGGTTGAGTTTTCCGCATTGCCGCTGACCTGTTATGAAGGCGGGGATTATACGGCCCGCCCGTTTGCCACGGTAAGCCAGCTATTAGAAGCGTACTATTCAGAAAAAAATACCATTACAAGAATCCGCCAGAAATCGGTGGATCTCCGTAAGATTGTACAGACTGCATTAGAACGCAATTATAAAAAATATGATCTCCAGCTGAAACAGCTGAAGGATACGGACAAGCGTGAAAAATATAAGGTGTACGGAGAACTGCTGAACACCTATGGCTATGAACTGACCGGCGGGGAGAAGGAACTGAAATGCTTAAATTACTACACGAATGAGGAGATCAGAATTCCCCTGGACCCTCAGCTGACAGCAAGGGAAAACTCCCAAAAGTTTTTCGATAAATACAATAAGATGAAGCGTACTTATGAAGCTCTTTCCGATCTGACCCTGGAAACGAAAAAAGAAATCGAACATTTGGAATCCATCAGCACTGCCCTGGATATTGCTCTGTTAGAGGAAGACCTTGTGCAGATTAAAGAGGAACTTACCGAATACGGCTATATCCGCCGCCGCTATACCGGAACCAAAAAGCAGAAAATTACCAGCAAACCGTTCCACTATATCTCTTCCGACGGATTCCACATCTATGTTGGAAAAAACAACTACCAAAACGAGGAGCTGACCTTTAAGCTGGCAACCGGCAATGACTGGTGGTTTCACGCCAAAGGAATTCCCGGCTCCCATGTCATTGTAAAAGCCGAGGGGAAGGAGCTTCCTGACAGAGTGTTTGAAGAAGCCGGAGCTTTGGCCGCTTATTACTCCAAAGGCAGGAACAATGATAAAGTGGAGATCGATTACATTCAGAGGAAAAGCGTAAAAAAGGCGGCAGGAGGCGCGCCCGGGTTTGTGATTTACCACACTAATTATTCTCTGCTGGCAATTCCAAGTGCGAACTTTACCATTGTTGAATAAAAGGTATTTTATATTTGAACATTGCTATGTTAAGAAAAGGCGTGGAATGATATTGGAATTTGAAATAGCTCCATCTTTGGCTGCGAATTCAAATTCCAACATCATTTCGTGCCTTTTCTTAATTGTTTTTCTCTTGCTGTAGAAAAACATGCTGACTGGCTGTGTTTTTTATGAGAACTGCTTGTACTCATTCAGTAAATAAGTTAATCATTTCAATGTTTTGGAAATTTTCGCCGTTGAAGGTGAATTTTACGATCCACGGCATAAGGAATTGGATTTTTTTGAAGTCTGAATATCCGAAAGAATTATCAAAATAGTTAATTATCGTGCTCAACGCAGTCCCATGACTGCCAATGACAATGTTTTTATCTTGATATTTCTTCAATACAAGCCTTAAAGCATGGATATTTCTCGTTTGAACCTCTCCTAACGTTTCTCCATCCGATAATTTATAGGAAAAGTCCTGCCACTGATGCCGGCAGTAATCACTAAAATTTTCAATCCAAACACTGTCCACTTTTCTTTCTCTAAAGTCATAAATAATTTCAATGGGAAGCCGGTATTCATCTGAAAAATCTTTTATCGTATCAATTGTCCGCTTGTATGGACTTGATAAAACGATGTCTATGTGTTTATCACTGAGATAATTAGTTACCAGTTTTCTGTCGATCATCCCTTTTTCCGTGAGTTCTCTGGCTTCGTCATTATGATTTGTATAATTTGGTTCAGCGTGTCTTATAAAATAGACTGTTGTCATGAGTTATACCTCACAAATGTATTATGCGTTTTTCTTTCGTTTTTTCCTGCTGGGACTTAATAATATAAGGCAGGAAATCAGTCGTCACTAGTTCTTGAACCAATAACATCGGCATAACATAAGAGAACTTGCAGCAAATGTTCTCCTACGTGATGCTGGCCTGTATTTTCCTGCCTTATTTCATTTTACAATAATTTTTATCTATCAGAAATCAATACTTTACCCAATTCTCTGATGCTCTATTGGCGATATCTGAATGGCATCATTACCTCTCCGGCACGATCTCTATCCAATAGCCGTCCGGATCTGCGATAAAGTAAATTCCCATGGATGGGTTTTCGAAACAGATTACTCCCATTTCTTTATGCTTTTCATAAAGAGCCTCATACTCGTCGGTATGGAATGCCAGATGGAATTCACATTCACCCAGATTATAAGGTTCCTTCCGATCCCGCAGCCATGTCAGTTCCAGTGAAAACTCTGTGATCCCATCGCCCAGGTATACGAGTTTGAAGGAATCGTCGGAAGCTGTTTTCTCTCTTACCGGTTCTAAGCCAAGAGCCTCTTTGTAGAAAGCTAAACTTTTGTCTAAATCCAATACATTGAAGTTAAAATGGTTAAATTTAATCATCTTATTTCCCCTTTCCCATGCATTCTTTTATTTTTTTCTGATTGCAGTCATTCCGCCCATATAAGGCTGAAGAGCTTTAGGAATGCTTACGCTTCCGTCTGCCTGCAGATTGTTCTCCAAAAATGCGATCAGCATTCTCGGCGGAGCCACAACCGTGTTGTTGAGCGTATGGGCAAAATATTTTCCTTTTTCACCGTTAACGCGGATCTTTAAGCGGCGGGCCTGAGCATCTCCTAAATTGGAGCAGCTGCCCACTTCGAAATACTTTTTCTGTCTTGGAGACCATGCTTCCACATCCACGGATTTCACTTTTAAGTCGGCAAGATCACCGGAACAGCATTCCAGGGTCCGAACCGGAATATCCAGAGAGCGGAACAGGTCTACGGTGTTCTGCCATAATTTATCATACCACATCATGCTGTCTTCCGGCTTGCAGACAACGATCATCTCCTGCTTTTCAAACTGATGAATGCGGTAAACGCCGCGCTCTTCCAGGCCGTGAGCGCCTTTTTCCTTACGGAAGCAAGGGGAATAGCTTGTCAATGTTTTCGGCAGTGTTTCTTCCGGAAGAATGGTATCGATGAATTTACCGATCATGGAATGTTCGCTGGTTCCGATCAGGTACAGGTCTTCTCCTTCGATCTTATACATCATGGCATCCATCTCAGCAAAGCTCATAACGCCGGTTACCACTTCACTTCTGATCATAAAAGGCGGTACGCAGTATGTGAAACCGCGGTCAATCATAAAATCTCTCGCATAAGAGATAACAGCGGAATGAAGTCTGGCAATATCCCCCATCAGATAATAAAAGCCGTTTCCAGCTACTTTTCTTGCGCTGTCCAAATCGATGCCGTCAAAGCTTTCCATGATCTCCGTATGGTAAGGAATCTCGAATTCCGGCACAACCGGCTCTCCATAGCGTTCAACTTCCACATTTTCACTGTCGTCTTTTCCGATCGGAACGCTTGGATCGATGATGTTCGGAATGGTCATCATAATTTTCTTGATCTTCGCTTCCAGTTCCGTCTCTTTTTCTTCCAGCTCTGCCAAACGTGAGGAATCAGCATTTACCTTTGCTTTTAACTCTTCTGCTTCTTCCTTTTTGCCCTGTCCCATCAAAGCTCCGATCTGCTTTGAGATTTTATTGCGTTCCGCTCTTAAACTATCCGCTTCAGACTTTGCAGCTCTATTTTCAGCGTCTAATGCGATCACTTCATCAACCAATTCTAATTTACTATCTTGAAACTTGTTTTTGATATTCTGCTTTACTATCTCAGGGTTCTCTCTGACAAACTTTAAATCTAACATAATTTTCCTCCTAATTCTATACCGCGGCCCCATAGCGGCATATAAAATGTAGTATAATCATACGTGAGTATACTACATTTTAAGCACAAATGAAAGACCTTTTTCCCTTGAGTAATCTTATTTCGTAACAATTCAGCCTTCCGATGCCTGTGCCGGTTCCGCCAGTTTCCATGGACTTTCCTGTTCCGGTTTCGGGCATAAGCACTTCTAAACGTACAGGATTTTTCTAAAAGCCAAGGGAAATGTCCAAACTCGCTCACGCTCAAACAGGTGGACATTTCCCTTGAACGAAAAATTCTGTGCGTTAAGAATTGCTAATACCCTGCAAAGTCACAGGAAAGTCCATGAAAACTGGCGGAACCGGCACAGGCATCGGAAGGCTGAATTGTTATCTTATTTCATCAGCAAAAAGAGCATTTCTTCCAGGCAGACTCCATTGTTTACCGGAATATTCAATTCTTCCGATTTCAGGATACAGGCTTTTACAAAACCGGCCGATTTCCTGACGGCGGTTAAAAGATCTTCTCCCCTGAGCAGGCTGGCCGCCGTAATTGCGGAAAAGATGTCCCCTGTTCCAGGGCGTTCGCGGCCTACCCGTTTCATCTTCTGAAACCTGATTTCTTCTCTTTGGGCGATCACATTTACTAAAAATCCGCCTTCATTTACTCCGGTGATCACAGCCTGTTTTGGTCCTATCTCCAAAAGTTTTAAAGCCATATCCCTAAGCTCTTCCCTTTTCCATCCGTCCTTTTTGTACTCGGTTCCCGTTAAGATGCAGGCTTCCGTAAGGTTCGGTGTGGCCATATCTCCGTAAGATACCAGTTCTCTCATCCGGCTGCACATCTGTGCATTAAACGTTTTATAGGGCTTTCCGTGATCCCCCATGATGGGATCGATAATCACCTTGGTAGTCTCCCCCTTAAAATCCCGTATCATACCGGTAACGATCTCAATCTGGCTCTCAGAACCTAAAAATCCTGTCAAAATCCCGTCAAATGAAAGCTCCAGCTGTTTCCATACATTAAGATACGGCACCATATGCTCCGTATAATCCTGAAAATAGCAGGCGGGAAAAGCCAGGTGATTGGACAAGATTGCAGTCGGCACAGGACATGCCTGAACTTTCAGAGCCGATACAACAGGAATAGCCGCTGTTAATGAACAACGGCCATACCCTGATAAATCATTGATTATTGCTAATTTTTTCTGGTGATAAGTATTCATATGAACTCCACATCCGGCGGATTCATCAGTCGATATGGAAGAATAATCCGGCCTTTTTAAGCACCGGCCTTACCGCCATATATACGAACACAACGACAAAGGTTCCTGCAACTGCATTGATAAACGTAACGCCTGCCGCCCAGGTCGACATGATTTTCGCCGCTGACGCCTCCACTCCTAACACATAATTTTTGTAAAAATAACCCACAATCGGGTCCATGATAACATTAAAGCCCAGCGCCAGAATGGAAGCGATCAGCGTCCATTTAAGCACGTATTTAGGATTGTGATTATCCGTAATATGGGCGATCTTATGTGCCACAAAACCGGCGATCAGTCCGATACACAATTTAAGGATAAATGTTTTCGGCGCGCTGGTAATATAAACCGGGTCCAGAATATCCGCGATGGTCATTCCCAAAGCTCCTGCCACGCCGCCGTAAACTCCGCCTAATAAAAGCGCCGCTAATACACAGAATGCATTTCCGATATGAAGCGCAACCATATCCCCGCCAAAGGTGGGAATCGGAATCTTTAAAAAGGTAAATGCCACATAGCATAAAGCCGCCATCAATGCTGTAATCACAATCTTATAAACTTTTTCATTCTCTTTGTTAATCATCGTCTGCTCTCCCTTGCAACTTAATTTTCCCTATCATAGCATGCAAGTGGATTGCTATAAATATCCAGTTGGTTATTTTTTAACCATGCCAGTTAATCTTTCGATTCCACACAGACCAGGATACCGCTGTCAAATTCGATACTTCCTACTTCCCCGGTCAGCTCATTGCTGACGCACAAGCCGGATTCCCGGCCGATTGTGATATTTTTTTTGTTAAGGGGATATTTAAAACCCTTTAATGTGATGCCGGTCACCCGCTCTGTAAATGGAATAAAAGAGATGTATTTTCCCCAAGTCGAGGATTTGATAAATGTCTTACCCTGTAAAAGCAGGTACAGGCAGTTCTGGGGATCGACGATCCGACCGGCCATCCCCAGCTCATGACAGTAATAAAGAAGATGGATATTGGCCAGCAGATGATCCAGCCTGCCTCCGGTTGCTCCTAAAAGAAGCACTTGTGTACATCCCAGTCTGGCCGCCGTAGCCAGCGCCAGTTCCGTGTCCGTCTCGTCCTTTTCCGGTTTGTGGATATCCCAGGCCGCACCGCAGGCCCTCTTCCTGTATTCATCCACAATTTCAGGGGCGGCCGTATCAAAATCGCCTACAATGGCATCCGGCTTCAGCCCCAGCTCTTTTACAGCGCTCAGGCCCCCGTCCACTGCGATCATCTTATCAAATTGATAGTTCTCCAATAAAGAAGCAGCGAAAGCCTGGTCAAGGCTTCCGCCGGTAAGAATCAAACCGTTCATTTATCCTCACATTCTGCCGCAAAACGGCCTTCTATGCTTCTTCCCATTCCTTGAAAATATCTAAAAACGCCTTCGTATTTGCAGCCGCATCGCCGTTAAATACAGCGGAACCGGCAACGAATATATTAGCGCCCGCCTCCATCAGGGTTTTCACATTCCCGGTTGTAACGCCTCCGTCCACCTGAATATCCGTAGACAGCCCCATTTCCCGGCATTTAGCCCTTAAAGAGCGGATCTTGTCCAGCGTATAGGGAATGAATTTCTGGCCGCCAAATCCCGGATTTACGGTCATCAAAAGCACCATGTCCAATTCCGGAAGAACGTAATCCAATACACTGAGCGAAGTAGCCGGATTTAATGCCACTCCAACCTTTAAGCCGGCTTCCTTAATCTGGTTCACTGTGCGGTCTAAATGGACGCAAGCCTCCGCATGGACACAGATCAGATCCGCTCCGGCCTTTTTCATATCATCCACATAGCGGCCCGGCTCTTCCACCATCATGTGAACGTCAAACACCTTTTTTGTACAGCTTCTAAGGCTGGCGATCACAGGCATTCCAAAGGAAATGCTGGGCACATAGGCGCCGTCCATCACGTCGATATGAATGTACTGGGCTCCTGCCGCATCCACAGCCTGTACCTGTTTCCCTAATTCCTTAAAATCCGCCGCCAAAATAGATGGTGCTAAACAAAACATATTAATATCTCCTTCTGTCCTTTAATTCCTGATACATCAAGCGGTAATTTTCATAGCGGCTGGGGCTGATTCTTCCCTCTTCCACCGCCTGCTTGACCCCACAGATCTTTTCTCCGATATGGACGCAGCCTAAAAATTTGCATTCGTCTTCATAATCCTGGAATTCAGGAAAATAATCCTTCAATTCTTCTGCTTCCATATTTTCCACAAACATGGAACTGAATCCGGGCGTATCCATGGTATAAGTATTTTTTTCAATATAAAACAGCTGGGAATGCCTTGTGGTATGCTTTCCTCTTTGAATCTTCTCGCTGATTTCACCGGTCTCCATGCCTGCTTCCGGCTGAATCATATTGATGAGAGACGATTTTCCAACGCCTGACGGGCCGGCCAAAACCGTAGTTTTTCCCCGGAGAAGTCCCCGGATCATATCGATCCCCGTTTCCTCATACGCGCTGGAAAAGAGAACCTCGTACCCGGCAGGTTCATAGATCTTTCTGTATTTTTCTATAATCGCTTCATCTGAAAGATCCACTTTATTGAATAGAATTGAAACCGGAACCTCTGCATATTTCATCATAACCAAAAAACGGTCCAGAAGATTTAAGTTGGGCTCCGGGTGAAGAATGGAAAACACCACGAGGGCCTGATCCACATTGGCCACAGCCGGGCGGATCAGACTGTTTTTCCGGGGCAGAATCTGATCGATGTTTCCCTCACATTCCGCCTCGTCGAGAATGGTGATCTCCACATTATCCCCTACCAGAGGTTTTATCTTTTTATTTCTGAAAATTCCTTTTGCCTTACATTCGTATACGGTTTTATTCCCATCGTGTACATAATAGAATCCGGCGATTCCCTTTATAATTTTTCCTGTCATTCACATTCCATCCTGAACTAATCCATCACTATAAATGTTACCGGGTAAGATTTCAGCACCGCGTCCGTATTGGTTTCCACAATTTCCACCACACCGTCGGTCACGCCCTTGGCGCCTTCAATAACCGGTAAATTCACAGGAAGCGTAATGTTGCCGCTCAGCGTCTGAGGCTGCATCAGCGTTTTGTACTCAGTTTCCCCATTTACCACCTGTTTTAAACGGATCATGATGGTAACGCTGGTAGTTCCCGAGCCTGGCCCGATCAGATTGCTCAAATCATAGGTTTCATTCAAGGAGGCGATATAACGCCTGTTATCCTCTTCCGGTCCGGTGCTCACCACATAGGAAACAGAAGCGCCTTCCGGCATCTGGCTGTTGGCAGTCTCCACCTGACGGATTACCACGCCGGCTTCAACCGTATCGCTGGATTCTGTGGTCGCCTGGCCCGGAACAAAACCGGAATCCACAAGCATGCCGATGGCAATTTCTTCCATCTGCCCGGTAATATTGGGAACCGTCTTTAACGTCACGGCAGGGCCTGAACTGATATAGAGAGTGACATTCTCCCCTTCTTTCACATTTTGAGGATCATAACGGATCACTTTTCCTTTTTCTACGGTTTCGTTATTCTCTTCTACGGTGGATACCACCAGCTTTTTCGTCTCCAAAAGACGTTTTGCCGCTTCTCCTGTCAGTTCGGTCAGCTTCAGCTCCTCAAGATCAATTTTATTGGAACCGTTGCTTACGGTTACATTTACGGTTGAATACTTGGGAACCGGAGTTCCTGCCTTATTCTCCTGGGAAATCACATGTCCCTTTGCTACGGTATCCGAATCCTCATAACCCGCAATCTTCATGATAAGAGAGCTTTCTTTTAATTTTGTTTCAGCTAAATCCTCCGGCAGATCATACACATCCGGCATTGCAATTTCCGTATCTCCAAGAGTGGTTTCCGAGGTTACGCCGGTCTGGCTTTCCTGTGTCGGCTTTTTTCCCGAACCGAGATTAAAAATACCGCCCAGCTTCATCACCACAAAGATCAAAATAACCACGATGATAACAGCCACAGCCACTCCGGCCAATGTCATCAGTTTTTCAATCTTGGGATTGATATCGTCATCTCCCCCATTTTTCGGCTTATGTGAAGGGGGCTTTTGATGGTTTCTTATCACAGGTTCCGGCTCATAAGGCACCTGCTTCCGGCTTCCCTCTTTAATCTGTTCCATCTCTTCAGATGTAATTGGCCTGGTCTGCCCCTGGACTTCCGTCTGCCCGCTCTGTTTAACAAAATCCCGTTCCGGGGATACCAAGGCTTTTCTCAGATCGGCAATCAGCTCCATGGCCGAGGAATACCGGCGTTCCGGCCTTTTCTCCGTGCATTTTAAAATTATGTTTTCCAGACACTGAGGAATATCCGGATTGTATACACTCGGTCTCGTAATCGGCTCTTCCAGATGCGCCAGCGCCACAGTTACCGTATTGTCGCCTTCAAACGGCACACGGCCTGTAACCATCTCATACATGGTAATGCCCAGCGAATAGATATCGCTTCTGGCATCGCTGAGGCGGCCTCTGGCCTGCTCCGGCGATATATAATGAACGGAACCGATGGCCGTCGCTCCCTGGGTCTGAGCGCTTACAGCTCTTGCGATTCCAAAATCAGCTACTTTTACCTTGCCGTCCCGGTTGATAATAATGTTCTGAGGTTTTATATCCCGGTGAACTAATTTCTGTTCGTGGGCGGCGGCAAGTCCCTGAGCCACCTGGATCGAGATACCGATGGTCTCTTTGACCTCCAGATGACCTTTTTTTACTATGTACTTTTTAAGGGTGATCCCCTCTATCAATTCCATCACAATGTAGTGAAGATAATCCTCATCCACAACGTCATATACATTCACAATGTTGGGATGGGACAGTCCGGCGGCCGCCTGGGCCTCCATCTTGAATTTACTCACAAAATTAGCGTCTGTGCTGAACTCTTCTTTTAATACCTTAATTGCCACCAAACGGTTCAGTTTATGACATTTGGCCTTATAAACATCGGACATTCCGCCCGATCCGATTACATCTAAAATCTCATAGCGGTTCTGTAAAAATATACCGGTTTTTAACATGACCTCACCTCACTTAGCTGGGGGTCTATAAGAATAACTGCAATATTGTCCTTCCCTCCATGATGATTTGCCTCGCTGACCAGTTCCTCTGCTTTTTGCTTTAAGGTCTGGTCCGATGTTACGATGTGATGAATTTCTTCATCCGTTACCATATTGGAAAGCCCGTCGGAACACAGGAGAATATAATCTCCCGGACTCAGCGTCACTTCGAAAAAATCGATATTCAGAGCATCTTTTGTTCCAACTGCCCGTGTAATAATGTTCTTTTTCGCCTGATAATCCTCACTGCCGCGCTCCATCTTCCCTAAGGATACCATCTCTTCCACATAGGAATGGTCTTTAGTCACCTGGCGGATTCCATCGCTGATAAGATATAAACGGCTGTCGCCGATATTTGCCACATACAAAGTATCCTGATCCACAGTTGCAGCAACCAGGGTGGTTCCCATTCCGAATAACCGTTCATCCTTCATGGATTCCTCGTAAATTTCCCGGTTGATCTTCTGAATTCCCGATTCCAATGCGGGTACGATCCCGGGCTGTTCCTGATGTTCCATATATTCCACCAGCTGTTCCACCATATATCTGGATGCATAATCCCCCGCTTTATGGCCTCCCATGCCGTCTGCAACAATAAAAAGATTTGCCAATGAGCCGATTCCGGCCGATGAGGAAAAAATGTAATCCTGGTTCATGTTTCGGACTCTTCCCACATCTGTCAACGCATATGCCTGCATCTATCCTCATCCCTCCTTATCCATAAAACTTTTTCTAAGCTGTCCACAGGCTCCGTTAATATCCCGGCCCATTTCCCTTCTTATAGTAACATTAATTCCGTTTTTTTCAAGATAATTTTTAAATGCCTGTATGGCTTTCTGGTCCGACTGGACATAATCCCGTTCCTTTATGGGATTTACCGGGATCAGATTCACATGACCGTGCTGGTCTTTAATCAGACTGACAAGGGCCTTCGCTTCCTCCAGATTATCATTCACTCCGCTCACCAGGCTGTATTCAAAGGTGAGCCTCCGACCGGTTTTTAAGTAGTATTCCCGGCAGGCGCCCAATACCTCAGAAAGCTTATAGCTTTTTGCAATCGGCATCAGGCTTTTGCGCACCTCATCATTTGGCGCATGCAAAGACAAGGCCAGTGTGATCTGAAACTGTTCGTTAGCCAGCTTCTTAATTCCCGGCACAATGCCGCAGGTGGATACCGTTATATTTCTCTGGCTGATATTCAGCCCGTTTTCATCGGAAAGCAGGCGGATGAACTGAACCAGATTGTCATAGTTATCCATAGGCTCTCCGGAGCCCATCACAACCACATTTGATACGCGTTCCCCTGTGGAGGCCTGTATCCGGTATACCTGGTCAAGCATCTCTGAAGGCGTCAGATTGCGTTCCAAACCGTCCAGCGTGGAGGCGCAGAAACGGCAGCCCATCCGGCAGCCGACCTGGGAGGAGATGCATACGGAATTTCCGTGTTTATATTTCATCAGAACGCTTTCAATCACATTGCCGTCGCTGAGACGGAACAGATATTTTCTGGTTCCGTCTATTGCAGATACCTTCATATCCGCAGTTTCCAGGGATATCAGATCATAGTTTTCCCCCAATCGATCCCTCAGCGGTTTAGGCAGATTGGTCATCTCATCAAAACCGGATACCAGCTTTACATGCATCCACTGATAGATCTGTTTTGCGCGAAATGACTTTTCTCCAAGGTCTGCGATTTCCTTTGTTAAATTTTCCAGGTTTAATGACTTAATATCTTTCTTTTCCATATCTATCTTCTGCGGAATACCGACAAAAAGAAGCCATCGCAGGGATGGATGCCAGGAAGAAGCTGGATAAAGCCTTCTTTCATGGATTCTTCTTTCAGGTTATCCCCTAACCGTCCTTCTATATTGACTGGTTCAAATGGGTAATGTTCCCTGAACCATCTCACATTTTCTTCATTTTCCTTGGAATTGATCGTGCAGGTGCTGTAGATCAGATATCCGCCCGGTTTGACATACTGCCAGACCACCGATAAAATCTCTCTCTGAAGCCCGGCCAGATCTTCCGCCTTTTCTTTTGTCATATTGATCTTAATATCCGGCTTTTTCCCCATAATTCCCAGGCCGGAACACGGCAGATCCGCAAAAAGGACATCCGCTTTTTCCACAGAATCCTGATCCGGCTCCAAAGCGTCCTGAACCTTTGCCTGAATATTGGTAAAACCGGTACGGCTGATATTCTCTCTGATCATACCCACCTTTTGTTCGCTCAGATCCCTGACATCCACCATTCCGGTTCCCTTTAACCGGTCTGCCACATGAAGGCTTTTTCCTCCCGGAGCGCCGCATACGTCAATCACATAATCTCCCGGCTTTAACGGAGCCGCCTGGGCTACGAAACTGGAGCTCATATCCTGTACCTGAATCCAGCCGCTTGTATAAGCGTTCAGCCCTTCCAGATAATCATATTCCGAAAGGAATAAAATAATATCAGAATAAGCAGAAGTTTCAATCTGAACCTTCTGCTCTTTTAAACTTTCCGTAATCTGTTCTTTGGAAGCTTTGTCCAAATTGCAGCGCACTGCCAGCTTGGACGGCTTCAAAAAGGACTGAGCCATGGCTGTGATCGTTTCCTGATCGTATCGTTCCTTCCACATCTCCAAGATCCATTCAGGAATTGAATACCGCACGGAATCGGAGGGCCATACAAAGCTCTCTTTCTGGCGGGAAATATTTCTCAAAACTCCGTTTACAAATCCCTTCAGGCCCTGAAACTTTCTTTTCACAGCCAGTTTCACGGCTTCGTCGCAGGCTGCGGAATCCGGCACACGGTCCATGTACATGATCTGGTACACAGACATGCGCAGGATCGTCCGTATCACCGGCTTCATCTTCTTCACTTTTACTTTTGAAAGCTGATTGATCATATAATCGATCTGAATCAGGTATTCTAAAGTTCCATCCACAATTCTTGTGATGAAGGAACGCTCCTGTTTATCCAGATACTGATATTTGTTCAAAGCCTGTCTTAGCACAATATGGCTGTATTCTTTATTTTCCAGTATTTCATAAAGCACATCGAGTGCAATTTCTCTGCTGTTTACCGATTTAGTCACGGTCTCTTCTTCCTCCAAACAGGATTAATAAACGAAGCAGCTGTAATACAGAGGCTGCTACGGCCGCCACATAAGTGAGCGCTGCGGCTCCAAGCACTTTCTTGGTGTGTTCCAGCTCTGAATCCTGCAAAATTCCGGTCTCTCCCAACAGCTTAACCGCTCTGGAAGAAGCGTTGAATTCCACCGGAAGGGTGATGACCTGAAACAGAACCACCAGCACAAACATCCAGATTCCGACCTCAATAAAGGAGGTGAATCCGATTAAAAGACCGATTACGATCAACGGCAGGGAAATCTTGCCGCCGAAATTGGCGATCGGAACAAATGCTCCTCTGATCTTCAACGGAGCATAGCCCACATTATCCTGAATCGCATGGCCGCATTCATGGGCCGCAACTCCGATGGAAGCCACAGACATGGAGCCGTAAACGGCCTCTGACAAATTAAGGGTTTTGTTTCTTGGATCATAGTGGTCTGTAAGCTGTCCCGGTACGGAACGCACCGTTACATCATAGATTCCCTGGGAATTGAGAAGGCGTTTTGCAGCCTCCGCTCCGGTCATCCCGGTCATGCTGCGCACTTTAGAATACTTGCTAAAGGTGGACTGTACCCTGGACGACGCCCACATGGACAGCATAGCTCCGATAAGCACTAAAATCATCGTTGGATCATAATAATAAAACATGTTACTCTCTCCTTTCCAATACGGTGCCGCATTCCACGGCATAGCCTCTTAAAAAAGAGGAAATATCCATCCGTTTCTTTCCTTCCAGCTGTAATTCTTTAATGGACAGAGCCTTGTCCCCTGTCTTCACTAAAAGGGAATTGGAATCACAGGCCACAACCTGTCCCGGTTTTGCCTCCTGGTTCCACTCTGCCACTTCTGCCGACCAGATCTTCAGCGTCTTTCCATTCCACATGGTATAGGCGCTGGGCCACGGATTCAATCCCCGCACCAAGCGTTCGATGGCCTCCGCTGAGGCGTTCCAGTCGATATCTCCCAAAGTCTTGGTGAGCTTGCCGACATAACAGGTTCCTTCCTCTGGCTGCGGAATCGGCACAATGGTTTTCTTTTCAAGCCCTTCCAGTGTGGACAAAATCAATTTTGCCCCCGCCTGGCTCAGTTTATCATGAAGGCTTCCGCCCGTTTCATCTTTATCAATGGGGACAATCGTTTTTTCCAGCATATCGCCCGTGTCAATCCCTTCGTCCATCATCATGGTAGTTATGCCGGTTTCTTTTTCCCCGTTGATAACCGCCCATTGGATCGGTGCCGATCCCCTGTACTTTGGAAGCAGGGATGCATGGATATTCACACAGCCAAGCTTTGGAATATCCAAAATAGCTTTTGAAATAATCTGGCCAAATGCGACCACAACAATAGCGTCCGGCGCTAACTCTTCAATGATTTTTATAAACTGGGGATCCCTGACCTTTACCGGCTGGTAAACCGGTATCTGGTACTCCAATGCTTTTTCCTTAACAGGAGTCATTGATACCTCTTTTCCTCTCCCCTTGGGTTTATCCGGCTGTGTTACCACAGCTGCTACTTCATGGCCTGCATTCACCAGTGAAACTAAAACATTCACAGAAAAATCAGGTGTTCCCATAAAAACTATACGCATTGCGATCTACTCCTCTTCTACTTCCTCTTCTTCAGCCTCTACATCCATAAGTTCGCCTTCGACCAGTTCCACATAAAGCTGTCCGTTCAGATGAGCGCATTCGTGGCAGATTGCCCGGGCTAACAGCCCTTCACCCTCTAAAACGTATTCTTCCAAATTCTCGTTCAGCGCTTTTACCTTAACATGATCCGGCCTTGTGACGGTTCCCACCTTACCCGGCACGCTTAAACATCCTTCCGGCCCGGTCTGGCTTCCCTCTTCTTCTATAATTTCAGGATTGATCAGCACATACTGATTGCCGTCTTCCACATCGATCACTACAATCTGTTTTAAAACGCCTACCTGAGGAGCGGCAAGTCCCACACCACAGGCCTCATACATGGTTTCAAACATATCTTCAATCAGTTCAGCGGTCCTTGGAGTCATCGCCTTCACTGTTTTGCATTTTTTTGTTAAAATTTCATCTCCAATGGTTCTAATCTTTCTTACTGCCATAATTCCCCTCATTCTGCCGCAAAGGCGGATTCTATTTATGAAAAATCGTATTGGATCATGACCTGGGCAAAAAAAGCATCTTCTTTCATCTTTAGTTCCAGTCTGTCCCTAATTTTAATTAGTATATCATAATTTCCGTGTTTCAAATATAAAATTTTTCTGTATATATCATTAACTTTGTATACAGATGCCTCTACAGGTCCGGTTATCTGTATATTCTCCGGCTTTTCCTCCGCTTCCGCCCACTCAGCCAGCCTTTTTGCAGCATGGTTCAATTCTTCTTCCGACTTGGAAGACAGCTGGATTGTCAAAAGCCTGCAGGACGGAGGATATTTCATCAGGCTGCGAAACGCCATCTCTTCCTGATAGAAGGACTCATAATCCTGTTTTGCAGCCGCCTGAATGCTGTAATGTTCCGGATTGTAGGTCTGGATAATCACATTTCCCCCTTTATTCCCTCTTCCGGCGCGCCCGGCCGCCTGGGTCAGAAGCTGAAAGGTCCGTTCCCCGGCCCGGTAATCGGACGTGTACAAAGAAAGGTCGGCAGCGATTGCGCCCACCAGTGTTACATTGGGAAAATCATGGCCTTTTACAATCATCTGGGTTCCGATGAGTATATCAGCTCCCCCTTCTGCAAATTTTGCCAGAATTTCTTCATGGCCTCCCTTTTTCGAAGTGGTATCCAGATCCATTCTAAGGATTCTGGCATCCGGAAACATCTTGGCTGCCATCATCTCCAGTTTCTGCGTTCCCACTCCAAAATTAGCAATATAAGGGGAACCGCAGGATGGGCATTTCTTGGGCAGCGGAATCTGATATCCGCAGTAATGGCAGACCAGCTGATCGTTCTTATGAAGGGTCAGCGTCACGTCGCAATGGGGACATTTGATGGCCTCGCCACAGGAGCGGCAAGATACGAAATTCGCATACCCGCGCCGGTTGATGAATAAAATCACCTGTTCCTTTTTTTCCAGTCTGTCCTGAATCAGGCGCTGAAGCTCCCTGCTGAATACAGATTTATTGCCTTCCTTCAGTTCCTGTCTTAAATCTACAACAGAAACCTGGGCCATACTGCTGTTTTCCACCGCCCGGCGGGTTAACTGATACAGCCGGTACTCTCCCTGAACCGCTCTCACATATGCATCCAAAGAAGGGGTTGCAGAGCCTAACACGACGCTGGCTTTACACATTCCGGCGATCTCAACCGCCACTTCCCTGGCGTGATAGCGGGGAGACACCTCGCTTTTATAGGCGCCTTCGTGCTCTTCGTCTATGATAATCAGCCCCGGATCTGAAAATGGGGTGAAAAGAGCCGACCTGGGGCCGATCATAATGTCAATCTCCCCCCGTTTTGCCCGTTCAAACTGGTCATACCGCTCCCCTGCCGACAGTCTGGAATTGATAATGGAAACCCTGTCGCCAAACTGCCGGTAAAAGCGCATTACGGTCTGATAGGTCAGGGCGATTTCAGGAATCAGTACGATCACCTGTCTTCCCCTGCTTATGACGTGGCGGATCAGCTCCATATAGACTTCCGTTTTTCCGCTTCCCGTAACGCCTTTTATCAGACTCGTTCCGTGGATACCCATATTATAATCACGAATAAAGGCATCCACAATCTGCTGCTGTTCCTCATTGAGCACCTTTCGTACCAAATCCTGCTCTCCGGCGTGAATTGGGTTGCGGTAGCTGGTCTCTGATACGATGGTAAGCATCTGCTTTTCTTCCATGGCCTTTATGGTCGGCGGTGAAAATTTCATCTTCATTACCGCTGTTTCATAAGGAATTTCCTGCCTTTGCCGGAATAATCCCAAAAGACGCGCCCTGGCCTTATAGTTTTTACGTTCCGCTTCGGCAATCGCCTGCTCTAGCTGTTCGTCGTCCAGAATGCAGCGCAGAATTCTCTTTTCTTTTGCCTTCACCTGCTGTTTTACCGGAAGAACGGTCTTTAAAGCCTGATTCATGGTGGAACCGTAATGTTCCTTCATCCACCAGGCCAGCCTTATAAGGCGGGATTCGGCTGTCACACCGCCGTCTACCAGGCCGCAAATCTCCTTCATCTTGAGAGGATCATATTCCGCCTGATCCGTAACCTCCACCACATATCCCTTTCTGACATGGTTGCCCATGCCAAAGGGAATGCGGACCTGAACTCCGGCTCCGATCCGGTCTTCCAAGGCTTTTGGAATCCTATACTGGAATGTCTTATCTACTTTTTCATGTGAAATATCAATTATTACATTGGCATATGCCTTTGCCATTCTTTCACCTGTCTATTCTGATTTTTTCTTTAAATAGCAGCCGGAAATCTCTCCCAGGTTCATGCTGTTTGATCCCTTAAAAAGGACTGCGTCTCCTGCCTTCAGTTCTCCGTCCAAATATTCCTTTAACGCATTTTTTTCTTCGAACCGGAGTACTTTAATCTCAGTGTTATTCTGTGTGATTCCGTCGGCAATATACTTTGCCAGTTCGCCTAATACGGCCACTGTGTCGACCGGCTTTTGGCTTATGTAGGCTCCCACCTCATAATGGAACTCAGAAGCATTTTCTCCCAGCTCTTTCATATCCGCTAAAACAGCAATTTTTCTGCCCGGATTTTGAATGGAGAGAAGAACGTCAATCCCTGCCTTCATGGAAACCGGGCTGGCATTGTACGTATCGTCAATTACAGTAATTCCGTTTACGGTATCAATCTGCTGCCGGTTTTTAAAACCGGTAAACCGGCCTAACGTTTCACCGGCTTTTTCCATCGGAACACCGTACTCACAGGCGGCTGCAAGGGCGGCCATAGCATTGAGCACATTGTGCATTCCCATGATGCTCAGCTGAATTTCGGCCTTCTGGTCTCCGTGAACCGCCATGAAATGCGGATATCCGTTCTCCAAGCGGATGTCCACGGCACGGTAATCGCAATTTTCTCCCGTTCCGTAGTATAAAGTTCTGAACCCTTCTCTTCCCTTTGTATTCATGAGCATGTCGTCATCGCCGTTGAGAAGCAGAATTCCTCCCGGTTTTAATCCGTCCTGGATGGTCATCTTTTCCCGGTAGATATTTTCCCGGCTTCCCAGCTGCTCGATATGGGTCACTCCGATATTGGTCACCACCGCCATATCAATCCGGGCGATTTGGGCGATTATGGTAAGCTCACCCGGCTCGCTCATTCCAAGCTCAATCACGCCGATCTCGTCTTCTTTTGTAATTTCCGATATGGTGATCGGAACTCCAACCTGGCTGTTGTGGTTTCCCGGGGTTTTATATACTTGGTATCCCGCGGACAGGGCGGCGGCAATCATCTCTCTTGTAGTCGTTTTACCTACGCTTCCGGTCACGCCGATCAAAGGGAGACTGAGCCGTTTTCTATAATAGCGCCCAATATCCTGAAGCGCCTTTTTTGTGTCCTTCACACGGATATATGGATGAAGTGACTCTGCGCTGTCATGTTCGCTAGTGAGCACAGCCGCCGCTCCATTCTCAAGCGCCTGGCCGATGAAGCGGTGGGCATCCACCTTTTCGCCGATCAGCGGAACAAACAGGGCGCTTCCCTTCATTGACCTGGAATCAATGCTGATATGGTCCAGGGAAAGTTCCGGTTCTCCGCAAAGCAGAGTTCCATTGGTTGCTTCCACTATATCTTTTACTGTTATCCCTTCCATAGCTCTCCTCATTTCTGCACGGCTTCCGGCTTTTTATAATTTGCTCACCACTTCTTCGATCACCGCACGGTCTAAAAACGGGTATCTTACACCGTTAATCTCCTGGTAATCCTCGTGGCCTTTTCCGATAACGGCTATCATATCGCCGGGCTCCGCATGGGTGATGCTGTACTCGATGGCCTCTCTCCGGTCCGGAATCTCAATAAAATTCCCGCCTGTCTTTTCAATGCTGCCGCGGATGTCCGCTATGATATCTTCCACCTTTTCGAATCTGGAATTGTCAGCGGTAATAATACATAAATCCGCCAGACGGCCGCCGATTTCACCCATGGAATACCTTCTGTCCTTGGAACGGTTTCCGCCGCATCCAAACACGCAGACAAGGCGCTTTGGATTATAGTCTCTGAGAGTGTTTAAAAGACTTTCCATGCTCACCGCATTATGGGCATAATCCACAATTACGGTGCACCTTTGCGAAGCATAGACGATTTCCATTCTTCCGTTGACGCTCAGATGTTCCAGCGCATGACAGATCTTATCCTTTGGAAGGTCTAAAAAGCTGCATACACTGACTGCCGCAAGGGCGTTGTAAACATTAAACCGTCCCGGGATATTTACCTTCAGTTCAATCTCATACTCTCCTGTCACTTTAAAATCCAGTCCCACAAAATCAGTTTCTGCCACATAGCGGATATCCTTTGCCATGAACGAAGCGTCCTGATCCAGGCTGAACGTATGACAGATACAGGAGGCGCTGCGGATAATCTCTTCATAATGCGCATCGTCCCGGTTTACAATCCCTATCCTGCAGCGGTTCAGCAGCTGGGACTTGTAATACAGATATTCCTCAAAATCCGCATGTTCATCCGGACCGATGTGATCCGGTGAAATGTTGGTAAACAGTCCATAGTCAAAGAAAATCCCGTCCACCCGGTGCATTTTAAGCCCCTGTGAAGAGACTTCCATAATCATATATTCACATCCGGCTTCCACCATCTTAGAAAAATATTCCTGCAGTTCATAGGATTCCGGGGTGGTATTTCTGGTCGGATAAGTCTCTCCTCCGATCACCGCTCCGTTGGTTCCGATCATCCCCACTTTTTTGCCTGCCGTCTCTAAAATCGCCTTAATCATATGGGTGGTGGTGGTTTTTCCCTTTGTTCCGGTCACTCCGATTGTGGTCATCTTTTCAGCCGGGTAGCCGAACCGGGCCGCCGACAAAAGAGCCAGCGCCTTTCTGGAATTATCCACACGGATCACCGTAATCCCGTCCGGAAGGTTTTCCAAATCCTTTTCTATTACTATAGCTTTTACGCCCTTTTGAACCACATCATCTATAAAATCATGGGAATCGATTCTGGATCCCATCATACAGACAAATACCGTCTCATCCTTTGCTTTTCTGGAATCATAAATTACGTCTCCCACTTCCAGATCCAGAGTTCCCTGAAGCAGTTTATATTCCATCTTATCTAACCATTGGATTAGTTTCATATCTACCTCGCAGTCTTTTCTTCTACCTAAATTCACGTTTTGGCCTGATCAGGGACGGAAGATCACATCCTCCGTCCCTGTCTATTAGAATAACCCTACAATTACTCCGTCGTCATTGACATCAATATTATCTGCTGCCGGTTTTTTCGGCAGTCCCGGCATGGTCATGATGGCTCCTGTCAGCACGACTACGAAACCGGCGCCCGCCGAAACGTAGACATCTCTGACATTGATCTCAAAACCGGTCGGACGGCCAAGCTTTGTCTGGTCATCCGACAGAGAATACTGAGTTTTTGCCATACAGACCGGAAAACTTCCAAATCCCATCTCTTCGATCTGTTTTAATGCTTTATTGGCAGCCGGGGCATAAGTCACGCCGTCCGCTCCGTAAATCTCCGTTGCTACCGTATGGATCTTATCTTTCAGGCTCATGTCATCCGGATAAATCGGATGATAGCAGCTTTCCTTATTCTCCAGAGTATAAAGCACTTTCTTTGCCAGCGCTTCTCCTCCTTCCCCGCCTTTTGCCCAAACTTCCGAAAGGGCGAACTCGCATCCTCTTTCTTCGCAGAAATTCTTAATGAATTCATATTCCGCTTCTGTGTCGGAAGTGAAGGAATTCAGGGTAACGACAACAGGAACTCCGTATTTCTGTATATTTTCAATATGTTTTTCCAGATTGACGATGCCTTTTGACAGGGCTTCCAGATTCTCTGTATTCAGCTCGGTCTTAGGTACGCCTCCATTGTACTTGAGGGCACGCACAGTTGCCACTAAAACTACGGCATCCGGCTTTAATCCGGCCTTGCGGCATTTGATATCCAGGAATTTTTCTGCGCCCAGATCGGCTCCGAACCCTGCTTCCGTAACTACGATATCGGCCAGTTTCAGAGCTGTCTTTGTTGCTCTCACGCTGTTGCAGCCATGGGCGATGTTGGCAAATGGGCCGCCGTGAACCACAGCCCCCGTATGCTCCAGGGTCTGAATCAGATTTGGCTTAATGGCATCTTTTAAAAGCGCCGCCATGGCGCCAACCGCATTCAGTTCTCCGGCGGTAACCGGCTCTCCGGAATAATTATATGCAACAATAATCTTACTTAGGCGTTCTTTTAAATCATTCATGTCATTGGCCAAGCAGAGAATGGCCATAATCTCGGATGCGACTGTGATTACGAAGTGATCTTCACGCACCACGCCGTCCGCTTTGCTTCCAAGGCCTACCACTACATTACGAAGAGCGCGGTCATTCATATCCAGACAGCGTTTCCATAAGATCTGGCGGGTATCGATTCCAAGGGCATTGCCCTGCTGGATATGGTTGTCCAAGAGTGCTGCCAGCAGATTGTTGGCCGAAGTAATCGCATGGAAATCTCCGGTAAAATGAAGATTTAAGTCCTCCATCGGAACAACCTGAGCATATCCGCCGCCGGCCGCTCCTCCTTTAATGCCGAAACAGGGTCCTAAAGACGGCTCTCTCAAAGCAATCATAGTCTTTTGTCCCAATCTTGACAGTGCATCTCCAAGTCCTACGCTGGTGGTTGTCTTGCCTTCTCCTGCAGGAGTTGGGTTGATGGCAGTTACCAAAACAAGCTTTCCGTCCGGACGGTCTTTCACTTCTCCCCACAGTTCGTCTGTAAGTTTGGCTTTATATTTGCCGTATAATTCCAGATCATCTTCTGAAATCCCGTATGCTGCTGCCACTTCTTTAATCGGCAGCATTGTAGCTTCCTGTGCAATCTGAATATCTGTTTTCATCTTCCTGTGCCTCCTCTTTCCTTATGATTCATTGGCGATCAAACGGTCATCCATTTCCTGTCAAATCGTCAAATTCCTCCATGGTCATCAAAACTTTTCTCGGTTTTGTTCCCTCTTCCTCGCCGACCACTCCGGCTTCCGCCAGCTGGTCCATGATGCGGGCCGCCCGGTTAAATCCGATCTTAAACATTCTCTGCAGCATTCCGATAGATGCCTTTTCTTTTTCTATGATGAACTTTCCTGCCTGAACGAAATACTCGTCCCTGTCATTTCCTCCGGATTGGCCCGGAGCCGAAGACGGGGCGGCAATCTGGCTTTCAATATCCGGATTATACTCCGCAGTCAACTCCTGCTGAGTTAAAAATTCAACAACCTGAGACACTTCCTGATCCGATACGAATGCGCCCTGAACACGAAGCGGTTTCTGGTATCCGGCAGGATAAAACAGCATATCGCCTTTTCCCAGCAGTTTTTCAGCTCCGTTCATATCTATGATCGTTCTGGAATCCACACCGGAGGAAACAGAAAATGCGATTCTGGACGGCACATTTGCCTTAATTAATCCGGTGATGACATTGACGGACGGACGCTGTGTCGCAATTACCAGATGGATTCCCGCAGCACGGGCCAACTGGGCCAGACGGCAGATGGAATCTTCCACCTCTCCCGGAGCTACCATCATAAGATCCGCCAGCTCGTCCACAATGATAACGATCTGCGGCAGTTTTTTCGGCTTGTTCTCATCCTCTATGTCTTTGATATTCTCAACCTTTGCATTATACCCTTTTAAATCCCTGACGTTATAATCCGCAAACTTCTTGTAACGGTCCGTCATCTCGGCAACCGCCCAGTTCAGTGCGCCGGACGCCTTTTTCGGATCGGTGACAACCGGAATCAAAAGATGGGGAATTCCATTATAAACGCTTAATTCAACCACCTTAGGGTCAATCATGATCATCTTCACATCTTCCGGACTGGTTTTATAGATAATACTCATGATCAGCGTATTGATGCAGACGGATTTACCAGATCCGGTAGCGCCCGCAATCAAAAGATGGGGCATCTTGGCAATATCGGTGACAACGACCTGTCCGCCGATATCCTTACCGACCGCAAAGGACAATTTGGACGCACTGTCTTTAAATTCCTTAGCTTCCAAAAGATCCCGGAGAAATACCATGTTATTCTCCTTATTGGGAACTTCAATTCCAACCGCTGATTTTCCCGGTATGGGCGCTTCAATACGGATATCCGCAGCCGCTAAGCTCAGTTTAATATCATCGGAAAGACCTACGATCTTGCTAACCTTAACCCCCTGTTCCGGATGCAGTTCATAGCGGGTTACGGATGGACCGCAGCTGATATTGGTCACGGTAACTCCCACCCCGAAATTCTGAAGTGTCTGCTGTAATTTAATTGCAGTTTCCTTATATTCTTTTTCAGAAAAAGAACCGTTGTTCTTCGTGCCTTTTTTGAGAAGATCAAAGGGAGGGAACTTGTATTCCTTTTTCACCTTCGCTTCAGCCTGTTTAATCTCATCCTGAACGCTGGTTTCTCCTGCTTCTCTCGCTTCCTTAACTTCTTCTCTTTTCTTCACTAACTTTTTCTGAAGCGCTTCCGTATCCGTCTCTATGATCTTGCCGGAAGCTGTCACAACCCGTTTTGTCTCTTCCGGTATGGAAAAGCCGGTCATATCCATCTCTTCCAGAGTTTTATTTTCTTTTCTTACAAAGATCTCCTCGGGTTCATCAAATCCGCATAATCCGCCGATAAATTCATCTTCCCCATCCACATCAAACGGCACCGTATCCTCGTCTATGTACTCCGGCGGTACAGCAATACTTCCGGTAAATAAATCCGCCTGGCGCTGCTTAACAGGTTCCGGTTCCAAAACCGGCTCCGGCATTCCGGTGATAACAGGTTCTGAAAATGCTTCCGGCATATCATCCGCCTCTTCCTCCGGTTCCGGCATAAGAGCGGCCGCAGGTTCCATCAGCTTTGTGGAATCCAAGTTAACGCCACGCACCCTCTGCTCTTCCCGCAGGCGTTTTTTCTCCTCCTGGCGCTCTGCATGGATCTCCCTGCGCCTTCCAATATCTTCTTTTGCATGCTGGTATGCCTTATCCCCGCCTTTTTTTACAACGGAAACAAAGGAGCGCTCCGTAATGATCACTCCGCATATAATGAAAAGCACGATGAGAATCAGATAAGTTCCAACCGTTCCAACGGCCGATTTTAACGCATAGGTGAGCATACCGCCGATCCATCCGCCTCCCATGCCGCTGGAAGCCGACGCTTTATAAAATTGCGCCATTCCCTGACCTTCCTGATAAGAGCCGAACAGAAGCTGTGACAGCCCGCACAACGTGAGAACAGCAGCGATTACCGCTGCCAGTTTTAAAACCGCAATTGGATTGCCCTTGTTGGACATATAAAAGCATGTCCCCACAAACAGCAGCAAAGGGAATACAAAGCCCACCATGCCAAAAATCCCCAACTGCACACTTCGTAAGAAGTCTCCTGCCATTCCGCACAGCTTAAAATTGCTCAAAAATAAAAGCACAGAAATTGCAAATGAAACAATTAAGATTACTTCTGCGCGTATAAAGCTATCATTCTGCTGTGTTTTTTTCACACTCGTCTGTTTCTTTGGTCTTCCTGCCGGACGTTTTGCGCCCGTTGATGCTTTTGTCTGTTTCTTTCCTGTTGATGCCACGAAAACCAAACCTCCTTAATTTAAACCATTGAACATAGTATACAAAAAAAAATTAAGAAATGCAAGAAAATCCAATTTGAGTTTCCGCGGCATGCCAAGCTGCTTATTTATCGGCTTTTTTCTGTTCGTCAATCATATGATGAAGTTTTTCGAGGGCTTCTTTAATTCCTCCCACTTCGTCAATTAAACCTTCTTTCACGGTTTCTTCTCCCACAAGGACCGTTCCTAAATCCCTAGTCAGCATCTCTGTATTTAACATCAGGCGTTTTAACTGGTCATAGGCGATGGTCGCATGGTTTGATACAAAGCTTAAAATCCTGTCCTGAATCATTTCAAAATATTCATAAGTCTGGGAGGCTCCGATCACCATACCGGTCATTCTCACCGGATGAACCATCATGGTTCCCGTGGGCACGATAAAGGAATAATCGGTGCTGACCGCCAGCGGCACACCGATGGAATGGCTTCCGCCAAGCACCAGGGAAACGGTGGGTTTTGATAAGGAAGCGATCATCTCCGCAATCGCCAGTCCGGCATCCACATCTCCGCCGGATGTATTTAAAATAACCAGCATTCCGTCGGTTTCCTTATCATCTTCCAAAGCTGCCAGCTGAGGCAGAATGTGTTCATATTTCGTAGCCTTACTGTTTCCGGAAAGATTTTCGTGGCCTTCGATCTCTCCGATTATGGAAAGCAGATGAATCTTCTGCTTCTTCTCATTTTCCTCTAAAGTCATCTGGCCATATTCTTCCAGTTTTTCGTCTTCTTTTTCTTCTATATCCTTTTCCTTTTTCTTTTCATCTAAATTTTTATTATCTTCCATGATCTTCTCCATTCTGATTATAATCTAAAGTTAATATCTCCCATAATCAATTCTGTATTCGCTATTTCATCCAAAATGCGCTATACTGATCACAATTTATAATGATTTTCAGGGGGAATTTTATGTCAGAATACACAATCAGCCGGATTGATTATAAAAACAAACGGGAAATGAAGCAGCTGGATGCTCTTTTAAAAAAAGAAGGAATTGAACGGGACAAAAATCTGGAATATACGGCGGGTCTATTTGACGAGGATTACAATTTAGCCGCAACAGGCTCCTGCTTTTTTAATACCCTCCGCTGTTTGGCTGTGGATTCTTCCCATCAGGGAGAAGGGCTGTTAAACCAGATAATCAGCCATTTGATTGAATATCAATACAGCCGTCAGATTACCGATCTCTTCCTATATACAAAATGCTCCACCGCCAAATTTTTTAAGGATCTTGGATTTTATGAAATTGCCCGCGTGGACGGAAAGGTTGTGTTTATGGAAAACCGACGGGACGGTTTTTCCAAGTATTTAGACGTTCTAAAAGCGGAATCACCAAAACCGGAACCGGTAACAGGCGCAGTTGTAATGAATGCCAATCCATTTACCTTGGGACATCAATATCTGCTGGAAACAGCTGCCGCTGCCTGTGACGTACTCCATGTATTTGTAGTGTCTGAGGACGTGTCTCTTATTCCATTTTCCGTCCGCTATCAGCTGGTTAAAGAGGGAACCGCTCATCTTAACAATGTGGTTTTACACGAAACCGGCAGCTACATGATCTCAAACGCCACATTTCCTTCTTACTTTTTAAAGGATTCGGACACAGTCATCCGTTCCCATGCAAAGCTGGACATTCAGATCTTTTTAAAGATCGCCCAGTCTCTCGGAATTACCAAACGATTTGTAGGCGAAGAACCATTCAGCCAGGTAACGGGTATCTATAATGAAGTGATGAAAGAGGAATTAGCTCATCACGGCATGGAATGCCTGATTATTCCCAGAAAAGAAAATTCAGATGGCGCTATCAGCGCATCAAAAGTCCGGTTGATGATAAAGGAAAACCGGTTGGACGAGTTGAAACAATCGGTGCCGGAAAGCACATACCGGTATTTTACGTCTCCACAGGCTATAGAAGTTGTTAAAAAGATTCGGGACGCGGAGGATGTTGTTCATTACTAAACTACTTATTTTCACCTCCCCATAGAAAAGTGTTATGCAAATCTTTATTTAGTTAACTAAGAAACGCTGGAAAGAAGGGGAAACCCAGGCGGGCGGCGGAAGTAATCGGCGAAATGGGATTCGGGATTCGCCCCTAAGATGTACTAAGACCCGCAAGAATAAAAAGAGACAGGGCGCGCCCATTCGCAGTGAACTCTTGATGACTTCACTGCTCAAGGGGCGCTTAGAAACTGATTCGGAATTCAGTTTCTACCTGTCTCTTTTTATCCTTGCGGATCTAAGTACTTCTAAGGGGTTCCATACGATCCCATTTCGCCGATTACTTCCGCCGCCCGCCTGGGTTTCCCCTTCTTTCCGGCTGTTGCTTGGCTGGCTAAGGATAAAAAAGATTTGGTGGATGGAGTAGTTTTTTACATCAACCGTGAAGGAATTTTCAGAAATGCCTTGACGCTTAAAGTAAAACATGAAAGCATTTCTGAAAATCCCTTAACGATCTGTGTAAATGTGATTCTACATAAATACCTACGCACCAGTATTGTTTTTAACCAGGCCAGCGAAAACCAGCCCGGAATCGGAAGGTGGAACCGGAAGCCAAAGGTCGGAGGGGCCGTCCGGGCCGGGGAAGGAATATGCAGACAGATCGGATCGTATGGAACCCCTTTAGAACAACTTAGGCCCGGAAGGGCAGAACGAGGCAGGTAGAAACTGATTTCCGTGTCAGTTTCTAAAGCGCCGCTGAGCAGCGAAGTCATAAAGAGTTCACTGCGAATGGCGCTGGCCTGCCTCGTTCTGTTCTTACGGTTCTTAGTAGTTCTTAGGGGCGAATCCCGAATCCGATCTGGCTGCATCTTCCTTCCCCGGCCCGGACGGCCTCTCTGATCTTCATCTCCCGGTTCCGCCTCCCGATTCCGGGCGTCCCCCTTTCGCCAACTAAGTTAAATAACAAATCAACAATCTATTTTGCATAATCAACGATATCCATTCCATCTTTTACGTGCTGGATTTTTCCAGTTTTTGCATATCCCATTTTTTCGTATAAATGGCAGAGTTTTGTCTCTTGGCAGATGGTATCCAGTTCCCAGCGTTTCGCATCAGGATAAAGGGATTCCGCAAGCGTAATCGCCTGCTGGGCATATCCCTTTCCCTGAAATTCCGGCAGAATGAATATCTGCTTTAATTTACACAATGAGTCAAATCTGCAGATACGGATTGCCCCGATATGCATATCGCCTAAGCAGATAAAATAGTAGTCCGTAAAGGATTCTTCCAGCCGCTGTCTTGTCTTTTCAATTTTTTCCGCACCAGGACTGAATTCATAATCCTGGTATTTTTCCAGAAGCGGTTTAAATGATGCGGTCTGCATATTGTAAATCTCTTCATCGTCTGAGCTTGATGCTTTATTTAAATTAATCTCCATAACCATCTCCTGTGATGTTAGAATTAAAAAATACGAACAAACCTATTCCATCACATAATAGTCCAAAAGCACCTGATCCGGCAGCCTTGTTGCCTTGCACATGAATATCTTTTGGCACATCCATCTCAACTGCTCTCCAAACACTTCAAAATGAGGGGTGGTACAGAAATAATAGAGGGACGGCTCAATAAATTCTCCCCTTTTCACCTGTTCCACATATTCAGCCGGTACCGTGCGGATTCCGTTATTTTCCACATAAAATGAACTTCCATCGTCTAACTTCACCCCGTATCTGGCCGACAGTTCACAGATTCCGTCCGGACGTATTACCTGGCTGTCAACACCTCCCGGAAGCACTTCGCCATGCATCTGTTCTCCCTCCAACGTGCCGGAGAGAATGGGAATCAGCTGTCTTCTGCCGCTGATCTCATCCTGGCCGACTACAACCGGGGTGTCCACCTTTACTGCGATCGTAAATACTTTCTTTCCTGTAATATCCATAGTCATACCTCAGCTTTCTTCTATATGTATTGATTTCCTTATAACATTGCAAAGCCGTAAACCTTTGATACCTAAATCCTCATAAAGCTAAAATCCCATCCGTGCCAGTTCCTCTGTCAATTGGATGTAAAACTCCAGGACATGAAATTCCCGGTAATCTTCTCTCGTAAGATCGATCATATCCCCATGGGAAATTCCGCGCATATAGGTATTCTTAATCACACCTCTAAAATTTGTCCATTCAGCCGACTTAACGGTCACCAGTCCGTCGCTGGGAGCATCCAGTTTTTTTAATATCCAGTAAGGGATGCACAGCAGCTTGCTGCTGAACCCACACCGCATCAGGCTGGCATAGCTCTGGTAATAAACGCCTTCTGCATCCGGATATTTTTCATTAAATTCCTTTGCATAGCGTTCTGACAACTGGTAACTGGCCACATAGGCGTTGGGCTTTACATCTCCAAGGCGGCCGAAATATTTATCAATCATTCCGCATATCGTCCGGTATACCTTATCCGGCAGCTTCTTTAAGAAATCCACCAGCTTAGAACCGCGGTGAGGCGTATTGATGGTTGTTAAGGAAGCGATATAAGGCGCCATTTTAAGGCCGCTGATCACGTATCTGGAATCCAGGCCGCCTTTGGAATGAGCGATAATATTCACTTTTTCACAGCCGGTTTCTTCTAGGATCTCCAGTATTTTTTCTTTCAGTATCTCCCCATTGCTTTCCACGGTACCCCAGGCTTCCTGATGCCCGTAATATACTTTCGCACCGTTGCGCACCAATTCCCTTGGAATCCTTCCCCAATAATTGAAATAGTGGAAATCTCTGAATCCCACTCCGTGCACCAAAAGCAAAGGATACTTTGTTTGGCAGATCCGGCGTTCCACACGCACATCGTCCAAACGGATCTTATGCAGGTCATGGTCCACCTCCTGCCTGGCAAGACCGCGCACATACAGCGCCAATCCGTAATTGAGCACCGGAATCCAGATCATGCTCCAAACGATAATTCTCTTCGCAATCCTGAGACGTTTGCAGACAATACACATCCAGAAAAGAACGCAGAACATTCCGATATAAAGAAGCAGAAATACAATGGCCAGCCATAAATTTGTCCAATTTTGCAGTCCGGACGTTAAAATGTGACAGATCAGAAAAATTGCATTGACCGGAAGCAGCCATAAATAGACCGTTAAAATAACAGTTAAAATCTGAAGCAGCCTTGTATGCATTTTCGTTGCCGTAACCTGAAGTTTATCGTAATTCATTACCAAAAGCCCTTTTTCGTTGTGATTCTTCACATGCTGACAGTCAGTGTGAAGTCTTTGGAGTTATTTTACCACGGTTTTTGGTGAAGAGAAAGACTTTTATACTAACACGGCTTCCGTTTTATGTTTGTCTCATTTTTACAGCCGATAAACCATCAGCTTGGGAATAAGCTAAAGTGCATATTATGATACAGTAAAAAGAAGGCCATTCAAAACATTTTGCTTTGAGCAGCCTTCTTACTATATTGGGTATCTACGGCAGCATTAAGCAGTTTTTATCTTGCCAATGTATATGCCGCTGTTGTCATAAAACCGCAGAACATACTTCCAACCATCAGACCAACCCACAGGTTATGAGTCTTTCTGTAAAGATAAGTACAGATACCATTGGTTCCGCCCATCATGAAACAGTAACCAAATGCATAATCCAAAGCTCCAACCGTTTTAAATACCAACGATGTTCCCGAATGATTCATGCTTGTTGTAGCGGAAAGGGGCGCATAACCTGTGCCTATAATAAAGCTTCCTATATATTGATAACACAAAAGAATTACCAAAGGAGCAGCGGAAACCACAACGTTAATAATAATGGAAACTGCCATATCCTTTTTAGGATTACCGCTGTCCGCCAGCCTGCGGCTGGTATAGCAGCCGATGCACCCTGTAAGAATGGCGATAAAGATTAAACCGGCATAAGGAATTGCTTTCACAAACCGGTCCGGCCCCAGCCGTACAAAGGTTGTGAGACACCAGAACTGATAATTAATACCGAAAAAGTCCTCCATCATTCCAATCCACTGAACACATACAAATGAAACGATCATTCCGATTAAAAATGCTTTTCCGATAATTCCCCAATTTAATGTTCTCTCTCCATCCGGTCCCATGGCAAAATCTGACAAACTGATTTCCATTCCCGCCTTTTTCTTCTTGTATAAACTGAACGCAAGAAATGCCACGCTGATTAATGATAATACCATCAGCCACAGCATAATGCCGTTTAAATTGGTAGATGTAAATATCTTTGACTTTCCAAACCACGACATGCCCGCTGAAGAAACAGGTATGAATAAAATGATTCCAATTATAATTTCAAATGCAATCTTTAACAACAGCTTTTTGCCGCGCAGTCCCTGATTTTTTGTCTCTGCCGTAATAACAGAGCAAAAAGCCGTAGTCTGAACCAAAAGTCCTGCAAATGCAGCAACAAAGAACATGAAACAAATGGATGCGCATAAGGACAGAGCCTGCTGTAACTGCCAGCTTTGGCTATGGGCATCAATCGGAACTGGCGAAGGAGCGACCACATTGATATAATCCAAAATTTCCGCAATCGCTGCCTGGCTTATGTTGGCCGTTTGATGCAGAGAATCGGCAATCACACGGTAACGCACCACATAACCATTTCTGTCATAATCTGTATTTGGAACCAATTCATCTCCTAAGCCGAATAATTCTGCCAGCATTTTTTGAAGTGCGTGGGCATCGCCTACATAGGTATAATCATATTGATCCGCTTTTGCCTTAATTAAACATACATTTGTATCGATAACATCCATGTTCGCTTCCTGCCAGCGGTAATTGCCAAATACCGCAGTCAGGGAATTGATCTTATCCGCCATTTCTTCATATACGGAATAGATCGTCTTCACGCCTCTGGAATATCCAATCAGATTCAGCCCCTGGCTCATATCCACAATGTCCAGTTCAGAGGCATAGTTTGCGATGGTAATTCCCTGTGAAGTCCTGTTTCCCGTCACGTCAGACTGGCCGCCGCCGCTCATATCCGGTGAAAACACCACATACCCGCGTTTTGCCAGTTCCATCAGCCAGGTATCATTGCTGTGAGCCTGATTTGAAGTTCCATGATATACGACCACTCCCGGAACAGGCGTCTCACTCGTTGCATTTTGCGGAATATAAACCAAAGAACTTAGAGTGGTTCCCCCTTCTCCAACCAGCGTGAGACGCTTAATCTTTACGCTTCCCCAGCCCGTTTGTATCCCCCAAATTGCAGCGGTTAAGGCCATCAAAATAATTACCGTTGCCGCAAAAAAACGGATGGCCCCCCTCATCTCCTTGTTTTTTACCTTTGTAACCATAACTCCTTATTTACCTCCTCTTCTCTCTTTCAAGTTTGATTTTACTGTAAAATTCCTTTTTCTGTCCAATACTAATAAGAAATGAACTTAAGCGTCAGACTATTAAAAGAGAAGATTTCAAATAAGGTTTTTATAAAAATCTATTGGCTTCCAAACAGATTAATACACGCTTTTGCCGCTTTGTTTAACGGATATTCTTTATTCCAGGCAAAGCCCGCTTCGTAACAGATCGGAGGATTCAAAGGAACGGCCATCAGCCGTTCTTCCTTTACCAGATGCTTATAATGATTTCCTAATACATAAGTGATACATCCTCCATGGGCCACCAGATTATAAGTGCTGATGATCGAACCGGGAGCAGTCATACATTTCATCTCAATTCCCTGCCGGCCGTATTCTTTCACCATCCGCCTCTGAATATAGGAAAACGGAGGCTGATTGATAACCGTTTCATCCTTCAGTTCCATAAGAGACAGTCTGTCCCGGCCGGATAACGGGTGTCCACAGTTCATCAAAGCCATAACCTCTCCACTGTCCAGCGTCATCATTCCAAAAGGCAGACCGGGTTCGAGCACCATGTATCCCAGGTCAATCTCCCTTTTTTCCAGACGTTCCCTGCTCTCGCTGCTTCCGATTTCCATTATCGATAAAATCGCTTTTGGATATTCCTGAATATAATCACAATAGAGTTTCTGTAAAATTTCAGCTCCCAATGTGGGAGGAATTCCAAGTCTGAGCTGCCACTGTTTTTTCTCCGCCAAATCCTTGATCTCATCTGCGGCAGCTTGACAGTCTTTTAAGATTTTCGACACTCTTTTTAAAAAAATCTCTCCTTCCGGAGTCAATGTAACATTGCGTTTGTCCCGCATAAACAAGTCTATCTGAAGCTCTTTCTCCAGATTCTTAATAGCATTGGTAATGCTGGGCTGAGCTACATTTAGTTCTTTCGATGCTTTTGTAAAGCTTGACAGCCTGGCCACTGCTTCAAAATATTCTAATTTCCGTAAATCCATTTCATACCTTTCCGGCTTTTTCTTTAGAATAAAACCCCATAACAATATTGCTTCAAATGTTACCACTGATGCAGTATATCTGCATTTATGGTAACATAATTCTGACTGCAAGTAAAATATCTATATTCACAATCAGGTGCATTTTCTAAGAAAGAATCCCGCTTGCGGGATTCTCCGCCTGCGGCGGGTCGCTTCAGCGACATTATACCTCACCGCCGCAGTGCGATCCCATAGCCAACAAAGTTGGCATGGGAGGGCTTTTTTATATCATAGGAGCACTTTCCTATGGTATAAAAAAAGCCAGCAGGCTGGGAACAGTACTCCAGTCTGCTGGCTCTAAACGTTTTTTAATTATTCGATTCTTCAGGAATCTGCCCTGAACTTACTTAAATTCGTACTCTTTAATCTTTCTAACCACATCAATGATCGTTCCATCGCGGCTTTCAATAATGCCAACCACTCTGTCGTCAAACTGTACCGGATCGGGCTCTCCAACGATCGCATACGCTTTATCCCGCAGTTCTTCGATGGTGCAGAACGGAAGATTTACATCCTTCATGCACTCGATCAGATCCTGCCGTTTCGGATTGATCGCAATACCATAATCAGTGATAACCACGTCCACAGTTTCGCCCGGAGTTGTAACAGTTGTAACATTGGTACAGATCGCCGGGATTCTTCCCTGAAGAAGAGGTGCGATCACGATGGTGCATTTTGCCCCTGCCGCCGTATCAGGATGGCCGCCCTGAGCGCCTGTAATCATTCCGTCGGAACCGACTACAACGTTACAGTTAAAGTTTACATCCACTTCCAAAGAAGCCAAGATTACGAAATCCAGTTTATTAACATAAGCGCCCTTATTAAATGGGTTTGCATACTCAGAAGCGGAAATTTCTATATGATTTGGATTATTTTTAATGGATTCAATTGCTCCCATATCAAAATCCTGGGTATCCACCAATTTGTTTACAAGACCTTTTGCAAGCAGATCACACATTGGAGTTGTGATTCCGCCTACACCGAATCCCATCTTAATTCCGCGTTCTTCCATAATCTTTCCAAGAGAAATCGTGGATGCAATAGAAGCTCCGCCTACACCTGTCTGATAGGAAAATCCGTCTTTAAAATATGGAGTATTGATTACAAACTGGGTACAGTAATCAGCCATCATGATCTTACGGACATCTGTGGTCGGTTTTGCAGCTCCGGTAGCGATCTTAGCCGGATTTCCGATTTCATCTACAACGCAGACATAATCCACGTCAACCATGGAAATGCTGGCCGGAACGTTAGGAAATGGAACAAGACAGTCGGTAATCGCAACAACCTTATCTGCATACTGTGCATCTGCCATCGCATAAGACAGAACGCCGCAGTCGCTCTTTCCGCCATTAGCGCGCATATTGCCGTACTCGTCACAGGTAGGAGCTCCGATAAACGCAATATCGATATGCACCTCTCCTGATTCGATTGCCCGCACACGTCCGCCATGAGAGCGCATGATTGCTAAATCTCTCAGCTTGCCGGTTGAGATCGCCTCGCCGATCTTACCGCGCACACCTGAAGACTGAATTCCCACAATTGTGCCGTCTTCAATATAAGGTACGATCGGATCATGGGCTTTACCTAAGGAACTGGCGCAGATGGTAAGCTCTTTGATTCCCATATTGTGAATCTCTTCCATCACCATGTTGACAATATAATCGCCCTCGCGGAAATGATGGTGAAATGAAATTGTCATTCCGTCTTTAATCCCGCACTTTACAAGTACTTCATGGATATTTTCAACAATTTTGCTCCTGTTTGGATCAATTACGGTCCTGACGGTAGGAGCCGCTTTTGTATATTCTTTATTATCTAATGCGTAAGCGCCCTGAAATACTTCTTTTCCGGTCGCATTTAACACTTCCTCCGGGATATCTCTTCCTACACTATTAATCATCTTACAACTCCCCCTCATATACGCCTGAAGCTTTTGCTAATTCAATGGTTCTTCTTGCTCCGTCATAGAATGCGATATCGATCATCTTACCGTCTACCGTAAATACACCGATACCCTGGGCTTTTTTCTCATCAATTTCTTTTACCACTTTCTCAGCAAAAATGATTTCTTTCTGAGTTGGTGTATAAATTTTATGTACTATATCAATCTGTCTCGGATTTACCAGAGATTTTCCGTCAAATCCCATCATTTTAATCATCTTTACTTCTTCTTCAAATACATCCATCGCATCCAGATTCGTAAATACGGTATCCCAGCACTGTACTCCGGCAGCTCTTGCAGCCATAATCATATGCTGTCTTGCACCTGCAAGTTCCACTCCGGTTCCTGTGATAACAGTCTGAAGATCTTTTGTATAGTCGCCGCCGCTTAATGCAATGCCGATCAGACGGTCGGAAGCCTGGCATATATCAAATGCATTTAACACGCCTTTGCAGGATTCCAGAGCCGCCATCAGCAGTGTGGAGCCCTCCGGCTGTCCAAACTCTCTTTCAGCAGCAAGCACTGCTTCTTCCACGGTATGAACGTCCTGGGCCGTTTCCGTCTTTGCGATACGGATGGTATCGCAGCCTCCGGCTACGCAGACACGAATGTCTTCTTTCCAGTGTGGGGTGTCCAAACCGTTAATTCGAACAACTCGTTCCACTCCTCTGTAATCTATCTCCTTTAAAGCATGGAACAGAGAATATCTGGCCGCATCTTTCTGACTTTCTGCGACCGCATCCTCTAAATCCAGCATGATGGAGTCCGGTTTATATATGTAAGGGTCTTTAATCAGCCCGGGTTTCTGGCAGTTTAAAAACATCATGGATCTTCTTAATCTTTTTTTGTTTGGATGGCTCATTTAATCATACCTCCCCATGGAAGATTTTCTGTAATGCCGTTGGAACGGTAAACAGCGCATTCGGTTCTGGCTTTTAAAGTACAGTCTAAAGCGCCTTTATCCACCACCGTGATCTTTGCATCGGTTACTCCAAGTCTGTTTAAAGTTTCCTCAACAGTTGCCTTAATCTGTTTTCCAAACTGGTGGATTACACTGCTCTCTATTGAAAGTTCAATTCCATTTGTCCCCGGTTCAACCGTAACTTGTGCGTCACTGGATTCCAATGTTCCAGCCATTGCAGGTTTCTTGATTTCCATACCTTTCCTCCTCAATTCATACAATCTGTTGATCTTTATTGGTGAAGCAGTTCTCTGCCTCGTCATTTTCACTAAGCTTATGTTAACACTCCGCTATCCACAATTCAAATACTTATCTAACTATAACAATTATAGGAAAACACTTATATGATTTTTCGGCGGGCATAGGGAAAACATTATGTTGAATTTTTTGGTTATTTTGTGGTATAATTAGGCATAAAAAGTTATTGTATCACTGCTATTTTCACAAATAAGCGGTATTATCCCATCTCTTTTTTAGGTCTTATACCAATTACATAATACCGCATATAGGTTTTAACTATTGAAAGGAAAGAATACATATGAATATTAAGCATGCACAATATATGCTTACCGTTTTACAAGAAGGCAGCATTACCGGCGCTGCAAAAAAACTATACATCTCCCAGCCATCCTTGAGCCAGATGATCAAACTGGTAGAAAGCAATTTAGGGACCCAGATCTTCAACCGCACGACAGACCCCATCACTCTCACCTATGCCGGCCAGAAATACATCGAAGCCGCCAAGCAGATTCTCACCATCAATAATAACCTGCAAAAGGAGATCGATGAAATCAATCATGAGGACCACGGCAAAATCCGTCTCGGTATCCCGGTCCAGCGTGCCATCCAAGTGCTCCCCTACGTGCTCCCCAGATTTAAGGCCAAATATCCGCACGTGGTAGTCAATGTCCAGGAAGAAGGCTCCGCCACCACGGAGGCCGCAGTATTGGAAGGAAGCATCGATCTGGCCTGCCTCACCACCTATCCGAAACACGAAGATCTAAATTACATTCTGGTTGAAAATGAGGAACTCGTCCTTTTAACCAGCAAAAATACGGATCTGGCCAAACGGATTCCAGCCGGCACCCCCATCGACATCACAGAAGCCAAAAATGAACATTTCATCTGCATCAAACAGGGCCACAGCGTCCGAACCACTCAGGACCGGCTTTTCGTTGCAAAGGATATTCAGCCTGAAATCGTTCTTGAAACAGGAAGTATCGAAGTAGGCAAACGCACCACAATCGCCATGGACGCCGTCATGATCTGCCCTCTCAACTATATATACATGTCCCCCGAATTGGTACCTCACTGTGTAACATATCCGATCGTGGGAATTGAACACAACAGAAACTGCTACATCTGCCATAGAAAAGACTTATACCTCACCAAATACATGAAGGATTTCATCGAAATCCTAACCGACCGCGAACACCCACTCCTCCATTACGATCTGTTGGGGCATTAATCTTTATTTAGTGGACTAAGAAACGCCGGAAAGAAGGGGAAGCCCAGGCGGGCGGGGGAAGTATGAAGATCAATGGGATCGTATGGAACCCCTTAGAAGTACTAAGACCCGCAAGGACAAAAAGAGACAGGACCGCGCCCATTCGCAGTGAACTCTTGATGACTTCACTGCTCAAGGGGCGCTTAGAACCTGATTCGGAATTCAGTTTCTACCTGTCTCTTTTTATCCTTGCGGATCTAAGTACTTCTAAGGGGTTCCATACGATCCCATTGATCTTCATACTTCCCCCGCCCGCCTGGGCTTCCCCTTCTTTCCGGCTGTTGCTTGACTAGCTAAGGATAAAAAGATTTGGTGGATGGAGTAGTTTTTTACATCAACCGTGAAGGGATTTTCAGAAATGCCTTGAGGATTTAATGTAAAGGGTGAGGTCTTTTCACGAAATGCCTTGACGTTTAAAGTAAAACCTGAAGGCATTTCTGAAAATCCCTTAACGATCTGTGTAAATGTGATTCTACATAAATACCTATGCACTAGTATTGTTTTTAACCAGGCCAGCGAAAACCAGCCCGGAATCGGGATTCGGAGCCGGGAGACGAAGGTCGGAGGGGCCGTCCGGGCCGGGGAAGGAAGATGCAGACAGATCGGATCGTATGGAACCCCTTTAGAACA
>NZ_PKUU01000026.1 GCF_002899675.1 Clostridium sp. chh4-2 | reverse complement strand
GGCCTTAGTTGTTCTTAGGGGCGAATCCCGAATCCGATCTGGCTGCATCTTCCTTCCCCGGCCCGGACGGCCCCTCCGACCTTCGTCTCCCGGCTCCGAATCCCGATTCCGGGCGTACCTTTCCGCCAAATCTGTTAAATAACAATTTTAGCAATTACAAATTCAAACTCAATATCCTCTTCTCCGCTCACGCAGTACTCCGGATACACCGGTGCTCCCCAGCTGTCGTCTCCGCCCACGCCGCGCTGTTTTCCGAGGATATTCACAACCGTGTAACGGACAGGCGGAAGCTCTTCTATATGAAGGGCCGATTCCATTTCTTCAGCCGTATAAGGAAGCACGCTCATCTCAAACGGTTCTCCATCCGCCGTAAATCTGATTCCATTACCGTCTCTTCTCTTCACTTCCAGCCATCTGACTCCGGTCCTGTTCCCGCATTCCTGGGGAACCAGGTAGCGGGACAGGTTCTCCTGAGGCGTGCAGCGGTAAATTCCAAGCCTGGCTCCGTCTCCACGGTCACAATAATTCTCATCCGGCCCTTTTCCGTACCATTCAAAGGAGTCGGCATCATCCATAAAACGGAATCTCATGCCGAATAACGGCAGTTCAGGAAGTCCCTGTTTTCCATAATAATGGGCTTTTACCCGGATCTTTCCGTCCGCAGTCACCGTATACGTTACCTGTGTTCTCGTCTTTGGCACCGTTGTCAATTCATAATTATAACTGAACGTAATTCTGTCTTTTTCCTCTATTATCTCCAATTCCTTTTTGCAGAAACGCTGGAACATTCCGGCTCCCATCCAGACAGCGCTGTCTATGTCAAACTGGTTTCCCCTGTCATTATCCGTGACCGCTCTCCAGTAAACAGGCATCGGAGGCCTTGTAATCCATTCTTTTCCATCATAGCGCAGCGACACGATACCGCCCTCCTGCTTGGAAAACAGCACGTGAAAATCCCGGCCGCCAACGCCGATATTCACATCGCCGTGGATGATGGTCATCGGAGCGCTTTCCGTCTTCCGGCAAACCGATTTCGTTTTTGTTTCCATTTCCGATTTCGTTTCCGCTTCTAAATCCGCCGAATCTCCCGAATCCCCCGGACGTTTTATAACCTGTTCACCAAATGCAGTTTCGAAACCGGCCTTGGCCCAAAGAGCGTCCTCTTTCAGCACGGCGCTTACCTGATATGCGTACTCGCCCGCCTCTTTAAACTCCGGCATATCCACCGAACTATATCCCCGGTCCATAGGCGGTATCACCGCTTCAAAACGGGCCTTCCAGATTGGCCTTCCGTCTTTTAAGACCGTATAGATGAATTCATACCGCTCTGTGGTACAGAACATATGCTTATTGCGAATCCACACGCCGCCCTGTTCCGGTTCAAGAGTCAGATACTGATACAGGAATTTTACTTCCTGTGCCTTGGGAGAAATGGTTCTGTCCCCATAGACGATTCCATTCCCGCAGAAATTATAGTCTGTGGGACGGTCCGTAAAATCACCGCCGTAGCCCAGGACTTCCCTTCCGTCCTTTCCAATCACCGCCACGGCCTGATCGATGTAATCCCATATGAAACCGCCCTGATACATAGGATAACGGTCTGCCAAACCGGTGTATTTTTTCATACCGCCCAGGGAATTTCCCATGGCGTGCATGTATTCGCAGAGAATAAACGGCTTTTCCGGATCATTTTGAAGATAGGCCTCCACTTCCGCAGGCTTTGCGTACATGCGGCTTTCCATATCGCTGATCTCGTTAAACTCCCGGTTCCAGAACACGCCTTCATAGTGGACCAGCCTAGTGTCGTCGTGTTCTTTGAAAAAGCGGGACATGGCTAAGATGTCCTCTCCCGCATAGGATTCATTTCCGCAGGACCATATCAGCACCGACGGATGGTTTTTATCCCTCTCAAACATGGAAGCGGCCCGGTCCACAACTGCGGCCTTCCACTCAGGAAGGGACCCCGGCACGTTCCAGGACGGCTCGCACTCGCCCATCTTCTGCCAGGAACCGTGGCTCTCCAAATTGGCTTCGTCAATCAGGTAAATGCCGTATTCGTCGCAAAGTTCGTACCACATGGACTGGTTTGGATAATGGCAGGTTCTGACCGCATTGATATTGTGCTGTTTCATAAAACGAATGTCCCATAGCATATCTTCCTTCGTGACGGCGCGCCCCCGGCGCACGTTGAACTCATGGCGGTTGATGCCGTTAAATACCAGGCGTTTTCCATTCAGACACATAATCCGGCCGATCATCTCAAATTTCCGGAATCCTGTCTTCTGCAAAACGACTTCTTTCACATTGCCGGACAAATCTTTTATGGTTATGAGAAGCGTGTAACGGTAAGGCGATTCGCTGCTCCAGGTATGTACAGAAGGAATCCGTTCCTCCAAAACCGCTTTTTCCCCGCAGCCGGACTGGTCCCAGCTGCAGACCGTGCGGCCGCTTTCATCATTCAGCTTTGCCAAAATCCGGTATTCCCCTGAAGCTCCCATCAGCTCAAGTTCTGCCCGGATCAGGCCGTCCTGATATTCATTTATGAGATCCGCTTTGACAAATAAATCCCTGACATGGATTTCAGGCACCGCATAGAGATAGACATCCCGGAAGATGCCGGAAAACCGGAAGAAATCCTGATCCTCAATCCAGCTGGCGCTGCTCCGCTTGTAAACTTCCACCGCCAGGCGGTTTCCCGTTTTGCGGATATAAGGCGTCAGTTCAAATTCGGACGGGGTAAAGGAATCCTCTCCATATCCGATAAAATGTCCGTTGAGCCACACGTAACATGCGGTTTCCACACCCTGCAGAGAAAGGAATATCCGCTTATGTTCCAGACTTTCTTCCAGATCAAATTCTCTGACATAGCTTCCAACCGGGTTATAATCCCAGTCAATGTGAGGCGGACGAAGCTCGGAATGTCCGTCCCAGGGGTACATGGTATTGATATACTGACATTTATCATATCCTTGAAGCTGTATATGACCGGGCACCTGAATTTCATCAAATCCGGTGAGATCATAATTCTCCTGATAAAATTCCGTTTTACGCAGGGAAGGATTTTCTGCATAGGAAAATTTCCAGGTTCCGTTTAAAGACTGGCGCAGTTTCATATTTCCCTGCTCCATCTCCTCTTCATTTTCATAGTACAAATGGTCCGAATGCGCCTGCAGGCGGTTTACCGAAAAAACCTGCGGGTCCTCCAGCCATGCCATGTCCGGTGTCATTTCTTCAATCCTCTGACTCATATTGTTCCTCCTCTAAGATGTCTGCCTTAACAAGTTCAGCCTTCCAATGGTTGTCTTTTCGCACCTATCTTACTCCTTAACAGCCCCGGCTGCAATACCTGCCAAAATATATTTTTGGAAAAACAGGTAGATTAAAATGGTCGGAAGCATGATGATGATGATCCCGGCCGCCAGTTTCTGCCAGGAGCCCTGCTGCGCGTTGGCATAGTTCATCAGGAATGTGGTCAGCGTGCGCAGTTTATTTTTAGGCATATATAAATATGGAATATACATATCGTTGATAATTGTAATGGCTTTGATGATGATAACGGTGGCCGTAGCAGGCGCTAAAAGCGGAAGAATAATCCTCCGGTACAGCCCGAAATAGGAACAGCCGTCAAGCAGCGCGCTCTCATCCAGAGAAACCGACAGCGTGGAGATGAACTGGCGGTAGATGTAGAGCTGCATCAGGTCGGAGGCCACGTAGATCACGATGGGAGCCCCTAACGTGTTATAGAGCCCCAGGCCGTTGATGATTTTAAACCTGGCAATCTCAGTTACAAAGCTTGGAATCAGCATTCCTAAAAAGAACATGGACATGATTACATTTTTAAACCGGAACTGGAAACGTTCCAGGATAAATGCGGTCATGGTTCCGAACATGACGTTGAAGAAAATGCTGACCGCCAGAATGATTCCCGTATTTTTAAAACCGATTATCAGGTATTTATCCCCTAAAACCTTCATAAAGTTTTCAAGCGTGATGCGCGCAAAGGGAGGAAGCAGAAGTGGGGAAGTCTTTACCATATCCGCTTTCGTCTTCAAGGCCGCAAACAGGGTCAGCACAATCGGAGCCAGCACAATTAAAACCATTCCGATACAGATGATCTGCTTTAACAACTGCAGTAATGTACGCTTTTTCATCTATTTATTCCCTCCTTTTCCGATTATTCCGTGAATCACCTTGTTCTGAATCACATAGATCACCACGATCATCAGCATAATCGCAACCGCCATGGTGGAAGCCAACCCGAAATTGCTGTATTTAAATGCGGTGTCGATGGTGTATAACGTGAAGGTGGAGGACGCGTAACCGGGGCCGCCACTGGTCATAACGTAAGGGATATCGAATACCTGGAGCGCTCCGCGGATATTGTCAAACAGAACGAAATCCACCATCAGCATGATGGCCGGAATCTGGATATGGCGGAAAAGCTGCCATGCGTTAGCCCCGTCCACTGCCGCCGCTTCCTGCACATCCTGAGGAAGAGATTGGAGAGCCGCCATGAAAAGAATCACGTGATAACCGGAAAAGCGCCACAGCGATACGCTGGTTAACACGAAATTGACGATTTTCGTATCGGACAGCCAGTTATGTATCAGTGATTCCAAATGGAATAAAGTGAGAATTCCATCAAACGCTCCGTTAATCGGGGAAAAGAAGTAGGAAAATGCATAGGATATTGCAACGCCGTTGATGATATAAGGCATGAACACCATCGTCTTATAAAATTTCGCCGCCCGGAGTTTTGATGTGAGAAGAACTGCAAAAGCCAGTTCTATGGGAATAAAGATCAGATGGCCTGCAAAATATACCGCGTTGTTTCTCAGGGAAAGCCACAGATCTTTATTGTGCAGCATTCCGATGTAATTATCAATTCCGATCCAGCTGTAGCTGGCTGAATAACCGTCCCAATTGGTAAAACTCATACGGATCAAATCGATTGCCGGAAATACAACGAATCCGGTCAGCAGTGCCATCGGTATGAGCAGTGAACATATAATGAATCTCTTTTTTTGCTTTTCCAGTGAATTCATAGATGCCTCCCTCTATTTTTCTAATTTATTGGCAGAATCAAACATCAGACAATGACGTCCGGCGCTGATTTTGGGCATAAAAAGGGACAGGACATTATGCGAAAGCCCTATCCCCTTACTTTTTTACTGCTGTTTGCTATTTGATTCCCAGCTTAGCTCTGGCTCCCGCCCATTTCTCATTGAGAGCATCTAACTCCTTGGTTAAATCAAAGCCTTCTGTAAACATCTGAGCGCCCAGTTTCTTATAGTCAAATGCGATTTCATTCTGGATTGCCTGGAAATCGTCACTGCCTCCGTCATACATAACCAGTTCCATATCCGGCTGCAGCGCATCTGCTTCTGCCAGAATCGGGTCTTTTTCCTTAGGGAAATTGGTCATGGAAGAAGCGCTTGTTACATAGTTAATGTATCCGGGATACCAGTCTTCACTGTAAAACCATTCCACAAATGCCTTTGCCAGTTCCGGATTCTTGCTGTGTGTGGTTACTCCCATAAAGGAATCGCCCTGAACGATTACGCGGAACGGATCGTCTTTGCTGTCTCTCACAGGCAGATAGAAGGTTCCAAGTTCGGAAAGATCATCTGCGCCGTTCTGGATATTCTGAAGTCCCCAGTCGCCCAGCGCCAGAATTGCAGCCTGTTTCTGTGCAAATAAAGAGGTTACCTGATCGCTTCCCATTCCGAGCGGATCTTTGCCAAATACATCGGTGGTGAATAAATCATATACTTTGTCGTATGCTTTTCTGATATCTGTGCCTTCTGCAAACGGAGCATCTGTCTTAGCCATGTCATTCCAGTTCTGTCCGTTTCCGCCTTCCAGCGCAGGCATAAATTCCATATACGGATAGTCCGGCCATTCGTCTTTTGCGCCAAGGCCGATTGCCATGAAATCCGGGTTGTCCTTGCCGTAATAGGCCTGAAGCGTCTCAGCCGCTGTTTTCAGCTCATCCCATGTGGTTGGAACTTCTACGCCCGCTTCTTTAAACATATCCTTCCAGTAAAATACATATTCATAACCGGCCGTCATAGGAACGCCTAAGATCTTTCCGTCAATGGCATATCCGGAAGCCAGTTCGTTGTTCTTGGCTGCGTCCAGACCGGATAAATCGATCAGATAATCTTTGAATCTGGATAATGTAAACGGTTTATTAAACATCACGTCCGGAAGCTGGTTTGCCGATGTACGCATCTTCATAGCATTCCAGTATTCGGAATCGTCTTTTATTTTTTCCACTTCAATATCCGCATTGGGATATTTTTCCTGGAATTTGCCAACCATGTCATTTTCATCTATGTATTCCATCAGGTTATTGTCCCAGATGGCAAAAACCAGGCTTCCTTCCAAGTCCTCTGCTGCCGCTCCTGCTTCTGAAGATCCTGCTTCTGCTGCCCCGGTCTGAACGGCCGCGGTATCCCCCGTTTTTTCCGTCGTACCGGAAGCCGGGCTGCTGGATGAAGAGCATCCTGAAACCGCCCCTACTGCCATGGCCGCGCATAATCCCAATGCTGCTAATCTCTTTCTCATTGTAATACCTCCCTTGTTTTGATGGATTTATCTTATCATTTCCGTTTGTGTTTCTCCATGAACAAAGGTTGGATTTCTTGATATATGGTTAGATGTTTCTCAAACCTCTCCTTTGCGGTAGCTGCCCGGGCTCATCCGGCACACTTTTTTAAACACTCTGGTAAAATGCTCCACATTATTGTATCCTACCTGCTGGCTGATTTCGTACATCTTTAAGTCTGTCTTATCCATCAGCTCCCTGGCCTTGCGTATGCGGACCTCGGTCAGGTAATTGCTGAATGTGGTGCCCTCCTCTTTTGTAAACCTGGAGCTGAAATATTTTTCATTCAACCCGATATATCCGGCCACGCTTCCGAGCGAAAGCTCCGGATTGGCATAATTGTCCATGATAAACCGTTTGGCCCGGATCATCAGATCCGTCTGTTTTCTGTCCTGATGATTCCGGGCATAATCCATGATCCATCTGAAATAATTATTCATCCACAATTCCAAATTCCGCATCTCGAAAATCCGGTGGATCTTCTCATAATAATTCACTTCGTCCGCAAACAGGGAATTGATATCGTCGTGGCTGTCCTGAAGCAGCCATGCCAGCTGACAGATCAGCTGCAGGCACCTCTCTTTTGCCGGTTCCAGCCCGTTTTGGTAAAATTCCCCGAATAACGATTTCTTTTCTTCATTCACCGTCAGCTCATCGCCGACCAGCAGACCGTGAAGCAGTTTTTCATAGACCGTTCCTGCCTCCTGCACCTGGGAAAAGATTACCGCATCCTTTTCCCAAGGATAGCAGATTTGCGCCTGGCCTTTTAAATACCTGAGTCTCAGCTGTTGTCCCGCCTCCTCAAATCTGTCTAAAAACTGAGAACAGCCGTTCCCCATACTGCTGATTCCGGCGGAAACGGAAAGATTCATATAGTTATTCCAGACCCTGCACAGCTGCCGGCAGGTGGAAACCACATTTTCCCTATACTGCTCTTTATCGTTAATGCAGTACAGCATCACATAGCGGGAGGGAGAAATGGTTCCCAGCACGCAGTGGGCCACCACTCTGGGAATCTGTCCTGCAAATTCCAGCATTGGCTTTGTCAGCTGTTCTTCCAAACTTCCGTCAAACCGGCCCGCATGGCGCAGGAAATCTTCGATCTCAAACTGAACCACCAGATATTCTCCGCTTGGAAATCCCGGATGCTTTTCCCGTCTTCCTACGGCAAGATCCGCCAGCTGACGCCCGCCAAATACTTCTTCGGCCTGATCGGAAACCTTTTCGTCTCCACGTTCCCCGCTCTGTCCCCACTCTTCCCGGTTCAGGCGCTCCAGCATGGATGTCAAAAGCTCTTCATTTAGATCGGCTTTTAAAAGATAGTCAAGAGCTCCCAGGCGGAAGGCATCTCTTACCAGAGTAAAATCGTCATAACCGCTGAGTGCCAGCACCTTAGGCATCCTCGGAAGGCGGTTCATCTCCTTTAAAAGACCGATTCCATCCATAACCGGCATCTTCATATCCGTAATCACCAGGTCAATGTCATGCTCCTTCAGACATTGCAGCGCCTGCTCCCCATGAATGGCGTCCGCCACGATCTGATACCCTAAATCTTCCCATTTTACCAAAGCGTGAAGCGTTATTCTGACAATGGTATCGTCATCCACAATCAACACATTTTTCATCGGTCCTTGTCCCCCTTTCGCCTGATCGGAAGCCGGATCACGGTCCTCATATAAACTCCCTTTTCACTCTTCATCGTAAATTCACAGTCATTTCCATAGTTCAGCACCAGCCTGGTATTGACGTTGGTGATGCCGATGCTCTGATTCTCTTGTTTTTCCCTGTCTTCCTTATCGAAAATACTTCTGATCTCTTCCTGAGTCATGCCTTTTCCATTATCTTCGATCTGAATGACCAGAACATGTTCCTGCTGCCGGGCCGATATCCGTATCTTTCCGATCTCGTCTATCAGTTCGGTAAAGCCATGGACGATGGAATTTTCCACCACAGGCTGTAAAATCAGCCGCGGAAGCAGACAGTCCAAACAGGCATCCTCAATCTCATATTCGATTTCAAATCCGTTGGAATACCGGATCTGCATCAGATAGATAAAACTATCCAATACCTCCAGTTCCTCTTTCAGCGTATAAAACCCGGAGTTGCTGCGGAAGGAGCAGGACAGAATCTTCATCAGCGCTTCCGCCATCCTGGCTATGGAATCAAACTTGGATACCTGGGCGATAAACCGGATGGAACTCAGAGAATTTACGAGGAAATGAGGATTGATCTGGGATTGGAGCGCCCGTATCTCCGCCTCATGCTTCTTCTGCTGGTGTTCCTCGTTGTCCTGGATCAGCTGCCCCAGATGACGGGTCATCTGATTGAAGGAATGGATCATGGTGCACAGTTCCGCCTGCCCTGCCGGTTCCACATGAACGTTTAAGTTTCCTTCCTCCACTTTTTTCATCCCTTCCACGGTGTTGTGAATGGGTTCGATAATATTTTTGAGGAAATAGCTGGAGAAAAAATAGAACAACAGGAACAGGAACAAAGTAACCGCAATTATTGCCATCGCAGTCCTGTTAAATGATTTTGTCAGCGTCTCCGAAGCCACCACGCTCACAATCCTGCATCCGCTCTCCGGCTCCTGGGACGTCACATAAACGTACTGTTTCCCTTTTATCCGCTCTTTCGTTACCCCTTCTTTTAAAAATGCTTTGTTTTCCGGCAAAAGTTCCCCGGCATTCTGCCTGTCAAAGAGGATTTCCCCATCCTTTCCAAGAATCATCGTGGAACCCAGCACGCCTTCCTTATCATAATCCCGGATCAGATTGCCCACCTTAGAGGACACAAATACGGCTACCATCTCAATATTGCCGTCCCGGTCCACATCGATCCCGGGAGACAGGCCCGCCGCCAGAGTAAAGGCATTGGACACCCGGTAGGAAAATGTGACACCCGTATTATAAAAACCGGTTTTTACCATATTCTTATCCTTTAAAGCCGCCTGATACCAGTCGGATTCCTTCACCTCTTCATCTGCTAAAAGGACGTCGTCCTTCATATAGGTAGACCTGCCGCTTTTCATATAGAAGATTGTGGACAGCACATCCTGAACCGGAACCATGGCATAGTTAAAGGACTCGGTCAGATCTCCGGCCGCCGCATGAAGATTTGCGATATCATCCGTATCCGTCCTGGCCGCCTTTTTCATGATTTCATTATCATTGACATAAATCAGATGGGACAGCCGCATGGAAACATCTTTTATTTCCGTGTTGAGCGTGGATACAATATTATCCTGGGCCCGCCTGATCGTTTTGATGGCCGCATCCCGCATCATGGATCGGATAATCCCTGTGGAAATGAGGATGATCAGCAGGATCGGAACCGCAATCAAGGCAATAAAACTGCGGTAATATGAAGTTTTCAGTTCCTGCTTTTTGTCAATCCACATTTTCAAGTCCTCCGCTCACATTTACAGCAGTTCAGCCTTTTCGCACTTGTGCAGGCGCTCCTGCTTTTTCCATTTGGCTATTATTTTATCATGGATCAGGAAATTTGTGGTATTTTTCTTGCATTGCAGCCAGGGCCGCATTATAGTAGAACATAAGAAGTCTTTGGATTAATCGGAGGGGATCATCTGTGAGTATATTAGAGAAATTACTGTATTTTTTTGTGCCCGATATAGAGGACCGGCTGATGAATGCAATTGATAAATTAAATAACGGCGGGTCTGAAGAAGACATTGATACCATAGTCAATGATTACTTTCATCTGATTAAAAAGACCGGGCGGAAACTATTACGGTTTAAAAAGCCCAAAAAAGTAGAATTTACCGATCACGATATGATCCTTATGGTCGATGATATCGAATACGACTTTGATGCCTATATCCATCATAACGATTCGCGTAATTCCAGCAGAAAATACGAGATTGAGATCTTATTCACCTCCAACCTGTCCAGAGAAACTGTCCGGCAGAGATTAATGGAAAAAATTGACCGTGATTGGTGGCCCTTCTCCCGGAAATAATCGTAAGAAATGAAAGGTGACAGCCTTACCGCCAGACGGTATAATAGGCTCATACATCGTTTGCCGTCAGGCAGATAAAAACAGAAGGGAATCTCTTCCAATGAAAAAAAGGATTTTATTATTAGCCATATGTTTGCTTTGCACCGGCTGTTCTTCTCCGGTGAATTCCCGGTCAAATGCTTCCGTCGAGATCAGCTCTGCATCAGCAGCAGAGCTCATAGAGCCAATTGAAACTGATGACCATTCCGCATTCGAAGCAGTGGAAGCCGGCGATACGGAAACCGGCGGGATTACCCAGACTTATTATAATCCCCTTCATGCCCATGCAGAAAAAGACCACTATGAATTAAGCGGCAAAATTATTTTAAAAGAACAGCGCGGACTGATAAAAATAGAAGCGCCTGAGGATACGGATCTCACGGTAAAGGGATCGATTACGCGGGTGATGGGAGAAATCCAGCTCATATACCTGGATTCAGACGGAACATCCGTCACTTTGGCAAACATGGAAACGGATGGCGATCAGACATTAGAAATTGATACGACAGTCCATACAAAAACCGGAAAAGGTTCCATCTACTTTTCCGGTTCCTCCTCGGAATATGATTTTGACCTCAGCTTATGGCCGTCTGATGACATCAATTACTATCTGCCGTAGCTTAAAAATTTACATCAAGGGTGAAGGCATTTTCGAAAATGCCTTCACCCTTGATGTAAATTTCCGGCTAGCCAAGGGACAGCAGATGCTGTCCGATTTCAAAACTTAACTTCAATGCTGTAGGAAGCACCTCATCCGGCAGCCGGTTAGCATAATTATGAGCCTCAAACGAAAAATCTCCCCGGTACCCGATTTCCTTCAGCGTCTTCATGATAATCTCCCAATCCATATTCCCAAAGAAGGGCATCACATGCATCAAAGATGCGTCGGTCATGCTGTGAGTATCCGACACATGGGTAGCCATCAGGCGTTTCCCGATATGAAGCAGAGCGGCCCGCTGATCCTGTCTCATGATCTCTCCATGTTCAAAATCCCAGCAGATGCCGATCTCCGGAATGTGAATCGTGTTGATTAAATCCACCAGTTCTTCCGGACTGGAACAGTATTTTCTCAAAGGCGCCATGGAATAATCGCACATATTCTCGATGGCGAGGGAGATTCCAAACCGCCCCGCTTCCTCCATAAGCCTTGAAAAATACTCATAGTTGGCATTCCGGGAAGAGCTGATAAAACGCACATCTCCCCGGACTGTCTCCGGGTGGGTGACGCATACACCGGCTCCCAAAACCGCACAGCATTCAATGGAGCGCAGTACCAACTCCTGCTGGTATTTCTTCTCCTCTTCCGTCATATCCGGTGATAAAAAATCATAAAAATGAGCATGGCATTGCCCGAAGGACACCCCAAGGCGCCTCATCTCCTGTGCCGTGTCTTCGATCCATTCTCTCCAGCCCTCCGTCAAAAACGGAGAGCCCGGAAGAACCCAGTCGTAAAAACACATATCAAAACGGTCAAATCCCGCCTCACTTGCCAATCTCAGCGTCTCTTTCAGCGGCACCGTCCGGCTGCCCGGCCTGGCAAATAATATATTCGTTGATGTTGATAATCTCATATAAACTCCTTTAGCCGCTGCTGCGGATTTTTCTATTCGGTAACTGCAGCCCCGCAGGCCAGCACACGGCAGGCCAAAAGCTCGGTCAGCCGTTTAAAATCATAATGATAAGCTGCATTCAGATCTGAGGAGTTATCAAAATTCCCTGCATTATCAAACAGCGTCATTCCCGTCGTAATCTCTCCCATGGTCTCCACCGCGGTCTTTCCGTTGACAAAACCGGCGATCTGCGGGTCCACCGCATATGCCACCGCCATGGCGTCCACGAATAAACCGGCAGGTTCCAATCCTCTCGTCGCCAAAAAGCGCTTGGCATCCGTCAAAAAACGATGAGGCATGGTTCCAGGCGTGCCCGACCGCACTAAGCTGTCATGGATTTCATTGGTTAGCTGTCCCGTCACGTCCACTCCCATGGCCCATATGGGAATCCCGGATTCCAAAACGATCTTGGCCGCTTCCGGGTCCACGCTCACGTTCCATTCCCGCCTGGCATTATATATGCCCTCTTTCCGGCAGACGCCGTAAGAGCCGTTAATGGTGATGATTGATGCCAGATCTTTCGCTAATTGAGGCTCCTTTAACAGAGCTTCCGCCAGATTGGTCATAGGAGAGGTAGAGATAATTGTCAGTTTTCCCGGGTACTGTCTGGCTGTTTCTATTATCAGATCTACCGCATTTTCTTTGGTTGTTGGGGTGCCGTTAAATGGCAGAAATGTTTCTGCCATTCCGTCCCGGCCGGAATAGATGTCGTCCATACACAGAGACCGTTTTAACGGCTTTTCGGCTCCTCTTGCCACCGGAATTTCTGTCTTCCTGTAATGTTCCAGAACTTTTAACGCATTTTGGGCGCACTTGTCCACATCCCGGTTTCCTGCCACAACGGTCACTCCATGGATGATCAGCTCTTCGGAATTTAATGCCAGCATTAAGGCCAGGGCGTCATCCGCTCCCGGATCACAGTCTATTATCACATGTTTTTTCTCCATATTGCCCGTTCCTTCCTTAATCTAAAGGATTAGCCCTATAATAATCGTTGATCGCCGCATTACAGCCTTCGATAATGGATTTTGCCGTATCCTCTTTGGATAAATCCCCTTTCGCAAACAGGATTAATGCCTCTTTCACCACAGTTTTTATCTCACCTGCGTTTGGATAGTATGGCTCCTGAAGCATTGGGCTGGAATGCTCGATCTGGGCGATTGCTGTTTTAAGTTCCGGTTCCTTTTCTAAAAATTCTGTCATCTCAGGCAGATCATAGGTTTTTTCATTCACCGGCACATATCCGGTATTCTGGCTCCAGAACAGCTGGGTTTCCGGGGACAGGCAGTATTGGATGAACTCCCAGGAAGCCTCTAATTTCTTTGGATCGTCCTTATTGATCATGAACAGGCCGCCGCCGCTGACGGAAGCTCCGCCGTTATCACTTTCATTTACTTTCGGAAGATCGGCCACGCTCCATTTAAACGTATCACCGATCAGACCTTTCATGATCTGGATTCTGGCGCTGGACATGATGACCATGGCGTGCTGCTGGTTGGCGAATTCTTCGTTCATATTGTCCACCTGGTATTTCAGGCCGCCGGTCCGGATCACTTTGTCCCACTGGGTCAAAAAGCTGTCTAAGGTTCCATTTTCATCGATAATCACTTTTGTCATAGGCGCTTTGCGGCCGCTTTCATTGTCGCCAAAATAGGAGACTTCTCCCTGTCCGGCAATCCAGCTGTTCAGTTCATAGCTGTTGGGGCAGAGATTTAAACCGTATACTTTTGTGGTATCCCCTTCTTTTTGGGTCAGCTTTGTCATATCTTCTGCCATCTGGGCGATGGTCGCGGGAGGCGTATCGATCCCGGCCGCTTCGAACATATCCTGGTTGTAATATAAAAGCAGAGTGGAGAGGGTAAGCGGCGCTCCCAGCATCTTTCCGTCAATGGAAAATGCCTCTGCCGCATTGGGAACCAGATCTTCCTTTTTCACCGCGGAATCCGGGCGGTTGATGTAATCCTCTACCCATACCATCCGTTCATAGTCTCTGACAATGTTCATATTTTCCCCGTAAATCTGGATCAGGTCCGGATGGTTTGCAATGTCCTTGGCCTGCATAACCGTGACCAGCTTATCGGTGCCGGGCCAGTTCTGATATACTGTGGTAACCTTTATCTTCTTCTCTTTTCCCACCGTGTTGTTGAAATTCTCTGTCATCTCGCCTAACTTTTCCGCCAGCTCCCCGCTGATGGAATGCCAGAATTCAATTTCCGTCACACCGTCTTCCGTCTGGGAGGCGGCTTGCTCCTGCGCCCCGCTTGTCTGGGCTCCGGCGCTTGCCTGTGCTCCGTTTCCATTTCCACATCCTGTTAAACAGGAAATTCCAAGTATTGCTGCCATTCCGATGGCCGTTGCTCTCTTTTTCATCTTCTTTTTCCCTTCTTTTTTAACCTTTCACAGAACCATTCATCATACCGCCGACTATCTTCTTTTGGAACAGCACAAACAGCACCACGGTGGGCAGCAGCGCGATCACCGCCCCGGCCATCAATGGCCCATAAGCGGTGCCTTCCGGAAATTTAAGCATTCCCACGCCCACCTGCACCGTCCGCATGGCATCTTCACTGGTGATTACCATGGGCCACAGGTACTGATTCCAAACGCTGATAAAGGAAGATATAAAAACAGTCACTATGACTGGCTTATTCGTCGGTATTAATATTTTTATAAAGAACCACAAATTGCTGCATCCATCGATATGGGAAGCCTCTTTCAGTTCCTTAGAAAAGCTCATAAACTGCTGGCGGAACAGAAAAATGTTCACCGCCGCCACCAAAAACACGATGCACATCCCCGCATATGTATTTAAAAGCCCCATCTTGGAAACCGTTATATAATTTGTCACCACCAGCACATCCGGCGGAATCATCATGGTAGCCAGCGTCATTCCAAACAGCAGCTTTTTCAGCGGAAATTCGAAAAACGCGAACGCAAACGCCGCCATGGATGCAAACAGCACCCGGAACAGGCTGGACACTGTGGCGATGATAAAGGAATTTACCGAATACCGCGCCAACATGGTGCTCTCTAAAGCGATCTTATAATTTTCCACATAAAAATCAGCGGTCACCAGCTTAGGCGGCTGGGACAAAATGGACTGGGGGCGCATCAGAGACAAGGACAGCGCATACAGGATCGGCGAAGCCATAATAAGCCCTAACGCGATCAGACATACCTGACAGACAACATCACCCCGCGTTTTTTTACCGTATTTTTTCATTGGTAGTGAACCCCCTTTTTCTCATAAAGGAAACTGAGCCATGTCATAACCGCGGCCAGGATAAATGCCACGATAGCCGCCGGAAATGCATTGGTATAATTTCCCGCCACCGCAAACTGGCTGTACATGTAATGAATGATGGTCTGGGTTGAGTGAAACGGCCCTCCGTCTGTCAGAACATTTACCAGCGCAGTCATCATCATGGAGCTTGCCAGACTGGTGCAGATGAGGAAAAACATGGTGGGCGAGGTCAAAGGCATATAGATATACCGCACCTTCTGCCACCAGGACGCCCCCTCTAAGTCAGTGCTCTCCAATATATCCTCCGGAACATTGCGTACTGCCGCCAGCATGAACAAAAATGCATATCCGCTGGACATCCAGATCGATATAATCCCGATGGCCAGCATGGCATATCTCTCATCATTCAGCCAGTTAATGTTCAGATGGAAAATGTAATTAACCGCACCAAAGGAAGGATTGTAAAGCAGTTGGAAAATAATCGCCGACACGGACATGGACATGGCCATAGGCAAGGAAAACAGCACTTCGTAAATGGAGGATGTCTTTCTCTTTTTATTTGCCAGAAGCGCTAACATCAGCCCGATTATCTTGGACGCCGGAACGGATATGAGCACATAGACAAATGTATTGACAATGGATTTGACGAATTTTGCATCCTGAAATATGTACAGATAATTGGCCAGTCCCACAAACCGTTTCGTCTCCCCCATGGAATTAACGATAAACAGGCTCATATATGCCGTCTTGATAAACGGATAAAATGTGAACACCGCAAATAAAATAATGGTTGGAGCCAGCCAAAGATATGGTTCGACGGTATGTTTTTTATCTCTCATCTTCCAATTCCTCCGATAAATAAAAGGCCCTGACCGCTTCAATAACCCCTGCGGCCAATTCATTTCTGCAGACATAATCCGCACATTGTTTCAGTTCCTCAGTCCCATTGCCGACCGCTGCCCCGATTCCGGCAAACCGGATCATGCCGATATCATTTTTATGATCCCCGATTGCCATGATATCTCCGGCAGGTATGTGAAGGGATTCGGCCAGCCGCTTCACCCCGGTTCCTTTATCACTGCTTTTCGTCGTAATATCCAGCACCCCGTCCTCATACTGTACCAGGTTCAGGACCTCTTTATATGGAAGAAACTTCTCAAGCACAAAAGAAGCGTCTTCTTTATTTTTGGCATCGGCGATCAGCACCTTCTGCATCCGAATGCTGTCCCACTCCGTCCCTTCCGGTTTCCATATGCCGTCATAGCGCCCGTAGTTTTCCATCAAATCCCGCACCCAGGGCGTCTTGCGGCAGGCCCATTCCTTCTTCCCGTCCGTAAATACCACGGACATTCCCAGTCTGTCCGCCGCCTCGATTCCGTCCCTCAGCTGCTTTGCCGGCAAAAAATCGTTCCACAGATACTCATCGCCCCAAAAAGCGCAGGCCCCGTTGCAGCCGATCACAGGCAGTTTCAGGTTAAGCCGTTTCGCCAGCCCTTCAATCCTGGCCGGTATTCTTCCACTGGCAATGGTAAACGGTATCCGGTACCGTCCGATCAAATCCGCCAGTGTCTCCAACTCTTCCGGTTCCTTCCGGTCCGTTCCGATCAAGGTCCCATCCACATCACACACAATCAATTGTATCCCCACGTCTATCTACCTTCTTATCTTTAATCCGTTTACATCAGTGCATTCATAATCCAGACAGAACTCCATCACAATCCCTTCAATGGTATAAGTCGTCCGGGATATCAGGAGAATGGGATCATTCTTCTTAATATAAAAATACTGGGAAATGTGTTCGGGGCAGGCTACCGCCCGTATCATCTCATCGGAATATTGGGGAATCAGCCCGGCCTTATTGATTAAAACCTGATAGAGCGATCCCTTTTCCATATCCTCGCTCTCAAAATCAATGTCCTCCACCAGCTTTTTATTGATAAAGCTGATCTGATAGTTTCCGGCGATCTTGTCCACCATGCGCACCCGCTCCAAGCACACCACCGGATCTCCCTCGCTGATGCCTAACTGCCTTGCCAGCCGGTAATCCGCCCTGTCTTCCGCAATTTTCACCACATGAAATGTGGGCGACGGCTTCAGTCTGGTCCGTTCAGCTTCCGGGTCATACAGTTTGTTCACTTCTTTTTTCTCTAAGAAATCCACGTTCTTTACAAAGGTTCCCTTTCCCTTTACACATTCCAATACTCCCCGCTCTTCCAGCTCATAGAAAGCGTTCCGCACCGTCGTGCGGCTCACCTGGAATTTATCGGAATAATAGTTCTGGCTTTGGATGCGGGCGCCTTTTTCATAAATGCCGCTGAGGATGTCTGCTATGATGTCTTCTTTGATCAGTTTGTAGGACGCTACAAATTTTTTATCTTCCTTCATGACATGGCTCCTTATCACATATTTGAATAGCTAAAATATACCATTTATGCCATGCCATGTCAATGATATTTTTAGATAATTATGGGTTTTTATGGGGTTTTTGCATAGTTTTTGTGATATACACAGTTGTTATCTGATAACTTGGTTTTTTATTTAGGGAAAATATGCCATGTTGACATTTTTGCATAAGTGGTTACAGGATTCGCAGTAAATGACCTGACGTTTAAAGTAAAACGTGAAGGCATTTCTGAAAATCCCTTCACGTTCTATGTAAATGTGGTTCTGCGTGAATACCGATGTATAACTATTTAGGTGGGAGTACATACCGATAAGATTGGGGATCGTTGAGAATGATGTTGAAGACTTTAATGATGTGATTTTTATTCGATATAGCGGATTCGCTTGATTCTTGAATCATCAGGCCCGTGTTTGCATATGCTTCTGAAAATGGGCTCAACTTCGATATAGCTCGTTTCATATTATTGGAAAAAGACTCTGCTGTTTCACGGTACTTAAATGTAGTTAAAATATATTTTTTAGTCTCTAAGATATCGCGTTTTGCCTCTGGCGTCAAACGTATCTTATAATTCTTTCGTTTTTCCATAGGCTCTATACCGCATCGATCTCCTTCCATGCTTCTTCAATGGTGTACAACTGTCCCTGTTCCATACTTTCAATTCCTCTTTCCAGCTCTGTTTTTAACGCATGGATTGCGTCTGCCTCAGTATAATTCAAATCCTCCAGGCGTTCTGCCAAATTTGACTTAATCATATAACACATCTCCTTTCACATTTTCAATCATATTACACACTTTATTTTAACATGGCACGTTCAAATAATCCATATCCCTATAAAATCTTTCTGATATTTCCTCTGATAAAGCACTCTGGAACAGCCAATAAACGGTAACCCGCAGGCTCTGCACACGAGTTACCGTCATCAAACTTTTCTCTGCCCAGATACCTTCCCCGCTGTGTAGTTGGTGGAAATGGGTAAGGGATTGAAATTTTTAGCCATGCCAGCGAAAACCAGCCCGGAATCGTGAGGCGGAGCCGTGCGCCCCTAATTCCTAAATTCCAACAGCCGCCATCTTTGCCAATACTCTTTCTGTCCTCGCCTCCATATCCTTTCCTCCGAACTTTTGCAGCATCAGCTCAGAAACAATATTCCCGTCTTTCATAAAAAGCACCCTGTCGGCTTTAGCGGCGACCAACGGATCGTGGGTCACAAGAAGGATCGCTGTGCCTTCTCTGTTGATCTCCACAAGCAGCCCCATAATTTCCTCCGCCGTTTTAGAATTAACCGCACCAGTCGGTTCATCGGCAAAGAGAATCTCCGGATCATTCATCAGGGCGCGGCAGATTCCGGCACGCTGAAGCTGTCCGCCGGAAACCTCCCGGATATCCCTGTCTTCAAGCCCGTCAATCCCCATCTTCTTCATCAAGATCTTTGCCTTTTGTACGAGTTTGGCAGCCGCATGTCTGCCGTCCGGCACTGCTGGAAGGATGATATTGTCCAAGAGGTTAAGGTTCTTTAGCATGGTAGGCTGTTGAAAGATGAATCCCATCTTTGTCCGACGCAAATCCGCAAGCTGGTTTTCGCTCATTTCCGACAATTCGTCATCCTTGAACTTCACCGATCCGCTTGTAATGCTGTCCATGCCGGAAAGCACGTGAAGCAGCGTGGTTTTTCCGGAGCCGGAAGGCCCCATCACTGCGACGAACTCACCGCTTCCGATTTCTGCATTAACTAAATTCAGCACCTTCACCGGTTCCATGCCGGTTCCAAAGGTTTTCACTATATTTTTTCCAATGACGATATTCGACATATTTTATGCCTCCTTAATATATTCCGAAATTTTCAACCGTCGGATATCCGATACCCCCAGCACCGTGGCAATCATCACACAGCCCCCAATCAACAGCGGAGAAAACAGGTAAGCAAACCACTGGTTTACTACTAAGTTGAATCTTGTAGCACCAAAAGAAGAAATCAATATTCCTCCGACAGCCTCTCCCAAGGTGTCAGCCAGAATAATACCGGCGACAATCCCAAGTGCTGTCACAATCACGGAACGCGTCATATACTGCCTGCGAATATCCCCATTGGTAAATCCCATTGATTTCAGCACTGCAATTGAATACCGGTCTTTTGCCACCAGCATTTTCATAAACAGCAATGTGACCAGTATGGTAAGCAATACAGCAACGGCAAAAGACGCATAAGACGCTTTCCGTATAGCATCCAATGTGCCGCCGAATGTCTGGCGCACGTATTCATCAGCGGCCGCTACCGCAGCGAACGGAAACTCCGACTGATACCGCGACGCCGTTTCCACGGTTGAAGCCCTATCTCTGAGTTCTACCGGAATAATCACCCGCATTAAATCACCATCTCTTGTTTCAAACGAGGCCTTTGCCGTTTTCCCGGCCCCCGTGATGTCAGAATAAATGCCGCATACGGTCATGTGTTTTTCTTCACCGTCCACAATTAACGTCAGTTCGTCGCCCAGCGTTTTTCCAAGCTCCTCAGCGTTCAGTGAAGAAAGTGCAATCTCTGTATCAGCTGCCGGCGCGCCGCCCAATGAATACATGACAGGGAAGGCGTTATGGTCGCCCAAATCTACCCGCAGCCGTTCCATGCGTCCATCCTCCTTTGGCATACTAAACACCATGCCGGAAAGTACCGTATATCTTTCAACATTCTCATCCGCCTCAAGTGCGGCGATTAAGTCCTCTGCTGCGGACGAAACGTCGTCTGTCTGTGTTTGCGAAAAATGAACCGAGAGATCGCTTTCACCAATCCCCATGTAGGTCATAAAACTTCTTGCCGAAATAGTATGATAGATGTTCTGCGGAACGATTAAGAGAAATGACGCTATAACAAGTACAGCAAACATGGTCACATAGAGTTTCCTACGGGAAAACACATCCTTGAGACCCAGGAAAACATTGGGGGAAAGGAGCCTGTTCTCGCTGAAACGAAATCCTTTTGCTGCTTTCGATTTTTCTATAGGAGCGCCATACCGAACTGCCTGTGCCGCCGGTATTTTACGGAACTGCCGCAAAACGGCTTTCACATACCATATCACTGCAAGAAATATGATCGAAGCCCCGAGGATACCTATGAATGGCGCAGCCACTCCCCTGCCGCTGTCTCCCATGTACATACGCATATTCTCTGTCAATGGGACAGAGAAAGGAAACGAGAGCAGAAATCCCAAAATACATAATGATCCGGCAATCGCTCCGTACTTGGCCGAATACAGCTTTGCAATGTCCTTGGAGCGCAGCCCTACCGCTTTCAGCACACCGATCTCCCTGTAATCCTCCTCGACTTTGGCGAGAAGCGTAAGGCGGATACAGAGAATTGCCACGATAATCACAAGAATACTTATCATGATCAGCACTGCAATCATCATGCCGTCTGTTATGGCGTTCATCAAAGTAAGCAGCGGGCGGCTGATCACAGGCGGACCGTTTGCAGGCAGTCCTGCCGCGAAATAATCCGCCTGAAATGCCGGAAATTCCGTTTGGTCCTTCAAACGGAACTCAATCAAATATTCCATACTGCCAAAGCTTTTCAAATCCCTGAAATCATTTTCACTGACAAGAAAACGTTTGGAGCCGGCAATATCGGCGTTCATCGCAGAATCGCGTAAAAAACCGGCAACCATGAGCGGCACGCCATGTACAGTCATCATATCGCCTGATTTGGCGCTGCCGTCCTTTTTATAGCAGAGAGGGACATAGACCTCACTGTCAGCCGGATGAATGATATCACCATTTAAATCCAATAAAAAATCGAATTCTTCGTTTTGCGTGGAAAAGCCATTATCCTGCACACTTCCTTCCAGAGAATTTTCCCCTATGAAAATCTCCGATGCGTTCATATTGAGGAATTGTGCCAGTTGATATTTCTCCACATTTCCCTGCGTATCCGCGAAGTTTTGGACCTGCTGCCCGTCAACATCACCGGAATGCATCTGCATAAACTAGACTGCCTTAGCTTCCTCCATCAGATGATTGACCGCACCGAATAAATTTATTCCCAGCATGGACGCTGCCGATGTCAGAGCCGCTGCCGTCGTGATAAATACCGCGATTGTGATTGAGATCAGCTTACTTTTCCGTATATCGCTTAGAATCATTTTGCCGTACATGGTATGGCCTCCTTATTAATTTCCTGAATCGTCTCATTTTTCTAACTATTATGACAGCTCCTCCTCACATTTTAACAGCTGCCGCGTCAGGACACCCAAAAGCAGCGTCACAATGCTGACAAATAATGTCGGTATAAATATCTGAGCGCTCCATTTTTCAAAAATAACACCATACAGAATCTGGCCCAGCGGCGCAGCGCATTGGGCGACCGCCGTAATAATTGCCATGACTTTTCCAAGATTTTCGTTGGGCGTTACCCTTTGAACCTTTGTGATGATGTAAATAGAAATCATCGTCATGCTCGCCGCAATAGGAACAGCCCCCAGCATAAACAGGATAAAGGAAGGGTAATATCCCATCCCAAGCACAAACGGCATCAGGGATACCGCCATGAATATCATCATTAGGGAGCAGGCAAAAAGCCAGCGGTGAAGTGTTTTCAATCTCATTTTTTTTGCAAAAAAACCAATGGACAGTGCGCCTAATATGGTGGCAAAATTAATAAGTCCCATTCCGATTCCATACAAGGTATCCCCGCTTTGCATCGTTACCCGCAGAACAATCGGAGCTCCTACAAGGAAGTAAGGAACCAGCACCAGATTCAGCAAAACAGCAATCATGCTGACCTTCCGGATGAATTTCTGCTTAATGACATATAGAAAACCTTCCTTCATATCCCTTGTGATGGTTGGTATGATGCGTCCAGCCCATTGTCTTTTCTCAAACGGTATCTTGATGAAAATCTCCATTACAGCCGACAGGAAAAATAAGATACAGCTGACCGCAGCAACGGTTCTGAAGCCCATAATTCCATATAGTATCCCGCCCAGAACCGGAGCAGCAACAGCAGACAATGCCTGTACCGCCTGCACAAGACCATTGGCTCCCTCCAATTTTCCCTTCTCGACCAACAGTGGAATGCTCGCCGTTACAGCCGGAGTATAAAGGGCGCTGACAATGGAAAGAAGCACCATGGTAACTCCAACCGTAAAGATAGAAATGCCGCCTTTATTCATAAATAAAATCAGGGACAATACAATCGCACTGCTGGTAAAATCAAATATCACCATCAGGTTGCGCCGGTTAAACCGATCTGCAATTGCTCCGCCAAGCGGTGCAAGCAAAAGCGGTATATTGGATATGGCAAACATCGTGGCAAATAAAGATTCGCTGCCTGTTGTATCCAAAACGTACAGGGAAAGCGCAAACCGCAGCAGCGCCGACCCCAGAATTGATATAATCTGGCCCAGCACCATTAAATTAAAGTTTTTGGGTGATGGTGTAACAAGAATTTTCTCTTTCATTCTGAAACCTCCTATATAAACTGACCGTCAGTTTATTATTGATATAAAAAAATTTGCATGATACATGCGTGACACAAATATCATGCAAATATTTTCTTGAGTTCATTAAAATATCCCGTGGGAACCCCTAATGTCTTTTCCATCATTTCAATAAAAGCCGCCGCATACCGGGCGTTCTCTTCTTCACTCCTGTGAAATAATCCTTCATCAAAAATCACTTGCCCTGCAGCCAGCAACAAAGCCATTGTTTCCTGCGGATAATCCGTGGAAAATGCGTCAGCTCCGTTATCTTCTTTAAATATTTCCGCCATAACAGGCGCAAGATTCTTTATACTTAACGCTAAACTTTTTTGGTGCATCTCAGCGTTTTGAACCTCGTGAAATTGACGGGTCATATCTTCCTTTCCCTTTATCATCTCCTCTGATTGGCCCTGGCCCATCAAAATGGCAAATATCTTCTGGGGCGGGGTCATATCAGGATCTTCCACAATCTTCCTGGCATGATCTGCCATATCATCTACCATACGCTGAATAATCGCATCCATAACCTCTTCTTTTGATTTAAAATAATAATAGAATACCCCTTTAGACAGCCCATGTACGTTCAAAATATCTGTAACCGTTGTTTTTGCATAGCCCTTTTCAGCGAACAGCTTTTGTGCCGCATCCAATAACTCGCTTTTTCTTACTTCTGGCTCTTTATGTCTGCTCATAATCGATTCACCACCTTTTAGACCGACGGTCAGTTTACTAAATGTTAGCATGGAATGATACAAAAGTCAAGAAGTGAATTTTTTATGTTAAAGACCAGGTGCTTCGCATTAAAGGGTGAAGGCATTTTCCAAAATGCCTTCACCCTTAATGTAAAAAAAGCCAAATGTTAAATAATCCCCCGCAAATGCCACCACACTAATCCAATAGTAAACGTCCCTATCGTCTGTATCACAAATTTTAAAGACATCACCTTAACCACGTCCTTATTCTTCATCATCCCAAAGGAAAATGCGATCATATAAAGACTGGCCTCATAACAGAAGATCAGCTGGGAACCGCCCTGGTAAATCATATGAATTGCCGCCTGCACGCTCAGCCCATAGTCCACGCAGATCTGAGCCAGCGGCGCTCCCAAAAGGCTTAAAATCGCAGCCGGAGTCATAATGAAGTTAAGAACAACCGCCAGCAGATAGCTCACCGCCATAAATGGAATATTGGTCATTCCTTTCATATAAGGCAGTGCCAGGCCGGAAATAAATGTTCCGAATCCTGCTTTTGCTCCCACCACGCCGATGCTCATACATGCTCCTACAAACAGCCATGCGCCCCAGTTTATTTTCCCCAGGTCGCTTTTATCTCCCAGTTCCATACCAGGAACAAATGCCAGCGCAAGGGCGGCTACAAAGCCGTATACCATGCCCAGTCCATGCCAGCGGCTGGTAAACAGGTAAACGGTCAAGGCCAGAAGAATGCAGAGCATTCTCTTTTCGGCGGCCTCCCATTTCCCCAGTTCCTTCAGTTTTTCTTTAAAGAAGCTGACCTCTCCCATCTTTTCTTCCGGTTTGCATATCCACGCAGTTGCCGCCACAGACAATACCAGCGGGATAATATGAACCGCATTGTCCAGGAAAAAATTCATATAATTGGTGGAAATGGAGGTCACTTCGTTGGCCCCGTTATAGGCCACGGCAATATAGTCCGGCGAATAGAGAAAATAATTGCTGTCCAGATATACAAATGCGCTGGTAAGCAGTATTCCGGCAGACGCCTTGCTCTTTCCGTATCCCAAAGCGCTGCTGATCCCATATGCCACCGCCAAAGCCGCCACTCCGGCTAAAGCTCCCTGTAAAAGCAGACGCGCCAAAAGGGAAAATACGGCTACGGCGTACACAATTCCCACATAAGATCCCCCTACTTTATCGCTGAGCGTATAGGCCAGCCGCTCCAGAATGTGTGTTTTTTGGATCAGCGTCACCAGCGCCAGCGCGCACAAAGTAATCCAAACACTTTCCGTGGAAAATACGGAGAGAGGAACGGATAAACTGCAGACACCCGTCAGCCCATATCCAAACAGCAAAAGCAGAGATGTGGCCATATTGTTGAGCAGTTCAAATGCAAATGCCATAATACTCCAAAGAGTGATCGCCAGATACATGCGCAGAACCGGCGTAAATGATTCCGTTGTGGGGATCAGTAAAATCAACACGGGCAATGCCACAGAAATGATCCATTTTTTCATATAAGCGCTATTCCAATGATTTTTCATTGTGATAATTCCCTTCTTTGTCAAAATCTTATTCTTTCATCCATCAATAAGCCAGTTTCAGCACTGCAAGCAACTCCTGCTCGCTGCATATCGGACGGTACCATTTGTCACAGGGTACTGTGCCGTACAGATCGTGGACAATGTCATTTAGCGCCTCTTTTGGTACGTTGACCTGGGACAATCTGGTGGGCAGGCCCAGCTCTTTACAGAAATTCTCAAATGCTGCGATGGCTTGGGAAGCGATGGCATAATCGCTTTGGTTTCCGTCAATATCCCACACATTCTTACCCCAGCGCGCAAATCTGGCCGCAGTCTTGTCGCTTAAACAGTATTTAAACCATGCGATTGAAAGCACCGCAATTCCCGCCCCGTGCACAATATCATAATAAGCCCCGATCATGTGATCCAGCATGTGAATCGGCGAATACAAAGGCCCCCTTCCGTAAGAGGTCAGATGGGAAATGGACATGACCGCCGCCCACATCAGCTGGGCGCGCGCATCGTAATCCTCCGGACACATCATCACTTTTCTGCCGTTATCCACACATGTTTTCTGAATACCCTCTGAAAATCCATCCTGCATACAAAGCGGATAATTATCGAAATAGCTTTCATATGTATGGCTCATAATATCCACAATTCCACAGGCAGTGTGGAATTTGGGCACTGAAAATGTATAAGAAGGATCCAAAATAGCCGCTGCCGGCCTCTCCTTATCATTTCTCAATCCGATTTTTTTCTTTTTATCCAGATTACTGATTACTGAGCTGAAAGATACCTCTGCGCCGGAAGCGGCCAGCGTCGGAATGGCGATCACCGGTTTTACCTGCTCGATCTCCACCTTATGCTCATAAAAATCCCAAACATCCCCGTCATGATACACGGCAAAACTGATGGCCTTTGCACAGTCGATGGTGCTTCCGCCTCCTGCCGCCACGATACAGTCCGCCTGACATTTTCTTAACAGCTCCGCCCCTTTGTTGACCGTGGTATGGCGGGGGTTCGGTTCGATTCCAGTGAACTCCGTCACTTCGATTCCATTTTTCCTGCACACCTCATGCACCTGATCATATAGGCCGGAAGCCTTTGCCGGAATCTCATCAAACACGAACAAAATCTTCTTTCCGTACAGAAGCACTTCCCGGGCCAGGGATTTTTCCACCTCTCCCTTCCCAAAATGAATCCTTGTTGCCAGCTGAAATTCAAAATTATTCATACTTTTTCTCTGCCTGAGCAGATTTCCCTCCTTTTTCTTTGTAAATTTTTTATCAATCTAACCTCATTAAAACACTTGAGAGTTACACTCAGTCAAGAGAAATTGAGAATATTTTTTATTTTTTTTGCGGTTCTCTATAAGACCTGAATTTTTATTCTAAATAAAAAACAGCAAACCGGCTGTCAGTTTACTGTTCTTCGCTTCTGCTGCATAAGCAGTTGTTATTCTATTTTAAATATTAATATCCAAACACTGTAAAATTGATTTATTTTGTGCACTGCAATTTTATTTTCAGCCTGGTGTCATTGTCCAATGCTTCGATCCTCAAACAATTGGCTCCTCCGCTCAATTTAACCGCGGCCGTCCCTTCCGCCTGGCCTTTACCGGACCAGATCACAACGCTTTCGCCCTGATCATTATCATACTTAACCGCACATTCACCGGAAATCACATCCACCTCATATATTACCGTCCGGTCCGTGTGATCTCCCGCCTCTTGGGCCAGCAAAACGCAATTATTTTCCACGGTTAAATCCAACTTACTGTAATCACACAAAAAGCTTTCATCATCCGTCTTTCCTACAATATCGCTCATACTATAAGCCATATGAAAATCATCCCCATATACCTTTGCGATGATGCCGTCATATTTTTCAGACCAATCCTCTACTGATGAATCAACTTCTTTATCCGCTTTCTCTTCAGCCCCCATCGTATCAAAATCATGGTTTTTTTCAACTGCTGAGGAAGTTTTGCTTTCTTGAGCGGATTGATTTGCTGAACTTAATGAACACCCAGCCATTAACATAGCTATAAGTACAAATGATACTGCAATCTTTCTCATTTTCAACCTCCAACCCTGATCTGCCTGCTAAATAATATCGATCTTAATCTCCGGAATCAGCCCGTCCTCATACATCTTTTTCTGGATAAAGGTTCTGGATTTCTTCAGCGTGGTTCTTCCCTTTTCTTTAAATGTCCCCTGCCTGAGTTCCTCCATAATCGGCACCTCCACCGAGTCGAAAAACATCTTTTTATACTGGATATCCCTCAGTTCCTTTTTCAGTTCCTCAATCTGGCAGACCAACTTTTCTTCCTGTTCCCGCATCAACTTTGCCCGTTCCGACACCGTCACATCTCCCTTGAGCGTGAGCAGCACAAATTCCCTGCACTCTTCGATTGGAAGCCCCACGCTTCTCAGACATTTTACCGCCCGCCCAAAAAACGCATCAACCATAGAAAAATGCCTGACATTATTAGCATCCCTGGACACGAACGGAAAAATGTGCTCCTTATCATAATATCTCACGGTATGCTCCGAAATTTCTATCAGCTTTGCCAATTCCTTAACCGTATACTTGGATGTAGTATCCCACTCATTCCTTTCCCCCACAAAATCAATATAATCCTTCTTATACCTTAATATCTCATTCCAGACCTCCTCGCGGTCCTTTTTCGGCTCACTGGCTTTCATGCCGCCCCCTCTTTCCCTCTGCATAGTTTTCAGCAAAAACATTGTTACTTTACTATCAATTATATCCCATCTACCAAAAAGAGGCAAGTTATCCTGCAGAGCAGCTTTTCACTTTTAGGGAGGTACGCGCGGAATCGGGAGGAGGAAGCGGTATTTATATAAAACCATATTTACATCAAACGTGAAGGGATTTTCAAAAAAGCCTTCATGTTTTTACTTTAAACGTCAAGGCATTTCGCGAAAAGCCTTCACCCTTTACATAAAATCCTCAAGGCATTTCCAAAAATCCCTTCACGTTTGATGTAAAATTTACTCCCGCATCCACCAAATCTTTTTTATCCTCAGCTTGCCAAGCAACAGCCGGAAAGAAGGGGGAACCTGGGCGGGCGGCGGTAATGGAAACAGACAGGGGATCGTGTGCAGACCCTTAGTGATACTTGGTCGGCAAGGGCGGAAAAAGGCAGACAAATACTGAATTCCGAATCAGTATTTGAGGCGCCACTGAACGATGAAGTCATAAAGAGTTCATCGTGAATGGCGCCGCGCTGCCTTTTTCCGCCCTTGGTGGCCTAGTATCACTTAGGGTCGTAACCCGAATCCCCTGTCTGTTTCCATTTCCGCCGCCCGCCCAGGTTCCCCCTTCTTTCCGGCGTTTCTTACTCCACTAAATAAAGATTTACAATGCCTCCCCATTGGTTTGGATTATTTTTTTGTACCACCAGAAGGACTTTTTCCTATATCTCTCAAAGCTTCCGCTTCCATCGTCATTCCTGTCCACATAGATATATCCATACCGTTTTTTAATCTCAGCTGTAGAAGCGCTCACCAGGTCGATGCAGCCCCAGGAGGTATATCCCATCACTTCCACGCCGTCGTGAATCGCCTCTCTCACCTGTTTCAAATGTTCTCTCAAATATTCAATCCGGTAATCATCCAGCACCGTCTTTTCCCCATTATCCAATGTCACCAGTTCATCCACTGCGCCCAGACCGTTTTCCACGATGAACAACGGCAGCTGATACCTGTCGTACAGTTTGTTTAAGGTATAGCGAAGCCCTTTCGGGTCGATCTGCCAGCCCCAGTCGGACGCTTTCAAATAAGGATTTTTATATCCCCGGGACAGATTTCCTCCAGTGCTCTCTGCTAATTCAGTATGAACCGTCTCGCATATGCTGGAATAGTAGCTGAAAGAGATGAAATCCACCGTGTTTTTCAGCATTTCCTCATCCCCCGGCTCCATTTCTAAATGGATATTGTGGTCTTTAAAATAATTCAGCAGATAAGCCGGGTATTTACCGCGGGCATGGATATCGGCGAACAGCATGGTTTCCCTGTCTTTTACCATGGTTGCTATGATATCATCCGGGTCCGGCGTCAGCGGATAGACGGTAATGCCTAAAATCATGCAGCCGATCTTCGCATCCGGAATGATCTCATGGCCCATTTTCACCGCCATGGCGCTGGCCACCAGCTCGTGATGAATGGCCTGATACAAATCCTGTTCCGTCAGCTCTTCCGGCGGAGTCAGAATGCCGCCGCTCATAAACGGCGCGTGAAGCAGGGAATTGATCTCATTAAAAGTCAGCCAGTATTTCACCTTTCCTTTATAACGGGTGAAAATGGTTCTGCAGTACCGTTCGAAAAATCCAATCAGTTTCCTGTCTCTCCAGCCGTCATATTTCCTGGACAGACCAAGGGGAGTCTCATAATGGGAAATGGTTACCAATGGCTCGATCCCATATTTCAGGCATTCGTCAAACAGATCGTCATAAAACTGAAGTCCTTTTTCATTGGGCTGTTCCTCGTCCCCTTCCGGGAAAATCCTGGACCAGGCAATCGATGTACGGAACACTTTAAATCCCATTTCAGCGAACAATTTAATATCCTCTTTGTAACGGTGATAAAAATCAATCCCTTCCAGCTTTAAATTATCCGGCGTAGGTTCCTCGGTCCGCGCTCCCCGCAGACCGTGGGGAAGGACGTCCTGGACGGACAGCCCTTTTCCATCGGCATTGTACGCTCCCTCACACTGATTGGCCGCAACCGCGCCTCCCCAAAGAAAATTTTCAGGAAATCTATTCATATCTGTATTCTCCCTCTCTTATTTACCGTTTTCTGCCGTCAGCAGAGTTCTATAAGCGGTGCTCCGGCTTTTACTTCGCCGGATGCCAGCGTTTCCACAACCTCATAATTAAAATGATTGGATATAATCACCGGAGTAATCACATCGTATCCCTCAGCTTCGATGGCCTCCCTGTCAAATTCCAGTATCACATCGCCAACTTTCACCGCATCTCCCGACGATTTTTTTACGGAGAAATGTTTTCCTTTCAGGTTGACCGTGTCAAGTCCTACGTGGATCAGAACTTCCGCCCCGTCCTCCGACACCAGTCCCACCGCGTGTCCCGTATCAAATATGGAAACAATGGTTCCGTTTACAGGAGATACCACCACTCCTTTAGAAGGACGGATGGCAATTCCCTTTCCCAGGATTCCTTCTGCAAACGTAGGATCGTTTACCTCTTCTAACGGCACCACAGTTCCTGATAACGGAGCCGCAATGGTGACACTCTTAGACGCTTTCACGTCATCATTTTTCATAGTTTTTGTATCAGAAGACTTCCTGTCAACCGTTTCTGCCGCCTGCGCTTCTGTTCCTTCGCCTTCTTCCACAGGATCTTTATAAAGAACATAGGATACGATAAATGCAATCACCACGCTGACTACCGCGCCCATACATGCAAAATAAAAATCAGTCATTCCCTCGCCGCCCAGATAGCTTGGCAGGGTTAAAAAGCCCGGTGAACCGCCTGAATAGTTCTTTACGCTGAAAATTCCCATCAGGAAGCCGCCCACGCCGCCGCCAATCATGGCCGCATAGAGAGGTGTTTTAAAACGGATGTTGACACCGTATAATGCTGGTTCCGTGATTCCGCATACTGCCGTAATTCCGGCAGAGGAGGCCAGCTGTTTGATCTCAGATTTTTTGCTCTTAAATGCCACTGCAAGAGCAGCGCCGCCCTGAGCCACATTGGACCCCAGCATTCCGGGATAAATCAGAGTGTCGTATCCCATTGTCATACGGTTGTTGATTCCGATGGGAATCAGGCCGTAATGGGTTCCCGTCATAACCAGCAGAGGAGTCAAAGCTCCAACCAGAGCAGGAACCAGCCAGCTGCAGTAATTGTTCAGTCCATGAACGCCGGCTGCGATGATGTTGCTGATAACGGTGCCGATCGGTCCGATGATTACAAGCCCGACAATTCCGGTAACTAATATTGTTATCAGCGGTTTTGTAAAGAATTTTACCGCTTTCGGGGATACTCTGTCCGCAATCGGTTCCACGTAAGACATGAACCAAACGATCAGGATAATCGGAAGTACGGATGAAGAATATCCTGCATTTGTAATCGGAAGCAGGAAGATCTTTATGGCTTCCCCGCTTTCCTTGGAAGCTGCCACCATATTGACAAAATCCGGGTGAAGCAGGATTCCGCCCAGCATCATGGCCAGATATGGGTTGCATTTAAATTTCTTAGCCGCCGAGCTGGCTAATAACACAGGCAGGAAATAAAAGGCCGCATCCGCCATAAATGACAGCACCCGGTAAGTGTCTCCTGTTTTATCCACCAGTCCGAACGCCAATAAAAGCGCCAGAATGGCTTTGATCATACCGGCCGCCGTAATGGCTGGAAGGATCGGTGTGAATATGCCGGAAAGAGTATCCACCAGACGTTCCACCACTTTGCGGTCGTCCTTTCCCTTTCCGTCAGGCGTTCCGCCGTTTGTTTCCTTAATATCGCAAAGTTCCGTTAACGGACGGTAAACGCTGGCAACGTCGCTTCCGATCACCACCTGATACTGACCGCCTTTGTTCACAACTCCCATAACACCTTTGACCTTTTTAAGATCATCCGTCTGCGCTTTTCCCTCATCTTTCAGGTTAAAGCGGAGCCTTGTGGCACAATGGGTAAGGCCGGAAATGTTGCCGGCGCCGCCGACTTTGTCCAGAATTTCCTTTGCCAATTCCTGATAATTCATGGGTAGTTCCCCCTTTTCTATTGTTTCTCTTTGTTTGATGTCCACAGCTTATCATAGTATGGCGAAAATATCATTATCCCAACCGCGGATTGGTTCAGCGTTTCAAAATTGGCATGAAAAAAACCGCTGTTTTTGAAACAACGGTCCAAACTTTTTCATTTACTCACTCTTCCCTGCCTCTTCATCCGGCACTTCCCTCATGCTCCAATAGTCCACAGCGGTCCTCAGGGACTCATGGCAGACCATTTCTAACGCGGACTGCACCTGGCTCTCATAATGAAGGGATAAATACATGGAAAAGAATACGTCCAGCACATAGGTGGTGGCCGTAAATGATGTGACCACCTTCAAACTCAGCAGGGAATCCCGGGACGGAATCTCCACCACCTCGTCACACCATTTCCGGATTTCCTCATTATGCCGTCCCACGATTCCCACCACATAGGTGTCCGTCGTCTTCTGAAGATACCGGGCCACATCGATCATGGACCGGTTGGCTCCCGTAAAACTAATCACAAAGGAAACGGATTTCTGCTTCCTGGCCGCCGACAGATAATGGGCGTTGACGCTCTCATATGCGGTGCATTCCATTCCCAAAGTGGCGAATTTAAATGCCGCCGACTGGGCCAGGATATAGCTGATTCCGCTGCCGTAGATATCGATTCTGCCCGCCGTTTTGATCCGGTTGAAAATGCGGGTGACCACATTTTTATCCATGCAGGACCTGGTATCCGTTATGGCCTTGTCATACAGCTGGGGCAGGGTCATCAAAATGTCCTGATAGCTGCTCTTTTCCGTAATTGGTTCCTTGCTTAACAGCTGGTTTACTCGGATATTCTGAACCATTTCGGAAATCAGCTGATATTTCAGTTCCTGATATCCTTCCACCTCCAGCTTTTTGCAGAGCCGGACCACGGTGGCCTTGCTGGTAAATGAAGCTTTCGCCAGTTCTTCCGACGACATCTTCTGGATATCCTCCATATGATCTAAGATATACTCTGCCACCGCACACTCCTGATGGGTGAACCCCTGCATTTCCTTTAACCGTTCCAGAATCATCGCAACTCCTCCATAGTAAGATCCTTTTCTCATGCGCCGCCCTATAAATTTGTTTTAGTATATCATCGCAGCATTTTGTTTTCAAGGGTCTCCCTGTGGAATGAAAAAAATGTTATTGCAGCAATGCTTCCTTCATAATATCCAGCCTTACATACCCCTTCACGTCTCCCGAATCCACCTTCTTATCCTTTATAAATCCGTCCAACTGGCTCTGATAGATATTGTAAATGCTCTCGTCCTGAATCATCTCCTTCAGTTCATCCGCGCTGTAAAATACGGCCGAATCTCTTGTTTCCTGAAGCTTTTCCACCTCCAATTTGCCAAATGCCGCAGACTGTTCCACGGTTTCGTCCATATGTTCCGCCCTATACTGGTACACCTTGTTTAAAGCCCGGCAGAATCTGACCGCCACATCCCTGTTCTCCTCTAAATATTCCGGAGTCGCCACCCAGCTTCCCGGAAATGACCGTTCATCGATGAAATCGGAAGTCTGTGCCAAAACCACCAATTCTTCCTCCACCGTATTTCTGATTTTCACGGAATGCGTGTCCCAGCTGGCGATGGCGTCCGCCTGGTCTGCGATAAAAGCGGACACCGCTCCGGCCATATCCATCGCGTAGATGTTGACCTCCTTCTTATCGATTCCGGCCCGTTCCAGCGCCAGATTTAAAATCGCTTCTCCCGAAGTTCCCAGCTGAGTGACCACTTTTTTTCCTTTTAAGTCTTCCATCGTCTTAATTCCTGAGCTTTTGCGCACCAGCACCTGTTCCGAATTGCTGATATGGGAAAGGGAAATCACATCCGCCTGTCCCTGGGCACAAAGGGTGTGGGCTCCGTGTCCGATATAGCCAAACTGCAGGTCCCCGGAAACCATCGCCGCTATTTCAGGCGGCCCCGCCGTAAACTGCACCCAGTTCACCTTCAGGCCCTCTTCTTCAAAATATCCGTTTGTCTCTCCCACTCCCGGCACACAGAGAGCCGCCAGCCCCGGATGATAGGCCACGCTGATTTCCGTAAGCTCCCTGGTTTCCTGGCTGGATGGGGTTTTTGCCTGTGCCGCCCCGGCTTTGCCGCATGCGGTAAGCGCCAAGGACATCATAATTCCCATTGAAACGATTGCTTTCTTTCCTTTCATACTCTTCCTCCTACTTCTTTTGAGCCAGATACTCTGTATATACTTCCGACCATATCTCATTTTTAAGTTCCATAAACCGGGAATCCATTTTTGTCTCCTGGGTTCTGGGATATGGAATATCGATATCCACAATCCGTTTGATCCTCGCCGGGCGGCTGCTCATGATAACCACCCTCTGCGCCAGAAGGACCGCTTCTTCCACGTCGTGTGTGATGAAAAAGCAGGTTTTCTGTTCCTGTTCCCAGGTATCTAAAAGGTCAGACTGTAGCTGCGCCCTGGTCTGAGCGTCCAGCGCCCCGAACGGCTCGTCCAAAAGCAGCAGCTTGGGATTCATGGCAAATGCCCTTGCAATGGCAACCCTCTGCTTCATTCCCCCTGACAACTCCTTGGGATAGGAGCTTGAAAATTCGTCTAACCCCACCATTTTAATGTATTTATCAGCCGCTCTTCCCGCCTGTTCCCGGGTCATCTTCTTATTTTTCAGGCCGTACATGATATTTTTCTTAACGGTCAGCCATGGAAATAGCGCGTACTGCTGGAAGATCACCCCGCGCTCCGTGCTGGGTTCCTCCACCCTTTCCCCATCCACCAGAATTTCCCCTTTGGTGGCTTTATCAAGGCCGGCCATAATGTTGAGCAGCGTGGATTTTCCACAGCCGGACGGCCCCACCACACAGACGAATTCATTTTCATAAATCTGCAGATTGATGTGGTTCAGCGCCTTTACCGGCCCCCGGCTGCTCTCATAGATCCGTTCAACGTCCCGGATATCCACCTTGATCGTTTTTATACTGTTCTCGTTTCCTGCCATCCGGTGATCCTCCTTTCCAAAAGCGCGATGATGCGGTCCATTAAAAATCCAATAATTCCGATGATCAAAATCCCCAACAGAACCACATCCATCTGAAAATACATGCTGGCTTCCTGAATCATCTGCCCCAGGCCGATCTGTGCCCCGGTCAGCTCCGCAGCCACCAAAGTTGTCAGCGCAGCCGACATGCCTAGCCTCATAGCCACCAGGATATGCGGCAGAGACGACGGAATGATCACCCGGTAAAAGATCTGAAAATCATGGCTTCCCAGCACTCTGGCCGCTTTAATCAGGGTGTTGTCAACCCCAATCACCCCCTGATAGATAGAGATCACCATAACCAGAAAGGAACCGATAAATATCACCGTAATTTTGGCCGATTCCCCGATTCCCTGGGCCACAATAACCAGCGGAATATACGCGATGGGCGGTATGCTTTTAATGAATTTAACCCACGGCTCCACAATCAGCCGAAACGGCTTATACCATCCCATCAAAAATGAAACCGGCAGAGCGCATACAAATGCCAGCGAAAACCCTCCCAGCGCCCTGGACAAACTGGCCGTGATATGCGTCCAGATCACCCCGTCCACGGATTTTGCCGCAAACGCCCTGCACACCTTGGCAGGACTTGCAAATATCTTCCCCGCTGAGGAAGAAGAAATTGCGATCCAAACCGCCATAAATATGGCAAACGATAAAAATCCGAACAAAAGCGATGTCTTCTGCTGCCATATCTTATTTATTTTTTCCATGCGATACCTCCATTTCCACTCCAATGTCATCACATTTAACCTCTGCTGCCCGCCTCTGCATCACAGATAATGGATTCTGTCCTTATATTCCTCCAGCAGCCTGCGGTTTTCCTCATCCCCTCCGTCCACATTGGTGCTGTTCACCACAGGAGGATTGAATCCCCGTTCCAAAAGCAGCTCACAGGCGCGTATCTCCAGTGTATGTCCGATAAATGACGCCGTTATGGTGGAAGTAGCCGCTACCTTTTGTTTCATTCCGTCGATGAGAATGCTGGCGTCCCCGAAGTCGCCGCAGTCATCGATCACCACGTCACTTACATCATACAGCATATTGCCCGTTGGATCAAAGGAGGTTACATTCTTCGCAAACTCCATATTGATGATGGAAGAGACGAAAATCCCTCTCTTTCTCGCTTCCACCGCCATCTCCGTCACAATCGGAATCCTGCCTGCCACGGAATGTATGATTAACATATCGCCGCTTTTAATCGGCACGCTGTTTAACACCAGCACACCCGATCCGGGCAGTTTTTCCAGCTCCGACGTGGTGGTGATGGGCCGGTTGCTCACCAGGGTTCCCGGATGGAGAATCGGATTGGCCAGAATCAGCCCTCCTGCCCTATGGTACATATCCTGTGTAAAGATCCCCGCATGTCCGGGGCCGAACAGGAAAATGCTGCCTCCCGACACGATCGTTTCCGCCATTTTTTCAGCGGTTTCTTCCATCGCCTTCTCCTGTGTGGAACTGATTTTCTGAAGCATTTCCATAACATGATCCAAATACATCTGTGAATGTTTACTCATTACAACCCTCTCCTTGTTCGCTTTGATTGATTTGATAAACCGATCATAGCACAGTTGTATTTATCCAATAAGTCATAACTTTTTTATGACCCCCTGCCCCGTTTTCCTTCATTGACTGCCTATGGAAACCGTGCTACAATCGACACAAACAACCCTTGTCCTTCCTTATGGAGGTTATCATGTTCTTTTTCCTGCTTACGTTAATTATCTCTTGCTTTTTAGTTGTCTTTTTGATTAAAGACATTAAAGTCATTTATTTCGTTCAGGTTTTTCTGGGCCTGACTCTGTTAATTATCGGTTTCATGTTCTATTTTGCAAAGATAGGAGGGATTTCCAACGAGCTGTTCACCCTCTTTTTTCTCACAAAACCGATTCATGACGGTATGATGAATTATCCCATCGGAAGCAATCTGCTCAACCAAATCATTAATTTCGGGCGCAGTCTGGCCCTTTACGGCTTTTTGTCCTTCTCCATCAGCGAGACTTCATTTGCCGGAAAAAGCAGCCGCAGAATGTGCATGTGGCTGGCGGCCCTTCCCTCCCTTTTTCTGTTTTTCACCTTCACTCCACAAGTCTATTTTAAAATCGCAGCCGGCGGTTCCCAGGTTTTTCTCAAAAACTTAGATTCGGGCTTTCGCATTTTAATGATGGCTGTTATCCTGTTTTCCACGGTTCTCCTCATCCGCAACATAGCCGCAGTCCGCATAAAATGGCTTCGCAGCAAGCTTCTCTGCCTCTACGTATCCATGTGGGCCCTAATGCTTTTTTATACCGTAATCGGAATCATCACCCCTTTGCAGGTCGTCCGTTTGGACCGGATCTATTTTCTGCTTTCCCGGATCTTTTATTACAGCAGCCGCTGGTCTGACCGGTACTGGAAGATGATCATCGGGTGTTCCATCTGCTTTACAATCTTCTGCGCCGTCTCTTTTATACGCTACCTGAATATGGAACGCCTGCTGGCAAAGCCCGGCGCATCCATTGAAAAACGGATGGCAAACAGCGATTTAGGCGTCCGCATCATCGCCCACAGCATAAAAAATAACCTGATTTCAAACATGGTCATTTTAAAGGAATTAGAGGAACATTTACAAGAAAGTGAAGATGTCCAGGCCAGGGATATGATCCGCTATCTGATAGACGGAAACAGCTCCGTCCTGGACAAAATGAATGATTTAAACAGCTTCTTCAAAGAAAAAAAGCTCCGTTTCGAAAAACATCCGGTCATGGACCTCATTTACAAAGCCAAAGCCGAATTCGAAAACCTTTCGGAACAGGAACTGGTGATCTGCGGTCCGGATTCCGATCTGTACCTTTTAGCCGACGGTCAGCTTCTGACCCAAACGCTCATCAACATTTTAAAAAATGCATTCGACGCAATAAAAGACATCCCAGGCGGCAAAGTAACCATTTCCGTCTTCTCCAACCGCTACCAAATCTTCATCCAGATTCACGACAACGGAATCGGTATACCAAAAGACCGATTAAAGCAGATCTTCACCCCCTTTTACACATCAAAAAACTCAAAAAACAACTGGGGTCTGGGACTGGCCTATGCGGAAAAAATAATTAAGATGCACAAGGGAATGATCCGAATCGAAAGCGCAGTAAATGAGGGAACTAGCGTCTACCTGATGCTTCCGATATACGAAGAAGGGAGAAAATAAAAGATGAAACCAGAGACAATTAAGATACTTCTGGCCGATGACGAACTCTTTATACGAAAAAATATAGCAAAATCCCTGCTTGCCGTAGATCATTTCGAACTGGCCGGGGAAGTCTCATCCGGCAAAGAAGCAGAAGACTTTCTTTCCAAACACCAGGTGGACATCGTGGTCATGGACGTGGAAATGGACAGCAGCAACGACGGCCTGACCTCCGCTTACGCCATCTCCATGAAATACCCGGAAACCGCCGTCATCATGATGACGGTGAGGGATGACGACAACACCATCTACAATTCCTACTGCATTCCCGCCGTCCGGGATTACGTAGTTAAATCTTATAATAACGATGAGCTGATCGCCGCCATCATGCGGACTTCAGAAGAGCTTCTGAAAAACCACTCCGCCAACCAGAAACTCCGTGAAGAATTTAAACGCCTGAAAAAGACGGAAACCAGCCTCCTCTTCGCCCTTGGCCTCCTTTCCAAGCTGACGGCCTCGGAAAAGGAAATCATCGCAATGAAACTGGACGGAGTCAGCAACCGTCAGATCGCCAAACTCCGTTTCGTATCCGAAGGAACCGTAAAAACACAGATTACAACCTTGCTGAAAAAGCTGGGCTATAAAAAAATGAGTCAGGTTGTGGATTTGATCCATGATCTTAAAATAGAGCATTTTTTTAGATAACACATCCATTTTTAAAGTAAAACGTGAAGGCTTTTCTGAAAATGCCTTGAAGATCTATGTAAATGTCTAACATTGTAGTTTGGGTTAATCCATGTTATATTACTATTATTCTTTAATTTATTCCATTTGTATCTGAAAGGAGATTTCACCATGCCTGTTTTTGATTTTACCAATACTCCGGACGAGAGCAGCCGTTCCGAATGCACCTATACCGTATTTCAGTCCAATGAAGCCGAGGCCTCACCTGAAAAGCCGATTCTGATTCTTGATAATCGCGAAAGGACTTGGAGCCACCATGCCTGCGGACAGTTTTCCGTCCCCTCGAAACGGACCACCTTTGAATTTAAAGAGGAAGACGGAACGTACAGCGCCGACATTCTTCAGGTGGACTCCCGTTTTGTCAATCTTCTCCAATGGTTAGGAGAGAGCCATATCAACGTCCGGCTGTCAGGAAAGAACCGTGAAGACGGCTACGCGGTCTACAAAATACGCGAATTCGCCTTCGGCGGCGGCAGCAAGCTATCTGCGGAAGACGGTTTTCTTCAGTTCATGATCGGCCGATTGTTAGCCAGCAATGCGCCGGAAAATGGCCCTGAAGACGAAGATCAGGACGAAACCGGAGACGATATGAAGCTTACCAGCCTGCAGAGCATTTCAGATTTTATGGCCTGCGCAGGCAGAACCCTTCCTGACAACATCCGCCTTTGGGCGCGGAGAAACTTAGCGGTAGCCCGCTCTCATGAAGTTTCCCCGGAAGAAAAACGCCATGCACAGCGGGCTCTTTCCGTCATGATGAACATTCAATGGAAAAACAATTATTTCGAATCCATTGATCCCCAAAAAGCACGTCAAATCCTGGACGAAGAACTTTATGGGATGGAACAGGTCAAACAGCGGATCATCGAAACTATCATACAGATTAACCGCACTCATACGCTTCCTGCCTACGGCCTTTTGCTGGCCGGACCTGCCGGAACCGGAAAGTCCCAGATCGCTTATGCGGTGGCCCGTATTTTAAAGCTTCCGTGGACCACCTTGGACATGAGCTCCATCAACGACCCGGAACAGTTAACCGGAAGCTCCCGTATCTATGCCAATGCAAAACCGGGAATCATCATGGAAGCCTTCTCCATTGCAGGAGAGTCAAACCTTGTATTTATCATCAACGAACTGGATAAAGCAGCAGCCGGAAAGGGCAACGGCAATCCCGCCGACGTCCTCCTGACGCTTCTTGATAACCTTGGTTTCACGGATAATTATATCGAATGCATGATACCTACCGTAGGCGTATACCCCATAGCGACCGCCAACGATAAGTCGCAGATCAGCGCGCCTCTCATGTCAAGGTTTGCCGTAATTGATATTCCGGACTATACGCCGGAAGAAAAGAAAATTATATTTTCCCGATATGCCCTGCCAAAAGTTCTGAAACGTATGAGCATGCGGGAAAATGAATGTATCATTACCAAAGACGCCCTCGATGCAATCATTGAAAAATACATGGATACCACCGGAATCCGGGATTTGGAGCAGGCAGCAGAGCATATAGCCGCCAACGCCCTTTACCAGATCGAAGTAAACCATGTCTCCGGTGTTACATTTAACGCAGAAATGGTACATAATCTGCTCGGATAAATCCGTTCCCCCCGGAATTTCCACGGCTGAAAAGTAAGACACTTATGACTGCTTCTTCTTACTTTTCAGCCCTTTTTATGCAGTGAAAATCAGGCAGCGAACACTGTCAAATGATTTTATCCTGCAAGTTCCATTCCAAGCTTTTTCAGCGCATCCAACGCTTCCTCGTCCGGCGCATCATTTGCGATTATGCCTTCGCCTCCGATAATTTCAGCTCCTGCGCGTTCCATGCGGGAAGTCCATTCTCTCATCCACTCTCCGTCTCCCCATCCATAGGAACCGAACAAGCCGATCTTTCTTCCGGAGGCAAACTTCTCCACCTCTGCCACAAAAGGTTCCATTTCGCTTTCTTCCAGCTGTTCAGCACCCATAGACGGACATCCGAGCGCAAAGCATTCCGCATCCTTTAATGCGGACGGTGTCACATCGCTTACAGAAATCACTTTGGCCGCTGCACCGCCCGCTGCGATCCCTTCTCCTACCGCCTCCGCCATGGCTGCAGTATTTCCTGTTCCGCTCCAATAAACTACATATACTTCCTTCATCATTTCTTTAGACAGTTAATTATCTGCCTATCCTCCTTTTTGCCGTTATTTATATGAATCCATGATCAGGAGCTGGCCACTTGTCTCAGCGGACATCCTGCAATCATTTCTTTCATAGCGCATTCCCGAACCTCATCATAGCGGCGGAAAATCTCTTTTGCCCGTTCTTTATCATGATAAACCTTCCAATATCTGCAAAGAAGGCAGTTCTTCCCCTGGTTTCTGATAAAGCCCTGCACATCCTCCAGAGGATACTCCAAAAGCACTCCCAGTTCATGAGGAAAACTGATTTTTCCTTCTGAATACTCCTGATATCTGCGCCGGAGCCTGAAGATTACCGACTCCACGACGGGATCAAAATATCCGTATTCCTCCAAAAACTGTCTGATATCTTCTTTTTTCAGATGTTCTTCCAGCTTTTCATAGCGGTAAAGAAAGATCACATCATTATCCTTCCTCAGAAATAAAGGCACACAGAGAATGCCGCTTCCTGCCAGTGTCCGCCTTACCGTCTTCCAAGTCCCCGACTGAATGGTCACAATATTGGAAATCTTAATTCCCTTGAGTACCGGCGCGCACTGGCAGACGATATGAAACTCCAGCTTTCTTTCCTTATCGCATTGTCCTAAATAATTTAAAATCACATCGGCTGACAAAATTGTACCTCCTTTGTCCGCATGGTTAGCAATTGCTAACCATGCAATAATCTTATCTTGTTTTTTAGCTGCTATCAACCCTTTTATTGCTCTATAATTATCATTATCCCCCAGTTGAGAAATATTATTAGGTATAACTAGGATTAAAACATTTGTTTTATTATATAAAAATGATACAAAAAACACCCTTATTATGCGGGTATAAGGGTGTTTTTCGTAGGAGTCACGAACCTCTACGGGTCAGATAGAGGAAACCTGTTTAAGGTTTAAAATGTATAGAATATTCACACGTTAGTTAGTGTTTGCTAACTAAATATAGATTAGCACATGCTAACCAAAAATGCAAGAACTTTTTTTGAAAACGTTTCTCATTTTAACATAAAGGGTGAAGGCATTTCTGAAAATGCCTTCACCCTTTATGTTAAAAAAGAAATGTTATGAAGCAAAAAACTTCGACCAGTACCCCTGGATAAAAATAGCCAGCACAATAATCGGCAGCAAATAGGTCACATAAAATCTGGCCCATCGCGGAAACTTGATTCCTACCCCAGTGTTAGTCTCCTTTAAAAAGTTTTCAAATCCCCAGCCATAGCGGCAGGTACAGAATACCAGATAGAGTAAACTTCCGATCGGAAGCAGGTTGTTGCTCACAATAAAGTCTTCCAGATCCAGCACGCCTGAACCCTCGCCAAACGGCATAAATCCGCTCCAGAGATTGAATCCCAGCACACACGGAGTCGAAAGTATAATCACCGCCACAATATTGCATACAACTGCCTTCTTAACGCTGCAGCCTGTCAGATCCGTTGCAAATGATACGATATTCTGGAACACTGCAATTACAGTCGAAATAGCTGCAAATGACATGAACAAAAAGAACAGAGTACCCCAGAATCTTCCCCCCGCCATGTGGTTAAATACATTTGGAAGGGTGATAAAAATCAGAGGCGGACCGGCATTCGGTTCAATGTTATACGCAAAGCATGCCGGGAAAATGATAAGTCCCGCCATAAAAGCTACGAGTGTATCTAAAAGAGTAACGCTTATGGCTTCGCCGGTCAAGCTTCTCTCTTTGCCGATATAGCTTCCAAAAATTGCCAAAGCGCCAATACCGATACTAAGGGTAAAAAATGCTTGTCCCATGGCTGCAAATACCGCCTCGCCTAAACCGGTTTCCAGCATATTGCCAAAATCAGGTTTCAGATAAAAGGTAAGACCTACGCCGCTTCCCGGCATAATAATCGAATTAATAGCCAGCACCACCATCAGAACCAGCAGGCAGACCATCATGATCTTGGTGATCTTCTCCACTCCGTTTTGAAGACCCATGGCGCAGACGCCAAAGCCAACGACTACGGAAAGGATCATCATTCCCATCATTAACGGAGCATTTGCCAAAACGCCGCTGAATTCTCCTGCAACCTGATCCGGTGAAAGCCCTACGAAATCCCCGGTCAGCATCTTAAAGAAATAAAGGATCATCCATCCTGCAACCGTGGTATAAAACATCATCAGGATGTAATTGCCCGCCATACCGAGGTATTTGACGTAATGCCACTTACTTCCCTTTGGTTCCAGAACATCAAAGGACAAAGCGACGCTCTTTTGGCTGGCCCTTCCAACGGAAAACTCCATAACCACAATCGGCAGACCCAGAATCAATAAAAACAGTAAATAAATCAACACAAACGCTGCGCCGCCATATTGCCCCACAATATACGGAAAACGCCATACATTTCCCAAGCCAATGGCACAGCCCGCCGAGATCAGGATAAATCCCAGTCTTGACGAAAACTTTTCTCTCTTCATATTAAAGCTTTCCCTCCTGTACATACTGTTCTCTATTCTACAACAGAATGTCCAAAAGGAAAAGCCTATTTTTTCGAAAAGACTGCAAACCGGCAGCTTCTAAATTAAAAACAAAATCTATCAGTTACCGGCACCGCTCAATCCGTATTCGGTATTTTCCCAACTGAGCCAGGACCCCTTTTTCCTGCTTTTTAGAGGTCATTTTTTGTTCCCATGTTAAATTTTGGTAGCGGTAGATGCTGAATATGACGCCCAGCAGGGCATAGATGGTGATGGTATGGCTTCTTCCGTAAGAGAAAAATGGAAGACCGCCAGTCGAAATTGTAAAGAATCCGAAATTGTTCAGCAGACTTCTTATCATCTCGACAGTCAGAACCATGGTGCAGCCATATCCGGCCATTTTGCCCAGCTGGTTTTTCTGTTTATGGATCATGAGGAACAGATAAAAGAGGAATAATGCCAGCAGGCCGATGAGCAGTACTGCTATCAGAATTCCATATATGGAAGCTGTCTGGAGCATGATAAAATCATATTGAACATGAGGAAGGGTGTGGCTGGGAAGCCGGTCTAATTTTTCTGTGCCTGCTCCGAACAGCGTGAGATTTCTCACCGCTTCACGAGCATTTGCCGCCTGATATCCCGCTTCCTGGGCATATTGTTCCGGATGCAGCATAACCCGGAGGCGGGCCAGCTGGTAAGGATTTATCCGCGCAAAAAAGCCTAAAGCCGCAGTGGCAGGAAGAATTCCGGCTAAAATGATCATACTGGTCTTTCTGTTCACCTGAAACCATTCATTCCAGGAAGCTGCCAGCAGCATCAGATAACAGATGCAGACCATATCAACCGTAATTCCCATTCCTCCGCCAATCCGGGTAATCCCCACCCAGTATGCCGCCGCCAGCCACAAAAGGCTGGATGCGATTCCATAATATCCGCGTTTCCGGTTCTGATAAAGAATTCCCGCATAAATGGGGATAAACAGGTAAATCAGACTCTTCATATAAGAATGGCCTCCGTTATAGTAAGGCGCATAAAAACAAATGACCGTCAAAGCCGCCAGCAGCAAAAAGCCCAGCCGTTTGCCGTATTTCCCAATCATGCTGTAATCCAGATAGAACACGGCCAGCATGATTACAGTTCCCATTAATACATAGATGCACTGGCGTTCAAATGCATAGTCAATCACAATCTGATACTGCATCAGCTCGTCTCCAAACCGGTAGAAGCTGAGATACTGGGTTAAAAGACCTGCCGCACTCATTATCACAGCCATGAGAATCAAACGCCCGCAGGGCTTTGGCCTGTGAATGCGGTCCATCTCGATCCCCACCTCCACCGGGTCTCCCATCTGTCTGACCGCCTCTTCCATGGCATCGTCGGCAGTCATTCCATCACTTTCATAGAACCGGGCCTGGTCTTCTATGTGGTTTTTAATCTCTTCCGCCACTGCCGCCTTGGCTTTTTTATTCCGGATCTGCTGTTCCAGTTCTTCTAAATATCTATTCAGCTCCACACAGCTCACCTCCTAATACCTGGGTTATGGCTTTGGTATAGGACTGCCATTCCTTCTTTTTCTTCTCCAGCGCTTTTCTGCCTTCCTTAGTGATTCCATAGTATTTGCGCATCTTTCCCATCACTTCCGCTTCATAAGAAACAAGAAAATTCTGGGATTCCAGGGTATGAAGAAGGGGGTATAAAGTGCCTGCCTTGAGCTCAAACAGATTCTCCGAACGCTTTCCCAAGGTTTCTATCATCTCATAACCGTACATATCCCGTTCTGACAAAAGCTGTAAAAGCAGCATCGATGTGTTGCCGGCCGCTGAATTTTTCTCTGAAGCCATAGGCCACCTCCATATATAGATTATCTATATAGTATATATCGATAATCTATATATGTCAAGAAAAGTCCGTATGCAGTAATCGCATACGGAACAATTATGGTAATTATAATTTATGAAACTGCGGGTTCATTTGATGATAGGTACATATGGTTTCGAACCCCATCTCTTTCAGCTCTGCTAACGTTTCAGGAATATACATGCCCAGATGTTCCTTTTTGTGACTGTCGCTGCCCACCGTAAGGATCTTGCCGCCCAACTCCCTGTAAAGTCTGAGAATGTTACGGGAGGGCGTTAAATCATGTAAACCATATCGGTAACAGGAGGTATTTACCTCGATTCCCTTTCCATTTTGTATCACGGTTTTTAAAATTTCCGTCAAAATGGGACGGAATTTTTCAAAGGGATAAACTCCTGCCTTATCATAACGCGCAATTAAATCCAAATGCCCCAGCACACTATAGTTTTGATAATGACGGACAAGATACAAAAGTTCTTCATAATACCGTTCATTGTATTCTTTTTGCGTGCGGCCTTCCTGAAATTCCTGCGTCCAAAACTCTTTATCCCCAACCTGGTGAACGGACAATAGGATAAAATCAAACGGATATTTTGCAAAAAGCTGTTCATACTTCTGAATTGTATGCTGCTGCATACCGAATTCCATACCCATCCTGATGATGATTCTGCCTTCGTATTTGCTTTGTAAAGAAGCAATTTCCTGAACATACCGCGGATAATCCACATTGGCAAGGGCTATCGTTTCCGGTTCGCCCTCCCCTCCGGCGCAGTGCTCGATTCCAAGCGGATCGTCCCAGTCTCTTTTTATCCCATAATCCACATGGTCGGTAAAACACAGTTCCTCTATCCCTGCCTCCACTGCATCTTCGATAATCTGTTCCATGGGGTACTCGGAATCATCGCTATATGAACTGTGAACATGATAATCAATAAACATCTCGTAATCCTCCATCCGTTTAAATACATACTAACGTAATGCTTCCATTTGTATTATGATTATATCGCCATGTGCAGAAAAGAAATAGCAAAAAATCCTCATTTTTATAGTACATAACCGCCAAGAAACATAATACCCGTTCGTCCAGTTCTAAACTGTGTCATTCTGCTGTTTTTTTACCCCTGCTTCCTTCTCTCTCCGCTTATCTTCATACATCAGCGCATCCGCCCTGGATAAAAGTTTCGAAATCGAATCCCCGCTCTCGAACCGAAAGCGGTCGCATCCCCAGGCGATGCTTAGTTTGGTCCGGTGCAGGCTGTTATACCGGGTAAGCGCCTGATCAAACCTCATCTTTCCTTCCCGGATATCTTTTTCAGACTGATTAAAAACCAGCATCACAAATTCATCTCCTCCGGTTCTGTAAAGAGCTGAGTCTTCAAATCCCGCTGTTTTAAGGATTTCAGCCGCTCCTTTTATAAGCTGGTCGCCTGCGGCGTGTCCCAAAGTATCGTTGGTATGCTTTAAGTTGTTGATATCAGCGCAGATACACCAGATGGATGAATAACTCTCCAGTTTTTTCCCCACTTCCATGATCTTCTCCTCACAAGCCGCCCGGTTTGCAATCCCTGTTAAAACGTCTGTGTATGCCATTGTTTTGTAAACATTGAATTTTAGATAGCTCTCGTAATGCAGTAGATTCTGACGGATGAGATAGACCATCTGGATCAGCAGAAATATCAAAACTCCCAGCTGGAATCCGGCCGCTTTTTGCCCGGCGCCCGGCAGATAATAGCGAAAAAGATCTAAAAACGCGCCTAAAAGAACCGGCAGAAATGACAGCGTCAGCCACCACCACCCATTCCTCTTGCGATCAGAAATAAGCAATGCGGGAGTTAATAGGACCATGGACAACAAGATCAGCAGATGAGTAATCAGCACCGTATCCCTCAATTCCAGACCGGTGAAATAATACAAAAACACCTGGGCCCCAAAATTTATAAGTACAGCGCAGCCGGCTGCCGTCAGTATCTTGAAGAAACGCGGTGCACAAACGCCGGCCGCCAGCATCAAAAGCGGCAGGGGAAGCAGCGCCAGCAGCAGAAATTCCATCAGATAGATCAGATGGGAATTCGTTTCAAAGAGGTGGACCGAATCTGTAATTGACAGTGAATAAAAGGCAAACAGCACTGCAAACACACCGATATGCAGGAAACTTGACTGATAAGTCTGAATCTCTTCAATAGACGCCGTCGCCAACATGGTCTGAACGCCGCAGATCATCAAAAATACCCCGAAGCAGAAAATTGCAGCGATAAGTCCCATGAGGGGCAGTTCTTCTAAAATTACATTATAGATGATGGCGCCTTCCGTCCCCATGCGCGGAGCTGTAATTTCATAATCCGTATCGCCGCCCAGCAGAGGTTTGGCCACTATACGAAGTTCAGATCCTTCTAAAGCATCCGGCAGCGGCAGGATTTTGAATATCTTACCCACTGTTTTCGTCTGTCCCTCTGGGCGGCAGAGGCAGCTGCCGATCTCACGCCCGTCCAGAAACAAATGAATATTTAAATATTTAGCGGATACCATCAGGAATGGCCTGCCCCCATCTTCCGGCCTCAACACGGTCTGTAAACAGAATCCCTCCGGCCGGTAAGGCAGTTTTATTGGCAGGCTGACGCTGTTTCCCTCTTCATCCTGCCAGCCTCCATCCAGCACAGTAATTTCCGTATTCGCCAGAACCGCATCCCCGCATTCTCTTCCTGACACCATGGCAAACCATACTGCGAACAGAACCGCCACAGCTGACGCACCGAAAAAAAGGAACATCCGCTGTATCGCCTTTGTCGTTTTTCCCATGATATTTCCTCCCTTTTATCCGATATGCGGTGCGGCATGAAGAAAAAGCCGCCTGTATTTGACCCGGCATGTATCTTTCAGAAATAATTTCTGCCTTATATAGCCCAACAGGCAGAAGTATTTTTTTATATTATAATCGATGCCTGTCCAAAAATGGGATTTCTGTTAAATTGTTACCATCCATTTACTTTCCAAGCGTAAAGAAAAACAATATTTGTGATATACTGGGAACACATGATAAAAGATTAGAAGCTCAGCTTTAAATAGATCCGGTGGAAATGCATCCGGATACCAATTGAACAATCTTTATGATATTAAAAACGGGAGATGTGCCGATATGAATAAAATTTTGGTGGTGGATGATGACAGAATGGTTCTGAATGACAACCGACAATATTTTGAAAAACTGGGATATGAAGTGATCTGCGCCGATACTGCCGCGCGTGCGGAAGAAATCATCTGCTCAGCCGCATTGGACTGCGTGATTTTGGACGTCGACCTGCCGGACGAAAGCGGCTTTGATCTCTGCGCCCGCGTAAGGGAAAAAACTGGTCTTCCCATCGTATTTCTGTCCGGTTATACGGAGGAACAGAGCCGCATCAAGGGACTTTCCATCGGAGGAGACGACTATGTCTGCAAACCGTACAGTCTTGCCGAACTGGAACTGCGCGTACGGGCCAGAATCCGGGCGGGCAGGGCAATTCAGCCGCCCCAGCCCCTTCAATACGGCCTCTTAGTGATCAATCCCGGCAACCGCAGTGTCAGCTATGGAGAACGGTCCGCCGATCTTTCCACTTTTGAATTCGACGTGCTCTATTTTCTCGCCCGCCATCCGGGGGAAGTGTTCAGCTATGATCAGATTTTCGATCAGGTTTGGAAATCTCCGGTAAATAAGGGACTGAAATCCCTGCAGATGATGATCGTCCGCATCCGCCAGAAACTGATAACACTCTGCCCGGACCATGATTATATACAGACCATACGCCGGAAAGGGTATTTATTCGTGCCGTAAGGTTGATAAACTGCGCTGCCATGACTTTTCTTCTTTCCGTTTTATCTCTACCTGATAAAACAGAATTATTGTCAACGTGTCAGATACGAAAGCAGCATAACCAGATTTGTCAGCGGATTTCTTTTATCTTCTGCCCATAAACCTCTTTAACATATTTACCATATTTTTCAGCAGTTTTGGATGCAGACAGATACCGGCAACGCCGAAAGAAATCACCACCGCCAAACAGCCTGCGGCGGCGGCCAATGCATCCGGCCCTTTCGAAGCCGCCTTTGATACTGGCTTTGATACCGGCTTTGATACCGCCTTTGACGAAGTTTCATTGAGACTGCCTGACGCTGTGGACAATGATGGTTCACCAGGAAGGTTCGGCAATGCAGATGACGATATTTCACCAGAATTATCTGACATGAAAACCGGCCTGTCTGAAATTTCACTGCCTGCCTCAGATCCGGATTCTTTACCGCCGGCCCTGTACCGCTTATTTTCATCCGTTGGATTTTTACCCACATTCCCTGGAACAGATTCCGAAGGACGGGATGTATTGGACTGACTGATGGATAAATCTTCTTCCGCTCGTTTAAAAGGCACTTCCATATTTATATCTTCAGAAATCGTTGTTTCCTGAGACGGAATTAAATTCCCATCCGATATATAGCCCGGTTTTTTGGTTCCGCCGCTGTTCACATGATCCTGTGAGGACGAATCTTCCTCCCCGCCAGACAGATCCAAACCTGGTGACCCTTCCGCCCCACCGGGCAGTTCAGGGCCAGGTGAAATTTCTGGCCCGCCTGGCATATCTGAACCAGGCAAAGTTTCCGGCTCACCGGGCAGTTCAGGATCTGGTGAGGGCTCCGGCTCACCGGGCAATTCAGGCTCTGGTGAAGTCTCCGCCCCACCGGGCAGTTCAGGCTCTGGTGAGGGCTCCGGCTTATCAGTTGGAGGTGTAATGCTGGTTCCTCCGCCCCTGTTTCCGCCGATATCTTCGGCCGAATCAAAGTCTTCCAATGAGAAACGCAGAATATTGGAGTACCGGTCTGCCTCTCCGTCTTTCCAATAGAGGCGGATATAGAGATAATCCGAACTGCATTCTCCCCGTCCGACCCAGATAAAAAAGCCGGTATAGCTTTGAACATTGATTTGTGTATAGTCCTGCCAGTCCTCCCCGTCAAAAGAATACTGCGCCATAATCGTAACCGGCAGTATTTCCGGCTTAGTAAAATTACCTTTGACTTCATATCCTTTGCTGTTCTGCCCGGTTTCTACTTCTGTAAATGTCAAAGGATGATCATTGTACACCACGGTACAGACTGGCTGGCTGAACACAGTATATCCATCCGCCCATTCTCCTTGTGCGGTAAAACGAAGCCGTCTCTCCTCAGCCTCTTCGTGTCCGGTGAGATCCCATGCAGCTATTGGTACTTCCATCCGCTGCATACGTCCGCCATTTTCATTGACTTCGGCCGTGACGGCAGCCGGCATGGCATCTGCCGCCGCCTGTCCAGGCTCTACAATTGCAGTGATCCGATCCCAGTTCCATATAAAAGCCGTCTCAGCACAGTGCATGCTGCCTCTGATAACGGAATCTCCCTTCAAAAATCCGGAACCTTCCTCCTGCCAAACGGCAAAGCCGTCAGACGCCTCCACAATCATGTAATCGAGACACAGGGAAGCGCCTTCCGCCACCCGTATAACGCCGCTGTCGCCGCCCTGCCCGGTAATTGTAAGGTTATTATCGAGAATGACCGCATTTCCAGCCACAGTAATTGTATATTCCCGGGTATCGATAACGATAGAAGGGCAAAAAAAACGTTCCAGATTCAAATCCCCGCTAAGCGTTACGTCTGAGGACAGAAGCAGCGTTCCGCCAAGGCTGCCGTGTTCCTCCAGCCATGCCAACAGTCCTGTTTCGTCAAAAGCCGTATCCGGCAAAATTCTGTCGTCAAGCAATTCAACTCCGTCGATATCAGTCTGAACGGCATTGATATTTAGTGCATTGCTGGCAGTGGCAGTTCCTATATCCAAATCTTCCATGGAGCCGTCAGACGGTTCCTCTACTTCACAATCGGACATTTCCTCCATTTCTCCGTCAGATGATGACGCCGGTTGGAAATCTCCGGCCTGAGATGGTAAAACCGTCGTTTCAGTTGCAAAAACAACAGGAGTAAGGCATAATGAAACCAGAAGCATAACGGACAGCGCAGCAGCAAATCCTTTCCAATATCTTCTCATAAACCTTCTCCTTTTCCAATGAGGTAACGTAATGAACTCAATAAAAGCACAAAAAAATGCGGTATATCCGGCTGTATTGATATTTCTTACAACCCTGCTGGCTCTTCTCGGTCTACAGGCAATCAACCGCTTTGATAATAAGTATACAAGAAAAGCAGACGCCTCGCAAGATGGGACGGTCATTCTTCCGAAAAGCGGAGTGCGTTTTCTCGTAGACGGATTCGAGCTGTATCCCGACCTTCTGCTAAGTCCTGCCGATTTCACACCAGACAGCCCCTCTTCCCTGCCCCCACACTATGAAGTCTGGGCAGGTCAGTACCCGAACCTGGCATCCTTTCACGACGACGGAAATGCCTATGGTATCTCTACCTGGCGTCTGATTCTGCGTGGAAAAGGCCAAGTATCGCTTTATCTTCAGGAACCGCTGTGCGCTTCCCGCGTCTTTATAGACGGCCGGGATCTTGGCGGCAGCGGAGAGGTTCTTCCGGAAAAATACCGTCCCCTCATCCGTGATTCGGTGTATTCCTTTGAGGCTGACGGCGAAACAGAGATTATTATCCAGACCGCCAACTATTCCCATTATTACGGAGGGCTTTGGTTTCCTCCTGCAGTTGGAAGCCCGGACAGCATAAATCTGATGATTTCCTCCCGGATGATTTTCTATGGACTGCTCTGTTTTTCTTCATTGTCACTGGCTCTGTTCTGTCTGGTTTTATGGTTGGACAAACGGGAGCGGAGGGATGGCGTCTCATTTTATTTCGGCCTTCTGTGCCTGTTCTTTGCCCTGCGGGTGTGCTATCCTTTCCTGCGTCTTTGGGGGATACCGCTCGTGCGAAGCCTTTACGCACTGGAAGATTTGGCTGCCATGGCAGGACTTTACTGTGCGGTAAATATCGTCTTTCTGCTCTTTTTACCGGACAAGTGGCCGCGCCTTCGAAGCATGGCCGCCGTATTTTCCTTGGGAATGTGCATTGTTACCGTGATGGTCCCCCTCTTTATACTGCCTTCCTTCCCAAGCTTTGTACTGTGGTATGGGCCGTTCATTTCCTGGTATAAAGTTTTGTGCGCTGTATTTCTGGCCGGTGCATCCCTCTGCGGCTGTCTGTCTAAACGCCCTCATGCCCATCTGGTTCTGTCAGCGGTTACTGCAAATGGAATATGCCTCTTATATGGTGTTTTGTCGATCGGCATTTTCGAACCTGTTATCGGCGGATGGCCGGAGGAATATGGCTCCTTTTGCATGGTGCTCTCCTTCGCCGGACTCATGGTACTCCGAAACCGGGAAATGTCCGCTGAAAATCTGCGCCTGACCAGCCATCTTCAGGAAGAGGTGGCGGAAAAGACAAAACACTTGAGCCAGCTGCTCACGGAACGCGGCCAGCTCATGTCAGAACTGGGCCATGACATGAAATCCCCTCTCACAGCGCTTTCCAACATGGCGCAGATTATCCTTATGAACGATATCATTCTGGATGCAGACATGAAGGAAAAGCTTCAGGGCATTGAAGAAAAATGCGGCATTTTGGCCAAACGCCTTCACTCGATTCAGGAGTTAGCAGGGGAAACAGCCAAAACCACACATATGGAACGTTTATCACTCAATCAGTTTCTGGCCTGTTTTCACAGAAGCAACCAGCCCGTAGTGGAATTGACAGGCCCTGATTTCCTATGCAGCCTCACTCCCCTTCCCTGCCGGATACTGGCCGATCAGGAGAAATTGACAAGAGCGCTGGAAAATCTCGTATTTAACGCTTCAGAATTCACTCCGCCGGGAGGAACCATCACCCTTTCTCTGGAGCGCAGCGGTGAATTTGCAGTCATCCGTGTCTCAGATACCGGCTGCGGAATCCGCGAAGAAGATCTCTCTTCCGTTTTCCACCGCTTTTACACTACCCGAACGGACGAAGGCGGGCAGGGATTGGGGCTCGCCATCACCCACGCCATCATATCGGAACACAACGGAGACATCACCGTCCACTCTAAACCCGGCAAAGGAACCACCTTCACCATCCGCCTGCCATTGATCTACGAATAACTAAAATTGTTATTTAACGTAGTTGGCGAAAGGGGGGACGCACGGAATCGGGAGGCGGAGCCGAAAGACAAAGGTCGGAGGGGCTGTCCGGGCCGGGGAAGGAAGATGCAGCCAAATGGGATTCGGGATTCGCCCCTAAGAGCTACTAAGGCCCATAAGGACAGAACGAGGCAGGCCAGCGCCATTCGCAGTGAACTCTTTATGACTTCGCTGCTCAGCGGCGCTTTAAAAACTGAGACGGAAATCAGTTTTTACCTGCTTCGTTCTGTCCTTACGGACCTAAGTAGCACTACAGGGGTTCCATACGATCCCATTTGGCTGCATCTTCCTTCCCCGGCCCGGACAGCCCCTCCGACCTTTGTCTTTCGGCTCCGCCTCCCGATTCCGTGCTGGTTTTCGCTAGCCTAGTTAAAAACAATGTTATGTATCGGTATTTACATAAAGCCAAATTTACCTAGATTATGGAGGGATTTTCAGAAATGCCTTCAGGTTTTACTTTAAACGTCAAGGCATTTCTGAAAAAGACTTAACGGTTGATATAAAAATTTACTTTCCCATCCACCAAATCTTTTTTTCCTTAGCTAGCCAAGCACCAGCCGGAAAGAAGGGGAAACCTGGGCGGGCGGCGGACATTGAGAAAGACAGGGGATCGTGTGCAACCCCTTAGTGATACTTGGCCGGCAAGAGTGGAAAAAGGCAGACAAATACTGAATTCCGAATCAGTATTTGAGGCGCCCTTGAGCGATGAAGTCATAAAGAGTTCATCGCGAATGGCGTCGCGCTGCCTTTTTCCGCTCTTGGCGGCCTAGTATCACTTAGGGGCGTAACCCGAATCCCCTGTCTTTCTCAATGTCCGCCGCCCGCCCAGGTGTCCCCTTCTTTCCGGCGTACCTTAGTTAACTAAAAAAGATTTACAGCAATATATCTTCTAAAGGGCGTTTTGGTACGTAGTGTACCTGATTTTCGTCCCGGTAATATTTTATGCTTCCGTCTTCCCCTACCGGCACAATCACCACTTCCTCCTTAGGTTTTCCAAGGGCCAGCACCAGATCGATGCTGTAGCGGCTGCTGTCGATGCCGAGGGCCTCTGCCAGATTGCTGCGCTGTACATTGGCTAACATGCAGCCGCCGTATCCCTTTTCCACGGCTCCAAGCATAATGGTCTGAGCGGTAATGCCGTCGTCGATAGGTTTATTCTGAGCTAACGACAGGTCGCAGCATATCAGGATATAGGCGCTTGGGCGTTCTCCCGGTTCCGGTCCGTCCCAGTCGGGGAGGGCGCCCGCCCATCCCAATGTATCAAATACTTTTTCATTCTCTTTTGGAGAGTTGATTATCTTGAATTTCAAAGCCTGGGAATTGGCTGTAGAAGCGGTTAAGCGGGCCAAGTCCACAAGTTCCTTCAATTCTTCATCCTTAATCCGCACATCCTCATAGAAACGGCGGTATGTACGGCAGCGCTTTACTAAATCAGATAACATAATTTCCTCCTATGCCGGTGCGGTTTACAATGGCTTATCTCGTCTCTGTAAACTTCTTAATATTGCTGGCATTCACATATTTTTTAATCTGTCCGTCTTTTACCACGACCAGAGTAGGAGCCTGCATGATGCCGAATTTTCCGGTCAGATCCGGGTTTTCCTCCGCATCCACTACCTGATAGTCCACATCCTTTAAGAATTCCTTAGCCATCTTGCAGTTAGGGCAGGTCTTCGTAGTAAATAAAAAGGTTCCTACCGGCATGTCTTTTTCAGACTTAGCCGCGGCTTCCACGATCTTGGTCGCAGCTTCCGTTCCCTTTTTCAGCGCTGAATTAGACAGGTCATAAGTGGTACGGTTCTTGTATTCCTGGGTCTTTCCTTCGTTCCAGTTCTTAACCGGGCGGTAATAGCCGGTAATTCTGCTGTAAACTTCCGATTCCTTTCCACAGATCGGGCAGGTGAAATGTTCACCCGACAGATATCCATGGTCTTTACAGATGGAATAGGTAGGTGACAGCGTGTAATAAGGCAGCTTATAATTCTCGGCAATGGTATGAACCAGTTTTGCGGCCGCCTGCCAGTCAGGAAGCTTTTCTCCCAGGAACGCATGGAAAACGGTTCCGGATGTGTACAGGGTCTGAAGTTCATCCTGAACATCCAAAGCTTCGAATACATCGGCCGTACAGTCAACCGGCAGATGGGAACTGTTGGTATAATAAGGGGTATCGCCTTCATGTCCTGCTGTCTTGATGCCGGGATAGCGTGCTTTGTCGTGTTTCGCCAGACGGTAGGTGGTGGACTCGGCAGGAGTTGCCTCCAAGTTGTACAGATCGCCGTATTCCTCCTGGTAAACCACAAGACGTTCTCTCATGTGGTTTAATACGTCCTTTGTAAAGGCCAGTGTTTTCGGATCGGTTAAATCCCCTCCCAGCCATTTTGCATTCAGTCCCACTTCATTCATACCGATCAGTCCGATGGTGGAGAAATGGTTCTCAAATGTTCCTAAATAACGCTTTGTATATGGATACAGTCCGCTGTTCAGCAGTTTTGTGATTACCTCACGTTTTGCCTTTAAGGAACGGGCGGAGATATCCATCATGCGGTCCAGCCTTGTATAAAAATCTCTTTCATCCTTTGCCACAAATGCGATTCTCGGCATGTTGATGGTAACAACGCCTACTGAACCGGTGCTCTCTCCGGAACCGAAGAAGCCGCCTGTTTTCTTGCGCAGTTCGCGAAGGTCCAGACGAAGTCTGCAGCACATGCTTCTCACATCGCTTGGTTCCATATCGCTGTTGATATAGTTTGAGAAATAAGGCGTTCCGTATTTGGAAGTCATCTCAAATAAGAGACGGTTGTTCTCAGTATCAGACCAGTCAAAATCTCTGGTTATGGAATATGTAGGAATCGGATACTGGAATCCACGCCCGTTGGCATCGCCTTCGATCATGGTTTCAATGAACGCGCGGTTGATCATATCCATCTCTTTTTTGCAGTCTTTGTATTTAAAATCAGCGTTCTTTCCGCCGATAATGGCAGGAAGCTCCGCCATATCATTGGGAACGGTCCAGTCCAGCGTAATGTTGGAGAACGGCGCCTGTGTTCCCCAGCGGCTCGGGGTGTTTACGCCGTAAATAAATGCTTCAATACATTTTTTCACTTCAGGGTAGGAAAGGTTATCTGCTTTAACAAAAGGAGCCAGGTAAGTATCGAAGGAGGAAAATGCCTGTGCGCCCGCCCATTCATTCTGCATGATGCCTAAAAAGTTAACCATCTGGTTGCAGAGAACGGAAAGGTGTTTTGCCGGAGATGAGGTGATCTTTCCGGTAATTCCGCCAAGGCCTTCCATCAGCAGCTGTTTTAAAGACCATCCGGCACAGTAACCGGTCAGCATGGACAGATCGTGAATGTGGATGTCCGCATTGCGGTGGGCTTCCGCGATCTCCTGATCGTAGATCTCAGACAGCCAGTAGTTTGCCGTTACCGCTCCGGAGTTGCTTAAAATCAGTCCGCCTACGGAATAAGTAACCGTGGAGTTCTCTTTTACACGCCAGTCCTCCACTTTTACATAACTGTTCACCACGTCTTTATAATCCAGAATGGTATTTTTCATATTACGGATTTTCTCACGCTGTTTTCTGTATAAAATATAAGCTTTCGCCACGTCGGTATATCCGGTCTGCTCCAGAACGTGTTCCACGCTGTCCTGAATCTGCTCTACGGAAACCGTTCCGTCATGCATCTTATCCTGAAAATCAGCCGTTACCCTCAAAGATAACAATTCCAGAATCTCGTTGTTATAGTCCTTTCCGGTTGCCTTAAACGCTTTTTTAATGGCCTCCGTAATTTTCACCAGGCTGAACTCAGCTTTTTCCCCATCTCGTTTTATTACGTTAATCATTACACTAGCTCCTTTCCTACCTACCGCTTCTTGTTATATCAGTTGCCCAAACAGTTCAGAAGGCACATATGCTTTCACTTCAATCCCGTCCTCCCGGTATTCTTCTGAAAGCAGCTGCCCGTATTTTCTGATCAGCTGGATCTTACCAGCATCCTGGTAAGAATAAACCTTTTCCAGATACACCTTCTGGTTCCTTAAAATATCGTCCAGAACCTTTAACAGTCCATCCGTTCCCTGTCCTGTTTTCGCCGATATCTTAACCTGATAATCGGCTTTCATATCTCTTAAAATGATGTCCAACGGTTCCTCATCAATCTTATTAAAGACGGTAACCATTATCTTATCATGAATACCCAATTCCTTCAATGTGTCGTAGACAACATACATCTGTATGTCCATCTGCGGATTGGAGCAGTCCACCACATGCAGTATGATATCGCTGTATTTGGCCTCCTCCAGAGTGCTTTTAAATGCCTCGATCAGATGATGAGGCAGCTTCCGTATAAATCCTACCGTATCGGTCAGCAGCATCTGCTGGCCGCTTGGCAGCTCTAAATTCCTGGTGGTGGGGTCCAATGTGGCGAATAATTTATCCTCCGCCAGAATGCCCGCTCCTGTCAGATAGTTTAACAGCGTTGATTTTCCCGCATTGGTGTATCCCACAATGGCAGCTACCGGAGTGTGGGTTCTGCTTCTCTGCTGCCGGTTCACCTCCCGGTGGCGCTCCACATTCCTGAGTTCCGCCTTTAACTGGCTGATCCTCTCGTGAATCAGACGGCGGTCCATCTCCAGCTTTTTCTCGCCGGGCCCTCTCGTTCCGATTCCGCCTCCCAGACGGGAAAGCGAGCTTCTGAGTCCCACCAGCCTGGCCGCACGGTATTTTAACTGTGCCAGCTCCACCTGGATCTTGCCTTCGCTGGTGGTGGCTCTGGATGCAAAGATGTCCAGGATCACCATGGTTCTGTCCATCACTTTTGTATCCAGTATCGTTTCCAGGTTGCGCAGCTGGGCCGGTGACAGTTCATCATCACACACCACTCCGGTGGCGTTCAGTTCCCAGATCCGCTCCCTCACTTCTTCCAATTTACCTTTTCCAAGATAGGTTCCGGGGTGCACCCGTTCCCTTTTCTGGATTATCTTGTCAACCGTTACGGCACCGGCTGTCTTCACCAGTTCTTCCAGCTCTTCCACCGATGCTTCCGTGTCATCCTCATCGCTTACGCTTGCCGCAATCAGGATCACCCGCTCTTCCACTTCTTTTAAATCGTATAATTCCGCCATCTTCGCCTCTCAATACCAGTCTGATTATCGTGTTTTCAAAAATGCTATTTCCCGGTCCGCCTGTTCGTTTGGACCGTATGTACTGTTGTATTTTTCAAACAATTCCAACGCCTTTGAAAACTCACCCTTGTATTCATAGGCAACGGCCTGGTTAAAATACAGTTCCGCCAGGGCATCTCCTTCACCTGCGCTGATTCCCTTCTCAAAATAAGAAATCGCCTGGTCATAATCCTCATTGTCAATCATACAGAGGCCCATCCGGTTATAAAGCTCCGAATTATTCGCCCCGTCCGCAACCGCCGAATTGTATAAAGCGATGGCATCGTCGTGGCGGCCCTGCTCCTCTAATGCCGATCCCAGCGCCAGAAGCGCTTCTTCAGAACCGGGAGCCTGTTTATCCATGGCATAGGATTTGGTAAAATCCTCTAACGCCTGGTCCGTCTGGCCTGCCAAAATAAGGCTCAGACAGCGGTAATTCAGATATTCCGGCTTTTCGCCGTCCACCTGTATCATAATCCCATAGCTGTGGGCAGCCGCTTCATAATCTCCTGCCTTATATTCTGCCTCCGCCCTGTATTTTAATACATCCAGTTCAAAATCATCCACCATTCCCTTGGAAAGTTCCAAAGCCTGGCCGAAGGAATCGATGGCGCCTTCATAATCTTCCGAATTCAGCTGTTCAATCCCCGTGTCCCTGAGCGTATACCGTTCTTTGCTTTTCCCCTGGCACCCTGTAATCAGCGACATGCTTATTAATGCCGCCCCTGCCAAAATCACAACCCGTCTCATATATCCTCAATTCCGCCGCCATGGGCAGCTGACTACTCTTTTCCGGTACTTCCGTGTCCGCCTCTGTCCTCATGTCCCAGTTTGTCGGTCTCCATAAATGAAATCGCCGGCTGGTGTTCCATGATGCGGAACTGGCAGATGCGGTCATTGGCGCTGATCACAGTGTCCCGCAGCGCATATGCCGGGAAAAACCACTGGTCCCCGTCGCCGCAGTAGGATTCATCCACAACTCCCATGTGGTTGGTCTGAATCACCCCATAGTTTTTAAATGTGCTGCTTCTCGGCACAATATGTGCCTCATAGCCTTTCGGCAGCTCCATAGCCACTCCAAGGGGAATCAGCTTAAATTCTCCTGCCTTCATCTCAATTTCTTCGGCAGCTCTTAAATCGATCCAGTCGGATTTTCCGTCGATGTATCTGAGTCTCTCAATCTTGTCGGTAAAATATTTAATCTTAATGTCAGGCATAAACCAGTTTTCCTTTCAGCTTTCATGGAGAACAACTTCTCCTGTTAACAGGGATCTCTGCACATCGATCACTCTCTGATTCGAGCTTCCCCTCCAATGCAGCTTCGCGTCTTTCAAAGCCACTACAAATTCTCCGTCTACCACCACATCCACCTTGCGGATACATGGAAGACTGCTGATACTTTCCCATTCATAACCGGTATACAGCCAGATGGTCTTATTGGGGAACCGTTCGCAGATCTCATCAATCAGACTGCTTATGTCTTCCCTGTTGTCAGGGTGAAGCGGATCTCCTCCGCTCAGCGTGACTCCTGATACGTACGGTTTTTCCAGTTCTTCGAACAGTTCGTCTTTTGCTGCCTGGTCAAAGGGGATTCCCCCTCTGATATCCCAGGTAATCGGATTATGGCACTCTTTACAATTATGATTGCATCCGGATGTCCACAGAACCACCCGCAGACCATCTCCGTTCAGCATGTCGTCTTTCGTTATATTATGGTAACGCATAATTACATTGATTTCCTCTCTGCTATTTCTGCCATCTTGGCGTCATTCAGTCTTGTATCGCCTTTCACGCGGGAATAGGAAAGATATCCGTTCATACGCTCAATCTTCGTCAGGTTCCTGCTTCCGCATACCGGGCAGACATCCATATCCAGTTCCTGATGCCCGCAGTCGTCGCAATAGGCCAGGGATAAGTTGACTCCCTCGTAGAAACCGTAATCCATCGCCCTGCGGACCAGGGTTTTAATGGCTTCTCTGTTGTAATCGATCGGGTATTTTACATACTGGATCTTGCCGCCGTTACTAAGCTCCCAGAACCGGTATTCCAGATCCTGTTTCTGAATCGGCGTAATATCCTCTGTTACGTGGCAGTGGAATCCGTTGCTCACATACTCCCGGTCGGAAACATTTTCAATGATTCCGTATTTGTTGCGGAACTGCTTTACCTGAAGTCCGCACAGGTTTTCAGCCGGAGTTGCATAGATCGCATACAGATTGCCATCCGCCTCTTTAAATTCATTGATCTTCTTATTAATGTGTTCCAGTGTTTCCAGTGCAAACTGTCCGTCTTCTGCCAGTGACTTTCCGTTGTACAGCCTCTGAAGCTCGTTAAATGCGGTGATACCAAAGGATGCGGTAGCCGTTTTAAGAAGCGGTTTAATCTTATCGTGAAGCCCCAGATGGCCGCCGTAGAAGCCGCCTTCGCAGTAAGCCAGCGGATTGGTGGAAGCCCTCATCTCGCCCAGATACGCATAAGTTCTGATGTGGATCTTGCGGATCAGTTCCAGATAATAATCCAGCACCTCGTAGAAATCCCTGCTCTCCTGTCTGGCCTTTGCCAGAATCATCGGAAGGTGAAGGCTGACAGCGCCTATGTTAAACCGTCCTACGAATACAGGCACATCCTGATCGTCGGCCGGATACATGCCCCCTCTTTCATACCACGGGGAAAGGAACGCCCTGCAGCCCATAGGGGAAATGATCTTGCCGTACTGTTTATACATGCTGGCAATGTAGCCCTTTCCTGTCAGAGACAGCCAGTCGGGATACATGGTCTTTGACGAGCAGTCAATTCCGGCTTCAAACACGTCTTCCAGCTCTCCGCCGGGTCCATGAAGCTTTTCATCATAGAGAAATACCAATTTGGGGAAGAGCACCGGCTTTTTGCATCCTTTCTTTCCCTGGCCTTTCCGTCTTACATTCAGCATGGTGATGGTTGCCATCTTGGCAAACCGGCTGGTACCCGTTCCCGCCGTCATGGTGATAAACGGATAATCGCCGCGGCTTGAGGATACGGAATTGAACTTATACTCCCAGCCCTGGAATCCCTGTTCCATGTCTCTTTGTATATCATCCCAGGCCACGGATTCGGCCTTTTCATGGTTCAGTCCCAGTCTTTCGTATTTATCGATGTATTTCTCATAGGAGATCTCAGCGTATGGAGCCAGAATCTCTTCCACATTGGGGACAGTAAAACCGCCATACTGTTGGCTGGCGGCGCTGAGTACGATATCTCCAATTACGTCAAATGCTACATCCAGGGTCTTAGGCTCATTGTACCATAAGTTGCCCATCTCAAATCCGCCTGTCAGCACATTCTTTACATCGAACAGGCAGCAGTTCATGGTATCACGCCTTGCGGACATATCGTGGATATAGATATATCCTTCGCGGCAGGCCTGTAATTCCTCCACGGTCATGAAAAACTTTTGATATAATGATTTATTTAACTCGTTGAAAATAAGACTTCTTTTGGTGGATACCAGCGCGCTGTCCGTATTGCTGTTCTCTTTATCGCCGATATACATGATGGACTGGCTCTTCTTGTAAACCTCATCCAGCATCTGTACGAAATCCTGCTTGTAATTGCGGTAATCCCGGTAACTCTTAGCCACCTGAGGATTAACCTTTTCAAGCGCTCCTTCCACCAGATTGTGCATCTGTGCGATGGGGATATACCGTTCGTTCAGCGCTGCCGCTTTCTCTTCTACAAACTGACAGATAAAATTAATCTCCGCCTGGGTAAATGTAATCATTGCCCTGTTTGCCGACTTATTAACCGCGACTACGACCTTCTGGACATTGAAATCCTCCCTCGTACCGTCTTTTTTCACCACTTTAATCTCGTTGCAGTCCAATCCCATTCCTCCTAATTCCATTTATCAAAATACTATATATTGTGTTTTATTTGTCACATATTCTCTATATGCTGTGCGACCTACTTCTAAATGGTAACACTTACCGCCTGTGTAGTCAAGGCTGTTTTTCGTTAAAATTGTTCTTTCTGTTACTGTTCGCGGCTCCTGGGTCCTCTGCCGTATATGCCGCGCCAAGCCGGACCAGACGGCAGAGGCCCCAGGAGCCGTGAACAGTAACTTCTTTATGAATCCGCTTCATTTTCAGGCGGCTGGTCATTTTGATTTTCTCCCAAACGGAATTCCAGCTCCTCCTGAACCTCCGCCTTGATCTCCTCTTCCTGTTCCGGATTCATAGTCGGCAGATCGGTCTTCGATCCCACGCCAAACCTACGTAAAAACTCCTCGGTAGTCGCAAATAAAGCCGGTCTGCCCGGTGCGTCCAGCCTTCCGACTTCGTATACCAAACCATATTCAACCAGACGGTTTACCGCATGATCGGAGGTAACCCCTCTGATCTTGGAAATCTCCATCTTGGTCACCGGCTGTTTGTATGCAATAATGGACAGGGTTTCCAGCACCACTTCCGTCAGAACCTGCTTTTTCGGGGCGGAAGCCACCCTGATCAGATTCTCATAATACTCGGCTCTGGTGCACATTTGAAACGCCTCTTCCAGCTCGATAATCTTCATGCCGCCCTTTTGCTTTTCATACCTGGCCGCCAGCTTTTCCACCACTTCCCTGGCGGTGTTCTCATCCTGGTCAATCGCAACCGCCAGCTGTTTGAGTTCCACGGAACGGCCCATGGTAAACAACACGGCCTCTATAATCGCTTCCCATTCCGCTTTCCGGTAAATGCCCTCTTTTTTCACCTTTTCATCCATAAAACGATCCTATCCTTCAAAATCATCCAGGCCTTCTAAATCCAGCTCCGCCTCTTCGCCCTCAGGTTCCAGTGCCTCTATGTACATATCGTCAAAAATGTGTTCCTGAACCAAATGGATCTTTCCGATCTTCATCAACTCCAAAACCGCTAAAAATGACACCACGACTTCCAGCTTGTCCGTCTGCTGTTCCAGCATCTGACGGAAGCTGAACTTCCTGTGCTGTCTGGCATAGCCTAACACAGACTTGATCTTCTGCTCCAGGCTGACCGGCTCTTTTTTAATGTTGCCGAACTTGCTTCTCACAGGATCGATCTTGTCTTCCTGCCGCTTCATCACCGACTCAAAAATGGCCTTCAACCGGGCCAGGGTCAGATCTCCCAGCAGCTGATCCAAATCCACCGGAGGTTCATATTTGGCAACTTCCTTCGGAATGGTGGGCTGTTTATACAGCATGTGCTGCGCCCCTTCCTCCATCTCCTGCAGCTCTAAGGCCATCATCTTGTACATCTTATATTCCAGCAGCCGTGCCACCAGTTCCGCTCTCGGATCTTCCTCTTCCCCGTCTTCGTCCACCTCAAGCGGCAGAAGCATCCGGGACTTGATGTCGATTAAGGTAGCGGCCATCACCAAAAATTCGCTGACCAGGTTTAAGTCCTCTTTCTCCATCTGGCTCACATAATCCAGATACTGCTGTGTAATCTCCACAATCGGTATATCGTAGATGCTCACTTTATTCTTTTCAATCAGATGCAGCAGCAAATCCAGCGGCCCTTCGAACTTTTCCAGCTTATAAGATATACTCATTTCTTCCTCAATTCCCGAAAAAATCGACGGTGTCATCTTCCGGCACCGTCGGTCTTATCTGGTATGTCATTATCAGTCATTTCACATAAAGCCAGTATAGCAGAGTTTCCCTTTTCTGTAAATATCAATCCCATCAAAATATGGACTTATTAGAAAGTTTCACTACTACCACTTGTGGTTTATTATTAATCCTTATATTAATCGAATGGGTTCCCAGTCCGCGGCTTACAATCATATAACGGCCGTCTTTCTCAAAAAATCCGGCGCAGCACGGCATAAAAAACTGGTACTGGGGCGTCATAACCCCGCCAAGCAGGGGAATCCGTATAGTTCCTCCGTGAAAATGCCCCGCCAGGGAAAGGTCTGCCCCCCACGCACAATAGGTCTTATGGTACAGCGGCGAATGGGCCAAAAGGATCTGAAACCGCTCCTTTGACGCTTCTCCCAGCCGTTTAGTCAGATACTCTTTCTTCATCTTCCTGACGAAAAACTTCTTATAATATTCCTCACCGATATCGATGGCGCTGACCGCAATATCCTCTCCCACATACACGGTTTCGTCTTCCAGATAATGAACGCCCGCCTTTAAAAGGCGTCCCTTGTATTCGTCATACTGTCCGCCGTAGACGTCCCGTATCCGGTTCATCCTGCATTCATGGTTTCCGTTGCCGCAGTACACGGGATAGCGCTCTGCCAGGCTGCAGATCAAATTCAGAGCCGTGTCCACTTCCTGCTTTCCCTTGCACACCATCATGTCGCCGCCGATCAAAATCCCGTCCGGCCTAACCTCGCCGATGGCCCTGATCAGATCCTCATTGTTTCTTCCAAATGTATTGCTATGTAGATCGGAAAGGAATACAAATGTTTTTTCTGATTTAATTTTCTCTGATTCAATTATGAACTCTTCCGTAACAAAATGCTTTCGTTCATAAGCGGACCGCATCAAAAACAATACGGCTCCGACAGCACATAGTATGCCTGCTATCATCATGCCCAAGCTGTCAATTCCTTTCTTTTCTATAATCAATTAAAATCAGCCGTCTTCCTCCATCCCTGCCTGCGCCGTCTCCGGCACAAGGCGGGGATGAAGCAATCCGGCTTCCAGTTTCCTTATTACCGCCTATTTTGCGTATGGAGCCAGTTCCAAGCGGATGAAATATCCCTGCTCGTGTCTACAGACCGGACATTTAGCCGGCGCGCTGGTTCCCTGATATACATAACCGCAGTTTAAACACATCCAGCCGGTTGACACATCCGATACGAACAGCTTGTTCTGCTCCATCAGATCTGCAAACAGGTTAAACCTGTCCCCGTGGGTTTTCTCGATCTCGGCGATCATATAAAAAGTGCTTGCAATCTGGGAAAATCCCTCCTCCTTTGCGATGTCGCCAAAGGTACGGTATACCGGATCGTATTCCTCATATTCGTTATGCCTTGCAGCCTTCAATAGATCCACGGTTTTATCAAATAAATCCACCGGATATCCGCCGTCGATATGGATGGTGTCCCCGGTCAGTTCCTTCAGATAATTATAGTAAACCTCGGCATGCTCTTTTTCCTGGCCTGCCGTAAACTGGAACACGGCTTCGATGACAGGAAGCCCTTCCTTTTTCGCCGCTGATGCAGCAAATGTATAGCGGTTTCTCGCCTGGCTCTCACCGGCAAACGCCCTCATCAAATTTTTCACTGTCTCGCTGTTTCTTAAATCTGCCATAGAAAATCCTCCTGTTATGATTATGTAACGATTCAAAGGGGGCATCTTCTTGCATGGCCTATGAACAGTTACATGATTTTCTATATACTATCTCCGCCATGTTGAAAATTATACCAGTTTTTCTTATTTTCCGCATCCTTTATCTACTTTTGATTCTTAAATACCGGATCGGCCGGATAGCCTCCCACGATCTTCTGCATAGTTCTCTGGACCGCGTCTTTGGAATCCTTCCAGTCCGCATCCTGGTTGCGGTAATCGTATTTCTCAATAAACCAATTGATATCGCCCTGGACACGTTCCAAGTTCTTTTCCGTCAGTTCGAAGAGAACAGGGAACCACTCCCCTTTCTCCTTTTCTCCCAGCCCCTCTTCACAGACCTCAATCAAATCTCCAAAATGGTGAATGCAAAAGCCCTTGGACTGCTTGATCAGATCTAAAAATTCATGATCCTTTTTTGCCAGATAGACAAAGGTGTCCAGCATGCGCCGGTACGTCTCGTTCACCCGTCCGCACACATAGCAGTGGCTTTCCTGCCCCCTGACCCAGGAGGTGATTCCATTGCCGGAGGAATCCGACTTTTTCATCTTTCCAAAAAAGGACGGTTTGGACGGCGTAAATCCCTCCATCTCCTTTTTCAGCTGCTTTCTCAAATACTCCATTCTGCTTTTCAAAATCCAAGCATTTCCCAGGGAATTGCCGTAATCGAACATGATCTTCGTATGTTTCCTGCAAAAGCCCTGTTTATCCGTCATATCCCGGATATCGCTTTCCATATAAGAGGAACCGAGCACAAATTCAATGGCCTCCTGCTCCAGCTTCCGTTCCAGATAACAAAACGGACATTCATCCCCTGATTTCACTGCATCCATTAATTCGATCGTATATAATTTTTCTTTCATCCCATTATCTCCCAACGTAATTGCTCATATTTTTCATCATACCTGTTAACGGAAGGCTAAGTCAAGCATAAGTTGTGAGACGCCATATATTTTGCACCAATAGTCAATCAGTATTTCGCCCTGATATTTATATAATTACCAATATTATCCATTTATGGTTAATATACATTTGTGGATAATGTTTGTTTAATGAACATAAAGGAGGCGAAATTATGATTGTTTACGACAATTTATGGGAAACATTGAAACGAAAACGCATCACTCAATATCGGTTAATCCGGTATTATGGAATCAGCCCGGGACAAGTCAGCCGCTTGAAAAAGAATATGTACATATCAACACATACCGTTGATGTGTTATGCGGGATTCTGAACTGTACGGTAAGCGACATTATGGAATATCTCCCTGATCCGCCCGCAGAAGAAAAGAAACCGCCTGCGCCGGTCCCAGTCCCCGGCAAACCTGAAGAATGTAAGAAATCTGTAAAGAAATGAATTACAAAACCGTATAATCTCATGATATAATAAGAAACGTGTAAGAATTTTGAAAATACAGGAGATCAAACCAATGAAAAAATGGAAGTCTTTTCTTATTATATGTATGAGTTTAACGCTGATTGGCAGTTCTGTTGTACATGCAGAAGAAACCGCTGTTTCGGCTCCAACGGTTGCCTCTGAGGGCGCTGTCCTCTTAAACGCCAACACCGGTGAAGTGTTGTTTGAAAAAAACGGTTATAACAAGTACTATCCGGCCAGCATCACCAAGCTGATGACCGCACTTCTCACATTGGAAAACTGCAGCCTGACCGATATCGTGTCTTTTTCCTCCACCGCCACCACCAATTTAGAAGCGGGAAGCGTTTCTTTGAAAATCACGGAAGGGGACAAGATCTCTGTCAAGGACTGTCTTTACGGCCTTCTCTTAAAATCCGCTAACGAAATTGGAAATGGCCTGGCAGAACACATCGCGGGAAGCAACAGTAATTTCGCTGATATGATGAATAACAAAGCCAAAGCCTTAGGATGTACCAATACCAATTTTGCCAATCCCCACGGGCTCAACAATTCCAACCACTACACCACACCATACGATATGGCTCTGATCGCCAGGGAAGCTTTTAAAAATCCCACCATCTGCCAGATCACAACTACCACCACCTATAAATTTCCGGCGACCAAGCTGGCCGGAGAGCGCACCATCGCCATGGGACATAAGATGGTATACACCAGTGATTCCAGATATTATCCCGGCATCATCGGGGGAAAAACCGGCTACACCTCTCTTGCAGGCAATACTTTGGTTACCTGCGTGGAACAGGACGGCGTCCGGCTGATCGTTGTTATCATGAAGAGCAAGTCCACCCACTATGCGGATACGAAAGCTCTTTTGGATTATGGATTTGCAAAGGTGAAGACAGCTTCCTCCCAGCAGCCTCAGGCTGCAGAACCGGGAGTTACCGCACCGGGAATTACCGGCACCGACGCACCCGGAAGCGGTTCTTCCAGCGCCGGCTCTTCCAATACCAGCCTTACCAACGGCCCCGGACAGGATTTGGATTCCACCCCGTCCGCTCCCGGGCAGACTGCCCAGACGAACACCGGATGGCAGCAGGATCAGACGGGATGGTATTATATCAAAGCCGACGGCACCAAGGCCGCTAACGAGTGGCAGACGATTGAAAATGTTACATACTGGTTTGATTCCAATCAATACATGGCTACCGGATGGCGCCAGTACAATAACGGCGCCTGGTACTATTTCAAACCCAGCGGCGCCATGGCCTGCAATACCTGGCAGCAGGACGGCGATCTCTGGTTCTATCTGGGAGCCGACGGAATTATGCTGAAAAATACCACGACGCCGGACGGATACCAGCTGGATGAACGGGGAGTTTGGATTCACTGATTTGTGATGGAGGATTTTACATCATTCAGGAACATGTTGAAAAAAAAAGATATGGATGTGCAGACAAGCTTTGATATGTTGTCTGCACATTTTCTTTTCCGTAAAATAAAAATCGAGGATTATCACTATAATTTTTCTTAAAATCATGAAACTTTTTCTCCTCCTGCTGCGCCTAATAGAGGTACAACGAAAAAAATGGAGGATTTTAATTATGAAAAAACAAATTGTATTACTCACCGCTATGGCATTTACCATCTCAATTCTGGCAGCCGGCTGTGCCCCAAAAACAGCTGCAAACACATCTGCCCCGGCCGCCTCGTCTGCCTCGTCTGCTGCAGAGACTACAGTTGCTTCGCAGGAAACGGAACTTCAAACAGAAAGCGCGGTTTCCCCATCGGACGAATCAGAAACCCATAACGAAAACATGGATGCTTCCAAACTCCAGGAATTTGCCGAAACTGTGCAGGATACGGTGGCAAAAAAGGATCTGAACTCTTTAGCAGCCCTTTGTGATTATCCTTTGTACCTGAACGGAGAAGAGATTGCAGACAAAGACGCGTTTTTAAAACTGGACGGAGATAAATTCTTTTCCGACGGACTGTTGAAATCCATTGCAGATGCAGACCCCTCTTCCCTGGAAATCTTCGGCGCAGGAGCCTCTTTAGGCAAAGATCAGGTGTTCTTCATCAATGAAATCAACGGCAGGATGGCGATCACCAGCATTACTACGGAATAAGAAGCCTAACCGGAAAATAAGCCAGCAAAACCAGCCAATTATCCTCACAAACCGGATAATTGGCTGGTACATGAACAAAATATTCTCTTGTTAATCTCTTTTATAAAGTCACGCCCTGCTTAAAGATAGCGATATCGTGATATCCCGCCACTTCCGACTTCACCTTTTCTCCGGATGCAACTTTAATCACATAGTCAAACAGCTCCTCGGCCAACTCCTCTTTTGTCTTGGTTTCCACCATCTCACCGGCGTTAAAATCAATCCAGTCCGCCTTGAATTTTGACAGTTTTGAATTGGATGAGATCTTTACGGTTGGCACCAGAGAAGCGAACGGGGTTCCTCTTCCGGTGGTGAAAAGCACGATCTGGGCGCCTGAAACCGCCAGTCCTGTGGCTGCTACAAGATCATTTCCAGGAGCGGAAAGCAGGTTTAACCCTTTTTCTTTTACACGTTCCGCATATTCCAGCACGCCGACTACAGGGGCGGAACCGGACTTCTGGGTGCAGCCTAAAGACTTGTCTTCCAGTGTGGAAATACCTCCTTTTTTATTGCCGGGAGAAGGATTTTCATAAATTGTCTGGTTATGGCTGGTGAAATAATTTTTGAAATCGTTGATCAGGTGAACCGTCTTCTCAAAAATTTCCTGGTTTTTACAGCGGTTCATCAATATAGTTTCCGCGCCGAACATCTCCGGAACTTCGGTCAGGATTGTGGTTCCCCCTCTGGAGATCAGAAGATCGGAAAACGCTCCTACCACAGGGTTTGCGGTAATTCCCGATAAACCGTCGGAACCGCCGCATTTCATGCCGATAATGAGCTGGGACGCGTCGCAGTCCTCTCTTTCGCACTGGTTTGCCTGATTATAGAGTTCTTCCAACACTTTAAGCGCTTCTTCCACCTCGTCTTCGAAATCCTGGCACTGCAGGAATTTAACACGGTTTTCATCGTATTCTCCGACATAATCCATAAGAACTGGAATGTTGCAGTTTTCGCAGCCAAGTCCCAGCACCAGCACGCCGCCTGCATTGGGATGGTGAATGATGTCTGCAAATACTTTTCTGGTGTTTTCCTGGTCATCTCCCATCTGGGAACATCCGTAAGGATGGGCAAATGCCACGATGTCTTCCACATTTCCAATTGGAAATCTCTTCTTGGCTTCCTGTTCGATAGCTTTCGCCACGGAATTTACACAGCCTACTGTGGGAAGAATCCACAGCTCATTGCGCACTCCAACCGTTCCATCCGGTCTTTTATATCCTTTAAATGTGGCCGGCTTACCGCTCATCTCACCGAATTTTACCGGTTTATATTCATAATCCAGCACATCTCCGAGAGATGTTTTAATATTGTGAACATGAATCCATGCGCCTGCGGCGATGTCTTCCTTGGCATTTCCGATGCAGGCACCGTATTTGATTACCGGCTCTCCTGCTTTCATATCGCAGAGGGCGAATTTATGTCCCTGTGGAATGTCCTCCAACAGGGTTATCTTCTGCCCGTCCACATTCAGACAGCTTCCTTTTTCCAGCGGTTTTAAGGCCACCGCCACCTTATCTTCTTTATTGATCTTAATAAAATCCTGCATAATTTCCTCTCATTTCTCCGGATTACCGGCCTGACGGCTTTCAATCTGCCGTAACGGTTCAGTACCCCGGCGGGTTTAAAAATGAAAAGGCCGCAGTGCGGCCTTTCCCTTTATCATCGAATGATTAAACTGCTAAAATAGCGTCGTATGCTTTGGACATACCTTCTGTTGTAATGCAGTCATACCATTTCTGAACATCCGGAAGAAGGGCGCTTAAATCCTCTCCCCAATATTCTTCTTTTGCCAGAATGTCGGCAACAGAAGCTGTCTTCATGAATTCCATGATATCTTCTCCGTCATTTGCAGCATCGGTTCTGTAGAATGCGATCAGAGCTGCCAGTGAGAAGGTAAGAGCCTGTGGGTATGTTCCGTACTGCTCTTTGTACTCTAAAATTGTAGGAAGCACTCTGGCTTTGAACTTGGAAACAGAGTTCAGAGCGATGGAAAGCAGCATATGTTTGATAAATGGGTTAGAGAAACGCTCTAACACGGCTGCGCCGAATTTACGGTTATCTTCCGTATCCCCGATAGTTGGGATGATCTCTTCAAAAATGCATTTTTTAAGAAGAGCGGACACTTTTTCGTCCTTCAGGCATTCGCCTACGGTCTCTAAGCCATAGAGATGAGCGCCTAAAACCATGGATGTGTGAGCGCCGTTTAAGATTCTCACTTTTCTCTTCTTATATGGGTCCACATTATCGGTCCAGATCACATTAAAGCCTGCTTTCTGAAGAGGAAGCTCGTCTTCGTGATCTCCCTGGATTACCCAAAGGTGGAAGATCTCAGCAGTATCCATCATATTGTCCTGCTCACCGATTCTCTCGCAGAGAGCTTCATGCTCGTCTCTTGGGAAGCCAGTAACGATACGGTCAACCAATGTGGAGCAGAAATCATTTTCAGATTTCAGCCATGTCTTAAAGTCTTCGCCTAAATTCCATAAATCAGCATACTGTAAACAGCATTTTTCTAATTCTTCCCCGTTGTGGTCGATTAATTCACAGGAAAGTACGATAAAGCCTTTTAAGCCCAGTTTATATCTCTTGTATAACAGCTGTGTCAGTTTTCCGGGGAATGATTTCGCCGGAGCGTCTTCGAATTTGTTGGTTGGAACGAATTCGATTCCTGCTTCTGTTGTGTTGGAAACGATGAAACGGAAATCCGGGTTCTCAGCCAGCTTCATATAGCTGTCAAAATCGCTGTATGGGTTCACACATCTGGAAATTACGTCGATATGTGTATGCTCGTCGATCACTTCTCCGTTGTCAATTCCTCTTAAAAACAGGTTGTATTCGCAGTTCTGCTTTTCCAGCATCTCACACATGCCTTTTTCGATTGGCTGAACGATCACTACGGAACCGTCAAATAAATCTTTGTCTTTTAATTTTTTAAAGAAATAATCTACAAATCCGCGTAAAAATCCGCCTTCGCCAAACTGAATTACTGTTTCTTTCATTATTAATCTCCATTCCGCCGTTTTCGGCACTTGATATTGTTTATATGCAATTTATTCAAGAGGGCAACTTCTTGCATGATCTGCCCTCTGAACAGTTACGTTTATGTTTTTAAATTTCGCTGAAATCTATGCAGACTTTCAGCATATCTCCAGGATTATTTGCAAAATCCTTAAATGCATCCGCAACATCGTCAAATTTATATGTGTTGGTGATGATCTTCTCAAGAGGCGCTTTTCCTGCCTTTACGAGGTCGATCAGTTCGATAAAGTCTTTCTTTAATGCATTTCTGGAACCGTATACGTTCAGTTCCTTCTTCTGAATTAATGTGAAGTTGAAATCCAGGTTCTTCTTGCCGACTCCGATCAGCACCATTCTTCCTCCGAAGCAGGCCGCATCAATGCAGTTCTGGAAGGTGGAAGGAAGGCCTACCGCTTCAATGGTAACATCGAAACCATTGCCCCCGGTGATCTTAGCAACTTCAGCGTCAAATGCTTCCGGTGATGAATTAAGAATGATTCCGTCGATGCCAAATGCCTGAGCCATCTCCAGTTTACCCTGGGCAACATCCGACATGTAAACTTCCGCGCCCTTTGCCTTTGCCGCAATCGCCGCCAGAACTCCGATGGTTCCGGCTCCTACAACCAGCACCCGGTCGCCTTCTTTCACTTCTGCTCTGCTGACTCCGTGATAGCTGATGCAGAACGGTTCAATGGCTGCCAAAACCTTAGGGTCCAGGCCTTTGCCATCATAAATGCGTTCCACCGGCATGGTGATGTATTCGCAGAACGCTCCGTCTCTCTGACATCCCATGGTCTGATTGTCCATACATGCATTGACAATTCCATGGCTGCAGGAATAGCAGTGTCCGCAGTTAAAATAAGGATTGCAGGTTACAACCATTCCCGGCTTTAAGCCCTGGCTGTTCTCTCCGATCTCCACGATCTCAGCAGAAAACTCATGACCCGGAATTCTTGGATAGTCAAAATATGCGAAGGTTCCTTTATAAGATCCTAAATCGCTTCCGCAGATTCCTCCGTACAGGACCTTTAAAAGTGCTTCTCCCTCTTTTCTCACCGGCATCTCTATGTCTTTTATCTCCACTTCGCCGGGTGCGTTAATATAAACAGCTTTCATAATGACCGCCTTTCCTTGTATTCTTTGTTGTATACATTAAAGTATACTTTTATAGGTACCGTTAGTCAATAGTATTTTTATATAAAATGCATTTTTTGTGTAAATTACTGATTAACTCTTCATTTTTTTGTTTAAAAATGACAATTATTGATGTTGCCTCATTCCAGAACAAGCTTGATTCCTGTTTATGAATATGATAAGATAAATTGAAATGCAGATAAAGAAAGGTTGTTATGTATACATGAGCAAAGTAAATTTAAAAACCCTTGCCTATAACAGCATCAAGAATAAAATTATCACCTGTGAATACGCTCCCGGCATGTTTTTAAATGAGGAGACGCTTACCGATGAATTGAATATAAGCCGCACCCCCATCCGGGATGCGCTGGGCCGCTTAGAGCAGGAAGGCCTGGTTGAAATCAAGGCGAAACGTGGAATTACCGTGACGCCCCTCAGCATGAAGGATATCAACATGATCTTTGAAATCCGCTGTATGTATGAACCATATATTATCGAACATTACGGAACCACGCTGAGTGACGAAAAACTGACGGAATTCTACCGCATCTTCTCCCATCCCAATGCGGAAAGCGAGCAGTTTCAGAACAATGATTATTATTATGAGCTGGACTCCGCATTTCACCAGATGGTCATTGACGCCTGTCCCAACATCTATATGAGGCAGAATTACGATTTGATTCAGACTCAAAGCGAACGATTCCGTTTCATGACCGGGAATATCTCCAATAACCGGCTGGAGGATACGTTCAGAGAACATAATGAGATTATCACGGCATGTCTGCAGAAGGATTGGCCGGCGGCGGCGGAGCGGATGGCGTTTCATCTGGAAGAGTCAAAAAAGGCTACTTTTAAACTGGCTTTTGACAGCATGATGGGGATTTAATAAAGATTTACTTTAAAATTCCCGGTATATAGCTGATAGTACTTTCCTTTTTCCTCCATCAGCTGCTCGTGGTTTCCCCTCTCGATAATCCGTCCCTGTTCCAGTACCATGATGCAGTCCGCATTGCGAATTGTGGAAAGACGGTGGGCAATCACGAATGTGGTTCTTCCCCTCATCAAGCGGTCCATGCCTTTCTGTACCAGGGTTTCCGTTCTCGTATCGATGGAGGAGGTGGCCTCATCCAAAATCAGTACCGGCGGATCAGCTACTGCGGCTCTTGCAATGGACAGCAACTGTCTCTGCCCCTGGCTTAAATTACCTCCGTCACCGGACAGCATTGTCTGGTAGCCGTCGGGAAGCCGTGTTATAAAATCATCTGCATTGGCCAGTTTAGCAGCTTGGATGCACTGGGCGTCCGTAGCCTCCAAGCGTCCGTAACGGATATTGTCCATTACCGTACCTGTAAACAGATGGGTATCCTGTAAAACCATGCCCAAAGAACGGCGCAGATCTGATTTTCTGATCTTGTTAATGTTAATTCCGTCATACCGGATCTTTCCGTCCTGGATATCATAGAAACGGTTGATCAAATTGGTGATCGTTGTTTTACCGGCTCCTGTACTTCCGACAAATGCGATTTTCTGTCCTGGCGTTGCAAACAGTTTAATATTGTGAAGCACAATCTTAGATTCGTCATATCCGAAATCTACGTCATTGAACACCACATCCCCTTCCAGCTTCGTATAAGTAACCGTTCCTTCCGCTTTATGTGGATGTTTCCATGCCCAAATTCCGGTACGCTCTGCTGACTCTTCCAATTTTCCGTCCTGATTTTCTCTGACGTTTACTAGTTCCACATAGCCGTCATCATATTCCGGCACTTCGTCCAGAAGTGAGAAAACCCGTTTAGCCCCTGCCATTGCCATGACGATGACATTCATCTGTTGGCTGACTTGGGTGATAGGCTGGGTAAAATTCTTATTTAAGCTGAGAAATGAAACCAGCGCGCCTAACGTGAGCCCTGCAGATCCATTTAACGCCAGTACCGCTCCCGCAATCGCACATAACACATAGCTGATATTTCCAAGGTTTCCGTTAATCGGCATCATAATATTGGCGAATTTATTGGCATGATAGGAACTTTCTCTCAGTTCGTCATTGATCTTTCTGAATTCCTCCAGGCTCTTTTCTTCATGGCAGAAGACCTTTACCACCTTTTGTCCGGCCATCATTTCTTCAATGTATCCATTTACAGTTCCCAGCTGTTTCTGCTGTTTCTTAAAATGGGCTGACGACTTACCGCCGATACCCGCAGTTGCTGCCAGCATCACCGCCGCCATACACAGGGCCGCGATGGTCAGCGGCACGTTCATCATCAGCATTCCGGCCAGGACGGTGATGAGCGTAAACAGAGAGTTCACCGTTTGGGGTATGCTTTGGCTGATCAGCTGTCTCAGAGTATCCACATCATTGGTATAGACGGACATGATATCGCCATGGGCATGGGTATCGAAATATTTGATTGGCAAAGATTCCATATGGGTGAAAAGTTCTTCTCTCAGATTTCGTAAAGTACCTTGACTGACATTTACCATAATACGGTTATAGCCATAAGAACATAAAATTCCGGCCAGGAAAATAAGAATCATTTTTCCGAGCGCCAGGGCAAGACCTGAAAAATCAGGGGAGGGGGTTCCTGTCAGAGGCAGAATGTAATCGTCGATCAGACGCTGCATAAAAGTCAATCCATTTAAAGTGGCGGCCGCAGAGCCGAATATGCCGAACAGTACCACAATACAGGAGCCTTTATATCCGCGGAAAATGGTTAAAAGCACACGTCCCATGGTCTTTGCCATTTCTCTGTTTGTATTTATATTTTCAGTCATTTTTTCTCCGTTCCGCTGTGCGCATTTTTCTTGTGCCCAGCATTCTTATTCTTATTAATTCTAAGACGCCTGGTCAAAATCACCGTTGCCTCTCATCTGGGTTTCGTAGATTTCCCGGTAGATCGCATTCTGTTTCAGCAGATTTTCATGAGTATCGAATCCATTTACTCTGCCGCTCTCCAGCACGATAATGCGGTCCGCGTCCTGTACGCTGGAAATCCTTTGGGCAATGATCAGTTTCGTGGTTCCGGGTATGCTGTCCGCAAATGATCTGCGGATTCTGGCGTCTGTGGCGGTGTCCACCGCACTGGTGGAATCGTCCAGGATCAGAATTTTGGGGTTCTTTAACAATGCCCTGGCAATGCAGATTCTCTGCTTTTGACCGCCTGATACGTTAGCGCCTCCCTGCTCGATATAAGTGTCATAACCGTCCGGAAAACCGGCTATGAATTCGTCTGCGCAGGCCTGACGGCAGGCATTTATACATTCTTCTTTTGTGGCATTTTCATTTCCCCATCTCAAGTTTTCCAAAATGGTGCCGGAAAACAGCTCATTTTTCTGTAGGACTACTGCGACCTGGTTCCGCAGCGCTTCCACATCGTATCGGCGGACATCAATTCCCCCTACTTCTACGGCTCCGCACGTCACATCATAAAGACGGCAGACCAGATTTACCAGGCTTGTTTTTCCGCTCCCCGTACCGCCTATAATCCCTATGGTTTCGCCGGATTTAATATGGAGATCGATCTCCCGGATAGATTCTTTTCCTTTTCCCTTCCGGTAGGAAAATGTAGCGTGATTAAAATCGATTCTTCCGTCGGGAACCTGTTTCACCGGATTTTCCGGATTGGTAATATCTGCCTCCTCATCTAACACTTGCGCAATTCTGCGGCAGCTGGCAGCGCTCATGGTTACCATGACGAAAATCATGGAAAGCATCATGAGAGACATCATGATTCCCATAATATAAGAAAACATGGAGGTAAGCTCTCCTGTAGTCATGATTCCGCCGATGATAAAATGGGCTCCAAACCAGGAAAGAGCAGTCACGCAGCCGTAGATTGCCAGCATCATGACCGGATTGTTAAACGCCAGAATTCCTTCCGCCTTAACAAACAGCTGGTAAAGGTTCTGGGCGGCCGAGGTGAATTTTTCATTTTCGTAATCTTCTCTCACATATGCTTTCACCACCCGGATTGCTGAAACATTCTCCTGAACGCTGGCATTTAAATCATCATACTTTTTAAATACCACATCGAAGATTTTTGTGGTTTTCTTCATAATAATCAGCAGCGCCGCCGCAAGAAAAAGAATGGCGGCAATGAAGATCAGGCTCAGCTTCACATTGATGAAAAAACACATTGTCATGCTGCACACCAACATGAGAGGCGCTCTCACCGCCACCCTTAATATCATCTGAAATGCGTTCTGCAGGTTTGTCACATCTGTTGTCATGCGCGTAACCAATCCGGCCGTACTGAATTTATCAATATTTGAAAATGAGAATGTCTGGATATTTTCATACATGCCGTCTCTTAAATTGCAGGCCAGACCGGATGAGGCTTCAGCCGCATATTTGCCCGCAAGCACGCCAAATCCCAGACTGAACATGGCCAGAACCAGCATGACGCCTCCATAAAAATAAACTTTTTTTACATCTCCGGCTTCAATGCCTTTATCGATAATGGATGCGGTGATAAATGGAATCAATACTTCCATCACCACCTCCAAGGCCGTGAATACCGGCGTCAGGATTGATGCTTTTTTATATTGCTTTATCTGTTTCAAGATCGTTTTCAGCATAATTTTTTGATTCCTCCTGTGCTCTTCTGCTAAATTTAATTTAATCGTTTCCCCTTCTCTTTTTGCTGTGATAAATGATTCACTAACGAATAATTTACTTCATTATCCGTTGATTGTGAAATCAAAAGATGTTATTATTAATAAATATCTTTTATTAATCCAGGAGGTATGTGATGAATACCACACAATTAGAATGTTTTTTAGCGGTGGCCGAACACCTGAATTTTGCCCGTGCTTCAGAGGATCTTCATATCACGCAGCCTGCGGTAACCCATCAGATCAACTCTTTAGAGAATGAATTCAACGTAAAATTCTTCCGCCGTACCACCCGGTCGGTAGAACTGACCCAGGAAGGGATAAATTTTTTAAATGATGCCAGAACGATTCTGCAATCCGTAAATCTGGCAAAAGCCCGTTTCTCTTTCCGGCAGGCCGCTTCATTTACGCATTTTAACATTGGCTGTCACAGCGTAACCGAATTGGCGCTGCTGCCTGAGCTTTTAAAAGGGCTGACGGAAAAGCACCCGAACGTCCACCCGGTCCTGCGCACGGTTCCCATCCGCGCCCTGGAAAATCTGCTGGAAAATGAATCATTGGATGTAATGTTTGATTATAAAGAAGAAAAAAGAAGCAAATCTTCCTCTTACCATGAGCTTTATAAAGCCGAGATCATCTGTGCTCTGCCCAAAGGCCATGCCCATGCTTCTGATCCCTTTATCAGCAAAGAGACCCTTCAGAGCCAGAAAATGATTCTTTTAGAACCCCATAAAATTTCCTCCATTCTATTTGATCTTCAGAAACCGTTTGCGCTCTGCCATATGCCTTCCGACCTCTACTTCTGTGAAAATTTCGAAAGCGCATTAACCCTTGTTAAATCAGGGCTTGGCATAACGATGCTGCCGGATATCCGGCCGCTTCGCGATCCTGATATCTGTTATCTGCCGCTTAAAGACCAAACCTCTTTATCCTACGGAATTCACTACAAACCCAACAGACGGACGGATGTGTTAAAGACCTTTCTTGCTTTGGCTGATGAGATGGCAGAAAAAACAGTCTTGTAAAACTACGGCAAAAAGCCGCCGGCTTTACAAGACTGTACAAAATTCCCCTTATTTTTTCAGCTTAAATCCCATCCCCTCATACACTCTCACCGCCTGCCCTCTGACAATCCGGCTGTGCTCCTTCCATGCCGCATTTTCCTGTCTTTCCCTGGCCTGGCGTTCCAGCTTTTGAAGCTCCAGCTCCAGTTTTTCCATGGCCCGCTTCTTATTCATATACTGGCTTCTCTCTTCCACGGACGTGACCGTGATTCCGGTGGGAATATGGATCAGGCGAACCCCTGTTTCCACCTTATTCACATTCTGGCCGCCTTTTCCGCCGCAGTGGAACCGTTCAAACCGGATTTCCGCCTCCCGTTTTGTCTGTTCACACTCCGGAATCACGCTGATATCCACAAACCAGTTTTTCCTCTTGTGCTCCGGCCGGTAAGGGCTGCGGCAGATCCACTGCACGCTGCCCTCCAGCCGGGACAAATCCTGCTCCGTCTCGGCGATAATGGAAGAATACGTTCCCGCTTTGCTTCCTTCTTTCATGCTGACCGCTTTCAGATCCGGGTATTCCCCCACAAGGGACTGAAACAGCAGGCTGACCGCCAGCTCACATTCTGCCGGCCCCTGGCCTGAACTCAATTGTATGATCATCTGATTTTCCTCCTCATTCCGCTCCGGCTTTAAAATTATAGACAGGCCGTATGATCTCATTTATCTCCACGGTATCGCCAATCTTACTTTGAATCTTTTCCATGGTACGGTAGGCAAACGGCGCCTCGTCCAGAGTTCCTTTCCCGATTACGGAACAGAAGATGCCCTTCATCTCCTTTTTAAATTCTGAGACCGTGTGGGAATTTTGCGCCTCGGTCCGGCTGGCAATCCGGCCGGAACCGTGGGGCGCCGACTCATTCCATTCCTGACTGCCTTTTCCCACGCAGATGAGAGCTCCCTCTTTCATATTGACCGGAATCAGAATATCTTCTCCCTTTCCTGCCGATACGGCGCCTTTTCTCAGCATATGAGTACCTTTTGAAGTGGAAATGTAATTGTGCACCGTATCAAACCGTTCCAGTTCCTTCCATTTCATCCCTTTCATGATCTCATCCGCAATACACGCCCGGTTCAGGGCCGCAAACTTCTGCACAATCTCCATATCGTGAAGATACTGGTCAAACAGTTCCCCTTCCACATAGGCCGAGGAAAAAGGCAGCTCTTCCTGATGCTCCCTGCACCATAAGGACGCCGCTTTCTGATAATACTCAGCAGTTTCCACCCCCAGATGGCGGCTTCCTGAATGGATTACCAGATAATAGGTACCGTCCTCTGCCCTGTCTAATTCAATAAAATGATTTCCTCCGCCAAGGGTTCCCAGGCTTAACAGCGCCTTTTCCTTCCGCACGGCTTTTTTGCAGTACAGCAGGTCAAGTTCTGCCTCTTCGGCAAAACGGTGCGCCTCTCCGCGTATTTTCATTCCGGACGGCACCCGCTTTGCGATCACCGCGTCCAGCTTCTGAAGCTCTATATTCTTATTTTTCAAATGAACGCAGGTCATGCCGCATCCGATGTCCACCCCCACCAGATAGGGAATCACCCTGTCTTTTATGGTCATTGACGTGCCCACCGTACAATATTTCCCCGGATGTACGTCCGGCATAATTCTGATTTTGCTGTCTTTAAAAATGGGATTGTCACAGATATTCTTAATCTGTGCAGCTGCATAGTCTTCGATATCATCGGTAAAGATGACGGCTGATGTATAGACTCCTTTTATCTCTTTCATATACCCTCTAATCTGCCGTTTTGAATAAATAACGGCATTCTTTCATATTTTCCTGAATTTTGGGTACAAAAATAGTACCCTGCCATGTTTTCCTAACCAAGCAGAAGTACCGGGAAGAGATAAACGAAAAGATTCGTTTAAAACTGTTTTTATGATCCTATCTGAATTCACGGACAGGACAACCCGGATTCCACCTGTTACCTTCATAATTGTTCAAACTGTTTACGCATCTCATATCGTTGTCCTCCTTTCCTGTGATTCCATTGGGAATCCTGATAATTTATGGGTTACTTTGTAATTGTAACGTCTGAATAAAAAAACGTCAACCCTGAAATTATCTCACCAGACATTTGGATAAACCAAAGCCCCTATTATAAAAGATCCGAAGAAAAACAGGCGTTTAAGCCCATTTTCTCCGGATCTCATTATCCTTAGTACTCTCCCCTTAAAACCAATTAAAAATCAACTTCCGTATCATAGTAACAGCAGGTCAGCAGTTTTTCCATCTCTGCCGGTGTGATCTGGCGCGGATTGGAGCCTGTACATGCATCGCCAACTGCCAGTTCAGCAACTGATTTTAATTTGCTGTTAAATTCCGCTTCATCGATGATTCCGCCTTCATATTCTTTAATGCAGGCCGGAATGTTCAGCTTCTCATTCATGGAACGAAGCTCTGCGATCAGGGCATCCACCAATTCATCTGTAGTCTCACCTTTTAAGCCGATAAATCTGGCAATATCCGCATAACGTTCTGCCGCAGCCTTTTCTTTTGCATTGAATTTAATAACCTTTGGAAGGTACATCGCATTGGCGCATCCGTGAACGATATGGCCGCCGCTGTAAGCCGCGCCCGTTTTATGAGCCATGGAATGAACGATTCCCAAAAGAGCGTTGGAAAATGCCATTCCCGCCAGACACTGTGCGTTATGCATTCTGTCTCTTGCGCTCATGTCCCCATTATAGGAATCGATCAGGAAGGTGTGAACCATCTTAATTGCGTGAAGTGCCAATGGGTCTGTATAATCGCTGTTTAATGTGGACACATATGCTTCAATCGCATGGGTCATCGCATCCATGCCGGTATGTGCGGTTAATTTTGCAGGCATGGTTTCCGCCAGATCCGGGTCCACGATGGCAACGTCCGGAGTGATGTTAAAGTCTGCCAGCGGGTATTTAATTCCCTTCTGGTAATCGGTGATAACGCTGAATGCGGTAACTTCAGTTGCCGTACCGGAAGTGGAAGGAATCGCACAGAATTTTGCCTTTGTACGAAGGGTCGGGAAGTTAAACGGAATGCACAGTTCCTCGAATGTGGTATCCGGGTATTCATAAAATGCCCACATCGCTTTGGCCGCGTCGATTGGAGAACCTCCTCCGATAGCCACAATCCAGTCGGGCCCGAATTCCCTCATGGCGTCTGCGCCTTTCATAACGGTCTCCACACTTGGATCAGGCTCTACGCCTTCAAATAATTTTACTTCCATTCCGGCTTCCTTTAAGTTTGTTACAACTTTATCAAGAAAACCAAAACGTTTCATGGAGCCGCCTCCAACTACAACGATGGCTTTTTCGCCTTTTAAGTTCTTCAGTTCATCAATCGCGCCTTTTCCATGATATAAATCTCTTGGTAATGTGAATCTAGCCATTATAATGCCTCCTTTATGTATATATAATTATGATAATTTGTAACTGTTCAGTAGGTCTGCGCATTTACTGCGCTGACCGTAATATAACGTGGAATACAGGCAGAAATCCCATCGCCGAAAGCGATTTCGCATGGATTTCTGCTCATAATTGTGAAGGTACTGAACAATTATGATAATTTTATATCAATCTTCGTTATTATTGTACCAACATTTCCACAAAAATAGTAATATAAAAGGATACATATCAGTATATAATTACTGATATGTATCCTTTTCCTATGCCGAAGAATTAAAAGTAAAGCCCACGGTACCGGTTAAAACATGCGAAAATCTCCTGTCTTCTTGGCCTGGCCAGTGAATCCGGGAGATAGGCCATATCCGATAAAGCTTCCAGCCCCTTTTGATCCATCAAATCCTCCAGTGCATCCACGATCTCCTTCAAACTCCGTTTTCCGTTCATCAGTTTCATCTCCCCATATTTAAGGAGATAGACCAGCGTCTGAAGCTGCTCCTGATCCACCAGCTGTTCCACATATCTTAAATCCACCACTTCCCGATCCAAAGAAACGGAATCCCGTCCCAGCACCTTAGACTTAATTCTGGTGTTATTTTTAAGAGCCGGATTGGTGCGCGGGCGCCTTCCGTTAAAATCCGCAATGTCCATAGGTTCTTCTATAATTCGGATTCCCGCATATTGGGAAGCAGCCTCTTTCGCCTCTTTTGTAATATCATAAGGAAGATAATCCTCCATCTGGATCACCGCATCCGCCACATGGAAATAAGCTCCTGAGCTTCCCGCCACCATGATGGTGGAAATCCCCAGCTGCTCATAGACAGCCCTCACCCGCTCCACAAATGGGGTAATGGGTTCCTTGCTCCGGCTCACCACCTGCTGCATCAACTCGTCCCGGATCATGAAATTGGTGGCCGACGTATCCTCATCGATTAAGAACAGGTCCGCTCCCGCTTCCACCGCCTCCACCGTGTTGGCCGCCTGGGATGTGCTTCCGCTGGCGTCCTGGGTATCGAACTGCACCGTATTCTTTCCATTGGGAAGATTGTTGATAAAGGGAGATATATCCACCTTCTTAACGCTTCTGGAATCCTCCGCCCTCAGCTTTACCGCCGACTTGCCGGTTATCACAAATTCTCTGCCGTCTCCGGGAATGTGATTGTATACGCCCAGTTCCAAAGCCTCCAACACCGTGGATTTCCCATGGAAACCGCCTCCCACGATCAGCGTAACCCCTTTCTTTATTCCCATTCCCGTGATAGGGCCGTGATAGGGAAGATCGATTGTAACCTCCATGGAGGACGGCGACTGAAATACAACCGCCTGTTTCATGGGCTTTTGTGATACGCCGCTCTCTCTCGGCAGAACCGATCCGTTAGCGATAAATGCGGCCAGCCCCATCTCATCTAATTTCCCCCTGATATGCTGCTGGTCCACGCAAAGGCGGACAGCTTTTTCAACAGCGCCATGGTTTAACCTCTTATAAAAGAAACTGGAACAGATGCAGTCCGGAAGGAAATCGAACAGGATTTTAATCAGTTCTCCTGAATTGATGGTTCTTCCGTTGGCCGGAAATCCGATCTCCATGCGTACCAGCACATCCCCGTTCTCAGGATTTATGGTGCAGGCGCTCCGTTCCAGTACTTCCTGACCGCACCTGCTTACGCCGATCAGGCCGCTTTTTCCTGAACCTTTTGCTTTAAAGTTATATTTTTCTATCTGACCGCCAAAAATCCGGGTCAGGTAATCCTGAAGGGTGATCCGCTTCATCCGTTCCTCATACAGCCGCTCGGGAAAACCGGCTTGTCTGCCTGATATCAGCACGCTCACCTTGGACGGAGACGCGAACGGATCTCCCTGCACATGGTCTATGGACAGTTTGTAATCCTTAAAATCATAGCTTCCCTGCACCGATTTATAAGCCGGATAACTTTTTCTGGCTATGGCGTTTAATTCATTTCTCAAATCCTGTGATGTCTTCATATCAATTCTCCTTCCGCTGCAATCTGATACCACTCCATACAAAGAAGGGTCCATTCCTCCCATTGATCCGTTAGCTGCCGTTTCAGATTTTCATACTCCTGCCGCAGCACCCATATCTCTCCCTGCCAGAACGCTTCCGACCTCTCCCAGTCCTCCTGCATTCCGCTTAAAGCCTCCTGCATCCGTTCCACATCCGTCTTCGCGGCTTCCATCTTTTCACCGGCCAGCCTCAGCTGCCAGTCATAATAAGCCTCTTCCTCCGGAATCTCTTTCAGCCTGTGCCGCTCCGCTTTTGGAACGGCCCTCATTCCGGCAATCAAAGCCTGCTCTTCCGCCTTCATCTGGGCCGCTATGCTCTCCCCCGTATTCTTTCTGGCGCACCGCTCCAGATAATGCTCATATCCGAATGGGTAATACATCACCGTCTGATCCTCAAAGATCATCACCGCATCCGCCACCTGGCGGATAAAATACCGGTCATGGGACACGAACAGAATCGTCCCTTTATATGCCTGAAACGCCGATTCCAGCGTCTCCTTCGCCTGAATATCCATATGGTTGGTGGGCTCGTCCAGGATCAGGAAATTGGGCCGGCTCTGCAGAAGCTCCGCCAGCACCAGCCTGGATTTTTCTCCGCCGGAAAGGGAACTCACCCGTTTTCCTGCTTCCCGCCCTCCGAACAGATAGGCTCCCAATATGCTTCTCACTTCCTTTTCCGTCAGCACCGGAAACAGGTCATGAAAATGCTCCGCCACCGTCTTCTCCGAAGAGATTTCAGCGGAATGCTGGTCAAAATATCCGATGGTAATATTATTTCCAAGGGAATATTCCCCGTCAAGAGGCGCCATCAGCCCTGCAACGGTCTTTAAAAAGGTAGTCTTTCCCACCCCGTTATCCCCCAGTATTCCGATCTTCTGGCCCTTCCGCATCCGCATGGTGATCTCCAGCACCGGGGTATCGTATCCGATCTTTAAATGCTCGGTTTCCAAAACGGATTTGCTTCCTGCAATCAACGGCTGAATCTCTCCGGTGAAAATATGTACGTCATCTTCCTCCGGCTTTGCGACCTCAGTCATCCTCTCCATGGCCTTTTTCTTGGATCTGGCAAATGAAGCCTTTTTCGGCTTATGCTTAAACCGCTCCACCAGTTCTTCCAGACGCTTGGTCTCTTCCAAATAGCGCTCGTAGGCCTTTTTCTGAATCCTTATATTCTTTAATTTCTGCTCCCGGTAGCTGCTGTAATTGCCTGCATAACGGATCAGTTTTCCCCCGGAAAGCTCATAGACCACATCCGCAGTCTGATCCAGGAAAAAGCGGTCGTGGGATACCATAACCACCGCCTTTTCATACTGTTTCAGATACTGTTCCAGCCACTGAGCAGTCGTAAGATCCAGGTGGTTGGTGGGTTCGTCCAGCAAAAGGATATCCGGTTTGGCCAGCAAAAGCCTGATCAGCGCAATCTTTGTCTGCTCCCCTCCTGAAAATGAGGACAGCTTTCTGCGTTTATCCCCTTTTGAAAATCCCAGCCCTGTGAACAGAGTATCGTATTCCCGTTCATATTCAAAACGCTCTCTGGCATAGGAATCCCTGCACGGACAGGAGGACAACAGCTCCTCCTCCACCGTCTTTTCCTTATCGGAAAATGCCTGCTGGCTCAGCATGCTGGCCGTAATCCTTCTGGAAGACTGGATTCCAGGCCCATTTCTTTTATCATCCCGGTCAAGTTCCAGTTCGCCGGCAAGGAGGCGGAGCAGAGTTGTCTTTCCGGCTCCATTTCTCCCCACCACGGCAATCTTTTCATTTCCCCGTATTTCAAAATCAATATGTGACAATATGGGCACGCCGCCCAAAGTCACCGTTCCGTCCGCAATCTGATATAACATCTCTTTTCCTTCTGTTCTGCATTTCTCAAAGTCACTTTGCTTCTGTTATAATATCACAGCCCGCCTCAATATTCCACATTTTTAGCTGTGGGTCATGTGACCTTCAGCAGATTTTCCCTGTCGCAGTACTCCCATATGATATCATAAACCGCATCGTATCCTTCCGCGTAATTCTCCACATTTTCCATCACGGTTTCCATATTTCCCTTATAATTCTCGTATGCGTGGACGATTTCATTCCGGTCCGACATGGACGTAACCGCATTGTCCACCTCCTCATTTTCACACGCTTCCGGAAAAAGGCTTTGAAACTGGCCGATGGCACGGCGGATGGAAATGTCTTCGTTCTTCCGTATTTCCCCTCCCGCTTCCATCACGGATTCCATGATATCCTGAAAGGCAATGACCATATATCCGAACCGGTTAGCCAGGCTGTCCCGGTAATCCAGCCGGTCAGTGCCTTCCGCATTCAGATATTTCCGGTAAATCCGTTTCATGGAATCGATGTGATCCTTCATCTCATAAAGCTTCATCTCCAATGTAAATGCCGTGATCTTCGCCCTATCATAATCTCTGGAATCCCCGCCTGTAATTCCCGCCTTTTTTAATGCGTCACCGAACGTTCCCACTTGCAGCCTCCTTCCTCACCGCTTTCATTATCGTTTCCTGCGGATTATCCCCATATTCTTCCATCATCTCTTTCATATAGCCGATCAATTCTTCCGGACAATACTCCGTCACCGCATAGGTATGGCCCGTCACAATGGAAATGTTGATATACTGGGACTTGACAAGCCTCATCCTCACCACATCATTGTCAATGTTCAGCTTGTTAAAATAATCCTTTGTATACGCATAAATCCGGAATGTAAGCCCCGGCTTCAAGGAAAAAATCCCAATATCAATATCGGAATCTTCTTCATAGCGGTCTGTCAGAAAACTGCCGAAAATGAGGATATTATACTCTTCACCGCATGGAAATTCCCGCGTCACAGCTTTGGAATAATCTTCCACAATTTTCTGTCTTTCTTCTATAGAAAGCATGCGATTCCTCCTTTTCTTAATGTCCCTATTCTTTCGTTTCCTATCTTAGGATTCCTATTTTTGTCGAATATTAATCATTTATTTCCTGCAGGGTTATTTTTGTCTCCTGCTGCACATATTAAAAATGGAAGTGATGAACAATGAGTCCGAAAGAATTAACTTATATCGAAGATGCGTTAGGCCACGAGAAGTTTTTAAAAACACAGTGCCAGGAAGCGGCACAGAATCTTCAGGATATGGAGCTTAAAAACTGTGTAGAACAATTACAGCAAAAGCACCAGCAGATTTTTGACAGTTTTTACAATATGATCTAAGGAGGAAACCCACATGGATGACAAATGTATTATGGAGAATCTTCTCCTGACAACAAAAGGCGTATGCGACCTGTATCTCCACGGCACCATCGAAGCGTCTACGCAAAATGTGCACCAGACATTTGACAAAGCATTAGAGGACAGCCTTTGCATGCAGGACGATATCTATAAAAAAATGTCCGCAAAAGGCTGGTACACCACCGAACAGGCGGAGCAGGAAAAAATTCAGAAAGTTAAGAATCAGTTTGCAGGGATGTAGGTAAAAGCTGCGCACAAAAGAGGGGGGACGCCGGAGGGCCGGAAGGCGGTTGGGGGCTGGGGGATGGAACGGGCGCGGGATGCGGGTTTCGGAGTTAAGATTCACTAAGGATCTGAAATTTTGCTAAAAACGCACGTCCAAATAAAAACTCGCGATGAAGCCGCTCAAACAGGTTTATTTGGACGTGCAACGCAAAACTTCACATCCTAAGTGAAACTAAACTCCTGCAAATGCATCCAGCGCCCGTTCCATCCCCCAGCCCCCAACCGCCTTCCGGCCCTCCGGCGTCCCCCCTCTTTTGTGCTAGGTTTTCGCTGGCCTGGTTAAAAGATTATTTTGGCTGTTCCCAATGATTATTGAAGTATTCTAAATGAATTAAGGTATACGGTATTATAAGAATTTGATACAGTATTTATTTCATGGTAATAGTACTAAATTTCTTACATCCATTTTATATATTTTTGATCTCCCTATACTTACTTCAATCTTTTCATCCCCAGCGGAGCCAGTACACAGCCAGGAATGAGGGGGAACCGGGGCGGCGCGGTGGGTGAATCCATGGGAAGGGGATTCGTGTGGAAGCCGTTAGAGTTACTTGGTTCGCAGGGACAAAAAAAGACAGGTAAAAACTGAAATTCCCATTCAGTTTTTAAGGCGCCCTTGAGAGGTAAAGTTATAAAAAGTTTACCTCGAATGGCGCCGCCCTGTCTTTTTTTGTCCCTGCGGACCTAGTAACTCTTCGGCCGAACCTCGAATCCCCTTCCCATGGATTCATCCGCCGTGCCGCCCCGGTTCCCCCTCATTCCTGGCGTACCCCCTGCCTAAAGCTTCATGGATCTTTTATTTTTATACATGGCTTCGTCGGCTCTTAAAATCATGTCTTCCAGTTTATTATCGCTTTCCGGGTTATAGAAGGAATAGCCAAATGCAACTCCTGCGCGGAAACCGGATGTTTTTCTGTATTCGTCCATCAGTTCTGTCAGCTTTTTGCAGGATTCTTTAACTTCATCCTCTGAAAGGTTGTCAACCAGCACTACGAATTCATCGCCGCCCACGCGGAAAACTCCCCCGAAAGGAAATGCTTTGCATATGGCCTCAGCCGAAAATCGGATATACTCATCGCCTTTATCGTGTCCAAAACTGTCATTTACCTGTTTTAATTCATTTAAATCGCACATGACGGCTCCAAGATGGGATTCTGCGCTCAGCTGTGCATTTAAGAGTTCCTGTACATGCTCAAATGCCCTTCTGTTTTTTACACCGGTCAGCGCATCGTAATCACGCTCTTCTTTCAGCGCTCTGGTTTGGAGGATTTCTTCCGTCACATCCATCACAACGCCGCGTACAATACCATCCTCCATTTTTTGAGTGATTCTCAGCCAATGCTCCTCGCCATCAATCCTGATCTTATACAAGTTTGGTTCATCCGTTCCGGACTGGCTGATCTCTCTTAAAAAATCCCAGAACTTAAATTTATCCTTTTCAAATTCGTGCTGCTGAGCTTTTGTAAGGTTCAGCATTTTCGGAATCTGGTTTGTCATAAAGACCCTGTTGGACCTCATCTTGATCTCGAATGCTCCCACCTGAACTTCCGACAGTTCCATCACTCTTGCCAGTTTGGTGAACCATTTACCGGACACAATTGCGACTATGATACCGATGCACAGGGAAATAAAAAATGCTGTCAAAAGCGCATTCAGAATTCTTTCCGGCTGCTGCATCAGCGCATCTTTATCCATCAGGCCTACCAGATACCATTCCTCTCCGTCATAAGGCGTGTTGTTGTAATACATCTTCATGGCATTGGTACAGGCGTAGAGATCCTTGCCGCCGTGGTGGTCTTTCAGCTCGTAGATAGAATTCCGGCTGTCCACCTCTTCTAACCTGAGCGTCTCTCCCGCATGAAGAATTCTGTTCTGCAAGGCTCCCTGAGCTGCAACCACATGCATGTTTGTTTCTTCATCAGAAAGAGTTCCTATTATGTATCCATAGGAGTTGGTCGGCTGCAGATCGGACGCCGGCAAAAATTTATACAGATAATTGACTGCGATCTCAACGCCGAATACACCAACAGGCTTTCCCTTTTTGTCGGACAATGGAATGGAATAGGTGATCACCTCTTCGCCTTCCGGCTTCACCCGGAACGGAGGACTCCAATATCCAAGCCAGCGTTCATTTGGAGCCATACCCACATTTTGAAACGGTTTTTCATAAAAATCCTGGTTTTCATCGGTGAGGGTCAGCCTGGGACTCCAATTGGAGTCCGTTACCACCTTCATCTTTTCCGCAATACGCCAGGAGCCGGAAAACAGATACAGATTGGAGTTTTTTTCGTCCGCCCTGTCCGGATTCACATTTCTGAAATAGACGGCGGGATGGGAATTTTCCGTATCCGTCCCCTCCTCCATGATTAAAAATGCTCCCGTAGTCTTCGTATAATACAAAGCGTCCATCACAACCGGAGCCAAATCTTCCAGAATCTCATTTTCCGACTTTGTAAAACCACCATCCGAATTATCGATCTCCGTAAAATACTGGCGGATCTGATTGGTATATAATTCAAAATTTGTCCAGACATTAGTCATCTCATTGGCCAGATTGTCCGCACGCCCGTTTACCTTTTCAGAAAATATCTTATATTCGTTAATTCTGGCCTGCTCAATCACGCCTCCCGAGATCAGCAGGTAAGAGATCAGCAGACTTTGTAAAACCACGGTTATAATAAACGCAATTGCCAATTTAAATGCAATCGTATCGCTTCTTTTTCTATTCATTCAAAATACCAGCCATTTCATTCATAAGACTATCATACCACTCGTTAAAATTGTCCTCTCCAGCCAATTCCTCCTGTACAGATTTTCTGTCTTCTCCGTTGGCAGCTCTCATTTCCAGCTCATTTAAATCAATTTCCGTTTTCCGGGACAAGGATTCTTTGAATATCTCGTCATAACGATAGGAATCATGAAATACCTGTTTGCTGTAAAAAATGCCTTTCTCCATGGCTTCCAACGTGGCGGACACACTCTTTTTAACCGCATCGCTGTTATCATTCTCTTTTACATGTTCAAGAAGCCTGGAAACGGAAGATAATGCCTCTTCCTTCACCGGAATATAACCTGTTGATACGGTAAATTCAATATTCTGTTCCAGATCGGTAAACCATTTTAAAAATTCTGCAGAAGCGTATTCGTGTACCTTATCGGATGCGGAAATCCCCATATTCGCTCCCCGCTGGTTCATAAACTCCTGACCGCCTTTAAAGACCGGATAAGGGAGGGCTCTGCACTCAATCTCATATTCGCTGGTTTCATTTAAGATCACAGACTTTGGGAAATAACCGGCTCCCGCTGAAGAACCGATATAGGCGATTAAACTTCCGCTTTTTATTCCATCCTGGTTATAAACCTGGCTTTTATACCATCCCATTATATGAGGAACATAATAGGCATCCCACACTCTCTTTGCCGTCTCTTTCGGATAGTAAAACTCTTTCAATGTATCCTGTTCCAATTTATAAGGAACAATTCCCATCTGGGCGGCAGACAAAAAAGCGAAATCATTATAACTGTTCATACCAAGAAACGGCTGACCGTCTGACCAAACATAATAAGTATGAGCCGCTTCGGCAAGTCCCTCCCATGTAGTCAGATTTTTATCCGTAATACTAGTTTCATCTTTAAATACTTCCCAATCCGTACTGTTCAGATAGAGAAGTTCCGTCGATTTTGCGATGGGAAGCATCTTCAGGGCATCTCCATCCCCCCAAATCCCTTCTTCCAAAAAATCCGGGCGGTATGATAAAAGTTCTTCTTCACTGAAATAGGCATTTAAATCTGCCAAAGGAGTAATTTGATCCAAGCGGTAAGCGCTGTCCGGATACGCAGTAAAAAGATTGGGCATCGGACTCGCCCCAATCACATGATTAGCCGAGTTATATAATGCTTCATCCAGCTCCTCGCTGGTTCCATACCCATATGCATCCACCACAATTCCCTTTTCCAGGCCCACAGTCTCGTTAAAGACCTGCACCTGCCGGTCAAATACGGCCTTCGCATAAGCATTATAAGCATGCCACAACGTAATCACAGTGGGTTCTTCCGGATTCAAAAGCGGCTTTTCTTTTTCCGAACAGCCTATAAGGAGCATTCCGGTCAATATACAGATTATCAAAGCTGATACAGTTGTTTTTCGCTTCATATACGCTCTTCCTTTATCCTGTTAATCTCTTGCATTAGTTTAAAAACAGGGACTGTTTTATTATATCATATATGAAAAACTTTTTACAGCATACCTAATCATTTAATTAAGCCCTAAACCAATGTAGGTAAATTGCTATTTAACGGAGTTGGCGAAGGAGTACGCCCGGAATCGGAAGGTGAAACCGGGAGCCAAAGATCGGAGGAGCCGTCCGGGCCGGGGGAAGGAAGGTGCAGCCAAATGGGATTCGGGATTCGCCCCTAAGAGCTACTAAGGCCCGTAAGGACAGAACGAGGCAGGCCAGCGCCTCTGAGCAGTGAACTCTTTATGACTTCGCTGCTCAGAGGCGCTTTAAAAACTGAGACGGAAATCAGTTTTTACCTGCCTCGTTCTGTCCTTACGGACCTAAGTAGCACTACAGGGGTTCCATACGATCCCATTTGGCTGCACCTTCCTTCCCCCGGCCCGGACGGCTCCTCCGATCTTTGGCTCCCGGTTTCACCTTCCGATTCCGTGCTGGTTTTCGCTAGCCTGGTTAAAAGCAATGTTATACATTAGTATTTACGTAAAGCCAAATTTATATAGATCACGAAGGGATTTTCGTAAATGCCTTCATGTTTTACTTTAAACGTCAAGGCATTTCGCAAAATGACCTCACCCTTGATGTAAAACCTACTCTTCCATCCACTAAATCTTTTTTTACTTAGCTAGCCAAGCAACAGCCGGAAAGAAGGGGAAACCTGGGCGGGCGGAGGTAATAGAGAAAGACAGGGGATCGTGTGCAGACTCTTAGTGATACTTGGTCGGCAAGAGTGGAAAAAGGCAGACAAATACTGAATTCCGAATCAGTATTTGAGGCGCCCTTGAACGATGAAGTCATAAAGAGTTCATCGTGAATGGCGCCGCGCTGCCTTTTTCCGCTCTTGGCGGCCTAGTATCACTTAGAGTCGTAACCCGAATCCCCTGTCTTTCTCTATTACCGCCGCCCGCCCAGGTTTCCCCTTCTTTCCGGCGTTTCTTAGTTAACAAAATAAAGATTTTCATGCTAACGTGTGAAGGGGGAGGCGTAATATTACGAACTTTAGAAAATGAATGAAAGATTAAGAATATTTAAAAATTCCTTCAAGTATTGTCCTATGACTGTATGGTATAATTTATAAAATATATTGTTAACATGAAAGGTAATCTATGAAGAGAAGTGCTTATTTATTATTGACTGCTGCCGCCCTTCTTTCACTGTCTGCCTGCAGTATTCCAAAAAAGCCGGAAGAGACGCTTCCTCAGGCGGAATCGGAAACCTATCCTCAGCCATCTTCTATTATAGAAGAGATGCTGAAGGCTCAGGAGGCGGAAACGGAAACCTCATTTTCTGAAGAAGAGGAAGCTTATTCCTTTGAAAATGGCCTTGAAATCCAAAAAGTTCCCGATTTGATTACCGGAGAATATAGATGGCAGTCCGTTGTGGAAGCAGGAGAAATCAAATACGATAAATTTGGCGGGGAATATAGAAATTATGATGTTGAACCGCGTTATTATGAGACTGTGGACGGTACGGAAAAACTGGATGTCAGAAGATGGGATAATTTAAAATACAGCTGCGGCGATTATTTGATTTACGAATATGACGGCACCTTATATGTGTCCAAGCCGGATAAACTGTATGAACCTGTTTTAAGTTTTGAAAATGGCAGCGATATTTGCCGGGCAGGCGATAACCTGATGGTGGAAAATTTCCATAATTCTTTTGTTTATTTTTATGACAGGGATTTCAATCCGCTTAACCAGTTAGATGGTGTACGCGTGGCAGGAGAAGACGTAATCACGGAGTTTTCCGATGGATATCTGCCTGTGGAAGAGACTCAGACCGGGAAATTCGGATATCTGGATACAAGCGGCACACTGGTTCTTCCTTTCCAATATGACGCTGCCACCAATTTCTCCAATGGGTACGCCGGAGTATTAGTCGGTGCTGAGTTAGCTCCATACACAGAGGACAGCGGAACCGTTACCCTGCATCTGGCTCAGGGCGGACAGTGGGGAATTATTGATAAACAGGGGGCTTTTGTATTGGAGCCAACCGAAAAAACAGGGAATACGGCGGAAAATGAAGAGGAAAAGAGCTTGTACGGCGGTGCGAAGGGCTTCGGACCGGTTCGGGCGGACGGTACTGTGGATTTCGTAAACCGGATGGATGGGAGCGTTTTATTTACGGAAAAATTGTATTAGGAGAAAGACATTTGAAAATACCATAGTAAAAAGGAGAACCACGAAACGCTGTCCAGCCTCCGTGGTTCTCCTTTTTACCGCGTAATTTTCCCTATAACTTCCGGCCTTTCCAGTGCCTCAGAATTCATATTGACCCACCGCTTCATTCTGATCTCATCATGGCCGTCAAATACAATTCTCACATGGTCGCAGAATGCCATTTCCGGAAATCTCCATTCCATCAGAAGCTGATTCTCCGTTTCCCAAAACGCACATGCCGAAACCTTCATCTCATCCAGTTCATACTGATGATGCAGATAAGCGCCCGTCATGGATGTGGAAGAGCCGATCCAGCGGTCAAGGCCGCAGGCAACCGTGTGATATCCTCTTTGATCTTCCATGGAAAAATTGATCTGTCCTTCCATAAATTCTAAGACAATCCGTTTAATCCCGTCCGTTTCATCCGAAACTTGGTATTCGTATTTTCCGTATTCACCACGTTTTTCATTTGAATAAGACCGGTATTTTCCTTCCAGCGTCATTCTAAGGCCTTTATTTTTCAGAATCTCATTTCCAATGCCTTCCTTTTGTTCCCTTTGTTTCAGCGCCGGGTCCACAATTGTTTTTTGAATCAATCCGCCTTTTGTAGCTCTGTAACAGCTGTCGGCCGCAGTCATGCCGATCACCATATTCAGTTTTGGTATGATGATGCTGCCCTGTCCGAACATGCCGGTGGCGGCCCAGATATCCCCGAAATGCTCCCAGTGGAAATTATATTCCGGGTCACCTTCCGACATCGTTACCATACACTTATATCCCAAAGCCATATCCACCCATTCCGGGGACAAAAGCTGCTTTCCATTCCACATTCCATGGTTCAGATACAGCATTCCCATACGGGTCATGTCTTCCACGCACAGGGAGATGCCGTTTCCTCCGGAACAGATGCCTTCCGGGCTGGTCTGCCATGTGAAAGCTCCAATTCCGATTTCCGGCATCAGGTTTTCTGCTAAATACTCATGGCAGGTTTTTCCTGTGACCTTCTGCACCACTGCGGACAGAATATAGCTGTTTCCGCTGGAATATAAATAGCGTTTACCGGGCATTTCCACCCATGGAACCTGGAAATACGCGTCGATCCAGCTGCTGGCCAGCGGCCTCCACTCATTTCCTCCGATTCCCCGTATCTGGCCGCTCCGCATGGTGATCAGATCCAGAAGCTTCAGCTCCTTCAGATATTCGTTGGCTCCGTCCGCATATTGGGGGAAATAGGACAGAACCTTATCTTCCAGCCGGAGCAGCCCGTTGGTATACGCCAGGGCTGCGGCCGTGTTGGTAAATGTCTTTGTATAGGAGTGCAGAATATGGGGGATATCCGCACGGTATGGAGCGTTATAGGCTTCGAATATCACCTTTTGGTTAACAACTGCCATGATCCCGTGGATTTCTGCGCCTTCCTTTTCCATTTCATTAAGAAAATCTATGAGCAGGCCGGAATCGATGCCCTCTTCTTCCGGCGTTGAACGTAAAAGCACATTTTTCATAATTAATCTCCTCAAAACGATTTAAAAGAACGGGAATACCAAAGGTAAAATACCAACGCAGCAGACAAAGCTGATGATGACTAGCGGCCATCCGAATTTAGCGAAATCGGTGAATTTCAAGTTGGTAAATACCATCAGCGTCTGGTTGGTTCCCGATGCGATCGGGGTCAGGTAAGAACATCCTGCGCCGATGGCGATGGCCAGCACGATTGCCTGGGGATTGGCGCCCATGGCCGACGCTATGGAGATTCCGATAGGAGCCAGCACGCCCGCTGTAGCCATATTATTCATTAACTGGGTCATCAGCGCAGCTCCGATAAAGAGCACTGCCGTAATCAGATAAAGATTCGTGGTATCTCCCAGAATGCTCAGAACCGTACTTCCGAAAATGTCTCCAAGACCGCTGTTTTTCATAACTGCGATAATCAGGTTAATGCCCGCACAGAAGATAATCATATCCGAACCCATGGAGGACAGAGACTCTTTTGGAGTTACAAGCCCGGTGAGAATAATGAGGGCGATCATGGCATATCCGATAAACAGAGGGTTTACCACTGCCAGCTTCAGGCTGTCGATAATAAGAGCGATGATAAATACCACAAATCCAATGCCCACCACCAACTGTTTTTTCTTGTGTTCTGCTGTTAAAATGCCCACTTCCGCGCTGGCATTTCCAGGCACTTCCTCATCGTAGGATGCGCACCAGCGGTTCATAAGGATCATGTAGATTCCGCCGATGATAAAAATAGGAAGACCTACCCATATAAAATCAAACATGCCGAAAAGTTCCAGACCGGCCTCCTCAAGCGCCGTGTTCGCATAGATGTTCGTCGGAGTACCGATCAGGGTACAGGCGCCTCCAAGAGTTGTGGCATAGATAATGAACAAAATCATTTTTGAATGGCTGATCTTGGTCTTCTTTGCAATACTGAAAATAACCGGGAGAAATGCCATAGCAACATAACTGTTTTGAAGTACAAAAGAAATCGCTCCGGAGATCGCATAGAGGATTGCGAAAATCACCATATCCCTTTTCTGCCCGCTCACCCCTTTGGTCGCCTTATCCACCACATTGCCGATGACAATATCCAATCCCGTGGCAGCAATCATACCGCTGAACATGCAGATAATGATCATCAAATGGAGACCTGAATTACTTAAAACCCCAAATACATCGGATGAACTCATGGTACCGCAAAATACCACGACCGGCGCCATACATACGAACGTCATCCAGTTTGGAAGCTTTGGAATTACTAAAACCGCAACAAAAATTATAAATGCTAATACAGCCCCTATTGTTGATAAACTCATACTTTCAATCCCTCCTGTTTTTACTCTTATGTAGTTGTCCCGGCCAGGATCTCAACACATTGTCCCGATATATCTGTGATTCATTTTATTTTCTTGTGAATTAATCATAAAATATATCGTATCATCTAAGATATTCTTATTATAACTTCCCAGTTGTTTGTTGACTAATACTAATAAAGTATGTTACTATAGCTCAAAGCTATGGACCATTTTCACAGGAAAGGAGCTGTTTTTATGGAAATTAAAGATGCCGATTATGTTCTGGCTATCGCCAGAAACCGTAATATCTCAAAGGCAGCCAAGGAATTATATATCTCCCAGCCGTCTTTAAGCCGTTATCTCTCAAATTTGGAAACACGTCTCGGAACTGTTTTATTCGAGCGGCAGAATAATGATATCGTGCCCACCAGCGCCGGAGAAATCTATATCCGGTATTCTTTGGATATCGCGGCAAAAAAGCAAGACCTTTACCGGGAACTCCAAGCACTGAAATCACAGGAAACCAATGTGATCAGGATCGGCTTCACCCTAACTTCCATCACCCTTTATCTGTGGGAAGACTTTGCAGAATTTTATAAAAAATATCCCAATTATCAGATTGAGACATCGGAAATATTAAACCGGGATATTGAACAGGCTTTAGTCGACAACCGTCTCACCTTTGCCGTCTCCTGCACGCCGGAAGACACAACGGTGCTGAATTTCCAAAAGGTATGCGACACTTATTTTCTGGTTCTCATCCCTGCCTCCAATCCGGTCTGTCAAAAGGCAGAACAGATTCCCGGCCTCCCTTTTCCCTGGATTGATTTAAATGAGATATCAAACGAAAAATTCATTCTACAGAATCTGGACTGCCGAATCCGCCGGGATATCAACCAGGTTTTAAAAAATAACGGGATCACCCTGCCTCATGTAATCACTACAGTGCAGAGTTCCACCGCAGCGATTCAGTATGCGGAAAAGGGCATCGGCCTGTGCTTCTGTTCGGACTCCTTTTATTCCTATATCAGCCGTCCGGATAATGTAAAAGTATTCTGCATCGGTTCTCCGGTGGCCATAGATGCATCCGGCATTCTTTCCCTTAAAAATAGGAAATTTACTCCTCAGGAAAAGCTGTGCATCAAAATCATCAGCCAAAATCTGATCTCCCGGACAAATAATCTGGGGCAATACGGCAGCTTCCTGCCATAACGGAAAGGACTTTCACATGAACACAGACCTGACTTTAGACCACTCGGAAAATAAGCTTTGGCGCTTTTTGCTCCCCATGCTGTTAAGCGTCATGTTTCAGCAGTTTTACAACATCGCCGACAGCATGATCGCCGGAAGATTTGCCGGAGAAGACGCATTGGCGGCCGTTGGAGCTTCCTATCCCATCACAGTCATCTTCATGGCATTTGCCACGGGCAGCAACTTGGGATCTTCCGTCATCGTTTCCCGGCTATTCGGAGCCAAAGATTTTAAAAAAATGAAATCGGCCGTCACCACTGCCTTTATCGCCTGCGGAATTTTAAGCCTTTTCCTCACAGCCTACGGCCTGATCTTCTGCGCCCCCATGATGAGGCTGATCCGGACTCCAGGCAATATCTTCGACGCAGGGGCTTTGTATCTTCGCATCTACACCCTTGGAATGACATTTTTGATCCTCTACAACGTGTGCACGGGGATTTTTACGGCAATCGGGGATTCCAAAACCCCTCTTTATTTTCTGATCGGTTCTTCCGTGGGTAATATCCTGCTGGATATCTTATTTGTGGCCGTTTTTCACATGGGCGTGGCCGGCGTGGCGTGGGCGACCTTTATTGCGCAGGGCATTTCCTCTCTTTTGGCGCTGTTTACGCTGTGGGGACGTCTGAAAAATATGACCGGCGGAGAAAATGCTCCCTTTTTTGACAAATACATTTTTAACCAGATTTCCTCCATCGCCGTTCCAAGCATTATGCAGCAAAGCGTGCTGTCCGTTGGCAATCTGTTCATCCAGGTGATCGTAAACCAGTACGGTTCCGTCACCATCGCAGGATATTCTGCCGCAATCAAATTAAATACCTTTGCCATCACCTCATTTATGGCTCTCGGCAGCTGTATGTCCAGCTTCACGGCTCAGAACATCGGAGCGGGGCGGCCTTTCCGCATCCCTTTGGGGTTTAAAAAAGGAATAAAGCTTTCCCTCATCGCTGCGGTGCCGTTCTTTGTCCTGTATTTCCTGTTCAGCAATCAGATGATGGGGCTGTTTCTCAATGAAAGCAGCGCGGATGCCATCCAAGCGGGAAGCTGGTTTTTAAAAATCGTTTCGCCCTTCTATTTCATGATCGCCATCAAATTGATGACCGACGGAGTTCTCCGGGGAGCCTCGGCCATGGTTTATTTCGTCATCGCCACGGTCCCGGATCTGATACTGCGCATTTGTTTTGCCTGGCTGTTCTCCCCTGCGTTTGGAAGCACGGGAATCTGGATGGCATGGCCCTTTGGCTGGATTGCGGCCACGGTTCTTACCGTCATCTTTTACAGGCGCATCCTGGCGAAGCTGCTTTAGCATCCATATATCGTTAACGGAAGGGGGATTTTATATGAAAATCCAGCGGCTGCTGGGGCTGCTCAGCATTCTTGGAGAAGTGGATAAAATTACGGTTCAGGAACTGGCCGAACGGTTCGAAGTTTCTAAGCGGACCATTTTCAGGGATCTGGAAACGCTTAGCTGCGCCGGAATCCCCATCGTATCCTATCCGGGACTTGGCGGCGGAGTGGCAATTATTAAGGAATATAAATTGGATAAAAAGATTTTAACGGAAAATGATTCAGAAAAGCTTTTGACGGCGCTGAACGGCCTGAAAAGCATTGACAACGACTCAGATGTGACGAATTTGACTGCAAAGCTGGTGCCCGGACAGGAATCCGATTTTCTGACCGAAAGCCCCTATGTGATAGACTTGTCTTCCTGGTTTCAGGACAGTCTGACACGTGAAAAAACAGCCGCTCTCCACCGGGCCATTCTGGACCGCCGCCTGGTGCGCATGGATTATATCGGGAAAACTTCCCGTTCCATAAGAACTGTGGAGCCTCATAAGCTTCTATTCCGGCAGTCCTATTGGTATCTGTATGGGTTCTGCCTTAAACAAGGTGATTTCCGCCTGTTCCGTCTAAACAGAATCGCGTCCTTTGAATTATTGGAAACCCAGTTTCAATTCCGCCCTGTCAAAACGCCTGAATTTAAAACAGATTTCGGGAAGGACCTTTTGTCTTTTCAGGCGAAAAAAGGCTGGTTTGAAGTGGTCTTGGAATATGACCTTTCCTGTGAATTTGACCTGACCCAAAAGATCGACGCGTTCTTCTTACATCCCCTGGTATCTTCAAACGGGGAAGGGCGGTCTACAGATCACGGGGAAATCCGTTTTTATACTGCCGACCTGTCCTATGCCGCCGATTCAGTCATAGGGCTTTTGGACAAAGTACGGGTTATCTCCCCGCCGGAGCTTTTTGCGGAAATTCAAAAACGGATTAATAAAATAAATTGTTTTTATAAAGGATGACATACAGCTGTCATCTTTTTTATTGTAGAATGATGACTGTTCAGTTACTATTCACAGCGACGGCAGAGGCCATCGGCGCTGTGAATAGTAAGCGGTTCAGAAAGGTGGAAATTAAATATGAAAAAAGAAGCGCTAATTTTTATTTTTGACGGTTATGCAGATTGGGAACCTTCGTATCTCTGTACGGAACTCAATTCGCAGGAAAGCGGCTATACGGTCAAAACAATCAGCTTAGACAAAGCTCCGAAACTCTCCATGGGCGGGTTTAAAGTCCTCCCCGACTATTCCGTCGAGGATTTTCCCGATGAGTTCAGCCTGCTCATCCTATGCGGCGGGTACGCCTGGATGGAACAGAAAAACAACGGCGTGCTCCCAGTGGTGGAATACGCGGTTAAACACCATATCCCTGTGGGGGCAATCTGCAATGCGGTTAATTTTATGGCCGAAAACGGTTATCTGAACACCATCCGTCATACGGGAAATACTTTAGAGTTCATGAAATCGCAGGCACCCCACTACATAGGAGATCAATATTTTCTGGAACAACAGGCGGTCTGCGATTCCGGCATCATCACGGCTAACGGTTCCGCCGCTCTGGAATTTGCCAAAGAAATCCTGATTTTTATGAAAACAAAACCGGAAGCTGACATTGCAGAATGGTACCGGCTTCATAAAACAGGGTTCTATCCCGGTTCCAACTCAAATTAATCGCTCAGTTTCACGTCCTGAGCAGACAGACTGCCGCTCCGGCTGCTGTAGATTTTCCACAGTTGGGGCGGCAGCCTTGTGTGATTTAGGAAAGATAAGCCGCCATAATGTATTCTTCCTCATTTTCGTCTATAACGCGAAAACCGGCTTTTTTATACATGTTTACCGCATAATTGGCCTTCTGAACAGACAGGGAAACCTTTCTATATCCGCCGGATTTCAGAATTGAAAGCAGTTCTTTTAACAGCTCCGTGCCGATTCCCATCCCTCTGTATTCTTTATGTACAGACATGGCAAGGGAGGGCGTTTCGTCGTCAATATGCCCGTAATCATTCATGATCCGCACCCAGACAGCGCCTGCAATCTTTCCTTTTATCTCTGCGGCCAGAGCCTTATCGTGCTTTGACTTTCCAAAATTCAAAACGTATTCCTGCAGTTCAGGCGTATTTATTATAGATTTCGGAGGCGGATTTACGCCCTCGGGAATATAAATTGCTTCGTACAAAAAATCATTTAATAACGGATATTCCTCTTCCTTCATCTCTCGTATTCTATACCCCATATCCAAGTTTCAAATTCTTCCTTTCAATATTTTCTGATTCAATCAATACCTGCTTTTTCATATTGTATCATAATCTAACCTGCTTTCACATAAATGGATTTTTCATTACGAAAGCCAACTGCAACCGTTCAGCCAATTTACCGTTTTTATAAAAAGCCGCATACGGCTTCACTAAATTTTTTTATTAAATAATCCTCCCATTATTAAAAAATCCCTCTTGCAGAAATCACGGATTCAGTGTACATTATGTTCTTAGAATCATACGAAGAAAGAGGACAAAACGATGTCAAAACAAGCGACAAAAGACATGACTTCAGGTTCACCAATGAAATTAATACTGGGATTTCTGATCCCCATGCTGTTCGGCCTTTTATTTCAGCAATTTTACAACATGATGGACACAATTATTGTGGGCAAATACCTGGGCGTGAGCGCATTGGCATCTGTCGGGTCAACCGGCTCCGTCAACTTCATGATCATCGGTTTTTGTATCGGCGTGTGCAGCGGATTTTCCATTCCCGTGGCACAGAAATTCGGTGAAAAGAACTACTCCGCCCTGCGCCGCTTTGTGGCCAACAGCGGATGGCTGGCGCTGATCTTCTCCGCTGTCATGACTACGGTTGTATGTCTGTTCTGTTACAGAATCCTGGTATGGATGAAAACGCCTGTCGATATCATCGACGGAGCTTATGATTACATATTTATCATTTTCCTGGGCATACCGGCCATTTATCTCTACAATATGCTTTCCGGCATCATCCGTTCACTGGGAGACAGCACTACACCGCTGTTTTTCCTGCTGATTTCCTCGGTGCTCAACATTTTGCTGGACTTATTTACCATCATTGTCCTTCATATGGGGGTTGCAGGTGCGGCTTATGCCACCGTAATCGCTCAGGGTGTATCCGGAATCCTCTGCCTCTTATACATGAGAAAGAAATTCACCCTTCTTAAAATGGAAGGGGATGAGTGGAAACCGGACGCAGGTTCCATGAAAATCCTGTGCGGAATGGGAATCCCCATGGGACTTCAATATTCCATCACGGCAATCGGAAGCGTAATCCTTCAGACTGCTGTCAACTCCTTGGGATCAGTGGCCGTTGCATCTGTCACAGCAGGAAGCAAGATCAGCATGTTCTTCTGCTGTCCATTTGACGCCATGGGGTCCACGATGGCAACTTACGGGGGCCAGAATGTTGGAGCCAAACGCCTCGACCGCATCAGCCAGGGACTGAAATCCTGCGTTATCTTAGGAGCGGTCTATTCGGTTATCGGCTTCGCTGCGCTCTATCTGTTCAGCGATACGGTGGCTCTTTTGTTCGTAAATGCAGAGGAAACGGAAATTCTTCATAATACAAGGCTTTTCCTCCTCGGCAACAGCCTGTTTTATTTCCCTCTGGCTCTTGTAAATATTGTCCGTTTCATGATACAAGGGCTGGGCTATCCCAAACTGGCGATTTTGGCCGGTGTCTGCGAGATGGCTGCCCGTTCCTTTGCAGGCTTCTGTCTGGTGCCTGTGTTCGGATATATCGCCACCTGCTACTCCAATCCGATCGCCTGGATTGCAGCAGACCTGTTCCTGATTCCGGCTTACCTTCGGGTGATGAAGGATTTGCGGAGGCGGTTTCAGATGGAATTTAACTAGCAATCACAAGGATTGGGAGGGACGAGAAGAATAGGGAGCCGGGAATGGGGGATGGGCCGCGCTTTGGCGGCTGCCTCCATTTCCGGCTCCCTGTTACTTGCTGGTTTTTGCTGGACTGGTTAATATTTTTTTACGTACATCCTCATTTTTTTACATCAACCCTGAAGGCATTTTCAGAAATGCCTTCACCCTTTACTTTAAATCCTCAAAGCATTTTCGAAAATGCCTTCACCCTTTACTTTAAATCCGCGTATCCCACCTGCCACAGAATACATTTTCATTAAAACGCCCATGGAACGGGGATTTTCCCATCATCTTATCCACAGCAGCGCTGATGGCCTCATCCGAATTTACATAAGCATTGATATATGTCTTTGCCATAGGCACATCGATCAAATGATTGGTAAAGTTCAATGACAGGAAAATGGTTGGCAGCTGTGATACATACCACGGCTGTGTGATCGGAAGCGACCATTTCACCCGCATGGTGTTAAACTGTGCAAAACCTGCCACATTGAGAACCACCAGGCAGAGATCGTATTTTGCGGATACTTCTTCCATCTTTCCCTTGATCTCCGGGTTGCCCGCATCCACTTCGAAGCCCTTTTCTTCCAGTATTTTAATCAAACGGGCTTTTACTTCCTCGCTGTCATCCGGTTTTAACTTTCCGGCCACAACGGTTCCTTCTCCGCCGATGAATACCAGCTTGATCCGTTTTTGTTTTTCGGGGCTGATGGGCAGATAATGTTTTGTGTCTTTTACAAGCGTGATGTAACGGTCTGCCATCCGGGCCGCTATTTTTTTGTGTTCTTCACAGCCGATTACGGATAATCCTTCTTTCGCCGGAATCAGCCTTCCTTCTTTCTGAAGCTTATGCAGTTTCAGGCTGGCCTTTATGCCCAAAATACGGCGGAGGGCATCCTCCATGCGCTCTTTGGAAATGATTCCGTTTTTATAGCCGTCCATCATATATCCGAAATCTTCTTCCATATCGTTGAAGAACAGGAACATATCGCATCCTGCGGCAATAGCCCTTGGCAGCTGCTCTCTTCTGGGCATGGCTGCGAACATTCCGATCATATGGGACGCATCGGTGACCACTAACCCGTTAAATCCAAGCTGTTCTTTTAATAAGCCGTTTATCAGTTCCGGAGACAGAGTTGCCGGAAGGATCTCTTCATCCTTCATTCCCGGGCAAAGCTTTTTGCTGTACTGGGGAAGGGCGATATGGCCTGCCATTATGGTCATCACGCCTTCATCGATCAGGGTTTTATATACTTTTCCAAAAGTCTGGTCCCATTCCTCGCAGGTCATATCGTTGACGCCCATGATGAGATGCTGGTCATTTTCCTCGGTTCCGTCTCCTGGGAAATGCTTACAGCAGGTTGCCATATTCTGCGTTTTTATTCCGCGGAAAAATTCTTTGGAATAGGCGATTACATCGTCAGGATCGTTGTTAAATGCCCGGCACTGTACGATTGTATTTCTCCAGTTGTACAGAAGATCCACTACGGGAGCGAAATTCCAGTTGCAGCCCACCGCCGCGCTCTCTGCCGCGCCGATTCTGGCGGATTCATAAGCTGTGGACGGGTCATTGGATGCGGCTACGGCCGCTCCGGTGGCGATGGCCGTTCCGCCTGCCACTCCGCCGTTTCCTCCCGCTTCACAGTTGGAGGCGATTAAAAGGGGAATTTTCGTATTTTCCTGAAGCACCCGGTTTTGTTCGTAGATCACTTCCGGAGCGTCGTTGTGATAGCGGATGGCCCCCACATGATAATGATCCACCACGTATTTTAAATCCTCCGGTTTCCGGCTGGTTACCATATTGACAAACAGCTGGCCCACTTTTTCTTCATCGCTCATTCCCGCAATGGTGGTTTCGATCCAATTGATATCTTCTTCTGTTAAACAATACGGTTTCTCTCTCAAATTTACCATAATCTTCGCTCTCCTTTATTTTAATAGATCCTGAAATTCACGAATCAGCTGTTCCTGGTAATCTCCTTTATAAGTTCCTTCCAATAGGCGGGGAAATGCTTCCGTTCTCAGGCGGGTCCAGGAAAATTCCTCTTTTCCCGGAAGAATGGGATAAAAGAACACCCCGTTTGCCTCAGCCGCTTTTAAATCTCCGGGCGCGTCTCCTGCCATCAATACATGGGATGTTTCATATCCTTCTTCCAGCTGCAGTCCGATACAACGGGCTTTGCTGCCCATATCCTGAGTCATCACGTCTTTCAGATAAGCGGTCAGACCGTGGCGGGTCCACTCCGCTTCCACGGCCTCCCGGTTGGCGGAAGACACTACCACGATATCGGCCTGACGGCTCATGGCTTTAAGCCCCTCTTTCACGCCGGGAAACGGTTTGTCGTCTTTTGGCAGCCGGGATATGGAATCATTTACCCGCTCGGACCAGTTAAGGGCCTTGAATAATATAGGGCTTCCGGTTTCTTTGGCCTTCTGTTCCAAAGCGCGGTTGGAAAGCTCGCCGCTCTCTTCCACCCATTTTGTCAGATCGCTGATATCCTCTTTCAAAATTCCCATGTCGGCATATGTGCTGAGCGCCAGCTCCAGACCGAGGAAGCGGTTAATTCCCCTGGTTTTGGAGTATAAGTTCAGCGTGTCCCATATTTTCAGGACTTCCGTTCTCCACGGTTCCAGAGCCCATACGTTTAAAAGCTCGGGGCCGAAGCAAAATTTATGTTTAACATTCATGGTATCCATGGCACATCCGTCGGAATCCACGCAAACCAGATACTTTTTTCTCTCCATAAGCGCTCCTTTCTAAGTTAAGCTGCTTTTCTGGCTGCCAGTTCGGTCTGGATCTCAGCCATTTTTTCCTTGTCCAGGCGGTACCATCTCATAGCTATGATGGTTGCCAGATGGCCCAGAATCGGCACGATACAGAAGCAGACCATGATTGCCATGTTAAATGTATCGTTAACCGGCTCATTTGGCTTGATTACCACATTACCTACGCCTGCCATGGTTAAGGCGAAGCCCTGGATCAATGCGGAGAAGGAAGAAATCATCTTGTCGATAAAGGAGAACAGCGTTCCCATCATGCCGGGCACGAAACGGCCGCTTCTGTAGCTTTCATAATCGGTACAGTCCGCGATCATCGGGATGATTCCTGAGTTGCCCATACTGGCGAGACATTTCTGAACCAGGAACAGGCCTAAGAAGATTGCCGGAGCTTCCGGATTGGGTTTTACGATGAACATGATGATTAACATGATCATGGAGCCCCAGGTACCTGTCAGGAAGGTTCTTTTCAGACCGAATCTTCTGGATACGAACACGCCTCCGATGGAGATTGCTACCAGCGGAATGATTAACATACTGGAAAATACGCCCTGAAGTTTTGAATTGAGAAGCATGTTGGCAAACAAGTAAGTCATCGTACCGCTCATCAAAAGCTGTCCCAATTTATCGGTAGCCGCTGAGATGATCAGCATCTGAATCGGGCGGTTATGTGCAATGATATCTGTGTAATCTCTGAATTTCAGCTTTGGCTGTGAGCCTGCAACGCCGAAGAATTCCGGTCTGTCTTTCTGGCTGATGCCGATCATCGCCAGGATGGTGAAAATGAAGGAGATCAGAGCCAGGATAAGAACCGCTTCTCTCCACATAGCCGGATTGATCATGCCTAATCCTTTGCCGTTTTCACCGATAAACTCGCCTACGGAATATTTTTCAGCCAAAATGGTGGTGATCAGCATAGGAACCAATGCGCTTGCCATCTGGGTTAACACGCTGTCGAAACCTGCAAAAATCGGTCTCTGTTTCGGGTTATTGGTAAGAACCGCCTGACCTGCTTTTGTAACGACGGTCTGGCAGGTATATCCAACAATGTATAACACATAGAAAACAGTGGTTAAAACGTATTTCTGTGTAAGGCCCAGAGTGCCCGGAATATTGAAAATGACGATCAAACAGGCCCAGATAATCACGTTGCCGACCAGCATATACGGTCTGAACTTGCCAAATTTCCCATTGGTTCTGTCAACTAAAAATCCTACGATCGGATCTGTGACAGCATCAAAGATACGGGTGCTAGTGGCTATGATTCCAATAATGGCTGCCGCCATACCGAGCACATTTTGTGTAAAATAGGAGTACTGCATCATTAAAAACATGGCAATGTTTGTTGCACAGTTATTTAATGAGAAAAACCCGATCTGCCAGATCTTAGCATTATTATATTGTTTTGCTGTTCCCTTATTGTTTTCCATATTATCCTCTCTTTCGCCTTTTACGGCATGTTTTTCGGAATGCTTCGTGACGGCATTTCCGAACGTTGCAGTTTCTAATCAACACTGAATTTAAAAGATTGTTTAAGGTTATTTCAAATTTATTTTTTCGCCGGCTTTATTGATATCTTTATTTTAGCAAAATTGACTTTTTACCGTTAGGATTATATAATTGTAATTAGCAATATTTTATTATATGATAAAGTCAATTTCAATAGATCTCAGAGAGTATTTTTGTGCATTTTTTATAATTTATTACTGTTCAGAAAGGAAAATAGCCCATTATGGAAGCAGCTTTGATCTCAAAACAGTTTATCGAAGCCTTAACGGAGGTTCCCGCCGCAGTATGTGAAAACCGGCTGGAGGATATGGAAGTTTACATTAAGCAGTACATCCCGGATTTTCTGAAACAGAATTTTCCGTTTTTTATTACGGAAACCATGGCGGAATCCTTTCAGCCCCGCATCCTATATCACATCACGGATTTCATCGGCTTGAATTTCACTTTTTTTCTGGTGGAAGAAACAAACCAATTATTCCTGATCGGCCCATACCTGCTCAATACGCCTGATAATTCTTATTGTGAACAGATTCTCCAGGAGAACAATCTGAATCTCTCCCTGCTGCTCCCGCTTTATCAGTATTATATGGGAATGCCGATTGCCACCAATTCCACCATGCTGGAAGCGGCCAGAACAGCTATGAAAGTGATCACCCATTATGAAGAAAATATTCCCTATCAGCATTACCAGCCCCAGGCAAAGCACAATAGAGAAGTTGCCAATCTGTCTCCTGAGGGATACGATGAAGCGATGATGGAACTTTTAGAGCAAAGATACCGCATGGAAAAGATGATGCTGCAGGAGGTGCGCCAGGGAAACTCGGATCTGGCGCTGAAATATTACCGTCTCTTTTCCCAGTACAGCCGTTCCATCGTCAGAACGGAAGATCCCATCCGCACTGCTAAAAACCTGGGCTTTTCCCTGAATACCATGCTGAGGAAAAGTGCTGAACTGGCCGGAATCCACCCGGTATATCTGGATATTATATCATCAAATTTCGCGATGCTGATTGAGAATTCCAACAATCTGAAGGAATTGGACGAATTTAAATTTCAGATGATAAGCGCCTACTGCCGTTTCGTCCAGAAGCACCGGCTGGACCAGTATTCGCCGTTAGTCAGAAAGGCAATTACCTATATTCATGTGAGGCTGGCCGATCCTTTGACATTGGGAAAAATCGCAGATGGAATTAAAGTGAGTTCCTCTTATCTGTCCAAACTGTTCAACGAAGAGGTGGGCAAATCCATCTCCAATTACATTACGGAAGCCAGGATTCAAAAGGCCGCAGAACTGCTGTCCTTTACAAGAATGCCGATACAAAATGTGTCGGGTTATGTGGGATTCAGTGATTTAAACTATTTCAGCAGATGTTTTAAGAAATATATGGGAATGACCCCCTCAGAATACCGCGGAAAAGAAAGCATTGGGGTGCATTAGAATTGTTGTTTAACGAGGGCGGATAGCGGAGGGTACGCACGGAATCGGGAGGCGGAGCCGGAAGACAAAGGTCGGAAGGGCTGTCCGGGCCGGGGAAGGAAGCTGCAGCCAAATGGGATTCGGGATTCGCCCCTAAGAGCTACTAAGGCCCGTAAGGACAGAACGAGGCAGGCCAGCGCCATTCGCAGTGAACTCTTGATGACTTCGCTGCTCAGCGGCATCGAGTAGGAGGCTACCCATTATTTGGGTAGCCGACCTCTCACACCACCGTACGAACGGGTCTCGTATACGGCGGTTCTTTAGTTTTCACATACTTTGGAATAATAATAAGAAAA
>NZ_PKUU01000025.1 GCF_002899675.1 Clostridium sp. chh4-2 | reverse complement strand
CGACTTGCATGTGTTAAGCACGCCGCCAGCGTTCATCCTGAGCCAGGATCAAACTCTCATGTTAAAGTTTTGATCTTGATTCAAAATTAACGTTAGCTAATTTTAAATCCGGAGAGTGTTTTTCAACTCTCTTTACTGTTTTTGTTTGGTTCGTATACATCTCTGTATTGTTCTGAACTTCTCATTCAAGGCCATCAAACATGACCTGTTTTATTAGAATTTTCAGGGTTTTACATACTGTTCAATCTTTAATTATCAAGGTTCATTCTGTGTTGTTGTCTTCAACAGCAACTCGATTATCTTATCACATGTTCAAGTGCTTGTCAACAACTTTTTTTATTTTATTCAAAACTTTTTTACAAAGTTTCTTTGTTTTTGCCTCATTTCGTAAGGCGAATATTATAATATCAAACCATTCATCAAAAGTCAACAGGTTTTTACATATTTTTCTAAGTTTTTTTCCTTTCATTTTACATTTTCCGCTTCCCCTTTGATTTGGCCTGCAAAAAACGCTATATCTTGTATACGCAGTCTTTCTTCTATACAAGAAAGACCGGAACAGATATAGCGTTTTTTGTTGGGTGATGTCAATCGCAAGATGTTTTTTATATGCGGCACTTCTTTTGCGCTGCTTTTTAACCCATTAAATTGTTCAACTGCTCCAGCAAAGTTCCGCTGCCGGCCACATTGATATTTCCAACTTGGGTGCAGATTCTCTCCAAACATTCCATTTCTTTTAATTTGTAGAGGGTTTTATTCTCATCCATCAGTTTGGCTGTGTTGAGAAGGGAACGGGTGGATGCCACCTCTTCTCTTCTGGTGATCACATTGGCCTGCGCTTTTTTCTCTGCGATCAGCACCGTGTTTAAGATCTCCCTGATTTCGCCCGGAAGGATGATGTCTTTGATTCCGGCGGAAAGGAATTCTACGCAGTTGCGGTCCTGCTCTTCTTTTAACCTCTGATAGATGTAGCCTGATATCTCTTCTTTCTGCTCAAGCAGTTCGTCCAGGCGGTAGCGGCCTATATATTCCCGGATGATTAACTGAGCGCAGGAATACAGCTGGTTTTCCAGTCCTTTTATGGTATCCACCATTTTTCTTGGGTTGGCAATCCGGTAGGTACAGATCAGATTAATACGGATTCCGATTCTGTCGGCTGTCAATATCTCCTGTCCGGTAATATCCAGTTCTTTTGTTTTCAAGTCCACAATCCGGCATAAAACGTCTTTTGAATAGAGCCAGTAGTAGTGAGTGCCGCTGGTCAGTTCGTCGGTATACTGGTTATCCAGATATAGCAGGCCGGTTTCACCTGGCTGGATTTCTATTTTTTTGTAATATTTAAGCGGTATGTAGGACAAATACTGTTTTGTCACCTCTTTGTCCATAACCGTTTCCCTCATATCCAACAGGCGGTATTCGTATTTTTCCCATACGTTCCAGAAAAGATATTCTTTTTCGGTTAAAACTCCGTTCAGGTTGCCGTTTAGATATAAGAGCCCAAGGAAACCGTCGGGAATTTGGATATGCAGAACCTGTTTAGAGAATTCAGGGTCCTGAAGCAAAACTGCTTTTGGAATCTTGGAAAATTTCACCGGTCCGTTCATCTCTTCGACGATCACTTCATAGCCCAATGATTTTATGTAATTGTGTTTTCCGTTGGACAGCATTTTTACATAGCTGCCGTCTTTTAACAAGAAACCACACTGCGTTTGATTGATTATATATTTCATGATTACCTCCGTTCTTCTGCCTTTGGCAGCTTAACTTTTTTAATAATTTGAAGCTTGTGATTCCGGTTTGCATCACAAGAAATATGCGGAGTCTGATTTAGGCAGAATCGAAAAGAACCGGCTTCCCGAAACAAGTTCCGGGACATGGGGACTTTTTTCAAGCTGCGGTAGCCATCGGGCTTCAGGGCATTTTCCCTGCTGCCATTTTCGTAACGGTAAAGCGGCGCTGGCCTTTTTACCGTTTGCGAAACGGCCGATACAATCCGGTATCACTTGCACATTTGAGAAGAAGTTCATTCTTCTAAACACTTGACAGGTGTTTTATGATTGCTCTACCCACTGAGTTACGGCGTTAGCCGGCAGGATTCGAACCTGCGACAAATCATTTCTGCTATCCCACATAGCATTTATCATAATTACTACGGCATACCAAACTGCAGCGCAGCCGGCACCATCCGGCATATATGCCAAGATACAGTAGTTAATTATCCTTTTATAACCCCTACGGTTTTTAACCGTTTTATGGGGACTACCAGATCGGTCTGGCTGTCCATGACCGACTCGATATCCTTGTATGCAAAGCGGCTTTCTTCCGCCACATCGGATTTATTATATTTTCCAAGCACGACTCCCTGCTGCTTTAAATCTGTCATAACCTGTTCGCAGGAAAATGCGGCCATAGCTCCCTTTCTGGAATAAGCTCTTCCGGCGCCGTGGGAGGAGGAGCAAAAGCTTTCTGGATTTCCTTTTCCCATAACCACGTAGCTGTAGGAACCCATAGCGCCCGGTATTACAGCCAGCTCGCCATTTCTGGCTCTGGTGGCGCCTTTTCTGTGAACCCAGACATTTTTGTCATAATGGTTTTCCAGAGCCGCATAATTGTGGTGGCAGTTGATCTCTTTTCCGCAGTTCATCTTCAGGCCCATATGTTTCTCAATCTGCGCTGATGTTATGGCGATTACCTTTTTCGTCATGCGCTCCCTGTTTTCAAAGGCGTATTCCAGAGCCAGGTTCATCCAGTCAATGTATTCACGCCCCTCTTCGGATTCAACCGGGAGAAATGCCAGACGGTATTCATCCGGCACTTTGCTGTGCCACATGGTGTTTAACGCTCTCGCTCTGTTGTGGTACTCATCACAGATTTCCTTTCCAAAATGGCGGCTTCCCGAATGGATCATGATTCCGAGAAATCCGTCCTGGTCCTCTTGAAGTTCAATAAAATGATTTCCTCCGCCCAGAGTGCCGACCTGGTAATAAGCGTCTTCAATTAAGGGAAACAAATGTGGATTTTTCTCATAAATTTCACGGTTCTCCATGGCGCGGTTCAAAACCTGGGATTCCTGCTTTGTTTTATAGGAATTAAAGCCTACGGGAATATTTCTTAAAATATCTCCTACTATGGACTGGATCAGTGTTCCGTTTCCGGTCATGATCCCGCGCATCTCTTCCACTTTTATATCAATGGATACAAAATTCATTCCGCATCCGATATCCACGCCTACCGCATTGGGGATAATAACGCCTTCCGCTGCGATCACGCCGCCGATGGGCATTCCTTTTCCGGTATGGGTATCAGGCATGAGACAGGCCCATTTATGTATAAACGGAAGATTCGATAAATGGTAAGCCTGTTCCAAACAGCTTTCTTCTATCTGTCCTGCTGATTCCAGCCAGACTTTAATTGGCTTATTTGTTTTTTCATTATAAATTACGAACATCTCTTTCTTCCTCTCTTTATTATTCCGTGTTGTTTTGTTGTGCCTTTATCGTATCAGGAATCTTATGAAGTATCATTTAAAAAAAGTTGCGAACTTCCATTAATAACCAGTATAATGATTTTAAATAGCAGTTCAGGGAGGCGGGAATATGTCGGAATTCAGTGAATTGGTGAAACGGTTTGATAAGATAAGGACTTATGTCCGCGATTTCTATATCTATGGCTTTAAAACGAGGGAAGACTATCAGAATAAAAGCGCCCGCACCTATGACAATGAGCGGAGGCGGATCGAAAGCTGGTTTTCCGATTACATACAAAGCGACTATAATTCGGAGCGAAAAAAATCGGTGGCTATCACCATTGACAGCAGCCGCATCTCGGTCAATCCGCTGTATTCGGTCTGGAAATCAAAAAGTTTTACTTCCAATGATATTATGCTTCATTTTTTCATTCTGGATTTGCTTCAGGACGGGGAACTGAGAAGCGTGGATGAGATTACAGATGAAATTCAGATCAATTATCAGGTTCTGTTTGATTCTCAGACGGTTAGAAAAAAGCTGGTGGAATATGAAAAGAGCGGGCTTTTCACTCTCTATAAGGAAGGGAAGCAGAATCTATACGGGGTGAATCCCAGTGTGGAGGAAGAAATACCTGAGGAACTGCCTGACCTTTTAAATGCGGTTCGTTTTTATCAGGGAATCTCGCCGTTTGGGTTCGTGGGAAGCACCATTCTGGATAACCAGCAGACGGATAACGATCTGTTTCGCATGAAGCACGATTATCTGGTGCACACGCTGGAAGATGAAATTCTTCTGCCTCTTCTCACCGCGATTAAAGAGCAGAAGGTTGTATCCCTGACCATAAGAGGCAGCAAACGGGGAAATGTTTCCGAGGCAATAGGCACGCCTCTTAAAATATTGGTCAGCACTCAGACAGGAAGGCGGTATGTCTGTCTCAGGAACCGACGTTCCTGCCGCTTTCACGCCTACCGGCTGGATACCATCCAATCCGTATCTGTGGGCGAAGCCGAACCTGAATTTTCCAGGCATATGGAAGGTTTGCTGAGGAATCTCAGTTTTTGCTGGGGCGTATCCTTCGGCAGCAAGCGGAATCCGGAAGAGGTGAAGCTCACTTTAAAGATTAATGAAGAGACGGAACAATACATATTAAACAGGCTGGAACGGGAAGGAAGACATGGAACCATAACCAGAACAGGTCCCGGAGCTTACCTTTATGAAGTCCGGGTATGGGATGCCAATGAGCTGCTGCCCTGGGTTAAGACATTTACCGGTCGCATCCTCTCTTTTGAATGTTCCAACAAGCAGGTGGAGGCCATTTGGCGAAGGGATATGGAGCGGATGATCAGCCTGTATCTGGGGGAGGAGGATTTTTAATGGAATTGTTCTCAGAAATCTATAACTGTTATTATCAGGTTGTGGACCGTATTTTAAAGAAGGGGGCGCTGGAACCGGTCAGCGTAAAGGAGATGAACCGGCTGGCGGATACTTATGGGTATGGAGAAAGCGCAGTCTCCATTGTGCCCCGTTTGACCGGCGGGGATTGGGACCTTCTGGTTAAAACGGACGAAGGGTATCTTTCTAAAATTGATAACCTGCAGGTGCTGCCTCTGACCCTGCTTCAAAAATCCTGGCTGAAATCCCTGCTCTTTGACCCGAGGATCACCCTGTTTTTGACGGACTGCCAGCTTCGCATCCTGTCGGACTATCTCAGAGATGTGGAGCCTCTGTTTAGAAATGAAGATTTTCTCTATTTTGACCAGTATTCCGACGGGGATATGACAGGATCGGATGCTTACCGCAGGCATTTCCAGACGATTGTAAAGGGGATTAAAGAAAAGCAGACGCTGAAAATCGCCTATTATTCCGGCAAGGGCAAGCTGTCGGAACGGACTTATCTGCCCTGCAGGATTGAATATTCTGCAAAGGATGATAAATTCCGCTGTTTTGCGCTGTTTAAACGGGCGGGAAGGGATTGGAGACTGGAAACGTTAAATATCGGCCGGATGTTTTCCGTAAAGGAAACGGGATTTTTCGTAAAGGATGAAGTGGATATTGACCGGTATATTGAAAAATCTTATTGTGAAGATCCTGTGGTTTTGGAGATTTCCGAGGAACGCAATGGGCTGGAACGGGCTATGCTGCATTTTGCCTGCTATGAAAAGCGGATTGAAAAAATGGAGGCCACAGGAAAATACCGTTGTTCCATCTACTATAATCAGAGTATGGAAACTGAGCTTTTAATTCAGATTCTATCTTTTGGACCGGTGATAAAGGTGTTGGGGCCGGAAGGGTTTTTGGAACAGATTAAGATGAGGGTGCGAAAGCAGGCGAGACTGCTTTCCCGGAACTAAATAGTTAATTAAGCCGGAGATGATCAGCGTGAAAGAGGAACCGGCGGCAGCGATGGGGCTGCCGCCGGTTCCTCTTTTATGCATTTTCGATGTAAAAACTCATTATTTATACTGAGGCATCCAATCTTTATGCGCTTCGAACATCTCGTCGCACATGCTGATAATCTCATCCATAGTCAGCTCGGCCGATGTATGGGGGTCCAGCATTACGGCATGGTAAACGGTCTCTTTTTTCAGGGTCCTTGCCGCTTCGATTGTGAGAAGCTGGACATTTAAGTTGGTCCGGTTCAATGCGGCCAGCTGTTCCGGCAGTCTGCCCACATAGCATGGGGTGATGCCGGATGCATCGGAGATGCAGGGAACTTCCACACAGGCTTCCGGCGGCAGGTTGGAAATCAAACCGTTATTGATTACATTTCCGCCGAATTTGAAGGCTTTGTTGGTAAGCACGGATTCCATAATGTATGCTGCGTATTCCTTGGACTGTTCGTGGGAATTGATCAGCTTTTCTCTCATTTCCGCCCATTCATCGATGTGGCGGATGCAGCGGCGGGGATATTCGTCCAGCGGAATGTTGAACCGGTCAATCAGTTCGGGATATTTGTCCTTGATGAAATAGGGCATGTATTCGGCATTGTGTTCGCTGGATTCAGTCACATAGTAGCCGAACTTGTGCATGATCTCGTGGCGCACACGGTCTTCGGCTGGGGCGCCCTGTTCCAGAGACCTGCGCTTGATCTCGGGATAAAGGTCTTTTCCTCCTTTTGTTATCTCTAAAACCCAGGCCATGTGGTTAATTCCGGCTATTTTCCACTGAATCGTATCATCATAGTCCATGCCCACGCCTGCCATCAGTTTGGGAACGGCAACCTGTACGCTGTGGCATAATCCCACCAGATTCACATCCGTATACCGGAGCATATAGCCGGTCAGGATTCCCATGGGATTGGTATAATTCAGGAAAATGGCGTTGGGGCAGTATTTTCCGATATAATCGGCAAATGTCTGCATCACCGGAATGGTCCTCAATGCCCGGAACACGCCGCCCACGCCTAATGTATCCGCTATGGTCTGGCGCAGGCCGTATTTTTTCGGAATTTCAAAATCGGTCACCGTGCATGGCTCGTAGCCGCCCACTTGAATCGCATTGATCACAAAATCGGCACCTGTCAATGCTTCCGGCAGTTCAGTTAAGCCCACATACTTTTTGATAACTACCTTGCCTTGTCTGAATTTGTTGTTGATCGCCTGGAGCATGGCATAGCTGTCCTGGTCTCTTACCGGGTCTATGTCGTATAACGCAAATTCCAGGTCTCCCATATCAGGGTGAAGCATGCAGTCCCCCAACACATTTCTCACAAATACGGAACTGCCCGCTCCTAAAAATGTAATCTTGGTTGCCATCGCTTTATAAGCCTCCTGTCTCATAGTTTTGAGTCATTTATTAATAATCCTGCAGAATTTCCGTCATTGTCTCCTGGCAGGTTTGTACCACTTCTTCGGCGGTCTTGCTTCCGTCTACAATCATCGGGTCCATGGCCTCGCAAAATGCCATATTCAGGTTCTGGAACGGCACGGAAGTCTCATCCGCTCCCATTTTAGGATCAACGGTTCCCGCAATCTCCAGGAAAAGATTCATTTCATTCTGAAATTCGCTGAATGTCAGGCCTTCTTCCATAAGGCTCTTTCTGACGGGGATGAAATTGCCGGCTTCACAAAAGCCTTTCATGTGTTCTGCGTCTGTGAGATATTCGATTACAATTGCAGCTGCTTTCGGATATTTTGTTCCGGCATAGGCGAATAAACCGTTGCCGCCCATATCTGATCCTGTTTTACCGTTTTTCTGCGGCATATAGGTAACGCCCCAGTTTTCCGGATCAGGCATATTTTCTTTCATATAAGAACAGTGCCAGCTTCCTGAAAATGTAAATGCAAGCTGCTCTGCCACGAACAGCTGGTTGGCAACTGTTTCGCCGGTGAACGCGTTGTTGTTGATTAAGTCCTCTTTTCTCCATGTTTCATAAAGCTGGATCGCTTCCAATACTTCCGGTGTGTCCATAGTAACTTCCGTCTGGTCCTCATTTAAAATGGCGCCGCCGTTCATGTAGACAAATGGAAGATAGCGGTATCCGGATGTCTTTTCCCAGATTCCGGCAAAGGCATAATCCAGGTTGTGATCCTTTTTCAAGGTTCTGGCAATGTCGGTTATCTCGTCCCAGCTCCAGGATTCGTCTATGGACTGTGGAACTTTGATTCCTGATTCCTCAAACATGCGCTTATTGTAATAAACGGCCATTACATCCGTATGATGAGGCATTGCAACTAATTTTCCGTCATATTCACATGCCGTTTTGTAGGCGGGAACGAGATCGTCCAGGTTTTCTTTCGAAATGTATGGGGACAGATCCAGCATGGTATCCGTTTCTTTGAATTTTCCGAGGCGCTGGTAGGTGTACCGCATTACGTCCGGCCAGTCATTTCCCGCAACTCTGGTATCCAGCATGTCGCGGTATTTGGAAGACGGATAGGTCTGGGCCGTGATCTTAATCTCAGGATGGTCTTTCTGAAGATTTTCCAGCGCCCAATCCCATGCCGCTTTATCGGATTCCGAGCCCTCCCAATATGCGACTTCGATTTCCGCCCCTTCTTCTGCGGTGAGTTCTCCGCTTTGGCCCGCTTCGGTTTGGGCTGCGCCGGTCTGAGGGGCTTCTGTCTGGCCTGCCTCAGCCTTGGTGGTCTGCTGTTCGGGCGCCTTTGTTCCTGCTTCCTGGCCGGATGATCCGCATGCGGCCAAGGACATGGCCATGAACAGACCCATCATCAGTGCAGTCAGTTTTTTTCCTCTTTTTTTCATGTTATTTCCTCCTCTACTTTCTTTTATTATTTCATTTAACCTTTGATACCGCTGGATGCCATTCCCTGCACAAATTGTTTCTGGAAAAGCAGGAATATAATTACCACAGGGCAGATGGAGATCAGGGATGCGCTCATCATATCGTTCCAGTTTACATGCTGGGAACCGTTTAGGAAGGCTAAGCCCAGCTGAACGGTGTATAATTTGGAACTGGAAACCATAATAAGCGGCCATTGAAGGTCATTCCACCGCCACATCACGGTAAAAATTGCCAGCACGCTGATTAATGGTTTTACGTTTGGAACCACGATCCTGGAAAAGATTCCGAATTCGGTGGCGCCGTCGATTCTGCCTGCCTCTAAAAGTTCATTGGGAATCTCTTCCATAAACTGTCTTGACATGAAAAGCCCGAAGGCCTCTGCGCATGGAGGTAAAAACAGGCCGATATAGGTATCTCTGATCCCGATTTTGGACGCTATGATGAAGTTGGGGATCATGGTGACCTGTAAGGGAATCATCAGAGTGCTCAGCACGATTAAAAAGCAGAAATTCTTCCCCTTAAATTCATATTTTGCAAATGCAAAGCCGGCCAAAAGGTTGATTCCGATTGTGATTAAAGTTGCCAGCGTTGTGACAATAAAACTGTTTTTGAAATAAGTATTGAAATCCGCCACCTTCAGTGATTTTGCAAAATTGCTGAATACAAACTCGGAAGGCCATAATTTAGGCGGGAAGGCAAATACCTCGTTCAAAGGTTTTACGGCTGTGATGAACATCCAGTAAAAAGGGAATAAGGTGATAATTGTCACGCCCAGCACAAACAGAAAAATGACGATCTTGATCAGTATTGCTTTTCTCTTCATTTCTTTTCCTTTCCGAAGCATTTCGCCGCTGAATACGGCGGTCCAAATATCCGGTCAGCCTCTTATGATTCTTTATTGTTCATTAAACGAATTGCGGTCAGCACAAACATAGCTCCGAATAAAACCATGCCCGCGGCTGCGGCCCGTCCATAATAGTTCTTGGTGAAGCCCATCTCGTATATGTACATGACAAGGGTTTTCGTGGAATTAAGAGGTCCGCCCTGCGTCATGGTGTACACCAGGTCAAAGGAACGGAAGCTGTGTATTATGCAGGTTACCAGCACAAATACATGGGTGGTTTTCAGAAGCGGAAAGGTGATGTACCGGAACTTCTGCCAGGAATTTGCCCCGTCCACCGTGGCGGCTTCGAAATAGTCCTGGGAGATTCCCTGAAGCCCTGCCAGATAGATCACCATGTTGTATCCGGTTCTCTGCCAGATGGTGCCGACGATAATCATGATCATGGCGAATTTGGGATCGTTTCCCCATTTAATCGACTGAAAGCCCATCAGGTTCAGCAGATAGTTGATAAGGCCCAGCTGATCCTGAAACAGCCACATAAAGACTACGCCGACCACAACGGTGGATACGACGGCCGGCACATAGATCGCCGAGCGGAATACTCCTTTAAAGGGAAGCTGTGTGTTGAGCAGTATTGCCAAAAACAAGGCCAGAACCATGACTAAAGGAACTGTTGCCACCGCGTAATAGACAGTGTTCCAGACGGATTTCCAAAATACATCGTTGGAAAACAGCCAGGTATAATTTTCAAATCCAATGAACTGAGGCTTTCCGATCCCCTTCCATTTCGTAAGGCTGTAGTAAAAATTCATGAAGATGGGGATGATCATGAAAACTAAAAACAATATCATGTTCGGCATGATGTAAAGATAGGGCACCACTTTGATATTTCGCCAGAAAGGTTGTTTCTTCATGTACATTTCCTCCTTTTTTTGCATAAAAAAATACACTGCATCTGATTTAATTGCAGGCTGATCCAATATATTTTTATCTATTTTTACTTTTTTTGTCGGTTTTTATCTCTTTTTTTATGTATTTTATATAATATATCTTAGATTTTTTCGCTTGCTTCCGCAATATATTAAACTTTCATTATATGGAATTTTCTTGCATTTCACCAGAGATTGTGATAGATTTTGTTTAAGACCTGCTTTAGAAAGGAGTTTTCCATGGAGGAACCGTTTAAAAAATTTTTTAATTTCCCTCATGCCAACATGAACGGGATCGTTATCAATACCGGAGGGATTTCCCAAACGGAACCGAATCATATCTGGGGGCCGGGAATCCGTACCTATTACCTGATGCACTATGTCATTTCCGGCACCGGCTGGTACCATGTGAGTAAGAACCAGTATCAGCTGAAGGCCGGCGATCTGTTTCTGGGATATCCCAATGAAGTGATCTATTACGGAGCCGATATCAAAAATCCCTGGAAATACTGCTGGGTGGGGTTCAGCGGCCTGGATATACCGGGGATATTAAAATACACGGATTTTTCCAAGAAGAATCATATAATGCACATAGAAGATCCCAATGTTCCCGATGCGATCATCTCCCTGGCTAACTGCTATGGCATGTCCATGGTCGATTATTTTTCCATGCTGGGACATCTGAACAACCTGTTTGCGCTATTAATCAAATATTCAAAAAAGGAACAGCCTCAGGCTGTGAGAAATATCCATTTAGACCGGGCGGTCGCTTATTTTGACAATTGTTTCAGCAATTCACGGATGACTATCGAGGATGTGGCCGAATATGCGGAAGTGAGCAGCAATCATCTGTACCGCCTGTTTATGGAGGCATTTTCCCTTCCTCCCATCAAATATCTGACGCAGCTGCGCATCCGTGAAGCCTGCAAGATGATCCGCGATCTTCCCACCAGCCCGATCAGTCTGATCGCCTATTCGGTTGGTTACGACGATCCTTTATACTTTTCAAAAGTATTTAAAAAGCTGACTCATGTCTCTCCAAGTGAATACAGGAAAAACGGCGCGGCGAAATCTTGATTCAGGTTGTATGCGCAAAAGAAAAAATCCCCCGGCGGGAATGATCAGGTTCAGAAGGCTATTCGGTTCTGCCTCACATCTGATCGTTCCCGCCAGGGGATTTTCTCTTATTTATTTCTTTCTTACTGTTTAACACATATCATTACTCGTATCCAAAGTGAACCAGAACTCCACTCCGTCTTCCATATTGCGGACACCGCACTCTTTGTGATGGGAATCCATTATGGCTTTTACGATGGACAGACCGATCCCGCTTCCGCCGTATTCCCTCGTTCTGGCCTTATCCACTTTATAAAACTTTGTCCAGATATTAGGCAAATCCGCTTCCGGTATGGGTTGTCCCGTATTGCGGACGGAAACGCGGACCTCTCCGTTATTCTCTTCCATCCTGATGGTGATCTTCTTCTCCCCATCCAGATGGTTCAGCGCATTGTTTAAATAATTGGTGACCACTTCTTCGATCTTAAACTCGTCGGCCCACACATAAACCGGCTCATCCGCCTGAAACTCCACTGCGGCCTGCTTATTCTGAATCAGGATTCCGGCGGAGGAAAGCACGCCCCGGATCAGTTCCGTCAAATCGAACCGTTCCATCACCGCCGTATCATTACCAAACTCCAGAGCTGTTAAGGTCAGCAGCTGGCGGACCATCTTGTTCATCTTATTGGCCTCGTCCATGATCACTTCACAGTAGTAGTCGCGGCTTTCTTTATCTTCACACATGCCTTCCGTCAGGCCTTCCGCATATCCCTGGATCAGCGCGATGGGGGTTTTCAGTTCATGGGACACATTAGCAATGAACTCTTTGCGCATCTCATCGATCTGAATCTTCTCCTCAATGTCCTTTTGCAGCTCTAAGTTGGCGGATTTCAATTCACCGATGGTGTCCTTCAGTTTATCGGACAGCCGGTTCATGCTGGTTCCCAGCACCCCGATCTCATCCTGGGCATTGCCCTCATATTTGGCCTCAAAATCCAGATTGGACATTTTTTCCGAAAGGGAAGCCAGCTTGAGAATCGGAGAGGTCACTTTTCTGGTGGTCAGATAGACGACGATACAGCTTAAAATCATGGCAAGCGATCCCACATAGGCCAAAAAGCGGTTGGAAACGGCCACGCTCTCCCTGATGCTGGCTAAGGGAGTGGACATGATAAAAGTTGTCCTGTTGTCGGAAAAATACCCCCAGCTCTCCAGGTAAAATGCTTTCGACCTGCTGTCATATGCCTTCTGAATCGTAAAATTCTCCGCCCTTCGCAGCACCTCGGTCTTTGGCAAATCATATCCCAGAATGTACCGCTGGGCTTTATCGGCCAGAAAAGCTCCCTCTCTTGCAGAAGGCAGAATCGTCTCTCCCGTCACGCTGTCGGAAACCACGATGGAAATGTTGTATTGCTCCGCCACCATTCTGAGCAGAAATGCCACATCTCCCAACGTTTCTTTATTTGAATTTTCGCTTTCTTCAAAGTCTTGAATCAAGGTTTTTCCATCTCCGGCCTTGTCCAGAACCAGCTGGTCAAATCTTTCATAGACCCGCTCCAGAACCCGGAGCTTATCCATCATATAAAAGCTTTCCAGACACAGGTTATTCACACACCAGATCGCCACCAGAGATAATGCGGACAGCCCTACAAAAATCAGGGTAAATCTGGTTCTAATGGATTGTTTCATTCACTCACCTCGAATTTATACCCCATGCCCCATACGGTTTTGATGTAATCTCCCTTCTCACCCATCTTGCTTCTCAATTTCTTCACATGGGTATCGATGGTTCTGGCATCTCCGAAATAATCGTAATTCCACACATTATTCAGTATCTTTTCCCTGGATAAAGCGATGCCCTGATTTTCGATGAAATAGCACAGAAGTTCAAATTCTTTATAGCTCAGTTCGATTTCTTTACCGTCTATGGTCACCTGATGAGCCGCCTTATCCACACGGATTCCTCCGATATCCACCGCATCGCTTAAACTGGAGCTGCTCCGCCTTAAAATCGCTTCCACTCTGGCAACCAGAATCTTGGGGCTGAACGGTTTTGAGATATATTCGTCCACTCCCAGATCGAAGCCTTGAAGCTCATCCCGCTCTTCTCCTCTGGCCGTCAGCATGATGATCGGCACTTGGGAATATTTGCGGATGGTCTTGCAAACCTCCCATCCGTCCATCTTGGGCATCATCACGTCTAATATAATTAAGGCGATATCTTTCTGATCAAAGAAAACGTCCACCGCTTCCTCTCCGTCAGAGGCTTCTATCACCTGAAATCCTTTTACTGTAAGAAAATCTTTTACCAGCTTCCGCATTCTCGATTCATCGTCCACAACCAATACCTTCAACTGATCCATATTGCCCTCCTAACATTACTATCTAATTCTTTCGTAATTGTTCAGTACCCTCACAATTACGAGCAAAAATCCATGCAAAATCGCCTGCGGCGATGGGATTTTTGCCTGCTTTCCCGCATTTTATTACGGTCAGCGCAGTAAATGCGCAGACCTACTGAACAGTTACATACTTTCTAATATTGTAGCAGATAAAAAAACAGTTTTCTACGTTTTCACAGAGATTTCACAGTTGGCCGTGAACAGTAACGTTGGCCGTAAAGCGGGCCTTTCAAGTGATCGGATCAGCTTTCAGACATGTTATCGGTCAGCAGACTGATGAACAGTTCCATGAGCGGACTGATCCATTTATTCTTATGATGACCGCATACTCCGGTGATCGTCCTGTGTTTCAGCTCCGTCTGTATCTCTTCCAGTTCCCCGTTCTCCAACTCCTCTTTCACCGTAAATTCCGGCAGGTAGGACACGCCCATATCATTTTTTACCAGATTTTTTATGGTGGGAATGCTCCACAGTTCAATGGTATGATCCAGCACAATCTCCTTTTCTCTCAGATAGGATTCAAACATCTGACGGAAAATGCAGTCCGGCTCATCGATGATAAACGGCACATTCATCTGCTGGCCGGGTGTGATGAAATCCGGGTATCTCCGCTTCGTATCGGCGGAGGCCACTAAGGCCAGGGAATATTCGCCGAACGGATAGGTGCGGATCGACTGTTCCAGCCCTCCGATCTCCCGATAGAAAAGTCCCAGGTCAATGGTTCCTTCCATCAGTTCCCTTCTGATCTCATAACAGTTGGTGGAACGCAGGAACAGCCTGGCATTGGGGGCGGCTTCGTGAAACTGTTTTAAAATGGGCGGAAGCTTATAGCACAAAAAGGACTCTCCAACCGCAATCCGCAGGTCTCCCCGCAGTCCGTCCGATGCTGTTCCAAAATTCTGCATCCTGTCCACAGAAGCCAGCACCTCATCCACATAGGGGATCAAGCTTTCTCCCGCTTTTGTCAAAACCATTCTGCGGCCAATCTTTTCAAAGAGCTGAGCGGACAGCTCCTGTTCCAGCTGCTGCATCTGAAATGTGATGGTGGACTGGGTATAGTTTAACATCTCGGCGGCCTTGGAAAAGCTTCCATAAACCACGATATGTTTAAATGTGTTCAGATATTTTAAATCCATTCCTGCGCCTCTCTTTACTTCAATAAAATCAAATTATTTTTATAATTATTTCAATTTGTTTTAATATTATTTTGATTGTATTATATTCCAAAAGGAGGATGATAACAAGTGCTGACTACTATTTTAATTTCTTATCTGCCCTATGCTATGATAACCGCATTCACCCCCGGGCCCAATAACATTCTGGCGCTCAACACCATGACCTCTTACGGATGGAAACGCGGAAAACCCATGATACTTGGGATCGCTTCCGGCTTTACATGCGTGATGGTCATCTGCGCCGCCGGCTGTTTTGGTATGGCAGGAGTTCTGCCCGCTTTTACTTCGTTCATGAAATACATAGGGGCGGCATATCTGATTTGGCTGGCCGTACACATCGTTTTAAGCCGGCAGGATAACACGGAAAGCGGCGGAAAAAGTTCTTTTTGGAACGGGTTTTTGCTGCAGTTTATGAATGTGAAAATTATACTCTATGCGGTCACTATTTATACATGCTATGTGCTGCCGTTTTCCCGTTCCGTTCCGTCTCTCGCGGCTTCTGCCTTTTTGAATACAGCCGTCGGCATCCTGGGTACACTTACCTGGGCTATGGCGGGAAATGCACTTCAGTCCGGCATCGGAAAGCACCGGAAGCTTTTCAACTGGGCTATGGGGATTATTCTGATTTGGTATGGAATCAAGCTGGTGATATAAAAAACTTGATTTCTAATCCAACAAATCTTATTTATCCTCGGCTAGCCAAGCAACAGCCGGAAAGAAGGGGAACCCCAGGCAGGCGGCGGAAGGAATATGATAAATGGGGATCGTATGGAACCCCTTAGTTGTACTTAGATCTGCAGAGACAAAAAGAGACAGGTAGAAACTGATTTCCAGGTCAGTTTCTAAAGCGCCCCCTGAGCAGTGAAGTCATCAGGAGTTCACTGCGAATGGGCGCTGCCCTGTCTCTTTTTGTCTTTGCGGGTCTTAGTACATCTTAGGGGCGAATCCCGAATCCCCATTTATCATATTCCTTCCGCCGCCTGCCTGGGGTTCCCCTTCTTTCCGGCGTACCTTAGTTAACTAAATAAAAATTGCCAATCCCCGCGCCCGGCTTTCGCCGGCCGCAGGATTGGCAATCGATTCAATTCTATTATCTTAATTCAGTTGTTGGAATGGTGTCCATATCGTCGAATGCCTGGTTCTCGCCGCCCATAGCCCAGATAAAGGTATAGTTGCTGGTACCTGCTCCTGCATGGATGCTCCAGGATGGGCTGATAACTGCCTGCTCATTCTGCATTACGATATGTCTTGTTTCATTTCCTTCGCCCATCATATGAAATACTACGTTGTTTTCCGGAACTTCGAAATACATATAAACTTCCATACGTCTCTCATGTGTATGAGCCGGCATGGTGTTCCAAACGCTGCCCGGATCTAAAACAGTCATACCCATGGATAACTGGCATGTTTCAAGAACATCCGGATGGATGAACTGGTTGATCACACGCTTGTTGGATGTTTCCATAGCGCCAAGAGGTTTCTTAGCTGCGTCTTCGATCGGAATAAATGTGGTCTTGCATGCCTTGTGGGCAGGTGCGCTTACCATATAGAATTTTGAAGGGTTGGAAGCGTCATCGCTGGAGAACAGAACTTCTTTTGTTCCCTTTGTGATGTATAAGCAGTCTTTATATCCCATCTTGTATTCAACGCCGTCAGCTTTGATCACACCTGATCCGCCGATGTTGAAAATACCGATTTCACGTCTCTCAAGGAAATAGCTTGTACCAAAATTAGCCCAGATATCGATTCCTTTATCAATGGAAACAGTCTCTGTCGTAGGCATACATCCCAATGTTACCATACGGTCAACGTGAGAATATACGGCTACCACTTCGTTGGGAACATATAAGTTCTCAATCAGGAACTCATCCCTTGTCTCCTGTGTTGTATAACGTTTAAAGTCTCTCTGGTTGCAAGAATAACGAATATCCATTGTAAACATCCTCCTTAAATTTATGTCTTATTATGTACTTGTATACACTTTACATCTGTTTTCATAATAACACAAATGCCTTGTGATTACAAGGCATTTTAAATATATGTCCATATTTTCTTTTCGCTCAAAAGACATTTTCTATAAAAAAGTGTATACAAGCATCACGAGAGGAATCGTGATTAAGGACAGGGTTGTCGTCACCCCGAAAAGCTCGGATGCATAGATGGCGTCCTTTCCGTACCGGAGGGCGAATAAGGTTCCTGTCGATCCAGCCGGACAGGCTGTGGCTAAAACTACCGTGGTTGTAACCATGGGGTCCAGATGAAATGCATTTAAAACAACCATGGTTATAAGCGGAATCACAAGAAGTCTGAGCGAGCTGATCAGATATATCCTCTTTTTCTTCAGCATCTTAATCAGGCTGCTGTCTGCCAGGGAAGCGCCTGCTACCAGCATTGCCACCGGAGTGTTCATGTCTCCTAAAGCGGCCAAAGGTTCCCGGATCATTTCCGGCAGTCGGATCTGGAAGAGATAGAAAATGAGGCCGGCTGCAATTGCGAATATGGTCGGCGTTTTCATCGCCTTCAGCGCCTCTTTTGCCGTCTGCTTTCCAATCATCAATAAAATTCCGTGGGTCCAGACGAACAGGTTGAACACGGTTATGTAGGCGGTTATGTAAAATACGCCGTCAGCGCCAAAGATTCCATTGACCAGGGGGATTCCCATAAAACCGCAGTTGGAATAAATGGCGGCCATGCTTTCAATTCCATAATTTTCTCCCGAACTTTTCCGGATGAATACTTTTGTGATGAGAATTGCGATAACATGGCTTACAGCAGCCAGAAACAGAGCCATGAAAAGCCCTTCCAGCTGCTGTCTGCTGAATTCCCTCTGATAGGAACAGAAAATCATCAGTGGTGCGATCACCATCAAAAGAAGATTGGATAATTTTCCGTTTGTTTCGGAGGTAATAATATTTGTTTTGAAACAAACCGCACCGATCATCGCCATCACAAACATGGTGATGATCTTATACGCGGTTATGGCTGCTAATTCCATCTGACCTTCCTTTATTCCTGAGCGCCTTTACTCACTTCAATGCCAAGTTCTTCCAGCTGCTTCACATCTACAACGGACGGAGCTTCCGACATCAGACAGGACGCATCCTTCACCTTAGGGAATGCGATCACGTCGCGGATGCTGTCACAGCCTAACATCAGCATTGCCACACGGTCTAAACCGTATGCCAGACCTGCGTGAGGCGGAACGCCGTATTTAAATGCATCTAACAGGAAGCCGAACTGCTCATAAGCGGATTCCGGTGTGAATCCAAGAACTTCAAACATCTTGGACTGAATATCGGCCTGATGAATACGGACAGATCCGCCGCCCAGCTCCGTACCGTTTAATACGATATCATAAGCTTTTGCCCGGACTGCGCCCGGATCGGTGTCGATCATATGCCAGTCTTCTTCCATAGGCATAGTAAACGGATGGTGCATTGCCATGAAACGTCCCTGCTCTTCGGAGTACTCTAAAAGCGGGAATTCTGTTACCCACAGGAATTTGAAATCATCTTTTTTAAGCAGATTCTGCTGTTTTGCCAGTTCCAGACGCAGGTTGCCAAGCACGTCGTAAACAACTTTATTCTTATCCGCTGCAAATAAAAGCAGGTCGCCAGGCTTTCCGCCCATAGCTTCCACAAGCGCGGTCAATTCTTCTTCCTTCATGAATTTTGCAAAGGAGGATTTATAAGTTCCGTCTTCATTTACAGCCAGATAGGCCAGGCCTTTTGCGCCGAAGCCTTTTGCAAATTCAACTAATGCGTCGATCTTCTTTCTCGGCATAGCGCCCTGTCCTTCTGCGTTGATTCCGCGGACAGAACCTCCATTTTCAAGAGCGCCTTTAAATACTGCGAACTCACAGCCCTCCACCACTTTTGAAACATCTTTTAATTCCATGCCGAAACGCATATCCGGCTTATCGGAACCAAAACGGTCCATGGCTTCCTGCCATGTCATCCTTTGGATCGGCAGTTCGATATCGTAGTTCAGAATCTCCTTAAATAACTTCTGCAGAAGTCTTTCATTGACATCCAGCACATCGTCCACATCCACAAATGATAATTCCATGTCGATCTGTGTGAATTCCGGCTGTCTGTCCGCACGAAGGTCCTCGTCGCGGTAGCATCTTGCCAGTTGGAAATAACGGTCATATCCGGAGCACATCAAAAGCTGTTTGTAAATCTGCGGAGACTGTGGAAGCGCATAGAAGGAACCTGGATGCACGCGGCTTGGAACCAGATAATCGCGGGCTCCTTCCGGGGTACTCTTAACCAGAGTAGGAGTTTCGATCTCCAAAAATCCTTCTTCTGCCAAAAACTGTCTTGTGAGAATCGCGATATCGCTTCGAAGCATCATATTCCTTTGAATATCAGGTCTTCTCAGATCCAGATAGCGGTATTTCAGACGAAGTTCTTCTTTCGTCTTGCTGTTTTCCTCAATCGGGAAAGGAGGTGTTTCCGACTCGGATAAGATGCGCAGGCTGTTGGCACGGACTTCAATCGCTCCGGTTGCCAGGTTTTCATTCACTGCGCCGGAACGGGCTTCCACCCGTCCTGTAACGGCCACAACGAATTCGCTTCTCAGCTTCTCAGCTTTTTCAAAATTTTCTGTTCCACAGTCGCTCTCTTCAAATATTAACTGGATGATACCGGAACGGTCTCTTAAATCCACGAAAATGATGCCGCCTTTATTTCTGCTCTTCTGTACCCAGCCCATAACGGTCACTTCCTGGCCGATATTAGCGGTTGTAACTTCTGTACATCTGTGGGAACGTTTCAGTCCCCTCATTGACTCTGCCATGACTTTTCTCCTTTTACGCTCGTTCTGCTCTCTATTTTAACGCTTCTTTATAAAATTCCTTAAATTCCAGATATCCTTCTTTCTGAAGCTGCTCTTTCTGGAATTTTTTATTCTTGTTCATCTGGGAAACCAGAACCTGAACTCCCTCGGACCGTTCCTGCATGGCCTCTTCGATTACCTTGGACATCACCTCGCTGCTGACGCCTTTTTCAATCAAATATGCCTTTTTAGCCTTGGAACCAGGCACAGTAAATCCATTTTCCATCAGAATTGTTATGATTCTTTCAAAACCGATGGAAAATCCGCAGGCCGGCGTTTCCATGCCGGTGAATTTGCCGATCATCTTGTCATAACGGCCGCCGCCGCCCACTGATCCAGGGAAACCTTCCACTTCAATCTCAAAAATAGTTCCCGTATAGTAGGACATGCCGCGGACTAAGGTCGGGTCGAACACGATATCGAATTTGCAGGAAGGAACATTGGCCACGCTGTCCATGATCACGGCCAGATTCTCGGCTTTTGCCGGCTCCATCACTTCTGCAAGGACTTCTCCCAAACTGCGGACGCCTGACGCGTCATGGGTCACGGAAGAAAACAGTCCCAGATATTTTTTCACCTGGTCTGCGTCATATCCCATCTCAGTCAGCTCTGCCTCTACGCCGTCCATGCCGATCTTGTCCATCTTATCTAAAGAAATGAAGATCTTATCATAATCGTCTTCCGGGAAGCCGCAGTAAGCTGCCATTCCTTTTAAGATGTTGCGGTCGTTGATGCGGATGCGGTAATTATATTTGTCAAAACCGATCTTTCCAAGCAGGGTTGTGGTAGCTAAAATCAGCTCGATCTCAGCCAAATTAGTAGGATCGCCTAAAATATCGATATCACACTGGACAAACTGTCTGAAACGTCCTCTCTGAGGGCGGTCGGCTCTCCATACGGAGCCCATCTGAAGGGCTTTGAACGGAGCCGGAAGCTGTGCCGCATTGTTGGAATAATACCGGCAGAGGGGTACAGTAAGGTCGTAGCGCAGTCCGCTGTCCACCAGATCCTTTTCCTCCTGTGCTGTCTCCAAATTCAGTTTTTCGCCTCTCTTCATGATTTTAAAGATCAGCTTTTCATTATCGCCGCCCTGCTTGCTGGTTAAATTCTCAATATGTTCCACGCAGGGAGTTTCAATCGACTGGAACCCGAAACCGCGGTAGGTTTCTTTTATCTGATTCATCACATAATCCCTTACCTGCATCTCTGCGGGAAGGATGTCTTTCATGCCGGTAACCGGCTTCTTTTTCAGTGTTGCTGCCATAATTTCCTCTCATTCTGCCGCAGCTGCGGCTTTTCTAATTCAAGGGACCACCGGATTTAACATTAAGGGTGAAGGCATTTTCGAAAATGCCTTGACGTTTTACTTTAAACGTGAAGGCATTTTCGAAAATGCCTTCACCCTTAATGTTAAATCTTGATGGCCACGTTCTATTTTAAATTACATTTCTAATTTTGCAAGCAATTTTTCCTTTCTTGCTATCATTTCATCTGTTTTTTGAATATACAGATCCACATCCTTCACATTCTCCGCCCGTTCCAGCCTGTTTTCCGAAGCATAGAGCACTTTTGTCGTAGTTCCCGCGCCGCAGGCTGCGATGGTCTGCTTCTCTTCCATAATCAGAATATTATAGATACATGCCTTTCCGGGAAGCGCATAACCTACATTTTCAAAATTCCCGGCCATGTTCTTCTGGCGGTACAGATAATAAGGTTCCATGCCCATCTCTCTGGCATATCTTGCGGTCAGGTCGATCATCTCCTGGGTGTTGGTAATCTTCAGGTCTGCATATTTTTCTTTAAACATGTTGAGGCGGGCGGCTCTCTTGATGGCAAGGGAATGAACCGTTACGCTGTCCGGCCCTAACGCCTTGATCTCTTCCATGGTACTTACCACGTCTTCCATGGTTTCTTCGGGAAGTCCGATGATCAGGTCCATATTGATGTTGTCAAATCCCATCTCACGGGCCAGTTTAAAGCAGTCCTTCACCATTTCCACCGTATGATGGCGGCCGATCAGGTCCAGGGTCTCCTGCTTCATGGTCTGCGGATTGATGGAAATGCGGTCCACGCCGTGTTTTTTCAGCACTTGGAATTTTTCCCTGGTAATGCTGTCGGGCCGTCCTGCTTCCACGGTAAATTCCTGAACGGATGAAAAGTCAAATGTCTCTTTTAATTTGGTGATCAGCCGATCCAAATCTTCGGCCGGAAGGGAGGTGGGGGTGCCGCCTCCGAAATACACCGTATCCAGAGTCCGTCCTTTCATCCTCTCTGCCACGTATTCCATCTCATGAAACAGAGCTTCCAGATAGAGATGGGTTCTGCCCTGCCATTTGCCGATTGGGTATGAGGTGAAGGAACAGTACAGACAGGTGGTTGGACAAAATGGAATTCCGATATACAGGCTGTACCCATGTTCATAATCAATGGTGGACAACAGCTGTTTTTCCCGTTTGGCAATCTCTATGCTCAGCGCGATTTTTTCATCGCTGGTATAATACGTATCTTTCATGTAATGATAAATCTGTTCCTCTGTCATGCCTTCCTGAAACTTGGTCATGGCGATTTTGGTAGGGCGGATGCCGGTCAGAGTTCCCCAGGGAAGTTCTTTTCCGGTGCGCTCTTTCAGCATCAGATACAGATGCCTCTTTATCCTGTTTTTTGTTTCAAAACGGTCCTGGTAAATCACAGCGAAAGAGCATTCCTGCTCGAAAGGCTGTTCTGCCGCTTTCATCCGGAGGGTGAAATTTGAATGGGAATCATCCAGGATTCCTTGTATTTCAAATGTATTATCTGTGGTTTCTTCGTGGGAAAATGTCTCTCCCGGATAGAAAGCCATCAATAATTCCCTGATATCCTGCTCATAGGCAGAATCATTTAGCAATATTCCTATCATAGTTTTATCAATTCCTATCTTCTTCTCATATAAACCGCAACCGGATTATATTTTTTCTCGTGTCCAATGGTGGTGGGCTCTCCATGGCCCGGATAAACCATGATATCGTCTTTTAACGGAAACAGCCGTTCTGTTATGGACTTCACAATCTCCGAAGAACTTCCGGTGGGCAGATCCGTTCTGCCGAGAGAATCCGCAAACAGCGTATCCCCGCTGATCAGCACATCTTCGTCTTCGAACAGATAGCATACGGAACCAACCGTATGGCCCGGCGTCTCCAACACCTTGATCTTATATCCTGCCACAGTGATGACTTCATTATCCCGCAGCAGATAATCCGCTTCCATGCTGGTCTGTTCCGATCCCATGGTACCGGAAAGGTTCTGATACGGGTCTTTCAACAGGTTCTCCTCATTCATCCCCATATACACGGTTACCCGGAATGACCGCCTGATATCGTCCACAGCCATGATATGATCAAAATGGCCGTGGGTCAGAAGAACTGCGGCGGGAGTTACCCCCAGCTCTCTGCACCTGTTTAAAATATACATCCCGTTATCCGCCGGATCAACAATAATGCCCTCTTTTTTATTCTCATTATATATGATATAACAATTGGTGCTGACCATTCCCAGCACACAAGTCTTAATACGAAAATCGCTCATGTTCCCTCACCTTCCATTTCCTGTTAGACAGCTGTTCTAATATCAGCAGAAATCATCTCCTATGATATGAGAAAAACTGCGATATCCTACCCCGCAGTTCTCTCAATATCTAATACGCCTTCAATTTGTCTCAATTTATCTGTCAAACGATTCAATTCCTCAATTCCATGTATGTCAAATGTCATAATAATCGTGGCTTTTCCCTGTTTGCTGGTCCGCACATTCATGGACGTAATGTCGATCTGCCGCTCTGTGAAAACCTTGGAAATATCTACGAACATGCCGATCCGGTTGTTTGCATAGATCTGGATCTCTGTGGAATAGCGCTCGCGGTTTTCGCCGCCTTCCGCCTGCTGCCACTCGGCATCAATCAGTCTGGCCCTCTCGTCTTCCGGAAGGTTGATGATATTGATGCAGTCCGTTCTGTGTATGGAAACGCCACGGCCTCTGGTCACAAATCCCACGATCTCGTCGCCCGGAACCGGGCTGCAGCATCTGGAGAAACGCACCGCCACATCGTGAATTCCCTTTACCACAATGCCGCTCTTGGATTTTTTGGAAACAGGAACCTTGTTGGTCATCTCCGCAATGCCGTCTAAGATGTTGGTGTCCGTCACTTCTTTTTTCAGTTTCTTTTCCCGCTCATCCAGCATCTTGTTGATGATCTGGCCTTCTTTCAGGCCTCCGTGTCCGATGGAAGCGAGAACCGAATCCCAGTCACGGAACGCATAACGGGCCATAACCTTTTCCATGTATTCCGGTTTATTGATATCGGATAAGTTGATGCCCTTCGCCTTGCAGTAGCGTTCGATCATCTCCTTACCTTTTAAAATGTTGTCTTCTTTCAGTTCGGTCTTAAACCACTGGTTGATCTTATTCTTGGCCTGTGTGCTCTTAACCAGGGAAAGCCAGTCACGGCTGGGCCCCTTGGAGTTCTGGGACGTGATGATCTCGATTCTGTCGCCGTTCTGGATCACATAATCGATATTGACCAGTTTTCCGTTAACCCTGGCTCCCACCATCTTGTTTCCCACCGCACTGTGAATCGAATATGCGAAATCGATGGGAGTGGAACCGCTGGGAAGGGTTTTCACATCTCCTGACGGAGTAAAGCAGTAAACGCTGTCTGAAAACAGGTCCAAGTCGCTCTTAATCAGGCTCAGGAACTCTTTGTTGTCCGACATGTCCCGCTGCCATTCCAGAATCTGACGAAGCCAGCTTAACTTGGCCTCTTCATCCCCTGCCGCCACCTGGCCGCTTCCGCTCTCTTTATACTTCCAGTGGGCCGCAATACCGAATTCCGCGGTGCGGTGCATCTCAAAGGTTCTGATCTGAATCTCAAATGGGCGTCCGCTGCTGCCGATCAGCGTGGTATGGAGGGACTGGTACATATTGGGTTTCGGCATGGCGATGTAATCCTTGAAACGGCCCGGAATCGGCTTGTAAAGCTCGTGGATCACTCCCAATGCGGCATAACAGTCCTTTACGGTGTCCACAATAATGCGGACTGCGAACAAATCGTAAATCTGGTCCAGGGTCTTATCCTGGTTCACCATCTTTTTATATATACTGAAGAAATGCTTCACTCTTCCGTCCACCTGGGCTTCAATCCCGGCTTCCTTAATCTGCTTTTTCACTTCTTCCACAATTTCTTTTACAAATGCTTCTCTTGCATCCCTGCGCAGTGTGATCTTTTCCGCCAGATCATAATAGACATCCGGCTTTAAATACTTTAATGAAAGGTCATCCAGTTCGATCTTGATCTTGGAAATGCCCAGACGGTGAGCGATGGGGGCATAGATCTCCATGGTCTCTTTGGCCTTTTCCTTCTGTTTCTCAGGCCTCATGTACTGGAGCGTTCTCATGTTGTGGAGACGGTCGGCCAGCTTAATCAGGATTACGCGGATATCCTTTGCCATGGCTAAGAACATCTTGCGCAGATTTTCCGCCTGAATCTCCACTTTATCCATGGACCAGGACAACTGGGTCAGTTTCGTGACGCCGTCCACCAAAAGGGCAACCTCTTCTCCGAATTCCTTGGCAACCTCTTCTCCGGTCATCACCGTATCCTCCACCACATCGTGAAGGATTCCGGCGACTATCGTCTCCTTATCCAGTTCCAGATCCGCCAGAATAATGGCAACGCAAAGAGGGTGAATGATATAGGGTTCACCCGATTTTCTCTTCTGCTCTTTGTGGGCATCATATGCGATCTTATAAGCTTTTTCTACCAGGCTGATATCATCAGACGGGTGGTATTTCCGTATGCTTTTAATCAGATCATCATAGAGCTCTTCCGGGCTTGTAAAGTCCGCCGGAGCCTCCAGCTCTATATTCAGTTTTTCCGAAACCGTATCATTTGTCATAGATCGTCACCTTTTCTGCAGGAAATAGTTATTCTACATTATAATTTTATTTAGAAAAAAAATCAATATTAAAATGTTACAAGAACTTTCAGAAACTTGTAATCCATACATTAAGGTTATCCAATAATTCCCCTGTCAATCAGGGATGCGATCTCTTCTGCGAAGTAAGTCAGGTAGATGGACGCTCCCGCCCGGTAGGATGCAACCGCCATTTCGGCAATGATTTTCTCTTCGTCTATGTATCCCATCTTCGCTCCGGCTTTCACCATGGCGTATTCTCCGCTGACGCTGTAAGACGCCACCGGCACGTCCACCATATCAGCCACTTCCCGGATCACGTCCAGATAATTCATGGCCGGTTTTACCATGATGATGTCAGCTCCCTCTTCCACATCCAAAAGGGCTTCCTTGATCCCTTCTTTCCGGTTGTGGTAATCCATCTGGTAGGATTTTCTGTCTCCAAATGCAGGGGCCGAACCTGCCGCATCCCGGAACGGGCCGTAGAAAGCAGACGCGTATTTCACCGCATAGGACATGATGGGAGTTCCCGTAAAACCGTTTTCATCCAATTGATTCCTGATTGCCAGCACGCGGCCGTCCATCATGTCGGAAGGAGCCACCATATCCGCCCCCGCCTGCACGTGGGATAATGCGGTCTTGGAGAGAAGTTCAAGGGTGGGATCATTGTCCACCTCATGTCCGCAGAGAACGCCGCAGTGTCCGTGGGAGGTGTATTCGCACATGCATACGTCGGTAATCAGATAGAGGTCAGGGAACTGTTTTCTGGCTTCCCGTAACGCTTTCTGAACAATTCCGTCCTCTGCATAGGCGCCGCTTCCCACTTCGTCCTTGTGGTCCGGGATGCCAAAAAACATCACGCTGTTTACCCCCGCCTTTTTCAGTTCTTCCAGCTTGTATGCCGCCTGGTCCACGCTGTAGCGGAATTGTCCGGGCATGGTTGGGATCTCTTCTTTAATTCCGGTTCCTTCTTTCACAAACATGGGATAAATCAGGGACGCTTTATCCAGCCTGGTCTCCCTTACCATCTTTCTGAGCAGTTCATTTCCTCTTAATCTTCTCGGTCTTTGCAGCATTTTTTCTTCTCTCCTTCTATAATTTGATCCAGAACATCCGTTAGTTTTCTGTTATCCTCATGATTTCTGACCGCAATCCTGTAATAGGTTTCATCCAGGCCTTCATAGTTGCAGCACCGGCGGATCATGATCCCGTATCTTAGCATTTTATCATATAAACCGGGACAGTCCTCCACCTGGATCAACAGATAATTGGCCTGTCCCGGAAATACTCGAATTCCACGTTTTTTTAATGCGGCTGTCAGCCAGTCTCTCTCTTCCCTTACATAAGCGGCAGACGTTTTCACAAAATCCCGTTCTGTTAAGGCCGCTCTCCCCGCCGCCGCCGCTATGGTATTGACGCTCCAGCCCTGCCCCGCAGACCGGATCTTACGAATCAGCTCCCTGTCGGAACAAAGAGCATATCCCAGCCGGATTCCCGGTATGGAAAACATCTTTGTAAATGATTTTAATATGACCATATGGGGAAAATCCTGTAAATACGGCACCATGGTATCATCCGCTTCTCTTTCTGTAAAATCCAGGAAGCATTCGTCTAAAACCAGGACCGTCCCTGTCTCTTCAGCCTTTTTGGCTATATCCAGAATAAGTTTTTTTTCTGTTAAAATACCTGTAGGGTTGTTGGGATTACATATAAACATGAGATCCGTCCCCACCGTTATGCAGTTTAATATATCTTCTGTAACTTCCAGTTTCCCGTTCAGTTGATAATGAACGATCTTAGCATCTGTCTGCTTCAGCGCCTCTTCATATTCCAAAAACGTGGGCGCTGTCACCAGCGCCTTTTTAGGCCTGATCCCATAGACCAGGCGGAAGATCAGATCCGCGGCCCCGTTGCCCGCCAATATCATCTCTTCCGGCACGTTGTGAAAAAGACTCAGGTCATGAACCAGAAGAGCGCAGTCCGGGTCCGGATAATAGATCAGTTCTTCAAGGCTCTTTTTCATAGCCTCCTTTACGCTCCCCGGAATACCAAGAGGGTTCATATTCGCTGAAAAGTCCAGACAATCTTCCGGCCTCACGCCAAGACTTGCAGATACGCCGTAGATATCTCCTCCATGTGTCTTCATCTCTCGTCTTTCCTCTCCGCCATAAACTGTTTGAGCCAGATTCTGAGAGATTGGGCCGCCTGTTTGGCAAGGCTGTGGTTCTTACCGTCCGCAACCACTCCGGCCACCAGTTCCCCTTCCCGGGCGATTCCCGGAAAATAAAAGCTGCACTGGCTTTCATCCCCCGCATGGCTGACCATAATTCCCCGCTCTCTGCATAATTTTGCAAGGCGGCCGTTGACATCCGGGCGGTTTGTCGCGGCCACAGCCAGATAAACGCCTGCCAAATCCGTTTCTCTTACGGGCCTTCTCTCCCAATGGACCTGGCCGCTCTGTTCCAGCTGTTCCATCTGGGCGCATCCATCCGGCGCCGCCACAAGGACAACCGCGCCGAATTCAGCTAAAACAGCAGCTCTTCTGGCCGCAATTTTGCCCGCTCCGGCCACCAGAACCCGTTTTTTGCTGATATCCACGAACAGCGGAAAGCGGGGATAATCCTGGGGCTCGCTTCCGATCAACCGGTCTGCCATCTGCTCTAACCGGCGGTTGACCTGGTGCACCGTCTCTATATAATCTCTCGTTTCTTTGTCATAGCTTTGATCATACTCCATTTGGCCCGTTACCACAATGAGTTCCTGACATTTGCCTTTCAGTTCATTCACTTTTTCGCAGACCAGCCGGATGGTTTCCTCCGCCGGATGGGCTGGGGTTTCCTCCGTTCCGAAATAGAAATTCGCAGTCAGGTTCACAATGCATTCCAACACCACCACGGCGTCACTTGGAATATCCAGCCGGTCGATGAAAACCGGGCATTCTACGGTCTGAAACCCTTTTTCTTTTCGCAGCTCCCGATGATGCTCCACCCGCTTTTTTCCCTCTTCCCCGAATGGGACCATGGTTGCAAGATAGATTCTTTTTTCTCCTAAACGAACCGCCAGCGCCTCCGCTTTGGCCGATTTCCCTGATTTTTCAGGCCCTGTTACCAGATACAACATAGCCAGTCCCCTTTCTTTCTTCGTAAATGCGCAGACCTGCTGAACAGTTACCTTTATTCAATCACTGCAATTGTTACGGGGTTTTGTCCCATCATCAGATGGTAATTTCCCGCTTTTTTCGCTTTCGCCGCCTGAACCTGAACGATTTCTATCTGGTATTCTCTGCCGAGAGCCGCGATTTCGGCCACTGTTTCCAGGGCGATGGCGTTGATTACAATCCTCACAGACGGATTTTTCCGTTTCAGAACTTCTATGATCTCTTTTAAATTGCCGGAAGAGCCTCCGATAAATGCATGGGTCGGAACCGGCAGGTTTAATAGGGCTTCGGGCGCTGTTCCTTCTATAATTTCCAGATTGGAAAGACAGAATTTATCCCTGTTTTTACCGATCAGCTCCGCCGCCAGCGGCTTCTTTTCAACCGCATACACCATGCCGTCTTCTGCTGCCAAAGCCAGTTCCACGGATACCGAACCGGTACCCGCCCCGATATCATAAACAACGGAATCCTGTTCCATCTGAAGTTTTGCTATGGAAATGCACCTCACTTCATCTTTTGTCATGGGCACCTTATCCCGTATAAATTGTTCTTCCGGAATTCCCAGAAGCAGCTTTTTCTTTTCAAACCGCTCATTTATAAAAACCGCACAGCACAGATTGGAAAATTTCTCCTTCACCGCCGTTCGGGGAGTTCCCTTAAAGATCCGTTCCTGGCCATAAGACAGGGAATCTCCAATATAAATGGTCACATCCTCCATCCCGAATTCTGTCATGAGAGCGCACAAACGGTGAAATTCCTCTTCCTTTCCCAACAGAGCAAATACTTTTCTGTGGCTCCGTATCTTTTGTATCAGATTCTGTTTTCTTCCGTGGACGCTGCATAAAAACATATCATCCCAGGATATGCCAAGCTTTGCGCAAAATGCGGATACGGAAGAAATTCCGGGAAGCAATGTGACCGGATATTCTTCCAGCTGATCCATGAGTTTTTTCGTTCCGCTGTAAAATCCGATGTCGCCGGACATGAGTATCATGATATTTTGATACTCGGGATGAGCTTTTATCCACTCCTTTATCTCCTCAGGCCGGTAGCTGTCAAAAACTGCCATTCCCCGTACTTTCGCCGCTTCCAGCATACGGCCGCTTCCAATGCATACGTCCGCTTCCGAAAGTTTTTGCAACACCTCCGACGTCATCATGTTCTCTGATCCAGGCCCGATCCCTGCTATGGTAATTACGGCCTTTTCTTCAATTCCGTACTGTTCCAGCAAAAGCTTTCTGATCTCTTTTGCCGTGTATCCTTCTGTCTCTTCCGGCCGTTTAATCACTACCGGAACCGCTCCGGCATCCTCACAGGCCTGGATTTTTTCTTCGAATCCGCCTGCCTGTCCGGAAGACTTGGTCACCAGGTAGCGGCAATGAAACTGACGGATCAGGGCCGCATTCAGCTCTCTGCCAAAGGGTCCCTGCATGGCGATCACATTTTTAGGAGAGATGTTCTGAGCCGTACAGAGTTCTAAGGAGGATGCGGTGGGAAGCACGCGGAAATACAGCCTGGATGGGTCGGATAACTCCATATAAGGCGCCAGTTCTTTGCTTCCGGTGGTTATCATCACATTTCCTTCTTTGTCTTTTAAATACTCTGCCGCTTCCCGGACAGATGCAACGCAGACGGCCCGGTCTGACCCGGCCAGCCCATGTTCTTCTTCCCTTAGAAGCCTGTAATACGGTACGCCTGCGCTTTCACAGGCCGCCTTTATATGCTGGGTGGCTTTCACCGCATAGGGATGGGTAGCGTCCACCACACAGGAAAAGCCGTGTTCATTCAGAAAAAGCCGGATCTCCTGCTGATCTTTATATCCGGTTACGACGGTTGTGTTTTCCTCTTTCGGAAGCAGCGTCTCGCCGTATTCGGTCGCCACGCTCACCCAGGATTCAATCCGATTCCGGCTTAAAAAGGAGGCCAGTTCTCTTCCCTCACTGGTTCCTGCAAATATCAGTACTGCATTCATTTCACATATACTCCTTTACTTTCTTCAGAAGATCCGGAACCTGTTTCGTTGCTCCTAAAAGTCCGTACTCATTGGAATACATCACGATTCCCGTCTCTAAGCGGCCATATCCCCTGCGCTCCACATAATAGAGGATTTTTTCCAACAGGCTTTTGGATACCTGTTTAAGCATTCCTGCCTGCTTTAAGACTTCCAAAGCTTCGTCTGTGGTCACACATTCTAAAATCTTGGCCGCCGTGGCCGCATCCCCGCCGCAGCGGATCACATGGGCTGCCATCAGTTCCGTCCTGGCGTCCGCATTTCTGGAATGGGTGTTCATGATGCCGCCTGCCAGCTTCACAAATTTTCCGATATGGCCGATCATCAGGATTCCCTTGGCTCCCGCCTCCATGGCCAAATCGATGCTCTCTCCGATGAAGTTGCTGGTCTTTACGATATACCGTCCGGGAATCTCATATTGATTCAGGGAGAAGGACTCCCCGTAATTGCCGGGAGAAAGGACAATGTAACCGTTCCCCTCCGCTAAAAGCTGCTTCATCTCTATTCCGATGCTGGCAATCAGAGCCGCTTCGCTCATGGGAATCACAATCCCGCTGGTTCCCAAAATGGAGATTCCGCCCACAATACCAAGACGGGGATTAAATGTCTTTTCCGCCGTTTTTTCGCCTTCCGGCACGGAAATCTCCACCTTAATCCCGCCCAAATCACCGTATTCCTTCAAAAGCGCTTCCATCTCTCTCGTTATCATTTCCCTTGGAACCCGGTTGATGGCTGCGGCTCCGGGCGGCTGGTCCAGGCCTTTCCTGGTAACCCGTCCCACTCCGGGGCCGCCGTCTATCTCAATTCCCGGTTCTTCTGTTCTGCTCACCTTTGCCATGATGAGAAGGCCATGGGTCGCGTCCGGGTCGTCGCCTCCGTCCTTCCTGATTCCGCAGGACGCCCAGCCGTCGCCCTTTTCCAGCTCTTCTACCTCCAGATAAAGGCGGATTCCTTTGGGCGTCATAAGCTCCACATGATCCGATACAGTCCCTGAAAGCAGTGTAAAAAGAGCTGCCTTGGCCGCGGCGGCGGCACAGGAACCTGTTGTATATCCGCATCGGAGTTTCTTATTCTCTTTCCATACATATCCCTGGGGACATTCCTGTATTTCCTTATCCTGCATCATTTCCCGCCTTTCCGCCGCTTCTGACAGCTCATTCTCTTGTTATTCGAACCGGCAATTGTCCGGTAAGCGCTCAGACCTGCTGAACAATTACTCAAAATACATATATTCCATGTAAAACTCATTAAAGTCCTTGTCCGTGGACAGACCGATTTCCTCTGACCGGGCCACCAGCTGCTCCATCTCTTCTTTGGCGTGTTCTTTTGTGAGCGCCAGATAAGCGCCTCCTAAGGAACTGTTGCCCACAGTTTCGATCTTTCCGGCCAGTTCTTCCGGAATCATGCCGATTGCCACCGCCTTCTGCTGGTCGATCTTATATCCGAATCCTCCGGCCAAATAGACTTTATGGATCTGTTCATAGGAAACGCCGTATCTGAGAATCAGGGTTTCCAGTCCGGCTCTCACAGCGGATTTGGCCAGCTGAATCTCTCTCACATCCTTTTGAGTAAAGGATATCTCTTTTCCATCGGGCGCCAAAGCTAAAACCAGCCCGTCGTCGAAATATTCGTCATCCAAAAGCCCGGTTTCATCCACCAGACCGGTCCGTATCAGCTCTGCCGTAGTTTCAATCACTCCGGTTCCGCAAAGTCCGATGGGAGGCTGTTTTCCTATGGTTTCTATGGCAGGACGGTTATTCTGATCCAGGTTTACATGGCAGATCGCCCCCGCCACGCTTCCCATGCCGCAGCTGATATTTCCGCCCTCAAATGCAGGCCCGGCCGCAGTGGAGGTTACCAATATCCTGTCTTTACAGCCGATTGCCATCTCCCCGTTGGTTCCCAGGTCGATGAGCACGCTCACCTGTTCCGACTTATGAAATCCGCAGAACAGCAGCCCCGAAACGATATCTCCGCCCACGTAGGTGGAGATTCCGGGCAGGATTTCCACCGGACATTCTAACATCGTATCACCGAATACCTCTTCAAATGGACGGATAATGTAACTGATATCCACCGGGTCAAAGGGATATACGCCCAATGTTTCACAGGAAAACCCTAAAAGCAGATGGGTCATCGTGGTGTTGGCGCCTACGGCAATCTTTTTAATCTGATCCGCATCAATCCCGCCCCGGCTAATTACGGAACGGATTCCTTCTAAAAGATCTTTTCGGATGCAGGCCCTCAGTTCTTCCCCTTTTCCCTGGTTGGATGCCAGCATTCTGGATACCACGTCGGCGCCATAGGCCCGCTGGTGGTTAATGGAACTGTGGGAAGCGGCCAGGGCTCCGTCCGGAACGGAAATCAGATGAACTGCGATGGTTGTGGTTCCGATATCGATAGCGATGCCGTAACTGCTGCCTGAGGTTTTCGTCTGTTTTTTTTGTTCCTGGAATTGGCTCAGCACTTCGAAACTGTCTTCCTGTCCATTTTCTAAAAGGATGCTTACGTCATCCTGGGGATAAGCCAGACAGGAAAGACGGCAGCCTTCTTCCAGCTCTTTTTCCGTGAAAAATTTGCGGTCGGACGGGGATGGGGGCAGGCTGCCTTTTGTTACCCTGATCCGGCATTTACCGCAGATGCCCTTTCCCCCGCATACCGCGCTGAGATAGGTGCCATGGCGGATCAAACCGTCCATAATGCTTTCTTTATCCTTTAGTTCCATAAAATAGGTGCCGGATTGTTCCGTCACTTCCACCTGGACGGGAGGAATATTCCTCATCTTGCAGTCCAGTTTGGAACAGGCTCTGCAGTTATGCTGTGTGCGGAATACTTCACGGTCTGAAGTGAGCACAAATACCTGGCATGTGGATTTTACCGGATCGTACATATATCCCGAGGACAGGTTCATATCCAGTTCCTCTTTGGCGCGGAGGACTTCATATGCCTCCTTCTGGGCTTCCATGGGAATATCCTGAGGAGCCTCCAAGCGCCTGGCAATCCCCACATTCCTGTTTCCGCAGGCCTCTTTGATCTGTTCCTGCCAGGACCGTTCCAGGCTGAACAGGCAGGAGTCCGCCATGGCGTCCGCCAGCATGCCTTTTAGAAACTCGCCTTCCTTGAAAAGCTGATCCGCATAGGCGCTCACCTTGCGTCCCACGGTGGCGATCAGATAGATCACCGGGGTTCCTGCCGGATACTCTTTTGTCTCCGTTTCTTTCGTCAGCCGGGAAAATTCAAAAATTCCTGCCGGTTCGATCATCTTATAAACTTCTTCTTCCAGACTCTCATAGGATTCTTCCACTTCTTCATAAACGGGGCTGTCTTCATGACAGTCGATCAGCCGGAACACCTCATCCCGGTTCATTTTAGGCTGTAAATTGCTGATTTTCATGCTTGTCTCCCTTCCATCACCTGCGGCATTGGGATTTTTTTAGATTTATTGTATTATTTTTGGATTTTATACGGTTTTATGATATAATAGCTTTAATTAAGGGGGGAATTTTTATGGAATCTTATCTGTATACAATCGTAGCCAAAGAAAAACTTCAGGAACTTTTAGAAGCTTTCCATGCTTGTCTAAAGCTTCCGATTCAGGTGCTGGATGAAAACGGCAATGTTTTGGAACGCTGCGGCGACCCCAGCACATACTGCCGCCATTTTATCCCCTATCTTCCTCCCAATGATTCCTGCCAGAAGCTTCATGCAACCGCAGGAAAGCGGGCCATGGAGCTGGGTGAAACTTATATTTTTTCCTGTCATGCCGGTTTAAACCACATCGTTTTTCCGTTAATCAACCAGGAGGCCCTGTTTGGTTCCATTTTAGTAGGCCCCTTTTTAATGGAAAATCCAGACTCTCTGCTCATCACGGACCTGCACAACAATTATCCGGATATTCCCCTGGAATCCCTGCTGGATCTCTACGATTATGCGGGCCAGGTTACGGTGATTCCACCGTCCATGGTCACTCAGGTCAGCCGTCTTTTGTATCATCTGTTTTCCAACTTCGTATCAGACGCCAGACAGGAGCTGATCTTCAACCGCGGAAAGATTCATCAGCAGTCCAAGATCAACGAATCCATCCAGATGTACAAAAATCTGGAACTGGACAAGAAAATATCCTATCCGTTTGAAAAGGAACGGGAACTTTTAACCAAAGTAAAAACAGGCAACAAGCAGGAAGCCAGTGCGATCTTAAACGACCTGTTGGGCTATGTATTCTTCTCAGAGGGGAACAGCATCGAAATCATCAAAAGCCGGGCCTCTGAGCTCTGCTCCCTTCTTTCCAGATCGGCCATCGAAGGGGGTGCGGGAACCGATCAGATCTTAAAGATCAACAACCAGTTCCTGAAAAACCTTCAGACGGTGAAGAGCATCGACGCCCTCTGCTATATGCTTCAGGAAGTCCTGGATATCTATATGGAATGCATGTTCAGCCAGCTGAATACGAAAAATGGAGATGTGGTCAGAAAGGCCATGAAATACATATCCGAAAACTTCGCGTCTTCTCTGACCTTGGAAGATGTGGCGGATCAGGTCCACTTAAATCCTGCCTATTTTTCTTCCATATTCAAACAGGCCTGCGGTTCTTCTTTTAAGGAATACCTGAATATGGTGCGGGTGGAGGAGAGCAAGCGCCTTCTGGCCAACACCGATTATTCGTTGATTAATATTGCGATAGCCACCGGTTTTGAGGACCAGAGCTATTTTTCTAAAATATTTAAAAAGCACACGGGACTGACGCCTAAGCAGTACCGGTCCCATTGATTTACGGCAGCGGCAACGCCTTATCTTGCTATCTGGTAAAGGAGAGCATTACAGATAGAAGCGGCGATGTTGCTGCCTCCTTTTCTGCCTCTTGCAATGATGGACGGAACCTCATCTTTCAGAATCAGTTCTTTGGATTCCACCACATTGACAAATCCCACCGGGGTACCGATGATCAGCGCCGGATTAACCAGACCTTCTTTCATCATCTCATGCAGACGGATCAGCGCAGTCGGCGCATTGCCCACCGCAAAGATTGCCGGCCCATTGAGGGCGGCCCCCCGCTCCATGCATACGGTGGCCCGGGTTACGCCCCGCTCTTTTGCTTCTCTTGCCACATCTTCATCCGCCATAAAGCAGCGGACGCTTCCGCCGCATTTTTCCAATGATTTCTTATTGATGCCCGCTGCGGCCATATTGGTATCCGTGACGATAACCGCGCCCGCTTTCAGCGCCTCGATTCCCTTTTGAACCGCCTGATGGGAAAACACCAGGTTGTCCGCGTAATCGAAATCAGCCGATGTGTGGATGCAGCGTTTTACCACCAGAAATTCCTCTTCCGGCCAGGTTCTCTCCCCCAGTTCCCGGGCGATGATTTCCATGCTTCTTTTTTCTATCTCATCCGGTTTTACAAATTTTATCTCTTCTGCCATGCGTTTATTCTTCCTCCATCATGCGGTAGACCGCTTCCATATCAAAAGACGATCTGATCAGATCCGCCAGCTTGTCATACTGTTGTTCTTTGTATGCCTGCAGGTCAAAATCCTCTTCTTCCAGGCAGATTCCCTTTTTAAGAGCCAGCGCTGACGAAAGTGCGGCAGCCAGTCCGTCCGTATCGAAAATTCCGTGCAGATAGGAACCGAACACGGTGCCTTTTTCATTGGAAAGGCCGTCGGTTCTTCCGTCTAAAAGGCGCACTGCCTCTTTGCAGCCGCCCAGATTCACGGTCTGTCCCATATGGATCTCATATCCGGTCACTTCCTTTTCGCCGAAGGAGCCAAACATGGGAACCGGATAGAGAAACTGTCCGGTGGTCCGGGTTCTGGTCTTTTCCTGGGCGAATACGGTTTCCGCGTCCAAAAGCCCCATTCCCCGCATGCTTCCGCCGTGTTCCACGTTCATGGGATCGTGAAGCATTTTCCCTAAAAGCTGGAATCCGCCGCAGATTCCGATCACCGGAACGTCCTGTTCCGACAGGCGGAGAATCAGGGTTTCCAGGCCGCTTTCCCGCAGCCAGTTCATATCGTCCATGGTGTTCTTGGTTCCTGGAAGCAGCACCAGATCCGGGTTTTTCAGCTGCCCGGGGGCTGTCACATACCGGAGTGAAACTCCCTTCAGGCGCTCAAATGCGCTGAAATCCGTGAAATTGGATATGTGGGGAAGGCGGATCACCGCAATGTCCACACCTGCCCCGGCCGTCACCCGGTTCAGCCGGTCGGATAAGCTGTCCTCGTCGTCAATATCGATATTCTCCATGGGAATCACACCGACCATGGGGATTCCCGTTTTTTCTTCTATCATTCTAAGGCCCGGTTCCAGGATGGAAACGTCGCCCCGGAATTTATTCACAGCCAGGCCTTTTATCATCTTCTGTTCGTCCGGCTCCAACAGCTTCACCGTCCCGTAAAGGGATGCGAACACGCCGCCCCGGTCGATGTCTCCCACCAGGATCACCGGCGCATGGACCATTTTGGCAAGGCCCATGTTCACGATGTCATTTTCCCTGAGGTTGATTTCCGCCGGACTTCCGGCGCCCTCGATCACTATGATATCGTACTCTTCTGCCAAAGCGTCAAAGGCACGCTTTACGTCGGGTATGAACCTGGTTTTATCCCTGTAGTAGTCGACGGCCTTCCAGTTTCCCAGCACCTCGCCGTTTACAATCACCTGGCTTCCCACGTTGCTGGTGGGTTTTAACAGGATCGGGTTCATGTACACCGTGGGCTCAATTCCCGCCGCCTCGGCCTGCATGGCCTGCGCCCGGCCGATCTCCAGCCCGTCTTTTGTTATATAGGAATTCAATGCCATATTCTGAGATTTAAAGGGAGCCGTCCGGTATCCGTCCTGCTTAAACACACGGCAGAGTCCGGCCGTGACAAAGCTCTTTCCGGAATTGGACATGGTTCCCTGTATCATAATCACTTTTGCCGCCATATTTTATCCTCTCATTCGGAGTTAACGAAGCTCTTTTAACCGGTCCGCCAAAATCGCCTCAGCAATTCCGGCCGCCGTGTATTCCGCCGCCGTATCGTAAACTTCCAGTCCGGCCTTTTTCGCTTCCTCTGTGGTGGAAGGGCCGATGGAAATGATTCTGGCCTCCGGCCGGTTCGTTTCATCCAGCATATTTTTAAGCGCTCTCGCGGCCGAGCCGCTGGCGACTGTTATGTAGTCCACATCTTTTATAATGCGGTTCAGTTCCTCTTTTCTGCGCTCATCCGTCCATGTCTCATACAGCGGAAGATCTTTGTACTCTATGCCGGCCGCCTTTAAGGCATCCGGCAGAGCGCTTGATACATCCTTTGCCCGCACAAACATCACTTTCACGCCGGTATCCAGGGTTGGCACCCATTCCCGGGCCAGGGCTGCGCCGGAATAGACCGACGGCTGAAAATCACAGATGAATCCCTGATCTTCCAGCGCCTTTGCACTGCTCTTTCCTACCGCAGCAAATTTCAGGTGCATCAGTTTTCTCAAATCGATATGCTCTCTGCGCAGAATGTCAAAGAACAGGTTCACTCCGTTTATGCTGGTAAATACGATCCACTGGTATTCTTCCATCCGGCGGACAGCATTTAACGCATCCTCTGATACCAGGGGTTTTGTCTCCACCAGGCTCAGCGATATGGTCTCCGCCCCCAATGGGTCCAGTTCCATTTCCAGCTGTTTAACCATATGCCTGGTTCCCGTCAAAAGGATTCTGGTTCCGGATAAGCGCTCTTTCAAAAACCATTCCAGCTCTTCTTCCAGGTTCACCACCTGGCCGATGACCGTAATGGCCGGTGTCTCGATCTGCTGTTCCTTCGCCGCCTGCACCACGGTTTCCAGGGTTGCAGCAGCTTTTTTCTGCCGCCCTGTGGTTCCTGAGGAGATGACGGCGGCCGGAGTGGCCGGATCTTTGCCATTTTCTATCAGTTTTTTCGCAATGCGTTCCAGATTGTGAAGGCCCATCAGAAAGATTAATGTTCCCTCTTCCTTGGCAAGCGTTGCATAGTTTAACACTTCCGTGTCTTTATGATTTCCCTCATGTCCCGTTATCACATGGAATGAGGATGCCATGTTTCTCTGTGTAACCGGAATGCCCGCATAAGCCGGCACGCTGTAGGAAGATGAAATTCCCGGAACAATCTCAAATGGAATTCCATGCTTTTTCAGTTCCAGCGCTTCTTCTCCGCCTCTTCCGAATATATAAGGGTCTCCGCCCTTTAAACGGACCACGTATTTGCCTGATGCCGCTTGATTCACCAGCACTTCATTGATCTTATCCTGGGTCAGGTGATGGTTGGAGGAACGCTTTCCTGCATAGATGAGCTCAGCGTCCAGCGAGGCTTCGTTGAGGATGGATGGGGAAATCAGGTTGTCATAAACAATCACATCCGCTTTCCGCACGCATTCCAGGCCCTTTCTGGTCAGCAGTCCCTTATCTCCGGGTCCTGCGCCCACCAAAGACACAGTTTTATAACTGACCTGGGCGGCCAGGCATTCCGCCAGTTTTTTACCGTCCTCTTCCTCATATCCGTCCCGGTACATGCTCTTATAAACCGGATGAATCCCGTCTTTTGCATACATGGCTGTCATCATTAAGCCGTCTTTTTCCCGGCGGCAGTAAGCTCCGCAGGGAGCGTTGCAGCTGCCTCCCAACAGGGTAAGGTACTCCCGCTCCGCCTTTAACATCACGGCCGCCTCTTTTGAATGGATGCCCTTCATGATATCGGGTAATCCGCCTTCCCTGATCTCCACCGCTAAAATCCCCTGTCCCGGAGCCGGAACGAACTGCTCTTTATCCAGATATTCCAGATAAAATCCCTCCGGTTTTTCCATTCCAAGCCGTTCTAAGCCTGCCGCGGCCAGCAGGATGCCGTCGTACTCGCCCTGTCTCAGCTTTTCCAGCCGGGTCTGGACATTGCCCCTCAGCATCTTAATGCGTACCTGGGGATTCACGCGCTTGAACTGAAGTTCCCGCCTCAGGCTGCTGGTTCCGATCACGCTTCCCTTTTTTAAATCCACAGCCCTGATTCCTGTAGTGGTCACCAGCACGTCGCCCGGATTTGCCCGGTCTAACACCGCGCCCATGCAGAGGCCCTTTGGAAATTCCATGGGCATATCCTTGGCGCTGTGGACAGCCATATCGATCTCACCGTTTAAAAGGGCCTCTTCCAGCTCTTTTGTGAATACCCCTTTTCCTCCAAATGAGGTCAGGGAGCGGTCCAGAATCTTATCCCCTTTTGTGGACATGGGCACGATCACGATCTCCGCTTCCGGAAACCGGGACTCAATCTCACGCCTTACAATCTCAGTCTGAACCATTGCCAGTTTGCTTTTCCTTGTTCCGATCCGTATTATCATCCCTCAATCGATTCCTTTCCTGTATTCATGGGTAAAATGTTTATCGTAAAGCTTGGACAGCTCATAGTCATCTCCTAAAAAGCCGCCCACAACGGTCAGAGCCGTTTTGGTAATACCGGCTTCCTTCACCTTTCCGGCAATATCTTTCAGAGTGCCGGCCACAATCTTCTGGTCTTCCCAGGTGGCCTTGTAAACCACCGCAACGGGAGTATCCTGGCTGTATGATTCCTTCAGCGTCTCCGACAGCAGTTGAATCTGTCCCACGCTTAAAAATATGATCATCGTAGCCTGGTGTTTTGCCAGATCAGCCAGCTTTTCTCCTTCCGGCATGGGGGTGCGCCCCTCCATCCGGGTCAGAATCACCGTCTGGCTGACCCCCGGAAGGGTATATTCTTTTTTCAGCACCGCAGCCGCAGCCAGAAATGAGCTGACTCCCGGAACCACGTCGTACTCAATGCCAAGCTGGTCCAGACGGTCCATCTGCTCTCTGTGTGCTCCGTATACAGCCGGATCACCCGTATGCACCCGGGCCACCGTCAGACCCTTTTCTTCAGCCTCTTTCATCACTTCGATCACTTCGTCCAGGTTCATACTGGCGCTGTTGTAGATCTTTGCCTCTTTTTTCGCATCCTTTAATACCTGGGGATTTACCAGCGAACCGGCATAGATAATCACATCCGCCTCATCGATCAGACGTTTCCCCTTTATTGTTAAAAGTTCCGGATCTCCCGGACCCGCTCCTATAAAATGAACCATGATCAGCCCTCCTTTTCCGCCTGGTCTATATGTTTTAAAAACAGACGGCGGACTCCTTTATATTCTCCAAGCCCTTTCAGCAGGCAACTCACTTCGTAGCCTGCGCCTTCTAACTGGCTTCTCCAGGACTCTTTATCGTCGCTTGCCATGTCATTTTTCGCATGGTCCCCGGCCACGATCATGAACGGAGCCAGAATCAGCTTTTCATAGCCGCCTTCCTTTAAATGCTTCTGCAGCGTTTCCATGGATGGATAAGCTTCCACCGTTCCCACAAATACATTGGGATATCCTTTATCTTTAAACTGATAATCCAGCGCGGCATAAATGGTATTGGCATAATGCGTGGTTCCATGGCCCATAAATACCAGCGCGGTCTTTTCTTCCAGCGGCCCAAACTCTTCCATCAGCGTGTCGATCACGTAAAAGGAATCCTGTTCACAGGTGAGAAGAGGCGTTCCAAAGCGGATCTCTTCTAACTGCTCCTGAAAGGCCATCACGTCCTTTTTCATCTGGTCGTTTTCAATGCCGTTGATCACATGAGTGGGCTGGACTGTCAGGCGGGTGACGCCGTCTTTTACGATCTGTTCCATCGCCTCGCTCACAGTCATCATATGATATCCTGCTTTTCCCACTTTCCGTATGATCATCCCGCTGGTCCAGGCTTCATAGATGCTGCATTCCGGATGGGCGATGCGGACTTCATTTACGATGGCGTCGATGGTCTTTTTTCTCGTATCTTCATGGCTGGTTCCAAAGCTGACAACCAGAATCGCCTCTTTGCTGTTTAACATTTTATCCTCCTTTTATAGCCGTACAGATGTTAAATGCCGACTGCCAGAACAATCAGCATCGCGGCCGCCGACGTTATATAGAGCAGCCTGTTTATCCGTTTGATATCCTCGATTTCAATTTCTCTCTTTTTATCTCCGATGGTCAGCTTTTTATAAAGCTTGCCAAAATAATACGCATCTCCTGCCAGCTGCACCCCCAGCGCTCCTGCTGCCGCTGCCTCTGTCTGAGCCGAATTGGGGCTGGCATGATTTCTGCCGTCCCTTCTCCAAATCCTAAATGCGTCTTTTCCGTTCAGCCCGGCAAGCGGGGCCGTAAGGATCATCAAAAGTGCGGAAATCCGGGCCGGAATATAATTTAAAACATCGTCCAGCTTCGCCGGAATTCTTCCGATATAAAGGTACTTTTCGTCTTTATACCCCACCATGGAATCCATGGTGTTCACCGCTTTATAAAAATAGCCCAACGGAGCTCCGCCGACTGCCATGAAAAGCAGAGGTGCAATCACCCCGTCCGACAGATTCTCCGCCACCGTTTCCACTGCGGCCTTTGTCACCCCGGCATTATCTAAGTCCTGGGTATCGCGGCCCACTATCATGGAAACCGCATGGCGGGCCTCTTCAATTGTCCCGTATCTCAAAGCTTGATACACCTTCATGCTTTCGCTTTTCAAGCCTTTTACGGCTAAAAGCTGATAGCACAAAAAGCTCTCTCCGGCCAGGCCCACGCCCGGACCGGCTTTATATAAAAGACTGCACAGCAGCCAGGACAGTCCCGTCCAGAAAATCACATTTCCTGCACACAAAAATACGCTTCCTGCCAGCAGTTTCTTTTTTTCATCTTTTGCGATTCTTCTCACTGTTTTCTCTGCCCATGATATCGTTTTGCCCATCAGGCAGACAGGATGGATCATCCATCTGGGATCGCCGAACATCAAATCCAGGATAAATCCGATCCCCAGCGCCGCTATATGTAAATTCATAGTTGTCTCAATCCTTCCGCAATGACTACGGAATAGAGCATCACCAATTCGCAGATCTGAAGGAAAAATCCCGCCAAATCTCCTGTGATTCCGCCAAATTCCTTATATGACATGAAACGGTAATAGAAAAACACGAAAACCGCCCCTGCTGTCATAATGCTGCCAGCAATCATGTTCATTCTTAAAGCCAGACAGGTGAAGATTATGAAAACAGCCGCCAGCACTCCCCTGGTAACCGCCTTGTGGGCAGAACTTGAAAATGTATAAGCCAAGCCGTTCTTTCTCGCCCCCTGAAAAAGGACCAGAGAAAGGCCGCTCAGAGACCTGGATATCACAAATCCCAGCGAAATCAGCAGGCAGCTTTGTGCATCCTTTAAGCCGCTCACACCGCCCAGATACAGCACCATATAAACGGCGCAGCCGATAATTGCAAATGCCCCCGTATGGGAATCTTTTAATATCTCCAATTTTCGTTCCCTGGTCTGGTAGGAGCTTAACGCGTCCATGGTGTCCAGAAAACCGTCCATGTGGATTCCCCCTGTGATCAGAACCGGAACTGCGCACAAAACAGATGCCTTAAAAAGCTCTCCTGCGTTGATATATCCCAACAGGCAGTAAAATGCGAAAAATGCCGCGCCTTCCAGAAGACCCACCAGAGGGAAAAAGCAAAGCGCGTATTTCATATTTTTTTCATTCCAGTCCACTTTGGGCATGGGTATCTTCGAATACATCGCGCAGGCAATTACCATTGATTTGATAATAGTCATTCAGCCGTCCTCATTTCTATTAAATCGTTATTCACAGCCCCGGCGGTCTCTGCCGTCCGGTCCGGTTTTGGAAGTTTGCAGAAACTGTGAACCGTAACATTAAATCAAATACCCTCTTGGAGTTACCATGTGGCCGTCCACTACTTTTGTCTGTGAATTACCGATAAATACGGTGGTGAACATATCCACCTTCGTATCCCTCAACTCTTTTAATGACATCGTCCTTCCGTTTTCCCCTTCCCGTCCAATATTGGCTGCGATTCCGCAGACCGTATCTTCCGATGCATAGCGCATCATGATATCGCAGGCTTTCTGCAGATAATCATGGCGTTTCTTGCTGGAAGGGTTGTAAAGGCAGACCACAAAATCCGCCATGGCAGCGCATTCCAAACGCTTTTCGATCTTCTCCCACGGGGTCAGAAGATCGCTTAAACTGATCAGGGCAAAATCGTGGATCAGCGGCGCTCCGAGAACTGCTCCGCCCGCAACTGCGGCAGTGACGCCTGGCACTACCGTAATCCGGCAGTCCGGATACTCAGTTCCGATCTCATACATCAGCCCTGCCATCCCATACACGCCTGCGTCGCCGCTGCATATCATTGCCACGTCTTTTCCCTTGTCCGCTTCTTCAAACGCCAGGCGGCAGCGCTCCACTTCTTTTTTCATGGGCGTTGTCATCATCTCTTTATCCGGAAAATACTCTTTAATCAAATCCACATATACGGTGTATCCCACAATCAGATCGCAGGATTTTAAAATTTCCGCCGCTTTTATTGTCATCTGTTCATAGCTGCCAGGGCCTATGCCCACAACATAGATCTGCTTCATCTTTCCTCTCAATCTGCCGCTAATGCGGCGCGTTTGTTCTTTTATGATTTCTTACAGTCTGTTCAGTAAATGCACCCGCCTACTGAACCGTTTCCTGCTCTTTCACAATCATCAGGGAATAATACCCCGCATTTTCATCGATTTCATCTGTGGTCCGATAAATCTTTTCATCCTCCATCCCGCAGTTTTCGATCATCACGGCTTCCATGCCCAGCTCTTTTATCTGTTTTTTCACATTGCCGATCTGTCTGCCTGACTTCATGAGCACTTTTGTTCCCGGCAGCTTTAACCCTTCTTCAATCTGATAGGATGCCGGAAGCACGTGGAGCTGCTGAGAACGCTCTACAAGCCCCATATCCAGCCTGGCCGCTACGGCGCAGAAGGATGGAATCCCATTCACCAGTTCGGTGGAATAGCCCGCCTCTTTTACCAGCTTATGAATGTAAAGGCAGGTGGAGTAAACGGTCACATCTCCCAGATTCAAAATGCCCACGTCATTTCCCCGGTCCATCCATCCGGTAATTTCAGCTGCTGCCTGTCTGTAATTTTCTTCTAAAACGGCTTTATCCTTTGTCATCGGCATGGGAATTCCGCACACCTCTTTTTCGGCCAGCTCCGGCACCGCTTCCAAGGCGATCTTATAGGCCACGCTGGTCTTGTAATCCTCTCCCGGAACTACTATTTTATCGCATTCTTTTATCAGGCGCACCGCTTTTAAGGTCAAAAGCTCCGGATCTCCCGGGCCTACGCCGATACCATATAATTTTCCTGTCATTTTTATCTCTCCCTGAACCTGAAGGTTCTCTTTTTCATATTAGAAATGCTCATGCCCGAAACCGTAACCGGAAAGGGGCTGCAAACCGACGGAACCCGGCCTGACGGCAGAGGCCCGCGGGGTTATGAACAGCATTATTTCCACTAAGAAACCAGTATATCATATTATACATTTTAACGTCCACAGCTTTTGCTTTCTTGTATTATCTTTGTAATTTTTTAACCTTTTTTAGCATTCCCGGCGTATTGGTTGTATGGTACAATAATCGCAGAGCGATTATTGTACTTGCGCATACTGGTTTCTGTGTTCACCGCAGAAATCCAGGCGCTAAATTCCTGCGGAGCATACCATGGCCGCTAGCGGATATGGTACAATAAAAACACCGATCTATGGCTTAACTGCGGCCATAACCGCTTGTTTGAAATAAATGCTGCTGAAGTATTCGATGGATTGGAGAATAAAAGAGTTATGGATACAAAATATCTGGAATATATCATCACCATTGCAAAAGAACAGAATATGAGAAAAGCCGCCGATAAGCTGTTTGTCTCCCAGTCGTCTCTGAGCCAGTATTTAAATAAGCTGGAAACGGAAGTGGGAACCCCTCTCTTTTACCGCACTGCAAAGGGGCTGACGCTGACACCGGCAGGCGAGCTCTATGTAGAGACCGCCCAGACCATGATGAGTTTGAAAAAGCGGCTCTATCAGAACATTGCAAACTTATCTTACCAGGAGCATCTGGTCATCGGAACCACCTCCCAGTGGGCAATCCGCCTGTTAACTAAGGTGATTCCCATCTTCAAGGAACGGTATCCGGGCATTATGCTGGAAATAACGGAAAGCTTTTCTCTTCCCATGAGGCAGCGGATGGCTGATAAAGAGGTGGACTTCTGTCTGGCAACCACACTCCGCACCGATGATTTTTTCAAGGAAAGCAAACTTTTAGGGACGGAAGAGCTGTATCTGGCAGTACCCAAAAGCCATCATTTTTCCCTGATCCATCCCAGCTTCAGCTACAGCGTCACAGCAGAGGACCTGAAGGATTATTTTGCCAATGACAACTTTCTTCTGACACAAAAAGGGTCTTCCATGCAGATGCTTGTGGACACGTTAATCCGGCCTTTGGGATTTCGGCCCAAAGTCTTCGGCTATATGGACAATATTCAGTCCATCTGCGGCCTGGTCTCCACCGGGGTGGGTGTCTCTTTTATTCCCGGCTCCTGTATCGGCGAGCTGAGGAATGTGAATCTGTATTCCATGTCGCCTCAGATGAAGCGCTATAATATCATCGGTTATCAGCCGCAGCTAATGGACAATCCTGCCGTGGCATATCTGACGGAGCTTTTGGAAGCTCACTATATTAAAACCTCGTAATTATTCAGTTTTTTCTCAATTATGGGCGAAAATCCATGCCAGGCGTAATGAATCAGGCGGTATAGCCAATCCCGTTTCCGGAAATTCCGAAAGGGTCTGGTTATACCGCCTGAATGCATTTTATTTCTCCCCCATCTTCTTTTTCACATCCGACCGGAACTGTTTCCACGCGTCTTTGTGGTCTACAAAATAAAGGGGACATTTTTTCTTAGTAATATCATAATGCCGGATCACATCGCCTGCATCCAGATCCAGCTCTTTACAGAGCCAGGCTGTCAGCTTCACCATGGATTCATAAGTTTCCGGTGTAAATTCTCCTGTGGCGTCCGGATGGCAGCATTCGATGGAGATGGTGTCCGAATTTCTTTGATTGGATGCATATGCCACTTCGTCCAGCGGCATGCACTGAACGATCTCACCTTCCAATCCGATGATGAAATTGCTGCTCACCGATACCTTATTATCTCCGGTCTGATCCGCCAAACTGTCGAAATAATTCCTGTTCTGCATGGCGGTAGTGCCGGGATTTCCCACATAGTGAATGACAATGCCGTTGACCCGTTCCAGCTTTTTACCGGGCCTGGAAAACTCATTGACCCTGATAAAATTCTGCTCGATCCAGCTTGGCATTTCAACCGTATCCAAATCCACCTGCTTCGGCTTTCGTATTACCTCCACCAGCCAGACAATGCCTAAGAGGATGACCAAAAAGATCCCTGCCAAAACGGCGATCAGAATCCTCCTCTTCCGGCGCAGGCGCTTCATCCTCTTTTGTCTCCGTTCCCGTATTTTCCTTTGTAATTCAATCTGTCTGTCAATCTCGTCTTTTCCCACAAGCACCTCTTACTAATCTGTCAAGATTTTTTGAACTTCATCTGTTGTAATTCCACATGCTTTGGCAATCTCCTCCGGCGTGCTGCCTTGGGCATGCATGCGAAAAACCGTTTTGGCCCTGGCAATTCCACGCTCTATGCCGCATTCAATTCCCTGCTCGATTCCTTTCTCCATTCCAGCCTTCAATTCATCTGCAAACAACTCTCTGATCGCATCGCACATATCTTTCGCCTCCTCTACCGCATCATGGTTTGCTCTCATCAGTACATCCATAACCGCCGAATACAGCGGACTGTTTCTTTTCGTCCTGTATTCCCTTGCCAATTTTTCGATATCATCGGTTATTGTTAAATCTTTTCTCAAACGGCTCAGCCAGAAATTATGTTCCGGTGACAGCCGGCTGACCACAATCATCTGCATCGGAAAAACAGCTCCCTCTATGTAGTAAATTCCCGCCTCCTCACAGGTAACCGTTAATTTTTTCTGATTGATCAGATACGACACCAGTTTTTTGGGGAAATGGGTACATACAAAGGTGATTGTGATCTCTTCCGGCGATATCTGGCAGACCCGTTCCGTATCGGCCTGATATAGACACGCATACCCCAGCACCTTATAATAATCGTTAATGCTGAGATAATCTTCAGGGCTCTTATATTCTATAATATTATGCTCTCTGAAAATCTTTCCAATATTTTTCCGTATCCGGCCGCCATTTCTGACTTTTATAATCAGAGTGTCGATCAATAACGGCTTTTTGCTGAGCTGGTGTTCGTCTTCAAAATAAAGCTTTTCCCGTTCTTCTGAAAACTCGATCTGAGCCGCAGCATAAAAAGCGGGATGCCACTGCAAATATTCTGTATTCATTTGTCTCTCCTCATTATATTATCTTTTTTTGACAGAATCAAGTTACGCTCTGCATCACCTCCTGCATTTTTGATCATTTAGTTATTATTCACAGCTCCGGGAATCTCTGCTGTCCGGCCTGGCTCCGGCAGTTTATACGGCCTTTCCTGTTCCGTTTTCGGGCATAAGCACTTCTAAACGTGCAGGATTTTTCTAAAAACCATAGTAACATCATTTAATGGAAAACTGCGGCCGAAACGGCCCAAAGAAAGCGGTCAGATACCGCAAAAAAGAATGTAGATTCATTATAGGATTCGTATAAAATAATTGGATTTTTTAGGATCAAATTTGATAGGAACCAAATTCTTTTTGAAAGATAGATAGGATGATAGGATACCAGATTTTTATCCATAATAGAAACTCTTGCGAATTAGGATTTCATGTTTGAAATCCCCGCTTTAACAGACAGATCGTATTTTTTCGTTTAACCGTTATTCTAACATATTTCTCCTCTTTTGTGAAGGAAATCTTTCCATTACAAAATGCTGCCGAAAAACAGCCGGAAACGAAAAGGATCGGGAATGAGCCGCATCTCCGGCCCATTCCCGATCCCACCTCTTTTCCGGCGTATTTTCGCCGTCACAAAGTCTTTTTATTCCCTGCTCAGCATAACCTCTTCCCCGTATTCCACGTACACCTCATCCAAAAGATCCTTCCCCATCCTTGCGATAAATCCTTCCTGGTCCATCGCTTTTAAGGGCTGTATCTCAACGTCTTTAATGTCCCTTCTGCCTCTGATAAAGACGGTGTCTCCCCACTGCTTCATCAAAGAATATCTGGCATCTTCGTCAATATATACCACTCTTTTATGATTATCTGAATCGTCATAGGGTCTTAATACTCTCACACATTTTGCATCCATGTTCCATTTCCTCCTTATACGTAATCGTATCTGCGCGGCACATCCATCAGTTTCTTCTGTGTTTTATGAATGATGAAGCAAATGACCGCACTGATTAAATAGCCCACCGCATACGGGAAATTCATGGTATTCAGGCCGCAGCCCAGCCCGGTGGAATGCATGAAACCGAAAAAGGAAAGCACTGAGGCAATTACCAGCGCATATGCCGCTTTATCAAGTCTGCGGTCGATGATAAATACCACGGCAGCGCCCCACATAATGCTGGTTAGGATCGCTCCGCTTCTCATCGCATAAACACCGTGCCAGGTCACGCCGTAATCCAGCATTGCCTGAGAAAATTGATCGGAAGAGTTCATAGTCAGTCCTTCTTCAATGAATATGCCGAAGCTTCCCAGCGCATCTCTCACATAAGTATAGAGCACATCCGCAATATGAGGGATCAGTGCAATTGCCACCGCGGCCCCATGTCTTCTCGGAACATCGGTAAAGGACTGAACCACCATGAGAATTGCGCACCATAAAAAGGTTATGGAAGCGATTACCGCAGGCATCAGGGAATCGAAGAACCCATAAACGCCAAACAAAGCGGAAGCTCCGAAAAGCAGTCCGGTCACCCAGGAAAAACCGATTCCTGAACCGCTCTTTTTCAGTCCGGGATGGCCAAGCCATACGGTGTTTGGAATAATGCCGCCGAATAAAGCGGAAAGCATGGTACAGCAGCCGTCTGCGATCTGGGCATGGCCCACATTGTATTCATCTCCTGCAGCTATGGAAGACTCCACATTGTCCATTGTTTCGATGAAATTATACACTTCGATGGGGATGATGATGCCCAGATACGGCACGATCATCTTAAATCCCGCTATAATATGAGCGCCTGAGAAAAACGGCACAACAAAGCCGATGGTGGACGTATCCACGTTCACCCGTCCGAGACAGATTGCATAGACCACGCCAAATACCACGGATACCAAAAGCATAGGAATCTTTTTCTTAAACACATAACCGCCGATTAAACCGATTAATGCGATCAGCAGTACCGGCATGCCCAGAATTGGATCATGGTAAACTTCGAATAAGCCTACCGTAGCCATCCAAACCAGTCCGATTCCTGCCACGTTTCCCAGCATGGCCGCTCTTGGAACGTATTTTCTGATATAAGGTCCAACAAAACCGCCCAGAAGTTCGATTGCTCCGCCCAGGAAACATGCGGCCACAGCAGCGGTCCAGCACTCTTCCGGCGCAAGTCCCGCATAAGACAGGGGATAAATGACTCCGTACAGATAGACAAACATGGCCGGTGTGGACACGCCTGACGGAAGAGCGGTCACGTCATTTTTTCCTGTTTTCTTAGCCAGATTCCATCCCATAACCGCATAGACGATTCCGCTGGCCATGAGCCCGATGGACAGGCCCGGAACCACCCTTCCATAGATGATATCATCCGTCCAGCCGATCCCTTTTAAAGCATAGATAATGATAATATAGTTAACCAGATTTCCCACAAATGCATAGACAACTCCGCCCACGTCTTCTCTTTTAAACAGGCTGATATTATTCGTTTTCATCTCATTTTCTCCTTTGTGCACAAAGCCTAAAACTCAATCCCCATCTCTGCCAGTTCCTGTTTCACTTCCTCATACATCTTCAGCCATCCTTCCACCGGCTCGATTGTTTCCATGTTATAAGATTCTTCAAAGCTGCGGCCCGGATTTCCGCCTTCCATGGAAAATACATGTTCGTATTTTTCCAGTAGTTTTAATACGATCTCATTGGCCCTTTCCCGGGTCATGCCCTGTCTTGCGACGGCTTTTCCCACTTCTCCCATCAGGCGCACTTCCAGACCGGTTCCATTAGGCAGGTTCCCGTTGGCTGATCCAACCCCTTCCAGATGTCCGCCGCATACGGATACCACGATGGAATTGGCTGCCACTTCGTATAAGAGTTCCTTTGTATAAGCGCCGCTTGCAGGCCACAGATCGCATACGATGATCGCAGGAGCTTTTTTGGCAAATGTCTGGCAGAGCACCGCCTGAAGCCAGAGGCAGCCTCTTGCCGTTGTGGCGATATCCCGGATGTGGATCGGATGGCAGAGATGGTAATCCGCCATATACACGATATTGGCCGCCAGCATGGAAGCGATCATAACCACAGTGGCCCCCGGGGCATCTCCGGCAAGGCCGCCCACCATGGTACAGGCCAGAGAAGCATTTCTCATTCCGTAATCCAGAGAATTGGCTGCTCTCACAAGGTTTCCGTTATCCACGATCAGTTCATTGAACATGGCAGTCAGGTGGGAATCACAAGGACGGAGGCGTTTTTCACAGGAAGCCGCCAGATCTCCCATCTCCGTCACCGCGCTTTCTGCCGCCAAAAGCCCCATGCCGGGTTTTCCTGCTTCCGCAAGGGCTTTATGAAGATATTCCAGCTCTCTTCTGACCGCAATCAGTTCTGTGGGCGCCCCGCTTTTTACCTGATAGCCGTCCACATCCACCAGAGAACCGCAGGTTAAAAGGTCGATCACAGGCTCTTTGGCAGAGCTTAAAATGATGGGATAATAGAGGCGTTCCGGCGTGGGACATCCGGGATTTCCGGCCCATACTAAGGGTTCTCTTCTGTCCTCCACTTCCCTTGCGATTAAGGTCACCGCGTCTTTTCCCTCTCCCATCACAAGAGAGGTCTTCATATTACTGATCCCCTCTTCTATCTCCTCTTCAGACAGAGACATAATGCGTCCGGTGGACATGTTGAACACACCATTGTGAGCCAGGAATTTCTTTGCGGCTTCAAACATGTCATCAAACAGCTTGTCCTCAGTCGGGATGATCACCTGTTTGTCCCAGGTAAAATCATAATCTTCCACCAGTTCCCGAACTCCATCCACAATGTAATCCAGATCCCAGTCCTCTTTTGATACCTTCTCTCCTTCTTCCCCTCTTTGCCAAATCGACAGATACTCTTTTGCTGTCATGTGCTTCCTCCTTCTTCCTTCGTGAATTGTTTTTATATCGCATTTTTTATGAAATAAAAAAAGGACGGGAGGCCTGATTGAAATTTTAGAATTACAATCAGGCTTCCCGTCCTTTTATTTACTTGCCAAACTTTATCAATTAACTTGATTATAGCACAATGGTAAAGTTTCTCAAGAAGGAAAGTATTAATTAGTCATATTTTGTTTTAACTATTATATATAAGTATTGCTAATATATTCCATTTTAATCTTCTGACGCCGGACTCCGCTCTTTTCCTTATGCTACCGTCCAGTCCTTTGCCAGTTCGATCAGCTGCGGTACATAGACCGACAAATCGATATCATTCACTTTATTAATGGTCTCTACCCAATCCGCAGGCACAGTTTCGATTCCCGAATAGGCTCCGGCCATAGCTCCGGCCATAGCTGCGTTGGTATCGCAGTCTCCGCCGAAATTCACGCAGTATTCATTGACCAGTTTTACATTGCCTTTGCCGAGAACAAAAAGAGCTACGGCAACCGGTATGGAATCGGCGGCCAAATCCATCCCCGCGTAGATATCATAAAGATCTTTCAGGGCCTGTTTTGGAGTTTCCGCTTTCTTTACGATCTCACAGGCATGGGCAATTCTTTTGGAAATGGACGGCGCACAGATTTTATTGCCGTAAGCGGCGCCTAAGTCGGCGGCTTTCTGAGTTTCCAGCACGATCTTGTCCAGATCCGTTTCTCCCATCAGGCATACTGCAACACCTCTTGCGATTGCGGCGGCAGAGGATACGCAGACATCGGTGTTATGGGTCGGCATACAGGTCATGTAAACGTCTTTTACCAGGTCTTCACAGCCGGACTTCCTGATTCCGTGAATGATGCCCACCGGGCTGATTCTCATAGCGGAACCGTTTGTATTGCCGTTTATACCTGAAGTATGGATATCGGCGCCTTCCCGGATGGCCTTTAACGCGCGTTCGGTGCTGGGGCCCAACGGGCTGGCATATTTTCCTTTCACACGGTCCGCCCATTTGATGATTTCATTTACTACATCGTGGGGAACCACTTTTTTGTTGCGGATGAATGAATGCATCAGCGCCAGCGCCTGTTCCGTGTCATCGGTATATTCTCCGGACTTTAAGCCGTCGTGGAAAATGTGTCCCGGAGCGGGCGGATAAAAGGTGTCGATCCAGCCCCATGTGTCCTCCACCTGCTTCTGCGGATAAGTGGATGACGGAACCCCCAATGCGTCTCCGGTGGCCATGCCGTAAAGAGACCCTAATACCCTGTTTTCTAATGTAATACTCATGTTTGCTACCTCCTGTAATCATTGACTTTTATGTATTTTTCTCTTATAATCAATTAATTAAGATTAAAAGAAAAGTGCGGTGAATTTATGCATTCCATTGATAAGAACTCTCCCATCCCTGCGTATTATCAGGTATATAACGATCTGAAAAAACGCATCTCCATCCATGAATGGGCTGTGGGACGGCCAATTCCTTCTGAAGCAAAACTGAACGACGAATATAAGGTCAGCAGGATCACCATCCGGCAGGCTTTAAAAGAGCTGGAACGGGATGGATTCATCAAGCGCCAGCAGGGAAAGCCGGCGGTTGTCAATGAAATCCGTTCCCCATTTGTCCATAACCTGAGCTATAATCTGGTGTCCAGCGAACGTTTTAACTCCGGCGGCCTCCAGTCCTATAATATTACGGCCGAGAAAGTTGAGCAGTATGTGATTAAAGAGGCTTCGGCAGAAATCTGCGGCCCGCTTCAGATCCCTTTGGGCTCTCCTGTTTTTTATTTTTCCAGGCTCTATTATTCCAATGGAAAGCCGGTTGCTTTAGGAAAGTCCTGGATTCCATCCCATTTTGTGCCGGGAATCGAATCCATCGATATTCCCAATAATAAGCTTTCTGCCACCCTGGCTCACGATTATAACCTGATCGCCGCAGAGGTGGATGATACGATTGAAGTGACCCGCCCTACTCTGGAGGAAACGCATCTTCTGGATATCTCTCCGGATTCTCCGCTGATGCTGGTTAACGGCCTGTCCGTTTTGGAAGACCAGACTCCGTTGGAGCTTTCCAGCACATTTTGGATCGGCAACGCGGTGCGCTTCAAACTCACTTTAAAGAATGTCGGCGGTTCTTATCAGATTGACAATAAAATTTTATAAAAATACCCTGGCAGGCAGCATGAATGGAATATGCCGTCTGCCAGGGCATTTTTATGGCTTTATTTTATCCTTCGATTACCTTTACGTAGAATTTCCGTTTTCTGGGGCCGTCGAATTCCAGGAAAAAGATTCCCTGGGAACCGCCTAAAAGAAGCTTTCCGTCTTCTACAATAAAGCACATCTCCACTCCCATCAGGGAGGATTTCACGTGTCCGGCCGCGTCCTGCGGCGTGTCGTGCTGATGTTTAAAATCCACTTTAGTAGGGATCAGGCGGCAGATCTCATCCTGAAGATCCTCAAAACCTTTGGGGTCCCAGAAGGAAGTCACGGTCATGGACGCGGTGGTATGGGGATTGAACACCAGGCAAAGCCCTGATTTCACTCCGCTTTCGGATACGGCCTCCTTCACCTGGTCCGTTATATTAATCACATCATTATATTCTGTCTGTAAATCATATTTTTTCAGCATAGCGGCCTCCTGTTAAATTATTACGATCTCACTGTTTTTAAGTCCCGCCGCACCCTGGCAGAATTCCCATGGTCCGGTACAGCCGCGGCATTGTTTTTCATCTCCCATAGCCATCAGATAGGCTGCCAGCAGGCACACCGGCACAAACTGGGTCAGCGGCATGCTGTATGGAGTTCCGGGTTTCGGCACCCGGACATAATAGGCGTCCACGCCGAAATCTTCTTTCGTTCCATCCGTTATGATCATCAGCTTTCTTCCCATGCCGGCCGCCGCCTTTATCATCTCTTTCGTCCGGCTCAGGCCCGGGTTGGTGGTATTTGCCACAACAACGGTTCCCACCTGGTCCACATTCTTTAAGAAACAGTTTAAATGGAACCATTCTTCCGAATTAATGTGCATGGAATATCTTCCCGTAGCTTCCATCATCTTTGCATGGCCAAACCAAGCTGTCGCATAATCAAATCCGGCTCCCACATAATCAAATGCAGGAAGATCCTTCCACGCCTCGGCGATCTCTAATACAGAGGCGTCGATCTGAGGCATCATGTCAGCCAGCGCCTTACCCTGATCCCTCACTTCGTGGCGGTAAACAGAGGCCTGATCCATCGGATATCTGCCTCTCACTTCTCCCATGCGGATGGCTAATAATTCCAGCGCCATCAGGCATACCAGATAGGAACGGGTTCCCGGAGCGCTCTCAAACCTGGGGATTTCCAGCTGAAGTACGCGTTTTGCCTGCATTCCCACCGGAGATTCCGGTTTTCCGGTGATTGCCATGGTGAACGCTCCGTATTTGTTGCAGCGCTGAACTGCTTCCGATAAACGGGCTGCACCGCCGGAATTGCTGACGACGATCACGAGAGGGCTGAACGCATTGCCGGTTAAAAGTTTCTCCGGGGTATAGCGGCAGAGTTCCAGGGCCGGAATTAAATCCACTTTAATGCCGGTCAGAATCTCAAACATGGGCTTCATTGCCATGGTGGCCGCATAAGAATCTCCGCACCCTGTCAGAATAATTCTCTGGCAGGAATAGATCTCCTGAAATGATAAGATATTTCTTGTTTTAGGCTCCAAATCCGCATACTGAGCATCCATCAGTTCCGGAAGGCTCATGACCTGGCGCCTCATTGCATTGTCGTATGTAGCACTCATATTGTTCCTCCTGCACTGCCGTCTAAACGGCATTTATTTTATCTGAATCCGGCTGAACCAGGGACAAAAGATACTGTCCCAGCTCATAGCTGTACCTGAGGGCCGCCGGAATCACTTCGTCCGGGACAGCCTGGGTATAGCGGTGGGTTTCATACGTAAAGTCGCCCTGATATCCGATCGCATTGAGGGCTTCCATAATCTCCTTCCAATCCGTAGCGCCCATGAAAGGAAGGATGTGGTCGTCATTTTTCCCGTTATGATCCGAGATGTGGGTGGCCTTTAAACGGTTTCCAATCAGGTTCAGGGCGCTTGTCTGGCTCTGCTGCATGATGCTGGCATGTTCCGCGTCCCAGCAGATCCCAACGTTGTCATAGGGAAGGGAATCCACCAGATCCACCAGTTCTTCCGCCGTTGTGGTATAACGCCTTTTGGGTGAAATGTTGAGATCCCAAAGGTTTTCAATCGCAATGCCCACCCCGTTTTCTGCCGCCAGTTCAATCACCGGTTTAAAATATTCCAATGCCTTTTGTTTCGAACTTTTCACCGGAGTGGCCGAATCGAAATCCGTTCCCGCATGAATGACCAGCCATTTGATCTTCAAACGCCCTGCGGACACAATTCCCCTGCGGATCAGTTCGTCCAGATATTCTTTGTCCTTTATGCCCGGATCGCAGTAGTTGTAAAAATGGGAATGCCCCTGGGAAAATTCAATCCCGCACGTTTCCTTCGCCTCCATGGCCTGATCCAGCCATCTTTCCCAGCCATCCTCCCGAAAGGGTGTCTGAAAGGTGGAAAAATCATGGAAATTCATGTCCAGAACCCGGTAACCGGCTTCTGATATCCGGCGGATGGAATCGGTGACCGACGCCTTTATTCCACCCGGGCGGTTAAAATACATACATGTTGATGTTGATAGTCTCATGATGCCTCCTCTGTATCTATTCTGCAAAACACCCGCACTGCCTCCATCACTCCGTCCAAATGATCTTCGGAAGCGACATAATCAGCACACTCCTTTGCATCCGGAATCGCATTGGACACGGCAGCCCCTATTCCCGCTTCCTTCAGCATTTCGCAGTCATTTTTATGATCGCCGATTGCCAGCACATCTTCCATTCCGATACCCAGATAGCCGGCCAGAAACTGAACGGCGCTGGCCTTGGTGGCCCGGCAGTTTACGATCTCAACCGACATATCCGTATATCTTGTAAAGCCGTATTCGGGCGGAAGCTTCCTGCACAGCTCTTCCATCAGCGCAATCCGTCCGGTACGGCGGTTATCCATAATCATCAGCTTTTCCAAAAGCGTGTGATTCCAGATTTCCTCTGAAAGTATCATGGGGTCCTGATAATACCCCTGTTCTTTTCTCTGATCTAAAATCCATGGAGTTTCTTTATAGTAAAATTCGCTGCCGCCTATACTGAACACCACGGACATATCCAGACGGTCTGCCTCTTCTATAAGAGAGCGCAGCCCCTTTAAAGCGATCTGATGCTGTTTTATTATTCTTCCCCTCTGTAAAATCACAGCGCCGTTACAGGCGATATAGGGGATTTCCAGCCCCAGGAGTTCCTCATATTTTTCACTCAGGCACTGGCTTCTGCCGGTGGCCATCGTAAAAAGAATGCCCTTCTCCTTCAGCTTTTGAATCATCCTGACGGCTCGCCCGCCCAGAACCGAGTTCTGGGCTAAAAGCGTGCCGTCCATATCACTGACAACTAGTTTTACCATAACAGATTTCCTTTTCTTTTACTGATTTGCTCTTACATAGTTGGAAAGTTTATCGTTGCAGTCATTGACAATGTTGTCATGGGTGGTCTGAATATCCTGCTGTCCGCTTCCGAACAATTCCATGTTGTCGCGGATGATTCCGTCGATTTCCCAGTTGATGATATCAAATGGTTCCTGTACGTTTGGATTGGAATTTCTCAGTTCATCGCATGCAACCGCAAACTTATCATTTTCTTCCAGGAAGGTCTTCATCTCATCCAGGTCGTATGTACCGTTATTAACCGGGATATATCCGGTCGCGCTGCAGAAATCATACTGTGCCTCGGGGCTTGTCAGATACTGGGTAAAGATCCAGGCCGCATCCACAACATCCGGATTTCCGCGGTCGAACATAACTGTGCTGGAACCGCCTACGGCTACTCCGCCTTTGTCATCTGCGCTTACCTTTGGAAGGTATGCGGTTCCCCAGTCAAAGTTATCTCCCACTAAGCTTGTGATCTTGCCGATACGTGCGGAAGACATAACTGCCATTCCGAATAACTGCATGGAGAATTCTTCGTTGATGTTGTCTTCCACTTCTTTATATCCGCCTGTTTTAACCACTTTATCCCATTCATTTAAGTAATTCATTAACGTTCCGTCTTCGCCGAATGTGACCTTGCTCATCATTCCGGTGCGGCCGCCTTCGTTGTCTCCAAAGAAGTTGTATTCGCCCTGCATTCCGATCCAGTTTGCAAGCTGGTAACGTCTGACCGCCACATTAAGACCGTAACGTGTAACCTGGCCTTTATCGTCCTTCTGCATCAATTTGGCTATGCAGTCCGCCATATCTGCGATGGTTGCAGGCGGATTTTCCGGATCCAGTCCGACTTCTTTAAACATATCTTTGTTATAATAGAGAAGAATTGCAGATGCATTAAACGGCATGGCGATCATCCGTTCCTGATAGCTGGCCGCTCTGGCCGCATTTGGCAGAAGGTCTTCTTTCTTTACCGTCACATCTTTTCCCGACGCATACATATCTTCTGTGGGAATCACCTGCTCATAGTCTTTAATAGAAGGAATTCCTGCATTGGCGATCATGGCGCAGTCCGGGAAATTGGCCGTATCCTTGGCCTGATACAAGGTCTTTAACTTTTCATTGATATCGTCGCCCTGGAAAATGCATTCCACCGTGATGCCTTTGTCTTTGCCAACGGTTTCATTGAATTTCTGCACTACTGCGTTAATTGCCGTTTCATTGGCTCCCGTCATGGTATGCCAGTATTCCACTCTCACAGCGCCGCCCGCCTCGGACTGGCTCGTTTCTTTGGCCGCTTCGCTTCCTGCTGCTGCCGTTGTTGCTGCTTCACTGCTCTTTGCCGGTTCCGGCGCACTTCCTGATCCGCCGCATGCGGTCAGTCCCGCTGTCATAGCGGCTGCTAATAAGATACTCATAGCTCTCTTCATAAGTGTAATTTCCTCCTTCTTTTTTCTGTATTTTCTGGGTTTATCCCTTAACAGAACCTACCATAATGCCGCTTACGATCTGCTTTTTAAAGATGATGAAAACTAAGATCGTGGGCACCAAAACAATTGTTGCAGCCGCCATGATGGGGCCGTATACCGTACCGTCGGGGAAGTTTAACATGGTGATTCCCACCTGCACGGTTCTCATATCATTTTTATTCGTCACCAGCATCGGCCAGAGGTATGTATTCCAGGTGCCGATGAAAGCGGATATGAATACTGTAGTCAGAACTGACTTGTTAAGCGGAAGCAGTATCCTGGTGAAAAAGCGGAAGTTTCCGCAGCCGTCCACATTGGCCGCATCATAAAGTTCATTGGAAAATGACAGAAAATTCTGTCTCATCATCAGGATGTTGAGGGCCGATGCGCAAAAGACGATCATCATGCCGATGTATGTATTGATCAGCCCCAGCTTGGAGACGGTCTGGTAATTGGTAACCAAGAGGCAGTCCGCCGGAACCATTATGGTGGCCATGAACAGCATGAAAATCACATTTTTCCCTCTGAAAGTCAGAAATGCGAATGCAAATGCCGCCATGCTGGCCGTCAGCACACGGATCAGGCTGGAACTTCCCGCAATCACCAGGGAGTTCCACATATAGCGGATCAACGGAGTGGTGCTCAGGGCAATCTTGTAGTTTTCAAACTGGATTCTCCGCGGGAGCAGAGACAATTCCGTGTTCAGAATCTGATCGGAATCCATGAAGGAAACGCTGACCGCATAAAGAATCGGCGAGATAACAATGCAGCCTGCCGCTATGCATAAGACCTGAAACAGGATACTGAAAAAACGCTTTCTTGGATTACTTGTCATTGGTAATGCACCCCTTTCTTCTCAAATGCAAAACTCAGGCACATAGCCGCAAATGTGAGAATGAATGCGATGATTGCAGCGGCATATCCGTCATTATAATTCTGGTTATTAATGGACTGCTGGAACATATAGGAAATCATGGTCTGGGTGGAACCCTGCGGCCCGCCTTCCGTCAGAATCAGCACCAGCCCGGACATCATCATATTCTTCGCCAATGAATTGCAGATCAGGAAAAATACGGTTGGGGAAATGAGGGGAACCACGATCTTAACCGCCTTTTTCACCGTCCCGGCGCCGTCCACTTCCGCGCTTTCCAAAAGTTCAGCCGGAACACCTCTGACCGCCGCCAAAAGAAACAGGAAATTGTAACCGATGTTCATCCACACCGCTATGATGCTGAGGGAAATCATCGCAATCTTGGGATCGCCCAGCCAGCGGATCTTCTGGCCTACCAGATGGTTTAACGCTCCAATTGTCGGGTTATAGAGAAGGTTAAAGATCATGGCCGTTACGGATAATGACATGGCCATGGTGATGGCAAACATCGTCTCATAGATGGAAGATGTTTTTGTCTTCTTGCAGCAAAGCATGGCCAGCACCAGAGAGATTATAATCGCTACCGGAGAAGACAAGGCCACATAAATGAGTGTGTTACCGATTGACTTAATAAACTTTGGATCAGACAATACATGGATGTAATTCTCCATGCCGACAAAGTTTCTGATCTCCCCTTTTGCATTGACTAAAAAGAAACTGCTGTAAATCGTTTTGACAAACGGGTAAAAAGTGAAAACCGCAAAAAATGCTGCAGCCGGCAGTAAGTAAAGAAACGGCTCAACCTTTTTAGAAAATCTCTTTTTCCCTCTTCCTGCAATCATCGGTGAATCGTTCATCGACGTCCTCCTTTCTTGTGTGAGAAACAAATGACCCCTTTTTCATCTTGTTATACTTTTATAATATGTGTTAACTTGTAATAAATGTATCATAAGTATATAGGAATGTCAATACAAGTTGGACATTTTACACAAATTTCACATAAGGAGCTTTATCATAACATTTATTTATATAAGATCGGTACCATTCATAGTCCGTGGGAGGGGTTTGGCCGTCAGGCCGGATTCTTTAAGAGGGTAGACGCATCGAAGAGGCTGTGATAAAATAAACACGATATTTCGCCGGATTGCCGGCTTATTTTATGAAAAGCCTTACCACCGGAGGTTTAAGAAAACAGGTCTCCGGTAAGGCAGAATGAGGGGTTATCATGGAACAAAAACAAAAACGAAGCCAATGGGCCAGCAACTTAGGCTTCATATTGGCCGCCGCGGGAAGCGCCGTCGGATTGGGAAATATCTGGAAATTCCCCGGAAAAGTGGCTGCAAACGGCGGAGGGGCTTTTTTAATCTGCTACATTTTAATCGTGGCTTTCATCGGTTTTCCTGTCATGCTGGCTGAACTCTCCATCGGACGGAGCACCCAGAAAAATGTGATCGGTGCATTCAGGCAGCTAAACCGCCATTGGAGTTTTGCAGGAGGAATCGGGGTTTTGACCTTATTTGTGATTCTTTCCTATTATACCATCGTGGGCGGATGGGTTATGAAATACGTCTGGGTTTATTTATCGAGCGCTGATTTTGGTTCTGCAGCCGACGGAGCGAGCGTGTTCACCGCGTATTTTTCCGGCTTTATATCAAAACCGGTGGAACCTCTTTTGTGGGCGGCCGCATTCTTTTCTATGTGCATCTATGTGGTGGTGCACGGAGTGTCCGGGGGAATCGAACGGGTCAGCAAGATTCTGATGCCCGGCCTTTTCGTTCTTCTTCTGGGAATTGTGATCTATGCATTTACATTGGACGGAGCCAAAGAGGGGCTTGGATTCATGCTGAGAGTGGACCCGGCGCATTTTAACGGGGATACTGTGGTGGCCGCTTTAGGACAGGCCTTTTTCTCCCTGAGCGTGGGAATGGGCATTATGGTGACCTATGGTTCCTATGTTCCTAAGACGGAAAGCCTGGCAAAAAGCGCAGGCTGCATCTGCGTCCTGGACAGCCTGGTTGCCATTCTCTCCGGCCTTGCCATCATCCCGGTAGTCTATCTGACCGCAGGACCGGAAGGCATGGGTATGGGCGGAGGATTTGCCTTCATGGCCCTTCCGGAGATATTCAGCCGGCTTCCGGGCGGGAGATTTTTAGGGTTCGCATTTTTCCTTTTGCTTTTTTTAGCGGCTTTAACAAGCGCCATCAGCATATTGGAGAGCTGTATCGCCTGGCTGACCGAGGAATTTCATCTGTCCCGGTTAAAGGCCACCCTCTTTTTAGCGGTTCCTATGAGCGTTCTCAGCGCCGGTTATTCCCTGTCCCAGGGAGCTGTGGACATCCGCCTTCCGTGGTTTGATTTCACCAACGGCCTACACCGGATTCCCATGAACGCCGCCATGGAAAAATTCACGGATAACCTGATGATACCGTTGGGAGCTCTGTGCTTCTGCCTCTTTACCGGATGGATCTGGGGAACAAAAAATGCCTCCAGGGAACTGGAAACTTCCGGTCATCCGTTTGCCCTCAAAAAAATATGGGCATTTTCCGTCCGGTTTATGGCTCCAGCCGTAATCGTGGTGATTCTCTACTTTACTTTGGGCAAGGGGCAGGGCTTGTCATAGGTATATAATAGGTGTATGAAAATTCTAATCAGCCGAAAGGCACAAAAAACGTGGAATGAGGAACGGAGCAGAACGCTCCGTTCCTCATTCCACGTTTTCCAGCTGTTTAACCGGCCTTTTTCGCAAAATGAATTTTTATAAGATTTATACTTCCTTTAAACTAAACCGGCGCATTCCTGGCTCATCTCCCTCACGGAATCCGTTTCTGTCTGTTCCTCCGATAAATTGAACAATACCCGCTCCAGCAGATAGTAAACCCGCTCGAAGGAATCCATATAAAGATGTTCGTTGGGCGTATGGTAATCTTCATAGGTTGCTGCTGTGGTCACCATATCCATTTCAGGAATCTTATGCTTGAACACCACGCAGTCATTGCCTCCGTGGCTGATATTGACGACTGGTTCCTTACCGTACAGTTCCACGTAGGATTTAACCATGGTATCCCGGATAGGGGATACGGCTTCCCAGTCCCAGCCTTTATCCAGTTCCACCGATTCCACTTCCCATCCAAGGGTGCGCACAAAGGTTCTCATCTCCTCATCCAGAACATCTCCATGTATCATCTCCTCTGTGGAAATCACGGAAAAGATACGGACCGCATCCGGGTCTGTGTAGATTTTCTTCATGATCACAGAACATCTCACCTCGTCCAATTTACACGGTTTTCTGTTCCTGGCTCCATAGGGCATCAGATAAATGCTGTTGATCAGATTGTCACTGCATTCTTTGGTCATCATTTTTTGTCCGTCCTGCACAGGCACCGCACGGATTCTGATATCGGGATCGCTTTCCGCATATTCACGCCTGATGCACTGCTGCTGACGCTCCAGAATCTCATTCATGCGTGCCTCTTCTCCATCCGCCAGGCAGATTCTGGTCCGGCAGTCTTCCGGTATGCCTTTACCCAGTTTCTCGGTGGAAATCACGCGCACGTCCATATCCTGATTCAGGTAATGGAGAGCCCGAAACGTCATCTTTATGGCGCTGATCCTCTCTTTCGGCACATTGGCTCCCTGATCCCCGCCCCTTAATCCATCCACCAGAAGTTCATAGGTTTTTCCCTTTGTCTCTTCCCGTTCCGTTTTCAAAGCTGCGGTCATCTGGATTTTCGTCGTGGTTCCCATGCGGAAAACGCCTTCTGATCCCGCATCCAGCCCGATCATCCGCCTGGAATCAATTTTGCTCATATCAAATGCTTTCGCTCCGTCCAAACCTGTTTCCTCCTGAACGGTAAACAGGCATTCCAGGGGCGGATGCACCAGATCTTCTTTATCCAGCAGCGTCAGCATCATGGCAACCGCACAGCCGTTATCCGCTCCGAGCGTCGTTTTATTGGCGCGCAGAATATTTCCTTCCACGATCAATTCAATGGGGTCTGTCTCAAAATTGTGATCGGAATCCCCGGCTTTTGCCGCCACCATGTCCACGTGGCCTTCCAAAAGAACAGGAGGAAGATTTTCACAGCCTGCGCTTCCCTTTTTTTTAATCAGCACATTGTACATCCGGTCACGGTAACACCATAATCCGCGGCTTTCGGCAAACTCCACCAGGTACTGTGAGATTTCCTTCTCGTGAAAGGTAATTCTCGGGATTCTCGAAATATCTTCAAAAAAATGATATAAAGCCTGTGGCTCTCTGTCTTTAATCAAATAATCATTACTCATCTTGTCTGCTTCTCCGTATTTTTTATTTATTTCCTGAGATTTTTGTGCTACGACTGCTGTTCCTGCTGAAGCAGAAGCCTTCTCTGCTTGGCCGCTTTTGCCGTATGAAGCAGAAGAGCCAGGGCAATAACGCCATAAGATACAAACACCCTGAAATATTCCCCTATCTGCGTGTCATTAAAAAGGTTTGCGCCGGCCATGGGAGCAACCGTAAACAGCGTATGGAATAAAATAATCCCTAAAAATGCATGGCTGACATTGGCTTTTTTAATGGACGCTCCTCCGACTAAAAGAGCTGCAATTGCAAAGGTCGCAACCTGCTCATGGGCCGTATAGGTAGCAAAATTGCCGATATTCTGAATCGATATAATCTGGCCGAAACTGGCTAATACGGTTGAAATCACGATTGCAATGACTCTTGTCTTATCCACATTGATGCCCGACGCCACCGCCACCTTCATGTTCTGCCCAACCGACCGGAAATCCTGGCCCAGTTTCGTATTGATAAGAAATCTGGTAAATAAGGCTGCCAGAATCACCAGCACCGCCGTAAACACGGGGACGTCCACAAATGCCATGGCCATATTGATTTTTGCATTTCCTCTTACCAGAACCAGTAAAATGCCATAAACCACGACTGCTGCGCCCAGGCCTTTTACCCGGCCGAATCCATTTTGCTGCTGCAAGCCATCCGGCAAAGGCAGATTCCTCTGTGCCGTCAGAGTTCTCTGCCGCAGCTCCCCAAATAGCTTCCATGCAAATACAATCAGCAGCAGGATAAATCCATACAGAAATGCTTTATCGAGAGAAATCCTTAAAAGTTTATCAAATGCTCCCGCCGTCTTTTCCGACAATTTCATGGTATTTAACAGTCCGATTCCGCCGGATATGGTCATATCGGGATTGTTCAGAGGGATGATTCCACCGACTAAAACCATGAATATGAACTGGTAGACTCCATTTGCAAAAAAGCCCAGAATCATGCCCGTTATCATCTCCTGTCCTTTCGTTTTGTTGAAAAGACGTCCGATCAGCACGCCTAACAGGATGGCAATGGGAGTGCTGATTATAAGAGCCAGCACCAGACCGGCCACGCCTTCCACCTTCCAGTATGTGACCATAATCATAGCGGTCTGAGCGCTCATGGCTCCCAAAACAATGCCGAAATTAAGTCCCAGGCCGGCCAAAACGGGGATGATTAAGGACAACACCAGAATGCCGTTTCTGAAAAGCCTTTGAACGATCTGTTCAAATAAGAAAGCAGGGGTCTGATCGGCAACCGCGATGGCCGCCGCGCAGAGGATAATGAACATGACCGTTACGATATTATTGGTAAACAGATCCTTTATCTTTTTCATCATTTATCACCTGCTTTCGTAAGCGCATACAGAATGACTCCGTTGCTGATGATAATCCGGATTATTTCAGACAGATTTCCCTCCGGCATCACTTCATTGGCTATGGGAAGCGCGATTGTCAGCATGGTCTGGAACAGAACCGTTCCGAATATAACATGAGTAACTGAAGCCTTTCTCACCGTGGCCCCACCGATCAGAATCGCAGCCGCACAGCTGAATGCCATCATCAGAGGAGCGTTGTAAAACTGGTAGAATCCATAGCTCTGCGCATAGACGATAATGCCCACCGCGCCCAGACAGGTGGAAATCACCATACCCAAAATCCTGGTCTTATCCACTTTGATGCCAATGGCCTTTGCATAAGCCGGATTGGCCCCTCCGATCTTCATCTTGATTCCCAGTTTGGTGCGCAGAAAGATCCACATCAGCAGACAGAGGAACAGGGAAAATAAGATCAGCCCTGTGGGAATTTCGATATTGCGGGTAATTTTAATCTTTAAAAAGTTATCCAATATTTTTTCATAGCTGCCTTCTACAGAAACGATATTTCTGAGCCCTGAACCCATGGGAAATGTGATCGCATCATTTTTAAACGGAGACACCAGCCAAACAATATCCATAAACGCAACCACCGAGAATCCCACATAAGTGGCGATCATTCCCTCCGAGCCCCTGACCTTGTTGAGCAGAATTCCATAACCGGTTCCAAACAGCGCAGCCAGAGGAAGGGAAATTACAATCGCCGCCAGAAAACCGGCCAGGCCCGTGATCCTCAGTTCCAGACTAAGTGCCCCTCCTAAAAGCCCGCAGACAATTCCCAGGGGGAGTCCATAGTTCATGCCGATTCCTGACGTGATGGAAGGAACCATGGCTAACACCAGGATCAGATTCATAAAAATTCTGGTTAAGGATTGGGAAAACAGCATATCGGACTGCAGCCCCAGCACCGGCAGAAGCAGGCACAAAACCAGGACAAATCCTGTGATAATCAGCCTTGGCAGTCCGATTGACCGGTAAAGACCGCTTAATTTTGTCTTACTCATTTTCCTCACCTCCCGCCGTTTTTTCACTGGCTCCCGACATCATCAGCCCGTATTCCGCATCCGGAGCGTCAGGAAGAAGCACACCCTGGATCTTCCCTTTGGTTATGATCACGATTTTATCGCATACGGAACGCAGTTCCTTCAATTCACTGGACGTGACCACAATGGTCACTCCGTCTTCCCGGTTCAATTTTTGAAGATAATCCAACACTATCTTTTTCGCCCCGATGTCGATTCCCCTTGTGGGTTCCGATACAAACAGCATCTCCGGTTCCAGCGTAAGGGCCGCCGCGATGCAGACTTTCTGCTGGTTTCCGCCGGATAATGCGCCTACGGCCTGCTTGGGCCCGGTGCATTTGATCTGAAGCTCTCCGATCATCTTTTTCGCCCGTTCATTGATCTTTTTCCTGTCGATCTGCCTGAGCGGCCCATACTGTTTCAGGAACTGGCCGTGAACCTGCATGGAGGGATTGACTATGTTGTCCTCGATGGAATCCTGCAGAATCAGGCCCACGCCTTTCCTGTCCTCCGATACAAAAGCGATATGCTTTCGAAGAACCGCCAAAGGATCGTTCAGTTTTAAACGTTCGCCTTTATAAACCACTTCTCCATCCGCATGACAGATTCCTAAAATACCATTGGATATGCCCAGCTTGCCATATCCGGCCAGCCCGGCAAATCCTACGATCTCGCCTTTTTTAATATCCAGATCGATACCCTTTACCATCTCTCCCGGCATCATGACTTTTAAGTCTCTGATGGACATCAGCGTTTCTCCGTCCGAAAAATCCCGGTACTTCGCAATGGAATCCGCGTCAATTCCCCTTCCCACCATCAGTTCCGCCAATTGAACCGTGGACGCATTTTTACCTGGAATAGTGGTCACCTGCTCTCCGTCCCGCATAACCATGATTTTATCGGAAATCCGGATCACCTCATCCAGTTTATGACTGATAAAGAGGATACCAACGCCGGAATCTGCAATTTTCCTCATAACTTCCAAAAGCCTTTGGGATTCGCTTTCCGTCAGAACCGCCGTGGGCTCGTCAAATACGATCACCTTAATATCCTGTTTGTCGATCTCCCGGGCGATTTCCACAAACTGCATATACCCCACCGGCATGCCTTCCACAAGAGCCCATTCGTCGATCCCAAGCCCCACCCGGTCCAGGGCTCTTCTGGCATCCTGCTTCATGGTTTTCCGGTCCAGAGTTTCCAGCTTTTTGCCAAATGCCCGGCTGAACGGGTTGGGTTTTGTCAGCTCCCGGTTCAGTTTAATATTTTCCGTCACGGTAAAATCCGGAAGCAGCATAAATTCCTGATGCACCATTCCAATTCCCAGTTCCATGGCATGATACGGTGATTTTATGGATACTTCCTTCCCCTCGTAAAATACCTTGCCTTCATATCCGCCTGTCGAATGAATTACCGGCATTCCAAACAAAACGTTCATAAGGGTTGATTTGCCCGCCCCGTTTTCCCCGATCACAGACATGATCTCGCCGGGCTTCAGATGAAAACTGATCCCTTTGAGTACCCGGTTTCCATAGTATTCCTTGCCTATATCCTTCATTTCCAGGACATACTCATATTCCGCCATTCCTCATCACCTGTCTTATGTATTTTTAGAGAAAAAGCAAGCGGTGGCCTGCCTGCTCTTCTATTTGGTACTTCGTGCTTAGGATAATTCCCGGCCCAGGGCGCGGCTCTTTACCGGTTCCCTGCTTCCGGAACGGGAGATTCCCGTATGACTATGCAATTATTCGCCGAAGGTGCTGAAGTCAACCAGTTCTCCGGTCACATAGATTACATTGTCAAATTTCGTTCCGTTGTTGTCCACGTAATTGCTGAACTGGATATCGGCTTTGGCGTACTCGGACATTTTCTCTTTTAACACATCCGGGTCGAATTTGCCGTTTGTCTGGCCTTCACAATAGGCTTTGGCATATTCCACGCCAGCGCAGATGAACATGGGATAAACTGCAAAGCTCCATGTGGAAAGACGTTTTTCCATTCCAAGAGCCGTGGATTTTTCTTTGATCTGCTGAAGGCCGTACTGGAAATCGCCTTTTTTATCTTCCGGTATCTCAATTCCCAGTGCCGCCGGATAGCCGTTAAATGGTGATGGGTCGGACTGGAGGATATAGATTGCTCCGCCTTCCACAACTGCCTTAATCATAGGTTCATTCATCGCCACGCCGGTTGCATAAAATGCGGTGTCAGGGCCAAATTCTTCGATCTTTCTTCTCACGTCTTCCAATACAAACTGCTGGGTTCCTGCTACGCCGGCATCGCTTTGGGTATCCGGTGTCATGACTTCCATGAACTCGATTCCCAGCTCTTCGCATTTCGCCTTAATCGCTTCATATCTGGTATGGATTACCTGCATTGCCATCTGACGCGGGAAGGAATAATGGATCAGCCTGGTTGCGCCTCTCTCTTTTGCGCCTTCCACCATCTGAATTCCCAATTCTTCCGTTGCTTTCTGAAGACAGATATCCGCAACTCCGTCCGCACCGATCACAGCCGGATCTTCCGTCATACCGCCTACGATACAGAGCATGTCAGGGCGTTTTTCCTTGATCTTCTGGATCGCAGCCGTGGTTCCCTCAATGGCCTGACAGAACACAATGGCTTTTACATCCGGATCGGATGCCAGGCTCAGCGCGTTGGAAATTGTAGTCTCGAGCTCTGAAGACTTGTCCGGATATGTGGCAGTCACGATCATATCCCCGTATTTCGCTTTCATTGTCATAGCGGCACGGTAATTTTCTTCTGTTGAGGACACTGTATCTGTCATGATTCCGATTTTATAATTTCCCATAGCCTCGGCCTGTGAGGTTTCGCCTTCTTTTTTATCCGCCGGAGCCTCTGATCCGGCAGCCGTCGTCCCGGCAGATGAACTCCCCCCTGTTGAAGCGGCTGGCTGGCTTGATGACCCGCAGGCGCATAATCCGCCTATCATAGAAACTGCCAGCAGCAATGACATCATTTTTTTCATTTTCCTCATCTTTTCTTCCTCCTAGCGTGTGATTTTCTAATCCGGAAAAGGATGGATACAACTCCATTTTCTATCCCGTTGATTAACAAATAATTATTATTTTTGCACTAATAATCTGTTAAATCTAGTTTTATATTATAGTATTTGCACAAATAAATCCAATATATAATATTCATAAATACTATTGAAAAAATCAATAGTATACATTAAAATTAATTTATTATATTAGTTTTAACGCTGCACTTATGAGGAGAAAATTATGGATTTAAAACAGCTGAACTACATCGTTGTGATAGCGGAAGAACAGAATCTGACCAGGGCGGCCGAACGCTTATTCGTATCACAGTCCACGCTGAGCCTTTTTCTTGGAAAATTGGAAAAAGAACTTGGATTATCCCTGTTTGCCAGAGAAAAGAACCGGCTTTCCATCACTCCGGCCGGAGAACTCTATGTAGAAACCGCAAGAAAGATGCTGGACATGAAAAAAGAGCTTTATGAAAAGCTCCATATCTGTCAAAACGACGATACGCTGAATATCGGCATATCCTCCCAAATGGTTCTTCAAATCTTTGCAAAAGTTTTTGCCAAATACAAGCCCACCGCCCCCAATTTCAATGCGAATGTGATGGAAGGCCGCGCCGTAGCCATCCTGGATAAGCTTCATGAAGGAAAACTGGATATAGCAATCATCGGCCGCGGAGAACTGATCAGGGACGACCGTTATCATATCCAGCTGATGAAAAAAGAGGAAGTCTGGCTGGTGGTTCCTCCAAACCATCCCAATGCGGCAGCCGCATCTACGGATTACGATAATCCGCCTGTGGCGGACATGTCTCTGTTTGCAAACGAAAATTTCGCCCTGTCCCCCAGGGATACCTGCGACTATCAAATCGCTCTGAGACTGTTTAACGATTATCACATGAATGCAGGCGTTGTCTGCGAGTTAAACAGCACCATCGCCCTGTGCCGCATGGTTTTACAGGGACTTTGCCTGTCTGCCATTCCCTGTTACTGCATTCCCAGGGATATGGGACTGCTGGTCTGCCGGCCTGACAAACCTTATTACCGGTATATGCTCTGTCTCCAGCGTAAAGACAGGCATCCAAGCCAGGATGAGTTAAACCTGATGAACCTGCTGACTGATACGTATGCGCATTATTATGATTGAAGGCTCGAGTTTCCGCGTTTTTTGGAGCCCGGTCTTGTGTGGGGGCCTGGCGTCCGGCTTTGCCGCAGGGGCCTTTCCAATATGGAGCCCGTCCTATTCCGGATTCGGGCATAAGAGGATGTAAGCGTGCGGGATTTTTCTAAAAACCTTTGGGAAAGACCGCAACTCGCTTACGCTCAAACAGGCGGCTCTTTCCCGCAGAACGAAAAAGTCCTGCGCGCTAACATCCTCTAATGCCCTGCATAGTCATAGGACGGGCTCCATATTGGAAAGGCCCCTGCGGCAAAGCCGGACGCCAGGCCCCCACACAAGACCGGGCTCCAAAAAACGCGGAAACTCAGGTTCTATCAGTAATACTTGAAATGTGTTGGTAGTTACTATTCGTGTTATAATGGTGATTCCTGGATCAGGCTTTTTTTAGCATCTTGGGCTATCAGGTAGATGACTCCGCCCAGGATCAGGAAACAGCCTGCGGCTTTTCCGGTTTTTCGCGAAAGATCATGCTGATCGCAAGGGATACCCATAAAGGATACATAAAATGGATGGTGGTGGCGGTTCCGACTGCGGTATAGCTGTAGGAACTGTAGAGAAGGGCGACGGTAAAGCTGCAGCCCAGGGATACTTCCACAATCGCCCGAAGCTGCTTACCTGAAAGCTTCATGTTTTCTTTTTTCATTAGTGCCAGGATAAACAGAAAGGGCAGGACAAACAGGTATCGAAAAAAGGCCAGGGTGATCCCGTTGCTGCCCATGGTATAGGTCATCCGTCCGATCACCGGCGTGAAGCCGTAGATCACCGCGGATAAGATTGTCAGTACAATTCCTTTTGCTTTCATGGATCTTTCTCCTGTTTTTTTCTTTCTATTTCTCCATTCCAGCCCGCTTTTGGGCAAAAAGCAAACAGAGAGTGTTTTCAGCCAATCTTTATGTATAAAATGCTCAGGCCAGATCCTCCGCCATAAATTCTTTTATGGCCTGCCCCAGGGCGGCGGCGGCCTTTGGCCTGTAATTGGTGTAGGGATAAACCAGCGCCAGATCCAGAAAAACGCCTTTCGTTCCGATGGACAGATAGACTGCATCCTTATAGGCTTCCGCACAGGAACGGTAAGTAAACGCCAGTCCCAGCCCTTCCCGGGCCATGGCCGCTCCCATGTCTGCGGTGATATTGGTATTGTGCGATTTAACCTTTATTCCCGCCTTTTTAAACTGCTGCCTGCTGATACTTCCCAGAATCGTATCATAATCGCTGAGAATGTACTCAAATTCAGCAGTATCTTTTAAATTCACCCAGCAGTCGGGAAATCCCTCTTTCTTGTGGGCGTACTTCATCACAGGATGTTCCCGGTTGGCCACAATCACGATTTCATCTTTCTTTAAAAATTCCACTTCATGAGTTATTTTCGTCAAAGGCAGGGCGACGATGGCCAGATCCAGGGAACCGTCCACGATTTTATCTTCCAAAGCCATGCTGTTGGCTTCTACGATATCCACACGGATATTGGGGTATTTTTCGTAAAAACGCTTTAGTATTTTCGGAAGCAGATAACGTCCACGGAATGAACTGACTCCGAATATAATGCTTCCCGATTTCAGCTGCGCCATATCGCACAACTCGTTCTGCACCAGCCTGTAATGGGTCAAAATGCTTCTGGCATTCTCCACAAACAATTCCCCCGCCGCAGTCAGACGGATTCCTTTGGAGGTTCTGACAAACAGAGGTGTTCCAAGTTCTGATTCATACTGCTGCAAAAACTGGCTCAGGCTGGACTGGGCCATATAGAGCCGGTCGGCCGCTCTGGATATGCTTTTTTCATCCGCCAATGTCACAAGGTAATTCAACTCTTTTAAATGCATCTTCTCTCCCATCGGTTTTTCCGATATATAGTATAGGATATTTTAGCTTTCATCAATTGCATTTCTATTATATGATAAAAAATATCCAATATCAATGTTTGATAATTGAAGTTTATAGGAATGAAAGGAGATTTATCATGGGGACTGTTTCTTTAAAAGGTGTAATTGACATGCACGTCCATTCCAATCCGGATATCCGGCACCGCGCATATGACGATTTCGAATTAATGGAAGCCGCCATACGGGTGGGGGCCAGAGCCATTGTGATTAAAACGCATCAGGGCACTACGGTGGACCGGGCCTATCTGTGCAACCGCCACAACGAGCTGGTACATAAAGGAGATAATGATTTTACCATGTTCGGCAGCGTCACCTTAAACCGTCAGATGGGAGGAATCAATCCTGCCGCTGTGGAAAGCGGTTTAAAACTGGGGGCAAAGGTCATCTGGCTTCCCACACAATCCGCCAGAAACCATTTGGAAAAGAACCATGCCGATACCGGAAACTGCGTGGACGTTATCAAAGACGGCGTCATCGTTCCGGAACTGAAAAGCGTATTTCAGCTGGTTAAAGACTATGACGCGGTCCTCGGAACCGCCCACATCTCACCGGCAGAGTGCTTTAAAGTGGTAGAGGCAGCCCGCAGCGCGGGAATCAAAAAAATCGTAGTTACCCACCCGGAATGGTGGCTGGTAGGCATGAGCCTGGAAGATCAGGTGCGTATCGTAAAAGACTATGACGTTATCCTGGAACACTGTTTTGCCCAGCCTTTAGGAGGCGGAAAATATCAGAGCAATCTTCCGGCCAACTTAGAAGCGATTCAGGCCTGCGGATATAAAAATGTGATGGTCTGCACCGACGGCGGCCAGGTGGAAAATCCCAACTGGGAAATCGCACTGGAGCAGTATATCCAATATCTTTATGATCACGGCATATCAGAAGAGCAGATTCATCATATGACACACACCATACAGGCCGGCCTTTTAGGGCTGTCCGAATAAGAGGAAGGGGTATTTTCTATGTTAAGCATTTTAATTATTGGGGCTATTGCAGTATCCGTGGCCATCGGATACAAAACGAAATTCAACACCGGCTTTTTTGCCATCGCTTTTGCCTATCTGATCGGATGTTTCGCCTTGGGAATGAAGCCAAAAGCAGTCATTGCCGGATGGCCGGTCAGCACCATGTTCGTGATCTTTTCCGTTTCCCTGTTTTACAATTTTGCATTGGTTAACGGAACTTTGGAGAAAACGGCGCGCTATCTTTTATACGCCTGCCGGAAATTCCCCGGGCTTCTGCCTTTTGCCCTTTATTTTGCCAGCGCAGGAATCGCAGCTTTGGGAGCCGGTTTCTTCACGGTAATGGCATTTATGGCTCCTATCACACTGCTGATCTGCGATGAAGCTAAGATGGACAAAATGACCGGCGCTGTGGCCATCAACTGCGGCGCTTTATCAGGCGCCAACTTCATGACCAGCGGCAGCGGCATCATCTTCCGGGGCCTGATGGACGAAGGCGGAATGGTGGATTCCTCATTTTCCTATACGGCGGTAATCTTTGCGGCCAGCGTTGTATTTTCCCTCCTTTTAATCGCAGGTTTCCGTTATCTCCCACGTGGAAACCGCAATATTGGTAAAGGGATGGTGTTTGAAAAACCGGAAGCATTTACTGCAAAACAAAAACAGAATCTTTATCTGATGATTGCAATGATCACGACCGTGCTCATTTTCCCGATCCTGCACATCATTCTGCCTGATGTTTCTGTTATCACCTTTATCAACAGCAAGCTGGATGTGGGTCTGGTTGCAGTCCTCTTTTCCGTCATCGCCCTGTTCCTTCAGCTGGCGCCTCAAAAAGACGTCATCGCTAAAGTACCGTGGAACACCATTATCATGATCTGCGGCGTGGGCATGTTAATCAGCGTTGCCATCGAAGCCGGAACCATCGATCTTCTGGCATCCTGGGCCGGAAGCAGCCTTCCTGCATGGCTGGTGCCTATCGCATTCAGCATTATCGGAGCTATCATGAGCTTCTTCTCCAGCACTCTCGGAGTTGTATGCCCGGCACTCTTCCCGCTGGTGCCCACTTTGGCTGCCACAACAGGAATCAGCCCGCTGGTTTTATTCAGCTGTATCGTAATCGGCGCGCAGAGCTCGGCCATCTCCCCATTTTCCTCCGGCGGAAGCCTGGTTCTGGGTTCCTGCTCCAATGAGGAAGAACGGAATGCGATGTTCCCGCGGCTGCTCTTTTTAGCCGTGCCGGCCAGCGTATTGTCTGCAACTGCTTTCAACCTGATCTTATCTGTTATTTTATAATTTAAGAATGTACAGCTGCCGGAAAGCAAAACGGTTCCGGCAAACGTAAAATGCGGCTGCCGCACTTTTGATTTTACAATCACCGGTGCGGCTGCCGCATTCTCTTTAATCCCCTGATCCTATACTTTTTTATCCGTAAATCTTTAGATTTTCCTGAAATTCTGCTTGAATTTCTCCCAGTTTTTCCTTATTTCCGATCACATCCCAGCTAGTCATAGCCAGAATCTCGGCTGCCAGACATACCGCGAGATGGGCGTTCCCGCTCTTTCCGGCATCCAGATAGGCTTGCGAGTGGCTGGATGTTCCCTGAGGCACAAAGGCGATTCTGATACAGGAACCCGGAATTTTATGCAGTACGTTGCCAAAATCCGTGGAACCGGTCTTTTCCCTCGGAGGAGCAATGGACGGGGAATTTACCGCCCGGGCATTCTCCATCATGAGTTCATTAATCAGATAAGACGGTACCTTGCCGTCCACCCGGTTTTTCTCTGTAATTTCGCATCTGGTTTCAGTCATCATGGCCGCGCCTTCCAGAACCTTTACCAGCCTTGGAACCAACTCCTCTATATAGGCCGTGCTGTAGGAACGGATTACAAAGGTGGCTTCCACAAAATTAGGCACCACATTGGAAAGAGGGCTGGTCTGGCGGATGGCATACTGCATTCTCACATCATCCCTCACATGCTCCCTTAAACATTCCAGGCCATGACAGGCCAGCATCAGCGCGTCTAAAGCGCTCCTTCCATCCTCCGGTTTAATGGCGGCATGGGCTGCCGTTCCATAATAACAGACCTTAAAACTCCTGAGAGCAAGACTCTTCACATCCACGTTGGTTTCCGGACTTCCGTGCGTCATGAAAGCGACATCGATATCGTTAAAATATCCCTCGTTCATCATGATGATCTTTCCCCTGGAATTTTCTTCCGCAGGCGTCCCGTATACTACGATTTTAACCGGAGTATCCTCTCCTATACACTCCCTCAGCGCGGCTGCTGCTCCTAAAACCGCCGGTCCCTGCATATGATGGCCGCATCCGTGTCCAAAATCCCTTAATGCGTCGTATTCGCATAAGAGGCCGACGGACGGCCCACCCGTTCCGATCTCATAAACACCGCGAAATGCCGTAGGCAGGCCCGCGATTCCTGTTTCAGTCCGGAATCCGTGTTTTTCAAGGAATTCCACCAAGATCTTCGACGCATAGATCTCTTCTCCAGACGCTTCCGGATGATCGAAAATATCATCCGCCATCCGGATTAATTCCCCACGGTTTTCCTCTATATACCGTATTAATTTATCTTTCACTGATTACTCTCCCTCCTGGCGGCCCTTCTCCGGTGACAGCCGTTATTTCATTCTGTGGCAGGCTACCATATGACCGTCTCCGATGTCCTTGAGTACCGGCGCGCTCTTTTTGCATTCTTCCGTACAGAATCTGCACCTTCCATGGAAATAACATCCGGAAGGAGGATTGGCCGGACTGGGGATATCGCCTTCCAGTGAGATCTTTTCAACCTTACGGTCCGTTCTAACCTGAGGCACCGCTGATAAAAGGGCCTGTGTATAGGGATGCATTGGCGTTTCAAATAATTGTTTGCTGGTTGCTAATTCCACTACCTTTCCAAGGTACATTACCACAACCCGGTCACAGATATACTCGATAACCGACAGATCATGGCTGATGAAAAGATAGGTCAGGTTCAAATTCTTCTGCAAATCACGAAGCAGGTTTAAAATCTGTGAACGGACTGATACGTCCAGGGCCGATACCGGCTCGTCGCAGACCACAAATGCCGGGTTGGTGGCAAGTGCTCTTGCGATAACGATTCTCTGACGCTGGCCGCCGGAAAATTCATGGGGGTAACGGTCCAGCTGTTCTTCCTTTAAATCCACCAGACGCATCAGTTCTTTCACCCGTTCCTCCCTCTGCGTTTTATCACCATAATGGTTAATAATGAGAGGTTCTTCCAATATTGTACGGATTGTCATCTTGGGATGGAGGGAACCGAAAGGGTCCTGAAAGACGATCTGCACATCCTTCCGTCTCGCTTTCAGTTCTTTTTTGTCCAGTTTTCTGAAATCCTCTTCTTTATAATAAATGTCTCCGCCTGTCGGCTCTGTCAGGCGAAGCATGGAACGGACCAATGTAGTCTTGCCGCAGCCGGATTCTCCTACCAGCCCCAGCGTTTCACCTTCATATACCTTAAACGATACATCATCCACCGCTTTTACGTTTCCCACTGTCTTTAATGCAAGGCCGCGTTTGATCGGAAACCATTTGGCCAGATGCTGCACTTCCATAATTACATTCTGCTCTGCCATCTATCAGCCCTCCTTATCATAAAGCCAGCATTTTACACAGTGATGATCCGATACGGATGTCATGGACGGCGCTTTGCTACGGCACTGATCGGTCGCATAGGTGCATCTCGGGTTAAACACGCATCCTTTTGGAAGATTTCCCGGACTGGGAACCGTACCCGGAATTACATACAGTTTTTCCTTGCTTCCCATGGCCGGAAGTGATTTTAAAAGCCCTTGTGTATAAGGATGGCAGGGATGCTCAAATAATTCCTCTGCCGTACCTTCTTCAATCACCTGGCCGCAGTAAAAGATGATGGCTCTGGAACACACTTCCCTCACCACGCCTAAATCATGAGTGATCAGCATAACGGAGGTGTCCAGCGTATCCTTTAATTGTTTCATCAGTTTCAGTATCTGTGCCTGGATCGTCACGTCCAATGCAGTAGTCGGTTCATCGGCGATCAGAAGCTTAGGCCGGCAGGAAAGCGCCATGGCAATCATCACCCTCTGGCGCATACCGCCTGACAGCTGATGGGGATATTCCTTCATCCTTTGCTCCGGCGACGCGATCTTAACCAGCGTGAGCGCTTCCACCGACTTTTTATAAGCTTCTTCCTGTGACATCTTTTCATGGCTTTTAAATACCTCCATCAGCTGTTTGCCGATGGTAATAACAGGGTTTAAGCTGGTCATAGGCTCCTGGAAAATCATGGACACATCTTTTCCCCTTACCTCACACATCTGTTTTTCCGATAAACTCAAAAGATTTTGTCCGTTTAAATTAATCTCTCCCTTGATATAGCCGGGCGGACATTTGATTAACCGCATGATGGACATTGCCGTCATACTCTTTCCGCAGCCGGATTCGCCTACGATACCTACGGTTTCCCCTTCTTCTATATAAAAACTCACATTATTGACTATATTTGTCGTTTCTCCATAGGAGGAAAAACCCACGTTTAAGTCTTTAATATCCAATACATGTTTGCTCATGGCTTGCCTCCTTATTTTTTCGACAGTTTCGGATCCAGGGCATCTCTTAATCCGTCACCCAGAAGGTTTAAAGACATAACCGACCAGAGGATCGCAAGGCCCGGAAGGAAGATCAGGTACGGAGAGGTGTAGATATGCTGCCTCGCTTCCGATAATATGGTCCCCCAGCTGGGAATATCCGGTGATAAACCGACGCCCAGGAAAGTAAGGCTGGCTTCATTCAGCACGGTGAGCGCCATAATCAGGGTCAGGCGCACAATGATAGGCGACGTGCAGAGCGGCAGAATATATTTAAACATAATTCTCATATCCGAAGCCCCCATAGCTCTGGCCGCTTCCACGTGTTCCAACTGTTTTGCCGAAATTACTGTTGTACGCACGGTACGTACCATTCTGGGAAGCTGGGTGATCGAAAGCGCCAGCACCAGATTGGGGATGCCAGATCCCAGCACGGTCAGGATTACAAGGGCCAGAACCACTGTAGGAAATGCCATCAGTCCGTCCATAAACCGCATGATAACGGCATCTGCCTTGTGATAAAAGCCGGCCAGCATACCGAGCACAGTTCCGAATATTCCCACCATCACAAGAACGGATACCGATATACTCAGAGAAATCCTGGCTCCATAGATGATTCTTGAAAATACATCGCGGCCGAATTCATCGGTTCCGCACAGATGAGCTGCAGAAGGAGCCCGTAAGCTTTCCGCCATATTCATCTTTTGGGGATCAAAGGGGGCGATGTTTTTGGCAAACAATGCTACCAGTATCATGGCTGCAAACATAAATCCGCCGATCAGTACCATATTGTACTTGCCGAAGAATTTTCTCCAATTGCGTTTCTTTTTCATGTTCGTCTCCACCCCCCTATTTATACTCGATCCGAGGATCGAAGAACTTATACAAAAGATCCACAACCAGGTTCACAATCACATAGATAAATGCCACGTACAAAATATGTGCCTGTATGACAGGATAATCACGGCGCACGATAGAATCAAAAGCCAGACGCCCCAGTCCCGGGATGTTGAACACGTTTTCCATGACGATCGCTCCACCCAGCAGATGAGCGATTGAAATTCCGATCTGTGTAATGATCTGATTCATTGCATTTTTAAGCGCGTGAATTCCTATTACGGCTTTTTCTCCCAGGCCTTTGGATCTGGCAGTTCTGATATAATCGCTGTTCAGCACGTCAAGCATGCTGGAACGGGTCACTCTGGCCAAACTGGCGGAACGCTGCAAACCTAAGGCAATGGCCGGTAGGAGCAGATATTTTAAGGACTGCATAAGGCCGCCTTCCGATATGTATGCATAGCCTACGGCCGGAAAGATCGGGAGCTTGATCGCAAACAGAATGACAAGGTTCAGCGCCAGCCAGAAACCGGGCATGGATATGCCGATCATGGACAATACCATACACAGCTTATCAAGAATCCCGTTCCGGTGGGTTGCCGCCAGGATTCCAAGAGGAACCCCGATCAGCATACTAATGCACATCGCTAAAATCACCAGCATCCAGGTAGACTCTAAGCGCGACATAACTACATCCATCGCCGGCTGGTCGTAATAAATGGAATCACCAAAATTGCCTCTGACCGCATTGCCCAGCCATTTACCGAACTGCACCACAACCGGCTGATCCAGTCCCATTCTGATTTCCATGTCTGCAATCTCTTCCACCGTAGCGTCATCGCTGAGCATGGTCAGCGCCGGATTGCCGGGGACACACCGGATCAGGAAAAATACCATGACCGCCACGATAAACATCGTGGGAATTGCAGATATTAATCGTCGTATTGTATAATTAATCATATAGACACATCCTTTTATTTTCAGTCAACCCAGATATTCCAGTAATATTTCTGAACCGTATCAAATGTATTGTGAACGGCTTTTCTCTTCACTTCAACTACCCGGCGCTCGCCAAAGGTGATGATCGGAAGCTCTTCATAAAGCACCTTTGACAACTCCTGCCAATATTCGTACCGTTTATCAAAATCTGTTTCATTATTCATTTTTTCTATCAGTTCATCCTTTTTATCAGACTTATAGAAGCCTGCCCATCCATCCTCAAAGAATGCGATCTGGGTCGGATCCACTTTTTCGCCTAAACCGGAACTGAACATATCAAATTTATCCGGATTCATGCGGTACTCTTTCAATGTTGCATTATCATAAACCTGGATATCAATTACGATTCCGGCGTCTTTTACCATATCTGATAATGCCAGAGCAGTTTTGTACATGTAAGCGTTGTCTTTCGTTGTAATAAAAACAAGCGGGCTTCCGTCATAAGAGGACTGAGCCAGGTATTCCTTTGCTTTTTCAATATCAGGTGCATTATATTTGCCAAGGCTGTCTTCCACGAACCATTTGCTCTTAGTGCTGGTTACGCTCGGATTCAGATAATAGAGGTCTGCGGAACCCTGCGCGGCTAACATCAGTGAATCCATGTCCAGACAAGCCAGGATTGCATTTCTCAGGTTTACATCGGTGCAAGGCCCTTTTTCATAGTTGAAAACCAAACCGCAGTAAATGGATAAGTCCTTAATTTCAATATCCAGGTTCGGATCCGCTTCCAAAGTTGCTCTCATATTGTCCGGTACACCGAACGCAATATCGTATTCATTGGTTTGAACGCCGGAAATACGCGCATTGATATCAGGGGCGGAATAGAAATAGAGTTCATCCACATAGCCGTGACGCGTCTCTGCCAAACCGTCCTCTTCTGTTTCCAAAGGTTTGTAATCGTTGTATTTCTCCATTTTGATATAGCGGTCGGCCAGATGTTCTACATATTTATACGGACCGCTTCCGTTTAAATCTTCGTCGGCAATCTTGCTGTCAGGATATTTTTCACAAATTTCCTGTGGAATTACATAAAGTCCGCGGTCCCAGTTAGACATAAAGGTTGCAGCTAATGGAGCCGGTTCCTTAAAGCTGAATACCAGGGTTTCATCCACCACTTCCATCTTATCCAGTTTGCTTTCCACATTGCTCTTGGCAGATTTTACATTCGTCATCCAGCGCTTTGCCGAAGCTTCCACATCGGTAATTTCGCATGGGCTTCCGTCATGAAACGTAACTCCGTCGCGCACTTTCAGGATAATCTGATTATCTTTTTCCTCAAAGGTACAAACCTGAGGACAAACTTCTCCTGCGATGTTATTGCTTAAAACCGTCTCAAAGATGTGGGATGCAGGAATCTGTGCAGGTTCCGCGTCTTCCAGCATGGGATCCATCGATGACGGGTCGTTATTAATCGTAACTCTGAGCGTACCGCCGTATTTGGGTTCCCCGGCCTCTGCCTTTGTTTCCGGCGTTTCTGCCGACGGAGCGCCCGTTTCTGTTCCGGCTGCCGGTTTTTCCGTTGCAGATGCAGATTCTGATCCGGCTGCCGGAGCATTGCCTCCGGAACAAGCCGATGAAGCCAGCATAACTGCAGCCATAACCCCCGCTAATAATTTGTTCGTCCGTTTTTTCATACTCTCTTGCACGGCATCTTAAACCGATGCCGCTCCTCCTCTCTGATTTTTATAAAGTTTCTACTTCCCTAACTACCTGTTCAAAGATCAGACGATGAACTCTGTCCGGCGGATGCAGCCCGTCACGGACTCCTTTCCCTGACATCATCATCTCTTCTACGGTCAAGCTGTTTTCCTTATAATAGTTCAACAACCTGTTATAATGACTGATAAAGCGTATCTCTTCTGCGGCCGCCGTCTGTTCCAATATCCGGTCCACATCACTCATATAGAAAAATAGTTCCGGACGGCTTTCGTTTTGTTCGGTGGAAGGCGGATAAGACATAAGAATTACTGTCTTTCCCTCATTTTTCAAATATTCCGCTATAAATTTTAAATTCCTGCCAAGTACTTCTTTTCCGTCTTCCTGCTTCCTGTCATTCGCTCCTATCATCAAAAGAATCACTTGATCGGATTCGTCTGTAAATTGGGACAGATTATCTCTCAGCTGTGTAGAATTGAGACGGCTGCAGGAACGGTTTACCACCTGACTTTGAGGATACAATTCCCGGACATAGCTGCTAAACAGCGAAGCCCAGCACAACTTTCCCATCTGCTCTTTATATTCTTTTCCGTTAATTGTAAGAATCACCGGCCCCGACCTGCTGTCATCGGAACTTCCGCTGCCGGCCGTTATGCTGTCACCAATAATCTTAATCCGGATACCTGACAGCAAAAGCTTTTGATACACCTGAATCCCCCCTTTTTTTATGTAATTTGTGCACTTTTTACATTTGTTTTTATTTTACTTGTGTGTTTTTCATCAATATGCTATATTGTTATCATCATTATAGTAAACTTTATTTGTATCGTCCAATATCTTTCGGAACCGATTTTCCATAACTTAATTTCATAGGGGAGCGTTAGAATAAGGAGGATTTTCCCATGGATTTTACAAGATTAGAATATTTAATCGCTCTGGATGAATGCAGAAGTTTTTCCAGAGCCGCTGAAAAATGTTATATTTCACAGCTAGCCCTTACCAAAAGCATCAATAAACTGGAGGATGGACTGGGTGTCAAACTTTTTGACCGTTCTAAGTCGCCCATCTCCTTAACTTATGCGGGAGAACGGTATTTAGACGGCGTCAGGAATATTATGGCCATGAAAAACCAGCTGGATCAGGAGATGGCTGAGATAGCGGGATGCAAAAGGGAACGTTTAAGAATCGGAATCCCGGAAAGCAGAAGCAAGAAATGGTTAGGACAGATTCTTCCCCTCTATACGGCGGCCTATCCAGATGTGGACATCCAGATCTTCGAATCTACCAGTCTGAAGCTGGAGGAAGCCTTAATCCAGGAAAACGTTGATCTCACCATAGCTACCCCGCTGCCGCTTCTCACTCCCGGCATCGACTATGAGCCTTTAGGAAGCGAGGGACTGCTCCTCGTACTTCCGCCTTCACCGGACATCTTTGGAGAGGAAATTCCCGCTGCCGGCATAGATGTCATTTACCACATTCAGCCGGAGCACTTAAAATATCTGCCCTTCGTCTCTCCCATCAAAACACAGGGACTTTACCGGGCTGCCGTACAGATTTTTGACCGCCACGGTATGAAACCCAGAACCCTTTTGGAAACCGTAAATCCATCAACCGCAGCCGTGCTGGCATCGGAAGGCCTTGGTTTTTCTATTACTTCCATGGACAGAAACCATTTAAAAAATCTTCTGCACTCCCCGCTTTTGGGCACCCTGGATGATCCGCCCTATCACCGGACCTTAATCGCAGCATGGAAAAAAGGCCGGGAACTGTCATTCCCAGCCAAACAGCTGATTGAAACCACCAAAAAATATGTAAATACCCGATCCGGCTTAGACCTTTCTTCCGTAAAGATACAACGCCTTTAGCTAAATTGTTATTTAACGGGGGTGGCGAAGGGGGTACGCACGAAACGGGGAGGCGGAGCCGGAAGACGAAGGTCAGAGGGGCTGTCCGGGCCGGGGAAGAAAGATGCAGCCAAATGGGATTCGGGATTCGCCCCTAAGAACTACTAAGGCCTGTAAGGACAGAACGAGGCAGGCCAGCGCCATTCGCAGTGAACTCTTGATGACTTCGCTGCTCAAGGGCGCTTTAGAAACTGATCTGGAATTCATTTTCTACCTGCCTCGTTCTGCCCTTACGGGCCTAAGTAGTTCTAAAGGGGTTCCATACGATCCCATTTGGCTGCATCTTTCTTCCCCGGCCCGGACAGCCCCTCTGACCTTCGTCTTCCGGCTCCGCCTCCCCATTCCGTGCTGGTTTTCGCTAGCCTGGTTAAAAACAATGTTATTGAATTGGTATTTATATAGAAGCCAATTTACATGGATCGCCACGGGATTTTCAGAAAGGCCTTCGGGTTTTTACTTTAAACGTGAAGGCTTTTCGCGAAAAGACCTCACCCTTTACATTAAATCGTGAAAGCATTTCTGAAAAAGACTAAACGGTTGATGTAAAAACTTACTCTCCCATCCATCAAATCTTTTTTCCTCAGCTAGCCAAGCAACAGCCGGAAAGAAGGGGGAACCTGGGCGGGCGGCGGAAATCATAAGGAATAGGGGATCGTTTGCAGACCCTTAGAGGTACTTGGTCGGCAGAAACGGAAAAAGGCAGACAAATACTGAATTCCGAATCAGTATTTGAGGCGCCCCTTGAGCAGTGAAGTCATCAGGAGTTCACTGCGAATGGGCGCCGCTCTGCCTTTTTCCGTTTCTGGCGGCCTTAGTACCTCTTAGGGTCGAAACTCGAATCCTCTATTCCTTATTATTTCCGCCGCCCGCCCAGGTTCCCCCTTCTTTCCGGCGTTTCTTTCTAAACTAAATAAAGATTTACAGCTCACATTATTTTTCTTTAATGTGTTGATTTAGCTTTTTCATTTCTGGGATGATGAAGCATGCGACGATTACTGCTGATCCGATATCTGCTACCGGCCCTGCATATAGGATTCCATCCAGGCCGAAGAACAGGGGTAGAATTAGGAGCAGGGGAATCAGCAAAAGCAGCTGTCTGAGCATGGAAAGGATTGACGCTTTTAAGGGCTGTCCGGTAGCCTGGAAATAGTTGGTGGAGACGATCTGGAAGCCGGAACAGAAGATACCGCCCAGATAGATTCTCATACATTTCACCGCAAATGCCATAAAATTACCGTCTTCACTGCCGAACAATCTTAAAATCAGTTCCGGCATGGTCTGGCAGATCAGCCATCCCACCATAATGGATATGGTTGCTGCAATCACTGCGGACTGATAGGCTTTCTTAATTCTGGTATATTTTCTTGCGCCGTAGTTAAAGCCCAGAATCGGCTGTGCGCCCACACCGAAACCGATGCAGAAAGAACCCAGAATCATAACGATCTTCATGACAATCCCCATAGCGGAGAGGGCCACTTCGCCGCCGACTTCGCTTTGATTGCCGTAATAAACAAGGGAATTATTCATAACTACCTGCATCACACAGGCCACCAAAGAGGTGATGCCGGAAGAAGCTCCCAGCGTAATCGCTTTATTATAAATCCTCTTAACGGGTTTCATCATGGATTTACAGAATCCCATATGGCGTCCGCCTCTGGCGAAATAGATAAACAGGATTACACAGGAAAGGATCTGTGAAGTTATGGTGGCAATTGCAGCACCTTTTACACCCCAATGGAAGACAAATATGTAAATAGGGTCTAAAATCGTATTCAAAGCGGCTCCGATCAGGATTCCGTACATGGACATCTTGGGACTTCCGTCCACTCTGGCCATATTGGAAAGAGCGATTCCCAGAATGCTGAACGGAACGCCTAACAGCACGATGGAACCATAATCTTTTGCATAAGGAAGAACGGTTTCTGTGGCGCCGAAACGGATCAGCATAGGTTCCAAAAACAGCAGTCCCAATACGGCGATAATGATGCCCACTCCCAGGGAAAGGCTCAGCAGGTTATTTAATGTAAGCTTCGCCTCATCCGATCTTCCCTCCCCAAGCATAATGGATGCATAGGCGCTGCCGCCGGAGCCGATCAGGGTAGCAAAGGCCATGACGATCGTCATCAGCGGGAAAACGACGGTTGTGGCCGCATTTCCCAGATATCCTACGCCCTGGCCGATAAAAATCTGGTCTACAATATTGTAAATGGAGTTCACCAGGCAGGATATGATGGATGGGATCGCAAAACTCAACAGCAGTTTTCCAATCTTTTCATATCCGAGGGGATTTCCATTATTTTGTTTCGTCATTGTGTCTGTCTTCAAAGTCAAATTCCTCCGTTCATATAGTGATACACATTTTCAGCCATCTTGGCCATCAGCCTGGAAGCCGTTCTGACCTCTTCTTCGGTCATACCTTCCGTCATAACCCCATTCCACTTCACCCGCATATCGTAGACAGCCTGAAATACTGCCTCGGCCTTTTCCGTGGTATAAAGCCGCCGTATCCTCCGGTCTTTCGCATCTACCTCGATCCGTATATAATCTTCTTCTTCCAGCTTCTGCACCGCTTTCGTCACAGTTCCCTTGTCAAAATGACCCAGCTGGGCCAAGTCATACATGCTGGTTCCCTGGTTGGAATGGATATGCAGCAAAAAAAACTGCTGTCCGCAGCCAATACCATATTTTGAAAGCTCTCTGTCATAGTAACGCTGTGCCTGTCGGTAAATGATAGACGCATATTTGTTTAAATTCGTTTCCATTTTCCTCGACTCCCACTCCTCTCTTAAATAGTTGCATACTCAACTATCTTGGATATTATACATCACATTAGTTGAATATTCAACTAGTTTTTTATTGATAAGCCAGCGGCAGCCAATGGTGCGAATGGAAAAGGATACGGGACCAAAGTGTGAAGGCGGAAAAAGGCACCAGAAAGGGCGGCGGATTTCTGCTTTATCCGCCGCCCTTTTTGATGCCCGGTGCATTTGTATCAAAATTTACATGGACCCTCAAGGCTTTTTCGAAAATGCCTTCACCCTTTACTTTAAAGCATCTTATAGATACAGATATCCACGCCTCTGATTCCATCCTTTACCGATCCATTTAAGCTGGCCACATAAACTCCATAATTCAGCCATTCATACTTGCCGCGCGGCGCATGAAAGGTAGGCATAGTGGCAATTACGGAATTTTCATGCACACGGCTTTTATAGCCAAGATTTTCAATTGCAATATACACGCCGTCATCCGTTTTCAGCAGATACTTTGCAAATACGGTAGCCGAAGTGACGCTGTCTTCCGAATCCCCGCCGTGTCCCATATTCCAGTCCGCGCCTCCCGGAACCACGGTACCGTTTAATTTTCCATGGAAGCTTCCTCCGCTTATGAGAATCGCTCTCAAATATCCCCAGTCATTTGCGCCCACTTCCAGCCGTTCCGGGCAGTCCACCCTCAGTTCCATGATCAGTTCAGCGTCCAGTTTTGTTGTCATTGATTTTCTTCCTCCTTTGTAAAAATCTGTTTCATCGTTTCTATGTACAATTTTTGGCCTTCCATATAATCATCCACACAGTGAGTCATAAACCCATGGCGGCAGTCCAGATAGCGTTTGGCCGTTACCTTTACTCCGGCGGCGATCAGTTTTGATGCATACTGTTCGGCTTCAAACCTTAAATTGTCTTTGCCCGCTGTAATCACCAGCGCTTCCGGCAGGCCTTTCATCATATCCGCGGTTGCGAATACAGGGGAGACATAGGGATCTTTTGCGATGTCCGGATCTCCTGCATATAAGGCGTTAAACGCTCTGGCTCTCTCAGGCGAGATCAAGGATGCGTCTGCCCCTTCTTTCTCCATCGGATCGGTGTACAAATCCATCGGCGGATAATCCAGAATCTGAAGGCGCATGGTAAAATCTTTTGTTTCATTGGCTTTCAGGGCAATGGCCGCCGTCAGATTACCGCCTGCGCTGTGTCCGCCCACAACCACTTTGGACGGGTCGATTCCCAGGTATTCTGCGTTTTCAAACGCCCACTTTACTATATCATAACACTCATTGAACGCAATTGGATAGGGGTATTCCGGCGCCAGCTTATAATCTACATCTACGGTAACGCAGTCCGCTTCATAGGAAATCCTGGAGCAGAAAAGAATATCCCGGTCCATATGCGGGCGCACAAAGCCGCCGCCGTGTATGTTGATGTATAAAGGACAGTTCTCGCTTTTATCTTTCTTTTTGATGATATAGATCCGGGTGTCCCCTTCTCTCGTGTTCACGAAATGTTCTTCGCATATGGTTTCATTTTGGTATTGTTCAAATGTTTCCGGCAGCTCAGCCTCCAAAACGCTGCTGCTTCTCAGCTGCTCCGCTAATTTTATCTTCTCTTCAAATGTCATAATTCTCCCACCTTTATCCGCCTTTCATTCAAATATATGGAACTTTCGCATTATTTTGCAGGAATTTTGATTTAAAAATAGACAACCACATCAAAGGATTCTGGTTGTCTTTACTTTTGACGGCAGGCATGCCTGCCGTCAGTCCTGTCTTGGCAAATCTTATATTTGTTAAAGCAAGTATTTATCAAAAAAATTGGTCACGATCTCTTTTGTCTGATATTGGAAAAACTCCGGAGTGCCGTGGCCCGCCCCTTTTAAAAGGTACAGCTCCACCTTGTCCTCACGCCCTGTTTCCACCAGTTTCTGATAGAATTCAATGCTGATGGACGGAGGAACCAGCCAGTCCGAATCCCCATGCATGATCAGCATAGGAGCCATATCCGCCGCCTCTTCCAAACGGTAAACGGCGCTGGCATCCTTGGCGCGTTCCAGCATGGTATCGGGATCGCCTCCCATAAGGGCCCCGGCATGAGTTTCTTCCACCGTTTTCCACCGGTAATTGGGGTCGTTTTCCATCTGCACCCTGTCGTGCTTCATTAACTGCACCACGTCCACCGGCCCGAACATATCATATGCCGCCTGGACCTTAGACGAATATCCCTTCCATTCCTCCGTATCGTAACCGTCCAGATTCAGCGCCGCCATGGCCGCCAGATGGCCGCCGGCGCTTCTTCCCATAATTCCGATACGGTCCGGGTCCAGCTGGTATTCTTTTGCATGAGCCCGTAAAAAACGGATTGCCGTCTTAACATCAATCAACTGATCCGGCCAATGTCCCTGAGCGCTGCTCCTGTAATACACGGGGATCACCGCATAACCGGATTCCGCCAGATATTCGATCTCCGCGATCATCTGATTCTTGTCAACGCCCCTGTAACCGCCGCCGGAAATCCAGATAATGACAGGCTGTATCCCCACCTTATCCGTCTCCTTCGCATCGGCCATGGCCGCTTTTAATTCACTGTTTCCGCTTGCCGACATAATGGATAATTCCAGATTCAGAGGATTTCTCTCCAAATCATTCACTTTAGAATATACAATGTGATCCACAAAATTAATAGTGGGCTTACGGCGCTCCGGATTAATGTAATATTTCACCTGAAAAACCTCCGTCCTTTATTAATTTGCTGCCGATTTCTTTTTATTCAGCATATCTTTTATGTATGGCCATGCAACGCTCACCACTGCAACCAGCAAAAAGATCAACGAAACTGGTCTCAAAACAAAATCTGCAATGCCGTTGTTGCCGTAACTCACACCTTTTCTGAAGTATTCCTCCAGTTTCGGTCCTAAAATAAACGCCAGAATAAACGGACTGCTCGGAATCTTTGCCATATCCATCAGGATACTAAGACCTGCAAATACTAACATCATCACAACATTGAACATGGTATTGCTGCTTGTATATCCGCCTACAAAACACATAACCAAAATGATTCCGTAAAGGTAATGATAAGGAACCTTTAACAGATAAGGGAACCATCTCATACCGAACAGCTGCATGAATAGCACCAGCACAGCCGCTACCAGAGTAGCAGCAAAAATCACATAAGAAACCTGCGGATTGGCGCCGATCATCAAAGGCCCCGGCTGAAGTCCGTGAATCATCAGACCGGATAACAAAAGCGCCGTGGTGGAATCTCCCGGAATACCCAAAGCCATCATGGGGATCAGCGCTCCGCCTACGGAAGCATTGTTGGAAACTTCCGATGCCCAGATGCCGTCAGGACAGCCTTTTCCAAATTCTTCCGGCTTTTTGGAACCGGATTTGGCCTGTGCATATGCAACCATGTTGGAGAGCCCGGAACCCATGCCCGGAAGGAATCCGATCCAGAGTCCGATCATGAAAGAACGGATGATATTTACAATATTGCTGGTTATATCCGCTATTTTAATTCCAATTCCCTTAATACCCTTGGTATCCACTTCGGGCATATCCTGCTGCCCTTTTGCGTAATCAACCGCCACCTGTTTGATGGCAAATACACCCAACATCAGCGGAACCATGCTGATTCCCGCGCTCAGCCAGATGCTGCCGAACGTAAAACGCCTTTGGGCTGTAACGGGGTCCATACCGATTGTGGCGATAAAGATACCGAGAAATGCGCCCATCAGGCCTTTGAATATGCTCCCCTTTGACAGAGAAGCCACCAGTGTGATGGCGCAGAAGCACAGGGAGAAATATTCCCACGGCCCCAATTTTAAAGCCAGATCCGCAATTACCGGACTGAGCACAGTCGCGATAACGACAGAGAAAAATGTACCTGTAAAAGAACCCAGAATTCCAATGCTCAAAGCCCTGACCGTCTCCCCCTTCTGACTCATGGGATAAGCGTCAAAGCAGGTTGCGATTGAGGCCGGAGATCCCGGAATTCCAACCAAAGTAGCTGCGATAAAGGAACCCGACACGCCGCCGACCCACATACCGATCAGCATGGCAAAACCAAGAGTGGGTTCCATGCCAAATGTAAGCGGTAAAAGCAGCGATACGCCCAATCCGCCGGATAATCCCGGAATCGCGCCAAATACAATACCAGCCAGACTGCATACTAATATAATCAGTAAATGAGACGGCTGCAGAACAGTCATTAATGCGCCTAAATATGCTTCCATATTCTGTAACCTCCCCTAAAATAATCTGCCCATAGGCAGTGGAATAACAAACAGCTTTACAAATACAAAATACAAAATACCGGTCACTGCCAAAGCGATCACCACAGAGGCGATCTTAGAAACAGGTTTTCCGCTTCTGAGGACAGCGATGAATCCCAGCATTGCAAGCGGTGTCGCAATCAGGAATCCAAGGAATGTCAGTCCAAGGATATAAGCCGCCATCACTGCAATCACCACAGCAAAACGCTTCCAGCCCTCTTTGGTTAAATATATGGTTCCTCCGTCAGATTCCGGATCTTTTGAAAAGAACATGCCAATACCGCACAAAATCATGCCGATCGCCGCAATCTGCGGGAAAAGGCGGGGTCCGGGTTCTGCCAGATTCGGCAGAATCCTTACCTGTTGTGTCAGTACAAGAATTGCAATACTGAGCAGTATAAATACAACACTTACGATCTTATCCTTGCTTACTTTCACGTTTTCCTCCTCATTTCATCTGTCTTACAACAAATGTTTTATCTCACATTGATTCCCAGAGAAGTTGCAACTTCCACAATTGCCTTCTGTTCGTCTTCCAGCATCTGTTTGCTCTCTTCTACTGTATGCCATTCCGGAGTAGCGCCCATGGCTTCACATCCTGCGATAAAGTCCGGATCATCCAGAACTGCCTGTAAAGAAGCGTTGATGGCCTCTACGGTCGCAGCATCGGTTCCCTTTGGTGCGAATACGTAGATATTGGAGCCCCATGATGCGTCTACGCCCTGGGACTGAAGTGTTTTCCAGTTATCCCCTCTTGCCACAACTTCTTCCACGTCCTTGCCGTCACGGCTGATCATACCGATTACTTTTACCTTGCCGCCTTCTACGTACTGCACTGCGTTCTGATAGGTTACATTGCCTGCTGAAATGAATCCGCCTGCCACATTGGTAAGTTTCTCTGTTTCATTGGCAGCTTCTACCATCTTAAACTCAACGCCTGTCGCTTTTGCGATCTGTCCCCAGATGAAATGGGAAGAGTTTCCGTTGGCAATGGCGCAGGAAACCTCGCCCGGATGAGCTTTTGCATATTCGATAAATTCAGTCATATTGTTATATGGCGCGTCAGGAGCTACGATAATCGCCTGGTCTCCCATATACTGCATAGCAGCTACGATTTCATAATCTTCCACAGGATTGATCTCTGATGCGCCGGTCTGATACTGGCAAAGGCATCCGCTGTGGTTCGCTAAAAGGCTGTAGCCGTCCGCCGGAGCAGTTCTTCCGGTCTCCATACCAACCTGTGCATTGTCAAAGTTGACAACCGCCACAGAAGCTCCAACTGTTTTCTGCCATGCAGTCGTGATATAACGAACCTGTAAGTCGGTTCCGCCGCCTGCTTTAGCCGGAACGTTCACTGTAATGGCTGACTTAGGCCAGTCTGTCGTGGATGCTGATCCTGCTTCCGATGCCGCTTCTGTTTTGGCCGCATCTGTCTTTGCTGCTTCTGTTTTAGCCGCTTCTGTCTTTGTATCCTGTGAAGATGCAGATGTGCTGGTTTTTGCTGCACCGCCGCCGCATGCTGCCAATGATGCCGCTGTGATAATTGCTGCTGCTAAAATACTGATTTTCTTTCTCATGTCTTTTTTCCTCCCTATACTGGTAAGTCTTCTTTTTTCATTTATAACTATTGATTATGTCATTTAGATAATCAATAGTTATACTTTATTTTTCATTTTTCCGACAATTGGTCTGTATCTCTGTAGGATTCCCCTTGTCATTTATGATTATATTACACAATTTTAGGATTGACAAACACTTATAAATTATATATTATATAAGCAAAAGTTATATTTCTTGAGAGGAATTTTATGAATACACGTCAACTCACTTATATTATAGCAATTGCAGAAAAAGAGAATCTCTCCGCTGCCGCCGCCGAAGTAGGAGTTTCCCAACCGGCGCTGAGCAAATATCTGGCCGATTTGGAAAAGGAGCTGCATACGGAGCTCTTTTTAAGGCATAAAAAAAAGCTTCTTCTCACAGCCGCCGGAAGGATCTATGTGGAAGCTGCGAGAAAAATTGTCTCCGTTAAAGAGCAGACCTATCAGACCATCGGCTCCTTATCCAGAGAATATAAAGAAACCATTACGGTAGGGGCCACGCCTCTCAGAGGTTCCATCGCCATCGCCCGCATTTTCCCACTCTTTTGCAAGCGGTACCCCAACATTAACATTTCCATTAAAGAAAATTATATGGCCGGACTCAGGCAGGCGGTCACCGACCGGACTGTGGATATCGCCCTGGGCACGTGTATCGATCTGGACAGCCCTGATATCCTGCACATTTCTGCGTGTGAGGAAGATATCGTTCTCTGTGTGCCGGTCTTTCATCAGCTGGCCTCGTCCGCCAGCAAAGATCTGGACCATCTGACTCCTGTTGATATCAGGAATTTTCAGGACAGTCCCTTTCTCTTAGGCGGCAAGGGGTCTACCATACGCACCTTGTCCGACAGCATTTTTAAGCAGAATCAGATGAATCCGACGATTGTATATGAATCCAACAACAATCTGGTTCTGCTTAACATGATACAGAGCGGGGCCGGAGTATGCCTTCTCCCCAAGTCCTCCATGAAACCCTCGGATCATATCGTCTATTTTTCCCTGAGGCCACGCTACTATCTGAACCTCACCGTTATGGTTCCGAAAAATCATGAGCTGCGGGAAGAGGAGCGCTATCTGACCGCCCTCATTCTGGCTTCCGACTGCAACCATCCCAGATACCGGCTGAATCCCACGCCTTTGGCAAAGCAGATCATGGATGAATTCAGCCTGCCGGACTTCATAGACGAACCCACCACCTTTACCCTATAATTTGTAACAGTTCATCTTTCCTTGTCTGTTACCGCAATCTGTCAAAACAGGAGATACCCAATGGATACACGGATTATCGAATATATGATCGCAATTTCCGAAGAAAAAAGCCTGAGCAAAGCCGCCGAAAAATTATACATTTCGCAGCCCGCCCTGAGCCAGCAGTTAAAAAAGCTGGAAGCGGAACTTAAAACCCCCCTGTTCGTTCGGGAGAAAAATGCTTTGGCCCTCACAGACGCCGGGCGCATCTACATCAACGGCGGCCAGTCCATTCTTCACATTAAACAGGAAGCCTTAAAACAGCTGACCAATATGAATTATACGTCCAGGAATTTTATACGCTTCGGCTACGCTCCGGTCAATGCCGTGGAGTGCCTGCCCGCATTCCGCCGGGAATTTCCCGATATCGAGATTTCCACCCGCCAATACAGTTCTCAGGATGCAAAAGAAGCCCTGATTCAGGGCAATCTGGATATTGCGGTGGTTCTGACCTCTTCCCTGCAGCATGGAAGCCTGGAATTTCTGCCGCTGTGCAAGGATGAACTATTGCTGGCCCTTCCGGCAGGCCATCCTGCGCTGAAGGAAGAAAATCCGTTTAAAGACGGTTATTCCATCCTGGCCGGCGACTACTTTATTCTGGACCCTCCTGACACCTACTCCAGAAATATCGAAGACAAAGCGCTGAATTCCATGGGGATCACGCCTAAAATCCTCTGCGAAACCAATGATTATACAACGGAACGGTATATGTTAAACAGAGGGCTGAGCAACTGTTTCATCCCCAAATTCTCACTTCATGCAGAAGATTCCTTCCATACCTATCCGCTGGACCCGCCCCAGCCTTTTTACGTGGCCGCGGCCTATTCAAAGAATATCATTTTATCGGAACCGGTAAAGTATCTGCTCAGACTGCTGCTTAATTTGTTCGACCGGTATCTGGGTGGATTTAATTAAAAAAGGAATCAGGTCCGGCTCCCGCCTTTCCTGATTCCTTTTTTTCTTGTTTATTTATTCAAATAACACTATGCCAACACTCCAATCTGCCATGGAACATACTCATCATAGCCGATTCCCAGCGCCTCGCTCTTAGTCGTCTCTCCAGATGCCACACGGATCAGTTTTTCAAAAATAATCTGTCCCATCTCATCCAGATTCTTTTCCCCATCGATCACCATGCCGCAGTTAATATCCATGTCGTCGATCAAATTCTGATACATCGTGGAATTGGACGCCAGCTTAACAGTCGGGCAGTGTACCGCACCAAAGCAGGAACCGCGTCCTGTGGTAAATGCACAGAGAGTCGCTCCGGCGGCAAATTCTCCGGTTACGGATACAGGATCGTATCCCGGGCTGTCCATGATCACAAGGCCCTTTTCCGTCACGCGCTCCGCATACTGATAGAACGCATTGACCGGGGTGCTTCCGCCTTTTTTTGCTCCGCCCAGGGATTTTTCCAGCACATTTGCCAGACCGCCCTTATTGTTGCCCGGGCTCACTTTGCCGTTGATCTGACAGTCGCGCCCTTTATTGTATTCCAGCCACCAGTTCAGACGGTCCACGAATTTCTGTCCCACTTCAGGCGTTTTCGCCCGGCAGGTCAGCGTGTGTTCCACGCCAAATAATTCCGTAATCTCCGCTAAAATGGCGGTTCCTCCATTTTTCACAAGCAAGTCCACCGCTTTTCCAAGCGCCGGGTTTGCCGACAGGCCGGAAAATCCATCCGATCCGCCGCACTGCAGCGCCAGCACCAGATGTTCCACAGAAACAGGCTCTCTCTTGACCTGATTAGCGATTTCCAGCATCTCGTATACGGCCTGAATGCCGAGTTTAACCGATTTGGCCGTTCCGCCCACTTCCTGCATTACAAGCCTTCTCATCATAGGGCCTTCCGTCAGGCCTTCCTGTTCAAACATTCCGTCGATATTATTTCTCTCGCATCCCAGGGCGCACACCAGAGCTCCGGCTATATTGGGATTGACGCAGTGGCCGGAAATCGTCCGTCGCAGAAGATCCATGGCCTCTCCCGTCATCTCCATTCCGCATCCGATTCCCGTGATAAACGGAATTACCCCGTCCACATTGGGATAGGCTTTCATCACTTCAGGGGTGAAATGACCGGCAATCCGCCTGGCCACCGTGCCCGCACAGTTTCCCGCAACCGGAATTGCGATGAAATTCCTTGTAGCCACCCGTCCGTCTTCTCGCACGATTCCCATAAATGTGGGCCGTTCCTTTTCCGGCACCAGCTCCACAGGCTTATAATCTCTGGAAAATGCATAGTCCTTATCCACCTGATCAAACAGGATGTTATGACTGTGCATCATGGTGCCCGGAAGCGTATCTTCCGCCGCATAGCCGATTACAGTATTATATTTTTTAACAGGTTCTCCCTTTTTAATAAATGACGACGCCACCTTATATCCTGCCGGAACTTCCATCCGGGTGGTGATCCCCTCTTCCGGTATCTCAACTCCGGCTCCTATATCATGACGGGCCACCACCACATTATCATGTTCATCCAAACGTATAATCGGACATAATCCCATATCTTTCCTCTCCTTTTCCCCACATCAATTTCCATAAGCCTGCGCTCCCGGTAACAGTTCCGCCTTCCGATACCTGCGCCTGCCCCGGCCGCACTTTTTGTTACTTTCAGTATAACAATCCGCCATCGGAAAATCCAATATGTAAATTTAATGTATGTAATCGAAAAAATCGATAATGCAAAGGGTTCTCCCTTGCATCCTTCTTCCGATTCTCTTATAATAGAATAGAAGTTAAAATGCCAACAAATGCTGCCCGGCAGTAACAGTTCAGACAGCGGAATGGAGCCAACGATGAACACCAAACATATCTCTTATATATTGGAAATTGCGGAACAGAAAAATATCACGAAAGCGGCCGAAAAGCTCTACGTCTCCCAGTCCACATTAAGCCAATGCCTTGCCAATCTGGAAAGCGAACTGGGCACCCCGCTCTTTTACCGCCACAGCAAAGAGCTGTCTCCCACTCCTGCAGGCCTGTGCTACTTAGAAGGCGCTAAAAAGATGCTGGAAATCAAAAAACAGGTCTACGACACAATCGCAGACATGGCCGCCAATCAAACAATGGATTTTACCATCGGAATCTCCTCCCAAAAAGGAATCCGTGTATTCTCCAAAGTCTCGGCCCTTTACAAGGAGAATTATCCCAATGTCACCTTTCATATCCTGGAAGACCACAGTCTCCCCATGATCAAAATGCTCACCTCAGGCAAACTGGACATGGCGCTTCTGGCCGTGGACGACACAGGCCGGATACCCACCGCCTACGAACTCCTTCTGGACGAAGAACTCTTTCTCGCAATACCCGATATGCCTTCATTCCACGCTTACTTTAATGACAAGGGACTTCTATGGAACGCCTTATCCCAAGCCCCTTTCATCCTCTCCCCCAAAGGCACCATAATACGGGAATTAGAAGAAACCATGTGCAGCGCCCACCAGATAAAGCCCCACATAATTTGCGAAATCAGCAGCAAGTCAGCAGTCATCTCCATGCTGACAGAAGGCGTAGGAATCTCCCTCATGCCCCGCTCTTCAATAAAAAAAATAGACGGAATCCGCTACTTTTCCATCTCCCCCCAACTATACCGCCGCCACGTAATCGCATACACCAAGAAAAAAACTCCCGAACCCGAAAAAGAAGCCTTTATCCAATTAATCAAAGAAAACTATATTTTCGAGTGATACACCCTTTTAGCAATATGTCTTTTCAATAATATGCTTTTTCAATAATACGCTTTTCCCATAATACGCTTTTCCCTCTCTCAGCCAGCCAGTACACAGCCAGGAAGAATTGGGAACCGGGGCGGATGGGCGGACATAGGATGGTGATGGGATTCGTGTGAAGGCCGGTTAGAGTTACTTGGTTCCCAAGGGCAAAAAGAGACAGGCACAGACTGAATTCCGAATCAGTCTGTGAGGCGCCCTTGAGAGGTGAAGTTATCAAAAGTTCACCTCGAATGGCGCCGCCCTGTCTCTTTTTGTCCTTGGGAACCTAGTAACTCTCCGGCCGGAACCCGAATCCCATCACCATCCTATGTCCGCCCATCCGCCCCGGTTCCCAATTCTTCCTGGCGTCCCCTCTGAAAGAAAAAGCCCCCTACCCCCTCTCCGCCAAGCGGTCCAGGATTTCTATCAGCCGCAGGTTTCCGCCTGCCGGCGGCCTCCAGTCCACGTGCACGCATGGAATCTGCTGAGAGCGGACGGAATCATAAAATCCGGTCAGTCCAAGATTGATGACCTCCATATTGGTCTCCTGTGTAATCGGCTTATTTCTCATACGCGTTTCTCCTTTTCCTCACTGATAACTGCCGACAAGGCCAGTTTTACCGCCTGTGCGTTGGATTCTGCCACCAAAATTCCCTGTTTTTCCAGAATCTGTTTTTGGGCGTCATAATTCTGGAAATCCTCATAGGTGCCGCAGATCGCTGCTGCAAAGATGACGTGGCGGTTCTGCTCCTGAAGCATCTTTTGGGCTTTTGCCACTTCTTCCGCCAAAACTGCTGCCGGATTCTCGTTGGAACCATAGCCGATCTCCACATCTGTCAGAATCAGCGCTGTTTCCGGATCGGCAGCTTCCATCAAAAGCCGCTCTTCTCTTAAAGACGGTTCAATCATCGGATGGGGTTTGCCAACGGTAAACTCATCGTCTCCCAAATCCAGAATCGTATGTTCTCTGGAATTTTGAGCGCCGCCAATCTTTTCATCTTCAGTCATCGCAATATTGGAATACACCTTTTTGGTATGCTCGCGAATCATCAGCATGGCTTCATAAGCCAGAGTTCCTCCGCAATACAGGCCGCGGATGTATTTTTGCTGAGGCTGAAGCAGATTTTTCTGAGCGGCCATGGAGGAGACGATCTCCGGGTCCGGCTCATGGCTGGTGCTGTCTCCCGTACCGGACAGCTGAAGCGCCATGCGCGCCGCCTCCTCCAAGGTTGCGGCTTCTAACCAGGGAACATCCGCTTCCTCTTTCTTTTCACTGCCTAAAAAGCAGGCCACCACAGTTTTATTCCTGCCGCGAAGATAAGAAGCGATCTTATCCAATACGGAAGGAGCCGGGGGCTTGGATACAATTACGATTACATCCGTATGATCGTCATTTTCCAGAAGTTCCAGGCAGGACAGCATCATGCGGCCTCCTATGGCCTCCTTCACATCTCTTCCTCCGGTGCCAAAGGCTTGGGAGATCCCTCCGCCGCGGTTGCTGATCTGGCACATAACTTCCTGGAGTCCGGTTCCCGACGCAGCCACAATTCCGATATTTCCGCGTTTCACCTGATTGGCAAAGCCCAAACCCACTCCGTTGATCACCGCTGTTCCGCAGTCTGGCCCCATCATTAAAAGTCCCCGTTCCAGAGCCAGATCCTTTAGATTTTTCTCTTCTTCCAGCGTCACATTATCACTGAAGAGAAGGACATGGCGGTCCGCCATAAGAAGCTTTTTCACTTCTCTTGCTGCGAATTTACCGGGCAGGGAAACCACTGCTATGGAAGCATCCGGGCACTGGCTTATGGCTTCTTCCACGGTTTTAACCACATCACTGCTTTCCTTTTTCATATGGGCGGCTTTTTTATTCAGTTCCTCCGTAGCCATTTCCAGAACCTTGTCTACCGCTTCCTCCGATTCCGCACGTATGGCAAAAACCAGGTCGTTGGCCCCTGCTGCCCTTCCATCATCTGTCAGCAGCTTGGAAGCCTCCATCAAATCCTTATTCATATCCGTTGCCATCATCACTGCCACATTCTTTGTAGAAACCAGCTGTTTTCCGATCTTGCTGGTTAACAGCATCAATGTGGCGGAATCATAATAGCGGTTTTCTTTTACTATATTTTTAACTATCATCGGCATTTTTACCTCCTATATCCCCAAATTTTCTGCAAGCGCCATCAAAGCCTCTTCAAATGGCTCTATGGGAAGTACCGACATTCCTGCGCCTACCATTCCCACTCCTGCCCGGTTGGACGCGATCGCCGTATTAAGCACCGGAGTGATCCTCGTCTCAACCACTTTCATAATATCAATTCCGCACGGAACGCCTCTGAAATCATTGATCGGTATCTGATATTTGGGATGCTCGGCCAATGTGATCTTATACATGGAATCCGTGGTATCGATGGCGGTCTGCACGCTTTCGGCTCCCAAAAATCTTACAATTGCCGGAGCTGCCACCATAGCGCAGCCTCCGAATCCGCCCACCTCCATGATCGCGCTGTCCCCAATATCGGGATTGGCGTCCTCTTTCACATATCCCGGGAAATAGAGCCCGTCCACCACGGGAGACGGAGCGGTAAACCAGCGGCCAGGCAGTCCGCTGATGCGGATTCCTATATCGACGCCGTTTCTGGCGATAGCGGTAACCATCGTAGACCCTTCCACCCCGTCGGCCGCATCGGCCGCCAGTTTATTAGCCGCCATGGCTAAATTGAGGAAGAACTGGTCGTTGCCCACTCCGATGAATTTCAGTATATCTTCTGCATCCTCTCCCGCCGTTCTGGCGATATGGGGACATAAAAGCTTTAAGATGAGAGCCGTGGTCGCATGGTTTCTCATGTGCAGCTCGTCACCCATGGAAAGCCCCTGGGCCATGATGGGGGCCAGATCGATTCCGCCCAGTTCCCGGATAATCCTGGAAAATACAGGCGCCGCCACACGCTCCATCCATTTCAGCCTGTTCAGGGTTTTCTCCGAATATTCGCCGAACCGCAGGCCGACTCCGCTGCCCTCGCTGATGTTGGCATAGCTTCTTTTTCCGGTATTTCTGTCTTCCACCACCCAAAGGGGCATGGACCATGTGGTGAGGCCGGTCATCGGGCCGACTGCTCCGAACTCGTGGCAGGTCTTATAAACAACGCTGCCGTCGACGGCCTTAATCTTCGCTTCTTCAATATCCTTTGCGATCCCCTCATTTAAAAGCGCGCAGTACACAGCGCCTTTCATGGGTTCGCACATCTGTTCAAATTCAATCGGCGGGCCGGAGTGAAGGATGATATTCCTCTCAAGCCCGTTTAACACCTCATAGGCGGGCTTTACATCTATAAGTACCGGTTCGGAAGACATCAGCCTGCCCACCGCAATTTCATTTGCTTTCTGCATAGAAACCCTCCATTTTCAATATTTTAAGTTTACAGGAAATTGGAAAGGGCGCCGTAAAGTCCCCAGATTCCCAGACCCAATGTGACGAAAACCGCGATCGCTCCCCAGATGTTTCTGGGCTTTGAGTTGGTGTACTCTCCCATGATTTTTTTATTGTTCGTAACAAGCATCAGAAGAATGGCGATAAACGGAAGTGAAAATCCACTGGTAGCCTGCGCGAATACGATAATCTGAGTTGGTTTTGTGTTGATCATAGCCAGTACGGTACCGAATACAACCACGATGGCTCCCACGGTTTTCGCCTGAATGCAGTCACCGCCGCCTTCCCAATGGAACAGTCTGCTGAAAATCGACTTGATGGTAAAAGGAACAGCGATTGCAGAAGAAAGTCCTGCTGCAAATAATCCGATGTTGCCGATAATACGGGCCCAGCTGCCCAAAACCGGTTCCAGCTGTTTTGAAAATACCAGCGGACTGTTTACTTGGGTGCCTGTGCCGTATAAAACTGCGGAACTGGTGATGATAATGGACATTGTGATAACAACTCCGATAATTACGTTTACATTGATGTCAAACCGGGCGTCCGGGAGGTCTTCTATCTTATTATATCTGCCTTCACAGGTGATCGAGTGAAGGATCAGGTTGATTCCTACTAAAGTGGTTCCGATTAAAGCCAAACTGCTCACAATGCTTCCTTCCGGCAATGTGGGGATAATTCCCTTCAGGATTCCGGATAAGCTGGGGCGCACCGTGATCATCGTGATGAAGAAAATAATGCCCATCAAACTTACAAATATCTGCATAATCTTTTCAAGCAATTTATAAGATCCTAAAACTGCCGTCAACATAGCTAATGTGCCTACAATCAAAGCTGCCAGCCACTGAGGCATTCCGAATATGTCCCCAAGACCTGCCGACGCACCGATTTCATTACCCGCCTGAAATGCAAAACATACGGCCGCTACCGCAAGGAAAACAACTGCCTGGATCAGGATCTTCCACCCCTTCTTTTCCGGAAATATGGCAATGGACGCATCAATCACATTCATATTGGATGCGATAACCGTACGGGCTGCCATTTCCATCAGTATAATTAAAGAAATTCCGGAAAATACCACGGTCCACAACAGGGCATATCCAAAACTCACGCCCGCCATGGTGGCTGTCGTTATCGTTCCAGGACCAATAAATGCACTTGTAATAATTGCCGCCGGCCCCATATTTTTAAGTTTCTGTCCCAATGTACTCTTCATATCCATCCTCCTGTTATTCAATCATTTTATAGTTTGTATTCCTTCCGGCTGTCTGCCGGCTCTGCCTGTAAATACTCTGCCGCCCGTATGATCCCCTCCAATATATCCGCCCCTGAGGTATGCCCAAGCTGCAAAAGTTTTCCGGCTTCTTTTTGTTGTTTCGGGTCAGTCAATCCCTGAATGGTATGGATCACCACATCTGAGGCATTTCCCCCGCATGCCCAGATCAGATAGGATTTACTGATGTCGTTGGTTCTGTGTAATTCCGATGCCACCGCTTCCGCCGCCAGTTTAAATGCGGACGGATCAAAACATCTTAAAACCGCTAAAATCCCCGACAGCAAATCATCTCCCGAAGGCGTAAGCCCAAATCCCAGCCCGATACATTGTTCTGCCGCAGATTTAAGCATCTCTTTGTCCCGCCGCTTTAACGCTTTAAAAAAACGGCCGATTCCCTCATCCAGGCGTCCATAGATTTGGAGGGCCATTTCCAAAGGCGCCTGCTGCTGTTTTCGTCTCTCATTCAGCAGCATTTTATATGAATCCAGCAAAAATTCCCTGTTTTCCAGTTCAGGAAGAGCCGTATCAATCCTCCGGCACTCCTCTTCAATCCAAATGCTCTTTCCGCCTATGCAGATCCGCTGATCATCCCCGTTCACCTCTGTTCCGGCTTCGATACTTCCGGTGTCCAAATCCTTTATGTAAAAGGAGCCCGGCGGAACAATATACGGAAATGAATGGATTACCAGCATCGGCCGGTTTTCATCTGTCAATACATTAAAACTATGTTCAAATACGCTGTGGACCCTTCCCTGCCAGTTTCCTGCCGGCAGCGGCAGTCCGATTTTGCTGCAGTTCAAACGTCCGCCTCCTTTATACCGCAAACGATAAAATCAGGGTTATGATTCCCACGAAAAATACTTCCGTAACCGCCAAAGGAAGCATTTTCTTCAGCACCCATCCCTCTTTTCCCCGGCATCCGGCCGTGGTGGTTCCCAGAAGAATGGTAGAAGGCCCCACGATGGTACCTATGGCCCCTCCCACCGTCTGAGCCGCCAGTATGATCCAGCTGTTAATATGAAGAGCCGAAGCCATAGCCGCCTGGAAACTGCCCAGCAGGATATTGGAAGAGGTATTGGAAGAAGTCACAAATGCGCCCAGGATTCCGATAAACGGGGCCGCCATTCCATAAAGCCTTCCGGCCGCCGCAGTCACCCCCTGAGCGATGATTTCCATCAGGCCGCTGCCCCGCAGCACCTGCGCCATCATCACCAGAAGAAGAATTCCGAGAGAGGCCGGAACCGTCTTTTTAAGCGTCCCCTTCATCACAGCAGACGCATCATTTCCATGCAGAATCCCCTTTTTCAGGAATGCCATCCAGGTTACGCTTACCGACAGGAAAAGAATAAAACCGGCATGGGTCAGAATATGGAGAGGTCCAAAACTTCCAGTGGCTTCATTTACAAATCCCCTTCCCGTCTCAGTGGCCGGAAATGACAGCTGGAGCACCAGTCTGCCAAGCCACAGATTCACCGGCTTAACCATCAGAATTACCACGGAAAAACACACCAGCAGGCCAAATGGCAGAAGCGCCAGACCGATGGAAGCGTTTCCGTTAACAGCGTTCCCGCCGCTTTCCGGTTCCTTCAATATCCTCGAAGGGAGGCTCCATGCTTCCCTGTAATACCCGCATTTTAAAAATACTGCCGCAGCTCCCAATGCAATTGTGGTGGGCAGAAATGCTGCTATAGTGGTATTCATAAATCCTGCCGCCAGCTGGCCTCCTCCGTGAATCATGCTGATGATTACAAGAAAAGGCATCATATGGGATACCGCCCGCTTTCCTCCGTAAAAAGCACAGATCAGCACTCCTCCGGCAAAATCCACCGCCCATAAAAAGCAGCATGTCATCACCAGCGTCATCCCTATATCGGTCAATCCCGACTGGGTTATCAGGGCTTCCCAGGCCAGCGCAAAGGTTCCGAATGTATTGGCCCAGGCATGTCCGATCAGTGTGATTACCACCGCCCATCCCGGCGTCACTCCGATAGCGATCAAAAGCGGCGCGCATACGGCAACCGGCACTCCAAAACCTGTGATCCCCTGAAGGAAGCTGGAAAACAGCCAGCAGAATAACAGGATCAAAAACAGCTGGTCTTTGCTGTTGTCTATCGCCAGTTTCTTAATTGTTTCAAATGCCCCTGTTCTTTGGAGAATCTCGTATAGCACGATGGCCGGCCAGATCACAATCAGGATGGAAACTGCGCTCCACGCCCCTTTTGTCAGGTTAATGAAAAGATTGGCAAAAGAATCCATCCCCAGCGTTACAGCCGCCAGACCGGAAACCGCAAGGCCCAGTAAAGCCGCCTTTTCCGTCTTCATCTGTAAAATGCTCATGGCCAGAAACAGTATGACGATCGGTGCTGCCGCTCCGGCCCAAAGCAGGAATCCGGTCATCTCTCTTCCTCCGTCAAAGAGGCGTCAAATGCGATCAGTGCCTTTTCAAAAGCTTCAAAAGGAACTCTCGAAAGACCTGCACCGATCATTCCGTCTCCCGGCCTTTTGCTGACAATCGCCGTATTAATTCCCGGAGTGATGGTAGTTTCCGCCACCTTCATGATATCGATTCCAAGTGGCAGTCCTGCGAAATTCAGCCCGGGAATTGTATATTTTTGATGTTCCCCGATACAGATATTTCTCATTGTTTTCGTAAATTCCAGTGCTTCGTCCGTATCCGGTATTCCCAACAGCCGGACGATTGCAGGCGACGCCGCCATCGCAAATCCGCCGAATCCGTTGACCTCCATAATGGCGCTGTCCCCGATATCCCCGTTGGCGTCTTCCTGGCTGAATCCTGAAAAATACAATCCATCCACCAATGGAGCCGGAGCTGTAAACCACTGTCCCGGCAGGCTGCTGATGCGGATTCCCACCTCCACTCCATTTCTGGCGATGGCCGTGACGATGGAGGACTCTTTGATCCCGTCCGCCGCATCCGCGGCGCTCTTATTAGATGCCATGGCGATATTTAAGAAAAACTGATCATTTCTGTTGGTAAGAAACTCCATGATCCTGCCCAATTCTCCGCCGGAACACGCCTGAGCCAACGGGGCAGCCAAACGGTGCAGCAGCACCATGGAAGAGGCGATATTTCTCATATGAAGCTCGTCTCCCATGGAAAGTGCCTGAGCCATCACCGCGCTCACATCCAGCCCTCCCATATGGTCAACGGCCTTTCTCAAAGCAGGAGCCAGTTCCTCTTCTATCCAGTGAAGGCGGCTGATTGTCCGGTCCGTACAAGCTCCGAAGCGGATCACGTCGCCCGCCCCTTCATTGATCGTGCTGTATGCCAGATTTCCATTGGCCGTATTTTCTACCACAAACAGAGGCATAGACCAAGTGGTCACCCCGGTCATCGGCCCTACCGCGCCCTTTTCATGGCATGTTTCGAACCGGATTCTCCCGCTTTCCGCCAGTTGTTTGGCGCTGTCCCGGTTTTCGGCCAGGCCTTCGTAGATCAGTGCGGCATGAACTGCCTCCTGCATGGGAGCGCACATCCCGGGGTAATCGATAGGCGGTCCTGCGTGAAGCACCGTGTACTTATCAAAATCCTTTAAAACATCTTTCGCCTGGCGGATATCCACCAAACGGGGAGACGCATTCTTCAGACGATTTAATGCTTCCTGGTTCGCCGTCTTTATCATAACTGCACCTCTCCTTTCTGTAATTTATATATTAGTATAGATGTATTTTGACCAAACGTCATTGGGTAAGCCCGTAAATAATTTCGTGTTTTTTTATCTCTCAGGGATAATAATTCCCCGCTCCTTTTGCCGTTTTCAGGATGCGATGATCTTCGTCCCCGCACCGTCTCCTAAACAGTCCAGTTTTTCTATGGAAGTGATCACCGATCTGCGGTTTTCTCCTGATTCAGCAAATGTCATGGCCGCCTGAATCTTCGGCAGCATGCTTCCCTCAGGAAATTGGTGTTCTCTGATGTAGCGCTTCAGCTCTGAGCTGGTTACCTGTTTTAAAGGCATCTCGTCCGGTTTATTGAAGTTGATGTATACATATTCCACGCCTGTCAGTATTAAAAGCACATCCGCATCCACCAGCTCAGCCAGTTTTTCAGCGGCCAGGTCTTTATCCACCACGGCTTCCACACCGCGGTAGCCGACGCCCGACTTCACGACCGGAATGCCGCCTCCGCCTCCGCATATCACGATATTTTCAGGGCTTAACAGCTGGCGCACAGCCGGAAATTCCAGAATGCTTAACGGCTTGGGGGATGGAACCACTTTTCTCCATCCTCTGCCGGAATCTTCTACATAAAGACATTGTTCTTTTTCCATGGCCGCAAACGCCTCTTTTTCTGAGAGAAACGGGCCGATGGGTTTGGTGGGATGGGTAAATGCCTTGTCATTTTCGTCCACCTCCACCCTGGTTACAAGAGAAACCACGTTGCGCCGGATTCCGCTCCGGTTCAGTTCTTCCTGAAGCGCATTCTGAAGCCAGTAGCCGATGCTGCCCTGCGTCATGGCAACACAGGTGTCCATGGGCATCACCGGATTTTTCTCACATTCTCCCGCTTTCTGCTGAAGATACAAGTTGCCGACCTGAGGGCCGTTTCCGTGGGCGATGACAATCTCCCATCCGTCCCGGGCCAGATAACAAAGATGACGGCTGACTTCCTGAAGCGCCCTGCACTGGGCTTTGGCCGTCGCATCGTCCGTTAAAATGGCATTACCTCCCAATGCCAGAACCAATCTATTCTTCATAAAACTCTCCTTTGTATGCTTCCAATGCTTTCTCAAAACAGGCCAGAGGAGCTCTTACGGTTCCCGCACCGATTTGGCCTACGCCCGCATTTTTATGGGCAATTCCCGTATTTATCAGAGGAGTGATTCCCGTGGATACCACCTTTCGGATATCGATTCCCAAAAGGCTTCCTTTAAAGTCCCAGGTTGGGATGGTAAAGCCGGAATTGTGGCTGATGCAGATCCGCTCCATCTCCTCCGAAACCTGCAGTGCGTCTCCGAACCCGCCTGCACCCACAAACCGGGTGACGCCGGGAGCTGCGATCATGGCCATTCCGCCCACGCCTACAGTCTCCGTGATGGCGCTGTCTCCCATATCCGGGTTGGCGTCCGCCTCTTCATAACCGCTGAAATACAATCCTTTCGGCACGTTGACAGGTGCCGTAAACCACCGGTCCCCAAGGCCGCTGATGCGGATGCCGAATTCAACGCCGTTTCGCGCCATGGCTGTGACCACACAGCCTTCCTTTAATTTTCTCGCGCAGTCCGTAATGGATTTTCCTGCGGCCATCATAACATTTAAGAAAAACTGGTCTGTATCCGCCAGGAAACGGACCACTTCTCTCTTTTTAACTTCCTCTATATCGGATTCCATTATGAGAGGCGTCATCTCTTTCATGAAGATCAGGGACGCCGCTATATTTCTCTGATGGAATTCGTCTCCCATGGTAATGGCTTTTGCGATAATTACGTTTAAGTTAAGCCCGCCTTCTTTTTTCTGCAAAGCCCGGGAAAGAACAGGTCCCAGCGTATCACGCATCCAGCAGAGCCGGTCCACCACTTCCTGTGAATAAGCCCCAAACCGGAGCACCTTGCCGATCCCTTCATTTAAGGTGCAGTAGGCCACGGTACCGTCCAGGCGGTTGTTCACCACTAAAAGAGGCATATGCGCTGAAGTGATGCCGCCCATAGGGCCCACGGCTCCCACATGATGACAGGGAAGGAACCGGACTTTTCCCTGTTCCAAAAGAGCCTTCGCTTCCTCTTCATTTTCCGCCCAGCCTTCAAACAAGACGGCTCCTATACAGGAACCTTTCATCGGCCCGGTCATATTCTCATATGAGATCGGCGGCCCCGCATGAAGCAGGGTGTGTTCCTTTAATTCCGGTATCGCCGATTCAGCGGGAACCACATCTGTTAAAAACGGCTGGGAATTTTTCATCCGTTCGATTACTCTGCGGTTCATCTCGTCTATCTCAGGATGGTTTTTCAGCACTCTTAAAAGGCTGATGATCTTTTTATTGCCTCCTGCCATGGGCTTCCAGTCAAACTGTACGACTTCCCCGTCATATTTTCTGATGGATTCGCAGAAGCCTTTTACGCCCACATTGATAACGCGTGGTTTGGAATTTAAAAGTTCCATGATTTTATCGTCCGGCGGGGAAAGTTCCTTCTTTTTCCCGGTCCATTCCACCACCTTTTTATCCGGTTCCCTGTTTGTAAGTCCTTTAAGCTTTAAAGCCGTCCTGACCGCTTTGGCGTTGCTCTCTTCCACTATGGCCCCGCTGCGTTTCAATGTTTCCGCCGACTTATCGTAATCCTGGATATCCAGCCTGGTTCCGCAGACAGATGCCACATAATAGAGCTTCCTGCCTTCTTTTTCCGCCTGGGCGATGGTCTCTTCGATTACCGGAGCCAGCGCGCCGGCCATATCCGGGTGGCATCCGTATCCCAGCACACAGTCCAAAAGAATCACTCCCGTATCAGGCTGCGCCGCATATTCCCTCATCTTCCTGATCCGGACTTCGGGATCAATCATCGGATGGGGCTTGCCCTGGGTATACACATCGTCACCCAAATCGATGATTTCATAACCTCCGGCCTGAAGAATGTATCCGTCTTTTTTAATCAGACCGCCAAGCTCCAATGACTCGGAGATCATCATACCGGCTTCCGCCGCCAGCGTTCCGCCGGAATACAGGCCCTTAACCGTCTGTTCTTCACCTACAAGAGCCCGAACTTCACATTCGTCCTGGCCGTAATTGGTTTTCACGGGCCTGCCCTTCGCCAGGTCCACCGCCATATATGCCGCCTCTTCAAGGGTGTGGGCCAGATACACATTGCCTTCGTGGTGATCCGGTTTTTCACCTAAAAATACGGCCACCACCGATTTATCCACGCTCTGAAGCAGTTCCACCACTTCATCTCTCACCTCTTTGCACGGCGGCTTGGAAATGATTACGATCACATCCGTAGGATCATGATATTGGAGAGCCAGAATGGCGTCCTTCATGGTAACCGCGCCCACTTCCCGGCTCAGATCGCGGCCCCCGGTGCCAATGGCATGGATAACGCCTCCGCCCAGGCGCTCGATTATGGCAGTCACTTCCTGGATGCCGGTGCCGGAAGCCCCCACAATCCCGATATTTCCTGGGCTGACCACATTGGTAAATGCGATGGGAACGCCGGAGATAATTCCGGTTCCACAGTCCGGCCCCATAAACAGCAGTCCCCTTTCATGCGCTTTCTTTTTTAACCGCACCTCGTCCTCGAGGGAAACATTGTCCGTAAATGAAAATACATGAAGCCCCCGGTCCAATGCCTCTTCCAGATCGTTGGCCGCATATTCTCCCGGAATGGAAAACAGCGCCAGGTTTGCCTGAGGAAGCAGCTTTTTGGCCGTCTCCCAATCTTCGGCGGACGATTCTTTGCTCTTTTCCCGAACCGCCGACAAATTGCCCAGAAATGTTTCCGCCTCTTTCAGCACCAGACCCACCACATCTTCCTGATCCGCATCCACAACGATAACCATATCATTGGGCGCCGCCTCTTCCAAATCATCGGTATAAAATCCGGTGTTTTTGTATATATCCTTATTCGCTTCAGTCCCCATCATAATCGAACTTCTTTTTACTCCCGAAAGCGTATTGATCCGGTTTGTAAGGAGCATCAAATTAACAGAATCCTGATAACTATTTTTTTTGATTACAGTAAATAGCATTTGCATTCCTCCTTGTTTGTGATACTATCATTATAACGTGGCCATTTTTATTTTCATCGGCAACAAAATACAATAAATCTTTATTTTTTTATCCTCAACAGATAAAAGGAGGTATTCTTATGGATGTAGCAAAAATCCTTACCATACCGTCGCTGTCCACAGCCCGGGTAATTGCAGGCGGCGACGGGCTTTCGCTCCATGTAACCGGCATCATGGTTTTAGAGGCTGTGGATATTGAAAACTGGGGAAATGAAGGCGAAATCATTTTGACAAGCTATTTCGCCCTGAAAGATCTGTCTTCTGACGAAATCGTTCAATTCTTATGTAAACTGACGTCCATCGGCATCAGCGCTCTCATCATCAAGCTGGACCGTTTTGTTTCTGATATCCCGGAGGAAATCACCCATTACTGCAATCTCCACGCCCTCCCTCTGATACAGATTCCAAAGGAAGTAAAATATGAATCCGTGATTCTGGAAATCTTAGGCCCCATCATCGATTCCAACATCGCCATGCTGAACCGCCACTATGACGTCCACAACAAACTGATCCGCATGGCGCTTAAAGAGCCCACCCTACAACAGCTTTTAGAGGAACTGAAAAAGATGATCGGCTGCGACGTGACCTTAATCAACCACACCCACAGCCGGCGCATCAGCACCAATCCGGCGCTGGATAATTTTGAGGTGATCGAAATCCGCCCCATCACCTCCACCAGATATATGAATTTCTCATATAAACAGCTTCGGGTAAATTATTTCACCGAAGACTGTGAAAACGGCTGCCGGGCCATCAGTGTGGATGTCCCCAACTTAGACCATGCCAGGTATGAGCTGGTGATTCACAACCGCGGCCGGATCATCGACAACGACGATTTCATGGTCATAGAAAATGTGGTCAGCTTCCTTCAGATGGAATTGTTAAAGCAGTATTCCGTTTCCCAAAACCGTTTCCACCGCAACAACAACATGGTAAGCGACCTGCTGAACGGCAGAAACTTCGATTCCAGCCACTCGGAAGATATTTTAAATACCCTGCACATCGATCTTCACAACAGCTATCAGGTGATCATGATACGTTTGTTTTCTAAAGATCCCCAGCTGATGAACGATCCCGATTGGGCGGCAGGCATCTTCTACGGGCTGAAAACCCGGTATAAAAGCAGGTGGATGAGCATGGCCTATCTGGAAAAAGAGAGCCGGATCACATTTCTCTATAACTTTTCCAGAAAAACCGGCCCGATCCTGACAAGCACCGCCCAGGAACTGATCGAAGCCGTGCGGAAAACTCCGGGAATTCCTGATTTTAACTATCAGATCTCGTTAAGCTCCATCTCTGACAGAAACGGAATCCCCAAGATCAATCAGGAAGCCGTGGATATACAGAAAATCCTCCACCTGTTTTATCAGCAGGATTCCGCCCTGTCCTACGACGATCTGGGAATCTACAAACTGTTCATGTCCATGGGCAACCTGGAACACCCGGAACAATTTATTCCGCCAAGGCTGCTGCAGTTTAAAAAGGATTATCCTGAACTCATGGAGACCTTGAGCTGTTTTCTGGAAACAAACCAGAGTTTTTCGGAGACTGCCGCGGCCATGTATCTGCATCCCAAGACGATCCGGTACCGAATAAACAAGATCATACAGCTTTTGGGCTTTAATTTTTCCGATTCGGAACAGATACTTCAAGCCCAGATTGCATCCAGGCTTTTCAAATTAATGGGTTAGGGGGAACGTGATTTACATGAATACTTATACATTTCAAACGAACGGGGGATTTTCCATAAATGCGGATTATTATCCCGCCAAAAAGAATGAGAAAAACGTGACAATCCTGTATTTCCACGGCGGCGGACTGATGTACGGCCAGAGACAGGATCTGCCGGATATCTACCGCCGGATGTTCTCAAATGCCGGATATAATTTCCTGGCCTTTGACTATCCGCTGGCCCCGGAAAGCTCTCTGGCGGATATCCATTCAGGGACTGAGGAATGTGTGCGCTGGTTCTGGTCCGCCTTTCGGAATGAAAATGACGGGGAATTGCCCAGATATATACTCTTCGGCCGCTCCGCAGGCGCTTATCTTGCTCTGGTTTTGGCCCGGCGCTTGATATCTCTGGGGCTTCCGGGGCCGGAACGGATCATCAGTTTTTATGGATACTGCCGGTTTGATGAACCGGAATTTCACAGACCCAGCCCGTTCTACCTCCGTTATCCGCTCATTGACCGGGCTCTGCTTGAGGATGCGAAAAATGCTTCTTTTGTGACCTCAGGCCCTATTGAAAAGCGTTACAGCCTCTATGTGTGCGCGAGGCAGCATGGGGACTGGCCCTTGTGGCTGGCTGAGAATGAGGAGGAATTAAAGAGATATTCTTTGGGGGAAGATGATCTTTCTGTCCTTCCTCCGGCGTTTCTTACGGCAAGCTCTTCGGATGAGGATGTGCCGTTCCGGGTTTCTAAAAGGATGGCTCAGAGGATTCCGGGATCGGTCTTTTATCCGGTTTATTATCTGGAGCATGATTTTGACAGGGATACTGGACGGGCGGAGGGGAGACAGGCTTATGAGGCCTGCATTCTCTGGCTGGGGGATTTATGTAAAGGGTGAAGGGATTTCGGAAAAAGCCTTGAAGATCGATGTGAAAAAAGTTGGAATATCCACTTTTTTTACATCGATCTTCAAGGCTTTTTCC
>NZ_PKUU01000024.1 GCF_002899675.1 Clostridium sp. chh4-2 | reverse complement strand
CGCCAGCGTTCATCCTGAGCCAGGATCAAACTCTCATGTTAAAGTTTTGATCTTGATTCAAAATTAACGTTAGCTAATTTTAAATCCGGAGAGTGTCTTTCAACTCTCTTTACTGTTTTGTTTGGTTCGTATACATCTCTGTATTTGTTCTGAATTTTCTCATTCAAGGCCATCAAACATGACCTGTTTTATTAGAATTTTCAGGGTTTTACATACTGTTCAATCTTTAATTATCAAGGTTCTTATTGTGTTGCTTTTTCAGAAGCAACTCATTTATTGTATCTCATCTTTATGTTTTTGTCAAGAGTTTTTTTATTTTTTTCAAAATTGTTTTTCGCTCTCGAAAAATTCATATCTGAGGCACGTTTAATAGAATACCAAAGCAGCCGACAAAAGTCAAGCATTTTTTTCATTTTTTTTAAATTCTTTTCAAAACGTGCCAAAAACGGCATTTTATGGGATATTATAAGTGTATTTTCTCCCCATTTCCCCATTTTATACCTGATATGTCATCAAATTATGATGATGGAGGGTAAAATATGTCCGTAAAAATAAAGATGCGGATCTCTGATCCACACCCTTATTTCTCATTTTTATTTCTTATTTACTTTAAATTAAAATTAAAATCAGGACTTTGCCTTTTCTTCCATTCTCATTACTGCTTCTTTCATCTGTCCTTCCCTGTCATTCCCTCCGTAATTGTCCGTATTGGAATGGAGCTCATACCGGTAATTGCATACAGTAGGAGTCGTTTTCACGGATATGGAAAGCAGAATAAGGGGGACAATACAACAAAGCCGTATTATAATAGGATACTTCCACTTTTTCCCCATGCGGTATTTAATTCTTCCTAAACCAAGGATTGCTGCGGATATGACCATAGAGCAGGAGGACAAAACCGCAGATCTGACTGAGAAGATCTGATAACTCCACAGAAAAAGTGCGAATTCCGTTATCAGCAATACCAGAGACATTATCATATCTTCATCCCAGAATACAGGTCTGAGCAAATAATCGTTTCCCTTCTCCAAGGCATTCCCGATCCGCAGGTTCTGAATGTATCTTGCAATCGCTCCGGATAAATTAATGAACATCAAACCGCTTAAAAAGATCAGGCAGTAAATCCATATCCCCATATTTTTCTCTGTCCCGTCTTTCCAAAATCCTAAAAACAGCAGAATAAACCAAAAGGACATAACTCCTGCCGAATACAAAGACTGACGCAGAAGCATTCTTTTTTCTTCCGGGCAGGTTATATCAACCAAATATTGTCTGGCCGCTATCTTATTGCGTTTCAATTCCAGAGGACGGTCTTCATCCCTGTTGTAAAAAATCACAAGATTTTTATAAGTGCATGTGTAAATCCATCCTAGCGCTTCACACTCTTCGATATACTCTAAGAATTCGGGATCACCCTCGTCCTTCTTCGTAAGATCTTTTCTATAAATATCAATGCAAAAATGGCAGGTTCCTTCCAAAACCTCTTCAAATCTTCCAACATCACTCCATTTAGAGAAGCTGCGGATCAAATAACCCTTTTGGGCTTTCTTTTCAAAAAAACGCTCCAGCCCCTGAATGTCCAAGAGGCTGCACGGAATTATATATTTCTGATATCCATTCATATTAGCCTCTCCTTCTGCTGCTTTGGCAGCTGTTTAATCTCCCATCGTCATCTCAATTGGCAGCTCAAATTCCTCATCCAGTAAATAAGACGGATTCCTGAACTGAACCTGTACTGTTTTGTCCCCGTCTTCATAAAATGCATAAAATCCGATCAATTTGCTATAAGGATACTGCTCTCCATTTTCATCAAGATCCGGTATCATGTAACTTATATACGGACTGGCTTCCTCGCTGTGCTTTGAATCCGGCTGGATGCCCGACATCTGTAAAAAACTTCTCTCCGCTGCTTTCATCTCACTTTTCAACGTAAGATAAACAGCCGGTTTACTCACGTCCTCACCGTTAATATTGCCGTAATAAACAGGTTCTTCCATTCTCTTCACTTTGCTGATGGTTATTGTGCTGTCGGCAAACTCTATTTTTTGTCCGGAGTCTGCTTCTCCATCCGGTATCTGAATCTCAATGACATCTGATAATTCCTGTGAAATTATCCTAACCCGCGGGATTTTCAAAGTAAAATCACCAGTTCTCTCTTCTTCAGGCACTTGAAATAAAAGTTTGTCGCCCTGTCTCCCCTTTCCAATACCTGTTATCGAGTAGTGAGATCCGTCCCAGTAATCATTGTGATAGATCCTTTCATATACATTTCCATCTTTCTCCAAAATGCACTGATTGGTATCCGGATAAATTCTCTCATTTTTCTTGGAATATGTATAATACTGCAGCTCCATTCCTTCTTCTTCAGAGCTTCCTACTGCATAAATACCGGCGCTGCTGTGGCTGGTATACCCTTTTAGTTCTTCCAAGGAAGGTATCTGCATGGCCGGTACAAATTCAAATGTCAAGGTTTCTGTAAATCCCGGCATCTTAATCTCGTAAACTCCAGTTGGACTGGAAACTTCAAATACTTTATCTTCCATACAATGCTCTGATACGGTAGTGATGTAGCCTTTTTCCAGATAGTTATCATAATCAGAAGAACTTGTGGATTTTGTAAATGAATAGCCTACTTCCGGTATTCCCTCGCCGTATACGCATTTTGTTCTTTTTTCCTTTGAGGTGTTCCGTCTTTCATTTTCCTCTTTTACCCGCTGTGCAAATGGACTTCTAACCAATATTCCTTTTTCGGAATCAATGGTAATATAAGTGTCATCCCATTGCACAGGTTCTCCCTGCTCCTGCTTTTTCTGATTTTCTTTTTCCGTTTCCAACAAAACCTGAGCCTCCTCTTCCGGTATCTGCACCGCCGAGTAATCCTTGGTCCTAAATTTTGCCAGCATGGTTCCGTTTTGATATACTGCGGATAAAAGTTCGATCTCCGCGTCATCTTCTTTCACAACCGGACGGCTCTGCGGGTCCATCACATAGATGGGAGCATTTCCCTTTTCACAGATACCATAATCCGGTACAAACTGGTATGCTGCGACAGTTTGGATATCTTCTTCCGTCTTTACCGGCGTCTCTTCCGATTGTACGGACGACGGATTGGCGGCAGTCTGGCTGATTGAAACATTGGATTCAGGAATCGCCTGATTCTCAGTTTTTTTATCTGTACATGCGGTCATAAGCAATAAAATCGCTAAACCATAGCTTATTAATTTTTTCTCCATAATCTAACATCTCCTTCCCTATCTTCATGTTATCAGATATATTTGTATTCTGTTTTACTTTTATCTTAATTTTCCTCTTCAATCTTCTATACACATTTTATCCGATTTCCTACTATTATTATAGCAAACTATTGGGGATGGTATTTTAATATTCAATTACATTTTCTTTGCAAAAAAACAGATGTCCGACAGAAAATAATCTGTCGGGCATCTGTTTTTTAATTGTTCTTATGTTCTAAAACTTCCTTCGCCCACTCTGCTGCTAAGGTAAACCAATGAGCCAAATGCGGATCGGCATATCGGTTCTTTTCCACCTGAGTAACCTCCTCTGTCGCCAAGGACAGACCATGGCATCCAAATGGGAATAAATGTACTTCCTGAATTACATGGTTCTCAAGCAGCTTTCTGGAAAACAACAGTGTATTCTCTACCGGAACGGATTCATCCGCTATGGTATGCCATAAAAATGTAGGCGGAGTCTGTTCCGTTACCAGATTTTCCAAAGAATAATCCTGCTGATGAGCCCTGTCTGTTCCGGCCAGGTTGTCAAAACTTCCTCTGTGGGCAAATTCTCCAGCCGTTATCACGGGATAGCAAAGTACCTGAGCTGCCGGGCGGTGAAGTTCCAGATCCGTCCCTTCCAAAAACCACTCAGGACGGTTCCAAACCACTCCCAGATTCCCTGCCAGATGGCCTCCGGCCGAAAATCCGCAGGTTATGACTTTGTCCGGAGAAAAGCCGTACTGTCCGGACATTTTCTTAACCTGAGATACGGCCCAGCTGAGCTGATGCAGCGGTCTTTTTTCAAGAGGAGCTCCTTCACAGGAATATGTGAGTACAAATGCGCAAAACCCTGCCCTGTTCCACGCCTTAGCCACCGGTCTGCCCTCTCTCGGGGAAACAAAACCATATCCTCCTCCGGGGCAGACCACAACTGCCCCCACCGGCTCTTTAACCGGAAAAACATCCATCCCCACAGCGCTGTCACCGGGGTAGCTTATCCATTCGTCCATAGAAAACCTCCAGAATCATTTGATAAAATCGTTATAACCCTACAGATCTGCTGAATAATTGCAAATCTTCAATAATATTTTCAGTATAACTGATTTTACCATGATTTTCCACCCGGTATTTTACTTTTCTTCCCGAATAGAGGCTAATATTTTTATACTCTTTACCGGAGTTCCCGCTTCCTCGTTCTGTCCGTCCTTTTGGTATTCCATCTGTTCTCCCGAAGGGAAGAGAATCATTGTAACAGGCTCTTTTCCACGTTCCTTCACTTTGTCCAAATCCACTTCGGCCAAAAGCTCTCCCTTCCTGATCCTTTGCCCCTGTTCCACATAGGTCTTAAATCCGTCACCATTTAATTCCACGGTATCAATTCCAATATGGATTAGAATCTCCATCCCGCCTTCTGTCCGGATTCCGAATGCGTGTCCGGTAGGATAAGCCACAGTAACCGTTCCGTCCACCGGAGCTTTCACCGTCCCCGACGCCGGATCAATGGCAAATCCGTCTCCCAGCACTTTAGATGAAAACATCTCATCCTTCACTTCCTCCAAAGGTACAAAGCGGCCTGTGACAGGAGCATAAAAATCGGAATGGCCTTCAAAATCATTTTCCTCATCCATTTCTTCTTCCGACACTTCCTGCGGAATTGCAAACAGACAGGTGAGCACAAAGCAGCACGCCACCGTAAATAATGATATGAGAAGATAGAAAAGGAACTGCCTTCCTTCATATATATACATTAGATAGGAAGGAATAACTGCCAAACCATAGGAATTGGACTGGATTCTGAATATGGAGAGCAGAGCCGCTCCCAGTCCTGATGTGGTCAGCATTACAAACAGCGGTTTTAAATTATACCTTAACTGAATGCCGAACAGAACCGGCTCGCTGATTCCAAACAGCTGGGACAGCATGGCGCCGATGCTGGTCGCTTTAATGTTCTGCTTTTTCGTTTTCACCATAAATGCCAGACAGGTTCCCACATTGGCAAACCCATACATGGAACACAGTGTAATAAGCGGATTGAATCCTGTATTAGCCAAAAGGGAAGTCTCAATCATCACGTAAGTGTGATGGAGTCCGGTGATAACGGCTAACGGATACGTAAATCCAATCACAAAACCGCCGATTCCAAACGGCAGATGAATCAGAGATTCGATCACATGAACCAGTTTCAGTTCGAATACATGCATCACCGGCCCGATTCCCAGAAGAACTGCCAAAAGCATTACCAGCATCACTATAAACGGTGTAAAGATCAGATCTAAAACATCGGGCATAACCTTTCTCAGCTTTTTTTCCAGCTTTGCCCCTAAAAATCCGGTCAAAATCGCGGTCAGAACGCTTCCCTGACATCCCACGATGGGAATCACTCCAAATGCCATGATCGCATCCACACCGCTTTTCGGGTCAGCGACCGCATAGGCGTTAGGAAGGCTTGGCGATACCAGCATCAGTCCAATGACCAGACCGATTACAGGAGTTCCTCCAAATACACGAAACGCAGACCAGCATATGATTGCCGGAAGAAATGCAAACGCAGTTTCCGTGAGCACGCTGACTAAAGTCTGCACATATTGGGGAATCATGGCTGAAGACGCTCCAAACAGGCTGAGCACATTATCATTGAATATGCAGCCCTTCAGGCCCAGGAACAGGCCGGTCGCCGCGATAATCGGGATGATCGGCACGAAGATATCGGCCAGTACGCGCATCAGATATTTAATTCCCTTCTGCTGTTCTTTTAAAAGTTCATCCTGTTCCTGTTTTGACAGAGTTTTCAGCCCCATCTGTGATATTTGCTCATAAACCTTATTCACAATTCCGGTCCCTAAGATGATCTGGTATTGGCCGGAAGTGAAAAAGACTCCTTTTACCTGGTTCACCTGCTCCATCGCTTTATCGTCAATCTGATTCCGGTCCTTTACCACAAAACGCAGGCGCGTTGCACAATGCGTTACCGATACAATATTGTCTTTTCCCACAATTTCAAGAATTTTTCTGGCCGTTTCCCGATACTGATTCTCTCCCATAATCTTCTCCTTATTATTTCAGCAGTGCAGCCTGATATGGCTGTAATGTAAGGCGGTCCCCCTGTTTTCCGGCATCATTCCTATTTCCCCAAAAGAGATCCAATCCTTTCTCCGGCAGACAGACATCCGCAGATTCATTTGAAAAATTAAAATAGCAGTAAATCTTTTTGTCCTTGTCTTTTCTCACATATGCGATTACCCGGCCGCAGCTTTCTAACGGCTCAATGTCACCATATACCAGACAGTCTCGGTATTCTTCCCTGTTTCTCAGCTCTATCATTTTCCGGTAAAACTCCAATATGCTGTCCGGATCTCCAATTTGGCTCTTTGCATTAATTTGAGGATAAGTTTCATTCATTCCAAGCCAGGGTTCTGCTGTACTGAACCCGCCAAAATCACTGTCATCCCACGGAAATGGAGTTCTTGCATTATCCCGGCTTCTTAAATTCACGATATTTAAAGCTTCCTGTTCGTCCAGCCCTTCATCTATTGACCGGTAATATTGGTCCAAACTGGAAATGTCATTGAATTCTCCGATACCCTTACGTTTAAAATTCACCATTCCCAATTCCTGTCCCTGATAGATAAACGGCGTTCCTCTCAGGAAAAAATACATGGCTGCCATCATTTTTACCGCATCCGCATTCTGCGCATCCTCTTTCAGATATTTGGATGCTGCCCTTGGCTGGTCATGGTTTTCTATAAAATTGGCTCCCCAGCCGCATTTTTGCAAAGCCATCTGGCTGCACATGATTTTTTCCTTCAGCTCTTTCACGGTCCATGGAATCCGTTTAAACCACTCGCTTCCCGATGCCACATCCAGATCCGCATACCGGAAATCAAAAATCATTGAAAAATATCCCTGTTCTCCAATAAATTCTTCCAGCTCTTCATAAGGCACTCCCGGCGCTTCCGCCACCGTCATGCAGTCATATTTATCAAAGGTACGCTCTTTCAGCTCATGAAGAAATGTTCCGATCCCCGCCTGGTTTCTGGAAGTTTTCGTGCATTTTACCAGACCGTCTGAACCGTCCGGCTCTCTGCTTTCAAATGTGAGATCCTTTTTTATGAATGTAATGGCATCGATCCGGAATCCGGCAATCCCCTTATCCAGCCACCAGTTTACCATCTCATAAAGCTTTTCCCTGACTTCCTCATTTTCCCAATTGAGATCAGGCTGTTTTTTTCCAAATGCGTGAAAATAGTATTCGCTGCGCCCGGGCACCTTTTCCCACACGCTTCCGCCGAAAACAGAACGCCAGTTATTAGGAATCTCCTCGCCCTCTTTAAAAATATAGTAGTCATGAAACCTGCTGTCCGGATCGGCCAGCGCATTTTTAAACCATTCATGTTCATCTGAGGTATGGTTGATTACAAGGTCCAGAATGATCTTAATGCCCTTCTCCGACGCTTTTCCGATCAGCTCTTCCAAATCTTCCATGCTTCCAAATTCCGGCGCCACCTGTCTGTAATCCGCCACGTCATATCCGTTATCATCCATGGGAGACTGATAGATGGGACAGATCCAAATCACCGTAATCCCCAGATATTCCAGATAATCCAGCTTATTTGTAATCCCTTTTATATCGCCAATCCCGTCTCCATTGCTGTCTTTAAAACTCTTCGGGTAAATCTGATAGACCACTTCTTTTTGCCACCAATGTTTTTTCATCATTTCCTCCATCTCCTCACTCTATGTCCTCTTATTCCGTGCACCGTTACTCTATGACGCCTGTTATCACACCTGTCTCTATCAGAGCCTTGTAAATTCCGTCCTTCATGGGTTCCCGGCAGATCAGATCCGCATAGGGAAATAATTCCCGGTCGCCGTTTTCCATGGCGGCTGAGATACCGGTCACCTTCAGCATATCGATATCATTTTTACCATCTCCAAAACTCATGGCGTCTTTCAGCTGTATTCCCAGATGGCAACACAGGGTTTGGACCGCATTTCCTTTTCCGCAGCCTTTCGGGATTAACTCATAATACATGAAATCTTCCCATCTGCCGCTTTGTGCCAGTTGGGCTTTGACTTCTAACAGTTCCTTTAAAAGCTTGCCATTGTCTTCATAGGTCCAAAAACAGATTTTATGAATCCGGTGATCTTCCACGCGGAGGGAATTCAGGTTCTCTTTATAGGTGATTTTCTCTGACCGTTCATCTTTGCCCAGCTTTTGATTTCTGGATTTTAATAAGGAAGCTGCCCGGGCGTTCATGAATACTAAATTTTCCGATTCCATGGTAATGCCATTGTCCTTTTCTTGTCGGAACTGCTCAAGTAATTTCCCAACCAGATCGGACGCAAACGCCTCATCTTTTAAAATGGATGTTCCATATTGAATTCTGCATCCCCCTCCGGTGATATATCCGTCCGCCCCCAATTCCATCACATCCTCTTGGATCGTACCCATGCTCCGTCCTGTGCAGATTACCAGTTTACAGCCATTTATTCTGCATTGGGAAAATGCGGTCTTAACGCTTTTTGGAATACCTTCTGCCTCATCCCTGAGAGTTCCATCGATGTCAAAAAATATGATTTTTGTCATTCATCATTCCCTTTCCGCTCTTGTTATCTGCATCATAGCACATGAAAAAAGAGCTATCAATAAGATAGCCCCACTTAAAACCATTGTACCATTTTCGCACAAAGTTTCACATTATGGATTTTTGTTCACTTGCATAAATCTGATATCGTAAAAATAAAAGTTCAATCAGTATAAAATACGGCGTTACGATTTCATAATCGATCCCATATTCCATAGGGATCTGTATGGAATGAATATAAAGGTTCTCATTGCACAGAGATGCAAGGGAATTATTCTGAATCCTTGTGATGGAAATTGACGGCACCTGTTTCAAACGCAGATATTCGGCTAAAGAAACCGTGCTCTTCTCTTCCCCTGTCAGAGAAATAATTACCACCAAGTCTTCCGGCTTTGCCGATTTTCCTAAAGCGGTGACCATATCGTGGCCATAGACATGGAACATAGGCTTATTAACCGGTAAAAAAATCCGTTTAAACTCACTGGCCACGTGTGACTGTGCAGAACCGCTTCCATAGATCAGAATCCGGTTGGCAGTTCTGATCTTTTCAAAAATCCCGGTAAGGTCTCGTTTATAAAAGTCTTCGATCATCTTATGATAACTGCCGGTTACTTCATCCAGCAGTTTATCCCGGCTGGCCAGCTTTTCTTCATTCTCCAGCCGGATCATCGCTTTCAGTTCCCCAAACCCGGGCAGCATCATCTTCTTTGCAAAACGTACCAGCATGGTTTTAGAGACATGACACTCTTTTGCAAATTCATCGATTGATTTTCTACAGCATTCCCGCTTATGTTCTATAATGTACCGGCAGACATATTTTTCATTTTCACTGAACGTGCGGTAATAGCGGTTCATTAACTCTTCAAATTTCATATTTTACCTCCAATGAATTCCAGATAATTAACGGACAATATATCCAACAGCACATAAAAAGCGGAAACCACTTCATAAGGCTGCGCTTCCATTCCATTCAGCATCTTAGTTCCTGCATATAAATTGCTGCCACACATTCTGGCGATTGTATTGTTGTTCCATCTGGTGATTGAAAGAGTTTGAATCGGAGTATTCTGCACCAGTTTTAAAAGTTCAATTCCTTCTCTGGTCTCTCCCGATAAAGATATGATAATAAATACGTCATTCTCGGTAAAATTCTGCTTTGCAAATTCACATTCCCCATAGTCGAACAGATCCATACAGCATTTTCCAAAATTCAAAAAAATCCTTTTAAACTCTTCTGAAATGGATTTCTGTTCATTTCCCGTTCCATACAGATAGATGTTTTGCGCCTGATAAATCAGTTGACAGATTGGTCCGTAATCCATCTTTTTCAGGTCATCTATCATATTGTGATAATTATCAATAACCTCCCGCCACTCTAAGCCGTCCGCCGCCGATTCGCTTTCTTCATTCGACAGCAGAAATTTAAATTCTGTAAATGATTGAAGACTCAGCTTTTTAATCATGCGGAGCAGGGTGGTTCTTGACACATGGCAAAATCCGGCAAGATCTGTGCTGGAAAGCTGGCTGGCCTTACGTTTGTTCTTTAAAATTAAATTCATGATCTCTCTGTCATTGGGGGTAAGGTTGTCATAATATTGATTTAACAATTCTTCTATTTTCATATGGCCTCCATATCTGTCCTGAAAAACCCACGACATCAAATCAAAGTACGCAGAGTTCCATGATAATCTATATTATTATTATAACTCCACATCGGTCTGCCTTCAAATGAAATTCTGCCACATAATAAAAAATATGAAAGCTGCAGCACAAAAAAACCCTTGAAAAGCAATGCTTTTCAAGGGCTCTCTTTACGCTTGGGCACAAAAATCTATATTAATCTCAATTAAAATTATTCAACGATAGTAGCAACTCTACCTGAACCTACAGTACGTCCACCTTCACGGATAGCGAAACGAAGACCCTGCTCCATAGCTACTGGATGGATCAGTTCAATAGTCATTTCTACGTTATCACCAGGCATGCACATCTCTGTACCAGCTGGTAATTCGCAAACACCAGTTACGTCAGTTGTTCTGAAGTAGAACTGAGGTCTGTAGTTGTTGAAGAAAGGAGTATGACGTCCACCTTCATCTTTTGTTAATACGTAAACCTGTGCTGTAAATTTCTTATGGCATTTTACAGAACCTGGTTTACATAAACACTGTCCTCTTTCGATTTCAGTTCTCTGAACACCACGAAGAAGAGCACCGATGTTATCACCAGCCTGAGCTTCGTCAAGTAATTTACGGAACATTTCGATACCGGTAACTACTACTTTACGTGTTTCTTCATGAATACCAACGATTTCAACTTCGTCAGATACGTGTAATGTACCACGCTCTACTCTACCTGTAGCAACAGTACCACGGCCTGTGATTGAGAAAACGTCCTCAACTGGCATTAAGAAAGGCTGATCTGTAGCACGTACAGGATCTGGAACCCACTCGTCAACAGCTTTCATTAATTCAAGGATCTTGTCGCCCCACTCGCTTGTAGGATCTTCAAGAGCTTTTAAAGCAGAACCCTGGATGATAGGTGTATCATCGCCTGGGAATTCATACTCGTTTAATAATTCTCTGATTTCCATGTCTACTAATTCAAGTAATTCTTCGTCGTCAACCATATCGCATTTGTTCATGAATACTACGATATAAGGAACGCCTACCTGACGTGAAAGCAGGATGTGCTCTCTTGTCTGAGCCATAACACCATCAGTAGCAGCAACAACAAGGATAGCGCCGTCCATCTGAGCAGCACCTGTGATCATGTTCTTTACATAGTCAGCATGTCCTGGGCAGTCAACGTGTGCGTAATGTCTTTTTTCTGTTTCATATTCAACGTGAGCTGTAGAAATAGTGATTCCACGCTCTCTTTCTTCTGGAGCTTTATCGATGTTTTCGAATGCAACAGCTTCACCAGTTCCTAATCTCTCATGAAGAGTTTTTGTGATAGCAGCTGTTAAAGTTGTTTTACCATGGTCTACGTGTCCAATGGTACCGATGTTACAATGCGTTTTGTTTCTTTCAAACTTTGCTTTTGCCATTTTATAACGTCCTCCTTAATTGGGCCTCTTGGGGCTTCCTATTGTTTTAGTATTGCGCTCGGCAGACTATGCCTGTCAAACTATGGCTATCTCTCATTATATGCTATTTATGCACAATTTTCAAGCCTATTATTGCAGCTGAACGGGCAGTTTTTGCACTGCCCCAAAAGCTCATTATCTGCCTTACGGCAATTTATTTGCCTTTGCGTTCAGCAATAATTTTTTCCTGTACGGACTTAGGAACTGGTTCATATTTATCAAAGAACATGGAGTAGTTACCACGTCCCTGTGTCTTAGAACGCAGGTCTGTTGAATATCCGAACATCTCTGACAACGGAACAAATGCTCTTACAAGCTTTCCGCCGCCGATGTCATCCATACCTTCGATACGGCCACGACGGGAGTTGATATCACCGATAACATCACCCATGTAGTCTTCAGGCATAGTAACTTCTACTTTCATGATCGGTTCAAGTAAAATAGCGCCTGCCTTCTGCATAGCTTCTTTGAAAGCTAAGGAACCGGCAATCTTAAATGCCATTTCATTGGAATCGACTTCATGGTAAGAACCATCATATACAGTAGCTTTGATACCAAGTACAGGGAATCCGCCTAAGATACCTGCCTTGGAAGCTTCTTCGATACCTGCGCCGACTGCTGGGATGTATTCCTTAGGAATAGCACCGCCGACAACGCTGGATTCAAATTTGAATACTTCTTCTGCATTGGCATCCATTGGTTCGAAGTGAACCTTACAATGACCGTACTGTCCACGTCCACCGGACTGTTTTGCATACTTGCTGTCAACATCAACTGCTTTTGTAAATGTTTCTTTGTAAGCAACCTGAGGAGCACCAACGTTAGCTTCTACGTTGAATTCACGAAGAAGACGGTCAACGATGATTTCCAGATGAAGCTCACCCATACCAGAGATGATTGTCTGACCTGTTTCCTGATCAGTTTTTGCTCTGAAGGTAGGATCTTCTTCAGCAAGTTTTGCTAAAGCTTCACCCATCTTGCCCTGACCTGCTTTGGTCTTAGGCTCGATTGCGATATCGATAACAGGCTCTGGGAATTCCATGGATTCCAGAATAACCGGATGCTGGTCATCACAGATTGTATCACCGGTAGTTGTGGATTTAAATCCGACAGCTGCTGCGATATCACCTGCATATACTTTGTCTAATTCCTGTCTCTTGTTAGCGTGCATCTGAAGAATACGTCCAACACGTTCTTTCTTATTCTTAGTTGCATTCAGTACATAAGAACCGGAGTTCATAGAACCGGAATACACACGGAAGAATGCTAACTTACCTACGAATGGGTCAGTCATAATCTTAAATGCTAATGCTGAGAAAGGTTCATCATCAGATGAATGTCTTTCAATTTCGTTGCCTTCCAGGTCAACACCCTTAATAGAAGGAATGTCTGTTGGAGAAGGCATGAATTCAAGAACTGCATCCAGAAGCTTCTGAACACCTTTGTTTCTGTAAGCGGTACCGCAGCATACAGGAATTGCTGTACATTCACAGGTTCCTTTTCTAAGAGCTGCTTTCAGCTTTTCAACAGTTGGTTCTTCACCTTCCAGGTATTCCATCATCAGATCATCATCGAGTTCACAGATCTTCTCTACTAATTCTGTATGGTAAAGTTCTGCATCATCCTGCATATCCTCCGGGATATCTGTGATGGTGATATCTTCACCCTTATCATCATTGTAGATATAAGCTTTCATCTCGAATAAATCGATAATGCCCTTAAATTCATCTTCTGCACCGATCGGCAGCTGAAGACAAATTGCGTTCTTGCCTAATCTTGTTTTAATCTGATCTACTGCGCCATAGAAGTTCGCACCTAAGATATCCATCTTGTTGATGAATGCCATACGCGGAACGTTATAGGTATCAGCCTGACGCCATACGTTTTCGGACTGTGGTTCAACACCGCCCTTAGCGCAGAATACGCCGACCGCACCGTCAAGTACACGCAGAGAACGTTCTACTTCTACTGTAAAGTCAACGTGTCCTGGAGTATCAATAATGTTGATACGGTGCTCCAAAGCACCTTTTTTAGGTTTACAGTTTTCCTGTAAAGTCCAATGACAGGTAGTAGCAGCTGAAGTAATTGTGATACCTCTTTCCTGCTCCTGCTCCATCCAGTCCATAGTAGCAGTACCTTCATGGGTATCACCAATTTTATAGTTAACACCAGTGTAATAAAGGATACGCTCTGTTAATGTTGTTTTACCAGCATCGATATGAGCCATGATACCAATATTTCTGGTTCTCTCTAACGGATATTCTCTTCCAGCCAAAGCTTTTTCCTCCTATTAGAATCTGTAATGAGCAAATGCCTTATTAGCCTCTGCCATCTTATGCATGTCTTCTTTCTTCTTAACAGAAGCACCAGTGTTGTTAGCTGCATCCATAAGTTCGTTTGCTAATCTTTCTTCCTGAGTCTTCTCGCCTCTCTTACGAGAGTAAAGTGTGATCCAGCGAAGAGCCAATGCCTGTCTTCTCTCCGGCTTAACTTCGATCGGCACCTGATAGGTAGCTCCACCGATACGTTTAGCCTTAACTTCCAGAACTGGCATAATGTTATTCATTGCTTCCTCAAATACTTCGACCGCGTCTTTACCGGTTTTTTCAGCGATACGGCTGAATGCTCCGTACACGATCTTCTGAGCAACACCCTTTTTACCATCTAACATAATGTTGTTAACCAGTTTTGTAACAACTTTGTTGTTGTAAAGCGGATCTGCTAATACGTCTCTTTTCTGAGTATGTCCTTTACGTGGCACGTTACTTCCCTCCTTAATATTGGCTGTCCGGAGCTTTTTTAGTTCCTTCCAGCTTTGAATTAGATCTTCGGTACTCACGACATTTCACTACGTGTTTCGCGCTCGGTTATCTTAATCTATCTCCTGCAACCACAGGCAATATCAACAATCCGGCACTAGAATTTAATTCAAAATGTGTGATACTAAATCTGAAAGCATTGTTTATACAAACAATTTACAGCGGTTTTCCCTGTCGGCTTTCAATTATTTTTTGTCTTTAGGTCTCTTAGCACCGTATTTAGAACGAGCTTGTTTTCTGTTAGCAACACCTGCTGTATCAAGTGTACCTCTAACGATGTGGTATCTGGTACCTGGTAAGTCTTTAACCCTACCACCACGGATCAGAACTACACTATGCTCCTGAAGGTTGTGACCCTCTCCTGGAATGTAGCTTGTTACTTCGATACCATTGGAAAGACGAACTCTGGCGATCTTTCTAAGAGCTGAGTTAGGTTTTTTAGGTGTAGCAGTCTTAACTGCGGTACAAACACCTCTTTTCTGAGGAGAAGAACTATCTGTGGCACGTTTCTGTAAAGAGTTGTATCCCTTCTGCAGAGCTGGTGCTGTAGACTTCTTAACTGATGTCTGTCTTCCTTTTCTCACTAACTGGTTAAATGTTGGCATTCTTTTCACCTCCTGTGATATTTGTCTGTTGGTTGCTGTAAGTTTCAGCTTTTTGATGATGCCAAAATTGCACACCAAAACATCGCGTATTTTATACACGCCTACTTATTATATCCATATTGCTAATTTGTGTCAAGGTAAATTTTGTTTTTTATTAAATACTTTGTTTTTACTGTTCACAGCTCCAGGAGAGTCTCCAGTCAGGCCCGGGTCCTGCAAACCGCCGGACTCGGGTCTGACTGGAGACTCTCCCGGAACTGTGAACAGTAACTACTATTTAATAACCTTCTTTTCTTCGCTCTTTACGCAGAAGGGCTCTGCGCTCTCCAGCTTCCCATTCAGCTTTTTCGGATTCTGACTCCACAATTAATCTGGGAACCCTGGCCGGAACATTGTCTTTTAAAGCCACGTATACAAGGTAAGCCCTGTTCACACGGCTTCTGATTCCCTCCAGATTTTCCACATAAGTATCCACCCTCACTTCTATAGAAGTATTGCCCACATGAGTAACTTTGGCAACCAGTACCACAATCTGACTGAGCAGAACCGGTTCCACAAACTGCAGATTATCCACTGCCACGGTAGTAACGGACATATTGCAGTGGCGTCTGGCCGCCATCGCTCCCGTCTCATCAATCCATGACATCAGGCTGCCTCCGAACAAACGGCCTGACGAATTCAAATATCTGGCTCTTACAATATACGCCTGTTCTGTCAGTGAATCCGACACCTTTTTTAAACGCTCCTCCATATTTCCTCCATTCCGCTGATCTGCAGACCTGCATACCGTTTTTTCGTCACTGTTTTCTGAAAAAACATCCTTTCCTAATATACGATATTTTTATGAAAAAAGGAAGTGCCTTCCTGAAATCAGGGGCACTTCCTTTTTATCCTATCCTATTTATCCCAAATAATTCCTAATCACCTAAAACATTAACGATCTTTACCGGCGGACGGTAATTCCAATTGGAAATCTTGATGCCGGTTTCATATGTAGAGGCATGTACAATCTGGCCGTTGCCGATATACATAGCCACATGGTTAATTCTGCTTCCGTTTCCATAACAGATTAAATCTCCGGGACGCATCTGATCTGCGCTGATACCAATACCTGATCCGGCTTGTCCGCCTGATGAATGGGGTAAGGAAACGCCTGCGCCGTACTGCATCACATATCTGGTAAATCCGGAACAATCCACTCCGGTATGCGGGTCGGTTCCGCCGTAAGAATAGCGGCCGCCTAAAAACTGAAGGGCATAATCAACTACCTGCTGGCGTTTGCTGCTCTGGTTTGCTGCCAGCGCTTCCACTGCCTGCTTGTCCTCTTCGCTCATGGTTGAAACAGTGGCATTGTCGTCCACCGGAAGGTAACCGTAACGGTCTCCAACCTGAACTTTCAGCCAGCCGTCGCCCATATCTTCTAAAATCTGATACTTCTCACCGATCTGAGCCTGTAATAAAACTTCATCGCTTCCATGCTCTTTGTTAATGTTAACAAGTTTATCAATTGTTGCTATGTATTCTCCGCTGCTTAAAGAAGATTCGTTCGTACTCTGAGCCGCCATAGCGGTATCAGGTGAAATAAATGCCATAGTTCCACAGATAAGCAGTGCTGCAACTGCGCATAAAGCTTTATTTTTCATTACAAAACTCTCCTATTAATTAAGATTATATATCAAGTTATTACGTAATTGTTACATTTATTACGTTTGTATTATACCACATTTTACATAATAGTCAAGTTTTTTGTACAAAACTTCTAAATGGAAATATATTCCAGGCTGTCTTAATTAAATTTTGCACAAATATTTATAAAAAATTAAGAATATTTATCTTTCTTTTAAGAAAAGCCCTTTTTTGAACCGGACATTGTCATATTTCTTTTAAATTCCTCATCTGCACAAAAAATCTCCGCCCTGCAAACAGATAAAACCATTCACAGGGCGGAGACTTTTTTCACTCCAACCGTAATCTATATGATTTATATTTCTTTTAATCTATGGATAAATAATCCGCTTCTCAGTTTTGGTTCAAACCAGGTGGACTTGGGCGGCATCAGAAGTCCGGCATCGGCCACATGCAGCAGTTCCCCTATGGAAACAGGATATACGGCAAAAGCGGCCGCCATATCTTCCGAAACACGGCGCTCCAGTTCCTTCATCCCGCGGATTCCTCCGATAAAGTCAATCCGTTTATCCGTTTTCGGATCCAGAATTCCAAGAATGGGGCATAACAGGTTATCCTGCAAAATAGAAGGGTCCAGACCCGCCACAGGATCGTCCGATAAGATCCCGTTTTTCGCTGTCAGGCAGTACCATTCTCCATCCAGGTACATGCCGAATTTCCCCTTATCCTCCGGCTCATAAGCCTGTGTTCCAACTTTTTCTACCAGGAACGGTTCAGAAATCTTTTCTAAAAACTCTTCCTTTGTTAAGCCGTTCAGATCACGGACCACACGGTTATATGGAAGTATCATCAATTGATCGTCGGGGAATAACACGGTCAAAAAATAATTAAAGGGCTCATTTCCTGTATAATCAGGATTTTCCATCCTGCGCTTTAAACCGACTTTCACGGCGGAAGCCGCTCTGTGATGGCCATCGGCGATATAAGTGCATGGAATCTGACCGAATAAAGCTTCTATCCTGCGGATCATCTCCCCGGAACCGATTTTCCACACCTGATGACGCACTCCGTCGGACGAGGTAAAATCATAGAGTTCCGGCTCAGACATCGCTTGGTCCACAATCCGGCTCAGTTCCGGCACCGCCCGGTAGGCCAAAAATATGGGGCCTGTGTGGGCATCCGTCTCATCTATATGGCGGATACGGTCCAGCTCCTTGCTCTCCCTGGTATTTTCATGTTTTTTAATGACGCCGTTCTGATAATCGTCAATGGAAGAACAGGCCACAATTCCCGCCTGACGGCGCCCGTCCATGGTTAACGCATAGACATAATAAGCTTCTGAACCGTCTTCTACAAAGGTGCCGTCTTCAATCCGGGCATCTAAAAGCTCTTTTGCCTTTGCGTACACCCGGTCATCATAAGTATCCACATCGTCGGAAAACTGGGTTTCCGCCCGGTCAATATTTAAAAAAGACAGCGGATTTCCGGCAACAGCCTGACAGGCTTCCTTACGATTGTAAACATCGTAAGGAAGTGCTGCCACCTGTGCTGCCTTATCCGCTGCCGGCCTGATACATGGAAAAGGTCTTACAACAGCCATCAGCAGATCACCCGTACTCTTAATACGCCTTTAATCGCATTCAGCTTCTGAATTGTGATGGAATCCGGTACATTTTCCAGATCCAGAAGGGTATAAGCATATTTATCACGGCTCTTGTTGGTCATATCGGAAATGTTGATATTGCCTGCTGCCAGGCTTCCTGTAATCTGGCCGATCATGTTTGGAATGTTCATATGGAGCACTGCGATTCTGCTGGTTGACTTGCATACGCCCATATCGCAGTTTGGATAGTTAACGGAATTCTGGATGTTTCCGTTTTCCAGATAATCCATCATCTCTTTTACCGCCATAACGGCACAGTTGTCTTCGGATTCTTCTGTGGAAGCTCCAAGATGAGGAATCACCAATGCGCCTTCCATGTTGGCTGATTTGGGATTTGGGAAATCCGTTACGTATTTTTTCACTTTTTTGGAGGCCAGAGCTTCTGCCATATCGTCATCATTTACCAGCAGATCTCTTGCGAAGTTGAGAATCACAACTCCGTCTTTCATCTCATTTAATACTTCTTTATTGATCATGCCTCTTGTGTTGTCTAAAAGCGGCACGTGAACGGTTATGTAATCGCATTCCTTATAGATCGTGTCTACTGCAGTGATATGCTTAACGGATCTGGACAGCATCCATGCTGCGTTTACGGAGATAAACGGGTCGTATCCGTATACTTCCATGCCTAAAGCTGCGGCCGCATTGGCAACCTCTGCGCCGATGGCGCCAAGGCCGATCACGCCCAGTTTTTTGCCTTTGATTTCTGTTCCTGCAAATGCTTTTTTTCCCTTTTCAACCGCTTTAGCGATATCCGGATCTTCCTTGATGCCGCGGCACCATTCGATTCCGCCCACCACGTCACGGGAAGCCAGAAGCATTCCTGCGATCACAAGTTCCTTAACGCCGTTTGCGTTGGCGCCCGGAGTGTTGAATACCACGATACCCTGATCGGCACAGGAAGCCAGAGGGATGTTGTTAACGCCTGCTCCTGCACGGGCAATGGCCAGCAGGTTATCGGAAAATGTCATGTCATGCATGGCTGCGCTGCGGACCAGCACGCCTTCGGCTTCCTCCATGTTATCGGTCAGAGCATATTCTTCGTTCAGCAGATCTGTGCCATATTTGGAAATGGCATTTAAGCAATGAATTTTTTTCATATCTATCCTCCATATCAGCCGTTTATACGGCAAACAAACTCTATTTCGCGTTTTCCGCCTCAAACTTCTTCATAAATTCAACCAACGCTTCTACACCCTCTATCGGCATCGCGTTATAAATGCTGGCTCTCATTCCGCCCACGGATCTGTGGCCTTTTAAGTTTTCAAAACCGGCCGCTTTGGCTTCTTTGATGAATTTGGAATCCAGCTCGTCGTCGCCTGTAACAAACGGTACGTTCATGAGAGAACGGTCTTCTTTTACAACCGTTCCTTTGAACAGTTTGCTTTCATCCAGGAAATCATACAGGATAGCCGCTTTCTTTTCATTATATTCTTTCATAGCCTGAAGGCCGCCGCGTTTCTTTAACCATTTGAACACTTTTCCGCAGATGTAAATGCCATAAGCAGGAGGTGTGTTGTAGAGTGATTTTGCATCGGCGTGTATCTTGTACTGCATCATGGTTGGTGTGCCCGGAAGAACGCCTTCTGTGATCAGGTCTTCACGGATAATAACGATAACAACGCCTGCAGGTCCGATATTTTTCTGTACGCCGCCGTAAATGAGGCCGTATTTTGTCACGTCAACCGGCTCAGATAAGAAACAGGAGGAAACGTCTGCTACCAGTGTTTTGCCCTTTGTATCCGGCAGAGTTTTGAATTTTGTTCCATAGATGGTGTTGTTTTCGCAGATATAAACGTAGTCTGCATTGTCTGAAATCGGCAGGTCTGAACAGTCCGGAATATAGCTGAATGTCTTATCCGCACTGGACGCTACGGCATGTACCTCTCCATATTTCTGCGCTTCCTGATATGCTTTTTTCGCCCACTGTCCGGTGATCACATAATCAGCCACCTTGTTCTTCATCAGATTCATCGGAATCATGGAGAACTGCAGATGTGCGCCGCCCTGTAAAAATAATACCTTATAATTGTCCGGTATGTTCATAAGCTCTCTTAAATCAGCTTCCGCGTCATTAATAATGGTTTCGAACGCCTTTGACCTGTGGCTCATCTCCATAACCGACATTCCGGTGCCCTGGTAATCCAGCATTTCAGCTGCCGCTTCTTTCAGAACTTCCTCCGGCAGAACCGCTGGTCCTGCTGAAAAGTTATACACTCTACTCATCTTCGTTCCCTCCTATAAAAGATTGTTTTTATATTAACATAATCCAGCACGCTTTCGCGCACTGGATATCTATTAATTTATCTTGAGATCTGTTTCATCAAATGCATCCTGAATCGGCGCTCCCGGTGATACCATTGGGAATACTTTGTCATCGCAGTTGATCTGGCATTCAATCACTACAGGAATATTTAATTCCATCGCCTCTTTGAGAACCGGTTTTAACTCTTCCTTCTTTGTTACCAGATATGCTTTGGCTCCCATGGCCTCCGCCAGTTTCACGAAATCCACCTGGTCATTTAATACTGTATGTGAATAGCGCTTTCCATAGAACAAGGTCTGCCACTGACGAACCATGCCAAGCACATGGTTGTTAATAACCACCTGGATAACAGGTATATTGTATCTGGTAGCCGTAGCTATCTCGTTCATGTTCATTCGGAAACATCCGTCTCCTGCGATATTAAACACCGTTTTATCTTTGCATCCCATCTTAGCTCCTAAGGATGCTCCCAGGCCGTAACCCATGGTTCCAAGACCGCCGGAAGTTAAAAATGTTCTCGGCTTCTTATACTTGTAATACTGGGCCGCCCACATCTGATGCTGACCTACTTCAGTTGTAATGATCGCATCGCCTTGTGTTAATTCATAGATTGTCTCAATAATTCCGGGTCCTGTCAACCCTTCTTTATTATAACGGAGCGGATACATATCCTTCATCCGTTCAATATGTCCGATCCATTCATCATGATTAACCGGGTCAAGACGCGCATTTAACTTTCTCAGAACCGATTTCAGATCGCCGATTATGCTGGCGTGTGTTCTGATATTTTTATTGATCTCCGCAGGATCTACGTCGATCTGAAGAATCTTCGCATTTTTCGCAAACTTCGATGCGTTTCCGGTTACACGGTCGCTGAAACGGGCTCCCAAAACGATCAAAAGGTCGCATTCGGTAAATCCGAAGTTGGAGGTTTTTGTTCCATGCATACCCACCATGCCGGTGTATAACTCATCGGTTCCGTCAAACGCTCCTTTTCCCATCAGGCTGTCCGCAACCGGCGCCTGGATCTTATGGGCAAATGTTCTCAGTTCATCGGACGCGTCCGCCAGAACAGCGCCGCCTCCTACGAAGATAAACGGTTTCTGCGAATTGCGGATCATGCCCAGCGCCCGCTCCATATCCTCTTCCGTGATGGAATCGGTCTGGCGTTCCACCTTTTCCGGTTGTTTGTATTCATATTCACACAGTCCTGCCGTCACATCCTTTGTGATATCAATGAGAACCGGGCCGGGCCTCCCCGACTGGGCGATTGAAAATGCACGGCGGATGGTGTCTGCCAGCTTTGTAATATCTTTTACGATAAAGTTGTATTTCGTAATCGGCATGGTCACTCCGGCGATGTCGATCTCCTGGAAACTGTCGCGTCCCAAAAGGCTTACCGCCACATTGCACGTGATGGCCACAATCGGAACAGAATCCATATATGCGGTCGCAATACCGGTTACGAGGTTGGTCGCTCCGGGTCCTGAAGTCGCCATACATACGCCGACTTTTCCGGTGGCTCTGGCATAGCCGTCGGCCGCATGAGCCGCTCCCTGTTCATGAGAAGTCAATATATGCGTGATCTCATCCTGGTGTTTATAAAGGGCATCATAAATATTTAAAATGGTGCCGCCCGGATAACCAAAAACAGTATCTACCCCTTGTTCCTTTAAACATTCAATAACTATATCTGCTCCTGTCAATTTTGCCATATATTCCCTACTCCTTGTTCTTTCTCCTGATTCAATCCGACGGGGCGGGTTGATGTCACTGCCGTCCTGACCGAACGGTTTACGCTTCTAATACAGCGCCCCGGTCAGCTGACGTTACCAGTTTCGCATAACGTTTCAGATATCCGGTGGTCACCTGTGGAGTTCTGGGCTGCCATTTTGCTTTTCTTGCAGCCAGTTCTTCCTCGGAAACTCTCATATTGATGGTATTGGCATTGATATCGATCTCGATGATATCGCCTTCCTCCACCAGGGCAATCGGTCCGCCCACCGCAGCTTCCGGAGATACATGGCCGATGGAAGCGCCTCTGGAAGCGCCGCTGAAACGGCCGTCCGTAATCAGTGCTACGCTGGAGCCCAGCCCCATACCGGCAATTGCCGAGGTCGGATTCAGCATCTCTCTCATACCAGGACCGCCTTTTGGCCCTTCATATCGGATTACAACCACATCTCCTGCTACAATTTTACCGCCTTTGATGGCTTCGATCGCATCTTCTTCGCAGTCAAATACTCTGGCAGGCCCTTCATGCTTCAGCATCTCAGGCGCCACTGCGGAACGTTTTACTACGCAGGAATCAGGCGCTAAGTTTCCGCGAAGCACTGCGATGCCGCCGGTCGATGAATATGGATTTTCCGCCGGGCGGATAACTTCCGGATTCCGGTTGACGCAATTTTTGATATTTTCTCCTACGGTTTTGCCGGTCACGGTCATGCAGTCCAGGTTCAGAAGTCCCAGCTTGCTGATCTCATTCATAACGGCGTAAATGCCGCCGGCTTCATTTAATTCTTCAATATATGTATGTCCTGCCGGAGCCAGGTGACACAGGTTCGGCGTCTTGGAACTGATCTCATTGGCAATGTCCACGTTCAACTCTACTCCTGCTTCATGAGCGATTGCCGGAAGGTGAAGCATGCTGTTGGTGCTGCATCCCAGCGCCATATCCATGGTGAGGGCATTCATAAACGCTTTCTTCGTCATGATGTCACGGGGACAGATATTCTTTCTGTACATCTCCATAACGGCCATACCGGCATGTTTTGCCAGCTTAATGCGCTCGGAGTAAACGGCCGGAATGGTTCCGTTGCCCTGCAATCCCATGCCCAGAACTTCCGTCAGACAGTTCATGCTGTTGGCCGTATACATACCGGAACAGGAACCGCAGGTCGGGCAGGCTTTATTTTCAAATTCTTCCACTTCTTCAGCGCTCATCGTACCGGCTGTATAGGAACCTACCGCCTCAAACATGCTGGAAAGGCTTGTTTTCTGTCCGTGTACATGGCCTGCTAACATCGGACCGCCGCTGACGAACACTGTGGGTACATTAACGCGTGCCGCAGCCATCAAAAGTCCCGGTACATTCTTATCACAGTTCGGAACCATGACCAGCGCATCGAACTGATGGGCCAACGCCATACATTCCGTGGAGTCCGCAATCAGATCTCTGGTTACCAGGGAATATTTCATTCCGATATGTCCCATGGCAATTCCGTCGCAGACTGCGATCGCCGGAAATACAACCGGTGTTCCGCCTGCCATGGCAACTCCCAATTTTACGGCTTCCACAATCTTATCCAGGTTCATATGCCCCGGAACTATCTCGTTAAAGGAGCTTACAATACCTACTAACGGCTTATCCATCTCCTCTTTTGTCATACCTAACGCATTGAATAAGGAACGGTGGGGCGCCTGCTGCATCCCACATTTTACATTATCACTTTTCATCTTAATCCTCCATTCCTGTTCTTCTTAACCGATCCGTTCTGCGATCAGATCGCCCATCTTTGCGGTGCCTGTCTGAACACAGCCCTCGGACATGATATCCACAGTGCGGTACCCCTCTGTCAGCACATTCTGGACTGCAGCTTCGATGGCATCCGCCTCTTTGTCCAGATCGAAGGAATAACGGAGCATCATCGCTGCCGAAAGGATGGTCGCTATCGGATTCGCTATATCTTTTCCGGCAATATCCGGTGCGGAACCATGGCTCGGCTCGTACATTCCGAATTTGCTTTCATTTAAACTGGCGGATGACAGCATGCCGATGGAGCCGGTGATCATGCTGGCCTCATCCGATAAAATGTCTCCGAACATATTCTCTGTCAGCACCACGTCAAACTGCTTCGGATTCATGACCAGCTGCATTGCACAGTTATCGACAAGCATGTGGCTTAACGTTACTTCAGGATAATCTTTCGCAACCTCTTCCACCACTTTTCTCCAAAGTCTCGATGAATCCAGCACATTGGCCTTATCCACGCTGATCACCTGTTTTCTGCGCTTCATGGCAATGTCAAATGCCTTAATTGCAATTCTTCTGATCTCATTCTCGTCATATGTAAGCGTGTCGGTGGCTTTCATGACTCCATTCACTTCTTCCGTATGGCGCTCTCCGAAGTAAATGCCGCCTGTCAGCTCTCTCATAATCACCATATCAAAACCATCGCCGATAATCTCTTTCTTCAGCGGGCACGCCTCGGCCAGTTCTTTATAAAGGTAAGCCGGACGGATATTTGCAAATAAATTAAGACCTTTGCGGATGGCTAACAATCCTGCTTCAGGTCTCAGGTTTGGTGCCACATCGTACCATCTGGAATTGCCCACATTGCCGCCTACGGCGCCAAGCAAAACCGCATCACTCTTTTTCGCTGTTTCCAATGCCTCGTCCGTAAGAGGCACTCCGTATGCATCGATGGAACATCCTCCCATCAGCACTTCGGTATAGTTAAATGTATGGCCGTATACCTGCCCCACCTTGTCTAATACCTTACAGGCTTCCCTGACAATCTCAGGTCCTATCCCATCGCCTGAAATGGTAACTACATTATAATCCATACAAATGTCTCCCTTATTCTTCATTTCTCGCGGTTATGTCGCAATTGTTTCTTTACATAATATCGCATTTACTGGGAGATTTCAACTATTAGCAAGTGATTTTTGCAGATTGGGATATACAAGATTGGAATCAGGTTCATAACCTGACGTTATGATATGAAGGTAAATCTATATCGGAGTTTTATATTTCGTGAAGGAATTTTCTTTTAGGCCGGCCGGATGAGCTTTTATCTGTCTTTCTATTTAAGAAAGAATCCCATTTGAGGGACTCTTCGTCTGCGGCGGACCGCTTCTGCGGCCCGATACCTTACCGCTCATTCCTGAGCGTTTTCTGCCTGCAAATCGGAATCAGATTTTAACTTTTGTCCACACGCCCGACTTAAACCTCCATGTGGTCAGAACAAAACGGCAGAACTGATCCGATACAACCCCCAGCCAAATTCCAATTATTCCCATCCCCATCACATAGCAGAACAGATAGGAAAACAACGGACGAACCAGCGTCACGCTGATGGTGGATGCCACAGTGGTGAAAAGCACATCCCCCGCTCCCCTCAGACATCCCATATAGATCACCTGAGCGATCTGAAGCAGAACGATAATCATAACGATCTTCATAATCATAACTCCCATAGCTATGATATGTTCTTCCTTAAAATAAAGGCTGAACAGAAAATGTCCGCAGAACAGGTAAAAGACCGACAGAATGACAGAGATCACATTCCCCATTCTCTGACAGATTTTTCCGTACAGCTTGGCCATCTCCGGGTTCTGTTCTCCCAAACTCTGCCCGATTAAAGCCACCGCAGCCACCTGCATGCCGTCTCCAAACGAAAAGGATAAACTCATAACATTCATCCCCACCTGATGAGCCGCAAATGCATCCGTTCCCAGTTTAGCAGCCATCACCGCAACCGACATAAAGCCGACTCTCATGAGGATCTGCTCGATGAAGATATTGGAACCGATTCTCACCATACTCCGCACAGGCGCAATGGTCGGCTTCACTTTTTCTTTTATAATATAAGGAATGCTGACAAAACTGTCTTTAGACAAAATGGATGCGATGCTCATACAGCAGGCCACAAACGTTCCGAAAACAGTAGCCAAAGCCGCACCGCGGATTCCCAGCGCCGGGAAACCGAACTTACCGCCGATCAGCAGATAATTGCCGATCATATTGACTACATTGGCCGTCACATTGGTTTTCATGGCAATCTTCGTCTTGCCGGAACCACGCTGTGCCGCATTAATCGCTAAGGATATGATATTAAACATCATGCCGCCCATAATAATCTGAAAATAGATAACCGCACTTTCATGAGTATCCGGCCCGGCACCGCATAAATTGATAATCGGATCTGCAAAATACACACAGGCTGCGCTGACCAGTGTTCCTATAATGACCACATACATAAGAGAAATCATCATGGTCTGATTGGCGCTTTTTCTGTCCTGCTGCCCTTTCCTCCTGGCCACAATTGCAGAAACTGCCACGTTGTTGGCAATAAATAATGCTAAACCGATAAATTTAGGCTGGGTCGTAAGTCCTACCGCAGCCACCGCATAAGCCCCGATGGAACTAACCATCAGGGAATCGACCATTCCGGCAAATGCCACAAAAAACGATTCCAACACCGCCGGCCAAGCCATATTAGCCGCTGTCTTTATGTACTCCGAGTTCTCTTGTAATGATTTTGTTATCTTATTCTCCACGCTCTTACCCTTTATCCCCTGATCTTTGTACTCACATAAATACATTATAGCACCAAATACAGATACATCAATCTTAAATGAGAAAATCTTTATTTAGTGGACTAAGGTACGCCGGAAAGAAGGGGAAGCCCAGGCGGGCGGCGGAAGTAATCGGCAAAATGGGATTCGGGATTCGCCCCTAAGATGTACTAAGACCCGCAAGGACAAAAAGAGACAGGACCGCGCCCATTCGCAGTGAACTCCTGATGACTTCACTGCTCAAGGGGCGCTTAGAACCTGATTTGGAATTCAGTTTCTACCTGTCTCTTTTTGTTCTTGCGGATCTAAGTACATCTAAGGGGTTCCATACGATCCCATTTCGCTGATTACTTCCGCCGCCCGCCTGGGCTTCCCCTTCTTTCCGGCTGCTGCTTGGCTAGCTAAGGGTAAAAAAGATTTGGTGGAGTAGTGAGTAAGTTTTTACATCAACCATGAAGGCATTTCTGAAAATCCCTTGAAGATCTATGTAAATGCGGTTCTATACAACTACCTAAGCACATCTATTGTTTTTAACCAGGCCGACGAAAACCAGCACGGAATCGGGATGCGGGGAAGGAAGAGGCGGTCTTTACGGGACCCCGGGCTGGGGGGAACGAAAAAAGGATAATTGGGAGCGTATGGAACCCCTTTAGTGATTCTTAGGCACGCAAGTACAGAAAGAGACAGGTAGAAACTGAATTCCGAATCAGTTTCTAAGCGCCCCTTGAGCAGTGAAGTCATAAGGAGTTCACTGCAAATGGGCGCGATCCTGTCTCTTTCTGTACTTGCGGGTCTTAGTATCACTTAGGGGCGAATCCCGAATCCCAATTGGCCTTTTTTCGTTTCCCCCAGCCCGGGGTCCCGTAAAGACCGCCTCTTCCTTCCCCGCATCCCGATTTCGTGCGTACCTTTCGTCAACTCAGTTAAATAACAATTTTACGGATTTCAACTAAATTTGTGTGCTGTGGATTTCCCTTGGCATAGGTGGTTGGCATTTGGGAGGTAAGCACATTGATGGAGCCGGCCAGGTCTGTGCCGTCCGGGCCCGGCTGGTACCAAGCGCCTTGGGCAAGGGCCGCAGCTCCTTTTTTGATGCGTGCCGTCACTTTTACGGGAATTTGGATTCTGCCTCGGTCATTCCACACTAAAACCATGTTTCCATCGCTTATGCCGCGGGCGGCCGCGTCTTCCGGGTGCATCCACAGTGCTTGGGGATCCAGTTTGTGAAGTTCCTTGTTATTGTCGTGGATGCTGTGGCAGCGCCTCTTTGTATGCCATCCGATCAGCTGGATCGGGTATTTTTCCGTTAACGGGTCCATAGGGCCTTCCAGCGGTTCCACGTATCTTGGAATTGCCGGTACGAAATCTTTAAATTTTGTATTGTAGATTTCAGGAGAGAAAATCTCAATCAGGCCGCTTTTTGTCGGAAACGGATGTTTTACCGGGTCCTGGCATTCTTTTTCAAATGCGATCACCCGCGGATTATTCTGATATCTGTAAATACCGGCAGCTTTAAACTGCTCATAGTCTGGCAGTTCCGGCTCCGATTTCTGAAGTTCCTTGTAAATGGTTTCCAGCCATTCCTCCGCAGTCCGGCCTTGGGTAAATTCTTCCCCTAATCCGATTTTTTCGGCCACTTCCGCCAGCCAGTCATATTCAAACCGGCTTTCATACAACGGCGGAATCACTTTATTGTTGAATCCCAGAAAATCACCGTACAGCCACGGCATTGTAATATTTTCACCTTCGAACATGGAAGTGCCGGGAAGCAGGATATCCGCGAATTTGGCGCTGGAGGTCATGAACAGGTCGCTGCACAGAATAAATTCACATTTTTTCGTGTCCTTTAAAAGCTCTGCCGTCCTGTTAATATCGCTGTGCTGATTGATCAGACAGTTGCCGGCCAGATTGATGATCATCTTGATGTCTGAATCCAGTTTTTTGCCTCCTGTCACTCCATCCAGATCCGTCATCTCATGTCCCCGTTTAACGGCATCCGTCCATAAAAATACCGGGATCTTCTTCTGGTAAGGGTTGGCCGGGGATGGAAATTCAGGGTTTTTGTGACGGGTGCAGTCTGCGGTTCCGCTGGCCCATCCTCCGGAAATCCCCACATTTCCGGTCATGCATGCCAATACAATTCCTCCCCTGGTACTCTGTTCCCCATAAGCATGGCGCTGGGCCCCGTACCCCTGGATCAAGGCAGCCGGCTTGGCCGTTGCATAACGGATGGCTAGAGAACGGATCGTTTTGGCATCCACTCCTGTTATGGGTTCCGCCCATTCCGGAGTTTTCCTGATGCCGTCCTTTTCTCCGTTTAAATAGGACAGATAGGATTCTGACGGGTCAATCCCTTCCGGCATATGGCTGCCGTCAAATCCAAGGCAACACCGGTCCAGAAATTCCTGATCTAAAAGCCCTTCCTCTGCAATCACATATGCCATGGCGTCCATCATCGCGCTGTCCGTGGCAGGGCGGATGGCTATCCATTCCGCGCCCAACTGGCGGATGGTGTCATTTTCCCTGGGATCAACACCTATGACCGGAATTCCTTTTTCCACCGCTTTCCTAAGATAATACATGGTCCCGCTGTCAAATTTTGTTTCAGCCGGGTTATGGCCCCAAAGGATAATCAGGTTTGTGTTCAGCAAATCTTCCAGACTATTTCCCGTCTCACCTGTTCCATACATCAGATTCGTGGCCTGCCGGATGCATGCGGTGCTGTAAGAATTATAGGAATCCAGGAAACCGCCGTCCATGCACAGAAGGCGCTTCGCCAGTTTATTACCCCTCATCAGGGCGCTGATTCCCGTCGCATAATTCACATAACGGGAACCCGGCCCATAGGTATCCCGGATACGCATCCATTCCTCAGCAATAATTGTTACAGCTTCTTCCCAGGAAATCCGCTGAAACCGCCCTTCTCCTCTCTCTCCAATCCGCTTCATAGGATATTTCAGACGGTCTTCACCTAAAAATGTTTTATGATAATTAAGCCCTTTGGCACAGGCACAGAGCGGCACACCGCTTCCCGCCGCCTCTTTCGTGTCCGTAGTCAGCTTCATAATCTTTCCATCCTTCACATGAGCCTGAATAATACATCTGCCGCCGCAGTTATTCCTTCCTGTGGTGGGGATGATCTTGATATCATCATTACAGTCCATACAAAACACCTTTCAACTTTTCAATATCTCCATCCGCAAAACAATATCCGTCCATACCGCATTCCCTGGCCCCGTCGATATTTAGCTGAAGATCGTCCACGAAAAAGCATTCTTCCGGCTTTAAACTAAATCTGGAGAACAGGGCCTCATATATCTGGCGCTGGGGCTTAATGCATTTTTCAGAAGCCGAAAATAGAACTCCGTCAAAATGCCGGATTCCGGGAATCACTTTTTTATACATATCCGGAAGTCTCATGGAAGCATTCGAGCAGAGATAAATCCCGTAACCCCTTTCCTTTAAATTCTTAATGAGCTCTTCCATTCCCTCGATGGGCCACATACAGTAATCAGGCCAATGCTCCATACAAAGCTTTGCTTTTTCATGCAGCCTTTTTGGAAGGCGTTTAATAATCTTCTTTAAAGCCTCCTCTTCGGATATTACACCCATATCTAAAAAGATCCATTCCGGCGATACGAATATCGCCGTGCATACCGTTTCACGGTCCTGTTCATCCTCAATGAACTGCCGGCACACCCTCATGGAATCATAGGCCACCAGGACATTTCCCATATCAAATACAATATTCTTTATCATTTCAATTCCTCCGTCAGGTTATTATCACTCCTACAAATTTATACAGCCTAAATTGTACCACATTTCCCCGGGCTTCGGTATTCTTTTTTAACTTCCGGCAATACGCCGGCAGGGAACGCAAAAAGCAGAACAGGAAAGACGGATTCTGCCGCTGTTACCGGCTCAGCCTTCTCTGTTCTGCTTATTCGCATATCCTTGTTTCTTTAACTTATTCGGTTACATAGACATGCTCAGCGCGAAATTTCGATTGCATGCTTATAATTTTCCACATTAACCCCATATGTAATGCCTGTTTTAAAAATACTTTTATCCAATACCTGATATTCTTTTTCATTGGACTTATAATCCTGGACAGAAACGCCCTTTTGCTCGCACGCATTATGGATAAATTTTAAAAACTCATTATCGAATTTTCCCGGCATATAGCCAAAGTTAAGTCCCTGTATATTGCGCGTTGAGATGAGACTGTGCACCCACTGGTCTGCTCTCCCGCAAAAATGCATGGTAATGGGAGCAAAGGCATCTGCAATTTTCTCATTGCAGGGTTTGATAAATTCTTCATAAAAGTCCCTGGACAGATTCACGCTGCTGTCCTCCCTGAGAGTAATTCTGCCTTTATAAATGCTGGACCAATGATAGTGGAACCCATCGCCTGTCTCCGCATTTGTCTCGTTCAGAATCTGTTTCATATAAGCGATATACGTATCCGTAACCACAGCTAAAAATGCCTTTACCCGGTCCGGGTCATCGTACATATCCAAATAAATATTGCTCCCCCACAAAAGGTGGGCCACATCAAAAGGCCCCTGCAGATCCGCATGATATACCCTGATATATTTCCGGCACTTGGGAAACTCGGACAGTCGTTTGTGATAATGCTCATGCGTGGCGCTCACCCGCCCGCCGCTCAGCTTCGGCATACCATTGCGGATAAAGCCGTCTATCTCATCCTGAGAAAGAGGCGATACCCAAGGCATATTATCATCTACTATCTTGAATTTTGCTCCAAATAGCGAAGGCAGAGTTCCGGTTCCGTAATTGGCCCGTATCATAGGGATTGAGTCATCCCGTATCTCGATGACCGGAAGACATTTAATCAGCTCATTATACATCATGGCATCCATATCCTGATGTATACATTCCATTGAAGCAGGTTTATAGCCTGACTGGTTGGGATAAATCACACGCAGCGGTATTTTTTCAGTCTTCTCATAATTCAGCGCTTTTTTTATCCGTTCTGCCTTTTCTTCCTCTATCTCAGCAACCAGTCCCCGTTCCAACAATTCCAATAATTCATATACCTTTTCACCATAATTCATAGGGACATCTCACAACCTTTCATTTTTAATACACCTATGTTATACTAAAGACGAAAAAATTGCTTTGCATTTCCTGTTTATTTTTTTGCATATTCTATCCAAATAACCATTTCACCAGGAAAAAGATATTATGAAAAAAGAATTATTAAAATACAGCGCCAAACTTCAGGATGATTTTTCAATCAAGTATAAGTCTGATATCATTTCATCAAAAAAGCCGTTTCATATCCACAGTCAGTTTGAAATTGTCTTCTCACTGACAGATGAGATTATCTGTGAACTGGAAAACCAAACAATACCGGTTCCACCCGGCTGCTTTCTGCTTCTAAATCATATGGACCTTCATTGCCTCAGAACCAGCACAAACCAGCCCTGCCGCCGTTATGTACTTTTTTTCTCGCCGGAATATCTTTCCGGTTTCTCTTTTGATGCCGATTTGCAGGAATGTTTTATCTACCGCAACGTCAACACTCCCCAGCTTCTTCCCCTGTCGTCTTACGAACAGCGAAAAGAGGCGGCCGCATATCTGGAACAGCTGCTTTTTTACCATAACGCTGATCCCGGGAAACTCTATGGATGTGAATTATCAAAAAAGCTTTTGCTGGCCCAGCTTCTCCTCTTTATTAACCGGAGATATCGGGAAATTCATAAAGTACCGTTTTCCGGTTCTGAAAACCATAAAACTTTTTACCGCATTATCTCTTATATCAGCAGTAATTATTCAAAAGAACTGACTGTTGATGATATATGCCGCCAATTTCTTTTAAGCAAAGCGGCCTTATATCATTTATTCCATGATATTTGCCAGGAGTCTCCCGGAGAGTATATCATCCGCTACCGGCTGGAAAAATCCAAGGAGTTCCTTCATCAAAATTGTACGGTTGAGGAAGCCGCATTCCTTTCCGGCTACTCAAATCAGGCGCATTTCAGCAGGATTTTCAAACAAAGGACGGGCCTGACTCCAAAACAGTACCAGAAACTGCATGGGGGAGGGACTAAATTGTGATTTAACGATGGGGGCTGGCGAAGGGGGGACGCACGGAATCGGGAGGCGGAGCCGGAAGCCAACGGCCGGAAGGGCTGTCCGGGCCGGGGAAGGAAGATGCAGCCAAATGGGATCGTATGGAACCCCTTTAGAGCTACTTAGGTCCGTAAGGGCAGAACGAGGCAGGTAAAAACTGATTTCCGTCTCAGTTTTTAAAGCGCCCTTGAGCAGCGAAGTCATCAAGAGTTCGCTGCGAATGGCGCTGGCCTGCCTCGTTCTGTCCTTACGGGCCTTAGTAGCTCTTAGGGGCGAATCCCGAATCCCATTTGGCTGCATCTTCCTTCCCCGGCCCGGACAGCCCTTCCGGCCGTTGGCTTCCGGCTCCGCCTCCCGATTCCGTGCTGGTTTTCGCTAGCCTGGTTAAAAGCAATATTATGCATTGGTATTTACGTAAAGCCAAATTTATATAGATCATGAAGGGATTTTCAGAAATGACTTCAGGTTTTACTTTAAACGTTAAGGCATTTCGCAAAATGACCTCCCCCTTTACATTAAATCGTGAAAGTATTTCTGAAAAAGACTTAACGGTTGATGTAAAAACTTACTCACAATCCATCAAATCTTTTTATCCTTAGCTAGCCAATCAACAGCCGGAAAGAAGGGAGCGCCCGGGCAGCCGGCAGGAATGAAAAGAGATAGGGGATCGTTTGCAGGCCCTTAGTGATACTTGGTCGGCAAGAGCGGAAAAAGGCAGACAAATACTGAATTCCGAATCAGTATTTGAGGCGCCCTTGATCGATGAAGTCATAAAGAGTTCATCGCGAATGGCGCCGCGCTGCCTTTTTCCGCTCTTGGCGGCCTAGTATCACTTAGGGTCGAAACTCGAATCCCCTATCTCTTTTCATTCCTGCCGGCTGCCCGGGCGCTCCCTTCTTTCCGGCGTTTCTTTCTAAACTAAATAAAGATTTGCAATTAAACTTCCGGTTTTTCAACCTGAACAATTGCCTGTTTCTGCATAGGAATACGGCAGTTCTTGTTATTGCCGAATTCTACAATAACAGTATCCTCTGTCAGATCAATTACGACACCGTAGAAACCGCTGGTGGTTAAGATGCTGTCCCCTACTGCAATACTTGCCATCAGTTCCTGCATTCTCTTCTTTTCTTTCTTCTGAGGTCTGATTGCCATAAAATACATAAGACCGAAAATCAAAACGGCATACATAATCCAGAATCCAGGACCACTCATAAGGTTTGATGCTGTTAACATAAAAACTTCCTCCTTCAATATAAGAACCGCTGTTTTATTGCGTAACGCCTCACCGCGTATTCTTCTCTTCTCATGACAAATCCGATATTAATCTTCGTTTTGCCCTGCCGCCATGCCTGTCAGTTTTTTGGCTTTATACTCAGCATAGCGCTGCTCTCTGATTGCGTCGCGAATCTCTTCCATCATTGTATTATAAAAGTACAAATTATGCAAGACGCATAATCGCATTCCAAGCATCTCCTTCGCTTTAAAAAGATGCCGGATATAAGCTCTGCTGTAAGAACGGCACGCCGGACACTGGCAGCCTTCTTCAATAGGCCGTGGGTCCAGTTCGTACTGCTGGTTAAACATATTCAGCTTTCCATGATTGGTATAGACATGTCCATGCCGTCCATTTCTGCTTGGATATACACAGTCGAAGAAATCAACGCCTCTGTCCACCCCTTCCAATATGTTGGCCGGTGTTCCCACTCCCATCAGATAGGTGGGCTTATCGGACGGCAGATGAGGTACTGTCACATCCAGAATATGATACATCTCTTCGTGGCTCTCTCCAACCGCCAAACCGCCTACCGCGTAGCCGTCTAAATCCATGGCTGCAATGGTTTTGGCGTGTTCAATACGGATCTCATCCACAACGCCGCCTTGGTTGATTCCAAATAACAGCTGCTGTTTATTGATGGTATCCGGAAGGGAATTCAAACGGTTCATCTCCGCCCTGCAGCGTTCAAGCCATCTGGTCGTCCGGTCCACGGACTTTTTGATATACTCGTAATCCGCATGGCTTGGCGGGCATTCATCGAATGCCATAGCAATTGTCGAACCCAGGTTAGACTGGATTCTCATGCTTTCTTCCGGCCCCATAAAGATCTTTCTTCCGTCAATATGGGAGTTAAAATGAACCCCTTCTTCTTTTATCTTTCTCAGTCCGGCCAGAGAAAATACCTGAAATCCGCCGGAATCCGTCAGAATCGGCCGGTCCCAGTTCATGAACTTATGAAGTCCGCCGAACTTTTTAATTAACTGATCTCCTGTCCTCACATGAAGATGATAGGTATTGGACAACTCAACCTGCGTCTTAATCCCCTTTAAATCATCGGTGGATACCGCGCCCTTAATGGCGGCCACAGTTCCCACATTCATGAAGACAGGAGTCTGGATCGTGCCGTGCACAGTTTTCATCTCAGCACTTTTAGCACGTCCATCCCTTGCTATGATTTTATATTCCATAGGTAATCCCATCTATTAGTTTTGTTTTTTCTTCTGCTTTGCCATAGTCATTACATACCACAAAGCACCGGTTACACAAACAGAAGAATAGGTACCGCAGACAATACCAACCATCAATGGAAGCGCAAATTCACGGATGGAAGAAACTCCCAAAAGGAATAATACAAATACCATGATAAATGTGGTTAAAGAAGTATTGATACTTCTTGTAAATGTCTGTGTAATACTCAGATTCACAACCTCTTCCAAAGACTGTTTATTGGTCTTCGTTGCCATGTTCTCACGGATACGGTCGAAAATAACGATCGTAGCATTGATGGAGTATCCGACAATTGTCAGCATACATGCGATAAACGTGGAACCAACTGACCATTTTGCAGCCGCATAGAAGGTAATAACTACCAGCACGTCATGAAGCAGCGCTAAAACTGCACTGGCTGCAAACTTGATATCTTTAAAACGGAACCAGATATAGATCAGCATACAGATCGTAGCGATTACAACTGCGATTACAGCATCTCTCTTCATCTCATTGCTGACCGCACCGGAAATGCTTTCCGCCGTGATCTTTTCAGATTCTACGCCAAAGTTCTGAACCATCGCATCATCAAGTGCCTGACGCTGTTCTACGGATAAAGTCTTTGTCTTAATGATAACTTCATTGGAACCTGCTACCTTCTGAGTCTGAACTTCCGGATCTCCGGTCACCTCTGCGACTACAGGCACAACCTTAGATGAAATATCCTCCAGGGACATATCTTCATTAAACGTTACATTGGTAGAAGTTCCGCCCTTAAACTCCATGCTGTAGTTAAACGGACTGCCGATTGAGCTTGTGTTCACGCCCATAAATACAAATCCGGCCAGTACCAAAATAAGTGAAATTGCAAAACAGAGCTTTCTCTTTCCGACAAAATCGATGATCTTGCTGTCTTTCTTCACTCCATAGAACTTAGGATTCTGGAATCCGATTTCATATAAGCCGTATAAAGCGAATTTTGTGATAAACAATGCGGTGATCATGGAAAGCACGATACCCATTGCCAGAGTTGCAGCGAATCCCTTTACCGTACCGGAACCTCTCCAGAACAAAACAACCGCTGCGATCAATGTGGTAATATTACCATCGATAATTGCTGAAAGCGCTTTATTGAAACCTGTCTTAATAGCTGAATGAACGGTCTTTCCAAGGCCGATTTCCTCTTTAATACGTGTGAAGATGATGACATTGGCATCCACGGCCATACCGATTGAAAGCACGATACCAGCAATACCCGGAAGGGTAAGGGTTATCTCAAATGCCGCCAGCGTAATCAGGATTACACCCACATACAGGCACAGGGCAAGCACAGCTGCAAGACCCGGAACCAGATATACAATAATCATAAATACCGCTACAATAGCGAATCCGATCGCGCCCGCTTTTAAGCTGGTTGCGATGGCTTCCTGGCCTAACTTAGCTCCAACCACGTTGGAACGAAGCTCTTCCAGTTCCAGCGACAGAGAACCGATACGGATGGTGGAAGCCAGGTTTTCTGCTTCTTCATAATCCGTCATACCGTCGATCTGGCATTCTCCTCCGGTAATTGCCTCGCGGACAACCGGATTGGAATAAACTTTTCCGTCATAGATAATGGCAATTCTCTTACCCACATTAGCGGTTGTAGCATCCGCAAATGCTTTCGTTCCCGCTTCGGTAAATGTCAGGCTTACCATATATTTCTTAACGCCGTTCTGCTCGCCGATAACCGCTTTTGCAGAAGCCACCTGATCACCGGTCAGAATCTGCTGGCCATTCTCATCCGTAAAGATAAGAGATCCCGGTTTTCCAAGTTCTTCCAGAATGGAGTTGGCATCTGAAACGCCTGGAATATCGATGTTAATACGGTTGCTTCCTTCCTGGTAAACTTCAGCTTCGGTACTGTAATTCTGAACCCTCTGCTGCAGTTTGTAGATCGTATCTGACATGCTTTCCGCACTTGGATCCGGATCAACAGCCTGATACGTGATGCTGACACCTCCGGCTAAGTCCAGACCGAGTTTGATATCGTCCATCGTATCATAACCGAAGTATCCGAACACGCCTATGGCAATCAACAGAATCAGCAGGCCAATCAGGCCTTTTCCTTTGTTGTTCTTCATGATTTTCTTCTCCTCTTTTTATTCGTCGGCTAAGGCCGCTTTAATCATAATCGCGCACTCAATCCGCTTTTTCTGCATCTCGCATCCGATATCATACGCATCCGTAATGGAACCATGGAATTTAAATGAATTCGCCGCACAGCCGCCGCTGCAGTAAAATCTTGCGAAACAGTCTCTGCATTTATCCTTTGCATAGACATTACAGAGCTTGAACTCATCTCTGACTGCGGTATTCGTAACTCCGGTATCCACATTGCCAAGAAGGTATCCTTCCTCGCCAACGAACTGGTGGCAGGGATAGAGGTCCCCCCATGGTGTCACGGCCAGGTATTCCGTACCCGATCCGCATCCTGACAGCCTTTTCGCCACACACGGCCCCTGCTGCAGGTCTATCATGAAATGGAAGAAATTAAAGCCTCTTCCTTCTTTTTTCCTCTTAATGTATTCCACCGCCAGCTTATCATACTCTTCCATGATCTTAGGAATATCCTCTTCTCTTATGGAGTATGGCTCTTCCGGCAGAGAAACTACCGGTTCAATGGACATCTGCTTAAAGCCCAGATCCGCAAAATGAATCACGTCTTCAGAGAAATCCAGATTATTGCGCGTAAAGGTCCCTCTTACATAATAATTCATCTGTTTCCGGCTCTCCGCAAACTTCTGGAACTTAGGCACAATGATGTCATAACTGCCCTTTCCATTTCTGGACGGGCGCATCAGATCGTTGATTTCCTTTCTGCCGTCTAAGCTGAGCACCACATTGCTCATCTCGCGGTTGCAGAATTCCATCACTTCGTCATCTAACAAAATTCCATTGGTTGTCAGGGTAAAACGGAACCTCTTATTATATTCTGCCTCTTTTGAGCGTCCGTATTCCACCAACTGCTTAACAACTTCCCAGTTCATCAATGGTTCGCCGCCAAAAAAGTCCACTTCCAAGTTTCTCCGGCTTCCGGAATTGGCAATCAAAAAGTCCAAAGCCTTTCTTCCCACCTCAAAACTCATCAGGGCTCTGCGTCCATGGTATTCGCCTTCTTCCGCAAAGCAATACCTGCAGGCCAGATTACAATCATGAGCAATGTGGAGGCACAGAGCCTTTACCACAGTCTCCCTTTTCTTAAAGTCAGTCACATAGGTCTGATATACGTCTTTCGTAAACAGTTCCTCTGCATCGATTAATTCCTGAATATCATCCAGGCTTTCCTGTATTAAAGTCTCTTCATACCGGCCCTTTAAAGCCTCTCTGACAGCGGAAATTACCTCCCCCGGCAATTCCTGGGCCTTTTCCAGCTCCGGCATGATGGATGATGCCGCTTCAACCGCATCATATACTGCGTCATCTACAACATGGACGGAGCCGCTGTTGACATCCAAAATGATGTTGTAGCCGTTATTTTTATACTGATGAATCACAAATATTCTCCTTGTCTAGCGCCCAATCTCCGATTGGAAAACGCACATATTAGAACAGATAAAAATTATATCCTATGATATAAAAAGGAGTTTCGCTCGCGAAACTCCGCCTGATTTTTCTGCATATCCGGAAAACAAGCGAAAGACCCCTACGATCTGGCCGACCATAGGGGTCATATCTTATCTGCCTTATCTTATTAATTCCCGGTCACCTTATGTAAACTGCTGAAATGAAAACAGAAACTATCTGTCAGCGTTTTCGCAGCTCTGGTTTCCTACTGTACAAGATGTTTTGCATGCTGACTGGCAAGAAGTCTGGCATTCACCGCATCCGCCTTTTTTCATTGTATCTTTCAGTGTGTTTTTACTTAATGTTTTTACATGTTTCATATCTATCACCCTCCTGGTTTATTCAGTTCGCCTCGCGAATTGTTTGAAGTCCTGAAAATTATATCACATGTTCTTCACCAACGCAAGTTTTTTACGTAACTTGGGACATATCTCAGCCCTGAAAAGAATATATTGAAGCATAGAAATCTGATAAAGGAGTTCACACATGGCAAACTCAAAAATGAAAGCGGTACTCAGGTCCCTTCTTTTTTCCTACCTGCTGACAGGCATCCTTTTGGTCCTCTCTGCGTTCGCCCTATACAAGCTGCGCTTAAAGGAAAGCCAGGTGGCGATCGCAGTCAATGCCATCTACATCATCACCTGTCTTATCGGCGGTTTTCTGGCGGGAAAAGGAATCCGGCAGCGCCGTTTTTTCTGGGGTTTTTTACTGGGCGCTCTGTATTTTCTGGTCTTGTTCCTGGTATCTATGATTCTGGGAAAAGGTCTCAGCGGAAACATCACACAGATCGGTACCACTCTGGCCATATGCGCTTTGAGCGGAACGGTGGGCGGCATGATGAGTTAACCTGTATTCCGTTTTTCTGTTGTCCTCACCGATGCCGGAAAAACGGAGCTTTCAGGGTTCTATGCGCTCTTTCCGTCTTCCCCTTGATCCTCTGCCTCAAGCAAATACAGATGTATGGTATCGATCCTGTTCTTTTCCACCTTTTCAACCACCAGGCGCACCCCTTTGTGGGTCACCTCTTCGCCTTCGTCCGGCAGATGGTCTAAAAGTCCGATCACCAGACCGCCGATGGAATCATAATCATCCGATTCCAGTTCTAAATCCAGCATGTCATTTAAATCATCCAGTTTCATGGAACCTTCTACCAGGTACTCGCCCGGCGCCAGTTCAATCAGGCTCTCCTCTTCATCTTCATCGTATTCATCCCTGATCTCTCCTACGATCTCTTCCAGCATATCTTCCAATGTGATCAGACCCGCAGTTGCCCCATATTCATCTAAAACAATCACAATATTGTTAAATGTCTGGCGCATCTCAACCATGAGCTCAGACGTTTTTTTAAACTCATAGGTATAAAGAGGCTGGCGCAGATAGTCACGTACTGAGAAGCTGTCTTTATCTTCCAAAAGAAGCAGATCCTTCATATTAATAATGCCGATTACATTATCCGTTGTGTCCTCATAAACGGGCATACGGGTAAAACGCTCTTCCTTATACAGTTCTAAAAGCTCATCATAAGTCATATCCACATCCACGAACACCATATCAATCCTTGGCACCATGATGTCCTTTGCAAGAGAATCCCCAAAATCGAACACATTGGTGATCATCTTCTTTTCCTCTGACTCGATGACTCCCTCTTCATGACTCACTTCCACAATTGTTCTCAGTTCATCTTCTGTGATGGAATCCTGCTTTTTATTGGGATCGATTCTCAAAAGTGTCAGAAAACCGAGAGATAATTTATTTACAACAAAAATAACGGGTGTCAATACATACATCAATGCATACACCACGCCTGCGTACTTTAATGCTATTTTTTCCGAATAAATGGTGGATAAGGTCTTTGGTGTGATCTCCCCGAAAACCAGGATCACTAAAGTTAAGATACCGGTTGCAATACCAACTGCCTTATTATCAAATACATGAATCGTAAATGTGGTCGCCAATGAAGAAGCGGACAGGTTTACAATATTGTTACCGATGAGAATTGCGCTCAGCATCTTACCCTGGTCTTCAATCACCTTGGTCAATGTAACCGCCTGCCGGTCTCCATTCTCTGCCAAAGTCCGGATACGTATCCGGTTTACCGTGGTAAGCGCTGTTTCTGCTGATGAAAAAAATGCGGAAAGACATAATAAAATAATAATCGCAAGCAACTGTTTGACGTCACTCGAATCCAAAAAGATCAACTCCTGTTTTTTAATATTTTGCTTCTGATTGTACATGATATATACTAATCTGTCAACAAAGAAACTCAAGAGTTTGGCACAGAATTGTTATTTAACGGGGTTGGCGAAAGATACGCACGGAATGGGGAGGCGGAGCCGGGAGCGGCAGGTCGGAGGAGCCGTCCGGGCCGGGGAAGGAAGTATGCAGCCGTATGGGATTCGGGATTCGCCCCTAAGAACTACTAAGGCCCGTAAGGACAGAATGAGGCAGGCCAGCGCCATTCGCAGTGAACTCTTGATGACTTCGCTGCTCAACGGCGCTTTAAAAACTGAGACGGAAATCAGTTTTTACCTGCCTCGTTCTGTCCTTACGGGCCTAAGTAGCTCTAAAGGGGTTCCATACGATCCCATACGGCTGCATACTTCCTTCCCCGGCCCGGACGGCTCCTCCGACCTGCCGCTCCCGGCTCCGCCTCCCCATTCCGTGCTGGTTTTCGCTAGCCTGGTTAAAAACAATATTGATGCATAGGTATTTATGTAGCATCACATTTACATTGATCGTCAAAGCAGTTTCAGAAATGCCGTCGGTTTTTACTTTAAACGTCAAGGCATTTTGCGAAAAGCCCTCACCCTTTACATTAAATGGTGAAGGCATTTCTGAAAAAGACTTAACGGTTGATGTAAAACTTTACTATCCCATCCACCAAATCTTTTTTATTCTTAGCTAGCAAGCAACAGCCGGAAAGAAGGGGAAACCTGGGCGGGCGGCGGAACTGATGAGAGATAGGGGATCGTTTGCAGACCCTTAGAGGTACTTGGTCGGCAGAAGCGGAAAAAGGCAGACAAATACTGAATTCCGAATCAGTATTTGAGGCGCCCTTGAGCGATGAAGTCATAAAGAGTTCACCGCGAATGGGCGCCGCTCTGCCTTTTTCCGTTTCTGACGGCCTTAGTACCTCTTAGGGTCGAAACTCGAATCCCCTATCTCTTATCAGTTCCGCCGCCCGCCCAGGTTTCCCCTTCTTTCCGGCGTACCTTACTCAGTTAAATAAAGATTTATCAATGTTTCATTTCTTTTATGGACTGGATCAACTCGCTGATTAAAAGTAGAAGCGCACCTGCAAAGATAAAGAGATCGCCCAGATTAAACACCACTTTTTTCAGTTTTTTCCACTGAATGCTGAAATAATCGATCACATATCCACGCACCATCCGGTCATACAGATTGCTCAGCGCTCCGCCGATGGCGAAGGTCAGCGCAATTTTCTCCAAAAGCTGCCCCTTCTTAGGCAGCAGCCAAAGTAAAATTCCGGCCAGACCTGAAGTCATGATTAAAGGGACATTCTTTACCAGTTCCGGTTTTTCCTTTAAAAAACCAAATGGGAACCCTTCATTGTGGTTGCGGTAAAGAAGGATCTTTCCCTGGCTTTTTTCCAGCTCTCTTGGAAATGTCTCCGGATCCTGTTGTTCGATCGATTCCTTTAACAGAAGATCTATAACAAATATTATTCCTGCCACACAGATGAAAACCATGATGATACCCTCCTGTTCTTCTTACACCTATTGTTAACATTTTACTATAAACCTGCATATAATACTAGAGAAAATTTATAATTGCGGAGCCGCTATGGAACCCTGCAGTGCAGACATTACCTCCGAAGATTATGCTGATTTTATCTACCGGCACACCAGTCTTCCACTGGAAGAATTGTATCGTATTTATGATTCACCATGCATCGATTTTATAAACCGCGAACTCCTGGTGATTTACCGTCCTCTACAGGATGTTCTTCCCTTGTCTTTAGAAAAATATTCTTATGAAACAATTCCAAAGCTTTATTCTCTGTTGGACACCTCCAGCATGGACGCTTCCGGTATCACCGACAGCCGCGCACAGCCGGCGTTTAATTCGTCAGGAGAAGGAGTTATCATCGGTATCATTGACACGGGAATCGACTATACCAATCCGTTATTTCAAAATCCGGACGGAACCACACGGATTCTGGGCATTTGGGATCAGACACTTCCTGAAAATGGTCCCGGCGGCGTAACCTTCGGCTTTGATTACTCCCTCCTTTACGGACAGGAATTTACGGAAATTCAGATCAACGAAGCGCTCGCATCCCCCGATCCTTTGTCTGTCGTACCGTCCATGGATACCAATGGACACGGAACTTTTCTGGCAGGAATAGCCGGAGGCGGTGAAACGGAAGACGGAAGTTTCTTTGGAGCGGCGCCTTCCTGCCGCCTTGGAATCGTAAAATTAAAGCCGGCCAAACAATACCTGAGAGATTTTTACGGAATTCGGGAAGACGCCATCGCTTACCAGGAAAATGACATTCTGACGGGAATCCGTTATCTTCTGAATCTGTCTTATCTGTACACTGCCCCACTGGTTCTGCTGTTAGGGTTAGGAACTAATTCAGGAAGCCATTCCGGCACCTCGTCTTTGGGGTTGTTCTTTCGCCAGATCAGCCTGACCGGCGGTGTGGCCAGCGTTATCGCGGCGGGTAATGAAACTGGATTCCGCCATCATTTTCTTGGAAGTATCAGAGAAGATGAAAGTTATGAGGAGGTGGAATTAAGAATTGCAGAAGGTGAACGAGGGCTTACGGTTGAATTATGGGCCAGAGAAGCAGAATTATATACGGTTGGTTTTATCACTCCATCCGGGGAACAGATCGAACGCATACCGGTCTTACGCGGTAATGAAACACGGATCAATCTCCTGCTGGAGCAGACCGTTATCACAGTTAATTATATCACCTCAGAAATGGGTTCCGGCAGCCAGCTTGTCTTTATCCGCTTTGAAACACCAGCAGCCGGCCTGTGGAGAATCCGGGTCTACAATTCTCTTTTTATCACAGGACAATACCATATGTGGCTTCCTGTACATGGGTTTATTAGTGATGATACCGTATTTCTGCGCTCCAACCCTGACACCACGATTACAGAGCCGGGAAACTCCCCCGCACCCATCACAGTCAGCGCTTATAACCACCAAAACGGCAGCATCTACATCCATTCCAGCCGCGGTTTCTCACGAGACGGCGGAATTAAACCTGAACTCGCTGCACCTGGCGTGGATGTCTATGGTCCTGGGCTGGGCAGAGACACCGAAAACGGCAGGGTCTTTCCCATGACCCGCAGAACCGGCACATCTGTAGCGGCCGCCCATGTGGCCGGCGCCGCCGCCGTTTTGCTGGGATGGGGATTAAAAAATTCGATCCCTCTGTCCATATATCAGCCCGGCGTTAAAAGTTATCTGGTGAGGGGAGCATCAAGAAATCCAGCGTACACATATCCAAATAGGGAATTCGGCTATGGCACGCTGGATCTGTTCAATTCGTTGCTGCGTTTTCGTGAATAGAATTATCCTCTCATCTCAATCATCGGTCCGCCGCTCTTTTCCAGATAGGATCTGGTTATGACCACAGAACCGATGTTAGGGTCTTTTGGAATCTCATACATGATATCCAGCATAAATTCTTCAATTATGGCACGGAGAGCCCTGGCTCCTGTCTCCCGTTTAATCGCTTCCTGAGCGATCCATTCCAGGGCATCATCTTCAAAAACAAGCTTCACTTCGTCCAGAGACAGCAGTTTTATGTACTGCTTTAAGATCGCATTCTTAGGTTTGCGTAATATCTCCACCATCATCGGCACGGTCAGTCCTTTGAGCGTTACCGTGATGGGCAGACGGCCGAGGAATTCGGGAATCATACCAAATGCTCTCAAATCCGCATTGGTGACCTGGCTGAGCAGATCAGGATCATTATCAAACCTGTCTTTTAAATCGGCTTCAAAACCGATGGATGACTTTTGCGTCAAACGCTCCTTTATAATATCTTCCAGATCCGGGAACGCGCCTCCGCATATGAATAAAATATGGTCGGTATTCACGGTTGTCATCGGGGTAAGTGCATTCTTCTGGTTGGAACCCACCGGAACTTCCACCTTGCTTCCTTCCAGCAGCTTCAAAAGCTCCTGCTGCACGGATTCTCCGCTGACATCCCTGGTATTGGTATTTTTCTTTTTTGCAATCTTATCGATCTCGTCTATAAATATGATCCCGTGTTCCGCCCGTTCCACATCATTGTCGGCAGCGGCCAGAAGTTTAGATATAACGCTCTCAATATCGTCGCCGATATATCCGGCTTCCGTCAAAGACGTGGCATCCGCAATGGCTAAAGGCACATCTAAAAGGCGCGCAAGCGTTTTTACCAAATAGGTCTTTCCGCTTCCTGTAGGGCCGATCATCAGGATGTTGGACTTTTCAATAACTACGTCCTCTCCCTTTTCCGGATCTGCCGGCATGTCCAGCATCACGCGTTTATAATGGTTATAAACGGCTACGGAAACAACTTTCTTCGCCTTTTCCTGGCCGATCACATACTCGTCTAAACGGCGTTTAATCACATGAGGGGCCGGAATGTCCTTGATCGTCAGTTTCGGCGCTTCCTTGGCCGCTTTCTTCTTAATCTTCTGCTTATTGGGAATTGCCATCTCCGGCACATTGGTAAATTCATTGAGATTCATGTTCATATAAGGCATGTTCTGAATCTGCGAGAAATCAAAATTGCCCTTGGTAATGGAATCAAATGCCTTCTGCATGCAGTCATTGCACAAGCACATGCCGCCCGGCATGGAAATCATCTTTCCGGCTTTGCTTTCCGGCCGGCGGCATACATAACATATATTCTCATAATCATTATTATCGTCTTCGTCTGTTGTATTTTTATTCTCTTCTAATTCCTTATCCTGGTTTTCCAAACTGTTTCTCCTTTTCTCGCGTTGAAATTGATGATAACTGACCAGATCAGTGGTACGAAAAGAACCCATGTCTCTAAAGCCATGGGTTCATTATAATACATTTTTGTTCCGGGCACAAGCGAGTCCAAACTTCTCATTATTTGGAAGTTTCAACCTGCGGACGGAATCCGAGAGTCACGTCCACACTGTGCTCTTCATATTGTCCATTTTCCAGCGACTGAACAGTCATCGTCACAGTTTCTCCGCCTTCATAATAAGTCAGAAGTTCCTGAAGATCCGCCATGGAACGAACGCCCTGTCCGTCAAATTTAGTGATGATGTCTTTCTCGCGGAGGCTGGATTTGGCTGCCGCCCCGTCATCTAAAATCTTGTATACGTAAACACCTTTCGGCATACCGAATTCTTTCGCAGCCGTCTCGTCGATGTTCTTTCCCTGAATGCCCAGATAACCCTGTTTGCTTTCTTCCACCGCATTCCTGGTCTCTCTGTTCATCAGTTCATTGATAATATCGCTGGCCTGGGAAATCGGAATCGCATACCCCATGCCTTCCACCTCGGTGGATGAATATTTGGCAGCGTTGATGCCGATCAGTTCGCCCTGCATGTTAAGGAGAGCGCCGCCGCTGTTGCCGGGGTTAATGGCTGCATCCATCTGAAGCAGGTTTCTTGTGGAGGAATCGTCCGTCTTAACCTCTCGGTTTAATGCGCTGACATAACCTACGGTAACAGACTGTCCATATCCGAGGGCATTGCCGATTGCGATCACACCCTGGCCCACTTTCAAGCTGTCGGAGTCACCGATCTTGATTGCAGAAATCTGAGACAGAGTCTCCGCAGGGATAGAAGACAGCGGTACTGCCACAACAGCCAAATCGGAATCCGCATCCGTTCCTTTAATGGTGGCTTCAACAGACTGGTCATCAATAAATGCCACGCTCAGGTTATTGGAATCCGCAACCACATGATTATTGGTTACAATTAAAAGTTCTTCATCATTCTTTCCTACGATAATACCGGAACCGCTGCTTGGAACCTCATAGGTCTGAGACGGTCCGAACCAGGAATTTGTCTTATAAAGCATGGTATTGTTAATCGCCACAACTGACGGCATGGCCTGCTCAACAATGGCAGACACGTCCGTGACAATGGCCTGAGAGGCTTGAGCAGTTGTTTCCTTTTTTTGAGTCTCAGCTTCTGTCTCTGCTTTGCCTAAGGTAACCGGCTGTGTCTCTGTCTGAACCGGTTTGGCTAAAAAGCGGTCTGATAAAACATTGATGCCCACCATAGTCCCGCCGGATACCGTTCCAAACAGCAGCGCTGCCGCTGTGATTCCCGCTATCTTTCCTGCTACTGAATGTTTCTTTCCCGGCTTTTTCTTAGGCTCCGGAGGAATCTGGCTGTACACCGGTCCGGACGCATATGGTCCCTGATAATATCCGTTGGGAATCTGCGGGTTCTGGCTGTAGCGGCTTTGTTCCTGACGCTGCCGGGCCTGACCGTTATACTGTCCGCCCCCGGATGGGTTCCTGTTTTCCGTTCCCATTCTCTGCTGATAACCGGCTGACTGGTTATACCCGGCCGCCTGTGGGCGGTAAGAGGATGCGTCCTGTGCAGGCTGGTTCATCCGTTCCGGTTGTGGGGTCCGATTTATCTGTGACGGCTGATTTGCCTGTTCTGGCTGCACCGTCCGGTTCATCTGTGACGGCTGATTTATCTGGCCCGGCTGCACCGCCTGGTTCATCTGTGACGGCTGATCTGCCTGCCCCGGCTGCACCGGTTCCGATTTTGCGGAATCCTGAAGAACAAAATTTACTTCTAATGCCTCTTCACTCTGTTTTTCAGGCTGTGATGATATCTGTTCCGATCTCTCATTCTGTCGGTTCAAAACCGTCTGTTTCTCACTTAACTCCTGATCCTGTATATCCTGATGCGCCGTCTGGCTTACTATATTCTCTTCCTGTTTTGAAACTTCCGCATGTTCATCAGGATTCATATAACCGAATTCATTTTTATTATTTTCATCGTACATAATATGATCCCCCTTCATCTTAACAACTGATTTTAACTACTTTTTATGGTTATATCCTATCAGCTATTTGTGATGAAATTGTGATAAAATTATAATGAAATTGTGAAATGAACGCTTCCTTCCATCTAAAATATCCCCCCATGGATACCCCTTAATCAATCCTCCGGTTCCAAATCGTCAAACAGATCAGAGTCATAAAATTCACGGATGCTGATTTCAAACCCTTCTGCAATCTTCTTAATATTGGCGATACCGGGATTTTTGCTTTTTCCATTCAAAATACTTTTTACGGTCGAAGGCGGCATGCCGGCCTTATATATCAGCATATATTCTGACATACGTTTCTGTCTGCACAACTCTTTAATCCGCTTTTTTGTCGCTTCGTATACCTGCATCTTACTTTCTCCTTTTTTCAAATAGTGTATTCGAATTCGGAAACAATTTCGGGCGATATAACGTCCCATATATTTATGAAATACATCATTTATTCATTTATTATTGTCCTGTTCACAACAATTAAGTGTATTTATTTCTTTTCCTCCATATAATACTTGTATATTACTCGTTATTTCTGTTTCTATGGTAAATTATTTATACAAAATGTGAGGTGGTCTTATGCAGAACAGCACTGATATTATCCGTGAATTGAGAGAAGAGAATGAATTAAAACAAATACAGGTTGCAAAGATTCTTGGAATCACGCAGCAGTCTTATTCCAATTACGAGACAGGTGCCCATGAATTCCCATCCCGTCATTTAGTTAAACTATCTGAGTTTTACGGAGTGACAACGGATTATCTTCTGGGTAAGACAGAATACCGCCAATACGTCTCCGATTTAAATAAACCGCTTGTTAACCACACCACCATCGGAGATTTTCTTTCCCTGTTAATGTCTCTTGATAAAGAAAATCGTAAACATCTGATTTCATACGCTAATTATCTGCACACACTTAATAAAAAAGAGGATAATTAAAAGGCAAGATGAACCGCATTCCTGATTGAAATGTTCATCCTGCCTTTTTTTATTCCATATTCTTTGTTTCTTCTACGATGTAAATCGGCCTGTCCTTCAGTTCTGAAAATAAGATGGAGATATATTCCCCTATGATTCCCACAATGATGAAAAGGATTGAAAACATGAAGCAGATCAGCACGATCATGGTTGCATATCCCGGCGGCGTGCCTACCGACGCCCAGGAATAAACCGTATAAACCAGCACGGCCAGCCCTAAGACCGCCGCAAATATCCCTGCATAAATCCCCAGCTTCAGCGGCAGATTGGAAAAGCACATAATGGTATTGATGGAAAAGCGAAGCAGCTTCCGAATGCTGTATTTGCTCTCTCCCGCAACCCTCACCCGCGCCTCGTATTCCAGCGTAGTCTTCTTAAACCCAAGGTTTTGGACATATCCGCGCAGAAAACGCACTTTTTCCCTGTAGTTCTTTTTCAGCACCTCAGCCACTTTATCGCTTATGGCAAAGAAATCAGAGGCATTTTTTTCAAATTTAACATCGGAAACCGCATTGATCAGATCGTAAAATGCTCCCGATGCAAAGTTTTTAAACCATCCTGCAGACTGGTTTTTCGTCCGCACCATGTTGATAACCTGATATCCCTCTTCCATCTTTTCAATGATCCGGGGAATGCATTCCGGAGGATGCTGTAAATCCGCGTCCATACAGACAATCCCGTCTCCGGTGCTGTAGTCGATTCCTGCGATCATGGCAGCTTCATGGCCGAAATTCCTGGAGAAATTCACGGTTTTCACTTTCGTGTTCTGCTGTGCCAATTCGCTCATAATGCAGTAACTGCCATCCTGGCTCCCGTCATTGACGAATATCAGCTCATAGTCCCAGGAAAGCTGTTCCAAAACCTTCACCGTCTCCGTATAAAATTTATTCAATGCAAGTTCTTCATTGTAAACCGATACAACTACTGAAATTTTCTTATTCATAGATCTCAATCTCCATGCTGGAATGGGACGGAACACGCTCTTTCTCCGGCGGCAGTTTATTGTAATCACCATAAATCCAGGTGAGCACCTGATGCCATTCTTTAGGAGCCATCAGTTTCGTATCTTCAAATTCCAGGTCTACCGTTTCCTCACACCACTCTTTCTGCAAGGTCACATACAGGTAGTCGGGCTGATAATTGCTGTAATAGCGCAGATTGCTGCGGCCCTTTTTATCTTTCACAGCCAGCATACGCTGCATTTTAAATATAATCTTCATGGGAATCATTTTTCCCACAGCGGAAAGGCCGCCTACAAACACTTTGTACATGAAACTGTAATTGCTAAAATCCAGCTGATAGCGGTGCCCCATAGCCAGGCCGTAAACTGCTTTATGAAGGAACAGGGTCAGTGCCGCCGAACTCTTCTTCTCCGGCAGTTCGTCGATGATGAAAAGATCCACCCAGAGATGGTTCAGCGTTCCCTCGTAATATTCCATTTCCGGAGTACTTTCATGGGTTTTGCTTTTATCGTACATGATTCTGGACGTGAAGTCATAAAACGCTTTTCCGCCTTTTAATGTGGTGCAGTCGAAAAACGTCATTCCTTCCGGCAGTTCCCGTCTTACTACTTTTACAAATGCTTCATAGTTATTTCTGGTAAACGCCACGTCCGCGTCGTCGTCCCACGGAATAAACCCTTTATGGCGCACAGCGCCAAGCAGGGTTCCGGCATCCATTAAATACTTAATTCTATATTTCCGGCAGATCCTGTCGATCTCCTTTAATATCTTCAGATTCGCCTCATGAACCTTTTTAAGGTCATAGGCTGTATTGTTATCACTCATATCCTTTTGGCTCCTCGCTGTTTCCGCGCCTAGCGGACTGCTTCACGGATGGTTTCTGCCATGTAATCGATCATCTCGCCGCTCATTCCCGGGTATACGCCCACCCAGAAGGTATCTGCCATGATGCGGTCGGTATTTTCCAGGCTTCCTGCAATTCTGTATCCGCTCTTTGATTCTCTCATCTGGTCAAAACAGGGATGTTTTGTCAGATTTCCGGCAAACAGCATTCTCGTCTGGATTCCCTTGTCCTCCACATAGCGGACAACTTTATTGCGGTCCACGCCTTCTTTGCAGGTGATTAAGAAGCCAAACCAGCTGGGATCGGAATTTTCGCATGCTTTCGGCAGAATCAGCTTTTCTTCGGTTCCTTTCAGTCCTTCCTTCAGCCTTGCAAAGTTCGCTTTTCTTTTCTCCACAAAGGATGGGAATTTCTTCAGCTGTGCACAGCCGATAGCCGCCTGAAGATCCGTGGCCTTTAAATTATATCCAAAATGGGAGTAGACATATTTGTGGTCATATCCTAACGGCAGTTCTCCGTATTGACGGTCAAACCGGTGGCCGCACATATTATCCCGGCCCGATGGACAGACGCAGTCCCGGCCCCAGTCGCGGAAGGAGCGGATGATCTTATGAAGAAGAGGATTGTCCGTATAAACGGCTCCGCCCTCTCCCATGGTCATATGATGAGGCGGGTAAAAGCTGGAGGTTCCGATGTCTCCGATGGTTCCCGTAAACTTCATCTCTCCTTCAATCATGTAACGGCTTCCCAGCGCGTCACAGTTATCCTCCACCAGCCACAGATTATGTCTGTCGCAGAAGGCTTTAACTTCTGAAAGATCAAAAGGATTGCCGAGGGTATGGGCAATCATAACCGCTTTCGTCTTCTCTGAATACGCCTCTTCCAGACGGGTCACATCGATGTTATACTGCGGAATGGTCACATCCACAAAGACCGGAACCGCGCCATACTGGATCATCGGAGTGACGGTTGTCGGGAATCCGGCCGCCACGGTAATCACTTCGTCTCCGCGCTTTACCCGGCGCTCTCCCAGAAGGGGAGAGGTCAGCGCCATAAATGCATTTAAATTGGCGGAAGACCCGGAATTCACCAAAGAACAGAATCTCACGCCCAGATATTTTCCAAGCTCCGCTTCGAACTGGTCCGTATATCTGCCCGAAGTGAGCCAGAATTCCAAAGCGCTGTCCACCAGGTTAGTCATCTCTTCTTTATCGTATACACGGGATGCATAGGAAATGCGGTTGCCCGGTTCAAATGGCTTCTTTTTATTATGAAATTGTTCGCAGTAAGCCCCTACCATCTCTAATATCTCTTCTTTGGCCTGCTGCTCTGTCTTATTTTCAAACATAGCTTCCTCTCAGTCTGCCGTCTGTGCGGCGTTTTCTATCAAAAACTCTTTGTAAATCCCCAATCTATCGGCCCTTCTGCCAAAATTCCAGAATCTGCCGGTCCATCACCGCCATCATGTCCTCGCCGTTTAAATAGGCTTTTGACCATTCCACCGTCTTTTCAATGGCCTCTTCCACATGATAATGGGGACGCCATCCAAATACATGCTTAATCTTGGAGCAGTCTAATTTCAGGAAATTGGCTTCATGGGGTCCGCCGTCATAACGGTCTGCCCAGCTGATTCCCTCTCCCCACGCTTCGCAGAACAGGTTCACCAGCCGGCCTGTGGTCACACAATCGCAGTCATCCGGCCCTACATTATAGTATCCCTGATATTTTCCATCCTCATACTGGCTCTTTGCAATCATCATATACACATGCAGAGGTTCCAAAACCAGCTGATACGGCCTTGTGGAATGCGGATTCCTCACCTCGATCTGCCGTCCCGCCGCCGCCGCACGGATACAGTCCGGTATAATCCGGTCATTGGCAAAATCACCGCCGCCGATCACATTACCGGCCCGGGAAGTGGAGATTGCGCAGCGCCCGTCCTCAAAAAATGATTTCTTATAGCTGTGCGTCACCAGCTCGGAACAGGATTTGCTGTTGGAATACGGATCATAACCGTCCAGGGGATCGCACTCCCGGTATCCGTATTCCCACTCCTTATTTTCATACACTTTATCGGTTGTCACATTGAGAAATGAGCGGACACAAGGATTCTGCCTCACACATTCCATCACATTAACCGTTCCCATCACGTTTGTTTCATAAGTATAAACCGGATCTTTATAAGAATCCCTCACAATCGGCTGCGCGGCCAGATGAAACACGATCTCCGGCTGCACTTCTTTAAATACTTCAGCCAAATGAGCCCGGTCCCGGATATCTCCAATCACAGAATGAATCGTCTCTTCCAAACCGGCCGCACAAAACAGCGATGGGCTGGTAGGCGGCTCCAGCGCATATCCGGTTACCTCTGCCCCGGAAAGGGTCAGCATTCTGCAAAGCCAGGAACCTTTAAATCCCGTATGGCCGGTTACCAATACTTTTTTTCCCTGATAAAAATCTTTCATTAATTTTCCCAAACCTTCCACGGCGCCTGCCCTGACTGCCACAGGCTCTCTAATTTCATCATTTCTCTCTGAGTATCCATACACTGCCAGAAGCCGTCATGATAGAAGGACATCAACTGGCCTTCTTCCGCCAGACGCTGCATCGGCTCCTGCTCAAATACGGTGCTGTCATCTTTCAAATAGTCAAATATCTCAGGATTCATCACCATGAACCCGCCGTTTATCAGCGCACCGTCATTGTCATCCTTTTCACGGAAAGAACGGATGGTGTTGCTGTCATCGATATCCAGCACGCCCTTCATCTGTCCCAGGTTTACCGTGGTGATGGTAGCAATCTTTCCATGGCTTCTGTGGAACTCTTCCAAAGCCTTTAAATCCACCGTGGAAACTCCGTCGCCGTAAGTGAGCATAAACGGCTCGTTCCCTATATATTCCCTGATCCGTTTGATTCTGCCTCCGGTCATGGTATGAAGCCCGGTATCCACAAGCGTTACCTTCCACGGTTCCGAATAGTTATTGTGCACTTCCATCTTATTATTAGCCAGATCAAAGGTCACATCCGAAGTATGGAGGAAATAATCCGCAAAAAACTCTTTTACCACATACTGCTTATAGCCCAGACAGATCACAAATTCGTGGAATCCGAACTGGGAATAATATTTCATAATATGCCAGAGAATCGGCTTTTCACCGATCTCGATCATCGGCTTTGGTTTTAAATGGCTTTCCTCACTGATTCTGGTCCCAAGACCTCCTGCCAAAATTACAACTTTCATATCTACCTCTCTGTTCTGCCGCCATGGCGGCCTGAATTCGTGGAGTTTGGAATGGTTTTTCCAAACTCTGCGTGGGAAGGAACTTCCCACTGCCCTCTCTGTTCTGCCGCCTTGGCGGCCTGAATTCTCATTTTATCGTCCTCTGAACACATTCCAGTTTTGCTCTTTCAATATCTCCAGCGCACTTCTCACCTTCTGTCCGCTGTCTTCCCTGCTCCTTCTGTAGTCAAAGGTTTCTCTCAGCTCATCATCGCTCAATTCCTCAAACTGCAGCGCCGCAGCTGCGATTCGCGCCCCGTATTCCTCCCGGTATGGAGCTTTTTTCATCTCCTTATATGTGGTATAGCCATTTCCTACAAGAAATATCATACAGCAGACAACAGCTCCCGCTCTCACGGCCCTGACGTTCATCTTCTTCCATAAAAGAGCGATTGTCAATAGAATGCCCAGAATGCCCACCTGATATTGAAGCGCATAGCGGGAACTCATGCCGTAATTATCCTTCATAAATATCCATCTGGATACTAAAATCAGCAGATGGTTCATTCCCCCGGCCGCCAAAAGCATACACGGAAGAATTGTCTTTTCATACAGCTTATAGCGGAAATTCAGCCAAATTGCAAACAGGTAGCAGAGTATAACTACAATGCCCAATACATAGACCGTCCAGGACGGAAGCACCGGCAAGCCGGGCGGTTCCGGGCTGATCCAGTTATTCAAAACTTCCTCGCCAAATATCATGGATGCGCATGACTTTATCAGAAAACGGACCGGAAATACCGGGTCCATTCCAAATGCTTCTCCAATCGAAAGATTGACCGCGTCCGCATGATCTTCCACCGCATAGGAATTGCTCCACATATAGAGTAAAAGAGGTATCAATGCGCTGGCGGAATACCAGAAATACCGGATATCCTTTTTCCTTTCCGGCCCCTTCCATTCCAGCAAAAACAGGCATAGATATGTCAGTATAAGGATAACCGAATAGATGGCGCAGTACGGCCCGGCAACTCCCAATGTTATGATCCAGGGAAGCACCAGCAGCAATTTCCGGTCCGCCTTTTTCTCCTCTTGGCTCCACACCCGGTCAATCACCGAATAGTGGTAATAGAAGCATCCCAAAGCCAGGAAATGCACCCATCCGGAACCATTAGTCAGCATCTCCCACTTGTTCAGGCTGAACATGACGATCATCAAAAGCAGAAACCATACGGTCGAAACAGAGCGCCTTAAACTGTAGCAGGCGAAAACCACGGCCGCCAGCCCCAGCCCCAAAACGCCCAGCCCCATGTCAAAGGTGGTCCTGTATCCGAAAAATGTCACATTGATAATTCTGGCCAAATAATTAACCGGAATTCTGGTCAGAATATCCGGTACGAAGAACTTGTCCGGATTCCATACATCCGGAAGGTAGCTGTTAACCAGGCGGATATAATCCGTGTATACAATATCATAGGTTGCAATTTTGACATACCATAAACAAAACAGAACTCCCACGGCCGGTATGCCCAAGTACAGAGCTTTTCTATATGTTTGCTTCATTGCTCCCTCACTTTCACAAAATTCTTTTACAGTATACCTTATAATGGGTAATTATTCAATATCGCATTCATTAAGCAAATATTGCGTTTTTCGGAAGATTTGGAGAGGGGGCGCAGAAAAGAGGACCGGGGGAAGCCGGGGAACAGGGCGGGAAGAGGAGCAATGGAACGGTACAGGTTGCGGGTTTCGGAGTTAAGGTTCACTAAGGTCCTGAACTTTTGCTAAAAACGCCCGTCCAAATAAAAACTCGCGATGAAGCCGCTCAGACAGCTTTATTTAGACGGGCAACGCAAAACTTCAGAACCTAAGTGAAGCTACAACTCCTGCAAACGAACCTGTACCGTTCCATTGCTCCCCTTCCCGCCCTGTTCCCCGGCTTCCCCCGGTCCTCTTTTCTGCTGGTTTTCGCTGGCTGAGGAAAAAACAATTGGTTTCATTAAAATTAAATCTGAACGGAAATGCTTATTTATTTTACTAATTTATGGATTATAGAATTGTTGGGCAGAACTGAAATAAGATTTTATATTTATTAGCTAATAATAAGAAAGGGAAATGGTTTCTCTCCATTTCCCCTTCTTCCAGACGTCTCCGCCTAATAAAATCAATCTTTAATAACAGCCCCCTGCTCCTTCAGCGTATTTTGCAGTGCGGACACGTCCACATCTCCCGGAAGAGTTCCTGCCCTCAGGGCGAGGGCGGCGGCGGTTCCTGCGGCCTGGCCGGTGGCGATGCAGCAGGGAATTACCCGGTAGCTGGCGGCGGCTTCCGACGTTCCGCTGATGCAGCGTCCGGCTACCAGAAGATTATCCACATCCGTTGGTACAAGGCACCGGAATGGAATGGTATAGTATCCGTTTACCTGCTGGAAGGTAGCTCCTCCGCCTTCTGAATTGTGTATATCGATGGCATATGCGAAGGTGCAGACTGCATCATCAAAATGCTTCCGTTCCATAATATCCTGTGCGGTCAGTTTGTACCGCCCTTTGACATGCCGGGTCTCTCTGACTCCCAGAGTGGACGCCACCTGCAGAAGCTGTATATCTTCACAGCCTGGCACGTATTTCTGTAAGAAATGCATCACTTTCTGCACCTGTTTTCGGCCTTCCATCACCGCGTCGGTGATCTGTTCCGTGTTGGTGGCATCGATGTGGGCAATTCTTGTTGTATTGATCTTCCAGCGGCCTTTTACAGGCTGCTCATAATTGCCGATTTCATTGCGTTCAATATCCCAGTCTCCATTTTTTCTGGCTTCTTTTATGTACCAGGACCAGCAGTTTTCGCCCGGAATGCCCAGTTCTCCTTTGGCCTTTTTTTCTTCCAGAGCGCCTACAAATTTCTCCCGGTCAATGTTTCCCACCTCGAAAAACAGGGTAACCGGCTGCATCACTCCGTCAGTCTCATCTCCCGACACACATTCGGCTCCCGCATAATATGCGGCGTCCGCATCTCCGGTACAGTCGATGTAAGTCTTTGCCGTGATCAGAGCCAGTCCTTCTTTCATGGAAACCACCACGCCGGTGATTTTTGAGTTCTCGGTCAGGACATCGCACATTTGAACATTATAGAGAATCCTGGCTCCGGATTCCACAACCATCTCTTCCATTACGATTTCCAGAATTTCAGATAAAAATGGGGTCACATGGCAGTGGCTTCTGACATAATAGGAGCTGTAAGTGGTCATTCCTTCCACCTTTGACGGATGGATGGCGCCGCCCCGTTCCTCGGTTCTCCTGCACAGCTCGTCAAAAATGCCTTTGACAATCTGCTCGGTTGGCTGGTCATCATAGCAGGTCATAAACGGCCCCACCAAACCTGCGGTGGCCATTCCGCCAAGCATTTGAGCCCGTTCGATGAGCAGTGTATCCGCTCCGTTTCTGGCAGATGCCACAGCCGCTCCAAATCCGGCCGAACCGCCGCCTATGACCAGCACATCTGTCTTAATTACCCGATCAATCTGTTTTGTATACTGCATTTTAACTCCCTTCCTCTTTCACCAGATATTTGTAGCACACGCCTGCAAACGCATTGGCTCCTATTTCGCTGAGCGATGGAACGCCTGTCTTTCCGATCTTCACCGGCCCCATTTTTATTATGGGAACCTGGTATCTTCGGGAAGTCATGCCGATTTTGTGGCATTCCAGATAGTGATAATATTCATGGCATAATATGACGTTTAACCCCTCTTCAAAAGAAAAACCGTTGTTTTCACACCAGAGCGCAACCGATCCCCTGTAGATCTTTAAAAGATTCTTTCCGGACAGGTATTCGCAGAAATATCTCCGTTTTCCAAGAACATAGTCTATATCCCGGTATACCACCGTAACGCCGCTCTTTTGCATAATGTCCAGCATATCCAGGGGATTGTCGTCTTTATGCTCTTTCAGGAACAGCTCTCCCTGCATTTCTCCCAAAGTCCAGGCGTCGTCGAATATCTCATTCACCCTGTTTGCTTCAATCTTAGGAAACACATAATCCTGAAGTAAATCCTGCATGCTGTTTTCTCTATTTGGAAAAGGAAATTCCTTCATTGCCAGCTCCTTTGCTATCGTGCGGTCCGCCTTTCTCATTTCCGGTTTCATTTCGCCTTTACGCCGCTTAGTCCGTCCGGGCCGAACAGAGAATGATCAGCGTGTCGTCTTCCCTTACGGATGCCAGCTCAATTCCGGCTAAGGATTTCACATGTTCCTCGTCGGCCAGACCGGATAAATCGATGATCCGCTTTCCAAAGATCATGTAGATATTGGGCAGAGTCTTGCCTCCGTCGTTGTATTCTGTCATCTCTTCCATGGAACGGATCAGCACGCTTTCCCAATTGCCGCCGTTGCAGGTATGAATCTTTCCGTCCCGTTTCTGCAGCCGGATCACGCCCTCTTCGTCCACGACAGAGGTTGGTTTTGTGACTTCGCGGAACATGCCGAAAAATTTCTTCTTTTCTATCTTGTACTGCATTGCATACATCAAACCATTGGATGCGGCGGTGAAAATGCGGTCGCTTGGCACATCCATGTTTTCGGCAACCTTTTTGCGAATCTCCTCTTCCTCCAGCCTCCGGTTGGTCAGATCCTTGGAACGCATTTCCGTGGTGCCGATTGCGATGGCGCGAACCATGTTCTGAGTGGCATCCACTTCCACGGACACTTCCACCGTCTCCGGAGACGCCCCTGATTTGATGGCACGCTCTTCCGCTTCCCTGCGCACAGCCAGAATATCCTGCTCCGTCGGATTGGAGATGGTGCGCTCCACCATATCCCGGATCATGGCTAATGCCACTCCTATGGTAGATATTACAGGTGCATTTTTGGCATTTTTATGCTTTAAAGACATGCTTTGGGCCAGATGAGGCACGACTGCCGAAGCTCCGCCTCCGCCGCCCACCAGCATGGTGGTTCTCCGGTCCATATTATAATCGGAAAGAAGTGCTTCCACTACCTTGCTGTTCTTTAACGCCGACAGCCGGAGCGCTTCTTTCGCCGCGTCTTCCACGGAAAGTCCCATGTTGTCAGCCAGCGGTTTCCAGGCCTTTTTTGCCGCTTCCAGATTGCCGCGGGCATAATCGTCCTCTGACACGCAGCCCGCCAGATTGGCCGCACCGGCCAAGGAAAGGGCGTACCGCTTACCATTTTCACATTGGACGCAGGCATAATCGGGGTCGGATTCCCTGGGTTTCACTGCGCAGAGAACCGGATTTACAATCTCTTCGCTGTCAGTGTACACTTCATAATCCATTCCGGCGATATGCACGCTTCGTGGGCCCACGTCCTTCATCTTTCCATTGTCAATCTGTATCATGCTGCCGCCGCCGATGCCCACGGTTCTCACGTCCAAAGAAGTGAGATACGTTTTGTGGCCGCCGACTTCCGCATATTTAACCATGACCTTGCCGTCTTTAACACAGGAAATGTCGGTGCTGGTTCCTCCCACTTCCAGGAATATCCCGTTGGTCAGTTTCTCATACATGAGCGCGCCTGCCACGCCTGCGGCAGGGCCGGAAAGGATGGTGAGAATCGGCCTTTTCCGTACCTCATCCACGGTCATGACGCCGCCGTCGCACCGCATGACCATCAGCGGAGTCTTAATCCCTGCATTTTTAATGCTGCTCTCCGTCATATTGGCCGCATCCAGCATTTTCGGCATGATGCTGGCATTGACCACCGCAGTGCGGGTTCTCACTTTCAATCCGTATAATTTGGAGATTTCATTGGTTGCGGTTGACGCAATTTGCGCTTTTTCGCACGCTTCCAATACCTTTCCTTCATTTTCCGGATGGTCTACGCTGAACGCTTCCGAGGCCACGATGGCAAGGCATCCTTTTCCTTTCAGCTTTGCAACAGCGGCCGCCACATCCTCTGCAAAATGAGCCGTATCGCTTTCCACATACTCATTTTCAGAATGCAGATATTTGGACGCGGTCAGGGGAATGGCGCCCATGTTTGTATCACTTTTGGATTTGGCGCCTTCAATTCCTTTGCCCAATGTCACAATTCCTACCTTTACCACGTCGCCTTCCAACAGGGCGTTGGTGGCCTGAGTCGTTCCGTGGGAGATGAACACCACGTCCTCCGGCTTCACCCGGTTCTGTTCCATAATCGCTTTCAGCACCTGCACGATGCCTTCCGCCACACCGGCCTTGGCGTTATGGCTGGTGGGAACCTTGGCCGTGCTGATCAGTTCGAAGGTATCGTTATTGATCAGCGCCGCATCTGTGAAAGTCCCTCCTACATCAATACCTATTCTCACTTTCATAGCTGAAAAATCCTCTCTGCATAAAATTTATTAAGCCCTGTACATCCGTCCAACATCTCCGGCATTCAAAGGCGGCAGTTTATTCGAATATCGAAAAAACTACATATATAAAACAACAGTAGCAATTACACCGATAATAACAACCGGCCAAATCCATGGAAGCAGCCGTTTTGTGACAGAAGTCACCTCTTCTCCCGTATAACTGGTCACCCATACATTATGAGTATTGGTCGGACAGCAAAGCAGCTGCATGGCGGAAACGGCACAGAAACCTCCCATCACCACATTAAGCGGCAATACGTCCAGGCCAACCATGAGAGCAGCAATTCCTGCGCCCAATCCCCAGAGATTCAACGGGCCGCGGTATAAGCACAGCGGAGCCAGAACGATGAAGAAAACCATAAATCCAATAGTCGTTCCAGGTGTAACTGCCAGCATAATCGGAGCCAGCGATTCTTTTACCGTAGGCTGATTGATCGCTAATAAAAGCATTCCTATGCCGATCATAAGAGTTGCGGAAGGCGCTGTAGCCGAAAATCCGTCGAATAATGCCTTCGTCAGCATGTTCATCGTGCGTTTCCATCCCGCCCTCACGCTTGTAAACAGGCAGGCCCACACAATTGAGATCAAAAATGATGCGATTAACGGGAATTTAAAACCGATCACCAGCACCAGCGGAATGATCGGAGTCAGCATAGCCAGACCTCCCGTTACCCCTTTTATCTGATAAATATTATCTTCCTCTTCTCCTACCATGGCAGAAAATGCATATTTTCTTCCCACCTTGCGGTAACGCCAGCAGAAGAAGATCACACCGGAAATAAATGCTCCGATAGCACAGATCAAAAGTATCTTAAATACATCGTCAAATTCAGCGCCGATCACCGCAGCAATGGAGTTCACATTGGCAAGATTCACATTATTTCCCACACAATATGCAAACAGCATGGCTGCCGTAGCCGTAAACTTATCCGCCCCCACGGATACCAGAATGGGAATTACAATCGTACCGACCATGATCACCGTTCCAAGTCCGTTAACGGTTGTAAAGAGCAGCGATGCAACGATGAAAAGCACCAGAGTCACAACCAGGGTTTTGTCCCCGCCCAGTTCAGCGCCCTTTTTTATCATCGCTTCGCTGATACGCGTCTTTTCCATAACCATTCCCAGCCATCCGGCAAAAATCGCAACCATGATGGCGTCTCCCAGCTTCATTGCGCCGTTCTGCATAACTCCCTGCAAAAATCCTACGGCATTGCCGTCCGCATCCGTCGCCACTGCGGGCACGCCGCCAATCAGGCAAATACCTACCACCAATACGAATAATGCCAGAACCGTCGGCATCTTGCGAGTTACCATAAGCCCCATAATAACCAGCATAAACAAAAGAATCAGGATACCTTGTACCATAAACTTGTTCTCCTTTTTGAAATTTTTATAATAAAAACGGCTCACACCTGCGCAGTTCTATCAGCCATTTTTAGTATCTCTTCCAGCGGAGAACCCGGCCTTTACCTGTAATTCACAAGCAACCTGTAATTCTCCGCTAATATCTGGCGGGCGAATGCGGAATTTACCGATCCGCCCGGCTCTCCGGCCTTACGTATCACCGGATGGAAAGAAAATTCCTTTGAAACCATTTCAACAATATGATCCAGCCCTTCTATCTGTCCCCCGATAAAAACATCGTTGATCGGGAAAAATAAAAGCGCGCTTTTTAATACTTGTGTCAGCTGCTCCGCCAACTTTTCCGCTGTAAATTTCCTGGCGGCCTTCTCGGCAAATGCGGCTCCCGCTGCTGTCTGCCTCTCGTCTCCTGCATAATTACCGCTTAAAACTGCGGAACTGATATCGAACACGGAATCGCCGGTGCTGTGAACAAGGGTCTTGTTTAATACAAAACTGGCCGTGACCCGTTCCCCTATATTGATATAGGCGTAATCAGTGCATTTGGCATCCACAGTTTTTAGATAGTAATCCAAATGATAGCGGTTAATCAGTTCCTTTTTCACCGGAACGCCGCAGCTGGACGTCAGCGCCGTCTCCAAACGGATCACATCGCTGGAAATGGATGTGGTAAATTCCGTCATCAGATCGTATTCCGGAATATCATCCTGACAGAGGAGGCCGATTCCGATCACATGATCCGGAGCCTGCACCTCTCCCCTCTTTACCGACTTCACAAAGCCCGTCACCGCATCCAAAAGCCCGTTGCCGGACAGCTTCCGTTTTGACAGTTCATGAACGGACAAAAGATTCCCCGTCATATCAAAGATCTGGGCTTCCACTCCGTTTCTTCTAATCTCCACAGTCACAATGCATCCAAAATCCGGCCTTACCCGCAGCAGAATCGGCTTTCTTCCGCCGGTGGACTCACCTGCGCACAGTTCCTCTACAAGCCCCTGTTCCACTAACAGAGACACTGCCTGGCTCACTGTGCTGGGGGACAGACCGCTCTTTTCTGCAATCTCGATTCTGGAGATCTGCTCATTTTTCATAATATATTCCAGCACCTGAGCCGTGTTATTCACTTTTACGTCTTTTAAAGATTTTTTAGTCATCAAATCGTCACCCACTATTTTTTTATTTCGAAATAAGTATACCCTCTATTTCTGCAATTTTCAAGATAGTAACGCCCCTGCCAAAAAATCTCCTGCTGCTTCCCCCTGTTTCACAGGATAACTTATTTTTATATTCAAATAAAGTCTACAAACGGTTATGTACTGTGTCAATTACAAAAATATCTTTTCCTTCCTAAATACATTTACCAGTTTCCGGATGGACTTTAAATGATTTCAGTAATTGTCTAAAATCCATCCGGCTATTTACCCCCTAAATCTAATCTGTTCGTAAATGTTCATTACCCGGCAGCTACCGGCAAAAATCCATGCCGAACCGTCTGTCATGAATCAAAAATCTTTCTACCTGTCAGGCGCAATGATATATTTCCCCTTTGCTCTCACCGACGGGTCGCTCAAGATATCTTCCAGACTGTCCAGACCGCAGACCTGGCAGATCATGCTGCTCACATCCAGCCGGCCGGAATCGATCAGTTCCAAAGCCCGTTTCTGGGTGTAGGGATTGATATAGGACGCCTTCAGCACAATTTCCTTCTGAAAGATCTCAAACGGCTTGATGGAAACCGTCTCATCCGGCTTGGTTAAACCGAACATCATCACAACTCCGGTATTTCCCACGATGGAAATCGCCTGGCTGATGGTCTCCGGACGGCCCACGCATTCGATCACAGCGTTCAGCCAGGTCATGCCGTTTTCCTTCAGCTTCTTTTCCACATCTTCATGAATGGGATCAATCACCAGGTCTGCGCCCAATTGCAGGGCTACATCCCGTTTATTCTCCACCGGTTCAATCAGGGCGATTCTGGCCGCTCCCGCCAGTCTGGCCAGCTGCAGCATCAAAAGGCCGATCATCCCGCCTCCGATCACCGCCACACTGCTTCCCGGCTTGATCCCGCACATATCAATTCCATGCAGACAGCAGGCTGCCGGTTCCGCCATGGCCCCCTGTTCAAAGCTGGTATTGTCTCCCAAAAGATAGACCTGGCGTTCATTGACGCTGCAAAACTGGGCGAATCCGCCGTTTACCGTGGTACCGTAGCCGATCATGTCCGTACAGTAATGGGCGATGCCATCTCTGCAGAAATCACAGGAACCGCAGTAACAATTGGGGTCAATGCATACACGGTCGCCCGCTTTAAACTTGGTGACCTTGCTCCCCACCGCTGCAACCACGCCGGAAAATTCGTGTCCCAGAATCGTTGGAGGAGTCACATCAGCCGCGCCCTTATCCCCTTCGTAGATATGAACATCCGTGCCGCACACGCCGCAGGCCTTTACCTCAATCAGAACATCCATTTCCCCAACTTCGGGCACAGGACTTTCCTCAATCCTCAAATCATGTTTACCATAAAATACCGCACTCTTCATGTCGTATCCTTTCGCTCAACACTTTTATGTAACTATTACTCATAAGTCTATAATAAAGAATTCCATTCCAAAAAACAATGGACAGAATTACTAAATATAAAGCTTGTATTTTGTTGAAACCTTACTATCTCTTTTGACACAGGAAGACCGAACTATTACAATGGTTCTGATATAAAAGCGAATTCTCATTGCCATTTTAAATAGGTGATGATAGACTTTTTAATAGAAGACTTGTAACTGTTCAGCAGGTCTGCGCATTTACTGCGCTGACCGTAATAAAACTTGAAAGAGCAGGCAAAAATCCCATCGCCGCAGGCGATTTCGCATGGATTTTTGCTCGTAATTGTGAGGGTACTGAACAATTACGAAGACTTAATCATAAGGTAGCCTGGCTGTATCAGGCAGTCCTTATATTTTATATAATATGCAGTTTATGGAAGGGGTAGTTTATGGCAGCAACCGGTATGACCACCATGGAGGTCAGAAAAATCAACAGACATAATATCTATACATTTATCTACGAACAGAAAACCACCTCCAAACAAGCGATTGTGGAAGCCCTGCATCTGAGCCTTTCCACCGTTACGCAGAATCTAAAGATGCTGGAAGAAGAAGGCTTAATCTGCCGGTCCGGCTACTATGAATCCACCGGAGGCCGCAAGGCGCAGACCATTGAGATTGTTAGAGACGCCCAGATTACCCTGGGAATTGATATCTTAAAAGACAGAGTTCATCTCACCGCGGTGGATCTGTATGGGGAAGTGACCGCAAAAATAAGCCGGGAACTCCCATTCTCAGCGGACGATGGCTATTACCGCAGTCTGGGAACTCTGGCAGAAGACCTTATCCGGGAAAATGACCTGGATCCGAAACGGCTGTTGGGAGCCGGCATCGCCATTCAAGGTATTATCACGGCAGACGGCACCGCGGTCAGCTATGGACAGATTTTAAACCACACGGGGCTGAAACTGTCGGATCTGTCCCGCCATATTCCCTGTAAAAGCCTGCTGTTTCACGATTCCAAAGCCGCGGCCCGTGCAGAGTTATGGGGCCGGAAAAACCTGGTTAACGCAATTGTCCTTCTGCTCAATCAGAATATGGGCGGCGCGCTGATCCTGAACCGGCAGATTTTCGACGGTCTGAGCATGCACGGCGGACTGATTGAGCATATGTGCATCGATCCCGACGGCCCCGACTGCTACTGCGGTAAAAAAGGATGTTTGGAAACTTATTGCAGCGCAGACAGCCTGAAAAAGGCGGCAGGTTCTTCCCTGGATCAATTTTTCCGAAACGTGCGCCGGGGAGATGTAAAAAGTTGTCAAATCTGGAATGAATATCTGGAAAAGCTGGCCTATGCGCTCCGCAACCTGTTGATACTCCTGGACTCGGAAGTCATTGTCAGCGGACTTCTCGCCAGTTATATGACGCAGGATGATTTTGACCGGCTGGAAACGCTTGTGGCGGAACTTTCACCGTTTCCGATCCCAGAGCATATCCTGCTGCCAGGACAGCATGGCCCGCTGGCGCCGGCCATCGGAAGCGCGCTGTTTTTTGTGGAACGGTGGCTCAGTCAGGTATGAGTTAAAACTCAGTTAAATTAAAAAGGAGCCGGGAAGTCCGGGCCGATGATATATGATCGGTCCGCCTTCTCCGGCTCCTTCTCTTTTGCATTCATCCGTGAAAAAATCACGCGGTTTCCGAATTTACCGCAAATTTATCCATAATTACAATTGTCAGATAACCGGCTGCCAAGCCCAGGGCCGCATAGACCAGTTCTGCAACTCCAACCATAAAATATCCCTGTGAAGCCACGCTTGGAATCCCCATCATTCCGAAGTAAGTTGCGGCTCCCAGATAGATTGCGGAAACCCGGTTTCCAAACGGAAGTTTTTCACCGTAATCCATCAGGATAACGCCTACCACAACAGCCAAAGGAAGTCCTACATAAACGCTGTTAATTCCAAAGCCGGATAAGATTGTATTACACACGAATATGATGATCGCGCAGACAATACCCACAATAAAACTGCACCAGGAAATAAACGCATCTTTTGGCGTGCTTCCCGAGAAAAAGTAACAGGACCAAGAGATAAATGTTACAAATGTAAGTCCCGCCTCAGTCGTTATAAACCCTGAAACCTGCATGAGATTCGTTATCAGCATAACCAGACCGGCCAGCGCCCCAATCGCTATCTGAAGAACAAAAAACCTTTTGAAATTCATACCTTCCCCTCCTTATTCAACGGTTGAAATATCAATATCATGTCCAATGGCAATCGCTTCCTCAATAATCTTAACGGCAGACTTCATACCGATTCCGAATCTGCATGCGCCTCTTTTATACATTTTCAAAAGTGTATCCAGATCTCTTACCCCGCCTGCTACCTTTAATTTTGCTCTGTCTCCCACTGTTTTGTGAATCAGTTCCACGTGATGAAGCGTAGTGGGCGTCTGTGAAAATCCGGTGCCTGTCTTAACATAATCCGCTCCTCCTTCGATACAGAGTTCACAGGCTTTTACGATCTCTTCATCAGTCAATACCATGGCTTCGATGATAACCTTTAAAGATGTTCCCTTCGTCGCTTCGCGAACTGCCTTAATATCGTTAAGCACCAAATCATATCTTCCTGATTTTAACCAGCCTACGTTAATTACCATATCATTTTCCACCGGATTTAATTTCATAAATTCGTGGGCCAGATACACCTTGGTTTCTGTGGATTCCTGTCCGGATGGAAATGCTAAAGATGTTCCAAATGCAGTGTTGGTTCCTTTTAACATCTCTGCAAGCTGAGGATAGTAACATGGCCAGCAGAAACAGGAACCGAAATCATATTTCTTACAAGCTTCTACCATCTCCTCCACATCCTCAAGTGTGGTATCCAGCTTCAGCACGCTGGGATCCATCATGTATGCGATGTCTTTCACATTTAAAACTTCTTTTCTGTACTCTTTCATTGCTTTACCTTCCTTTTCTAAAATAATATTGTTTCACCCGGATTTTTATCAGGTGTGTAACTCTGTTAATTTTCCCATCTGTTTGCGGATTTCCACAAATCTTTGAGTATACGGCTTGTTAAATGCAACGCATCCAACCGGCTGCTGGCGGATCATCAGCTCTTCACAGTTCATACACTGGGTACAATACTTGATCTCCTCTTCCCGTCCCTCGATTAATTTAAGGGGAGTGAGCGGATCGGCAAATGACTGGCGTCCAAGTCCCACCATATCCATAATTCCATCTTCAATACATCTGGCTCCCATTGCGAACATGGAAGATTTTTCAGGCTCGATGGATAATAATTTATTCTTGCCGCCGCGGAAGGAGGAAAAATGGGAGCCGATCACAACAGTCTCTGGTTTCAGCGCCTTTTTCATCAAATCTGCAAAATAAATATGTAAATAGGAGAAATACGGATCATTCGTTCCGGCTTCCATAAAACTCATGCTGCTGTGCACGTTTCCAAGCGATTCTATAAAATAGCTGGCTCCCCGCTCTTCCAATCCTTTAATCAGATCAATCGGTTCAGTCATGTCCATAAGCGGTGAATCAGGACCCGCAGACCCGCATCCGCCCGGGAATCCTTCCCACATAGACATCTTTGAACCAATGAGAAAATTCTTGTCGTAATTTACGGCCTTTTGTATTCGCTCCATCAGATCATAAGCAAATGCAGAACGCCGCTCCCAGGAACCTCCGTATTTCCAGTCTCTGTCATTATACGGACGGATAATCTGTGATCCCAGATAGCCGTGGCAGAGCTTCATATCCACACCGTCGGCTCCCACATTCTGACAGATTTTGGCCGCAAGGGCAAACTGATCCATGATATGATCAACTTCTTCCTCCGATAACAAATCCCCGCCTAAGCCGTAAACCGGCTTAACGGTTACCCGCCTTGAAAATTCCGGCACGCTGATTTCTCCGGAATGGGTCAGCTGGAACACGATCAGGGTATCCGGACTGACTTCTTTTAACTTTTTGATAAAATTAGCCAAAGCCTTTTCATTACGCGGCATAATCTCCAACTGTGTCTTTCTGGCACGGCTTTCATTGGTCACCGTGATCGCTTCTAAATCCACCAGTCCAAACTGCCCTTTATAAAGTTTTTCATAGCGCTCATACGTAAGATCTGTTGGATTTCCCTCAGCATCTGAATCCACGCACTCCATCGGCTGCGCAAAAAAACGGTTTTTGCACTCTCTCGTTCCAATTTTAATAGGCTGCAGCAGCGTTTCTTTATATCCCATCTATCCATTCTCCTTTTCTATGTAAAATAAAATTTTCTCCCAATATTACTTATATAAAATTACCCGTTCCTTTATCTCAGGGCTTACTAAGACCTTTACCAGTTTGGGATTTTTCCGAATCTCATTTACCGCGGTTTCCAACTCCTCCAGGGGAACAATCATGGAAATGAGCGGCGTAGGGTCAATTCTGTTATATTTAAGCAGCGTAAGGGCATCTCCCCAGTCATATCCAATTCCCGCACAGCTGCCACTGACCTTCTTCTCTTCCAGCACAAACTGGACAGGGGGAAGTTTCGCATAGTCGTCATCAGAACAAATACCAAAGGCCTCCACTTTTCCGCCTTTTCGTACCATCTGGAATGCCTGTTCATAGGTTTTTGAATTTCCAACTGCCTCCAGCACGAAATCGGCTCCTACTCCTCCGGTCAGTTTTTTCACTTCATCCACCACATCCGGCGTTTCCTTAAAATTAATCACATAGTCGGCTACCATCTCTTTTGCCATGCGGAGACGGTCCTCATTACCGTCGATCACAATGACCGGTGCTGCTCCCCTGAGTTTGGCCATACAGGCATGAATAATTCCAAGACCTGCCCCAATTACCACAACGCTTCGTCCGATAGAGCAGTCCATCTTGTGAGAAGCGTTCAAGCAGGCGGTAAGCGGCTCCACAAATGCTGCCTTTTCATCGGATACCTCGTCGGGAACCAGGTATACATTCATCCACGGCACTTTTACATATTCCGCAAAGCCTCCGTCCAGATGAATTCCGATCTGTTTAAAATCAGAGCACAATAGCGGTTCTCCGATTCTGCAGTGATAACAGGTGCCGCATGGTTTACAGATATCGCATGCGACTCTGTCTCCAGGCTTCAGCCCCTTTGAATTCGCCCCTGCCTTTTCAATGGTTCCAAAGAACTCATGTCCTGTTATTAACGGCAGGCAGGCGACTTCATCCGCATATTTTCCCGTGTATGATCCCCAGTCCGAACCGCAAATCCCGCAGTATTTGATTTTAATCAGCACTTCGTCATCGCTTATCTCGGGAACAGCTACCTCTTTTAATTCGTAGTGATATGGTTCTGTAAGAACCTGCGCCCTCATTGTCTTCATAATCTCTCTCCTTTACTTTGTAAATAATGCATCCGAGCGGCCTTCATAAGGCGCATCGATCATCAGCGGCCGTAAAAATTCAATGGTCTTTTTAATACCGTCTCCACGGCTCATAATCACATCTTCATGCTCGTAATTGAACACCCCATTGTATCCGGTTAAGAATAATTCACTGATTAAGCGTTTCCACTCTACATCTCCCCAGCCCGGAATCCGGAACCGGAACGAGCGGTCTAACCTGCCCCAGCCGTCCTGCATATACATATTCAAACCGCCTTTTGCCATATTATGCTCAACCAGCTCACAATCCTTGGCATGGACAAGAACAATCCTTCCTTTCAGCTCATCCACAAAGGTCTGTACATTCACACCGGAAAACAGGATGTTGGCCGGATCCAAATTGATTGCAAAGCTTTCATGATGTCCTGTTACCTCCAACAGGCGGAGGGTGGACTGGATATCGTAAACGATATTATTCGGATGGGGTTCAAACGCTACCTTAACTCCGTATTCCTTATATTTATCAAAGATTCGTCCCCATTTTTCAGCGAACTGCTCTTCTTCATACTTCCATCCATTCGGCTCAGGCCAATCGTTGATTCTTCCGTAATTCTCCATTCCCGAAAATGCCACGACTGCCGGAACCTCCAATTCCGCCGCCAGCTGTGCGGAACGAATCATGCTTTCGGTACCAAATTTGATTTTTTCTTCTTTTGTTCCTTTGCAGCCCGAAACCGTCAAATCGCTGTAGGGCCCCATAACCAGAAAGGAATCGGCATGGTTGCTCAAAGATGATATGGTCATCCCATAGCTTTCGACCATCCTCCTCAGATCTTTTGCCTTGTGGTTTTTTAAAATATCTTCCACATCTACCTGTCCATTCCCCACATAAGACGGCAGTTCCACGCAGTCGTATCCGTGGCTGGCAGCCAGCTCTACCACTTCTTCAACCGGTTTCTCAGAATAATTCACTACGCAAAAACCTATTTTCATCTAAAATCCCTCCATTTTTTAAGTATCTTTTTTGTTTCTGGTGCTTCGTGCGTTAAACTGGCGGCAATCCAGTTTTTAAAAATCAGAATGTTTCTTTTTCGTTTTTTTAATTATAGCACACTTTTTTTCGTTTGTCACTCTTTTTCTTTTATTTATTTATTTTTATTTTCGTTTATTTTTGTTTTTCCTTTTATTTTTTGTTTTTTAGTTGATATCTTCTTATTTATATGGTAAAATAAGCATATCTTTTTAAAACTCATGAGCAGCTAATATTTTCGAAGCAAAATAAATACAAATAAATGAAACACAAAAAACATACAGGGGGATGTTATGTATAAAGCAGAACGAATACAAAAAATAAAAGAAATTATCACAGAACAAAAAAGAATCGATGTATCCACTTTAAGTTTAATGCTGAATGTAACGGAGGCTACCATCCGCACCGATTTAGAACTATTGGAGAAAAAAGGGTTTGTAACAAGGTACCATGGCGGAGCCGCTTTAAATACACCGGAAGAGGCTTCCAATCAGCTTTATAATATATCAAATGATATCAAAATCCCTTACGATAAGGAAAAGGAACAGCTTGCACAGGCTGCAGCCCAGCTTGTCGGGGAACGGGAATGGGTATTTCTCGGCCCCGGCACCACTTGTTACTATCTTGCAAAGGCGCTTTCAAAACGCAGTAATCTAAACATTATGACCAATAATTTTTACGTCATCAACATGTTCTCTTCCAATCCATCCATCCGCCTTATGTTTTTAGGCGGCCGTGTCCAAAACGAAGGGATGTACACCGTTCCGGATAATATTACACAGGATTTAGAACAGATCTATCTGAGTAAAGCCTTCTTTTCGGTTGACGCTGTCAGTTTAGAAGCCGGCTATACGCTGACGGACATATATATTCTGGATATTATCAGAACCGTATGCGCCTGCTGTAAAGAACCCATCATGTGCATTGACAGCAAAAAATTCGACAGGCGTTCTTTTATCCGGTTAGAAGATCTGACCTTTACCCCTTCCATTGTAACGGATAAAATGCCTTCTTCCGAATACGTGCGTTTTTATGAAGAACATGGGATAAATATCTATACGCTTTAAGGCAAAAAGCGCTGTTTCAGACATTTCATAAGGATGTTTCCGTTTTTCGTTTTTAATTATATAAATTTTATCTGACAGACCAGATATTATACAGATTAGGAGATCATTATGAATAAGTTAATTGCATACGATTTAGGGACAGGCGGAATCAAGGCTTCCCTTTTTTCAGAAAACGGAACATCTTTAGCCGAAGTATTTATCCAATATCCCACTTATTTTCCGAGGGAACATTACGTGGAACAGCGGCCTATGGACTGGTGGAACCATGTCTGCGCCGCCACAAGACAGCTTTTAGATCAGTCCGACTCCTCACCGGATGAGATTGCCTGTGCAGCTCTGTCCGGGCACAGCCTGGTGGCGGTTCCAATCGGGAAAGACGGTTCCCTGTTAAAAGAGCAGGTTCCTATCTGGTGTGATATGAGGGCAAAGCAGCAGGCAGCCAGGCTGTTTGAATCCCTTGATTATCAGTCCTGGTACTCAACCACCGGCAATGGCGATCCTGCCGAATGCTATACCATCACAAAACTGATGTGGATGAAGGAACATGAACCTGATATCTATCAGAAAATTGATAAAATCCTGGGGTCTAAAGATTTTATCAATTACATGATGACCGGAACTCTCTGCACCGATCCTTCCTATGCTTCAGGCTTTGGAGTCTTCAATTTGAATAAATGGGATTATGAACAACAGTTTTTTGACTGCGCAGGAATTGACCGGGAGATCTTTCCCGACATCCGCCCAAGCGATGCAGTAATCGGATATGTAACTAAAGAGGCGTCTTTAAAATGCGGATTAAAAGAAGGAACTCCGGTCGCCTGCGGAGCGGTGGACAATACCTGTATGGCATTGGGCGCCAGAGGTTTGAAAGAAGGCGTGGCTTACACCTCTTTAGGTTCTTCCAGCTGGATTGCGGTCACATCAAAAAAACCGGTAATCGACAGCGTTTCCAGGCCATTCGTCTTCGCCCATGCCGTTAAGGGTTACTACACTTCCGCCGTATCTATTTTCTCAGCCGGAAATTCATTCCGTTGGGTCAGGGATCAGCTGTGCCGGGATTTTGCGGAAGATACGGATACTTATGATGCCATGAACCGAATGGCAGAGTCCGTACCGGCAGGCAGTCACGGCGTCCTGTTTAATCCTGCTTTAGCAGGCGGAAGCGCCCAGGAACCAAGTCCATTATTACGTGGCGGATTTATGGGGCTTACCCTCAGCAATACCAGGGAAGACCTGGTACGCGCTTCCATGGAAGGCATTGCCATGTCATTGCGCTACACACTGGATATTCTTCTGGAACAGGTTTCCATTGACGGAGAAATGCTGATCTGCGGAGGCGGCAGTAAAAGTGCGGTCTGGCGCCAGATTTTTGCAGATATTTACAATATGCCCATTCTGAAAACCAATGTGGATCAGAATGCCGCTTCCTTGGGCGCCGCAGCTTTGTCCGCCAACGCCTGCGGAATGTGGAAGGGATATGATAAGATAGAGGAAATCCATATAACCCAGAATATCTCTGTTCCCAACCCGGAACATGTTGAGGTTTATAACCGGCTGCTTCCGGTTTACCGGCAGTGGACAAAGGCTTTGGCCATGCTGGAAAACATGTGATTATATAGTGGAACGATACGCTCGAAAGAAATGAACAAGATAAATAAACGCCAAAAAAAGGACTTTTTCCTCTTTTTGGCGTTTTCGCTTGCTTTTGCAGTCTTTTTACGGAATCCGTTTCTTCCCCCGGATTATCAGTCCGCCGTAATATTTACAATTACAGCCAGCCGCTTAACCCCTCTCTGTTCCTGCGCATTCTGCATATAGAAGTTATTCTCGAATTTTAAGTGCACAACTCGGTAAGGGTCTGTCTCCAGTTCCACCTTCACCACATTTTCCTCCATTTTCACGGTTTTAGCCGGCTTTCCGTTCATGTAGATAACCGATTCGTCACGGCCGCTTAAATTGCCGGGATACATAAACTCCAGCTTAATCACCCCGCTGGCTCCTGCCATCACCCGGATGCTGGCTTCTTCATCCATCCAGCCGTCTCTGTAATATCCGTATTCCACTTCACATTTCTGGTTCCGCACATATTCTGTGATATCCTGGAACGCGTTAAATTCCGGCTCCTCTCTCAGAACCAGCATATGATCCGTGATCTGGCCGATGTCCCGGATGCTGTCGATGAAGACCACATTGGTGCCCTCCGCTTTCCGTTCCTTATCAAATACCTTAAAGAACGTGTCAGCCGTAAACCGGCTCATCTCATAACTGTCACCGATGATGTATATGGTCTTGCCGAAGATATCGTCCCCATACTTTTCATAGGTTTCCTCAGCCAGGGAATTGTACCTCATCTGATTCGGCCACAGATAGATATTATGGTATTGGGAGCGGTAAAACAATTCTACCGGGAACATTAATATCATATATCCCAGAAGAAGGGCACCGCAGATCAGCTGGCGTCGGTAAGTAAACGTCTTATCGTACCAGGCGCTCATGCTGCCGAACATGTAGCACAGGAATAAAAGCGCCCCTGCATATGACACGTAAACCCAGCGCATCTCCACCCGGATTGTCACGCTGGAAGAAGCGATGCAGCCGCCGATAAACAAGATAAAGAGCAGGGAATTGGCAAGATACGTCCCGCGCTTTTCCTTGTTCCTGATTATTTCAAACAAAAAGCAGATCACCACCAGCAAAAGAAGCACATCCGCGGACAGAACCATCACCCTGATATAACGCGGAGAATCCATCCAGGACAGTCCGTTTAAATGTTCCGGCCCGGCGTTAATTCCAAACACATATGCCACCTGGCTCAGCGCGTATTTAATCACGCTTCCCATAGAAAATGTATCCGCTACGTCAGTTCCGCCCGTTCCCGCAGGAGATACCGTTCCAATGGTGACCAGACGGATCAGCTGTACAGCCAAAAACGCGATAACCGGGCAGCTCCAAAGCTTAATATCCTTTTTCTTCTTAAACAGCAATACGATGAAGAACAAAGGCAGAAGCACCATGTACCGCTCATGGATAAAGCACACGGTAAAGTAAAGGGCCACGGCCCCCATAAATCCCCGGTCCTCGTTCAGATAGAGGTAAAGGCAGTAGAGAATCCCGATCGCCGCCCAAAGGGCCATTGTTTCCATCAGGCCGTACACCTGGCCGATCTGGTAATAGGACATTCTGGAAAGCAAAAACATGATTCCGCAGAAAAATCCCACCGGGCCCAAACGGCTCATCTTCTTGCCCATCAGATAGATGGTTCCCGCCAGCAGACCGTTTAACACGATGTTGACCGGCACCAGCAGATCAATGTGATTGCCGATCACCCCCAGCTCCAAGTATGCCGCCAGATAATAGATAAACCGGAACCTGGTGCTTCCTATGGGGAATACATATTGAAAAAATGACTGTTCCCCGTAACAGGACCACAGATACAAATCGTCCATATACAATCCCTTGATCGTAATCCCCCTGTTGATAAAAAAGGCAAATCCAGTCAATAAGCAAAACGCAATGATGTCATTCTTCCACTGCTCTCTCTGCGCCTGTGTATATTTAATCTCCATTTTTTCCTCACAATCTGCCGTGTAAATGGCATTTGAATCCGTATATACCGTTCTATTTTTCGTGATCAATACGGGCAATCATATTGCCGTATTCGTATTTCACATCATACAAGCTTCCGTCCTCCAGCATGTAGCGGACGATCTCACTGGCCCTGGGGCCGTCCGTCTCGTCATCTGCCTGCACATACAGATAATCGGTCTTGGCATAGCGGAGAAATTCTTTAAAATAATCCAGTTTTTTCACCAGATAAACATTTCCCCCGCTGCCCGTAACGTCATAATAGCTCTGCACATTGCATGGAAATGTCACCACTTCTAAATGTTCTCCCATGGCGATCACCCGATTTCTGGGATCGGATGCGAGAAGATTCCAGATGGCCTCATTTCCCTTTTCCGCCATTCGGTTCCGATTCTCTTCCAGATGATTATAATATCCGTGATGCCGGACGCTGACAGGCGTTAATCCCAGAGTCCCCGACCAGTTGGTAATGGAGGTCACCAGCACGGCTGCCAAAAGTGCCGGGGCAAATATCCGGGACGCCGCCCGTTTCGCCTGATCCGAACTGCCAAAAACAGCCGATACCGCCAGAATAACCGTCAGGCTGTAAAACAGCATAAAATAGTTTCCATCCACCTGCCACAACATCTGAACGCTGATTAATGAGATAAATGCCAACGGCAGATATAAAATCATCAGATACTGATATCCGTCCCTCAGTTTTTTCCTGAACAAAATCAACGCGGCTAAAAGCACCGGAATCACCGGGCCTCCCCATGCGATCACCACATGGGCCATGTCTTCTCCCACAGGAGCGGCCATCATCTTCCACAGACGGTCCCATAAGTGCATGGCATTTTCAGCCAGAGTGAGTTCTCCTCCGGCGTCCGGAATCCCCTGAAAGGAAAAGGGGTATTTGATCCGAAATCCCAGCGCGTCCCATACGGATGTAAATACGGAAGTCACCGGATATCCGGTAAGCAGAAAGGTTCTGGCCCAAATTCCAATCCAGGCCGCGATACAGACTGCGGCGCACAGCCAGATCCTGTGCTTTACCGTAACATGGAACCGCCTGCCAAACAGCAGATACAGAAGGGTCATTCCATAGATAGCAGTCGTAAAAACAAGGGAGGTTGGCTTCATCAGATAGCTCATCAGACAGGCGCAGCTTCCCGCCACAAAATATCTGGTCTTATCCGTTCCCTCTTTCCTGTAGTCAAGCATCAGGCAGATAAACATCAGCTGGAAAAACAAGGTAATGCTGTCCGTCTTAGCGGTAATTCCCATATTCATAATCCCGGGAATGCAGGATACTGCCGCAGTTGCGGCCAGCGCCCCTTTTTTCGAGGTGCAGGCTCCGGCAATCCGGCGGACTAAAATCAGTATTCCTGCGCTCACCCACAGGTTAAAGGACAGGACATAGCCATAAGTAGCGGTTCCGGCCAAAGGCAGAACCAAAACTTCCAATCCCTTGGAATACGTATATACCAGATTGATATTGCCCAGATTTTCATAAATACCTTTTCCGTTGTCCAGAATATAAGGCGAGCGGAGCCCATAATGGATGGAATCGTAATCCACGGCGATGTTCATCCGGCCCGCCTGCAGCAGCGCCATAGCCAGGATGAGAGCCAGGGCCGCAGCCGTAAACCAATCATTTGAAACAGTAAGGTCAGGCTTTTTTTTCCGCCTTATAAACCGGATTCCCTCATACAGATACAATGGAGCCGCAGTAACCGCCGCAAGCCCTCTCCAGAGAGGAATTCCGCCATGCCCTGTCGCCGAGATCAGGCATACGGCCAGAATCCAGGCACCGCTTCCCCATAAAAAGCACTCGAACCACTGAGCCGGTTCTTTCCCTTTTCCCAAGAGAATCCGTGAAACCAGACTGCCGAGAAGCACCAGATAACCGGCGTACAGACCCGAAACAACCAGTGGAAGAAAGATTCTGTGGCACCAGGTAAAGATGCAGATTCCGGCGGCTGTCATGACCGTGTTCAGAACGCCATTTTTCCCTCTCTTTATCCAGAACAGGTTCCATAAAAAGACGGCCAGAATCTCTCCCATCAGATACAAGGTCTCTTTTTCCATCAGCCGCTGTCCCATGCCGCCTTTTAAAAACATATAATAAACGCCTGTGGCCAGGGTGACGGCGGTGACTGCCGCCATCCCTGATGCCGCGGCCTTTTCTCTCTTTTCCATAAAATATTCCTTATATTAATCGTTAATCATAGGCTTGGTAAGCCCGTCTGTAAAAATGGGCGATTACCTTTACCACCCAGGAAGGCCAGAACTTAGCGAACATCTCCACCTCTTCCCTGGATCTTCTGTTATCCAATATGCACGCCTTCGTCGTGGCGCCTTCATGAATCCGATAAAACATCAGCGGCTTTTCTATTAAAAGAAACCGGCCGGGCCGTTCGGCCAGCTTTAACGTGGTATCCCAGTCCAGCGCGAATTTATAAGGAGAATCGAAAAGCGGCTCTCCAATCAGTTCTTTGTTGTACGTACAGGACGGACAGATGATCGGGTTGCCGAATATCAATGCGCTTTTTTTCACCCATGACAGGTGATTGAGGGCCGGAATCCTGAGTGGCATGCGGAGAAGCTTTTTCACAAGAGCCACTCCGTCCGGCTTTTGTAGCACGTCATTTTTTATGATGGCGCAGTCCGTGGTAAACATGGTGCAGTCTTTATATTTTTCCATAGTATTTATAGCTGTCAGTGCATAATCTTTCCGGTACATATCGTCCTGATGGGCTATGGTCACATATTTGGTGTCCGCCATCTGATAAGCATAATTCCAGTCTGTCTGAATATCGCTGTCCCCGTCTCTTACATACAGCGGAATCTGATACTTTTCCGCCAGCTTTTCGATAAAGCTGCAGGGCGTGGAAGTGCATAATAGGATACTGCTTCCCACGGTCTGCGATTTCAGGGAACGGATACAGGCTTCCAGATATGGTGACTCCTTATAGGCACAAATTGCAAATGTATGTTGTTTCATTTAACCGCCTCATTCATTCGTGATTTGAAACAGGCTCGCCGTCCGTTTCTTTTCAAACATATTGTTATACTGCAGCATTTCAAATTCATGGAATAACTGATATTCCTTTTTCTCATGCCAGTTTGTCCAGCTCTCCCACTGCATATCCCGGTTATAATATCCCAGCATATGAACCACCGGGGCGGCTTTCTGCATGGCGTTGATAAAATACAGATAATCCGTCATCTCCAGATTCGCCCTCTGAAGCACCACATTGGACAGGTACTGGGCGCTCATCTTCTCTGACATCATACTGTCTGTAGGATAATTTGTCCATACCAAAAATGGGGTGATATACCGTCTCAGATAATCTTCCGGCTTTAAAGTGTCTATGCTGCATCCATACAATGCATCATAAAACTCCGGCTCTATACTGGGCTGATGATCCCCAAACAGCACGATCATCGTAGGTTCTTCAATCCGGCTGTAGTAATCCAGAAGATAGCGGAGGGCATCATCCGATTCCTTCATTAAGGACAAATACTGCTCTGTCATGGGCATATCCTCATATTCGGTCAAATGGACGACAGACTCATATTCTTCCACATAACCTCCGTGATTCTGCATGGTCACATTGAATAGAAACAAAGGCTGTCCTTCTTCCTTATTCTCCGTCACCTCTATGATCTTATCATAATCCCCTTTATCGCTGACATAATTGCGTATACGGGGAGAATCTTCATAATAGTCTTCTGCCAAAAATTCATCAAATCCCATCCTTTTATAAGCTTCCGTCCTGTTCCAGTTATCCGCCGGATAAGGATGCATAGCCACTGTCCGGTATCCCTGTTCTTTCAAAATAAGCGGAAGGGAATAAGTCGGTTCTCTCATATAGATCTGGTAAGGAACAGACCCGGAAGGTGCAAATGCCATAGAATTTCCGGTCAGAAATTCATACTCGGAATTGCTGGTCATGGACCCGAACACCGGCATATAGAGTTCTCCTTTGATGCAGTTCTCCCGGATGGAATTGTAAAAGGACAGATAGGGAATATCTGTTTCAAATGGAGCAATCACATTTAATTCCGAAAAGCTTTCATTCATAATGCAGATAATATTCGTAGGAACCGTATCCGTACTGCTTTTCCACGGCAGCTCCTGATCCTTTGCCGCTTCTATCTCTTCCCCGATTTTAGAAACTTCCGCCAGGGAATAGCCCTGGGGAGGCTTATTATCCAGATACCCGAACATCCGCATGGTGCAGAGCATAGTACCGTAACTTTCATAAGATTCTTCCGGATTCCACATGCTCACATCCAGGCTGAAGGTGTCCACAAACACCCGGAAAAACAGAGTGAAAAATGCCGCGCAGCACAGACAGGAAACTCCTGCCGCCGCCGCGTGAAGCTTTCTCGTTTTCAACCGGAAGGGGAATTTAAAAATCAGCACATCCAGCACAATTACAAACAACACGGCAGCCACAATACGCGGAGTGATCTCATAGGTGTAATTGCCGGATACCGTGGCCGCCGTTTTCACCGCCAGAACATCCCAAAGCATGATGGGCCTTGCGCGAAACTGCACAACATAGTACTCCGCCAGACCCCATATGGTAAAAAAAGTGTTGAGCACAAGGTAAGAGACCCTCGTGGTGCCAACGAGAGCAAATACCGTCAGATAAATCAGGTAGTAAAAACACAGATTCAAAAGCAGATAAACTCCCCGGATCTGTGTCAGACTTCCTGTTATAAATTCAAATACAAAATACATTAACGCCGGGGCAGCCAGTAAAAGAGCTGCCCTCAGATATGGGTAACCGTTCTTTTTTTCTTTAATTTCCATTCACTAAGCTGTCCTTATCTAAAAAAGTGTTCTTCCAGCATCAGGCACAGCGTATGGTAAACCGGCAAATGCAGTTCCTGTATTTTATAAGTTTCCTGTTCCGGCACAATGATGGCCGCATCCGCTGACTTTCCAAGCTTTCCACCGTCTTTTCCCGTCAGGCCGATCACTTTCATGCCGATGGCTTTTGCCGTAATCACGGCGTAATCCACATTTTTTGAATTTCCGGACGTAGATATCCCCAAAAGCACGTCTTCCGGCCTGCCATATCCATAGGTCTGCTGTGCATAAATCAAATCTCCGTCCACATCATTTAAATATGCGGTGGATAATCCGGGATGGCCCGACAATGCGATGGCTGGAAGTCCGCCCTGGAGTTTCTCTGCCAGTTCTTTTCCCTTTTCCTGATCAACCTGTTCAAGAGCGGATTCAAAGCTTTCCGAAACCCGTCTTTTTTTAACAAATCCCTTCATCAGCTCGCCCACGATATGTTCGGAATCCGCGGCGCTTCCGCCGTTTCCTGCCACCAGAAGCTTTCCGCCCTGTTCATAGCAGGTTTCCAGGATTTTGTACGCTTCTAATATATTTGCTTTGACCGCATCTAAACATGGATACCGTTCGGTCAGTTCATCCAGATATTTCATCTCATTCATAGCTGTCTCCATTCTGCCCATGGCATTTTCTTCATCCGGTTTGTTACTTTTCTTTGAGGATATACCGGGCTGCGCCCATAAGATCTTCCGAGTAAAAATCATAAGGTTTTTCCTCCCCGTCCGCCCTTTTGCCTTTATTCAGTTCTTCGTAAATCTGCGCCCCGTATCCGGTTCCCACCAGGATTCCCTTAACGCCGTAATTATGGCCTGCCTCCACGTCGATCAGCTTGTCCCCGATCATATAGGAGTTTTCCTTGTCCACCGGAAAGAATTCCTCGGTTCGTTCAAACAATCCGGTTGCCGGCTTCCGGCACCGGCATACTTTTTTATATTGGCCGATTCCATGTTCCGGGTGGTGGGGGCAGTAAAAGAAATGGTCGATATGGGCGCCATATGATTCTAACCGCCCATTCAGATACCGGTGCAGGTTTTCCACATCCTCTTCCGTATAATATCCCCGGGCCACTCCGGCCTGGTTCGTCACCACCACCACCTGATATCCATGCTCATTAAACAGGCGGATGGCCTCCGGCACCCCGGGCAGAATCCGCAGATCCTCCGGCCGGTATAGGTAATTCACTTCTTCATTAATGGTTCCGTCACGGTCTAAAAAGATTACGGGCTTCATTTCCTTATTCTCCTTCAGAGTTTTGATGTTACGCTTCACAGTCCCGGTGGTCCCTGCCATCCGTGCCGGTTTTGGCAGTATGCAGGAACTTTCCAGTTCCGGTTTCGGTCATAAGCACTTCTAAACGTGCAGGATTTTTCTAAAAACCAAGGGAAATGTCCAAACTCGCTTACGCTCAAACAGGTGGACATTTCCCTTGAACGAAAAATTCTGCGCGTTAAGAATTGCTAATGCCCTGCAAAGTCACAGGAAAGTTCCTGCATACTGCCAAAACCGGCACGGACGGCAGGGACCACCGGGACTGTGAAGCGTAACTTTTGATATCGCATTTTGGTTTAAAATTTAAAGTTATACTCCTTATTCGGCATATGGACGCACACATTGTCATAATTCCATCTGTTTTCATTCGCGATCCAGGCCTGGGCCCCCCGCAGTTCAAAATTCCAGTCTGCCAGCTGTCCGCCTACTTCTTCCATGCGGGCCGCCACTTTATGTTTCACATTATAAGGGCAGTACATCAGCAAATAGCCGCCGCCGCCCGCTCCCAAAAGCTTTCCGCCGAGAGCGCCTGCTTTTAATGCTTCCTCATAAAGCTCATCGATCTGGGGATTGGTGATCTTGCTGCTCATCCGCTTCTTGCTCTGCCATCCGTAATCCAGAAGTTTGCCGAAGCTGTGGAGATTACCCTTTAACAGCTCATCCTTCATGGCATAAGCCAGAGCCTTTACCTCGCACATGGCCTCGAATGCGTCTTTTTTCTCGTAGTTGCTCACCTGGTCTTTAATGATATTGGCGGAAACGTGAATGTTGCCGGTGTAGCAAAGAAGCAGGTTGTATTGAAGTTCATGGATAATATCCTTTTTAATTCTTAGAGGATTGACCACCACATTATTTCTTCCATGAAATTCAATGAAATTAAATCCGCCGAATGTGGCCGCATACTGGTCCTGGTATCCGCCGTCAATCTTTAAATCTTCCCTTTCCACTTTATAGGCCAGGTCGGCTAACGCGTAAGCGTCCAGCTCCACGCCCTTCCATTTGGCCATGGCGATTAAAAGAGAAACCATAACCGTGGATGAGGTTCCAAGGCCGGAGCCGGGAGGTGCGTCGCACTGTAGATAAACTTCGCAGCCTTCTTTGATTTCCATGGCGTTTAAAGCGGCCGTAACCAGATCCAGCTTGCCGTCATAAACATAGTTTTCCCTGGTGTTGTATTTTACCGTCATATCAAAATCCAGAGAGTGTACGATGATCTGGTCGTCCTCTCTTGGAATGATGGAACAATAGGCGTATTTGTTGATGGTGCTGCCGATGATCGCCCCTCCCTGTTCCACGCAAAATGGTGCCACATCCGTACCGCCGCCGCCGAAGCTTACGCGCAGCGGAGCTCTTCCCCTGATTACCATGCCACGACTCCTTCCTTCACATCCTGTATAAATTTAAAATAGTCCTCCGGAACGCCGATGTCAATAAAATAACCGTCATTAACAATTCCGCCCAGACATTTTTTTTCTTTCAGCCACTTGGGAATCATATCATTTTCCAAAGATACCTTGCCTTCCGGGATATCGTCTAACAGCTCCCGCTTCATCAGATAGATCCCCCCGTTTATGGTGCCGGGGCGGGAATCCGTGGTTTTTTCATTAAATGCGGTCAGCATGTGATTCTCCAGTACCGCCTCTCCATATCTGGACACATCAGGCACCTTCCTTAAAACAAGAGCCATATCCAGATCCTTCTCCTCATGCAGCTTCATGATGCGGCTGTAATCGATCTGGTAGAATGTATCGGCGTTTAATACGAAAAACCGGTCTTCCGCTGCCAGCTTTCCCGCATTTTTAATTGCGCCTGCGGTGCCTAAAAGTTCCTCTTCATAGGCATAGGATACGTTTATGTTAAAATCAGAACCGTCTTTAAAGTATTCTTCCACCATGGAGCCTTTGTAGCCGACTGCAAAGATGATATCCGTGATTCCGTGTTTTCCTAATTCGTGGATTACGTATTCCATGAACGGTTTTTCCTGTATGAGGGCCATGGGCTTGGGACGGTCATTTACTACGCTCTGTAAACGGGTGCCTAAGCCTCCGGCCAGTAAAATTGCCTGCATTATCGCTATCCTCCTGTTTTTACATCAAGGGTGAGGTGATTCGCACAAAAGGGTGAAGGCTTTTTTGAAAAAGCCTTCACCCTTGATGTAAAAAATCACTTCACCGCAAAGTCTTCTTCAATCCGGCTCCATACCGCATCCATACTGAAATATTTCCTGATATAAGTCTGCGTCTTCTCACAAAGTTCAAGGCATCCCGCATCATCCTGATAAAGTTCCGTCACCGCATCCGCAAAGCTCTCCGGTTCATCTTTCACCACCAGCACATCCTCCACATCCGGAATTCCTTCCGCTCCTATGGAAGTTGTAACAATGGGCGCTCCGTTATAAATGGCTTCCACCACTTTTCCCTTCACGCCTGCGCCGTATCTGAGAGGCACCACCACCAGCTTGCAGGCGGCGTATAACCGATCCAGTTCTTCTTCACTCACAAAACCTTTAATCACAATTCCATTGCCCGGCTCTTCTAAAGCCTTTATCTCATCTGTAACTTTTGATCCCACCACATACCAGTTCACCGGTATCTTAGCGCGGATCAGCGGGAACACCTCTTTTGCGAACCAAAGAACCGCGTCTGCATTCGGCGGATGAGCAAAACCGCCCACAAACAAAATGCCCTCCCGTTTCGTGAAGTCCTTTTCCAGATGTTCCTTAAATTCTTCATACACATATGCCGTAATATCCTTCACATTGATCTCCGGATTGACAGCCTTAATCGCATCCCGTTCAATATAAGAAGGATAATAGGAAACCGCCGCCTTCTGCATCAGCGAAAATTCCACTGATTTCCAGTAATCCGACGCCTTTTTCTTTTCCAGATCCCCGGTCAGCTCATATTCCCTGCCTTCCCGCAGAAAATGAAGGTCATGACCATAATAGATCACTTTCATGCTGGTATTGTCTAAAATATAATCCACATATTTGGACGCAATATGGGGCCGGTTTAAATAGGCCACCGCTATATCGTCCCCATGATCCTTCAGCCAGTCCCAAATCTTAACCTGATATTCCGCGCCGTATAAGATCTCAATTCCCATCTGGGTAAGGGCGGTGGAATAAGGCTCCTCATGAAGGAAATTATCGCCCAGGAATTTCACCACATACCCCTTTTTCAGGAACATTTTTAAATACTGGTACGTGGTTTTCGATCCTGCATCCCTGTCAAATGTGGGCACATAGTGATCCACAACCAAAACGATCGGCTTGCCCATGCTGCGCTCCCTGGCCCGGAACGGGTCGGGATTTCCGTTGTTCACGCACTGTTTTGCGAATTCATCCGCCCATTTTTCCTTCAGCTTTTCGCTGTTGGCAATCTGATACCGCTTCAATCCGCTGCCCTGGGTGTCCGTACCGTTGGAAATGCCTTCGAAATGGATTACTTTGGAAAGCGGCTGGTAAACCACACGGTAACCCGCCTTTCTCACTTCAAACGCCAGATCCGAATCCTCGCAATAAGCGGGCGCAAATCTGGTATCAAATCCGCCGATCTGCTTCCATAAATCATTGGAAAGCAGAATAGCAGCTCCTGAGATGTAATCCACATCTTTTACATAATTGTATTCCGGCTTGTCCGGATCGTCCAGACGTCCGTAATTCCATCCGCTTCCGTCACTCCAGATAATGCCTCCGGCCTCCTGAAGCCGTCCGTCCGGATACACCAGCTTTGAGCCCACCATTCCGATGGTGGAATCCGACTCGATCAGGTGAACCAGAGAGCTGAGCCAGCCTTCCGTCACCTGAGTGTCATTGTTCAGGAACATAATGTATTTGCCTTTTGCATAACGGGCCGCATTGTTGCAGTTGCGCAGAAAGCCCTGATTCATGCTGTTGCGGCAGATTCTGAGCCCTTCCGTAAAACGGTCCAGCTGAGCCGTGGCGTCTGTGGACACGTCATCCGCAATGAGCACCTCATAGGTCACATCCTGGGTGTGTTCCAGAATGGAAACCAGACAAGCATAGGTGTAATGGATCTGATTATATACGGGGATAATGATGGAAACCATAGGCTTTTCCACAGCCGGAAATTTAAGTTTCCCATGTTCCCGGTAAATGTCCCCGATCCTGAAATCGCCTTCCCTCAGATTCTTTCCCTCCTCCGAGGAGTAGAATTTAAAGGAACGGACAGGGTGCATCGCATATTGCTTTTTGTACGCCAGCTTCTTGCGTTCCAAAGACCCTTTGGGGTATTTTTCGTTGAATTTGGCTCCTAACTTTCTTCGGAATTTGAAAAGCAGGGCTTCATGGCCATTGAGATAAGTGAGCGTCTTTCCAAGTTCATTGATCTCATGGCTCTGGTTTTTAATGGTGATCTCCAAATTGGTCACATGATTATTGGTAAGGCGCTGAATTTCCTGAATCTTGCGGATCATCAGGTTCTTGTCGGCCACCTCTGTTTTTAACTGTTCGATCCTTTCCCTGGCGTGGTTCAGTTCCTGATCCGTCCGCCCGAAATCGGAGATATTTCTAGTATCCACATAATAATTTTCCAGATAAATGCGCTGGTTTTCCCCGTGGACATATTCCTGAAATCCCCGCTCCATCTCATGATAAACCGCCGTCATCTCAGGAGTGATTCCAAATTCTATCAAAAAGCTTTCCGCATTTTCATATTCCATCAGCGCATGATAGCGGTCATAAAAATAAAATAAGGTGCGGTACTGCACAAAATGCACCGGTATCGGGAAGGTGAACACCCACTCGTAATCCAGGCAGTAGATTCCGTCCTCTGTGACCAGCATATTTTCAAATAAAGCGTCTATATTCGCCACCGAATAGGCCTCATCCTCCAATGGCCCGATCTCGCCGAACACTTCCGTAAATTCAGGCGTCACTTCAAACGGCTGAACGTACTCCGGCAAAATCTCATAGACCAGATCCATGGCCGCGCGGATCGCGTCTAACGGAGCTTTTCCGCCCTGAATCTCCTGGCCCAAACGCTCCGCCAAAGTATCCCCTTCCAAATAAGGAAAGCGGGCCACGCACCGGTCGTCGCTGATAAAAGGCCGAGCCACCTTTAAATTGCGGTTTTGGCTGGAAAGCTGCTCATATTTGGACGCAAATGACCAGATATGGGGAACTCCGCTGGCATAAAGCGCGGTTTTCTCCACGTATGAAACCCCATTTTCTTCCAAAATGGTGGTTTTTATCTGAAATTGTTCTTTTCTCGTTCTGTTATATTTTACAAATTTAATTTGTGCCATGGTTTCCTTTCCATACTACTAGAAATGAATTCGCATACTGTTCAAATTCTCCGTCTTCACAAACTTCATCGTATTTTTCTCCCACATCCATGCGGATGTATTTGGGATAGTCGTAAGCCGTGATCGTGTGGGTCAGATCGCCTTTTTTCGGCAGATAGGACTTGGAATAAATGGTGATGGGAATCTTATAATCCGGCATTGGGTAATACCACTTGGCCGTTTCCTCCCCGCCAATCAATGCGGCCAATTCTTTTCTGGAAACATTAACCGGCTCCCGTTCGCAGCCGGCCCAGTACTTCATTCCGAATTTATTGCACACGGCCAGTATCAGGCAGCCGTCCGGCTTAACCAAGGATTTTGCCGCTTCGATCTGTTCTTTATAAGGAGCGGCCAGGGAACCGATCATCATCACATAATCATAGCTTCCCGCCTGCTTTTTCGCATGTTCTTCCAGGCTTTCCGCTTCATAAATGATATTGTCCGCTTCCGGATACCGCATTTTCACAATCTCCGTTATCCCTGGGTCCTCTTCCAGCACGCAGACTTCCTTCACCCGCCTGCTGTAAAGCCCGGTCAAAGCCCCGTAATCCGCGCCGATCTGCAAAAGTCTGGCGTCGGGGCTGAACTCAAACCATTCCACCACATTTTCCCGCTGTTCGCTGAGGGCGTAGAGATAGTCCAGATCCACATTTTCCTCTAAAATCCGCTTGGTATCCACGCCGTAAATTCTGAATAAATTCGCTAAATCAAAACTGATATTTTTCATCTATACCTCCAATCAGCCGTTCCGGGTCAGTCCTGCGGGTTTAATTTTGCTTCCACTGTGGATTCCATATCGTAAACTCCCACCGTATTTTTATTGGAAATGACCGTGATATTGGCCACATCGTATAAACGGTGATAAACCACGTGCTCACCATTTTCAAATCCGGTGCAGCTCATGGAAAGCAGATATTCGCCTCCCTGAAGCGTCATCTTCTGGGTAAACGAAACCTCGTAGGAATCTCCCTGTCTGACCGGTTTAATGTCCGTTCCTTCAAACATGGTATTGGTGCCGCTTAAATCCGAACCCTTTTTATCCTTGATCGTGTAGGTAAATATCGGGGATTCCAATGAGGTATGGAAGCGGATCTTCTCTTTTATGGTAAACATCTCCCCTTTTAATAAAAGGTTGGTCAGATTACCTCTCTCATCAAATAATCCCAGGTCATAGATCTCCGCCCTTCCGTCTCCGTATTCGGTGCGGTTAGAATTAATGGTGATCTTCTCCTTCATCAGGCCGCCTTTTTCCCGTTTTTCCTTCCGCCCTTCCGATTGGCCGGAAAAATCGTTCATCTCCTGAAGCTCTTCTTCCAGGGAATCCATCTGGTTCGCCAGAATCTTCTTATATAAATCCACCATATGACCCGGCGCGCCTTCCGCCACGAAATCGCCTTTATTGAGCAGCACCACACGGTCACAGTATTTGATAATACTTCCCATATCATGCGTAACCATCAGGATTGTGGTTCCCTTCTGGCGGATTTCTTCCATTCGGCGGTAACATTTGGACTGAAAAAACACGTCTCCTACGGACAGCGCCTCATCCACAATCAGAATCTCCGGCTCCACATTGATGGCCAGCGCAAATGCCAGGCGGACAAACATACCGCTGGAATAGGTCTTCACCGGCTGATACACGAAATCTCCGATATCCGCAAAATCCAGAATGTCCTGAAGCTTATCCTCCATCTCTTTCCTGGAAAATCCCATCATGGTTCCATTCATATAGATATTTTCAATTCCCGTATAATCCATATTAAATCCCGCGCCCAATTCCAACAGAGCTGAAATGGTTCCTTCCACCTGCACTTCTCCGGTGGTAGGGGTGAGCACGCCTGTGATGATCTTCAATATGGTAGACTTTCCGGAACCATTAGTCCCTATAATCCCCACCGTTTCGCCTTTTTTCACTTCAAATGAAATGTTGTTCAGGGCGTAAAATTTCCTGTGGTATTCTTTATGGGTTGGATTTAAGGATTCTTTTAGACGGTCTACGGGCTTTTCGTATAATTTATATATTTTCGTTACATCTTTTACTGTAATCGCATTGTCTGCTGCTTGCTGGGACATAACATCCTCCATTATCTGTAATTGTTCAGTACCCTCACAATTATGAGCAAAAATCCATGCAAAATCGCCTGCGGCGATGGGATTTTCGCCTGCTTTCCCACGTTTTATTACGGTCAGCGCAGTAAATGCGCAGACCTACTGAACAGTTACCATCATCTTACACTTACCAATACCGGTGCATATATATCATTTGCACGGGTATAATGTCGAAAAACATTATACCATATATTTTCAACTTGTAAAAGGGAACTTATTCCTCAAAAAATCCAGGAGAACAAACTGTTGTTTAACTGAGTTGGCGAAAGGGACGTATGGAATGGGTAGGCGAAGTTCGGAGGAGCTGTCCCAGTTAAAAACAATGTTATTGAATTGGGATTTACGTAATGCCAAATTTACATAGATGATGAAGGGATTTTCAAAAACGACTTCAGGTTTTACTTTAAACGTTAAGGCATTTCGCAAAATGACCTCACCCTTTACATTAAATCCTCAAGGCTTTTCTGGAAATGCCTTCACCCTTAATGTAAAAAATCTTTTTTCCTCAGCTAGCCAAGCAACAGCCGGAAAGAAGGGGAAACCTGGGCGGGCGGTGGAACTAGAGAAAGACAGGGGATCGTGTGCAGACCCTTAGTAATACTTGGTCGGCAAGAGCGGAAAAAGGCAGACAAAGGCTGAATTCCGAATCAGTATTTGAGGCGCCCTTGAACGATGAAGTCATAAAGAGTTCATCGTGAATGGCGCCGAGCTGCCTTTTTCCGCTCTTGCCGGCCTAGTATCACTTAGGGTCGTAACCCGAATCCCCTGTCTTTCTCTAGTTCCGCCGCCCGCCCAGGTTTCCCCTTCTTTTCGGCGTTTCTTACTCAGTTAAATAAAGATTTTACCATTCATTTTCCAAGAATTCCACGATATCAATTGCCTTAGGCGGACATCCTTTCAGGCTCTTTGCAAAACCACAGGTGCACTGGCCCACGCCAATCTCACCGCTTTTTCCTTTGTATCCCTGCCCGATGCAGATTTGAGGAAGTCCTTTATGCAAAAAGCCGGCATCATTTAAGCGGTCCAAAGCAAAAATTAATGAACCATAGCAGGCGCTGCAGGCGTCTTTTGCATCCGTATATCCGGCCAATTTCTGAACTCGGTGTGTCATGCGGAAACGGCCTCCTGAAACATCCTCATTTATCATGATCACATTGGCGTTTTCAATGTCCGCGCTTCCTACTCCTAACTTCTCCGCCAGGCGGATATAAGGAATGTCGTCCACATCGTATCCCATACAGTCGCAAACAAACGCGTCACACAACACCGGATCTTTAAATCCCAGCACCCGGTTCATCGTTACCGGATTGCCGCCTTCTTCAAAATCCAGGTCTCCACAGATATTGTCTACCAGAATGAAATCATTGCGGGCAATGGTATTTAAATGGGCGATTGGCTTATGTAAACCTAAGGTATGAAAACGTCTTTTCTCAGTATTTGGAATAACGCCCTTGTTATTCTTCAGCGCACAGGTCACCGTGGTCTGGCAGTGGCCTTTTAGTACGGGCATGTTGATCATATAATCCACCGCGGCCGCCTTATCGCACAAACGGATCTTCATTCCCTTGGCATCGTATTCCTGATATGTATCCTTCTGAAGATCCACTAACGGAACATTATACTTTTTAGAAACCTCTCTGTATCCGGCCGCTGAAAATGCAGACTGGGTATTATCTCCCACCCAGGAACCCTCCATGATGGAAATGTTGGTAAAATGATGATCCTGCAGGTATTCAATCACTCCGGCCAACAACTCCGCATGGGTGGTGGCTCCGCTGGACGGATCTTTTGCCACGACTAAATTGGGCTTTAATGCAATCTTCTTAGATGTATCGCCGATATCCGATGCCACATCCGCCTCTTCAAGTACTCTTATCGCCATATTTTTATAGTCGGTTCCATGAATCATGATTATGTCATTTTTTTTCATCTCAATATGCCTCCGGTCTTTACTGTTCTTTTTTATCATTCTATCATGGCAATTTCTTATTTTCAATCAATACTGTTGCTGGACAGTTGCGAGGAATCAATATTATTTATTCCTCAGACCATGCCACATCCTTATTTATGATGACAGATGGTAAGCATTCAGATCATATACCGGTTCTGCTGTAGTTGATAATGCTTTACCGTTGTACACATAAATATCAATCTCCCTTTATATAATGCTGAATTAAAAAGAGTGTAAAGCATTAATAACATAATAGACTTTACACTCAGGTATGAAATATTTAATTGTTATGCTGTATGTTTATTAGTGTCGTGTATATGTTCATCCAAGATCATATGGACACGTTCCACCTCGTCGAGTATAAGGGATTCTGATTTGCGAATTTCGTTCTTTAACCTACGCTCGGTTGATTTAATCTGTAGCTCGACTCCGCCAAGACGTTCATTTATAGCCTGCATCTGTATATCTACTCCGCCAAGACGCTCATTCATAGCTTGCGTCTGCAAAAGCATCAAGTCAATCTTTTCTGAATCCGTCATGATATCACCTTCCCTTACTATGGTTAATGTGTTTAGATTATACCATGTTACTGGTGTAAAGTCTATTCAATTATCCATCTACCAACAGCAAACTCGTTACTATTCCCGGCACCGTGAATAGTAACGCAAACCCACGTTCTACAGCACATCTGAAAAATGCGGCCGCAGACGTTTAAATACTTTCAATCCAATTAAAAATACAACCACCGTAAACACCCAAAAATAAACCGTCAGCGTAGGCCGTTCCCAGAAATAATTTCCGGTCAGCATGCTGTCCCTGTATCCTGCCACAATATAGTAGAATGGATTCAGTTTCAGAACAGGCACCACCCACGGCGCTTTCTGCGCGAACAGGGATTCATGGTACATGATTGGGGTCAGCCACATGCCGAACTGAAGGCAGATGCTGACGATCTGGGCCATATCCTTAAAAAACACATTGATGGCGCTGGTAAAATACCCGATACCGAGGGCCAGCATGGAAGCCGCAAACGTATAATACAGAATCTGCAGCCAGGTCACCAGCGGGAATCTGCCGTAGCAGAGGAACATGATCAGCATGATGATAATAAAAAAGGCGTGAACCATCAGACAGGATACCAGTTTGATGATCGGTAGTATTTCCACCTGAAACACTACTTTTTTAACAAGATAGCTGTATTCCTGAAGGCAGTTCGTTATACAGTTCAATGTCTCGCTGTAGAAAAACCACGGTACAATACCGGGCACGAGCCAGACCACATAAGGCACGTCCGGCACAGGCGGAACGCTTTTAAATCCCACCTGGAAGATAAAGAAATAGATCAGCACAGTCACAAGCGGCTGAACGAACATCCACACGATTCCAAAATAGGAACCCACGAACCGTTTCTTAAAGTCTGCCTTTGACAGATCCCAGATCAGTTTTCTCTTCTTAATAATCTCCTTAAATAAGGATATCAAATAATTCATCCGGTAATCCTCTTCATTTAAAATTTGAAAGTCTCGCTAAGTCCGCTCCATTTCTGGTCTTTCTCAGAGATAATCAGTTTCATATCTTCTGTAATCGGCCAATTCACACCGATTTCAGGATCATTCCATGCCAGACCGCCTTCATCGCCCGGATGATAGAAGTCCGTACATTTATAAGCGAATTCCGCTTCATCGCTCAGAACTAAAAAGCCATGCGCAAAACCTTCCGGAATGTAGAACTGTTTTTTGTTTTCGGCGGATAATTCCACGCCGAACCATTTTCCGTAGGTTTTGGAATTGGAGCGGAGGTCTACGGCCACATCGAATACGGTTCCGCGGATGGCACGGACCAGTTTTCCCTGTGGGAACTGTTTCTGGAAGTGAAGGCCTCTCAATACGCCTTTCACCGACATGGACTGGTTGTCCTGGACGAATACCATGTTTAATCCGGCTTCCTTAAAGTCATTCTGGTTATAGGTTTCCACAAAATAACCTCTTTCATCCTTGAATACGGTTGGTTCGATTACATATAAGCCTTCTATGTCACAAGCTGTAACTTTGATTTTACCCATTGTTTTTCTCCTTTTACTCTGTTTTTTTACATTAAGGGTGAAGGCATTTTTCAAAATGCCTTCACCCTTTAACATCAAGCCTCAAGGCATTTTCGAAAATGCCTTCACCCTTAATGTAAAATCTCAACGTTAATAATATACCACTACAACCGAATGCTGACAATACTAAACAATCGAAGCAGCACATAACCATTCACCCAACACATAAGATAAAGTATCATCCTGTCCCCACTCTTCGACACCACCACCCAGTCATTTTTCACCGTCAGCAGCAATACCGGCAAAAGCGGCAGAAAATATCTCCCCTGCACGCCCGCAATCACCGCAGAGCTCATAGGCGTCCATGCGATCAGCATGGACAGGCACACCGCCGCCCCACATCCCAGGCACAGCACCCAGATCCACACTCTAGCCCCCATCCGAAACGGCAGGTTTTCCCCAGGTTTTCTCAGAGAAAGCCCGATCAGACACATGGTGAGCAGCGCCACCGCCAGATACGGTACATTCAAAATCTCATCGATATTCCCAAGATAAGCCCCTATCATGGTCATATGATAATGCTCCGCTTGGAATAACGCCGTATTATAAAAGATCTTAACCAGCTTCACCGGATTATGAATCAGATAAGTCAGGCTGTACCCCGCTTCCTCAGCCCAGGGCACATAGCTCTCCGTCTGCGTGGCATAAACCGCTATCGTCCGGCTGTTGACTACCAGCATGGACAATGCAAATGCTCCGGCCACCAACGCGGCCGCCAAAAACCATTTGCCCCATCCGCCGAATTTCCGCACCGGGATCAGAAGGCACAGGCCCATTAAAACCGCATAGACCATTTTACACGGCCCCAATACTGCCATTATGACAGCCATCACCAACACATCCACGGCTCTGACCCGGTCTTTGGCATAAGCCAAGTCCAAACAGCAGGCGGTAAAATAAAATGACAGAGCCAGTATCATCACATCATAGGACATGGACCCGGTCAGATGAAGGGTCATCGGCAACATAGCCGTGCCGAACATCACTTCCTTGCCAAACGGCATCCGCTTCATCGCCAGCCAGACGACAAGCACATAAAAAAACAGATTAAAAAGCCTTCCCATAAACATAAGGCCAATCCCGCTCATAGAGAGGAGACGTCCAAACGTGATGCCAAGCGCCTGGGGCACATAGGCAAGAGGCGTAGTGTTCACCGGAATCAGATTGGAAAGCGCCGCGCTTTCCCCGTTCCATCCTTTTCCGCCTTCCACAGGCTGTCCGTCATAGTCCAAAGCGCCCTCTTTGTCCGCACCGCCAAATAAACCGTTTTCATGGATGATCCGGTATGTGGATTCATCCAGCAGATGACCCAGAATCACCGGTTCCACCTTTTGTCCCGTCTTATACTGATCGTCCACGCCCATCAGATCTTCCAGAAAAAGGTCACGGGAGCGGATCAGCACATGGCCGTCCTCATGGGTTGGATTCTTTCCCATCATCTGATTGGAAAGCTTATAAGCGCTGATATAGTGGCTGCTTTCATCCGGCGCGCACAGAGGCGGCAGAACGCTCAGATACAAAATCCCGAAGGACAGGCTAAAAAACAGAAATACCTGTTCCAGCTTCCATTGCCTTTTTACCAGCAAAAGATATCCTCCTGATGCCACCACTGCAAACACGCAGACCGCCAAAACAAGATAATTTCTCAAAAGCCAGGAATCCCCTGTCTCAAACACCCCGTCCTTCACATCCAGCAGATGCCATCCGAAGAATAAAAGAAGAATAAACATGCTGACCGGGTAAAAAATCCCTAATTTTAGTTTTTTCCCATTTTTCATACGTCCTGTTCCATCCTGCCTTCCCGGCTGTTTTTACTAGATGACTCCTCTTCCGGCTCCATTATTCCGCCGGCATCTTCCCTCATCTTTTCATCCAGCGCCATCCTCTGAACCAGATCCTTCAGCTTTGTCTCCAGCTGTGAGATATGGATGGTCATGTAAAACACCTTGAGAATCAAAAGAAAAATAACAAACAGGAACAGGAAATTCGCCGTTGAATACACTCCCGCCAGATGTGCCAGAAAATCCGCCGATTTCGGAAAAATGCTGAACACCACCAGCATCAGAGCCACGATCACCCAGTAAATCGATGCTTCAATCTGTACCTTCGCCTGCCTGATCTTGCGCATCATGAGGAACAGAGTCCCAAATGACACCAGAATCAGCATAACCCGCAACATGGGCGTCATCATAATCAATCACCTGCTTTCGTCCAGTAACTTCCGTTCATGGTGCATCTGCGCACCACCCATCCAGGAAGCTTTTTATATCGTTTTCCCATCCGGTAACCCAGATATTTGCATCCGCTCTGCCAGATTAAAAGAGGAATGAAACGCCCGTTTCCCGACTTTTTAAGATAGGATGCCGTATTTTTTACCAGCCGCATCCCTTCGCTCTCCGACTTGATGCCTTCAAAGATTTCAGGGTGGTCGGCCTGTGACACCGCCAGGTCGAAATTCCGCTTGAACTGTTCCCGGCCGCTTAAATTGTGGGAATGCACCACCCGGGCCCCCGCCGCATAAACAACGGCATATCCCGCCTGAATGGCCCCCGCCGCGAAGATCATATCCTCGTTAAATATGGTTTTCGTGATAAAGCCGCCTAATTTCTTATAAATCTTCCGGTCATACGCACAACACACATTAGATGCAAAATAAGTTTTAATACCCAGCCTGTCCAGGTCTTTTAAGGTCTTCACCTGATTTTCATCCGGATAGTTAAAGGATCTGGTGTACCGTTCGATCACCCGGCAGTCCTCTGTGGGAAGCTGTCTTGCGTATACCTCAGCCACATTGTCCGCCAGTTCAAATCCTGCTGCCAGCTGTTCAATCAGCCGCTCATCCTCCGGCACCGAATCATCCGTCATGAATACGATAATATCCGCCTCCGAATAATCCACAGCCTGTCCCCGCGTCCACCCATGATCGAATTCCGCCTTTGTCAGATGATGGACTTCCAGACGCTCATCCTCTTCATATTCCTTTTTCCAATATTCCTGTTCCGTATTCATTATGATGATTTTATGGACCGGATAAGTCTGCCGCCTCAGCATTGCCAGCAGCCGTTCAAACTTACCGTCCGGTTTGTAGGTCGGGATGATCACATCCACCAGTTTCCTGTCCTTCATAATCTCCTTCATTCCTCCGCACAAGGCGGCCCTGTATTCTGCAAAAAGTTCATCGTCCTTTTGCGTCAGGCCCCATCGTGTTTTCCTTTTTCATACGAAATATAAGTAAAAAATGCAAATCCCACAGCCATCAGCACCATCAAAAGCAGATAGATACATGCCGCGCCCATCATCCCGTACCTTATCACAAACACAGGCGCCAGGAACACGGCGGCCGCCGTGGCCGCAAGGTAAATGCTGAATATGAACTTCTGTTTTCTCATAATCACTAACGCATAGTATAAAAGGTTTGAAAACGCATAAAATGCTCCGCCCAGCACGATTACCGTAAATTCCTTATGAAGCAGCACCAGTTTGCCTTTATAGGCTTCCCCTAAAACAATCTCTAAAATCCCCAGCACAGGACGGCCGATCAGCCAGGTTGCTCCCACCGCCAGAACGCTGAGCCCTAAAATCACCAGCCCGATCTTACCTGTCATGTTCCTGAAATCGCGGAAACGCTTCCTGTTCCAATATTCCGTAAGAGGAGTAAGAAACGGGCGGATCACAAACCCGGCCACCAGATTAATTACAGATGTGGGCATAAATATAATAGAAAAATACCCGGACGCCGCATCATTTAAATGGGCATCAATGGCATATCTCGCCGAAGAAAACACATAAAAATCCAAAAATGTGGAGATGAACAATAAAAAAGTGCTGCCAAACAGCGCCTTCAAACTTCCCTGATTCCTCTCCCAGCTGATCCCGGAAAGCCTGCGTATCAAAGACACGTCAATAACCAGCATTCCCAAGACCTGAGCCGCCACAGCAGCCGTGCAGGAAACCACCAGGTTTTTTGTGGCCGTCAATGTGATTAAGAATAAAGACACCGACAAAATGGTACGGAAGGTATTGGATTTTCCGGTCAGATGGAGGTTTCCGTTTCTCTGAAATTCCGATTCAAACACATCGGCAAACCCGTCGATAACCTTATAGCAGACCATCAGAAATATGACCGCCATCTTATCCGGCGCATATCCGCTGAACACCAGGTACAGTATGCCCGCACCAACAGCCGCCAGGCAGGTAACAATTCTGTGGCGTAAATAATCGCCCATCGTATATTCATTGGAACCGTCCGTAATCTGAAACGGCCTGGTTCCAAAATAAGCCACAATAAACATCTGCTGTCCGAATACGCTGAAGGCAAACGCAAAGATTCCTCCCTGTTCGTCTCCCACCACCCGCATCACAAGGAAGGAAAGAACCATGCTGGCTAACGCATAACAAAAGCTGCCGATCATATTCCAGACCATGTTCTGCCTGTCCTTGTCAGCCCCTGTTTTCATCAGTTTACGCGCTAAATATTCCATAATTTTTCCTCATTCAGTTCTATTTAATTCCGGCCCCGCCTATTTATGTCTGTCCGGCCTGAAATTCTGTATCATCAGAATCGAGATCAGAATGCGGGTCATATAGCGCACCGCCACCATCGGTTTTAAATAGCTTTCTCCGCCGATCCGTTCCTCAATGGTGACAGGCACTTCCGCGATCCTGGCGCCCTGTTTCAGCAGATAAGAGACGGTGTCCGGTTCCGGCCCGTAGTTTAAATTCAGCGCAAACTGTTTGATCATGTCCCTGTTAAACATGCGCATTCCCGATGTGGGGTCCGTAATCTTAACTCCTGTGGTCAGGCGGATGGCTATGCTTATCAGACGGCTTCCGATCATCCGCACGCTCATATCCTTGTGCTGATTGACAAAACGGGAGCCGATCACGATATCATAGCCCTCGTCCATCTTCTTCCTCATCCCGTCGATAAACTCGGGGCGGTGCTGACCGTCCCCGTCAAATTGGATGGCGTATGCGTATCCTCTCTGATAGGCGTATTTCATCCCGGCCTGAAAACAGCCGGCCAGCCCCAAATTGACCGGTAGGTCCAGCAGATTGTAGCCGTGTGCCCGGCAGATTTCGGCTGTGCGGTCCGTAGAGCCGTCATTTACCACAATATAATCAAATTCAGGATGTTTTTTCAGTTCCTCAACCACGCGTTCAATATTGGCCTCTTCATTATAAGAAGGAACTACCAAAAGTACTTTCTGCATCTGCATTTGTCTCCTATGTCATTCCTGTTCCGCCCGGTTTAAGCAGACCATTCGGATGTCCTTGTATCCTTTAATTCCCGTTTTTGCCTCCAGCAGGCTCCGGTCTGATGTCAGTCCCCGGCTCCAGTTCACAATTGCCTGGGGCAGATTGACGCCCGCCATGTGGCTGAACGGATATCCTCCGCCAAATCTGGCATTCAGCTCTAATACATAGAATTCCCCATCTTTTTCAAACAAATCCATATCCAGGTTGCCCCGATGTTTTAAAAGTCCGGAAATCATTTCTCCAATCGCCCGCAAAGCCGGGATTTCCACCGTTTCGGCGCTGTCCGTCTCCCCGGAGCGCATGGCGTCCTTCCGCTTTTGAACCGAATTCTGATAGGAACCGGACAGATCGTTGATCACGTCCATGCCGTATTCCTGGCCCATCAGGCATTCCTGGATGAGCACACAGGCTTTTGGCGCCTGAACCGCCTCATATCTTAAATAGGTCTCCCCTATATTCTTTCTGGTTTTCTCGTAAAATACTTCCAGCTCTTTTAAGTTGTCCGCCCGGTACAGAGCCAGAGAGCCCATTCCCCATCTGGGTTTTACCATGACCGGCCAGCTGATCTCTCCGGATAAAATTCCCTGTTTCGCTTCGTCTAAACCGAGATAAGTCCGGGGGGCCGAAAAACCGTTTTTTAATAAAAATTCATACGTTTTCCATTTGTCATTGCAGATTTCGATCACTTCAGGGTCCGATACCACAACCACGGTCCCGATCTCTTCAAATTCTTTCCGGTGGGCAGCCAAAACAGGAAGGTCAATGTCGAACAGGGATACTAAAACCCCGATCTCTTCCTTCCTGCACAGATCCAGTAAGAACGGAATGTATCCTTCCTCATAGATGACCGGGGATACAAATGCCTTGTCCGCAGCCGCCCATGCCTGGGACACCGCGCTGTTGGTCACCACCACGTTTCCGTCTTCTCCCACCGCTTTTTTAAAATATTCCACAAGATAACTGCGCCTGCCGACGCTTGTTAAAAGCACATTCATTTCGCATACCTCAATATCGCATCGCAGACACGATCCACGTCTTCCACGGTCAGAGAAGCATAACACGGAAGCGTCATCACCTGTTCTGCAATCCTTTTTGCCACCGGAGTATCCTCCGAAGAATACTGGTCCTTATAGCAGTCAAAATCATTAATCAGCGGATAAAAATATTTGCGCGCATAGATTTCTTCCCGGGCCAGCAGCCGGTATATCTCATCCCTGGTCTTTGGAAAACCGTCAAAAAGCACCGGAAAATAGGCGTAATTCTTCTTCACGCCAGGCTGGTCCTTTGGCATCACAAGTCCCTTTACACCGGAAAGCCGCTCTAAATAATGCTCTGTCACAATCCGCCGCTTTTCAATCTCTTCTTCCAGATGGTTTAAATTACAGATTCCCATAACGGCCTGGAATTCGTTCATCTTGGCATTGCCCCCCACCTGGATCACGGTATCCTGGTCGATAATCCCGAAGTTTTTCAGGCAGGTCAGGCGGCTTTTCAGCCCCTCCTCCTGATAGGTAACCGCTCCGCCCTCAATGGTGTGATAGACCTTGGTGGCGTGGAAGCTGAAAATGCTGGCGTCCCCGAAGTTTGCCACGCCGACACCGTTAAGCGCTTCGCCAAAGGTATGGGCCGCATCGTAAACCACCTTCAGATTATATTTTTTGGCAATTGCTGCAATTTTATCCACATCGCAGATATGCCCGTATACATGAACCGGCACGATGGCCGAGGTTTTTTCTGTAATTAAAGCTTCGATCTTGTCCGCATCTATGGTGTAATTCTCCGGATCAATGTCGCAGAACACCGGTGTCAGACCGTTTCTCACAATCGCATGGGTGGTGGAGGCAAAACTAAACGGGGTGGTGATCACCTCTCCCGTCAGTTCAAGCGCCTGCAGAACCATCTCAAGAGCCATATGGCCGTTGACAAACAGCACCAGGTTGTCCGTATCCATATACTCCTTTAATCTGGCTTCCAGGGTCTGATGAAAATCCCCCATATTGGTCAGCCAGGCGGATTCCCAGATCGGCTTTATCATCTCCGCAAATTCCTCGTAAGGAGGAAGCGAGGATCTCGTTACTAAAATTGGTTTTACTTTATCAGACATGTTATTCCTTTCTGCGGTCCCAGGACAAGCCTACCACCGCAACCTGCACACTCTCGTCAAAAACTGGATTTCGAGCATCACGATTTCCAGAAATACCTTAGCCGCCCCCATCTTCACCGGACCGGCTCCCAGATATTTTTTATAATAATATAACTTGCTCTCATGCAGGATCTTTTGTTTTGCCGCAATATTCCCCACCGTCTTATCTATGGTTACGGAATGGGCATGTATATAGCTTTGGGACGTCAGAAGCAGGGTCTTCTTTCCCTGTTTTTTTAATTTCTGCCCCAATATCTTTTCTTCATAATATAAAAACACCTCTTCATCGAATAAAGGCCCGCATTCTCTGGCCGCCGCCGCGTCAATCATAAAAAAGGAACCCGGAACGGCATCCACCTCCACATAAGGGCGTTTTAAAAAATGAGACGGTCCATAGCAGAGAAACCGTTTAAACAGCCGTCTCGTGATCAGCCCCGTATCCAAAAGGTCCAAAAACTGCGGAAGAAGCTTCCAGCAGGAGAACAGAGTTCTTCCGTCCGTCCCCTTAACCATGGCTGAAACCAGGGCGTATTCCGGCTTCGCTTCCAATGTATTCTTCATATCATACACGCATTGCCTGGAAAAAACAACATCGGGATTGGCGATAATGATGTAATCGGAATTCAGTTCTTCTAACGCATACCGGATTCCCAGATTGTTGCCGCTGCCGTAGCCTCCGTTTTTCTCTGCCAGAAGGAGATGAACCCGCCCGTCTTTCCATTTTTTTAACCGCTCTGCGGAATCGTCGGTGGAATGGTTGTCCACCAGAATTATATCATCCAGGCAGGAATAGGGCAGAATCTCTTCTAACAGCTTCTCCACCATAGGCGCATCGTTGTAATTCAGAATCACACAGCTGATTTTACTCATAGGATTGTTGTCCACCTTATTTTTTCTTGCGGGAATCGATGATTTTCATGCCGAACCGTTTGCTGATCCATTTCCGCACAGGCGGACAGATCCTGGTGACCTGGTTCATGGTAAAATACACCAGCATATAGAGCTCTTTTCCCTTTTCCTTAGGCGCGCCCTTCCATGGGGTGCGCTCCAGATAATATTCATAATATTTCCTGTAATAGTTCCTGTTTCCGGCCACCCAGGGGCGCTCGTCTCCCATATAATGTATCACAACCGGCTTTCTCCCGGCCTCTGTAAATTCCTCTTTGCTCACTTCCCGGTACGCCTCTGTGGCGCGCACCAGCGTCTCGTATTTAAAATAGCGGTAATTAGTAAAAAAATTATATTTGGGAGGAAGGGTTTTAATTCTTCCTTTCAGCACTCCGTTCAGCGTATCCTGGTCGCAGGCAAATAATTGGCCGTTCTTCCGGCTGTAGTAATCCATAAACTGATCCTGAATATGTTCCCTGCGCCATCCATCGATGTCCATCAGGAGGACACCTGAATTATAATATGCCTCTTTCTGCGTTAAATCAATCACTGCTTTAATCTCAGTATAAACCGTGGGTTCCATCACCATACCCACCAGATTGTTCCCAAGATCCGTCTCCCAAAGGCCTTTTAAACTGCCGAGAACCACCGTGTCGCAGTCCAGATACAGCGCCCGTTTCACCTCAGCCGGCAGCACGCCGGCCGAAAACAGCCTGGTCATGGCGCTGATGTCAAATCCTCTGGTGTCGATCTGATAATCGAACCTCTCTTTTAAATTGCCAAATTCAATGACGGACAGCTCTCTTCCAAATTCTCCAGCCAGCTCTTTCAGCCTGTTTTGGTACTCTGCCGACATTCCGGCAGACAGAAGATAGACGTTAAGCTCTTTGGCCTCAGAATTATGTTCCAGCAGAGAATACAAAGATACCGCCAGATGCCTGGCATAGCCGTCGTTGGACGCGTATACAATGTTCATATCCAGATCCTTCCTGATTTATTACATTTTCTTTTCTTTTCAATTTCTTTTGCCTTTCATTTTACATGATTACTGGTAAAATGTAAATCTTCCCCCATAATTTAGTAGCATTTTCATTTTAAATGTGTTAGATTAACAATGTATCTTCATGTATTAGGAGCATGAAGATATCATTTCTAGGATACAGGAGGATAATTGCAATGCATAAACTATTTCGTTCTTCAGCAGCGCTGATGATGGCATGCGCTATGTTTACCATGTCGTCCATGACCGCATTTGCCGAAGAGGGGTATGGCCCGGGATTTAATCTTCCGGACAAGTACGAATCAACCGAACAGACCGGTGATTCTGCACAGACAGGGTCTGCCGAGAATAACACAACTTCCGGAGCTTCTGAAAACCAGACTCAGGAAACCACCGCCGGACAGGAAACCGGTGGACAGACAGCGGATGAACTGGCCGCTGAACTGGCTTCTGCAGAAGCTGCCGAAGCCGCAGCCAGAGCAAACCTTCCACAGCTTCAGACAACCGTTCTGATTCCGGGAAGCGTATGGTCACAGCCATTTGTCAATGACCAGCAGATCGCATTAGGCGACGGACTTGGATTCCGCTCTATCTCCATCTTTTTAACCAATACGGTGGGCAACGTCCTTTACCGCACCTACAGCACACAGTACGGCTGGACTCCATGGGTGATGAACGGACAGTACACCACAGTTTACGCCGACGAAACCCAGATGGAAGCGATTCAGCTGAAACTGGACGGACCGGTAAGCAACACCTTTGACATCTATTACTGCAGTATTTTATCAGACGGCACCACAACCGGATGGACCAAGAACGGCGAAGCCAGCGGAACCATGGGTACGGATAAGAAGATTGTAGGTTTCCGTATGGCCCTCAACGGCAAAGACGTGGAATGGCCTCACTCTACGGAACACGTTTTGGATTCCGTTCATGACGACGGCGTTCAGTACATAGACGGACAGCTCCGTTATATCAATGGCGACGGAACCAACTTTACCGGTTGGGGATACGTTGGCAGCGACCGCTATTATTTCGTGGATTCCATGCCGGTAACGGGATGGCAGTATATTGACGGCTACAAGTTATACTTTAATGAAGCCGGAGTTCTGGTTAAGGATCTGGACCCGATTATCGGAAAACAGAGCACCTATCAGATCAAGATCAACAAAGAGATGAACGTAACAACGGTTTACGCCGCAGACGGAGCCAACGGCTTCATCATCCCGGTCAAATCATTCCTTTGTTCCACAGGAGACGATACCCCGCTCGGCACCTTCAAGACCCCGGAGAAATACCGCTGGCGTCTGATGAACAGCGGCGTGTATGCCCAGTATGCAACACGTTTGGCAGCCGGACAGAGTTTCCTGCTTCATTCTATTATCTACGAAAAACAGAACAATATGACACTTCAGCCATCCACCTATAATTATCTGGGTGTGGCCCGTTCAGCCGGATGTATCCGTTACCTGACCCAGGATGCCAAATGGATCTTCGACAATTGTCCGGTTGGCACAACAGTCACCGTATACAACGCTCAGGATCCGGGACCTTACGGCCGCCCGGTAATCCCATACACCATTCCGGATACCCAGACATGGGATCCAACGGACGTTACCGTGACCGGTGTGAATTAATTTTCATCAGGCAGTAAACAGCCAAAAGGCAGCATCGGCAGTGAATATGTAATTCACTCCGTTGCTGCCTTTTTTACGCTTACCGCCTGAACCAGGCCTTCATCGTATCAAAAACCTGAACCAGCTCATCTTCCTGTATCACATAGGGAACCATGGAATACATGTACCTTAGAAACGGCCGGCTGAATACTTCCCGCTTATATGCAAACTGCTGAAAACCGTCAAGCACGGCGGGATCATGGACTTCTACGCAGACACATCCGCCCATGATGCGCACTTCTTTGATCCTCGGATCGGTAAAGTCTCCCATCTCACGCCTGCTGATTTCGGCTATCCTGCTTATTTTAGCCATGTAATCTTCCTGCTCAAACAGCTCTATGGATTTTAAAGCCACGCTGCATGCCAGCGCATTGCCCATAAAGGTGGGCCCGTGCATCAGCGCGTGTTCCGGATTGTCGCTGTAAAATCCTTCGTAAACCTTGTGATTTGCCACGGTAACGGCATGCCCGATATAGCCTCCCGTCAAAGCTTTTCCAAGAATCAGAATATCAGGGCAGACCAGATCAGCCACAAACCTGTTTCCAGTCCGCCCAAATCCGGTTGCCACCTCGTCAAATATCAACAGAACGTCATAAAGATCACAGAGTTCCCTGGCCCGTTTTAGAAAAGAGAGACTGTACATCCTCATCCCTCCCGCACCCTGAAGAAGCGGTTCCACGATAAAACAGTTCAGTTCGCCTCCATGGTCTTTAAACGCCTTTTCCAGCGCCGGAATTTCGGTTGGAATATGAATCACATCCCTCTTTTCTCCAAATGCAAAATGGTAGTCTTCATCATCTCCCACCTCCATCGCCTTGAACGTGTCTCCATGGTATGCATGAGTTAATGAAAGCACCTTTTTTCTGTCTCCGTTCCGGTTCGTATCAAACTGAAGCGCCATCTTTAAAGCGACTTCAACGGCCACGCTTCCCGAATCGGAAAAAAAGCAGTAATCCAAATCTCCCGGAAGCCAGCTTTCAAGCTTTTCGGAAAGCTTCATCACCGGCTCATGTGTCAGTCCTCCCAGCATCACATGGGAGAAACGGTCTGCCTGGGATTTGACCGCCTCAGTTAGCACGGGATGTTTATAGCCGTGTATCACGCTCCACCAGGAGGAGATGGAATCAATCATCTTCCTTTCCTCCGTATAGAGAAATACCCCTTCTGCATCAATTATTTTATACGGTTCCCTCATCGTTTTCATCTGCTGATATGGATACCAGATCATAGGATTTTCACCAAGCCTTTCTTTTTATCTGTATTTCTTTATTCATAGAGGGACGCCAGAATCTCCGCATCCATATCCAACTCCCTGTCTCCGTCCTTTACGCAGGCCAAAACCTTTAAACCTGTTATGTATTCACACATGTTCCGATTATCTTCCTCCATCACATTTCCCGGATGAAAATGATTGAATAGGATGCCCTTAACAGGAATCTTTCTGCTCCTCATGTATTCCACCGTCAATCCCACATAGTTAATGGTTCCCAAACCGGCGTCGGCGACCACCAGGCAGGATAAGCCCAATTCTTTAATCACATCTTCCAGCAGAATCTTCTCCTGATCGAAACGAACCGGACAGAGGATTCCTCCGCTGCCTTCCATAGTGACATAGTCATATTTTTGACAAATTTCTTCAAATCCTCTCTTTACCACGTTCATCTGAACCGGATTCCCCTCGATTCCGGACGCCAGATGCGGGGAATACGCCAGTTCATAGACACAGGGGCACATCTCTTTCAGCGGCTGTTCTGTGCCGGAAACATTTTTCACGAAAAGCGCGTCGCCCGGTATCAGAGTTTGATCCGGCTGTCTTTCATTACCGCTCATCGCGGCTTTATAATAAGCGGCGCTTTTTCCGCTGCCGCAAAGCTTTTTCATAATCAGCCCGGTTACATAAGTCTTTCCCACGTCCGTTCCCGTACCTGTAATAAATAGATTTTTACTCATCTCCTAATTTCACCTCGTATCCCAGCTTCTCCAAAAGCTCTAAATCCGTTTTCACCGTAATCCCTGCCGTTGTCAGCATATCGCCTGAGATCGCTGCATTGGCTCCGCTTCGAAAGCACCTCTCCCCTTTATCCTCAAGCAGCCCTCTTCCTCCCGCTAAGCGGATGGATGCATCCGGTATGAGAAAACGAAAAACCGCTATGATCCTTAAAACTTCCTCATCACTCATAATGGGATTATGCCCCAGAGGAGTGCCGGGAATTGGGTTTAAAAGATTTACGGGAACCGATTTAACCCCCAGCTCTCTGGCGCTCAAAACCATATCGATCCGATCCTCCATCGTCTCTCCCAGCCCCATTATTCCGCCTGAACAAATTTCCATTCCCGCGCGCTTAGCCGCCTTTAATGTCTCCACCTTCTCTTCAAATGTATGAGTGGTGCAAATCTCAGGGAAATAACGCCGTGATGATTCCAGATTGCAGTGAACCCTGTCCGCCCCGGCTTCTCTCAGCTTCTGAAACTGCTGCTGGGACAAAAGGCCGAAGGAAATGCAGACTTTTATGCCGGCCTGCTTTCTGATTTCCCGAATACTTTCACATGCTTGTTCCACCTCCTGATCGGAAAGCCTTTTTCCCGACGTAACGATGGAATATCGCAAAACGCCCTGTCCTGCATTGATCTTTGCATGCTCAACAAGTTCTTCTGTGGATAAAAGCGGGTAGCTTTCCACGCGTCCGGTATCATAATGTGCGCTCTGGGCGCAGTACTTGCAGTCTTCCGAGCATTGTCCCGATTTTCCGTTCACAATCGTACAAAGATCAAACCGGTTTCCGCAAAAATGGGTACGGATTTCATCAGCCGCATCGACCAACTCTTCAAAAGGCGCTTTCGCAAGCACAACCGCTTCTTCCCGGCTCAAAAGCTGTCCGGACAAGACCTTATTTTTTAATTCCCTTACTATACTCATATCATTACCTCACTTTCTCAATTGCCGGTTTGATCCGCATGGTCAGATACGCGGCCAAAATGCACAGACAGATATCGCCGGGAACCGCCAGGATAAAACAGTACAAAAACAGCGGCCACAGCCCGATGGGAGTATTGATCACATAATTACAGATCACATAATAGTAAAACATTCCCACGCCGTAAACGATGAAAAGGCCGGTAAAGTTAGCGGCCAGCAGTCCCTTTACGGTGAGTTTCTGCATATTCTCCGCCATTTTTCCCGTCACATAACTGGCAATGCAAAATCCGATGATATAACCAAAGCTGGGCTTCAGCAGATACCAGATACCGCCGCCGCCTGCAAATATGGGGAGTCCAGCCAGTCCCAGCGCCATATAAACGCCCACGCTGACCGCTCCGGCTCTCCCGCCCATTAGAAGGCCGGCCATCATGGTGAACAGAAACTGCAGGGTAAACGGAACCACGGGAACCGGTATTTTTATAAATGCTCCCACCGCAGTCAATGTGGTAAACATGGCGCAGAATACCAGGTTCCGCGTTTTTTGAATCCGCATATGAGATGTGGTAAGGCGGGAGACAGATTGTTTTATTTCGTTCATGTTCTTCTCTCCTCAAGTTGCCGATTGTAAACTTATATTTTTATCAATGTTAACATTATATCAAATTATATCGGTACGAATGCACATTGTCAACTTATATATTATAATTGGTTTACATTTGTTTTAAAATCACCTTTGCATTCATTCCAAACTAAAAAGGCCAAGCCTGTTACCAGACTTGACCCATTCCCATCTCACTGCCTATTCATTATCCAATTCTCTCAATCACAATCCGTTTCAAATATTCAAAACTCTCCAGTCTGAACATCCAGGCCAATCCGGCATAGACCGCCACGCCTGCTGCCATCTGAACGATCAGGCACAGCCAAGCCCCATGCACAACAAACTGGATTCCATACACAATAATCCCCATCAGGCAGGAAACCACAATGGATGGAAGAATATCAATCCACTGCTCCCCAATGCTGTAATTCAGCAGTTTTTTATTCGGCCACGCATTGATGAAGGTACAGATAAAATCAGCCACCGCCTTCAGCGCCACCAATGTGATCGCGCCATACTGGATTCCGATCAGCAGCACAACCAGCCCAACCGCCTTTTTAATCACTTCTAATTTTAGGAAAATATCGCTCCGCCCAACCGCGTTCAACGCCTGAAGGTTGGCGATATGAATGGGCCAGAAAGAATAGGCCACACACATGATTCTCAGATAAGGCACGCAGGACATCCATTTTTCTCCCAGCAGCGCCAACACCAGAGAATCTGCCACTGCAATCATTCCCGCCATCATAGGAAGCACCAGAAAGGAACTGGTCACAATGGACCGCCTCAGCATGCTTTTCACCCGGGCCAGATCATTCTGGCTGGCCGCCAGGACAGGAAGCATAACCGACTGAATGGCCGCGCTTAAATTATTCACAATGAGTTTTGGGAACTGATCCCCCCGGTTGTAATTGCCCAGCACGCCTTCATTATAGATCTTCCCCATAATGAGCCCGTGAATGTTGTTGAATATCGTGTCAATCAAAGATGCGCACAGCAGTTTCCACCCAAATGCAAACATCCCCTTAATCCGTTCAAATACAAAGATAAATTTGGGTCTCCAGCTGATCGTAATAAAAAGTATGATCATCAGGGAGAAATAATACATGATCTGCTGCCAGGCCAACGCCCAAACGCCCATTCCCAAATAGGCCATTCCAATGCTAACTCCGCCGGAAATCACCGCCGCACCCAAAGTAGCCAGAAACAGGCCTTTAAATTCCAGTTTTCTGGAAATATAGGCATTTTGAATGGATGTAACTCCACCCGGAAACAGAATAACCGAAAGCACGCGAATGACCGCTGTCATCTCTTCGTTATGATAAAATCCGGCGATCCAGGGAGCCGCTAAAAACAGGCAGAGATAGATGACGGCCGAGGTCATCAGATTGAAGAAAAATACGGATGAAAAATCCGCATCGTCCACATTTTGCTTCTGTATCAGAGCCGTGCTGAATCCATTCTGCACCAGCACATTGGCGATAGTGATGAAAATGGTGATGATCGCCACAATCCCGTATTCTTCCGGGGACAGCATGCGGGCCAATATGACGGATACCAAAAATTGAATTCCCTGAGACCCTCCATTTTCCATGATCTTCCAAAAAAGACCGTTTAGTACTTTTGTCTTTGTTTCGCTTGATGCCATTGTATCGTTCCTTCCATTTTTTATATCAAGGGTGAAGGGCTTTTTCGGAAATCCCTTCAGGTATCATGTAAATAACTCTCACCTGCGAACCGCATAAGCCGCCTTCTGCAGCAAACGGTACAGCCACGGAGCCTTAACTTCCATCTGAATGAAAAATCTGGTCCTGTCCGATAACTCCTTATAATACCGTTTAAATTCCGGCCTCAGCACCTGATCATACTGCCTCGTATTCACCATGGTCAGAAAATAAATCCGCTCCGCCGCCGACACGCTCTCCTTATGAAAACGCCCGCCCGTCACCCGGTCAAATTCCTCATACATCCACTTCATATTTTCATAATATTTCCGCTGTTTTTCCTTATAATTTCCCTTCTTACTTGCGGTCGTCCAGGACTGGCTCACACCCACCCGGTAAACACACATATCCCGGTCCATATAATAACCGTATCCATGCTCGGCCATCATCAGCTGCAGAGGAATGTCCCCCACCTGGCAGTCCGTGTAATACCGCGGCAGCTCCTTCACATATTTTGTGGGAAACATCAAGGAAGCCGTCGCATATCCGGATGTCTTATCAATGATCTCTTCCGGAGTAACAATCCGGTCCTCCGTATAGGGTCTCACCTTTCCCTCCGTCATGGAACCGTCCACCACCTCGGTTTTCGCGCTGTGAAAGCACAGGGTGCAGTCCGGGTGGCTCTCCATATAATCCACCTGCATCTGCATTTTTAACGGATCAATCCAGTAGTCATCTCCCTCGCACATGCAGATATATTTACCCCTGGCCCTTGGAAAGTTAAATGCGCCGCTTATGTTGGAAATCCCCTTGGAATACTGGTTTTCCGTCTGATACATCGGTTTTATGATCTCCGGATATTTTTCGGCATATTCCCTGATAATCTCAGCCGTTTTATCCGTAGAAGCATCGTCGTGTACCAGGATTTCATATGGAAAATCCACCTTCTGCATCAAAAATGATTCCAGCGTCTTCCTTATATATTCTTCATGGTTATAAGTAATGCAGTTAATGCTGACCAATGGCTGCTGTTCCATCTCAAACTCCTTTTACTCTCTACCGCCGGACTCCCATCGTAAAACACTGGGCAATGGTTCCGGCCAACGTATTTTTATAAAAATGATACTTCTTTATAAGAAATGCCCTTGTAAACAAATTACCGGATGGAATTCTTAAAAATGCCCTGATAATCTCTTTTTGTTCCATAGCAAGCTGATCCGGAAACAGTTCCATCAGGCAAGACGCCTGTGCAAACATCTTCCTGTAATTCTCCTTTACCTGCCGGTTTTTCTCCTCCGTAAGCCTCTCTGCATACTGGGTGACATCCCTGCTGCTCCTGGCTCCCAAAGTATTGTCCCCATGCTGCCGGTATAAGGACAACGGCCGGTCCACATATCCGATCTTCCCAAAACATGACGCCAAAAGCGCCAGCCACCAATCATGCATGAAACAGTTTTTCGGCGTCTTTTTCAGATAAGGAAGCAGCGCCCTGTTAAACATGACCGCCCCGCCGGTCACGGGATTCTGCACCAGAAGCTGATTTAATCCGGTCCTCTCCGGGCTGATATGCTGATACGCAAAAAAGCTGGGATGAATCTCAGAGAGATCCGTCCCCGCCACTTTCATATCGGAATGAATCAGAATCGGCGTGTCTTTTCCAAAAATCGATTCCATTTCCCCCATCTTTTTTAACAGTTGTTCCGTCTTATCCGGCATCCACACGTCGTCCTGGTCGCTTAAAAGGAAATACTCCTCCCGGCCGTCGTCATTTTCCGCCACATAGGAAAGCAGCCTCAGGAAATTGGCCGCCGCCCCTCCGGATGCCTGCTCATGATTCATGGTTTCAATCTGCCCCGGATAGCGGTTCTTATACTCCCTGATGATCTCCATTGTTCCATCCGTGGACAGATCATCCGATATCAAAAGATTCATCGGCTGTACAGACTGTTCCAGAATGGAATCCAACTGCTGTCTGAGGAACCGCTCTCCCTGGTAAGTTGCCATTAATACTTTCATATCCGCCTCGTATTCCGTCTGTTTTTCTATCCCTGGTGCACTTTAACCGCCGCCAAAGCCGACTCAATCACCTTGTCCATATCGTAATACTTATATTCCCCAAGCCTGCCGCCGAAAATCACATGCTCTTCTTTTGCCGCCAGCTCCGCGTATTTCTGGTACAACGCCTGGTTCTTTTCATCATTTACCGGATAATACGGTTCCATTCCCTCGGCCCATGCCGCCGGATACTCTTTCGTTATCACCGTTTTCGGCTGCGTGCCGAACTCAAAATGCTTGTGTTCGATGATTCTCGTATATGGTGTCTCCCTGTCCGTATAGTTGACCACCGCATTTCCCTGATAATTCCCCATATCGAGTACCTCGGTTTCAAATTTCAGGCTTCTGTATTCCAATTTTCCGTAGCAATAATCAAAATATGCGTCCACAGTTCCTGTATAAATAACAGTCTCGCCCAGAGAATCATAATATTCTTTTTTCTCCAGATAATCCGTCTCCAATTCAATATCACAGTCCGCAAACAGCTTATCTATAATCACATTATACCCGCCAACCGGGATTCCCTGATACAAATCATTAAAATAATTATTATCATAAGTGAAACGCACCGGAAGCCTTCTTATAATGAAGCTGGGAAGTTCACGGCAGTCCCGTCCCCACTGCTTTTCCGTATATCCTTTCACCAATTTCTTATAAATATCCGTTCCCACCAGGCTGATGGCCTGTTCTTCCAGGTTTTTCGGTTCTCCGGCGACCGCTTGTTTCTGTTCCTCAATTTTTTCTTTGGCTTCCTGAGGAGTGATCACGCCCCACATTTTATTAAATGTATTCATATTAAAAGGCATATTATAGATTTCGCCCTTATAATTTGCTACCGGGCTGTTGGTGAAGCGGTTAAAATCAGCCAGTTCATTTACATAATTCCAGATTTTCTTATTGCTGGTATGGAAAATATGCGCGCCGTACTGGTGAACATGAATCCCTTCCACCTCCGGACAGTATACATTGCCGCCCAGATGGCTGCGTTTTTCCACCACAAGACATTTTTTACCTTTTTTTGCAGCTTCATATGCGAAAACTCCTGAAAACAAGCCGGCGCCGATCAGGACATAATCATATTTTTTCATGAAATACATGCTCCTTTAGTGTTTGAGATTTTGATAATGCATTTATTATACTATGTTTAACATTAAAGGTGAAGGGATTTTCGAAAAAGCCTTGAGGTTTTAACTTAAAACCTCAAGGCTTTTCTGAAAATCCCTTCACCCTTAGCATGAAATGACCTGGTCTATTGTGTAAAAAAACGACGCTTACACCTCTCAATCTCATCCAACAGCCTGTAAAGATCCACCTTTCCAAAATCCGTAGTATCCACCAGAATCTGCGGCCCATTCGCTTTAAACTTATCCATCCCTCTGTTCACAATCCCGTTCACAAAGCTTTCATAGGATACTTCCGTGCCTCTGTTTTTCGAACCGTTTTCCTCTTTTCCTCTATTTTCCTCCGGATAACAGTCATTCACAACATGCCCCCTATGGCGTTCCGGGCTGGCATTTCTCTGTAAAAACCTTTGATATATGCTCCGGTAATCTCCGGTCAACGTAATAGTTATGGCTTTATAATCATATTGATCCAGCAGTTTCATCAATCCGTCCCTGGATACATTCTCAAAATTATTTTCAAGTATAAACGGCTGTTTTACCTTCATCAGCTGCCCCGCCGTATAATACATGATGTTCATCCCTGCAATCCCCAGCCTGACCTTTTCCGCCCTGGACCGGAAACCGATATCATCATACATGATTTCCTTTATCTGATCCTTTGAAATGAGAGGCAAATGCAGGGATTCAGACAAAAATCCGGCCAAAGTGCTCTTTCCTGCCGCAGGAATTCCCGTTACCAAAATACAATACATGCTCCTATTCCTCCGATAATTTTACGACGTCATATGAAATCCCCATCTCATCCATTTGTTTCAAAAAATCCTCCGATACATGATCATCCGTTATCAGCAAATCATAATCTTCCGCCTTACACACGGAATGAATGGAATTTTTACCGATCTTCCCGGAAGGATAAACTCCGATATTCATGGAACTGTTTTCCATCACCGCCTTAGCAAATGCCGCGCCTGCGCTGTCATGTATCGACGCCCCAAACTCCGCCGACAGCGCAGAATGGGATAAAAATGCTTTGTCCATACGGATATTTTTCACCATCTGAATCGTGTAATAGTCGTGGCAGTGCCCCCGGTGCGACATCTCTCCTCCCAAAAGGATAACGGATACCTGACTCTTTTTTCTCAGTTCATCCGCTATCGTAACCGAATTGGTCAAAACGGTGATGTTCAGATCATCCGGCAGATTCATAGCCATGTAATATCCCACCGACGAAGTCGTGATATAGATTACATCCTGACTGCTGATATGCCGGACAGCCCGTTTAGCCACTTCCCAATAGTCTTTCTTTACCTCGTTCAAATCCCGTGGATTATAGGTCTCCTCCGGATAAATTCCTTTGGAAACCGCCTTAATCGCTCCTCCATGAGTTCTCTGCAGAAGTCCCCTGCTCTCCAGCAGCCTCAGATCCCTTCTGGCGCAGTCCGCAGAGACTTGATACAGCGACTGGATTTCCGCCACTGTAATCCTCCCGGACGAGTTTACCTGTTTTACAATATTTTTTTGTCTTTCCTCCATAAACATTTTTTTATTCCCCGATCCTGTTTTTTCTTATTTATATTTGTTTATATTTAATTATACGTGTTTTATCATAAATGTCAACAATGCCGTTTATATGAAGAGAAAAAAGGGTAACCGTTTGGCCTTCCGATGGCTGTACCGGCTCCGGCTGTTTCCATGGCTTTTCCTGTGACTTTGCAGAGTATTAGCAATTCTTAACGCGCAGAATTTTTCGTTCAAGGGAAATGTCCACCTGTTTAAGCGTTAGCGAGTTTGGACATTTCCCTTAGGTTTTAGAAAAATCCTGCACGTTTAGAAGTGCTTATGCCCGAAACCGGAACTGGAAAGGCCATGGAAACTGCCGGAGCCGGTACAGCCATCGGAAGGCTGAGCCATTACAAAAAAGGTACCGCAGAATGATATGATATTCCATCTTTTCCAAATCATTCTGTGATACCCTTTTCAATTTATGTAAGTTGCTCTATGCAACTCGGTTTATGTAAGTTGCTTTTTGTAACTCGCTCTATGCAACCCTCTTCCCATAACTCTCTTCCCATAATTTTCATCACTCAGCCAGCAGCGCATCCAAATCCATGGACATCCTTCCCAAGTTCCGCTCCACAATCTCATACACAAAGAGGTCGCTCCGTTCCTGACTCATATCCACTTCCGGCAGCTTCTGCCACTCCACAAATGTGGTTTCGGAAAAATAACGCATCAGCACCGGAGCCATAGCGATTGCAAACGAATCCCTCACCATAGTCAGGCTCCGCCCATCCGGCGCTCCATCAGTCTTCGCCTTTATCACACCGCTTCCATCCTCATTATTTTCCAGCATATCGATCTTCACATCTTCATGGTATCCTTCTAAAGTGACCTCCGTCTCCTCCAAGTATCTCATAGGAGTATGCCCTAAATCGCCCAGATCCCCTCTGTTTCCTTCTTCATACCGAATCGTCATGTCGCGGTAATCCACCGGCTCACCGCCAGCCTCGCCGATCAGTTCCTGAACGCCGATAAAACCGCCCAGGTTGTTCCAATGGGTATCCGTCTTATAATAGATAAGCTGATCCTTGCTGGCTTCCGTCAGTTCTTCCAACGGATAAACCACTTTAATATCTGAATTTTCACGAATATATTTAACCAGCTCCTTAGCCTTTGAGGTATCCGACAAAGGATCATAATACTCCGGCACAAACTGCCTGTACACAATCTCCTTATTTGGCGCTATGTAAAAGATAAAATCGTCCTTATTCTCCACATATTTGTCCCTCACCGCCAGCAAACGGTCCAGAATCATCTTATGCTGGTCTTCCGTAAACGGACAGACTCCAAGCGTATCGATCATGCTTTCATTTCCCGTATAAAATAGCCATTTATCCTTTCCTACAATCACTTCTTTATTATCAATGCTGTGAAATACTTCCATATTAAATGACGCATAAGCATCAATAAAATGACTTCGAAACGGAGCGTGATCGTTAATATAATCTTCCACCTGTCCCGGGAATTCACTCATCGTTTCCCATGAAAATACCGGCATCCCGGCCAGTTCTCTCTTTTCCGTATTCTCAGATTCCGCCTGGTAGCCAAATGCCAGCCCCAATAAATTCGGCAGCAGCAAAATGGCAAAAAAACATATGATCATCCAATTTTTCTTCATTCTGCCCGCCTCCTTAAAATCTGAAATAAATAAACGGATTATAGGTATTGTTCACCAAAAGCAGTGTACAGAATCCCAACAGCACTGCCATCATCACAATATCCCACCAGCTGATATGATCTTCCTCATATAAATGAGCCTTTAACCCTTTAAACACAGCCTGAACCGGCCCGCAGAACAAGATCCCCGCCACAAACCAGAAAATCACTCTCCGGTCCGCAAACATCGGTATCGTATAGCAGCCGCCCCTGCCGAAAAACATTACCTTCACCATCTCTTTGATCTGTCCCAGGCTTTCGATCCGGAACAGCATCCATCCTACAATCACCACAAACATGGTATAGACATGGTTTAAAACCTTAAAACGGTTCTTTTCCAATATATCCCCTAAAAATAAACGCTCCGCTACAATAAACACCCCATAGTAAGCGCCCCACAGCACAAAATTAATTCCGGCCCCATGCCATAACCCGGTTACCAAAAACACGATAAACAGGTTGATATAGGTCCTCACATTGCCTTTCCGGTTGCCGCCCAGCGGTATGTATAAATATTCCCGAAACCAGGTGGACAGCGATATATGCCACCGTCTCCAGAATTCCCGGATTGACTGGGACAGATAAGGATAATTAAAGTTTTCCATAAAATCAAATCCAAAAATCTTTCCAAGCCCGATAGCCATATCCGAATACCCGGAAAAATCATAATAAATCTGCAGCGTATACAATAAAATCGTAAACCAAGCCAGTCCAGTACTAGCCAGCTCCTGATTGGGAGACGTCAGCACATTATCAACCACAGCGGCAAATGTATTGGCAAATATCACTTTCTTCCCCAATCCATAGCTAAACCGTTTGATCCCATATGCCATGCGCCCGGTTGAGATCGTCCTCTGCGTCAGCTGCGTATCGATTTCATGATATTTTACAATCGGCCCTGCGATCAGCTGAGGGAAAAAACTGATATATAATGCCAGGTTCCAAAAATTCTTCTGAACCTTAATCTTTTTCCTGTAAACATCCACCACATAGGACAAAGCCTGAAACGTATAAAAAGAAATGCCAATTGGAAGCACAATATTCCTGGCTCCAACCACCTCTCTTCTCGCCGCCGAATTAACCAAATCCGCAAAGAAATTAAAATACTTATAATACCCCAGAATCCCAAGATTCACCACAATGCAAGCCGTAATCATGATCTGGCGCATTCTCTTTTCCTGCCCGGCATCAATCAGCCGCCCGAACACATAATTAATTCCAATGGAGATAACCATTAAAACCACATACTTGGGCTCTCCCCAAGCATAAAACAGAATGCTGGAAATCAGAAGAATTCCATTTTTTAATTTCAAATTGGGAATACAGATATAAGCCAGAAATACTATCGGCAAAAAGTACCAGATAAAAACAAGTGAACTAAACAGCATATTCTTTTCCTTTTTCCTTTGTTTTAGTCCTTATTATAATACTACATTTTAAAGAAGTTGTCTCCCAATAAAGATTTTTTTATCACCATATTCACAATCTCCCCTCAAAATTGTTATTTAACAAGGATGGCTGGCGGAAGGTTCGCACGGAATGGGGAGGCGGAACCGGAAGCCAACGATCGGAGAGGCTGTCCGGGCCGGGGAAGGAAGATGCAGCCAAATGGGATTCGGGATTCGCCCCTAAGAGCTACTAAGGCCCGTAAGGACAGAACGAGGCAGGCCAGCGCCATTCGCAGTGAACTCTT
>NZ_PKUU01000023.1 GCF_002899675.1 Clostridium sp. chh4-2 | reverse complement strand
CCGGGAGAGGAAAAGCGCCCCGGACAGCCCCCTGCGCTTTTCCTCTCCCGGCTCCGCCTCCCCATTTCGTGCGTACCTTCCGCCAACCCCCTTAAATCACAGTTTTGCAGCGAAAGAATATCCGTTTCGGCCATTTTGTTTTGTGTGGTAGAGGGCTTCATCGGCGTTTTGGTATAGTTCCATGAAGGCATTGCCGTCTTCGGCGTATCGGCTGATTCCTACGCTGATGGTGAATGGCACCGACTGGCCGGTTTTCTGGTCTTTATAGAAAAGCGGCTTTGTCAGCTGTTTAGCTTTTTTCTGAATCATTTCCGCAGTATCGCAGTTTTTAAACAGAACGATAAATTCATCTCCGCCCATACGTCCGATGATATCGGATGTGCTGAAACACTCTGTAAGATGGCGGGACAGTTCGCGGAGGATGGTGTCGCCGATAATGTGGCCGTAAGTGTCGTTGATGCCCTTAAAGCAGTCAATATCGATGAGGAAGACCGCATGATGTCTGTCTTTTCCTTCGTGTTTTAAATAGCTGATGATCTGGTTTTCGGCGGTTCCTCTGTTGAGGATTCCGGTTAATCCGTCCAGCATGGCGGCTTTCTGCAATTGTTCACGCACTTGTTTTTGCTCCCGGTAGCGGACAGCCAGAATAATTGCCAGCAGGATCACCATGATTGCAATTAATTTGATTGTCAGCCAGATTCCGTGGCGTTCGATCTGGGTGGACTGCTTTCTGAGAATGCTTTCCCGGGCCAATACGACGATATACCAGCCGTTGTACTGAGCCGGCGCATAGGAACAGAGGCGTTCCGTGCCTTTTACATAATAAGAGGAAAATCCTTCCACACCATTTTTAAAATCGTGCAGCATTCCGTCTGCGGAGTGGGCGGAAAATATAATGCCGCTGTCTATTAACTCGTCAATGGCATTGATACCAAATTCATTTTTATGATCTTTTGTCTGGCGGCCCAGTATGGTGGAGCCGTTTCTGTCCAGAATTCCGATCTCGGCGGCTCCGCCTAAGAACTCGTTCTGGAAAAGACTGTAAAAATCAGAGACAGGGTAAGTGGTGATCAGCAGTCCTTTCCGTTCGCCCAAAACCATGGGAGAAAGCACGCCAAAATATATCTGCTGAAATTCCTCTGAATACCAAGGCGGGGAAAATGTAGAACCTCTGATGGCGGAAAGACCGTTGTAATTTTTGATTACAGTCTCCGGCGGCGGATCGATTTCGCCGGCATAATTTGTATAGAGATGACCGTCATAGGTCAGAAAAAGAGCCTGTTTTACGTGGCCGCTGCGCGCATAATTATCCAGCATCTGAATGATATCCGATTCCGACTCAAAATCCAGGCCGGACATAAAATCAGCGGCCGTTTCGTTCAGGTGGATCAGGCTGTTCATTTCATTGTTAAGCACTCTGATGCAGTTTTTTTGGATTGCTTCAATCTGATTTTTCATATCATTGCGAACATCCCGGTTTACCTGCTCACGAAAGACGAGCAGTGTGCAGAAAATCAGAAAAACTGCACAGAAAACAGATGCAATAATTGCTTTTTCATATTTTACATACCGCTTGAACATAATATACTCCCCGCTGGATTCTTACGGCAATAATAACTGCTGTTTAATGTTAATATTATACTACTTTGCAGTGTGGATTGTCTATGGATTCCAATCCGCTTTCCTCAAAGAAAATAACAGTGCAGCCTTTCGATGCCGGAGCCAACACAGGCATCGGAAGACTGCACTGTTACAAAAGAAGGTCTTCTGCTACAATAAAAGAAAATAAATATTTTTACCGTGCAACACTTAGCCGCCGGTTTGACAATATGAGATGCATTTCAAAAAGACATTAAGGGGGGACGAGAGTGGACAGAGGAACCTTTGAGGAGCAATACAAGAAGATATATCAGGATATGTACCGTTTTGCCCTGTATACGCTGGGACACTGCCAGGATGCGGAAGATGTGGTAAGTGAAGCTGTGGCAGACGCATGGAACGGATGCGGCAAACTGAGAAATGACGAATCATTCCGCCCGTGGATATTTAAGATTCTCACTGCAAAATGTAAAAGGAAGTTAAAAGAATATTTACATAAAACGGTAGATTTCGACGAAAACATTCAAGAAATGATTGGAAATGTAAGTGAGTGGAATGTGGAAGAGGCACAAGATGTGAGAGATGCATTTTTTACATTGGACGGACAGGAAAGACTGATTGTTTCCATGTCTGTTTTCGGTGGGTATAACAGCCGCGAGATTGGAAAATGTCTGTTTTTAAAAGACAATACCGTCCGGTCCAAGTTGGCCCGCGCCCTTGAAAAGATGCAGAAGCGATTAGATGGATAGGAGGAAATGCATATGAAACAAGAGGAAATGCTTGATAAGATCCGCAGATCCGCAGAGTCTGTGCCAACTCCTGCGAGCCTGGAGCCGGAACAGATGATGAAAAAATTAGATCAAACGGCGGACGATAACAAGAGCAGCAGAAATAAAAAAAGCAGCAAAAAGATATGGGGATACGGAGGATTGGCTGCCGCCGTATTGGCCGTTTGCGTTATGACCCGGCTGCCCAACCGGGCATTGACCGGCGCCGGAAACCCGGAACATGGACAACAGGAACAGATGCTTCCGCCGGAAGAAGGAAAGGAAGCAGACCAGCCGGGTTCGGCAAATATGGAGGAACTGGCCGATACGAAAGAGGAAAAAGAATATCTGGTTTCCAGTTATGAGGAACTTTACGACCAGATTCAGAAACAGGCCAGTGAAGGGTGCGATTCTGTTATCTATGATACCGGCATGGGCAATATCCTGACGGAAACAGGCGCGGCACCTGGCGAGGCTGCGGCAGGCGGCGCTGCGCTGGGAAATATGAAGCCGGACAGCACGAAAATGGAAGTAACCTCCAGCAATCCGGATGGATTTTCCGAAACGAATATTCAAGTGCAGGGAGTAGATGAAGGCGATTTGGTAAAAACAGACGGCACCTATATCTATGTATCCACAGGGGACAGGGGAAAGATTCAGATCATTAAGGCCGCCGGCAAAACCATGGAAGTGGTGGGCAGGATAGGCGATACGTCCACAGTCCGTGGAGCAAAGCATATAGAAGAATTTTATATAAATGGCCAATATATTACCGTGATTCGGATGGATTACGGTTCACATGCCACTTTTTTGGAAACTTATGATTTAAAAAATCCGAAAGAACCGAAATTGTTAGGCTCTGTCAAACAGGACGGGTATTATAAGGAATCCCGTAGAAACGGCGATTACGTCTACCTATTTACTGATTATTACGCAGAAATGGATGCAGGAAAGGATGAGATTGAGCGCTACGTTCCAAAGATTGACGGATCGGTAATTCCCCTGAACTGCATTTACCTGCCGGAAACGCCGTCGGGCACCTCCTATCTGGTGGCATCCTCTTTGGATATGAAGAATCCGGGACAAGTGGTGCAGAGCAAAGCCGTTTATTCGGAAGGTGACCAGTTTTACGTGAGCCAGAGCAATATCTATATTGGCAATATGTCTTATGACTACAAGGCAACACAGTACGATTATACGGAACTGCTGAAATTCTCGTACAAAGATGGAAAAATCAGTTTCTATGGCCATGGAAATGTGGACGGATACTTGAATAATCAGTTTTCCATGGATGAATATGAGGGAAATCTCCGTTTAGTGACGACGTTGTCCCATCAGAGCGGCCAGCAGACGAATTCCCTGATTATTTTGGACAATAAATTAAAAAAATTGAGTGAGATCGAAGAATTGGCGCCGGGAGAGCAGATTTATTCGGCAAGATTTATGGGGGATACTGCATACTTTGTGACATTCAGAAATATGGACCCTCTGTTTTCTGCTGACCTTTCAGACCCTAAAAATCCTAAGATTCTGGGAGAACTGAAGATTACCGGATTTTCCGAATATCTTCATCCCTATTCCGACGGCCTTCTGCTGGGAATCGGGCGTGAGATCAGCCCTGACACCGGTAATTTTAAAGGCCTGAAGCTTTCCATGTTTGATACAAACGATCCTTCCGACGTAAAAGAAAGAGATAAAATGGTGGAGAAAACCTTTGAATATACGCCGGCCTGGGAGAACCATAAATCCGTAGTCATTTCCGCAGAAAAGAATCTGATCGGTTTTGCTGTGGAAGAATACAATAAAGACAGAAGAGAATGGCTGAATCAGTATGTGGTCTACTCTTACGAAAAAGACCAGGGATTTACGAGACGCCTTACCCACCAACTTGCCAAGGACAGAGACCAGAGCCAGACGAGAGGACTTTACATTGGAGAATGGTTTTATGTGGTGGAGGAAGATAAGATTACCGTATTCGATATGGCGCATTTCAATGAATTTGGACATTTGAATTATTAGATAAGCGGTCAATATGCAGCCGGGAAGAAAGGAAACTAAAACCCATTTTTCCCGGCATTTCTTTACTTAATTTCCACCCCGTTCCGGTATTGGGACGGGGACAGGCCGGTCACATTTTTGAAGGCCCTGTTAAAGTGGGCCGCGTCCTGATAGCCTACGGACAGGGCGATGTCTAAGAGTTTCAGGGAAGAATCCTTCATAAGCTCTTTGGCGGTGTTGATCCGCAGCTGGAGTATATAGTCCCTCACCGTTATATTCATGTATTTCTTGAATAAAAAGCTGAAATAATTGGGGTGAAGGCGGAACTGGGCGGCAATATCGGCCAGGAGCAGCTGTTCGGAATAGTGCTTGTCTATGTATGCCTGAGCTTTTTTAATCAGGTATTCATCGTTGTTTTTTTTTAATATGGCCAGTTGGCCGATATAAAGGAGAAGGACCTGGGTAAATTTTTCTTTCAGCTGGCTCAAGCAGGGCAGACTTTTAATATGGGCAGCCAGGTCATTGTCCGTCAGTTTGTATTGAGCGACGATTTTTATCAGGCTGCTGTTGCTCTGCATGAGGGAGTAGAGAAAATCGGACAAAAGCTGCCGGAACATCTCTTTACTGACCGTCTCCTTGGAAATATGGTGGAAAATGTCGTTTACTTTTACGCACACCTCGTCGGAATCCAGTTCGAAGATGAGCTGTTTAAGCTTCTGCAGTTCCTCTTTGATCTGTTCCGGCGTCAAATACAGATTTCCGGAGCAGGAGAGATCAAAGTAGTCATTCACCCTGTCCTGTTTCGGGGCAGAGGTGAGATTGCTTTTGGAAAGCGTGGAGCAGCTGTCCTGGAGGGTGGGGAGGATGGTGCGGAGCATATCTATAAAGTTCTGGATATTGACCGGTTTCAGCAGATAATCGTAGGCGCCTAATTTCAATGCATTTCTTATGTACATATAATCGTCGTATCCGCTGAGCATGATGACTGTGCTCGGTATTTTTTCGCCGTGAAGCAGCTCTAAAAGCTGAATTCCGTCCAGCTGGGGCATCTTGATGTCGGAGACAATGATGTGGTAATAATCCTCTGTGAGCAGGATCAGGGCCTGATATCCGTCGTAAGCCTTGGTGACGGAAAATACGCCGGGAAAATTGTTTTGTATGATTGTATCAATCCCGTCGATGATATTGGGATCGTCGTCGATCAGCAACAGTTTAAACATATGTTATTCCTCCTCCTGTGTGTCAGCGGGCTGCCAGGGCAGATGCAGGGTTATGGTGGTGCCGAGGCCGTATTTGCTGTTGACCTCTAATGTGTACTCAGGGCCGTAGTTGAGCTGGATTCTGCGGAAGACATTTCTAAGGCCGATTCCGTTGCTGCCTGAGCTTTCCATATCATTTTTCAGAGCTTCCAACTGCTTTTCAGTCATTCCGCAGCCGTCGTCGGAGATCTGGATCAGAATCGTGTTTTCGCTGCGGTAGCCCAGGATATCGATGGACAGGATCTGGTCGTTGGATGTGATTCCGTGGATGACCGCATTTTCAATTACCGGCTGGAAGAGCAGTTTGATTACACGGCATTCCATCAACTCCTCTTCAATGCAGATGTTGGTTCTGATCCGGTCCTTAAACTGATAGGAGAGGATGGAAAGATAGATATTGAGCTGGCTGATCTCCTCTTTTAAAAGCACTTCTTTTGTGGTGTTGCGCAGGCCGTACTGCAGGTTCTGGCCTAAAAGCTCGGCCATGGCCGATACGTCGTAGTCCCCATGGGAATAGGCCTTCATATGCATGATTTCCAGCGTATTGTACAGATAATGGGGATTGATCTGGGTCCTCAGAAGCTGAAGCTCGGTTTCCTGCTGGGCTTTCTGCTTCATGAACACTTCATGGACGAGAAAACTGATCCGTTCCGACATCCGGTTAAAGGAAGCGAAAAGGGTCTGCAGTTCCTGGGGCAGGTTTTCACAGGACAGTTTCGTGGCATGATCTAATTCAAAACAGTTGCAGGCATCCATAAGGCGTTTAAGAGCATCTAATATTGTTTTTACAATATAAATAATTAAACATATAAGGATAAAAAGAAAAATGCTGATAAAAACTGTATAGTAAAGTTGTATTTTACTAACAGTCCCCATTATGTCAGAAAGCGGTGTTTTCATTAATAAAGCGTAACCGTTTGAATGTCCTATTATATTGTAAACAAAATATTTTCCGTTTTCCCGTTTTAAAATGCGTTTTGTCATATTCTCAGATTCGAAAGAATCTTGACTGATCCAATCTCTGATTGGTACATCGTTACTAATGTTTCCAAAAAGTTTTAAATTGTCTTTATAAAGCTCAAAATTTTGATTAGGTGATAAACGGATCGTGTTAAATGCCTGGGTCAGCCATTCAGTACTGATACCTGCAACACAATAGCCAACTATTTTGAAAGAATTAGGATCAACAATACCTCTTATTGCACAGATAGAACGGTAATCTCTCGAATGGAGGCCAGAACCATAAAACGTATCGGATGGGATTAATATGGAGATACCAGTATTATATTTTACCATGTTGCCATACCAGGAGGGAGAATTTTGAACAAAACATAGCTGGTAAACGCTGTCTCTGAATGAGGCTACGCCATTTCCCTTTAAATCATAAAGCGCAACAAAATCAAGAGAGTCGTTAACAAATTTATTTTGGGCGTGAGTGTTAAAATAATTATAAAATTTGTAATTTCGATTAATCGAATTATCCCGTAATGTTTTGGAAATATAGGCATCATTATTTTGACTGTGCAGCTGGGAGGGGAATAGAGTGACAGATTCCAGATAGGAAATGGCACTTTCCGCATTGCTTAATAACTGTTCACCAACTTGAAAATAACGATTTGTTACGTCGTTATAATTTTTGTATGTGGACAGAGTAATTGAATATAAAAGAAAAAGCAGTGTCAGAATAAATTGCACAATAGCAATTAGAAATAATCCCTTTTTTACAGAAAATATGACAGCTTTTTGTTGTAATAATTTTATCATTTGATGCCGCTCCAATTAATTGTTTTATATAAATTATATAATAATATTTGAAAATGGCAAGTAATATTTGAAAATGGTATTTTGTGATTTAAGATTATTAGGTATAATTTAGAAAACAAAGATTTATAACATGGCCATGGTTGTAAATAAATTATGTTAGGTGGAAAGGGGTTTATTTATGAAAAAAAGATTTATGATGCTGGCACTCAGTTCAGTTTTAGTATTGGGAAATTTAATAGGATGTTCTTCGGGAGAAAGTACTAAGCCATCCGAGACATCGCGAAATTCGAATGAGGTGAATACTGTTCAGGACACAAGTGGAGCGGCAGGCAGTGACAAAAAAGTAACTATTGAATTTTTTCATCAGAAATACGAAAATGTCGATTTTTACAATAAGATTATTCCGCAATTTATGGAAGAAAATCCTAATATTCAAGTGAATGTAACTATGGGTGAGACAACCACCACGACATTTGTTTCAAGAGTCGCAGCCGGTAATGTCCCTGAATTTATAGGGCTATTTCCAATGTCGCAAACATATGTGCAGATGGCGCATCAGGGAATATTTAAAGATTTAAGTGATTTAGGATATGAAAAAAAGGTCAATGAAAGTATATTTAATCAATGTAAAGTTGATGATACCACATATTTTATTCCTTTTAACACAAATGCATACGGGGTATGGTACAATGTTGATCTTTTTGAAGAAAACAATTGGGAGATCCCTAAGACATATGATGAGATGTGGGAATTATGTGAAAATTTAAAACAGCAGGGTATACAGGCTTTTACTTTTCCTGATAAAAATGGTACGAGAATTGCACAAAGCTTTGACCGCATGTTGGTGGGCTGTGTAAATCATGATTTTGGTTCATTGTGTGATGGTATTAAAGACGGCACTTATGACTTAACACAGGATCAGGCATTTGTTGATTATGCAGAATCTATTTATAAGTTGAGAGAGTATGCTAACCCGGATTCTTTAGGATATGGAGACGAGGCATCATATGACGAATTTATTAATGGAAAAAGCGCTATGATGATAGAAGGAACTTGGGCATTGCCAACATTTTTATCAATGAAACCTGATTGCAATATAAAATTGGCTCCGTTACCAACCATGACAGAAAAGGAATTTTTTACAGCGGGAACTGTTGATACTGGATATGCAATATCGGCCGATGTAACTGACGAAGAATTTGAAGCATGTAAGAAATTAATGGAATTTATGCTGAGAGATGATATTGCACAAGCATTTGTAGATTGGGACAAAAATCCTACAGCATTAAACAATGTAACATATAATGTGGATCAGCTTATGGATATTAATGCGTTGATTACAGAAAACAGATATCTTCCATGTTTGTCTACGATTTGGACACAGGACTTGAGAAATGCTATTAATGAAGAAGTTCAGGCCTTGCTGCTTGATAAGGATGTAAACGTTTTTGTAAATCGCGTTCAGGAGTTAATAAAAGAATATTATAATAAATAATTTGTAAGGATAAGGAGTTATTGTTGAACTGCATCAATAACTCCTTATAATAAAGGGGAGTTTAAATGAAAAGTAAAAAAAATAAAAATAGAAATATAACTCATTTCCTTTATATTTTACCCAATCTAATACTGTATTCATTACTTTCTATACTGCCTATATGTTTAGGAATCTATTACAGTTTGACAGACTGGAATGGGATAACAAAAAATTATAATTTTGTCGGGCTGGCTAATTACATAAAAATTATAAATGACAGTCGGTTTAAAAGAGCGGTATCGTTTAACCTGCGTTATGCATGTATGTTGATTGTAGGTGTTTTAGTCATTTCTTTATGCTTAGCTCTGCTTATGAATCAACCTATTAAAGGGAAGAATGTTTTCAGAGCAATTTATTTTTTCCCTGCCTGTATCAGTATGCTCACAATTGGTTTGATTTTTAATTATATTTTTTTTGAAGGGGTTCCTATCATTGGCAATATCCTTAATATTGATTTTCTGAAAAAAAATATTTTATCAGGAAGAAAAACGGCTATTTACGGAATTTTAATTACTAATCTTTGGAAAAGTGTAGCAATTCCAACGGTATTATTAATTTCAGCCTTACAAACAATTCCAAAAGAAATAATGGAGTCTGCCGTTGTAGACGGAGCTAACGCATGGCAAAGATTTCGTTATATAACAATAAGATACATATTGCCAATTTTAAGCATCATTTTCGTCCTTATTTTAAAAGAAGGATTGATGATATATGACTATATTGTTGCACTGACAACAGGAGGGCCGGCAGGAGCTACAGAAAGTTTGACCTTGTCAATTTATAGATTGGGTTTTGAAGATTTAAGATTTGGGTATGCAATTTCACAAGCATTGATTGTTGCAGCAATAATTTGTGTAATTTCAGTGATTCAAATGAGTTATACAGATAAAAAGAAAATCTATGATTGATTCTTATATTATTGAATGGGGAAATATTAATGGTTAAGAAAAAAATATATAACAGTATCATTATTTTAATATTAAGTTTAGGTACATGCGTGATTTTCATACCATTCTATTTGACTGTCGTATCTGCGCTGAAAAATATGGGGGAGTTGTTTGATAATTTTTTTGGATTACCTAAAGTCTGGGTTTTGGATAATTTCAAATATGTTTTAAGTCGGCCGGACTATTTTATGGCTCTTGGAAATTCGTGTTTGATTACTGGAACAGCCATTGTATTTATGGTTTTATTGTTGCCAATGTGTTCTTATGCAATTTCAAGAAGAAGATTTAACTCTAAGTTTTATAATTTCCTTTACTTTTTTATGGTTGCAGGTATATTTATACCTTTTCAGGTAAAAATGCTGCCAATGGTCAAATTAATGAGTCAAATAGGCTTGATGAACAGACAAGGAGCAATCCTTTTATATATAGCAAACTCTACATGTGAAGGGATTTTTTTGCTGGTAGGATATCTGGCTTCTATGCCTACTGATTTAGAAGAAGCTGCCTATATAGACGGAGCAACTACTAATCAGGTTTTCTGCAAAATTGTAAGGCCTATTATGAAACCCATTATTTCTACAGTTGTTATTAAAAACTCACTATGGATCTGGAACGATTATTTTATGCCTTCTTTAGTTTTAAATCAATCTAATACATATCGGACGCTGACCTTATACCAATATTCATTTAAAGCTGAAAATACAACAAATTTTACAGTAGCGTTTGCTGTAATGGTTCTGTCAGTTCTGCCGATTTTTATTATTTATTGTATTTTTCAGAAAAAAATTGTGGCTGGAATGATGGAAGGGGCAGTGAAAGGATAGGTGTTAAATAGGATATGGCATATGCTGAAGTGAAACTATACTCGGAAGTTTTGAAGATGGAGACAGGAATTGGTGTTATTCTTCCTCAGAAAGTTAATGGTATTGGAATGGGGGAGGTGATACAGCTAAAGGAGCAGTATCCGGTATTATGGCTGCTCCACGGCCGCAGCGACGATCACACGATTTGGATGAGAAGAACCTCGATTGAGCGGTATGCCGCTCCTCTCGGCCTGATCGTGGTGATGCCGGAAGTCAGTTACAGCCGGTATTTAAACATGGCACACGGCCCCAGGTATTATGATTATATGACAAAAGAACTGCCTGAAATCTGTAAAAAGATGTTTCCGAAAATGAGCCAAAAGAGAGAGGATAATTACATCGCCGGACTCTCCATGGGCGGCGGAGGCGCTATGTGGATCGGCCTTCATAACCCGGATAAGTACGGCACAATCTGTATGCTGTCCACCGGAGGAATCGTGCCACTTGAAGGGCTGTGGCGGGGGAAAGAAGGAGACGCTAATTCTTCCTATATGAGATGCAACCGGGATATCTACGGTGTGGAGGACTCGGATTCTCTTGCCGGAACGGACTATGACATATTAAAGGTGATCCGGGAGACGGCAGAGAAGCAAAGCGTGCTGCCCAAGGTTTATCACGCAATGGGAACGGAGGATGTCAGATATCCGGTGGCAATGAAGATAAAGGAAGCATTTGAAAGTCTGCCGGGCAATCCGTATCAATATGAATACCATGAAGGGCCTGGAAAACATGAATGGGAATTCTGGGATACGTGGATTCGGAGATTTCTGGAGACTTTGCCACTGAAAGGAGGAAATTGATATGGCGCTGATGCAGATTCATTTTTTTTCAGAGGCATTAACGGAATGTAATTCTATGGATGTGATCCTGCCGGTGGAACGGTGGGACAGAGAATGTTATCCGGTTCTGTGGCTGATTCCTCCGGCCGGCATGGATCATACGGCATGGCAGAGAAATACGGCGGTGGAACGCCTTGCCAATGAACTTGGAATGATAGTGGCAATGCCGGATATGAAACTGAGTTTTGGAACGGATATGGTTCATGGCTTCAAATATTTTACAATGCTGACCCGGGAACTGCCGGAGCTGATAAAGGAATATTTTCCGGTGGATTTAACAAAACAATACATTGCGGGAGCAAAAGAAGGGGCATATGCGGCACTGCGGGCGGCTTTAAAATGTCCCGGCACCTACCAGATGGCGCTTGGCTTTTCCTGCGGCTCTCTGACGGACGAGATCCTGGCGGAGAGAAAAAGGGAATGGGCGGCCAATGCTTTCGGTTCAGAAGACATGGAACCGCTGCAGGATACCGAATTTTCGCTGCGGTATCTGCTTAAACAGGCGGATCAAAACGAGGTGTGCATCCACTTTGCATATGGGGAAAATGACGAGTATGCCGGGTCCTCCAGGGCGTTTGCTCAGGCGCTGGAAGAGGGCGGCGGGAATTGTGTAGAACGCCTGGAAGGCAGGCTCACCTGGGAAAATTGGTTTTCCCTCCTTCAAAAAAACATGGCAAACGAAATAAAGTAGCTTTTTTATTTTATTTTCATATGCTATACTATTCAGGATAAGCATAATGAAAATAAAGTAAAGGGGAATGCTATGATATTTCGGGATATTTGGCTTGATGTAAAGGCAGTTCAGGAACGGGACCCTGCAGCAAGGAATGCGCTGGAAGTTCTTCTGCTGTATCAGGGTGTGCATGCCCTGATCTGGCATAGATTTGCCCATTGGTTTTATAAACACAGAATGTTTTTCATTGCAAGGATGATTTCACAGCTTGCAAGGTTTTTTACGCTGATAGAGATTCACCCCGGCGCCCAGATGGGGCATGGGATTTTAATAGACCATGGCTGCGGAGTGGTGATCGGTGAAACCACCGTGGTCGGTGATAACTGTACCATCTACCAGGGAGTGACCCTGGGCGGAGTGGGAACCCAGAAGGGAAAACGCCACCCAACGTTAGGTAATAACGTGACCGTAGGTGCGGGAGCCAAGATATTAGGTTCCTTTGAAGTTGGAGACAACTGCCGGATTGCGGCCAATGCAGTATTGTTAAAGCCGCTGGAAAATAACGTGACAGCGGTGGGCGTTCCGGCCCGTCCAATTAAGATTGACGGGGTGCCGATCCCTAAGAAAAATGAAGAAAAGATGGTTTCCATGGAACATTACTGTAAGATGGAGGCCCGGGTGGAGCAGCTGGAACAGGAATTGGAACAGTTGGAAGCCAGGATGAAAGAACTATTAGCGAAAGGAAACGAATAGAATGGAAGACCGTTGCCGCGATATCGAACGGAGCATCATCAAGCAGTATCGCAAAGATATCTGGCGGCCGTTTGTTAAGGCACTGAATGAATATGAGATGATAGAAGAGGGCGACAACATCGCCGTCTGCATTTCCGGTGGTAAGGACTCCATGCTGTTAGCCAAGTGCATGCAGGAGATACGCCGCCACGGAAAGATGGATTTCGGCCTGGAGTTCATCGTGATGGACCCTGGTTATCATCCGGACAACCGGGCGCTGATCGAATCGAATGCAAAGCTGATGGGGATTCCCATCCGGATCTTTGAATCCGATATCTTTGATGTGGTGGTGGATGTGGACGAATCGCCCTGCTACCTCTGCGCCAGAATGAGAAGAGGCCATCTCTATGCCAATGCCAAGGAGCTGGGCTGCAACAAGATCGCTTTGGGCCATCATTTTGACGATGTGATTGAGACCATTCTCATGAGCATGCTGTACGGAGCCCAGGTCAATACCATGATGCCCAAGCTGCACAGTACCAATTTTGAGGGAATGGAACTGATCCGGCCGCTGTATTTGGTAAAGGAGGCCAATATTCTGGCCTGGAAGAAGTTTAATGACCTGAGATTTTTACAGTGTGCCTGCCGTTTTACGGAGCAGATTGCTAAAGAGAAGGCCCTGGAAGAAGAGGTTCACACCTCCAAGCGCCAGGAGATGAAGGAATTAATCAGCCAGTTCAGAAAGATCAATCCCCATATCGAGATGAATATCTTTAAAAGCGTGGAAAATGTGAATCTGGACGCCTGTATCGGCTATGTAAAGAAGGGCGAACGCCATCATTTTCTGGAGAATTACAAGTAACAGTCATATTAGAAAAAGCACTCACATAAACTTTCTTAGAGTAAATAAGAAGGTAAGGTGGGTGCTTTTTATGGTGGAGCTGATCAAGAAAAATATACATATGAACCGCTGGAAAGGAAATGCCGCGACTCAGATCACACTGGATGACGATTTTATTGTGCCTGATACCATGGATGACATGGAACAGGTGATTATGGATACGGGAGAAGTACAGATTGAAGCTGTGAAAAATTTGGGAGAAAAGTTGTCCATCAAAGGAAAGGTGGCGTTTCAGGTCCTCTATGCGAAGGCGGAAGGCGGCATGCAGACGTTGGGAGGCTCGATATCATTTGACGAGGTGATCAACGTACCCGGCCTGGAAGAAAAGGATTATGCAGGCGTCAGCTGGGAGCTGGAAGATTTAAACGCGGCGATGATCAACTCCAGAAAACTGAGCGTAAAAGCTATCGTCACACTGGACGTGCGTGTGGAGACCTTATACGACGCTCAGGCTGCGGCCGACGTGGTTTCGAATGCAGACCGGGCCGGTGAGGAAGTTCAGGTTGAGGTGCAGAAACGGAAGACGGATGTGGCGTCCATCGCGCTCAGGCGGAAGGATACCTACCGGATCAAAGAGGATATTACTCTTTCAGGCAGCAAGCCCAGCATGGATGCGGTTTTGTGGAGCGAGCTGAAACTGAGAGGTGTCAATACAAAACCATTGGACGGAAAAGTACATATCGACGGAGAAGTTATGGTCTTCGTCATCTATACCAGCGAAGGGGAAAGCGTTCCGGTGCAGTGGCTGGAAGAGAGCCTTCCATTTTCCGGCGAACTGGATCTGCCGGAGGCATCAGAGGAAATGATACCCGCCATATCGGTGCGCATGGTGCATAAAGATGTGGAAGCGAAGCCGGATGCCGACGGAGAACTTCGGGAATTGGAGATCGATGCGGTTCTGGAACTGGATATGAAGCTGTATGAAGAAGAGGAAATTGAACTTTTAAGCGATCTGTATTCCACCAATCGGGAGCTGGCCCTTCAGACCGGCCAGGTGTGTTTTGAACAGATTCTCGCTAAAAATACGGGAAAATGCAAAGTGACGGATAAGGTAAATGTGGACACAGAGCCCAGGATCTTACAGATCTGCCACAGCGAAGGCAGCGTTAAAATCGACGCCGTTCAGGTGGAGGAAGACACGCTGAGGATTGAAGGAGCATTGGAGGTTCAGATACTGTACCTGACCACAGATGATAAAGAACCGGTGAGATCGTATGTGACCATGCTTCCGTTCCACTATACCTCTGAAACGCCGGGAATCACGCAGGAGAGCATTTACCAGCTGGATACGGGCTTAGAACAGCTTAGCGCAGTGATGCTCAGCACGGATGTGATCGAAGTGAAGGCAGTGGTGGTTCTGGATCTTCTGGTGCTTCAGCCCGTTTGTGAAAATGTGATCGAGAGCGTAAATGTGGAGCCCATGGATGTGAAAAAACTGCAGGAGATGCCGGGAATCGTGGGTTATATTGTCCAGCCGGACGATACCTTGTGGAAGATTGCAAAGAAATTCCACACTACTGTTGAAAACATATTGGATACCAATGGTCTGACGGAAGAGAAGGTATCTTTAGGCGACAAACTAATTCTGATAAAAGAAATTGCGAAAGGCTGAAAAAAATGATATAGTAGTGGTAACAAAAGGGGAAGATTGACGGTAAAAACGTATATTTATGATACGTTTCTACCGTTGATTGGTTAACAGTCGTAAAAATACGAAGTCAGTAGATAAAATGACGGATCTGAGGGCGGCGAAGTGAACATAAGAAAAAAACTATATAAGATTTTATTTTGTCTGGCTATCTTTTTCTGCCTGAATATTTTGGGGGTACGGGCAGAGGAAAAGGATCAAAAAGATGTGGTACGGGTGGGGTATGTGCAGCTGCCGGGCTATTTTGAAAGCAGGGAGAATGGAAAATATTCGGGATACGGATATGATTTTTTAAAGGAGATATCCCAATACGCGGGCTGGGAGTACGAGTTTGTAGAGGCGACGTGGGAAGAATGCCAGACCATGCTGGAAAATGGTGAAATCGACATTTTAGGCCCGATGCTTAAAGACAGAGAAAGGCTGGAAAAGTTCGATTTTTCAAAATATGAGATCGGAACCACCTACATACAGCTCCTGGCAGGAGAAGATGCGGATGGATATGCATTCGAAGATTATGAAAGTTTTGATGGAAAAAGGGTCGGAGTAGTCGAAGGAAGTTATGGAACAGACAGTCTGGAAAACTATGAAAAGCTTCATAATTTCACCATGGATCTGAAGTTTTATAAAACACAGGAAGAGATGGATCGGGCTTTAGAATCAGGCGATATCGATCTGGTTTTCAGCATAGGCATAAGGAAGATGACGGATCAGAAGGTGGTGGCTATTTTTGATCTCAGCCATTATTATCTTGCGGTTACCAAAGGAAATAGCCGGGTTTTGGATCAGCTGAACGAGGCTTTGGACAAAATCAATTATCTGAATCCGGAGTTTCATACCGATATGTACCGGAAACATTACGGAAGCAATAAAGAAGACCGGCCTGTTTTCAGTAAGGAAGAGCTTGCATATATCGAAGAGCATCCGTCTTTAATCATTGCATATGAGCCGTTTTGGGAGCCGCTCGAATATTATGATGCTAAGCAGGATACGATGAAGGGTATCACCCGGGATCTGTTTGAACTCATTTCCGAATATACCGGAATTGAGTTCGAGTATAAGAAGGCGGACAACTATGGCAAAGCCCTTGCCCTTTTGAACGAAGGGGAAGCGGATATACTCACTGCATTTGCCAATGATTATGACTGGGCGGATATCCACGATGTGATGATATCGTCGGTGTACATGGAATTGCCCATGACATTGGTGAGCAAAACAGGAATGAATTCTTCCGAAGGGAAGGTGCTTGCCGTTCCGGACCAGTATTATGCAAGCTATTGGATTCCTTTAGGAGAGCCGGAAACCCGGGTCAGAACGTGTGAAAACATAGAGGCGTGTTTAAAAGCCATTCAGAATGGGGAAGCCGACGCGGCCTGTATGAACGTGTATTCAGCTAATCTGCTGCTGCAGAAAAATGCTTACAGTGATTTAAAGGCGGCTATTTTTAATGATTTTAATCTGCCTATCAGTATAGCAGTGTCGGAACATATGGATAAACGCCTGCTGGGCATTATTAACAAATGTATTTTTTATATATCCCAGGATGAATGGAATGAGATCATTGCGGTGAATACGCTGTACCGGGAAAAGATGACAGCCAAAGAGCTGCTGTTCGAGAATCCCAAGACGATGCTTTGGGCATTGGGAGGCCCTCTGATACTGGTGATCTTCTGCCTTGGAGTTATCGTGATCCAGAAATCCATGGCGAACAGAAAAATCACACATCTTTTGTATAGCGATACGGTGACCGGTTATGGAAACTATAATAAATTTACAAAGGATATGAAGAAACGCCTTCCTTTGGCAGAAAGCCAATACGCATTGGTCTATGTGGATATCAATAATTTCAAATACATTAACGACGCCTTTGGCTATGAGACGGGAAATGAGATGCTCAAAGTATTTTCCAACATCATCAAATCGGCGATTGGTGAAGACGATCTGTTCTCCCGGATCTTTGCCGACAATTTCATCCTTTTGGTCCGCTGTCAGGATAAAGAGAATCTGGAAAAGATGGTGAAGACCATCCGCAACGAGGCTCAGGATTTCATGAACGAGCTGGGCGTTGAATACCGGCTGACGGTGAGCTGTGGAGTTTATATTGTGGATTCCGACCTGACTTCTGTGGACAAGCTGGTGAACCGGTCGCGTTATGCCAATGAACGGGCCAAGCTCCAGGGCGGACAGGCGATTGTCTATTATTATGACGATCTTATGAGCAGCATGATGAGAGAAAAAGAACTGGAAGCGATGATGGAAAATGCGTTAAAAGAAGGGCAGTTCATCCCCTATTACCAGACGCAGCATTATGCATACGACGGCAGTCTTGCAGGGGCGGAAGCTTTGGTAAGATGGGTGGACCCGGAACGGGGAATGATCCAGCCGGGAGAATTTATCCCTCTTTTTGAAAAAAACGGTTTTATCGTAAAAGTGGATTTATCGATGTTTAACAGCGTCTGCAGCCAGATGAGAGCATGGATGGATCAGGGCATCGATATCTGCCCGATCGCCTGCAATTTTTCCCGTCTCCATCTGTATGACGAAGGATTTCCGGATAAACTCAAACGGATCGCAGACAGCTACAGGATTCCGACGTCACTTCTTACCATAGAAATCACAGAAAATGTTGCGATGCAGAACATGAATCTTTTTTTATCCTGTACTGAGAAACTAAAAGAGTACGGATTTTGTATTTCCATTGACGATTTCGGCACAGGGTATTCTTCTTTAGGAGTGCTGCAGAGGCTTGATATCGATGAACTGAAACTGGATCAGATATTCCAAAGAGGCGGAGCAGTAACTGAAAAAGACCAGGTTCTGATTGAACTGATCATAGAAGCAGCCCACAAACTGAACCTGCGCGTGGTCTGTGAAGGCGTGGAAACTCAGGAACAGGTTCTCTATATGAGAAAGATCGGCTGCGATATCATTCAGGGATATTTTTATGCAAAACCGGAAAAGACTTTGTTTCCGGACGCATGATTTGGTTCGTTTTGGGGATTATGATAGAGAACATACACACATTTAGAGGTTTTTGTATATGATACATTATAGTCGGATTTCTTCGGGGCGCCAATCCGCATCCAGCTGGTGCTTTAGATAGATACAGGACTTTAATTAAAACCTGGGCGGCAGCTGTGCTATTGCAAGGCACAGATGCCGCTTACATATTTTTGAGAGGTACGCTGGAAAGAAGGGAGCACCTGGGCCGGCGGCAGAAATGGAAAGAGAGAGGGGATTCGGTTTCGACCCTAAGTGATACTACGGCCGGCAAGGGCGAAAAAAGGCAGCGCGGCGCCATTCGCGATGAACTCTTTATGACTTCATCGCTCAGGGGGCGAAACGCTCGAAGAGCGCCTCAAATACTGATCTGGAATTCAGTATTTGTCTGCCTTTTTTCACCCTTGCCGGCCAAGTATCACTAAGGGTCTGCAAACGATCCCCTCTCTCTTTCCATTTCTGCCGCCAGCCCAGGTGCTCCCTTCTTTCCAGCTGGTGACTGGCTTGCTAAGGGAAAAATATTGTTTTTGCCAGGATGATGAAAAAGCAGGGAAGAGAGAGTACATTTTGTCTTTTAACAAAAACCTACGCCACAAAACGGTACATCATGATATAATGACATAGACTTCCTGCCATTACAAATAAATGGAAGATTTCGTGGGAACCGAAATTTTTATGGCGGGTATTGAAGATCGGAAGCTTCAGGGCATAGATGATGCCTCCTATGGTGTAGATGATGCCTCCGGCCAAAAGCCATCCGAATGCTGCCGGCGGAAGAGCTTTTACAATCTTTGTGAAGGCCAGCACACAAACCCAGCCCATAGCGATATATACAACGGAAGAGAACCACTTGGGGCATGTGATCCAGCAGGCCATGACGATGATGCCTACGATGGCGATTCCCCAGACGAGGGCCAGCATATTCCAGCCGGTTTTATCTCCGAGAACGATGACGCAGATGGGGGTATAGGTTCCGGCGATCAGGATGAAGATCATCATGTGGTCGATCTTTCGAAGCATTTTGTTGACTGCGGGGGAGATATCCAGCGTATGATAGATGGTGCTGGCCGCATAGAGCAGGATCATGCTGCTGATGAATATGACCATGGATATAATCCGGATTCGGTTGTCCGGCTGATAGGCCTTTAAAAGCAGGGGAGCGGCGGCAAATGCTGCCATAACCATACCTGCAAAGTGAGTGATTGCGCTTCCGGGATCTTTGATTTTTAATGCCATAAAAAACACCTCCAGTTAGAACTTAATAATATGTAATGTAGTTATTAAAACTACATGCTGTCATTTACTATACTATACAACTTTTAACCCAAATATGCAAGGAGAAATTAAAATGCTGCAAATATTTTTTGAAGATGAACAGATTATCGTGGTGGAAAAAACGGTGGGGATCGAATCACAGTCGTCCCACAGCTTTGAACCGGACATGGTCAGTGAGATTAAGAAACATATTAACAAGTTATCCACGGCCAAATGTGAACCATACGTGGGAGTTATCCACAGATTAGATAAGCCGGTGGGCGGCGTAATGGTATATGCAAAGACGCAAAAAGCCGCCGCAGCGCTGAGTAAACAGGTCAGTGAAGGCAAAATGACAAAAAAATATCAGGCAGTGATTTGTGGAAAACTTGTGGATAATGTGGGTAACTATGTGGATTATCTGTTGAAAGACAGTAAAAGCAATACTTCAAAAATTGTGGATAAGGGGATAAATGGTGCAAAAGAGGCAAAACTGAACTATAAAGTGATCCGCACAATCCAGGAAGGAGAAGAGGTTCTGTCCCTGGTGGAGATTGAACTTCTGACCGGACGCCACCATCAGATCCGGGTTCAGATGTCAGGCCATGGAACCCCTTTATGGGGAGACAACAAATATAATCTGCAGTTTACTCCGGCGGCAGGGGCCGGGAGAAAGAGGGGAAGCATCGCTCTTTGTTCCTGTTATCTGGCATTTTCCCATCCGGTTACGGGCAGGAAAATGAGCTTTCAGATGAAGCCGGAGTATTCGGTATTTGCCAAATTCCAGTGATATCTTGTTGACTAGACGGATACATATCCTATATAATGTGAGGACGTGCGGTGCGCTTGGAGACGGAACGAGTAGACAATGGCTGCCTATCCGCTCTGCCGGTTCACGAAAATTTTTGGAGGTATGTATCATGAAACCAAACGCAGCAAAAAAAGAAAAGCTTTCGCTTTTCGGCCGTTTTTTAAACGGTGTTGAAACCGTGGGGAACGGACTTCCTCACCCGATTACGATGTTTGCCATTCTTGCAGCGGCAATCGTTTTGATATCCGGACTCTGTTCTTACCTTGGAGTATCGGCAACAGGGGAGATGATTGACAGCAAGACCCTGGAGCTGACAGAACAGACGGTTCGTGTGGTCAGCCTGATGAATAAAGAAGGCCTGGCTTATATGCTGACTCATGTAGTCAGCAACTTTACAGGTTTTGCGCCTTTGGGCGTTGTACTTGTTACCATGCTGGGGGTTGGATGTGCAGAGGGAAGCGGTTATCTGTCCGCTTTGATGAAAAAAGCAGTATCCGTAACTCCGGCAATGATCGTAACGCCAATGCTTGTTTTTCTCGGAGTTATGTCTAATGTGGCTTCCGATATCGGTTATGTGGTTTTAATTCCCATAGGTGCCGTTGTCTTTATGGCATACGGAAGACATCCTATGGCAGGTCTTGCAGCGGCTTTTGCCGGAGTATCGGGAGGATTCAGCGCCAATCTTCTGGTGGGAACCTTAGACCCCATGCTTTCCGGTATCAGCACGGAAGCGGCCAGAATGGTCCGTGCCGATTATGTGGTTCAGCCCACATCCAACTGGTATTTTATGATTGTTTCCACGTTTGTAATTGTAGCAATAGGAACCTTTGTTACGGATAAGATCGTAGAACCAAGGCTGAAAGCTCACAAGCATACGGGAGAAGATGTAAAAGAAGCCACTGCGTTAAGCGACAGAGAGAAAAAAGCGCTGAGATGGGGAAACTTATCCCTTCTGGCTTTTGTTCTTCTTGTAGCGGCGGCGGCTCTGCCTCAGGATTCATTTCTGCGCAATGCACAGACAGGCAGTCTGATGAACGATTCACCGTTTATGTCCGGCCTGATCGTGCTGATCGCTCTTGTATTTTTTATCCCTTCTATTGTATACGGACGGGTATCCGGTACCTATAAGAATGAAAAAGATGTCTGTGCCCAGTTAGGCACCAACATGTCTTCCATGGGCGGCTATATTGCGCTGGCTTTTATTGCGGCTCAGTTTATCAGTTATTTTAATTACACAAAGCTTGGAACGATCCTGGCATTAAAAGGCGCGGATTTTCTGGGAACAGCCGGGGTAAGCGGGCCGGTGCTCATGATCTGTTTCATCCTGTTTTCTGCGGTTATCAATCTCCTGATGGGCTCCGCATCCGCAAAATGGACGATTCTGGCGCCTGTATTCGTGCCTATGTTTATGCTGTTAGGATATTCGCCGGAACTTACACAGGTGGCATACCGTATCGGAGATTCCTGTACTAATCTGATCACCCCGTTAATGTCCTATTTTGCAATGGTTGTGGTCTTTGCAAAAAAATACGATTCCGAGTCGGGAATCGGCACTTTAATTGCCACCATGCTTCCGTACAGCATTTTCTTCATGATCGGCTGGTCGGTACTTTTGATTATCTGGATGATGTTTGGACTTCCGTTGGGACCGGGTGCAAGTTTAATGGTATAGTTCCGTTATTTCGGTTGACATAAAGAAGAAAAAGTAGTATCCTTCTGATTAGGGCGCGTTGACAGAATTGTATTTGGAAAGGTGATAAAAGTGGACAGAGAGTTTTACCGGACAGTAGCAGATATATTGGAAAATGACGATTTTAAGAAGCTGAGCACATACGTTCAGCATAAATCCAGCACCAGGCTTCATCACAGCATCCATGTCTCTTACATTTCATGGAAAATTGCAAAAGCGGTGGGAAGCGACGAAGTGAAAGCGGCCAGAATCGGCCTGCTTCATGATTTTTTCCTTTATGACTGGCGTACGGATGATACTCCTCAGATGCACGCATTTTATCATCCGAAACTGGCGGCAGTGAACAGCCGTGCATATTTTAAGGTCAATGACAGGGAAGCCAGGGCAATTGAAACCCATATGTTTCCATTAGGGCCGGTGCCGACTTCATCGTTGGGATGGATCGTCACGATGGCGGATAAGATCTGTGCGGTGGATGAATTTATGCCGTGGCATGAAAAAGAACAGTGGGCAGCAGCCGCATAGCGGTGAATGCCGGAAGAACATAATAGAATTATTTTTGGGAAACGGTGTAGCTTACAGGCTATGCCGTTTCTGCGTTTTGCAAGCGAAACAGCCGCTGTACAACCGCAGAACAGAAAATTTAAAAATGCTACATAAAATCACCGGAACGGCACATAATAAGTTGTGTACAAATGAAGTACAAAACAGAAATAGGTGAGTCCATGGTGAAACCGAATGAGAAACTGAAGAGGATACTATTAATTACAGGGGTTACGGGAGTGGTTTATGCAAGCTTTAAATACTTGCTGCCTCTCGTAATTCCTTTTTTCATTGCCTATGTGATCGCTCTCGGGCTGTATCCCACCGCTTCCTGCATATCCAGGAAAATGAGCTTTCAAGTGGGCAAGAGGAATCTGCACATACCCGTCGGAATCGTGGGAGCGCTGGAACTGCTGATTCTGCTGTCAGTGGCGGGCATCTGGATTTATGCCGGAGCGCAGCGGCTTTATATAGAAAGCCGGATGCTGGTAGATCAGGTTCCCATATGGATCAGCCGGCTGGATCTTTGGCTGACCGGAAAATGCCGGATTTTCGAAACCGCTCTGTCCTTAAAGCCCGGGTGTCTGGTGGTGATTGTGAGGGACATGCTGCGGGGGCTTGGAAATTCCGTTAAAAATGGCGCGATGCCCTACCTGATGTCAAATTCCATGGCAATATTCCAGGGAATGATTCAGATCACCGTGATCTGGGTTGTAGGCCTTGTTTCCATCATGCTCTCTCTTCAGGAGATGGAGGAGTTAAAATACCGCCGGGACAATTCCATTTTTCATGAAGAATTTACATTAATCAGCCAAAGGCTGAAAATGATGGGCAACGCCTATGTTAAAACTCAGGGCCTGATCATGATCCTGACTACGGCAATCTGTATTACAGGATTATTTCTCATGAAAAATCCGTATTATATCCTGGCCGGAATCGGAATCGGGCTTTTAGACGCACTTCCCATATTCGGTACGGGAACCGTGTTTATTCCCTGGGTGATCATCGCCCTGTTCCAAGGGCAGGTTGGAACGGCCCTGACCCTTATGGCTATTTACCTGATCTGTTATTTTTTAAGAGAGATCATGGAAGCCAGAATGATGGGCAATAAAGTAGGTTTGTCGGCTCTGGAAACTCTGGTTTCCATGTACGTAGGACTGAAATTGTTCGGTGTGCTGGGATTTATCCTGGGCCCCGTAGGCCTTTTACTGATTGAAGACTTTGTTAACCTTTATAAAGAACGGGATTCCGGTTCCACTTGAAGCTGCAGCTCCGTAAGCTGTTCCGACGGGTATCTGGATGTGTGGATGTCAATCCACAAAAGCTCCAGCAGAGGCCCGCAGGCAGCCAAACCATTTTCTTTGGCATATTCAAAAAGCTGGGGAATATAAATGCTGTTTTGGCTGCAGCTGCCCCTATAACAGACGGAGAGGAAAGTGCCGCCTTCAATCTCATGTTCACCCTTTGGGTGCAGAATAAACACAGCGTCATATTCCCGGCAGCTGCCGGCCTTGGCCGAATTCAGATTCAGAAATGATCCCATCTGGTTATTTCCTATTATATATAATTTTTCCCGGTCGAAATTAACCAGCTGCTTGATCAGAATATCCATCTCCTCGTCCGTTTTATATCCCTGCATGATACGGTGGCAGGGGCGGGCGGGGAGCTCTTTTTTTATCACAATTCCGAGGGGCAGCTCCTGGGCCTTGGAGATAGTCTGCCTGCGTGACAGGATATTCTCCCTGAGCGCTGTCAGCTGTTCCATCTTTTCGTCGATCGCAGTCAGTTCTTCATCTAAAAGGGCCAGGCTGGAAGCGATGCTCCGCTCTTTCAGATAAGTTCGTATCTGTTCCATGGAAAATCCCAGCTCCCGCAGATCCCGGATCACATTGAGACACCACAAATCATTGGTGCGGTAGACCCGGTAGCCGTTCAAAGCCCGCCGTGGCACCAGAATTCCCAGTTCTTCATAATAACGGAGCACGTCGGTGCTGATTCCATACAATTTCGCCAGTTCCCCGATTTTATAATAAGTTGACATAATATCACCAATTCCTTTCCAAACGGTTTTCCGCCCGGTAAATTTGGGCGGGGGAAGGCATTTTTTCACCATATTTTTAAAAATATTAAAAGAAAATGTTAAAATACCCTTTACCTTAGTATTATACCAAGGTTTATACTCGAAGTACAACACGATTGGCAATTGTAATGATACTGTTTCCAGTTTTGAGTGTCTCTGCCGTCCGGCCAGGCTCCGGCGGTATGCAGGACCTTTCCTGTGACTTTGCAGGGCATTAGCAATTCTTAACGCGCAGAATTTTTCGTTCAAGGGAAATGTCCACCTGTTTGAGCGGAGCGAGTTTGGACATTTCCCTTGGTTTTTAGAAAAATCCTGCACGTTTAGAATTGTTTATGCCCGAAACCGGAACTGGAAAGGTCCTGCATACCGCCGGAGCCTGGCCGGACGGCAGAGACACTCAAAACTGGAAACAGTATCATCGTGAAAGAATTGGAGGAATGATTAATTATCATGAATTATGATGGAATGTCACTGAAAAAAAACTTCTGGCGGTTTATATGGCCGTCGGTGATCGCACAATGGATCTTCGCCCTGTATACCATGGTGGACGGGATGTTTGTGGCGAGAGGGGTATCGGAGGTGGCTTTATCGGCGGTGAACATCGCTTCCCCGTTTGTAAACTTTTTATTTTCTGTATCCATCCTGTTTGCGGTGGGAGCTTCCACCATTGTGGCCATTTACCTTGGACAGGGAAACCACGAGGACGCGAACCAGGTTTATACGCAGAATATGATCGTATTATCCATATTATCGTTTCTGATCATGGGCGTTGTTCTTTGGCGTATGGACGATATCGCCGCATTTTTAGGGGCTACGGAAGTTACCGTGGATTATGTGAAAACCTATTTGCTCTCGGTTGCGCCTTTTACCTGGTCATTTATCATCTCATATTCTTTTGAAATCCTTGTAAAAACAGACGGATATCCCAGGTTTGCCACCATAGCGGCCACTACAGGAGCTCTGTTAAACTGCGTTTTGGATTATCTTTTTGTCATGGTATTTCACTGGGGTGTGGGTGGAGCCGGAGTCGCAACAGGCATTTCCCAGACCGTGTTGGTAGTTATGTATCTGACTCATTTCCTGAGCCCGAAAGCCACGATTAAATTTGTAAAAGTGGTTTGGAGCGCAAAACAGCTGCTGCGGAGCATTAAGATCGGCTTAGCGTCCGGTTTAACGGAGTTTTCCGCCGGAATTACAGTCTTTCTTTTTAACCATGCGATTTTGGCCAATATTGGGGAAGACGGAATTGTCAGCTATACGATTATTGCATATGTGAGCACCATTGTGGTCATGTCCATGGCGGGAATCGCCCAGGGAACCCAGCCGCTTATCAGCTATTATTACGGAAAAGGAGAGCAGGAGAAATACAGGACTCTGTTCCGGTATGCGCTCAGCGCGACCATTGGCTTGGCGGTTGTGGCATTTATATCCGCATGGCTTGGGGCCGGACTTTTAGTAGGCATTTTCGTGTCTCCGGAGCTTTCGGAACTGAGATTATATTCGTCTCATGTATTCCGGATTTTCAGCATTTCATTCCTGGTTATGGGATTTAATGTGGTGTCTGGCGGTTTCTTTACCGCGATCGAGCGGCCGAAATCGTCGTTAGCCATATCGCTGGGCCGCGGATTTGTGATGCTGGTTGTGGCATTGAAGCTCTGCATTGGAGTGGCAGGAGGCGAAGGCATCTGGTGGGCGTCCACTGTTTCCGAGTTATTGTGCCTTCTGGTGACTGCCGGACTCATGTACCGGTATGCCAGAACCGAAAAAAGCGGGTTTATCCGTGAAAAAACTCAGGTGAAAAACTCGGGTGCCGGATACTTGACAACCAGTGAAAAATGACGTAGAATCAAGAATACAGCAAATGCAAGCAACAGACGTTGAAGAGGACTATTAAGCAGCCCACACACTACAGAGAGGGGATCAGATGGTGGAAGATCTCCGTGTCAATGGATGCCCAACCTGCCTTGGAGTCCCGTATGAAAATACGGCGTGTATCCGGCGTTAACGGAATAAAGAGAGTTCATTGCCTGAACTGGCAGAACTAATTTGGGTGGTACCGCCGAGTCATTCGGTCCCTTGTGAATTAACAGGGGCTGAATGCCCCGGCGTTTTTGTTTTATTGTTTGATGGCTGCTTTGGCAGCTGCGCTCCCAAGCGAAAGCCTTGTGGGCAGAATTCTTTGATACAGAATAGAAAAGGAGATAAAGTCATGGCAAACGACAAAAAACTGGTAGAAGCGATCACATCCATGGATGTGGATTTCGCTCAGTGGTACACAGACGTGGTAAAAAAAGCGGAATTATGTGATTATGCAAGCGTTAAAGGCTGCATGGTGATTAAACCGGCAGGATATGCGATTTGGGAGAACATCCAGAAAGAGCTGGATGCCCGTTTTAAAGCGACTGGCGTGGAGAATGTATATATGCCGATGTTCATTCCGGAAAGCCTTCTTGAAAAGGAAAAAGACCATGTAGAAGGATTTGCCCCGGAAGTTGCATGGGTAACTCACGGAGGGTTAGAGGAACTGCAGGAGAGGATGTGCGTAAGACCGACTTCTGAAACATTGTTCTGCGATTTCTACGCAAAGGATATCCAGTCTTACCGCGATCTTCCAAGACTGTACAACCAGTGGTGTTCCGTAGTGCGCTGGGAGAAGACCACAAGACCGTTCCTCCGTTCCAGAGAGTTCTTATGGCAGGAAGGCCATACCGCTCATGCTACGGCAGAAGAGGCGGAGGCAAGAACGATCCAGATGCTCAACGTATACGCTGATTTCTGTGAAGAAGTGCTGGCCATTCCGGTTATCAAGGGACAGAAGACGGATAAGGAGAAATTTGCAGGAGCCGAAGCTACCTATACCATTGAATCCTTAATGCATGACGGAAAAGCCCTTCAGTCCGGCACCAGCCACAATTTCGGAGACGGATTTGCAAAAGCATTTGACATTCAGTATGCGGCAAAAGACAATACCTTACAGTATGTACACCAGACTTCCTGGGGTATGACTACGCGTATGATCGGCGCAATCATCATGGTTCATGGCGATGACAATGGTCTTGTGCTTCCTCCAAGAATTGCTCCTACTCAGGTTGTGATCGTTCCGATCCAGCAGAAGAAGGAAGGGGTTCTGGATAAAGCCTATGAACTGAAAGGCGTTCTTTCCAACTTCCGCGTAAAAGTGGATGACAGCGATAAGAGCCCGGGCTGGAAGTTCAGCGAGTCCGAGATGCGCGGTATCCCGGTGCGCGTGGAGATCGGACCGAGAGATATTGAGAATAACCAGGCGGTTTTAGTGCGCCGTGACACTCATGAAAAGATCACCGTTTCTCTGGATGAGATCAATGAGAAAGTCGGAGAGCTGCTGGATGAGATTCACGATTCCATGCTGGAACGGGCCAGAAATCATCGTGATTCCCACACCTATGTGGCAACCGATCTGGACAGCTTCGTTAAGACGATTGAGGAAAAACCTGGATTTGTTAAGGCGATGTGGTGCGGATGCCAGGAATGTGAAGACAAGATCAAAGAGCTGACAAGCGCTACGTCACGCTGTATGCCGTTTGAGCAGGAAACGTTGTCGGATAAATGCGTATGCTGCGGAAAACCGGCAGTGAAGATGGTTTATTGGGGACGGGCATATTAGAAATTAGAGTTTTGTTCTGATAAGATTTGGACATTATGTACCTGGGGAAACTTACATCAGGGTGAATTTACATCAAGGGTGAAGGCATTTTCGAAAATGCCTTCACCCTTGATGTAAATTTCCTCGATATAAAGCCCCTTTTTGTAAAATGACTGTGAGGAGGAGAGATATGCAGATTCAGATACCGCAAGAGGTAGAGGAAATTATCGGTAAATTAAAGCAGCATGGTTATGAAGCCTATGCGGTAGGCGGATGCATCAGAGATACCCTTTTGGGCCGTGAGCCCGGGGACTGGGACATCACCACATCCGCAGCTCCGCAGCAGGTAAAAGAAGTATTTCCAAAGACAATTGATACGGGAATCCAACATGGAACGGTTACGATTATGATCAATCATGTGGGATATGAGGTAACCACTTACCGGATTGACGGAGAGTATGAAGACGGCCGTCACCCCAAGTCGGTGGAATTCACATCCAATCTGAAAGAAGACCTGCGCCGCAGGGATTTTACCATCAATGCTATGGCCTACAGCCACGAAACGGGAATTGTAGATGAATTCGGCGGCATGGAAGATCTGAAACGGAAGGTCATCCGCTGCGTGGGATGCGCGGTGGACCGTTTTACCGAGGATGCGCTCAGAATATTGAGGGCGATCCGGTTTGCCGCACAGCTTGGATTTGAGATCGAAGAAGAGACATTTGAAGCCATAAAAAAGATAGCGCCCAATATGGTTCATGTGAGCAAAGAGCGGGTGCAGACCGAACTTACCAAGCTTTTGCTGTCTCCCAATCCGGAACGGATTGAGCTGGTCTATGAAACGGGAATCAGCCCATTTGTATCGGATGCTTTTCATAAGGTCGACAGGAGCAAAATGAGTGTAAACGGCGGCCTTCCTGCGAAAAAGCACATCCGTTGGGCGGCATTTTTGAAAAATGCTGCCGATCAGGAGGTATCCTCAGTTCTTCATGATCTGAAACTGGACAACGACACCATTTACCGCGTCAGGGTTTTGGTAAAATGGCTGAAGCAGCCGTTAAAACCCGATCAGACAGAACTCCGCCGCGTGATGAGCCAGGTGGAAGCGTCTCTGTACGACGATCTGTTGGAGCTGAAAAGGATGATTTCTTTAGAGACGGAAAGCAGGGAGGAATTGGAAACAATCGTCCGGTTAAGCGCCGAGATCCGTGAACGTAGGGACTGCGTTACGTTAAAAAATCTGGCGGTCAGCGGTTCGGATGTGATAAAGGCGGGAGTTAAGCCGGGAAAAGAAGTCGGGGAGGTGTTAAACCGGCTCCTTGATCTGGTTTTAGAAGAACCGTCCAGAAATGAAAAAGAATATTTGACAGAACATATAAAAAAGATGGAGCTGTGAGCGGCTCCATCTTTTTTATATGGTATATTTTGTACCCATTACCCCTTTAATTGCTTTCTGTAAGCAGACGGCTGCATCGAAGTGACCGTGCGGAAGGCATTGATAAATGCCGACATGCTGCGGTAACCGGAGGCGTTAAATGCCTGAGTTACCGACTGGCCGCTGTTTAAGGCCTGTTTGGCGGCTTCGATTTTTTTCCCCATGATGTATTCGGAAAGATTGGTGTTGAAATACTGTTTAAATGTCCGTGAGATGTATTCACGGCTGTAAAAAAAATGATCTGCAATCTCGGCGGTGGAGGAAAGGGTCTGGAAATTCTGATCGATGTAGGTTTTGATCTGAAGAACCTTTGGGGGCAGTTTGGAAAAGCATTCTCTTCCCGGCTGGGCATGCGAATCGATCAGGAGCAGAAGCTGCAGGATACAGCTGAAGCACTGAAGAGAGATGTCCCCGTCCAGATGTGTGGTCATGTAATCCAACTGCTCCAGCAGATAGTAATACTGCCCGCGGAATTCACTGTTGACGGTGAGATAATCGGCATCGGCTTTACAGAGAAAAGCGGGAAGGCTGCCCGGCCCCAGGAATTCAAATGCCTTGGTGTCAAAATAGAACACAAAGCGGTCATACTCGCTTTTTTCGATCAGCCGGGCCGTATGGGATATGCCGGGTGGAATGCAGAGTATCCCTCCGCGAAGAGGGAACACTTCATTGCTGGATACCACATAGGTGATCTTGCCGCTTAAAAAAATACAGATTTCGTAATAGGTATGTGTATGTAATTTCTCGGGAAAAAAGGGCGGGGTATAGGGGGTGGTGCGGTGGGAATACACAAGGTTTGGACCGATAAAAAAGTCACTCCATCCGCTCTTATTGGAATAGATTTTAAAGTTATGATACTGCTCACAAGCTGGATTGTAAGAACTGCGTAAATGGTTTGTTAAATAATTGTTCATGGTACCTCCGATCATCACAAAACCGAAAATTTCATGACACATTTCCAGAAGTTTTTTCGTATTTTTTATGATATAGTTCTAATATAAAGAAAGAAACCTACAAAGTCAAGCCAGAATGAAGCGGAGGAAATGAAATGAAAAAATTACTTGCGTTAGGAATTACAGTTTCTATGGTAATGGGAATTGTTACAGGGTGCGGCGGACAAAAAACGGCAGAAACGAAGACCGGACAGGCGGAAACGAAAACAGAAACAGCCTCCGGCACCGTAAGCGCTGAGAAAGGGACAGAAGGAAGTCCGGCCGGTTCCGGGGAGCCGGTTTATATTGATCCGGATGCTGCCAATATGACCGGCACGGTACGCTTTTACACGGCTTTTGCCGGTGCAAACGGAACCGATGCGCTGATTGAAGAATTCAATGAACATTATCCCAACATCACCGTAGAATATGAGGTTTATAAGAACAGCGGCGATGGAAACGTAAGCCTGGATACTGCCATGATGGCGGGAAATGTGGATGTTCTTCTGACATTTGGCGTAAAAAATACGTCGAACCGCTGGAGCAATGGGATGCTGATGGATATCACGGACCGGCTGAAAGCAGATAATCTGGATCTGGTGAAGGAGTGGGGAACGGATGTATATACATATGAGAATGGAGCTTATGTATTTCCATCGGGAGGAATTTCCCTCTACATCGCTATTAATCAGGACAAGTGGGATGCCGCCGGTCTGGGAGAGGTTCCGGATTCCTGGACATGGGATGAATATCTGGACGCATGCCGGACTCTGACAGAGAAGGACGCATCCGGAAATGTTGCCGTTTATGGCGGTTCCGATTTCAACCAGACGGATTATTGGACCTATTCCGCCCGCCAGTCAAAAGGCGTTAACGTCTATTATGATGCGGAAGGAAATGCGGATTTTGACAATCCTATATTTAAGCAGATTCTCAAGCGGGAAGTCGATGCGGAGACGGAAGGCATCTGGTATTCCAAAGCCAACTATCTGGCGGACAGCACCAAATCGCGGGACCTATTCCTGAACGGAACTAACGCCACTACGGTGGAATCCATTCTGACCCGCTATATTACGGCAGCAGATCCTCAGTTTAGAATTACTTACGCACCTTATCCGGTGAATCAGAAGGATGAAACGAATTACATGGCAGGAGTTGTCCCGGAAGATTTTGTCGCAGTGGCCAGCAATGCAAAAGATCCTGATGCTGCCTATGCTTTTGCCAAGTATCTGGCAACCGTAGGAAGCAAATACATGTTTGCGGCAGGCCATGCAAGCACCTGGACCGGCCTGGATTCTTCGGACATCCTTGATATTACCTTCGGTTCAAAGGCGGAGGCTGAGAAATATATTGATACGGAAGCATTTAACAAATATGTGATCGCATCCAATGAGCCGGCTTATTCGGAAGATTATATCGTTGCTTATGCGGACATCCGGAGCCTCGTCGATGAGTACACAAAATACGTTTTAAATGGGGAAATGACAGTGGATGACGCGCTGGCTGAATTGCAGGAGAATGCGCAGAAAGCCATTGATGATGCAAAATAAAGGGTGTTATTGGCTTTTTTGAGAAAGAGAGAGACATATGAAGAATCAAACCAAACGGCAGCAGGCGGAAAATCGTGCAGGTTGGCTGTTTATGGCTCCCGCCATGGTCATATTTTTGACCATGGTGGTGCTTGCAGTCATCATGTCGCTTGCGCTTTCCTTTTCAGAATGGAATTTCTTATCCGGAGTGAGCGGCATTAAATGGGTGGGATTTAAGAATTTTATCCGGATTTTTGCGGACAGAAAATTTAAGATGGCTATGGCCAATACCTTGGTCTATGCAATAACCGTGGCGCCGATTTCCATCGCGCTGGCACTTTTATTCGCATTTTTACTGAATGATAAGGTCTTTTTGCGGAAATTTAACCGGATGTGTCTGTTTGTACCGTATATTTCCAGCATGGTGGCGCTGACGGCCGTGTTCCGTTTCCTGTTCAGAAGCGATGGGCCGGTCAACATGATTTTAACCACTGTATTTCATATGAACGAGGTGCCTAAATGGCTGACCAGCTCTACCCTTTGTAAAATTCCGGTGATCTGTGTGATGGTCTATGCGGGTATCGGTTTCAGCCTGATTGTTTATATGGCGGCGCTGCAAAATGTTCCGGCGGAGCTCTATGAGGCGGCCAGGGTGGACGGTGCGGGCGGATGCAGGCAATTTTTTAAGATTACGCTGCCGCTGATTTCCCCGACCACCTTCTATCTGTGCGTTGTCCGGCTGATCGCGGCTTTTAAGGCATTTACGGTGATCAATATCATGGGGATGTCAGGAAATGCTCCCAGCATGGTGACCGAGATTTACGGAAATGCGTTTAACAGCTATAAATTTGGATATGCCAGTGCGGAAGCCTGGATTCTGGTGGGGGTCATTTTAATCATCACCCTGATCCAGTTCAAGGTGCAGAAACGTTGGGTTTATTATTAAGGGGGAAGCCGGGATGAAGAAAAGGAAAACAATCAAATGGATCAATACCATCTGGGTGACAGGGTGTGGGATTCTCTTTCTCCTGCCGCTTCTGTGGATGATGTCCGCCTCCGTAAAGGCGGGATCAGAGGTATTCAGCCTGGATTTTCACTGGTTTCCGGAAACATTTCAGTGGGAGAACTACCGGAGGGTGTGGAACGACAGCAAGGTGCCGTTCTGGCATCTTTACATGAATTCCATATTCGTAGCCGTTGTGGGCACTGCCGGACAGCTTTTGGTCTCCTCCATGGCGGCCTACGCCCTGGCTAAAATTAATTTTAACGGCAAAAATATCGTATTTACCGCCATGCTCATCACCATGATGATCCCGGCGCAGGCCACGATTATTCCGCGTTATATGATGTTCTATACCATCAAAATCTATGATACTCTCTGGGCTTTGATTCTGCCGTCTCTTTTTAACATCACGTCCATCTTTTTGCTGAAGCAGTTTTATGCCGGTCTGCCGGATGAACTGATGGAAGCGGCGGTGATGGACGGCGCCTCTCATCGGGAAATCTGGCTGCGGATTATCGTTCCGCTGACGAAGCCTCCTATGGTGACCGTGACGGTTCTGGCGTTTATCAATGCCTGGAATGAGTATTTGAATGCGCTGATTTTTCTGCCGTCGAATAAGAACTTTACGGTGTCTCTTGGTATTCAGTACTGGATGCAGATGACGGACGAGTATAACCTGATGATGGCAGCTGCGGCCAGCGCCATTGTTCCCGTTATCGTGCTGTTTTTATTTACACAAAAGTATTTCATTGAAAGCATCGCCAGCACAGGCGTGAAAGGATAGATATGGAAGACAGAATTTATCGGAAACAGGATCTGCAGCATTTGAAACTGATCGCTCACAGGGGCTTTACGCCGGAGGGGCCCCAGAATTCGTTAAAAGCCTTTGAGGCGGCCGGAAAACGCGGCTTCTGGGCCATTGAGACGGATGTGCGCCGCACCAGAGACGGAGTGCTGGTCTGCTGCCACGACGAAACCATCGACAGCCTGTATGATGGCAGCGGCCGGATATGTGATGCTGACTGGAAGGAATTATCCGGGCGGCATTTTACGGAAGACAGAGGCGAGCGGATGCCGCTGTTTGAGGAGTATTTGGAGATATGCAGAAGCTATGGGGCGCTGCCCTTTATTGAGACGAAGACGATGGATGTGGAGGAGGTTGTCACGGCTGCCCTCCGGCACTTTGAGGAAGAAGAACTGGTGATTTCCAGCATCTTGATGGAACATCTTCTGACGGCAAGAGACGTGTCGGGCGGAGTATTTATCCATCATATATTCAGCACGCCGGAAACGGTGGAAATCCTGCGTCATCAGGGACGGTGCGGCGTGTCATATAACTACAGTGATTTATCAAAAGTCCCGGAACACCTGATTGAAGAAACTCATGAAAAAGGAGTTCTGGTATGCCTGCGGGCAGGGGATTCGCCGGAGACTGTACGAGAGATGGCCGGCATGGGGCTGGATTATATTCCTACAAACCGGATGACGAAGGAAGCCATGGCACAAGGTTAAAGGAGGGGCAAACATGTCGGTTCACAAAAAAGAAGCTGCCCATGATCTGATTGTGGTGGGCGGAGGAATTGCAGGAATCTGTGCGGCCATTGCGGCGGCGAGAGAGGGGATCAATACGGCGGTCGTACAGAACCGGCCGGTGTTCGGCGGTACGGCCAGCTCGGAAATCAGGATGCATATTGTGGGCGCAAACTGCCATTCCTCGAAGCCCGATTTGAGGGAGACCGGAATCCTGGAGGAACTGCTGCTGGAAAATAAGAGGCGCAATCCGTATGCATCGTTCCCGGTTTTCGATATGATTATGTGGGAAAAGGTACACATGGAGGAAAATATCACCTCATATTTAAATACCAACATGGATGATATCATCATGGAAAATGGCCGGATCAAAGGGATTGTGTGCCACCAGAACAGCACGGAGACAGAAGTGGTCCTTTACGGAGAGCTGTTTATCGATGCTACCGGACACGGCACTCTCGGTGTGATGGCAGGGGCGTCTTCCCGCATGGGAAGCGAAGCGAGAGCGGAATTTCAGGAACCCACGGCGCCGGAACGGGCGAATTGTGACACCATGGGAAATACAATCATGTTTCTGGCCGCAGACCGCGGGGAGCCGGTGCATTATGAAAAGCCAATATGGGCCAACACCTATACGGAGGAGGATTTGAAATACCGTCCTCACGCAGATAAAATCTGCGCCCAGGCGGACGGAGGCGGGATCGTAATACCTGAGGAGGGGAAAAACCAGCTGCCGGAATTTTCCAATATGGATGCCGGATATTGGTGGATTGAGCTGGGCGGAGACTATGACAATATCATTGAACAAGGCGAGGAGATCCGCGACGAGCTGCTCAAATGCGTGTACGGCGTTTGGGACCACATCAAGAACCAAGGGGATCATGGCGCGGAAAATTATGACCTGGACTGGGTCGGCATGGTGCCGGGCTACCGTGAAAGCCGGAGGCTGGAAGGCGATTACATATTGAATGAAAATGATGTGCGGGCGAACCGGATATTTGAAGACGCGGTTGCTTACGGCGGCTGGCCGATGGATGTCCATGTTCCCGGAGGGCTCCGGGATTTGAACAGCTATGGCTCCAAGGTCTATAATTTTGAGGGCTGCTATACGATTCCTTACCGCTGTTACTACAGCAGGGATATTGAAAACCTGATGATGGCGGGCAGGGATATCAGCACCTCGAAGATGGCATTTTCTTCCACCAGAGTTATGGGCACCTGTGCCGTAGGCGGTCAGGCGGTGGGAACGGCGGCGGCTCTGGCCCTCAGATACGGCTGTACTCCCAAACAGATAGGCCAGCGGCATATCCATGAGCTGCAGCAGGAACTGATGAAAAATGACTGCTTTATTCCGGGATTTGCCAATGATGATGAGGCCGATTTGGCGAGAAAAGCGGTTATCAGCGCCAGCAGCCAGGCTGAAAACTGCAGTGCCCAAAATGTAGTAAACGGAATATCCAGAAACTGCGGAGGCAGGATGAACTGCTGGAGATCGGCTCCTTTACAGGAACCGCAGACATTGTCGCTGAAGCTGATGGAGAGAAGCCCTGTTCATCAGGTGCGTCTCACATTTGACACAGATTTAAGCCATGAGATCCAGCCGTCGATGATTAAAAATGTGCGCGACAGACAGGTGAAAGGTCTGCCGGAGGTGCTGGTTAAAGATTACAGCGTGGAGTTATTATTGAATGGAACGGTTGTCTGTATGAAGGAGATCGAGAACAACGGACAGCGTTTAAATAGACTGGATTTTGACGGAGTGGAGAGCGATGAGGTACGGATCTCTGTAAAATCTGCCCACGGATGCGGCTATGCGGCGGTATTTGAAGTGAGGATTTATTAAATATCTGAAAGAGGTAATATCTCAATTTGTATAGAAGCGTCACAAATTGGACTGCAAATCCGAATTTGACATTCGGTTCGGGTATCATCGCGAAAAGAACGCTTCGTTATGGAGGAATGATATGGAACTATATTGGATTCGTCATGGACAGACCATAAGCAATGTGGAGGTGAGCCATGGAGGCTGGGCGCCAATCAGCCTGACAGGTCTGGGAAGGCAGCAGGCGGCCAGGGCCGGTGAACGGTTAAAGGATATGACGTTTGACCGTTTGTATGTGAGCGACCTGGTGAGAACGCAGGAAACAGCGGACATTATTTTCCTGGAAAGGGATCGGATTCTGGACAGCCGCATACGGGAGCACAGCGTAGGAATTCTGGAATACCAGAAGGTCAGCGAATGCGCCCAAAAGTATGGCCAGCCCTATCTGGATGCCCGGGAACGGGATGATTTTTCTTCCTATGGAGGAGAGAGCGCCGGGATGATGGCAAACCGGGTGGCAGACTTTATGAAGTCTATGGAACAGCTGGCGGCAGAGAATCCCACATGGAAGGTGGCTGTTGTAGCCCATGAGGGGTCTATTTTCTATGCCCTTTGCTATATCCTGGGAATGGGGCTGCCTAAGAAAAAACTGCCTGTCACCAACTGTTCGATCAGTAAATTTTTGTATCAGGACGGCCTGTGGAAAGTGGGAGTCTGGAATTATTCCGGTTTGGCCGATTAAGAGGAGGAAGAAATTATGAAGTCATTTATCCATGAAATCCCTAAAGCTTCCGACAATCCGCCGGTGAAGCTGCATTATGATGTGTTGGTCATAGGAGGAGGGATGAGCGGTATCTGTGCGGCCATTGCCTCCGCAAGGCAGGGGGCAAAAACCGGGCTGGTTCAGGACCGCAGCGTCTATGGCGGCAATGCCAGTTCGGAAACCAGAATGCACATTTCCGGGGCTTCCTGCCATTGGGGAAAAAAGGACGCGGCAGAGACGGGAATCCTGATGGAGCTGCAGCTGGAAAATAAATATCTGAATGATTCTTACAACTATTCCATATGGGACGGCGTTTTGTGGAGTAAAGTGAAAAACACGGAACATTTGGACAGCTATATGAACACTACCATGTATCATGTGGCCTCCGATGGCCGGGAAATCCAATATGTAGACTGCTACCAGATGTCAACGGAGGTACACTATCAGTTTACCGCAGATATCTACATAGATGCCACGGGCAATGGCACCCTGGGATATTTTGCCGGCTGTGAATACCGGGTGGGCAGGGAAGATAAGTCGGAATTCATGGAAAAAGATGCCCCGGACCGGCCGGACGGCAATACCATGGGAAACACCATTTATTTCTGTGCCCGGGACATGAAAAGACCGGTTAAATTTACAAAGCCGGACTGGGCCTGCGATCTGGATGAGAGCTGGTTTGCCCACCGTTATCATGGGGATATCACCGTCTACCATAATGCGGATGATGTGGTTGTACTGAAGCCGGGCGATGATTATGAGGATCATTCGGATGAACTGGTGGAAAAGTATGATGTGGAGTCCGGTTACTGGTGGATTGAGCTGGGGGGCGACTGGGATGACATCATCAAATCCTCAGAGGATATCCGCTATGAACTGTACAAATGTGTCTATGGCGTATGGGATCATATTAAAAACGGCGGGGATCACGGTGCGGAAAACTATGAGCTTGTGTGGGTGGGAGCCGTGGCCGGCATGAGAGAGAGCCGCCGTCTGGTTGGAGATTATATCCTGACCGAGGACGATATCCTGGAGAACCGGATTCACGAAGACGGGGTGGCATACGGCGGCTGGCCTATGGATGAACATACGGCCGGCGGATTCTGGGCAAAAGGGCAGATTCCCTCTAAAGTCAGAAGTTTTAAGGGCCTTTACTCCATTCCGTATGGCTGTTACTGCTCCAAAACCATAGGAAATCTGATGATGGCCGGGAGAAATATCAGCGCATCCAAACTGGCAATGGGTTCCACCCGAGTGATGGGAACGTGTGCCGTTGGCGGTGAAGCGGTAGGGACCGCCGCGGCTATGGCGTCGTTAACGGGCATGTCTCCAAGGGAATTCGGTAAAAAGCGGATGCAGAGTTTGCGCCAGGAGCTTCTGAAGAACGACTGTTATCTGCCGGGCGCGCGCAATGAAGATGAGAAGGATCTGGCACGTGGATGCGAAATCCGGGTAACATCTGAACAGACAGGGTATGAGGGCCGCAATGTGATAAATGGCATAGCCCGTGCTGTGGAGGGAGAATCGAACCAATGGTGTTCACAGGGAATCGGGCCTGATGGGGAAGTGCTGAGTTTAAAGCTTCCGGAGGCAAAGAAGATATCACAACTGCGCCTGACCTTTGATCCCAACCTGTCGGAAGAGAGATGCATCTCCGTGTCCAGGGCATTTATCGATAAGGAACCTGTGGGCGTGGCTAAAGAGTTGGTGAAGGATTATTGGGTAACCATCTACAAGGACGGTGATGTGGTGGATGTTCATTATATAACAGGTAATTACCAGCGTCTGAATGTGCTGAATCTCAAGGAAGATGTGTGGGCGGATCTGGTGGAGATACGGATACTGGCAACGAATGGAGATCCGGATGCGAGGATTTTTGAGGTGAGAATCTATTAAAATGGAATTAGCCTAAATTGTTATTTAACGGGGGTGGGCGTAAAGGTACGCACGGAATCGGGAGGCGGAGCCGGAAGGAGACGATTGAAGGGGGAGCCGGGCCGCCGAAGGAAGATACAGCCAAAGGGGATTCGGGATTCGCCCCTAAGAACTACTAAGACCCGTAAGAACAGAACGAGGCAGGCCAGCGCCATTCGCAGTGAACTCTTTATGACTTCGCTGCTCAGCGGCGCTTTAGAACCTGATTCGGAATTCAGTTTCTACCTGCCTCGTTCTGTTCTTCCGGGTCTAAGTAGTTCTAAAGGGGTTCCATACGATCCCCTTTGTCTGTATCTTCCTTCGGCGGCCCGGCTCCCCCTTCAATCGTCTCCTTCCGGCTCCGCCTCCCGATTCCGGGCTGGTTTTTGCTAGCCTGGTTGAAACAATGTTATTGCATTGGTATTTGGTAAACCAAATTTACATAGAACATTAAGGGATTTTCTGAAAATCCTTTCACGGTTGAGGTAAAAAAACTACTCCATCCACCAATTTTTTTCCTAAGCTAGCCAAGCAACAGCCGGAAAGAAGGGGAAACTTGGACGGGCGGCGGTAATGATAAGAGATAGGGGATCGTTTGCAGACCCTTAGAGGTACTTGGTCGGCAGAAACGGAAAAAGGCAGACAAATACTGAATTCCGAATCAGTATTTGAGGTGCCCCTTGAACGATGAAGTCATCAGGAGTTCATCGTGAATGGGCACCGCGCTGCCTTTTTCTGTCTCTGGCGGCTTAGTACCTCTTAGGGTCGAAACTCGAATCCCCTATCTCTTATCATTACCGCCGCCCGTCCAAGTTTCCCCTTCTTTCCGGCGTATCTTACATAAAATGTGAAAAAAAAGTTTGACTTGTTGTGCTTAATGTGATACTCTTCAATTAACAATGCATCATGCATGATGCATTGTTATAAAAATATACTATATTGAAGGGGGATTTTATTTATGAAAAAATGGACAGCATTACTTCTTGGCCTCACAGCATCAGCAGTACTGATTGCCTGCGGCACGGCCAAAGCACCCGAAAAAACCGATGAACCCGCAAAGAAAGCAGAAACTCCAAAGGACGATACAGAATATATTACAGCTGCAGACGGAAGCCAGGTAGCAAAACCAGAAAAATTTCCGAAAGGGCCGATTACCATATTGGTTGGTTCAACTGCCGGCGGCGGTACGGACATCATGTCCCGCGCTCTGGCGGAGCCGATGTCGGAACTTTTGGGAGTGGCGGTTAATATTGTCAACAGAGAAGGGGCCAGCGGCACCATTGCGGCGGATGAATGTGCAAAGGCGAAACCTGACGGTTATACGATTATTACAGGGATGCCGGCGCCCTGGTATATTAAACCTCATTTATCTGATTTGACCTATGATCCATTTAAAGATTTCCGCAATATCTCAGTCATTTCGCCGGACGAGCCTCTGGTAATTGTGGTACCTGCTGATTCCGAAATTGAAAGTTTTGAGCAGGTAGTTCAGATGATGAAGGACGGAGATAAGGTGGTATGGGGAACATCTAATCCGGGCTCAGTGGGAAACTGCGGGCTGAGCGATTTATTCATAAAGATGGATATCTATGGAAAATTTGAAATGGTTCCTTTTGCTGGAGCGGCGGATGCCCTGACTTCTCTGATCGGAGGACATATCACCATTTCAACTGCCGATTTGGCGGAAGCGGCTCCAAGGGTGTCCAACGGCACGTTGAAAGCTCTTGCGGTATTTGGCAATGAACGGTGTGAAGCGCTTCCCGATGTTCCCTGCCTGAAGGAATTGGGATTTGAGGATACCGACTGGGTGATTGCATTTAAGTGGGTGTCTGTTCCCGCAGAAACCCCGGATGACATCGTGGATTATCTGAAAGCGGTGATCGATACGGCAGTTATGAGCGATTCCTATAAGGAGTTTATAAAAACCCAGAATGGGCTTGACACCTACACGATGAGCGAGGCGGATTTAGATAAAAAACTGAAGGAATGCTATGATGCATATGATAAAGTCCTGACAGCGACCGGACAGCATAAATGATTCCCGCCGTCATAAGGCGGAGAAATAAGGATTTGCGCACGAAAAGAACCGTGGAGGAAGAGATGCGATGAATAAGTATAAAACTAATATTTACACATCTGTGTTTTTTATCATTTTTGGGATCGCAGTTTGGATCGCTGTGCCTTACTGCATCCGCTTTTCGGATACATACAGCATGAGAAATGAATTGCTCACCAGTTACTTCATGCCCCGCGTGCTGGTAGTCATCCTGGTGTTTAACAGCATGATTAATCTGCTGATTAACCTGATACATTATATCAGAGCATCGAAAAACGGGATGAAGATGCCCCAATATGCCGGGATTCATTGGAATAAGGAGAAACGGGCGCTTGTATTCGCCGGCATTATGCTGGTGTATACAGTTATTTTAGAATACGCGGGTTTTATAATTTCTTCCGCTTTGTGCTGCAGCGCATTGCTCGCTTATGTCCGTGATAAAAAGGTGATACATTATGCGGTCGCATTTATATTTATTGTGCTCATGTATTTTATTTTTACCAGAGTATTATACGTAAAACTGCCATAACGCAAGGAGGAAAAATGGACGCATTCTATGTGATGAAAACGATTTTTACCGTAACCAATCTGCTGTTTATGCTCCTTGGCATGGCGGCGGGCACGATTATAGGCGCGCTGCCGGGGCTTACGGCCACCATGGGAGTTGCAATTTTGCTGCCATTGACCTTTGGCATGGATTCTGTTACGGGCATGCTCACCCTGTTAGCCGTATACTGCGGTGGTATTTATGGCGGTTCCATTACGGCCGTGCTGATTAAGGCCCCGGGAACACCGGCGTCGGCGGCCACTGTTTTGGATGGGTATCCGATGGCCAGCAGGGGAGAAGGGGGAAATGCCCTGTATGCAGCGCTGGTAAGCTCTGTGATCGGGGGAATATTCAGCTGTATCATGCTGATATTTTTCGCTCCCAAACTGGCTCAGGCGGCTTTAAAATTCGGTTCTCCCGAATATTTTTCATTGGCTCTGTTTGGTTTGACCGTGATTTCCATAGCGACCAGTAAAAATGCATTTAAAGGTTTGATGATGGCATCTACAGGCCTGCTGATCACTATGATTGGAATTGATCCGATCGAAGGGGTGACCAGGTTCACTTTTGGCGTAACCAGTTTAAGCAGCGGAATCGCGTTGGTACCTGCGATGCTGGGGGCATTTGCACTGACGGAACTGTTTGCCAAGATGAGAGATTCAGACCAGGTTTCCGGTGCTGCGACCAGATATAATAAGGCAGACTTAAAGATCAAAGATGTCCTGAAATATTGGAAGACAATTTTAAAGTCCTCCTGCATCGGAACCTTTATCGGGGCGGTGCCGGGAACAGGAGCGGCCATCTCTTCTTTTCTGGCCTATAATGAGGCTAAGAGGGCCTCGAAAGAGCCGGAGACATTTGGTAAAGGGAATATAGAGGGTGTTATCGCGTCTGAAACCGCCAATAATGCGGTTACAGGAGCTACGCTGATTCCCCTTCTGACTTTGGGAATTCCGGGGGACAGCGTGACCGCCATTCTGATCGGTGCATTGATGATGCAGGGAATTGTGCCGGGGCCGACCCTGTTTACGGAAAATGTTTATTGGGTCTATGCGATTATGGGCGGTCTGCTGATTGTCAATATACTGATGTTTTTCGAAGGAAAGTTTTTCTGCCGCTTTTTTGTTAATGTTACAAAGATACCGGTAAATGTTCTGATCGCTTTGATTATGGTACTCTGCGTTCTGGGATCATTTGCCGTTAACAATACGGTGTTTGATGTGAAGGTCACATTGGTATTCGGCATTTTGTGCTATGTTTTATCGAGACTGGATTTTCCTATGACCCCATTAGTGATCTCCATGGTATTGGGAAGTCTGGCGGAACGAAATCTGCGTCAGTCGCTGGTTATGTCCGGCGGAAGCTTCTCCATATTTTTTACCAGGCCGATCAGCGTGGCATTTTTATTGATTACTTTTATTCTGTTGGCGGTTTCCGTATGGAAAACGCTTGAGGAATCGTCCAAAAAGAGCGTGGAAGAGATATTGACTGAGGCGGCCGAACGGTCGATGGAAGCTGCCGATAAGAATGCAGGAAATACGATAAGTGATAATGAAAGGAAAGAAAAAAAGTGAAAGCAATAATGGTTATGTTTGATTCTCTGAATCGAAGAATGCTGTCCACCTACGGCTGTGATTGGACTCATACGCCTAATTTTACACGTCTGCAGAACCATACGGCAGTATTTGACAATAGTTTTGTAGGAAGCATGCCGTGTATGCCGGCCCGCCGTGAACTGCATACGGGCCGGTACAATTTCTTACACCGCGCATGGGGGCCGCTGGAGCCTTTTGACGATTCCATGCCGCAGATATTGAAAGAACATGGGATCTATACCCATCTGGTTACGGATCATTACCACTATTGGGAGGATGGAGGAGCTACCTATCATTCCCGTTACAGTTCATGGGAAAGCGTCCGCGGCCAGGAGGGCGATCCATGGAAGGGGCTTGTGGGCGGGCCGGAAATCCCTGAAAAGAGGATCGGGCGCAGTATCTTTTATACTCCACATTATTATGTAAATAAAAAATATTTGAGCCAGGGAAAGTCATGTGCCGTTCAGACCTTTGACCTGGGCTTGGAATTTCTGGAAACCAACTGGGAGAAGGATCAGTGGTTTCTGCAGATTGAGGCGTTCGATCCTCATGAGCCTTTCTTTTCTCCGGACGAGTACCAAAAGCTCTATCCGCATGAATACAGCGGGCCTGAGTTCGACTGGCCGGATTATAAACAGGTAACCGAATCGCCGGAGGAAATCGATCATGTGCGAAGGCTGTACGCCGCATCGTTAAGTATGTGCGATGAGCAGCTTGGCAGAGTTCTGGATTTTATGGATGCCAACCATATGTGGGAGGATACCATGCTGATCGTATGCACCGACCATGGATTTTTATTGGGGGAACATGGCTGGTGGGCGAAAAACCGTGCTCCGTATTTCAATGAAGTAGCACATACGCCCCTTTATATATGGGACCCCAGATATGGTGTGAAGGGAGAACGGAGGAAATCGGTGGTACAGATGATTGACTTTGCCCCTACGCTGCTTAACTATTTTGGAACTCCCATACCAAAGGATATGACCGGAAAGGCTTTGGATCAGGTGATAACAGAGGACAGGCCTGTTCGTGAGACCGCATTATATGGCCTGCACGGAGCGCATATCTGCTGTACTGACGGTGAATATGTATATATGAGGGCTCCCGTTTCAAAAGAGAACCAGCCGGTATACTCCTATACACTGATGCCCACATCAAATGCCAGCTTTATGACGGAACGGGAAATAAAGACGGCCGAACTTGTGGGGCCATTGTCATTTACTAAAGGCATGAAAGTTATGAAAATGAACTTTTTTGGAAGGCCAAAAAATATCGGTATCGGGATAGAGTCATACCAGCAGGGAACCATGCTTTATGACCAGATTCATGATATTCACCAGATTAACCGGCTGGAGGATGCGCAGATCGAAAAACGCATGATTAAAAAGCTGGTTAAGGCCATGCAGGAAAATGATGCGCCTGAAGAACAGTACGAACGCCTGGGCCTTCAGGAATACGTAGAGCAGATAAGGAGTGGGGACGATGAGTGAGAGACCTAATATATTATTTTTCTTTGCGGACCAACAGCGTTATGATACGATCGGCTGTTATGGTCAAAAGCTGGATACAACGCCCAATCTGGACCGGCTTGCCAGGGAAGGAGTTAAATTTGAATATGCATTTACCTGCCAGCCCGTATGCGGACCTGCGCGGGCCTGCCTTCAGACCGGCCGTTATGCAGCGGATACCGGTTGCTACACTAACGGACGCGCATTAGATGTCAATATGGACACCATAGCCAAGAAGTTTAAGAAGACCGGTTATGAAACCGCTTATGTGGGAAAATGGCATTTGGCTTCGGATCGTCATGCAGCAGGGAACCATCTGTACGCTACCGAACCGATTCCTCTTGAACGTATGGGAGGATATGAGGATTATCTGGCAGTGTCCGATGTGCTGGAAGCGACCAGTCATGGATATGACGGATATGTATATGATAAAGAAGGAAAAAAGATGGAGTTTATCGGTTACCGCGCGGACTGCATTACCGATTATGCGATTAATTATCTTCGCTGTAAGACATCGGAAGATCCTTTTTTGCTCTTTGTTTCCTATATCGAGCCTCACCAGCAGAATGACCATGGCTGCTATGAGGGGCCAATTGGCTCAAAGGAGCGTTTTAAGGATTATGAGGTGCCTCAGGATCTGCTGTGCGGAGAGTTTGAGGGGGATTGGAAGCAGAATTATCCTGATTATCTAGGACAGTGCAGCAGTCTGGACTACAATCTGGGCCGGATAATCGATACCTTAAAAGAAAAAGGTATTTATGAGGATACGGTCATTATCTATACCAGTGACCATGGCAGCCATTTTAAAACCAGAGAAGGGGAGTATAAGAGGCAGTGCTTTGAAAGCTGTCTGCGGATTCCGTTAATTATACGCGGAGATGAATTTACCGGCGGAAAGACCTATACCGATCTGGTCAGCCTGATTAACCTGCCGCCTACGTTAATGGAACTGGCCGGTTTGCAGGTTCCTGATTATATGCCGGAAAAGTCGCTTCTGCATCTTCTTCATGATGATGAACCGTGGCAGGAAGAAGTATTTTACCAGATTTCTGAAACGGACTGTGCGCGGGGAATCCGTACCAAACGGTTTAAGTATTGTGTATGGGCACCCCATAAACAGCCGGTTCTGCGCATGAACGATACGTTCTCAGGCCAGCAGTACCATTATGAGATGATTCCGATGTGCAAAGCGGACAGTGAAAGCTATATTGAACAGTATCTGTTTGATTTGGTAGAAGATCCTGTAGAAGCTAACAATTTGGTCAAAGATCCGGCGTACTCTGACATCAGAAGCAGGCTGAGGGACCGTCTGGTGTCGCGGATGATACAGGCCGGAGAAAAAGCGCCTGTGATCTATTCTGCCGATACGCAGTTAGACAGCGAATATTGAAATTGATGCCACTGTTTATGGCCGGCAGGAGTTCGAACGGTTCCTGTTTAAAGGCAGCTGTAATGGGACTCCCCGAGGTTCCGGCTTTTTTTCTTGCAGATGTTGAAAAGAAAAAGAGTTATGATATAATGGGAAGAAATGGAAAAAACAGCGATTTATCGAAATTAATCATTAAGGCATGCATGCTTAATATAGAGATAGTGGGAGAATAATTCATGATAGGTGATAAAATATATGCGGATGCAATGAAAAAAAGCGCTTCTGATTATGTGACGGAGGTTCTTAGAAAATCTATCATTACACGTGAACTTGTTCAGGGAGAACGCTTGGTCGAGATCGATATTGCGAAAAAACTGAATGTAAGTATCACTCCGGTCCGGCATGCGTTTATGCAGCTTTCTAAAGAAGGCCTGATTGATATTTATCCCTATAAAGGCAGTTATGTTACCAAGATCACTCCAAAGCTGGTTTCTGATATGTCTGCATGCAGGATTATGCTGGAACCGGAAGCTGCTTTATATGCATACGATCATTTTATGGAAAGCGATCCTGATTATCTGATGAATATCATTGAAGAAGCCAGAAAAAGCTATCAGAAGACAGATGATCTATATGAACTGCTTCAGAATGATGTGAGACTGCACCGAAGTATCATAGAATTTTCTGATAATAAGGTGATGATGGACATGTGGGAGGCGATTAATTTCCGCGTGCTTCTTCTTCAGTCCTATGCAAAAGAGGGAAAGGAATTCAGAATCTCTTATTTTGTTAACAATCATCTGGAGATTGCGGAAGCTCTGGCACTGAAAAAGGGAAAAGAAGCATTTTCCAAGGCGGTTAAGGATCATATGATTCATTCCAGGGAAACTGATTTTACTGTTTTGTTTAAATCTATTGAGTAACAAAAGAATATCGGAACAGATAAAAAAGATTTCCTTTTCCTGATACTTGTGATACAATATGGATATTATATGTGTATCAGAGCACAAGATTGATTAAAAGAGGTGATCGTATGAGCAAGTTGAAAAAAGCCGCTTTACTAATGATAGCAGTTGTGATGAACATGATGATGTGTTTCTCCTCATTTGCAGCTCAGGAAGCAGCGCCGGCGGATGACGGAAGTTTCATTCTGATCTTCATGGGAATGGTACTGTTGATTGTGATCGTTGCGGTTGTTGTGTCCGTATCGGTGGTATCTTCCATCATTTCAGTGGCAGCAGTTCAGGATATGGAAGACTAATTAATAAGAGAATGACAGGGCTATTGCAAATCTTTATTTAGTTAACTAAGGTACGCTGGAAAGAAGGGGAAACCTGGGCGGGCGGCGGACATAGAGAAAGACAGGGGATTCGGGTTACGACCCTAAGTAATACTAGGCCGCCAAGAACGGAAAAAGGCAGCGCGGCGCCATTCACGATGAACTCTTTATGACTTCATCGTTCAGTGGCGCCTCAAATACTGATTCGGAATTCAGTATTTGTCTGCCTTTTTCCGCTCTTGCCGGCCAAGTATCACTAAGGGTCTGCACACGATCCCCTGTCTTTCTCTATGTCCGCCGCCCGCCCAGGTTTCCCCTTCTTTCCGGCTGTTGCTTGGCTAGCTGTGGAAAAAAGATTTGCTGGATGGGAGAGTAAGTTTTTACATCAAGGGTGAAGGCTTTTTCGGAAATGCTTTCACGATTTAATGTAAAGGGTGAGGTCATTTTGCGAAATGCCTTGACGTTTAAAGTAAAACCCGAAGGCGTTTTTGAAAATCCTATGGCGATCTATGTAAATGTGGTTCTAGGTAAATACTAATACACACCAATTGTTTTTAACTAGGCCAGCGAAAACCAGCATGGAATCAGGAGGCGGAGCAGGAAGAAAATGGTCTGAAAAGGCATCCGGCCGCCGAAGGAAGATACAGCCGATTGGGATCGTATGGAACCCCTTTAGAACTACTTAGGCCCGTAAGGGCAGAACGAGGCAGGTAAAAACTGATTTCCGTCTCAGTTTTTAAAGCGCCACTGAGCAGCGAAGTCATCAAGAGTTCACTGCGAATGGCGCTGGCCTGCCTCGTTCTGTCCTTACGGGTCTTAGTAGTTCTTAGGGGCGAATCCCGAATCCCAATCGGCTGTATCTTCCTTCGGCGGCCGGATGCCTTTTCAGACCATTTTCTTCCTGCTCCGCCTCCTGATTCCATGCGTCCCCTTCGCCAGCCAACTCAGTTAAATAACAAGTTTGTGTGCCAGCCTCAGAAAAAAGAGTTCATAAACACCCGTATCCAAACATAACTTAGAAGTAGCTAATAGCTTGGCGTTTGGAGGGGTGGCCGTGAATGATAAATATATGGAAGCATTAGAACAATACGGATTGGATGTAGTGGCTGTAAGGCGTGGCCGTGGTTCGTGGCTGTGTGATACCAGCCAGGGCCTGAAGCTGTTGAGGGAATATAAAGGAACCGTAAAACGGCTGGAATTTGAAGAATCCGTGATGAAACATCTGATAGAAGGCGGCAATGCCTGTGTGGATCAGTATCTGAGAAATGCAGAGGGAAATTTGATTTCCATCGCAGGAGATGGAACCAAATATATTTTGAAACAGTGGTATGAGGACAGAGAATGTAACTTAAAGGACAGCGAGGAAATCATGTGGGCGGTGGCTCAGATCGCAGCCATGCATAAAGTGTTAAAAGAGGTTGAATTTAAAGAAGAGTGGACCATGGGGTCCATCACCAGCAGGCCTTTGGCAGAGGAAATGGACCGCCACAACAGGGAACTGAAACGGGCCCGCACTTACATACGGAATAAGAGAAAGAAAACTGAATTTGAATTATGTGTGATGGGCAATTTCAACGCTTTTTACGCGCAGGCGGAAGAGGCGCTGCAGGGACTTTCCCAACTGCAGGCGGAATATGAACATGACCGGCTTTTTTTATGTCATGGAGATTTAAATCAGCATCACATTCTGATCGGAGAGCAGTACATAGCCATCACTGAATTTAACCGGATGCATTTGGGAATTCAGATGGAAGACCTGTATCATTTTATGAGAAAAGTGATGGAAAAGCACGATTGGGATGTGCCTTTGGGTCTGAATATGCTGAACGCATATGAGGAAGTTCTTCCTTTGGATGCCTTAGATCATAAATGTCTTTATTACCTGTTTTTATATCCTGAAAAGTACTGGAAACAGATTAATTTCTACTACAATGCCAATAAAGCGTGGATTCCTGCCAGAAATATCGAAAAGCTCAAAAATCTGGAGCAGCAGCAGGAGAGCAGAGAGCGCTTTCTGTCGAAAATAAAATAGGCTGTTTTACTTCCTTTTTCTGATAATTTGGGTTATAATTACAGCAAAAGAACGCAACAGGAGGGAGTAGTAACGTTTATGAAAGATTACATGGAGATTTATAAAGAATGGTTATCAAATCCGTACTTTGACGATGCGGTAAAAGCCGAGCTGAAAGCTATTGAAGGCAATGAGAATGAGATAAAAGAACGTTTTTATATGGATCTGGAATTTGGAACTGCAGGACTTCGCGGAATTATCGGAGCAGGCATCAACCGCATGAATATCTATGTGGTCAGAAGGGCAACCCAGGGGCTTGCCAATTATATTATCAAACAGGGTGGAGCAGGAAAAGGCGTTGCGATTGCGTATGACTCCCGCAGAATGTCTCCTGAATTCGCAGATGAAGCGGCCAGAACCCTGGCGGCCAATGGAATTAAAGCGTACAAATTCGAATCATTAAGACCGACACCCGAATTATCCTTTGCAGTCCGCGAGCTGGGCTGTATCGCCGGAATCAACGTGACGGCAAGCCATAATCCGCCGGAATACAACGGTTATAAGGTGTATTGGGAGGACGGCGCCCAGTTTACCCCGCCTCATGATAAAGGGGTAACAGAAGAGGTTCTGGCCATCGAAGATCTTTCTACGGTTAAGACCATGAGTGCAGAAGACGCTATGGCGGCCGGTCTTTATGAAGTGATCGGCGCAGAGATTGATGATAAATACATCGCTCACGTAAAAGCCCAGGTAGCCAATCAGGATGCCATCGATAAGATGCAGGACAGCATCAAGATCGTTTATACCCCTCTTCATGGAACCGGCAACATTCCTGTGAGAAGAGCGTTAAAAGAGATCGGTTTTGAACATGTTTATGTGGTTCCGCAGCAGGAGCTTCCGGACGGCGAATTCCCGACCGTCAGCTATCCGAATCCGGAGGCGGCAGAAGCTTTTGCGCTGGGACTTGAACTGGCAAAAGAGAAGGACGCAGACCTTGTTCTGGCTACAGACCCGGATGCGGACCGTCTCGGAGTCTATGTAAAGGATTCCAAGTCAGGCCAGTATATTCCTCTGACCGGCAACATGTCAGGTTCCCTTTTATGTGAGTATGTGCTCAGCCAGAAGAAGGAAAAGGGCCTGATTCCGGAAGACGGACAGGTTATCAAATCCATCGTTACCACCAACCTGGTGGATGCAGTTGCAGCCGCTTATAACGTGGAACTGGTGGAAGTTTTAACAGGATTTAAGTATATCGGACAGCAGATTTTAAAGGCAGAAGAGACCGGAAAGGGCAAGTACCTGTTCGGACTGGAAGAGAGCTACGGCTGCCTGATCGGCACCTATGCCCGTGATAAAGATGCGGTATCCGCAAGCGTTGCACTTTGCGAAGCGGCAGCATACTATAAGACAAAGAATATGACCTTATGGGATGCTATGGTGGCTATGTATGAGAAATACGGCTACTACAAAGATGCAGTTAAATCCATCGGCCTCAGCGGCATTGAAGGACTTGCCAAGATCCAGTCCATCATGGAAACCTTCCGCAACGATCCGCCTGCACAGGTAGGAGATTACAAGGTTCTCTCAGCAAGAGATTACAAGCTGGATACCATTAAGGATATGGTGACCGGGGAAGTGAAGCCAACCGGGCTTCCGTCCTCCAATGTGCTTTATTATGATATGAATGACGCTGCATGGCTGTGCGTAAGACCATCCGGCACAGAGCCTAAGATCAAGTTCTATTATGGAATCAAAGGCACGTCCTTAGAGGATGCGGATGCGAAGTCAGAGGCTCTTGGGGCAGCGGTGATGGAGATCGTCAATAAATTATTATAAGAGATAATTGTAGGCCAAAAGACATATAAAGGATATATTTAATAAAAAAATCCGTCATCTGTGAAGAGATTCACAGGTGCCGGATCTTTTTTACTATTTCTGCAGCAGTTCCCGGTAATATGCACTGGGGGTCATGCCCACCATTTTTTTGAACTGCTGTGAAAAATATTGTGGATTGTTTCCATAACCGACTAATTCTGCGATATCCTGAATTTTATCGGTCTCATTGCATGCTAAATATTCCTGCGCTTTTTTAATTCTTATTTCAGAAAGGTAATTCGAGAATTTCTTTCCAGTCTCTTTGAAAAATTTCCTGCTCACATAATCCACATTCATGTAAAGTTCATGTTCTGCAATATATTTTAAAGTTAAGTTCTGATTCTGAATATTGGCTTCTACAAAATTGATAATCTGTTTCGTGATAGAGCTCAACTTATTTTTGGCATCATTGCCGCTCAAAAGCTGCCTCAGTTTATCCGATATCATAATCTTCAGCCGTTCCAGGCTGCTTTCCTGATTTAACTGTGTAAGCAATTCTGTCAAGTCGGTGCCCGATAGGAAAATACCATCTGTAGAAATTTTTAAAAATAGGCTGATTGCCATTTGCCTGCAGAAATTCAGATTGCCGATTCCATCAAACAGACCTATTAAATGCTCAATCTCTTCGGGATTTCTCCGTTCTATGAATCTTTGGTAAAATCTTTCCGATTCTTCTATAAAAATGTTGTAATTGCAGGAAGCAAATATATGAAAGTTATTTATATAATAAATCATGCTGAAGCGCTTTATCTTTTCCAGGACGATAAGCAGCAGATCTTTCAGTGCAGGATAGCTTTTTATCTCAATCTCTAATTCTATATGCTGTTTTTGCAGAGGCGTTCTGATAAGATATTGAATTAGTTCCTGATAATCGTTGGAATAATCTTTGAAAAACAGCAGCATGGTATTATTGACGTAAATGCCGTGAATCGTGCTGTGAGGAGACTTTTTAATAAAATAATTCTTTACATTTTGTAAAAATTCATTCAGCGAGCCAATTTCCAGAAAGTAAATGTATAAGAGTGTATATGGGGTGTAGTAGAAATCCATATATGCTTCATAAGCGCCCATAATCACCTCAGGATTCAAGCCATTCTGGGAGATCGTATCATTAATAATGCTGGAAATGACGCTGTGATGCATATTATTTGTAATAAAAAACTGGCTGTTCCCCATCTTCATAGATAACTTTTTTTGATAGCAGTCATATGCGGTTTTCTGAATACAATCTACAATTTGCCGTTCATTGCACGGTTTGAGAAGATAATGCTTTACGCCATACTGCATGGCCGTTTTAGCGTATTCAAATTCGCCATAGCCGGAGAGAATGATGAACTGGATATTCAGCTCCATCTCTGAGATGTTTTTTATGAGCTGCAGACCATCCATGCAGGGCATTCTGATATCCGTTAATACGATGTCAGGTGATTCATCCAAAATCGTATTATAAGCCTCCAGACCGTTTTTGCAGAGCTTAATCAGTTCAATATCATATTTTTTCCAGTCAATGATGGTAGAAATCGCTTCGCGGATCACCTTTTCATCATCCACAATAATCAGTTTTAACATGTTGTATCTACCTCCGTTTTATAGGCAATTGCAATGGAAGCCGTAGCAAAACCATCTTCATTGGAAAAAGTAAGTCCATATTCTTCGCCGAACAGCAGTTTAATTCTGCGGTCGATGTTGAGGATGCCGATTCCGAATCCGTTAGCCTTGATTTCCTTATTTTTAAGCCGTTCCAAAAGATTCTCCTCCATCACAGAACCGTCATTTTGAACCTTAACTATCAACTGGTTCCCGGATTTGGTGATATGGATCAGAATATGGCACATGTCCATCATATCTTCCATACCGTAATGAATAGCATTTTCTACAAGCGGCTGAATCGTCAGAGGAGGTATAACCGCATGATCAATGTCGGGATCAGTAAAAAGCTGATAGTCCAGTTCCTCTTCAAAACGCAGTTTCTGGATAGTCATATAGCAGTTGACCAGCTCCAATTCATAAGACAGAGTGACTAAAGAGTTTTTATTGCTCAATGTAGCGCGAAGAAGGGTGCCCAAGGATTCCGCCATCTCCGATATCTTTTCATTGCCTGAAGTTTTTGCCCGCCAGTTTATAGATTCCAGTGTATTATAGAGAAAGTGAGGGTTGATCTGGGCTTCTAAAGCTTTTAGCTGCGCATCCTGTTTGAGGATTTCGTTCACATAGTTTTTATTTACAAGAGTCTGAATACGTTTCATCATCAGATGGAATTGCTGATGAAGGGTTCCGATTTCGTCAAGGCGCTCCTGATAATCATTGGAAGAATCAGGAATACTCAATTCATTTTTGCTGAATTCCTCCATTTTAAAGATAAGGGAATTAAAATGTCCTACGATGGAGCGGATAAACATATTGCTCAGAATAACAAGTACAATAGAACCTAAAAATATAATGAATACAATCAACCCAAAGGACAGTTTCAGAGAATCCGTTATGGTGTCAAATGGTATAAGATTAACATAAGTCCAGTCATAGTCGGGAATTTTACCATGAACCGCAAAGTAATCGTGTCCGTTAAACAAAACAGGTCCGTAATTTTCTTTACAAAGGACTGAAACAGAGGGAATCTCATTCACGTCCAGTTCCTTTGAAGAATAGATAATAGAGCCGGAAGAATCCGCTATGAGATAGTAAGAATCCCCATATTGTGTTACGGCGTTGTTGGCAGAGTTTACGAGAGTGTCGATATCCACGTTGATGATTAGATCACCAATGGAATCAAGAGAAAAATTTTTAATCCGGCGTATATTCCGGACCAGATAGAGACCTTCGCGATTGCCTGATTCCCATACCCATTGTGCCGGTCCGCCTTTTTCGCTGGAAATCCGAAAGATATCGTCCAGATAGGCACTGTCCGCTCTTTTTAAACGGGCCCAGTTTGTACAGCTTATAGAATACTTATTTTTAACTGCAATATAGGAAACCCCATGATTGCGGAAACGGTCAAAATAGGAGAACAGAGCGCTGTTAAGGTCCTGATCCGCATTAAAATGTGTTACCACATTGTCTGTATCTTTTATTAAAGATAAAGTATCCTGTATATTGATATCAGATATAATCAGAGAAGACAGTGTCTCTATATTTTTTAATCCGGAGGAAATCGTGCTGGATGAAAAAGAAAGATTTCCGGCGGTTGTTTTATAGAGAAGATGATTATATGTTCTGGTAAAAATGGTGAAGCATGTAATAAAAATAATTAAAAAAACCGAAAAATTAACTGACATGATAAATAGAAATTTATATTTTAAAGCCAGATTGTCTATGTGCTTTTTAATGCTGCTTATCTTGGTTTTCAAGGACTTCATAAGATTTCTCCTGATCTAAGCGTGGCTGAAGTATCATAATATTAAGGCTTCGTGTACAGAAATCTGTTATGATGAAATTATATATCAGAAATCGGTTTTCTACAAGAAAGTGTCTTAAAAGAGCGGTTTTCTGAACGAAAAAGTAAGTTTTATATACGAAATGTTACAAAATAACCAGAGATGGGAAGTAAAAAGCCGGAAAGAGCGTAAAAAAAGGTAAGTTTTCAGACATAGACAGGTCGGTTTTCACTATCACGGTTAAACGGAGAAAAAAGGTATAATTAGGACATAATCAAAAACGTGCAAAAGCATGCTGACGGACGAGGGCTGTATAGGTGCCTGACGGCAGAGCTGAATTTGACCGGCAGTCCGTTCCGGCGGCTCTGAAATGCTTAGAGATGGAGGGGAAAATGAAAAAACGATTATTTTTATTGGCTGCCTTGTGTGCCTGTATCACAGGATGTGCCGCACCGAAAGAAAGCAGCCAGACCCAGTCGGCGGTTCCCGAAAAAGCGTCTACGGTAGTGCAGGAGGCGGCATCTGCCGATAAGCTGGGAATATCCTGGTGGGGGACTCAGGCGGTTCACGAGTTTACGCTGGAAGTCTGTGAGAAGTATACGGAAAAGAGCGGTACCGAACTGGAAGCAGTTTATGCTTCATGGGGGGATTACTGGCAGAAAATGAATACTCTTTCGGCCGCCGGTGATCTGCCTGACATCATGCGTCAGGATTATGCAGTCATCACCCAATATGCGGACAAGGGGCTATTAGAGCCGTTAGACAGTTATATTGAATCAGGAAAGCTGGATATGTCCAATGTAGATCCGGTAAAACTGGAGGGCGGCAGAATCAATGGTAAGCTCTATGGAATAAATGTAGGGTCCAATGCTTTATGTATAGTCTATGATGAAGAAATGATTAAGGAGGCAGGGATGGAAGTGCCCGGGCCGGAGATGTCGTGGGAGGATTTTGAAAAGTTCTGCATCGAATTCCATGAAAAAACAGGAAAATATGGCTCTACCATATCTGATATCGTCTCAAATATCAACATTTTTGAAGTTATTGCCAGAAGCAGCGGAGGTACTCTGTATAATGAAGAAGGTTTGGGAATGGGATACGATGACGCGGTTTTGGCCGGATATTTCGACAGTGTGAAACGCATGCATGACGCCGGCGCGCTTCCATCCATTGATACCAAGGCTCAGCAGACCAGCGTGGAAGATTCGCCGTTTTCTAAAGGAGAGGCGGCAACAGAAATTGTCTGGACCGATATGTATGAATCTTTAGTAGCGGTAAAGGGAAAAGAATTGGGGCTTACAATTATCCCGGGTACCGGAGCGGATAAGGGTATGTATGTAAAACCGTCACAGTTTTTGTCTGTTACGTCATCTTCTGACAAAAAGGAGGAAGCGGTTGATTTTATTAACGCCTGGGTGAATGACAGCGATATCAACAAAATTATTGCTGGGCGCAGAGGCGTTCCTATCTCAACAGTAATGGCAGAGGAGGTGGCCGGAACTCTAAAGGGCCCCGGACAGCGGGTGTTCGAATATATGGATCTGGTTTCTGACTATGCTTCTCCCATTGACCCGCCAAATCCGGCAGGCGCATCTGAAGTTAATGCAGAATATACCAAACAGTTTGAGATGGTTCTTTTTGGCGAGTCTGATTCAGAAACGGCATCGTCTAAGTTCAGGGCCAATGCGGAAGATGCATTAAAAGCAGCTAATAAATAGAAAAAAACTGCCTGCCTGATTATTAACGGCAGGCAGTTTTCAGAAAGAAGGGACTTATATGACTGAAAAAAAACGACGCAGCCGTAGAGAAAATTTGCTGGGATATCTGATTATTTCTCCTTGGCTGGCCGGACTGCTGGTATTTACATTCATACCTATGGTCTATTCTCTGTATTTGTCATTTACCAATTTCGACGGTATCAGCACCCCCAAATGGATTGGGCTTGATAACTACATGAGGATGTTTCAGGATGAGCGGTTTTTTATATCCTTAAAAGTGACATTTACTTATGTGGCCCTTCTGGTTCCTCTGCGTCTGGCGTTTGCGCTTTTGATTGCCATGCTGCTGAATTCCAATCACAGAGGGCTGGGCATTTACCGATCGGTGTTTTATCTGCCGTCTTTATTAGGCGGGAGCGTGGCGATTGCGATCATGTGGGGGCAGCTGTTCGGTGCGGACGGAGCGATTAATTCTGTCATCCGGCTGCTGGGAGGAGAAGTAGGAATTTCGTGGATTGGGAATACCAAGACTGCTCTTGGAGTTTTAGTAGTTCTGGGTATCTGGCAGTTTGGCGCTTCCATGCTGATCTTTATTGCCGGATTGAAACAGATACCGGTTACTTATTACGAAGCAGCTACTTTGGATGGAGCTTCAGGATTGCAGAAATTTAAGAGTATCACGCTCCCAATGCTGTCGCCAGTTATCTTCTTTAATGTAATTATGCAGATCATCAATGCGTTTAAGGCCTTTAACGAAAGCTACATCATAACAAAGGGCGGACCGTTGGATAAAACACTTTTTTACGCGCTGTATATCTATAAACAGTCTTTCGAATATTTCAATATGGGATATGGAAGCGCGTTGGCCTGGGTATTGCTTCTGATTATTGCAGTTTTTGCAGTCTTTATTTTTAAGTCATCGAACAGCTGGGTCTATTATGAAACAAAGGGGGATTAATATGATAAAAAAACGGAAAGGCGCTGTCTGCTTCCATATCTTTGCTGTAATCCTGGCATTTATAATGTTATACCCTCTTTTATGGATGTTATCCAGTTCTTTGAAGCCTACGGAGCAGATCTTTGTAGATGCGGCTAATCTGATTCCCAAAGAGATCCGGTTTGAAAATTATATAAACGGCTGGAAGGGAATGGGCGGAATTAGTTTTGGAACATTTTTTAAAAATTCTTTTATCGTGGCTGTGTTCGCAACAATCGGTTCTGTTATTTCTTCCTCAATTGTGGCCTATGGATTTTCGCGTATTAAATTTAAATATAAGAATTTTTGGTTTGCCGTGATGATGGGTACTATGATGCTGCCGGAGCAGGTTCTCATCGTTCCTCAATACATATTGTTTAAGAAAATTAACTGGACGAATACATTTTTACCGTTGATTGTTCCATTTTTCTGCGCTATGCCGTTTTTTGTATTCCTGAATATGCAGTTTTTAAGAGGTCTTCCATCAGAACTGGATGAAGCGGCCGAGATTGACGGCTGCGGCAGAATCCGTATTTATACAGCTATTTTACTCCCATTGACAAAATCAGCGTTAGTTACGTCCGTCATATTTTCTTTTTATTGGAGATGGCAGGACTTTCTGGCTCCCCTCATTTTTTTAAGTGCTCCTCAAAAATATACGTTCTCTGTGGCAATTAAGATGTTTACGGACCCGACGGTTCAAAGCGACTGGGGAGCGATGTTTGCCATGGCGGTTTTATCCCTGATTCCCGTTTGCCTGCTTTTCTTCTTTTTCCAGAAATATCTGGTAGAAGGAGTGGCAACTTCCGGGCTTAAAGGATGAGTGTTTTGAAATAAATTATAAAAGAAAGAGGTATTCGTTATGTCTAAAGTTATAGCGTTTATTGGCGCGGGAAGTTTTGGATTCACTTACAAATTGGTTTCAGATATTTTGCTGAAACCGGCATTAACAGGCTGTGAATTCCGTTTCATGGATGTAAACCGGGAGAGGCTCGATAATCTGAAGCTGCTGTTGGATTATCACCTGGACCGGGTACATTATGAGAAATCGCCTGTCTATACACAGAATATGGAAGAGGCCCTTACCGGCGCAGACTTCATCATCCATCTCACCAAAATTGGTTTTTTAGAAGCGTCGGAAAAAGATATGGATATTCCGAAAAAGTATGGCTTATATCAGACTGTGGGCGATACATGCGGAGTGGGAGGAGTGTCAAGAGGGCTGCGTACCATGGTATTTTTAGAAAAGATGCTGGGAATGATTGAGAAGGTTTCGGCGCCGGGAGCTGTCGTACTTAACTATACGAATCCGCAGCAGATAAATGTGATGGCAGCTTCAAAGATCAGTAAAGTGCCTTTTATCGGATTATGCCATAGTGTTCAGGGAACAACCCGGCAAATGGCAAAAGCCATCGGCGTGTCTTATGAGGATATTACCTATGAGGCCGCAGGGATCAATCATCTGAGCTTTATTTTAAAATTTGAAAAGGACGGCAAAGATTTATACCCGGCGCTGAAGAGCAAAGCGCCGGAGCTTTATCAGAACGATATTTCCACAGATGACCAGATATTCGCATCTTTAGGAAGGGCGCGGATCGATTTAATGAACCGTTTTGGGTATATGGTTACTGAATCCAGCCAGCATTTAGGAGAGTATGTGCCATACTATATGAGAACACCGAAACTCAGAGAAGAACTGGATATCCATACGGATATATATAAGAAAAATATCGCTGCAAAAACTATGGATTTTGCCAAAAAAGTGGAGCAGGCCAAAAACAGGACACTGCCGTTTCCGGAAAACAGCGTGGAGTATGGAGCGGAGATTATCAATGCGATGATTACGGGAGTTCCATGTAAGATATATGCGAACTGCATAAATAATGGTTTGATCTCAAACCTGCCGGATGATGCCTGCGTGGAGGTGGCGTGTATGGTGGACAAAAACGGAGTACAGCCATGCAGATACGGAGAGCTGCCCATGCAGCTGGCCATGCTTTGCAGTATGGAGATCAATGTGCACCGATTGGCAGTGGAAGCATTTATAAAGAGGGATTGGAAGTATGTGTACTGGGCATTTATGGCTGATCCGTTGGTTAACAGCATTCTGACTCCGGATGAGATAAAGAGCCTGACCGTTGAGATTCTCAATGCGCAGAAAGATTATCTTCCGGAAGCACTATGGGAATGTAAGGACTGCTGATGAGAGATTACGGTTAAAATAAAGGTTTTGAATGAAAAAATCCCTTCAATCATGGGCAACCGGCAATTATCTGGGCCGACTGTTATGATTGAAGGGATTTTTTTATTGTACCCGTGAATGTTATCAGGCGGATTTCTTCTGCTCAATCGTTTCCCTAAGCTCCTTTAATGCCTCGGCAAACCGCTTGGAAGAAGCAGAAGGGTTACCCCGCAAAAGTCCTTTTTTATAAAATGTCATATGCTGTTTCATCTTCCGCCTGTTTTCAGTCAAAAGCTCCAGACGGGCATTTAAAGCAGTTTCTGTCTCGGTCTTCAGTCCGGCAACGCGCATTGCGGTATCCTGTTTCAAATCCGCAAGCTTCTGAGCTGCGTCTTCTCTTAAAACCTTTAATTCATTGACCTTAGAAGCCGTATCTTCCCTGAAATCATTGACGCGCTGGGAGGTTTCGGCTTTTAAAAGCGCCATCTGAACCTGTATGTCCTCCAATTCGGCTTTCATCTTTGTCATGGCCTCCAAAGCGCGGCCAAGGTCGAGAGCTTCCCGTACGGACTGGATGGAGTCGGCCACGAAAGAAGCGCTGATGATGCCAAGAAGCGTCAGTTCCAGCACCGGATTTAGATGAAGCACCAGGTCTTCCACCGGTTTATGGACAATTTCAGTCATAAATATAGTTAAAAATCCCCAGGCGATAGAAGAACTGAGGCAGATATAGCCATGGATGTTAAAGCGCTGGTTGCTGTAATCCCAGTATTTCATCTTAAATAACCGTTCCATAACATAGCCTGTAACATATTCCAGGATCGTCGCAGCGATTACGCCTGAGATATAGACGAGAAACAGGTTGTTTTTTACAGGAAGGGATACCCACAGCATCATCACGGCTCCGGTGCCGTAAAGCGGAAGCAGCGGAAGGCGGAGAAAGCCGCGGTTGACGAAACGGCCCTGCTTTAAGGATACATAGGTGGATTCAAAGATCCAGCCGAAAAAACAATAAATATAGAAAAATGTAAGCCAGTGATACCAAGCGTATGTGTACATAGATGAATCTCCTTTACTCAAAGCCATTGATTATTATAATAGTTGTTTTTTATAAAAAATGCAACTGTACGTAAGATTATCCGCCTCAGTGGTTACCGGAGTTTGCGGATAAGGATAAACGCTGAACAAAACCTACGTTCCGGCACGATTTTCCCCTTGCCATTCCGAAGGTTATCCGATAAAATAGGAAAGACACTGTAAGGAGGGGAATACCCTTTGGATACGAAGGAGTTTTAAAGATGAGTATATTAAATGTAGAGCATCTGAGCCATGGATTTGGCGACAGAGCCATTTTCCAGGATGTCTCTTTCCGCTTATTAAAGGGAGAACATATTGGGCTGATCGGAGCCAATGGAGAAGGAAAATCCACATTCATGAATATTATTACCGACAAGCTGATGCCGGACGAAGGAAAGGTGGAGTGGGCGAAAAATGTCCGCGTCGGATATCTGGACCAGCATGCGGTGCTGGCTCAGGGAATGACCATTCGGGATGTTTTAAAGAGCGCCTTTGCATTTCTTTTCGACATGGAAGCCCACATGAATGACATCTGTGACCGGATGGGAGAAGCATCCGAAGAGGAAATGAATCAGATGATGGAAGAACTGGGCACGATTCAGGATCTTTTAATGGCCCATGATTTCTATATTATAGATGCCAAGGTGGAAGAAGTAGGGCGCGCTTTGGGGCTGGATGAGATCGGTCTGGACAAAGACGTTACGGAATTGAGCGGAGGCCAGAGAACAAAAGTTTTACTGGGTAAGCTGCTGCTTGAAAAGCCGGATATCCTCTTATTGGACGAGCCGACCAACTATCTGGATGTGCAGCACATCGAATGGCTGAAACGGTATCTTTTGGATTATGAAAATGCATTCATTCTCATTTCCCATGATATCCCGTTTTTAAACAGCGTGGTCAACCTGATCTACCACATGGAAAATCAGCGTTTGGACCGCTATGTAGGAGATTATGATAAATTCCAGGAAGTATATGCGGTTAAAAAGTCCCAGTTAGAGGCCGCATACAAGCGCCAGCAGCAGGAAATCGCTGAGCTGGAGGATTTTGTTGCCCGCAATAAAGCCCGTGTTGCCACCAGAAATATGGCCATGTCGCGGCAGAAAAAGCTGGATAAGATGGAAGTGATCGAACTGGCCCGGGAGAAACCAAAGCCTGAATTTAACTTTATGGAAGCGCGCGCAGCAGGAAAGTACCTGTTTGAAACCCACGATCTTGTGATCGGTTATGACAAACCTCTGTCAAAACCTTTAAATCTTGTGATGGAGCGGGGAGAAAAGATCGTGCTCCGCGGCGCCAATGGAATTGGAAAGACGACGCTTTTGAAAAGCATTTTGGGATTAATCCAGCCAATCAGCGGTGAGGTAGAGCTTGGAGACTACCTGTATATCGGATATTTCGAGCAGGAGATGGCTGCCGGGAACAAGACCACATGTATTGAGGAGATCTGGAAAGAATTTCCTTCCTATACTCAGTACCAGGTCCGCGCAGCTCTGGCAAAATGCGGTCTGACCACAAAACATATCGAAAGCCAGGTCCGCGTGCTGAGCGGCGGGGAGCAGGCAAAAGTGCGTTTGTGCAAGCTGATAAACAGGGAGACCAATATCCTTTTACTGGACGAGCCCACCAACCATCTGGACGTGGAGGCCAAAGAAGAACTGAGACGGGCGCTGAAGGCCTATAAGGGAAGCATCTTGCTGATCTGCCATGAACCTGAATTTTACGAAGGATTGGCCACAAAGGTGTGGGATTGCAGTGAATGGTCTCTTTTAGTATAGATACGCACGGAATCGGGAGGCGAACCAGGAAGGCGAAGCGTTCAAGGGGCATTCGGGCCGGAGGAGGAAGAACAAGCCAAATGGAATTCGGGATTCACCCCTAAGAGATACTAAGGCCCATAAGGGCAGAACGAGACAGGCCAGCGCCATTCGCAGTGAACTCTTTATGACTTCACGGCTCAGTGGCGCTTTAGAAGCTGATTCGGAATTCAGCTTCTACCTGCCTCGTTCTGCTCTTATGGGCCTAAGTATCTCTTAGGGGTTCCATACGATCCCAGATGTCTTTATCTTCTGCCGTCGGCCCTGCGGCCCGTTCCGGCTTTCTCTTTCGTGCTGGTTTTCGCTGGCCTGATTAAAAAAATATTTGGTACAAGTAAAAAACCAAACGCCTGCGGGGTTGGCAGGCGTTTGGTTTCACTTTAGGAATGGTAGGTATAATATGTAAATAAGAAAATGTTATAGGGGCAGGATGCTTTTGCATCCCGTATGAGTATGAAAAAGTTTTATTAACTAGTTCTCTTATATTATGCCAGCTATTTGTGAGTAAAGTATGGCTATTCCATAAAAAAATAATAAAAACAATAACGAAAGAATTAAAAAAGTATATCTGCTATTGATTAATTTTACGCCACTGTTCCGGTGTGACATGATAGTATTTTTTGAAATAGCGAATAAAGCTTTGTACTGTGTTATAACCTACCAGTGCAGCCACATCTTTAATGCGCAGGGAGGGATCGTCAAGAAGCTTTTTGGCATTTTCCATGCGGACGGTGGTTAACGTTTCTAATAATGTTTCATTTCTCTCAGCTTTAAAAAGGTTGCTCAGATAGTTGGGGGAGAGATGGACATATTCTGCTATATCTACGATTGAAATATCTGAACTGTAATTTTCCCCAATGAATTCGAGCACCTGCCCGATTATGTCGCTGTACTGGCGCTGGCTTTTCAGCTGCAGCAGGTCCAGGCTGTGTTCCAAAAAGGACAGCAGGTTATGTTTAAGAGAAAAGAGATCATCCGTTTCCCTGATCCGCCGGTACAGCTGGTAATTATTGTATTCCGGGTTATCATAGACGCCGCCTAAGGATACCACATGTTTATATACGGAGCTCTCTATTTCAAAAACCAGGTAAATTAAATAGAGATAATTGCTTTCCGGCACGGAAGTATATGGTTCAAGCAGATCGAGGGCGGCAGACAGCACTCCATCCCGGTCCTGTTCCGCTATTTTGGTCAGCAGAGTATCTAAATCGGGTTTTGGATAAATGTTCTCCCCATTGTTTTCTTCCGGGTTGAGATTGATGATTTCCGCCTGATTTAAGGCGGTAAACGGCTGTTCATGCAGCTTTTTTAAGGCCTCATTATAATAAGTCGGAATGGACTCGATCTCATCAAAACAAGTGCTGATGCCGATAATTGCCGTATATTTTTTGTCCGTGAACTCCTGTTTTAAGCAGCCGGCGATTTTAAGAACCGATTCGGCGCTCAGGGACGTGTTCAGCAAAACGGTGAGATTATGAGGGTCCGTTATGGTGATATTGTAAAAGGAGTCGGAAACCAGGCGGGACAGCGTGTCGGAAAAAGATTTCCGTATCTCCCTTGGAATTGGCTGCTTAAATTTAAGAAGCAGCAGGTAAAAAAACGGGTGCTCCAATGTCAGCTTCAGCGTAGAGCTGAGCTGGAGGAAATCTTCCTTATTAAATTCCGAAGCAATCAAAAATTCGTGAAGCGAATAGGTCTCCGCATAGGACCGGGTGATCGTATACTGCTGTTCCAGCTCCCGTTTCTGTTCATACAGATTGGACATGGCATTTGACAGCAGATAGTATTCATTGGGCTGATTGGTCTGAGGCAGCAAATGCATGGGAATCTCAAACTTCTGAAGCAGCTGTTTTAGCGGCCGGTACAGCAGGTAGGAGACAAATAAGATTGCCAGTATGGAGATCAGAATGATGACCACAAATGGCAGCGCCAGACTTCCGGTGGTCTGGATAATGCTGTCCGTGAAATAAGTGTAATTCTGTACGGACAGGGTATACAGGCCGAAATCCGGCAGAAACTGGTAACATAAAAAATATTTCTCTTTGTGAATGGTCAGCGCAGACCATCCTGGGGAATCGGATTTCTCCTGTTGGGCCAGCAGGTTGGAAAAATCGTCCAGAATTTCAGCCTTTGGCACATGATCCGTCTGAAATTCATAAAGAGGTGAAAGACCGGAATCCAGAATAAAAAACGATCCGGTTGGCTGGCCGGTATTGTTAAGGGTGGCAAATGCTTCCGGATGCACGTTGACGATTATTGTGACCGGAGTCCCCGCGCTGTGGTTATACACCTGTTTTACATAGCTGAGCAGCGTGACCGGTTTCGCCTGCGTTACGGCTGTGCTCCGATCCACCGTGCGAAGTGGCTTTAGTCCGGTGGAGGAATAGAGATCGTCTTCCAGCACTTCGGTGTCCGTAAAGTCTTTTTTATAAATCATCGCATCGGACAGGATGTAAGGATGGATGGTATCATAAAGGTAGATGGATTCGATAAAACGATTGGAGTAGTACATCCGCTCAATGCTGAGCAGGACCGATTTTATGGCTGCATAATCCGGTTCTTCCGGATCAGACGACAGGACAGTCATCACGTCATTATCAAACAGAAGCTGGTTGGTTAAATTATCCGCTGTGATCAGATTGGAATCCAGGCCGTTGGTATAATTGGAGAGCAGCTGGATTTCTTTGTTCTGAGTGTAGTCCAGCAGATTTTCCGTACCGATCCGCAGCACAAAATAGAGAAGGGAGCAGATGGGAAATAGCAGAAGCAGAGACAGCAGAATAACATTTCTCCATAATACAGACCTGTTTTGATGACGCCGCGAAATCCTCATACGATTTGACCCCTCCCCTGATCTAAATCTTAATTGTGATTTAAATCTTTAATAAGATATCTTGTGACTGTTCCATATCCTTAAAATCACGATATTTCTATAAAAAAGTATAATATGAAAAAGCCGGATTGTCGATGAATTATAGGGTGAATCCATAGAATGTTATCACGAAAGTAGAAAGTTACAACGGCAGATCATAGGATTTAATCACAGAAAAGGAAAGTAAATATTTACGAAAAAGGAAAGAAGGGTTACAGTAAGATCATCAAACGGATGTGCACATCCCAACAACAAACAACAAATTAAAATGAATAACAGGGGGTTTTTATTATGTTAAAGAAAGCCATTGCAGGATTGCTGGCCGCTACATTAACCGTAGGATCCTTAGCAGCGTGCGGAAGTGCACCGGCATCTAAGGGAACAGAAGCGAAGACAGAGGCGCAGAGCAAAGATCCGGGTCAGAATCAAAGCCAGGAACAAAGCCAGGATCAAACCCGGGAACAAAATGAAGAACCATTAAAGATTCAGATGACGGTTCGTCTGTTTGACCAGGTTCCTGATATGAACAATACATATTGGCAGGAATATCAGAAAAGAACAAATACGGAATTAAAGGTAGAATGGATTCCGGATGGGGATTATACGACAAAATTAAACCTGATTTTGGCTTCCAAACAGATTCCGGAAGTATTAGTTGCGAACTTATCAAAGAATTTGAACGATCCTTCTTTTATCAATGCAGTGCAAAACGGCGCATTTTGGGATTTGACCGATGTGTTGGGAGATTTCAGCAATTATCCTAATTTAAGGGATAAGGTAGCGCCTGAAGCATGGGAGACAAGCAGAATCAACGGACGCATCTACGGAATTCCACAGAGTGTGCCGAAGGTTCAGGGAGCGCCGATCATACGTGAAGATCTTGTAAAAGCCGCCGGAATGGAGATGCCGAATACCATGGATGAGCTTCTGGATGTGCTGGAAGCGGTGGTTGAGAAGAATCCTAATATGGTAGGACTGGTTTCCAAGCAGGATGTATTTTTAGGAGGAAGCGGCGGTTTGGCGTCTGCATTTGGAGTGGACGATCCTTATTATAATGAAGAAGGCGGTCTGGTATACCAGAAACTGACTCCGGGATTCACCGACTATGTGGAGTGGATGAGGGAAGCGTATGAAAGAGGCATTCTGTCCAAAGAATTTTCCGTTATGAAGCCAACCCAGGCCACAGAGATGTTCCAGTCTGGATCAGCCGTAACCATGATCAATGAGTCCGGCCGCTGGTGCTATCCATTTACAAAGACCCTTGAGAAAAAGAATCCGGATGCGGTTGCACAGTTTGTTCCGCTGCTGGAAGGAAAAGAAGGATGCTATGCGGTGGACGCAGGAACAGGCGTAATCGACAGCATGTTTATATCCAAAGCGGTTCCGGAAGAAAAAATGCTGAAGATACTGGATTATTTTGAGAAAACTACCACGGAAGAATTTTATGACCTGACCACATATGGCGTGGAAGGCGTTCACTACAATGTTGTTAACGGAGAAAAAGTGATGACAGAGCTGCGCGATCAGGAGATGGGCTCCAGCGCGCCATGGCAGGTGCTCCCGTTAATGTACAACCCATTTATGAAGATCGACAGTACGGCTGCTCCGGAAGAATACAACCAGGCTCAGAGAGAACTGTTCGACAGCTACGGTTATCTGGAAAAAGCCCGCACCAATCCGTTCTATATTGCCACAAGCCAGAAATGGATCAACGTATGGCCTAAATATTCCCAGGATTGGGCTGCCAAAGGTGTTCAGGCTGTTACCGGCCAGATCTCCATGGACGATTACCGGGCTTATGTTGACGAATTAAATGCAAAGCCTGAGATGAAAGAAGCTTATCAGGAATTTGCTGCCAGCTATAAGGCGGTTGTATCAGAATAGAAGAATGAGTTAAAAAGCTATTACATCTCTATGTAATAGCTTTTTAAAAAGAAGGAGGAATGGGAGTGCCGAACGCAAAAGAAACCCCTTACAGGCGGACGTTAAGGCGCATGTATCAGGGACGGTATGTGTATTTGCTGATGCTTCCGGGGATTATTTACTTTATTATCTTTAAATTCATCCCTATGGGAATGCTGGGCATTATATTTCAGGATTACAACCCCTATGTGGGGATGGCGGGAAGCCAGTGGGTCGGCCTGAAGCATTTTAAGGAATTGATCCAGGATGATTATTTTTATCTGATGCTGCGCAATACCCTGTGTATTAATTTCCTGAATCTTTTATTTCATTTTCCGGTGCCGATTGTGCTGGCGCTGTTATTGAATGAAATTAAAAATGAGAAGTTCAAACGGTTTAACCAGACCATGCTCTATCTGCCCCATTTTTTGTCCTGGGTTATCGTAGCCAGCATGACGTTTTTCCTGCTGTCCGTGGATGTGGGCGTGGTGAATAAAGCATTGGCAACTATGGGCAGCCCTACCGTATCATTTTTGTCCGAACCAAAGCTGTTTTGGGGCATTATTGTATCCCAGAACATCTGGAAAGAGGCGGGCTGGGGAACCATCATTTTCCTGGCTTCGATTTCGGCCGTGGATATGGAACAATATGAGGCTGCAGTTATGGATGGGGCCGGGCGTCTGCAGAAAATCTGGTACATAACTTTGCCGGCCATCGCTCCTACAATCGTTACGCTGCTGATTCTCAAGCTGGGAACCATATTAAACGTAGGATTCGAACAGATTTTGCTGATGGCCAATCCTTCCGTCAACAGCGTGGCAGAGGTATTCGACACCTATGCATACCGGCTGGGTATTATCCAGGGAAATATCAGCTTTGCATCTGCGGTCAGCGTATTCAAGGGCCTGGTTGGATGTCTGTTCGTATGGGTTTCCAACCGGATCGTGAAAAAAATGGGATACGAAGGGATCTATTAAGGGGGTGAATGGAAATGAAACCGAAAAAAAAGAAATTATCTGCCGGCGATCTGATCATATCTGCAGTTGTATTGGTGATTTCGCTGATGTGTGTGCTGCCGTTTCTGTACGTGCTCAGCATCTCATTTACAGATCCGGCCGCATATGAACCGTTTAAATTTTACCTGCTGCCGCCTAAATGGTCGCTGGAATCCTATAAGTACATTCTGTCGACACACAGCTACATCAATTCTTTAAAAAGCACGCTGTTCATCACCATTGTGGGAACCGTGCTGGATCTAGCGGTCACTCTGTCCATGGCCTACGGCCTGACGAAAACAGAGCTTCCGGGACATAAGCTGATCTACGGAATGGTCATTGTCACCCTGTTTTTCAACGCAGGAACCATCCCCACCTATCTGGTGGTGCAGAAGCTGGGTCTGCTTAACAGCTACTGGGCATTGATCTGGTCTTCCCTGACAAGTGCGTGGCATCTGGTAGTGGTGTGTTCCTTCATTAAATCCATTCCGCTGTCCTTAGAGGAGGCGGCGAGGATTGACGGATGTAGCGAGGTGGGCGTGTTCTTTAAGATCATCCTGCCGCTGTCCATGCCGATTATAGCCACATTTACCCTGTTTTTTGCCGTAATGCACTGGAACACGTATTTCGACGCCATGCTGTACATATCGGATACGGAAAAATGGACTCTTCAGCTGATGGTAAAACAGCTGGTAATCGATGCGGATGCCTCCGGCGTGGCCCAGTCCTTTAACGATACGGCTCCGCCTCAGGAAACCATGCGTATGGCTTCCGTGGTGCTGAGCATGCTGCCGATTATGTGTATTTACCCGTTTTTACAGAAACATTTCGCAAAAGGCGTAATGGTGGGCTCCGTAAAGGGCTAGTTAATTAAATTGAATGGAGAATAAAAAATGGAAAGAAAAATTTCAACCGTACTGACGACTGTAGCATACGATGGGTGGCACTGGGATAAGCTGGCGGATGCGCTGGCTCCTGCCGAGATCATAAAAGTGGATAAAAATGATGTAGAGGGCATTTCAAGAGCCCTTCAGAAAGCGGATGTGGCTATTCTTGGAAGCGATTTAAACGACCAGATTCTGAATGAAGGAAAGAATCTGAAATGGATTCACTGCGACCATGCGGGACTTAACTTTTCCGCCCGCCCGGAGATATTTGAGCGGGGCATCATGCTGAGCGGATCGGCAGGCAGATCCGGCCCTGTGCTGGCGGAACACACCTTCTTTCTGGCTCTGTCCCTGATCTATAAAATCCATGATGTATCGGCCCAGCAGAAGAACCATATCTGGGGCGGCCGCATGTACGTGGAAAGCCGGGGCATGTATTCAAAAACCATGGGCATCATCGGCATGGGATTTACCGGAAAAGAAGTGGCAAAACGCGCTAAAGTATTCGGTATGAACGTATTGGGATATGACAGAAGCTGTGACACCCTGCCGGAAGGCGTTGATGAAATATTCTGCGCGGATAAAGGGGAAAGCGTGGATGAACTGCTGAAGCGCAGCGATATCGTCGTATTATCCGTCCGGTTATCCGATGAAACCTATCATATGATCGATGAGCACGCATTTAAAATTATGAAGCCCACCGCCCTTTTAATCAATATGGCAAGAGGATCGATTGTGGACGAAGAAGCCCTTGCAAAAGCCTTAGCGTCCGGCGAGATCGCAGGAGCCGGCTGTGATACCTTTGAATATGAGCCTTTAAGCGGGGACAGCCCGCTGTGGGACCTGGAAAATATGGTGATCACTCCCCACTGCACGCCGGAAATGCCTGATCTGGTGGCTCAGTCCCTGGAGATTATCTGTGACAATATAAATCGTTACCGGGAAGGACGGCCGCTTAGAAACCAGCTGGCCGACAGGGATGTTTATACGAAAACAAGGCCGAAAGAATGAGATCAAAGATGACAAAGGAGCCGCGATATGAGAAAATTAGAAGTAGAACTGACGGACTGGAGCGTGGGACAATACGATTCCAATCTGCCGGATCATATACAGCCTACGGCTGTAAAGGACGCCATGAAAGCGGAAGTGCCGGGCTGCGTGCAGTATGATCTGATGCGCCACGGCAGGCTTAATAACCCATATGCGGGCACTCAGGCCGCCTTTGACGCCGCCTGGGTGGCTAAGAGCGACTGGCTGTATGAAACTGAATTTGACGCCCCGTCCGAATACGGAATGTACGGTACGGTGATTCTCAAATTATGGGGTGTGGACACATTTTCAGAGGTTTGGCTAAACGGAGTATTCCTGGGAAAAACGGCCAATGCATACCGAAGCTATGAATTTAAGGTGGATGCCTCCGTTCTGGTTTTGGAACATAACCGCCTTCAAATCCGCATTCAAGCCCATTCGCGCATGATTGAGGATAAGATCGGGGCCGCAGAGTGCTTGAAAAGAGGGGATGGAACGGAAGGCCTGCTGGGAAAATCCCTGATCCGTCGTTACCAGCGCAGCTTTTTCACAAATTCCAGCCTGCTAAATGTGGGAACCGGAGTGTTGGGAATCGGGATCAACCGGCCTGTGGAGCTGTATTTTTACCCGGCCGCGTATATTTCAGACGTATCCTACGCTACGGATGCGATCGGGCCGACTGCCCGCGGACGGGTGAGCGTAAGCGTTAAAAACGCAGGTGCGGATACAAAAGTGCGGATATCCCTGATGAAAAAGGACGGAACCTGTGTCTGGGAAACCGGTTATGACGCTTTGGAAGAAGAACGGGAAACCGGGATTACGGTTACCGATCCGAATCTGTGGTGGCCTGCGGGGTATGGAGAATCTTATCTTTATACGCTGAAAGTTTCCCTCATGGAGGGAGAGACGGTGACGGATGAAACGGAGAGGCAGATTGGAATCCGTACTGTGGAAATTGTGGAACGGACGGAGACGGGACAGAAGACATTTTACATTGCCGTAAACGGGCAGAAGATTTACGCTCACGGGCAGAACTACATACCATTTGATTATTTAAAGGTGTATGGAACCAGAGAACAGTATGATGCCATGTTCACTCTGCTTGAAAAAAGCCATGTGAATTTGGTGCGCGTATGGGGCGGAGGCGCTGTGGAGGATGATTCGTTTTTTGCGGAATGCGATCGAAGGGGAATTCTCATCTGGCATGACCTGTTTCTGCACAGCAACGTGTACCCGGATTACGATTCTGAGTTTGTGCGGGAATTTTTGGAAGAGACGGAAGGCGTGCTGAAAACCATCCGTTCCCATCCATGCATCTGCTTAGTCTGCGGAGGCAACGAGCAGTTGGAGGGATGGGATGAATACGGCTGGCAGCAGGAACTGGACCGTTTTTACGGAAGTTCCCTGCCTTTAGAACATGTGCCGGGCCTGGTGAAGAGAATTTGCCCGGAACTGCCCTATATCTGCAATTCTCCTCACGGAGGGAAATACTGTCAGTCACCTGCCGAAGGCGACTGCCACTGCTGGGGCAATTATTACAATGCATTTAAAGATCCTTTGTTTGTAAGCGAAACCTGCTGGACAACGGAAAGCTATTCCCGCCCGGAAACATTGGAAAAATATATGGGTCTGGATTTAAAGGAGTTTGAAGGCGCCGGATGGGCGGAAAAATGGGCGAAGCTTACTTCCCTCCCGCTTTTTAACAGAAGGCCGTTCAGCAGCTGGTTTGACGTCACTTCCCTGCGCGGTTACCTTCATGCGCTTGAGGTGGAACAGGCCAGGGCAGATTATAATGCGCTGAGCCAGTTCCGTTTTACCGGCCCGTCCAACAACGGAATTATCTATTGGTCCTTTAATAAGGGAGGCCCTCTGTTCCAGTTCGGATGCGTGGATTATGACGGCCGCCCGATGATGAGCTATTATGTGGTTCAGCGTTTGTACAGCGGAATATCCATATTCCCTTACCGTGATCTGTGTGATGTGAGGGTGATGCTTTCCAACCATCTGCCTTCTTCCGCCAATGTCAGACTGGATGCATTCCACTTAGACGAAGAGGGAACCGTGCTTCAGGAATTCCACAAAGAGACGGTTTGCCAGTCCGGTGAACTTTTGACCGCATTAACGCTTAAACAGCTGTATTCTAAGGTTCGGGACCGCACTAAAGAGACTGTTTTTGTGCGCGCCTATGCGGACGGCCGCATCGTTTCCGAGGATCTGCTTCTGTTCTGCCCATATGGAGAATTGGAACTGGTGAAAAAACCAATACAGGCTTCCGCTAAAAAGACGGGGCAGGGCCAGTGGGAATTGACCGTCCATTCAGAAGGAATGGTGCAGATGCTGGAAATAGAATGCGATCGGAAGATCGTCTGTGAAGACAATTATTTCCCAATGATGGCAGGGCAGGAGAAGCTGGTTAAGATCACAGCGCTGGAACACGTGAATCCAGATATCCCGCTTAAACTGCATATAGGCAGTCTGGGAGATGAGCAGATAATTGATTTGGAACTGTAAATAGGAGGAGATAGGGATGAGTTTTTCAAAAGATTTTGTCTGGGGTGTAGCCACCAGCTCTTATCAGATTGAAGGAGCCGCACAGGAAGACGGAAAAGGGCTGTCGCTTTGGGATATATACAGCCACCAGCCGGAAAAGATATTCGAAGGCCATAACGGGGACATTGCATGCGACCATTACCACCGTTACAAGGAAGACATCAGACTGATGGCGGAACTGGGCGTTCAGGCATACCGGTTTTCCGTATCCTGGCCCCGGGTTCTGCCCCAGGGAACCGGAACGGTAAATGAAAAGGGCATTCAATTTTACAGCGATCTGGTGGATGAAATGCTGAAATACGGAATTACCCCGTACCTCACGCTGTACCATTGGGATATGCCCTATGAGCTGTACCGCCGGGGCGGCTGGATGAACCCGGATTCCCCCAAATGGTTTGCCGAATACGCCGGCCTCATCGCCTCCCGCCTCGGCGACCGGGTGAAGAACTATATGACATTTAACGAACCGCAGGTATTTATCGGCCTGGCATTTGTGGACGGAGTGCATGCGCCGGGCCATAAATACGGCAGGAAAGAAACACTTCAGATGGCCCATCATGTGCTGCTGGCCCACGGCCTTGGTGTGCAGGCGGTCAGAAGTGCGGTTCCTGACGCAAAAATCGGCTATGCGCCCACATCCAACGTGCCTGTACCGGTAACGGAACGCGCTGAAGATATCAATGCCGCCCGCCGCGCATTTTTCGAAATGCCTGTAAACGGAGACTGGTCCTGGAATGCCGCCTGGTGGAGCGATCCGGTTTTACTGGGACATTATCCGGAAGACGGAATGAAGATTCTGGAAGCGGATCTGCCGTCAATCGGTCAGAATGATATGAAAATAATCGGTCAGCCGTTGGATTTCTACGGCCAGAACATCTACCGGGGCGTTCCCACCCGGGCGGACGCAGAAGGCAATCCGGAGACCGTGCCCTATCCCATAGGCGATCCAAAGACCGCAATCGGATGGCATGTGAATTTCGACTGTCTTTACTGGGGAACCAAGTTCCTTTATGAGCGCTATAAAACGCCGATCTTCATCACGGAAAATGGAATGTCTTCCCATGACTGGGTGCATTTAGACGGAAAAGTCCACGATCCTCAGAGAATCGATTACCTTCACCGCCATCTGAAATGGCTCAAAAAATCAGCGGAAGAGGGCGCCCGGATCGCAGGCTATTTCCAATGGAGCTTTATGGATAATTTCGAGTGGGCAAGAGGATACAATGACCGGTTCGGCATCGTTTACGTAGATTATGCCACCCAAAAACGAATACCAAAAGACTCTTTCTATTGGTACAAACAGATAATTAAAGAAAACGGAGAATATCTGTAAAAAATCATGTTTTTATAGTGTAAGCAATATAAGAAGCGTACAAGTACAGCAGATCGTAATAATTATCAAGGTGCTTGCCGCAAAGGGATGCGATGCGTTTCATACGGTACTGAATGCTGTTCCTGTGAATATGGAGCGCTTCGCATACGGCGGTGATGTCGCCGTTATACTGCAGATATGCGATGACCGTTTCGTCAAGGTGTGCATTCTGCCCCTTGTCGGTCAATTGCCGAAATGTATCGCTCAGTTCTGCATCAGCCATTTCGGACAAGGTGATAGCCAGCTTCATCCGGTCATAGGTAAATAATTTTTCATTGGGGAAGAGGGCCTTACCAAGCTGAAGGCTTCGGAGAGCATCTGTATATACGGTATACAGGTGCTTTTTTTGTCCGCTGATTCCGATGGGGTATTCCCTGCATACGGTCTTTACACGGTTCATCTTTTTCTCCATATGAGGTTCCCTGCGGAGGATGACCAAGGTATCCCCGGCTTCGGCGGGCAGCACGTAATTATTCTCTCCCACGATATTTTGCAGTACCGGGATTGAGGTAAATGTATTGGCCGGATCATTTTCAATCAAAAGGGCGGTCATTTCCTCTGTAATATCGATTCCAAGGTTCTTTCCCCGCTTTATGAAACGGTCGTTATAATCGTCTCTGTATTGAAGCCACTCGAACAGGAACTGGTCTTTTTCCGTGTTGGAAGTGAGCGCCGTTTGGGCGGCGATTTTTTCCGCATAGATCAGCTCAACGCTTTTTCGCAGGATTTCCAGCGTGTTCTGCTCCAGCGCAGATGCCACCTCGACGACAAGGGCCCCGATTCTGCTGGAATGGTAGGTGATGGGAATGGCGGCTCCGGATACGTCCGCTCCGCTCATCCGGGTGACTTTTGCATTGGCGTTCAGCGCTTCGATGGCCAGAAGATTCATCTGGCCGATAGCGGCAGGGTCCGTGGATACGTAGACGCATCCGCTGGTATCGCAAACCTGAAGCGGGAGATTAATAACTCCGCTCAGGCTGTCAACTACTTCATGCATAATTCTGCGGTCAATCATGGTTTTACCTCCGGTACTGTTTCATATCCGAATCCGATATAAAAATTTTATTTTTTGTATTATAACAAACTTTATGATGATTAACCATATATTTTTGTGCATATATACAATAAAGACGGTTTTTTTTACATGGTATGAACGATAGATTTGTGAAAACCCTTATGATAATATAAGTCTATAAGCAAAGGAGGAGGTAATGGCCAGCACACTTTTAGACCGCTTTATGCGGTATGTAAGATGCGGAAGTGAATCTCATAATGAGAAAGCGTTTTGTGAGTTAATCGAACATGAGCTCCATCAATTGTCCATTCCTTATGAACGGCAGGAGCTGGGCCCGGAAGTGGTTACAAATGGTTGGAATATTCTGGCTAAGACGAAGGGAAAACCCCATTTAAAGCCCCTGCTTTTGGTTTTTCATATGGATACGGTGGCTCCGGGCAATAACATCGAACCCTATGTGGAAAACGGGATTTTGCAGAGCAGAGGTTCTACGATTCTGGGAGCTGACGGAAAACTGGCAATTGCCCTGGTGCTTCATTCCATTGAAAAGCAGATGGAATCTGGAATGCGGCCGCTGGAACTTTTGTTCACGGTATGTCAGGAGATGGGTCTGCAGGGATCAAAATATGCGGACTATTCTAAGATTGACAGTGAAGAAGCCGTAGTCATCGACCACTATGTGACCGGAGAAATCCTGGCCCGGACGCCAAGCGTGATTCAGATGAATGTGGAACTGATCGGCCGCGAAGCCCATGTAATTGTGGATGCGGCTTCGGGGATCAATGCGCTGCAGTCCGCCGCGGAGATCGTATCAAGACTTCCCCTCGGAAGGGTCAACGACAATTTAAACGTCAATGTTTCAAATTTCGTATCCATTTCAAGAACCAATATCATTCCCAAATACGCCCGCTTTGACCTGGAGATCAGAAGCTTTGGAAACGAGCAGTTTGAGCGGACAATCGCCGATGTGAAACGCATTATCTACGACATCGCGAAGCAATCCCACTGTGAATGCAAGGTAAATGAAAATATTATGGTTCATGAGACATTTTTCGATGAAAATGCCGATATGATAGAACGTATGAAACATGTTTATGACCTGGCCGGCATTGAGATGAAGATTGCAAAATCCTTTGGATATCTCGACGCATCATGTACCAACAATTTAGGCATCAGAACAATTCCCGTAGGTATAAATATCCATAATACGCACAGCGCAAGGGAATGTGTATATCTGGAAGATCTCGATGCCATGGAACGGCTGACCGATGCAATTATTACCGCTTTTTAAAATTTTAGGAGGAAAGAAAATGAAGGAAAAGAAAGAAGGAAAGAGTCTCAACCCGTTTTTGATTCTGGCGACAATCATAGTGCTGTGTACGATCGCTTCGTACTTTGTAATACCAGGCGCTTATGACCGTGAAACTGTTAATAACGTAACCGTGGTGGTTGCTGACAGTTATCACGCCGTTGACCGGACTCCGGTTTCATTTCTCGATATGTTCCGTTCTATTCCAAACGGACTCGTGGCTTCCGGCGCTCTTATGTTCTGCGTTATGATCATCGGCGGCGTTGTTGAAATCTACAACCGGACAGGAGTAATCGGCGCAGCCGTAAACAGCGTTTTAAAATCTTCATCCAAAGTGAGCAGTCAGGTTATTCTTGCCATCATCATGGTTTTGTTCTTTATCATCGGCGGAATCCTGGGATGGAGCGAACATATTATTCCGTTCGTGCCGATCATCATCTCCCTGGCCATTTCTCTGGGATATGACTCGTTGGTTGGTATGGCTATATCCGGTTTTGCCTGCCTGATCGCATTCGCCGTGGGTCCGTTTAACGTATATACGGTAGGTACTTCCGACACCATTGCAGAACTTCCTATGTTCTCAGGATGGGAGCTTCGTCTCGTGGTTTTGGTGGTTATCTGTCTGCTCAGCCTGTTCTGGGTACTGCGCTATGCAAAGAAGATCAAGGCCGATCCGTCGCGCAGCCTTGTTAAGAACATAGACCATTCCTCTCTTCTCATTCCAACCGATTCAGCCATGGTTCTGGACCCGATTAAAATGGTATCTCTGGTAGTAATGATCGTATCCTTTGCAGTAACCATTTACGGTATGCTGACACTTGGATGGTCATATGCTGAAATGGGTGCAATTTTCCTGATCGGCGGCATCGTGGTTGCAATCTTAAACAGGGTGAGCCCGGAAGATGTTGTCAATATGCTGATCGATGGCGCAAAGGGAGCATTTTCAGGAGCGTTAATCATCGGTGTTGCGAGAGCGGTTCAGTGGACTATGACAACAGGCGGTCTGATTGATCCTTTGGTACATGGACTTTCCAGTATTTTAGGCAATGCGTCTTCTTACGTTACCGTTGTGGGTATGTTTATCGTTAACTTTTTTGTCAATGCACTTATTCCGTCCGGTTCCGGTCAGGCAACTGCTGTTATGCCGATCATGGTGCCGCTGGCAGATATGTTACATATTACGCGTCAGACAGCCGTACTGGCATTCCAGTTTGGCGACGGTATCTCCAATACTTTCTGGTTTACTAACGGCACATTGCTGATTTATCTCGGCCTGGCAAAAGTTCCGCTGAAAACCTGGTATAAATTCATCCTGCCCCTGCAGGGAATCTTCGTCATTGTCCAGATGATTTTCCTGTTCCTGGCGTGCAGCATGAATTACGGCCCATTTTAACAGTTACACAGCATCCATAAAAGAAATATATGAGGAGTGGTATTATGAACGTTGTCGAAGAGATTCAAAAGAACAGAGAATATGCGGTCAATATACGGCGGCATTTTCACCGCCATCCGGAACTTAGCTGGGAAGAACATGAAACAGCGAAGAAAATCAGGGAAGAATTGACTAAGATGGGGATTCCCTATGTGGAGGTAGCAGATACCGGCACTGTGGCTACCCTGAAAGGAAAATCGGATAAGCCGGTGATTGGCCTGAGATGCGACATCGATGCTCTGCCTATTACTGAAGTCAAGGATCTTGAATATAAGTCCCAGAATCCTGGGGTAATGCACGCATGCGGACACGATTCCCATATCACGATGCTTCTGACTGCGGCCAAGATTCTGTCGGAGCACAAAGACGAGCTTAACTGTACCGTAAAGTTCATCTTCCAGCCGGCAGAGGAAGTGATGGAGGGAGCGGAAAAGATCCTGAATTCAGGAGCCGTGGATGATTTAGATACCGTTGCCGGAATGCACATTTTCCCATTCCTGGATGCGGGAACCATATCTGTAGATGCAGGACCAAGATATACTTCGGCTGCATTTATGAAGATTAAAATTATCGGAAAAAGCGGACACGGAGCCATGCCTCAGTTCGTGGTGGACCCGATCTATGTGGGAGCAAAAGTGGTGGATGCGCTGCAGAGTATCGCCAGCCGTGAAACCAATCCTATAGATACCGTGGTTGTCAGCGTCTGCACCTTCCATTCAGGAACTCTTTCCAATATATTTGCCCAGACCGCTGAGCTTTCCGGCACGGTGCGCACCTTCAATCCAAAATTGAGGAACGAACTTCCTGTAATGATCGAGCGGATCATCAAAAATACATGCGAAGCTTACCGTGCAACCTATGAATTCGAGTACAATCCGGGCGTTCCGCCCACCATCAACGATCCGGAATACAGCGTGATTGCAGAGGAATCTGTGCGGAAAATACTGGGAGAGAAGGGGATCGCTCATTATGCCGGAACTCCGGGCGGAGAAGATTTTTCTTATTTCCTGGAAAAATATCCGGGAATCTATGCCTTTGTCGGATGCGGCAATGAAAGCAAAGACTGCTGTTATTCCCTCCATCATGAGAGGTTCGATCTGGATGAAGACGGAATGTTAAACGGAGCGGCTTTCTATGTTCAATATCTGCTGGATGTGCAGGAAAAATTGAAAAAATAGATTTGAGGGGAACGGATTATCCTGCTTTTGCGGGATAATCCGTTTTTCTTATATTATAGGAATGTGATCTTATGACAACGGTGTGCTCTTAGGAAAAGCTAAAGGGTTTGCAATCACAAAGGTTTCGTCCGGATAAAAGCAGCTTGTAATCGCTTCGTTTTATATTTATAATGAAGCTGAATAAAAACCTAATGGAGGAAAACATAGATGAGCAGCCGACTAAAAGAGATGAGAAAGAACAGAAGGATATGGACTGCGCGGGGCTTGATTGCTGCGATTCTGGGCCTGTCATTTTCCACTCTGTCCCCATATCAGGCCAGCGCTGCACAGGCATTCCCGACGGAACTGTCCGAACCGGAGATATTTTACCAGGATGATGTCTGGGAAAAATTAGAAAATAATGGAGAGGTCGTAGTATCCTTTCCCTGTGTGCTTGATGCCGATATATCCTCGCCGGAGGACGAAGACGCCTACACCTTCCGGTTGGAGAGCAGGAGTGACTTAACTCTGACGCTGGAATCAGAATACCCCTGTACCATGGAGTTACTGCATCAGCGACAGGTCATCGGCAGTTCCAGCTATCTGTACAGCCAGATTTTGGAACCCATAGGCCTGGAGGAAGGGGATTATACGGTGCGTATCAGGCCCCGGGAACATGTGGAGGAATCCCGCTATCAGCTGAGAATTACCAAGCAGGCCAATCGAACCAAACAGCCCGATTACTCAGAGGCCCATATGGCAGGCACGATGTTTGACCCGACGTCGCCCTTTCGTATGCTGAACATCTCGAAAGAGTCGGAGAAAAACAGAGGTGGGAATACGATGACGGCGGCTCATTATCTGGCCCATTGGCAGGGGCCGGTGAACGAGGCAGTGATGCCGTATTATGACAAAGGAGATCTGCAGGAGATTCCCAGTGATTATATCCATTATAAAAAAGCGACGCCCAATTTCCATACACAGAATGTATTCTTTCTTCCGCCCGACCGGGGGGATGGCAGCCACATGGAACACTGGAAGAATGCGATCATGACATATGGGGCGGTAGATACAATATTCCAGCCTTTCAGAGCGTGCTACAGTCCCGGGATCCAAGTGTCAGATATTCCGTGGTATAAATATGAGTATTTCTATGCGCCGCCGGGGTATGTTGATGGTGAAACTGTGCCCCACGCCATATTGATAGTAGGATGGGACGATACGATCGCAAAAGAAAATTTCCGTGTGACCAGACAGGATGAGGATGGGAACGTGGTGGAAGAGACTATGCCCCAGCAGGATGGGGCATGGATTTGTAAGAATTCCTATAGCGGGATATATCCGGATTATTATTATGTCTCCTATGAGTCCGGTTATTTTGGAATAGCCTCATTTATCCCTGCAGCGTTTGCTCCGCCGGAACAGAATGACAATTATAATCATATGTACAGCAACACTGCAGGCGGAATGGTAGATGGGGGCACAGGAAACGTGGGATTCCTGCGGGGGGTGCAGGTCTTTCAAAATGAAGGTGAGAGCGAGCTGCTCAGAGCAGTGGGCTTCAGTGTCAAATACGGTGAGCTTTCCTATGAGATCGGGGTTCGGATCGGGGATGGGCCACTGGAGCGCGTGAAGACCGGCTATTTAAAATATCCCGGCTTTTATACTGCGCGTTTGGATCAGGGGATTACGATCCCGGCCGGTTCAAAGTTTGAAATCCATGTGGCTCTTTCAAGTAATGAAAACAAAATCGTTGTATTTAATACATACATGAATGTAGATGGCAGAATCAACGGTGTCAAAGAAATTCCTGGAAAGTCATACTATTATGCAGGCTGGGAAGATGAGTCTGAATGTATGGATGCCTCCGCTAAAGGAGAATATCCTTACATCTGTGCATATACATACGCCCCTGAGAATCAGGGGATCACGATATTAGACAACAGGGAAGCGCCAGGGGAGATCGAGGATGACACGCATCCGGAGCCTGGCCGCGCTACGGCCTCGGATGCAGACCGTGCTGTCGATTTGGATGCACATCGCGCTACGGCCTCGGATGCACACCGCGCTACGGCCTCGGATGCAGACCGTGCAACGGATTCGGATGCAGACCGTACCGCAGACCCGGAGCCCGGCCTTGCCACCAGCTCGGATGCGGATCGGGTTGTTGATTCAAAGATGGATCGGGCTACCGCTTCCGATGCAGACAAAAGCACAGATCCGGAGACGGACATAGACTATGCGGAGAGCGGAGATGATGCAGCTCTGTTCGACGATCTGCTGCTAATCGACCAGACTGAAGCTGAAGAACAAAGCAGGGAGGAAAAGGCCCTGAGAATTCAGAAGCTCCAAAGCAGCAGAGACGGCGCTATGACCAATGAAGAAGCTGATGACATCGAGGTCAAGCCTCTCAATCTGCATTTTCCGGAGAAATATGATTCCAGGAGTCTTGGCCTGGTCACCAAAGCCAAGAATCAGGGGAACAGCAGTCTGTGCTGGGCATTTGCAGCAGCTGGAGCGCTGGAGACCAGTTACCTGCGGTATGGAAACCAGATGATCGACTATCCCAGAGGCCTAAATCTCACCTCTGAAGATGCGCCTATCATCGACGGTACAATTACCCTGAAACTCAAAAAGGGGGAAGTGCTTCCGCTGAACTTGACGGCTCTGCTATATTCCGACAGCGAGCAATTCAATCCCGGCACTCCGCAGATCTATTGGGAGATTTCCGGCGATCTGAGCAACGTTCAGGAAGGGCAGCAGCTGTCGGAGAGCGGAGAGTGCATCACTGCTTTAGAGGCGCTGGCTCCGGGCAGAGTGACGGTGACGGCCATCAGCATGGCTGATGTCAGTTTAAAAGCCTCCTGTCATATTGAGATCATGGAAGCGGCCTCCGCCAAAGTCCGCATCGAGCCGGAAACGCTGAATCTTTGGATGGGGGAGACCAGTCAGCTAAAGACCACAGTGGAGTCGAATGAAGCGCTGACGGTGATCTATACTTCAGATAAGCCGGAGATCGCCTCTGTGGATAAAAACGGCCAGGTGATCGCCTTAAAACCCGGCAAAGCGGTTATCACGGCAAAGGCCGGAGATGGGCAGGCAGTCTGCACGGTCTATGTCAGCCGCCCCAGCAGTTCTGATGACGGCGGCGAGATCTGGACTGTTCCTACTGTCCCGGCCCCTGGCCCCAGTATGCCGGACACGGTCAGCGGGAATTGGGAGCAGATGGGAGAGCAGTGGCGGTTTAGGAAGGCGGACGGAACCTATGCCGTCTCCACCTGGGAACGCATAGGAGGTCTCTGGTACTACTTTAAGGAGGATGCCTTTTCAGCCATCGGCTGGTGGTACGATCCCGCCTATCAGAAGTGGTTTTTCCTGGAAGCCAGCGGAGCCATGACTGTGGGCTGGAAGGAGATAGAGGGGAAATGGTATTATTTTCATACCATATCTGATGGTGAGATGGGGAAAATGTATACAGGAGAGCGAACACCCGACGGTTATATGGTTGGAGCAGACGGGGCATGGATTCCATGACCCCGGCCACTCTTCGGCCCCTTCACCGCATACAACAAAAAACCGCCTTGCAATAGCAGGGCGGTTATATTTTTAGGGGGGCCGGACGGCTAAGCCGTCCGGTATGAGTATGAAAAAGCTTTGTGATTTCAAGTCATTTACTTGAAACAAAGGCCCGTTACTCTTTCGAATAACGTACTTAAAGTATAAAAAACAATTGTGACGAAAGTGTGTACCTATCATAAAAAAAACATAAACAAAATAAAAAATAAAAAAACCCTTTAAAAACACTTAGAGATTGTATATAATAGTAACGATAGTTTAAAATGGTAATGAGTGGCTGCTGCCACTGTTTAGCAGTTATAGAGAATAGTTTGTATGAAGCAGTATGAACAGGAGGAACATATATGTTAGTGTCTAATGACATTGGAATCGATCTGGGTACAGCCAGTATCCTTGTATATATTAAGGGAAAGGGTGTTGTGCTGAAAGAGCCTTCCGTAGTTGCCATAGACCGCGATACTAATAAGATTATGGCGATTGGTGAGGAAGCCCGCCTTATGATTGGACGAACTCCGGGCAACATCGTTGCGGTCAGACCGCTGCGCCAAGGTGTTATCTCCGATTATACGGTTACTGAAAAGATGCTGAAATACTTCATTAATAAAGCAGTCGGTAAAAAGACTCTCAGAAAACCGAGAATCAGCGTTTGTATTCCAAGCGGCGCCACGGAAGTGGAGAAGAAGGCAGTCGAAGATGCGACTTATCAGGCAGGAGCCAGAGAAGTTACCATCATCGAGGAACCGGTAGCGGCGGCCATCGGAGCCGGAATTGATATCTCCAAGGCATGCGGAAACATGATTGTCGATATCGGAGGAGGTACTGCGGATATCGCGGTGATTTCCTTAGGCGGTACGGTTGTAAGCACCTCCATCAAGATTGCAGGTGATGACTTTGACGAAGCGCTGGTCCGTTATATGAGAAAAAAACATAATCTTCTGATCGGTGAAAGAACCGCAGAAGAGATTAAGATTAATATAGGAGCTGCTTACCGCAGACCGGAAGTATTAACCATGGAAGTCAGAGGCCGGAACCTGGTAACAGGTCTTCCTAAGACCATTGTGGTTACTTCGGACGAGACATTAGACGCGTTAAAGGAACCGGCACTTCAGATCGTGGATGCCGTACACAACGTATTGGAGCGCACTCCGCCGGAGCTGGCGGCAGATATCTTCGACCGCGGAATTGTTCTTACAGGCGGCGGTTCCCTGTTAAGCGGTCTGGATTCCCTGATTGAAGAAAAAACGGGAATCAATACCATGATTGCAGAAGATCCGCTGACAGCGGTGGCAATCGGTACAGGAAAATTCATTGAGTTCGTTCATGGCGACGGTCCAAAACAGGAATTTTAATGACAGATACAGACGGGACGGAGGATTTTAATCCTCCGTCCCTGATTTATCCTGGCTTGAATTTAACAGGGCAGGAGATAGAATCAAGGAGCATGGGAAATGGCAACTGTACGTGGATATGTGGAAAAAATTAAATTTCGCAATGAAGAAAATGGCTATACGGTTCTCAGCGTGACCGGACAGAACGATGGCGAAGAATACATACTGGTGGGAACCTTTCATTATATTAGTGAAGGCGAACTGCTGGAGGCATCCGGAACTATGAATGAACATCCGGTTTACGGGGAGCAGATGGCCGTGGAGAGCTATGAGATACAGGCTCCGGAAGATACCATGTCCATGGAGCGCTATCTGGGTTCAGGAGCCATCAAAGGCGTAGGAGCTGCTTTGGCGGCCAGGATTGTGCGCCGCTTTAAGGCGGATACCTTCCGGATTATGGAAGAAGAACCGGAACGCCTTTCTGAGGTGAAGGGGATCAGCGACAAGATGGCCCGGGCCATAGGTGCTCAGGTGGAAGAGAAGAAAGAGATGCGCCAGGCCATGATGTTCCTTCAGGAGTATGGCATTTCCATGAATCTGGCGGTGAAAATCTATCAGGAATACGGCCCTTCTCTGTATGGAATAGTAAAAGAAAATCCTTACCGCATGGCGGACGACATACCCGGTGTGGGATTTAAGATGGCGGACGAGATCGCCTCGAAGGTGGGAATCTTTACGGATTCCGATTTCCGCATTAAAAGCGGTATTTTGTATACCCTTCTTCAGGCCCTGTCAAACGGCCACACCTACCTTCCTCAGGAAGAACTGCTGCGGCAGTCCTCAGAACTTTTGAACGTGGCGCCGGAGCATATGGAAAAGCATTTGATGGACATGCAGATGGACAAGCGCCTGGTGATCCGTGAGCGGGAAGGCGTAAGGGTCATCTTTGCTTCCCAATATTATTATATGGAACTGAACACCGCCAAGATGCTTCACGACTTAAATGTCAAAGGAGAGGTTCCGGGAGAACGTGTCCGGGGACAGCTGGCAGGCATTCAGGAACTGGAAGAGATCGAGCTGGACGAGATGCAGATACAGGCTGTGATCGAGGCGGTCAACAGCGGCCTTCTCATCATCACCGGAGGCCCTGGTACCGGTAAGACGACCACCATCAACACCATTATCCGGTATTTTGAGCTTCAGGATATGAGCATCGCCTTAGCGGCTCCTACGGGCCGGGCGGCGAAACGAATGACCGAGGCAACCGGATATGACGCCAAGACCATCCACCGCCTGCTGGAATTAAACGGAGTTCCGGAAGAGCGGGGAAGCCAGGGGATGCATTTTGAGAGAAATGAAGAAAATCCGCTGGAATTTGATGTGATCATTATCGACGAGATGTCCATGGTGGATATCCACCTGATGCACGCGCTTTTAAAGGCGGTCAACGTGGGAACACGCCTCATCCTGGTAGGGGATATCAACCAGCTGCCCTCCGTTGGCCCGGGCAATGTGCTTCGGGATATGATCTCGTCGGAATGCTTTAACGTAGTCCGGCTTACCAAGATTTTCCGTCAGGCGGCGGAAAGCGATATCATTGTCAACGCCCATAAGATCAATGCGGGTGAGAAGATACCGCTGGGCAAGAAAAGCAATGATTTCCTGTTTATCAGAAGAGACCATCCTGACGCGATCATCAATGCGATGATCACTCTCGTGAAGCAGAAACTTCCGGGATATGTCCATGCCGATCCTTTTGATATCCAGATCATGACTCCCATGCGAAAAGGCGCTTTGGGCGTGGAACGCATGAATACGATTCTGCAGGAATTTTTAAATCCACCGTCTCCGTCCAAGAAGGAGAAGGAAAGCGGCGGAACCATTTACCGTGAAGGCGATAAAGTGATGCAGATTAAAAATAATTACACGATCGAGTGGGAGTGCCAAAATCGTTACGGCATTCCTGTTGACAAGGGAACCGGCGTATTTAACGGCGATATCGGCGTTGTCAAAGAGATCAATGAATTTGCCGAGCTGATAACCGTGGAGTTTGACGCCGGAAAACGGGTGGAATACAGCTATAAGCAGCTGGAAGAGTTAGAGCTTGCCTATGCCATTACCATCCATAAATCCCAGGGAAGCGAGTATCCTGCGGTTGTGATTCCGCTTCATTCCGGCCCCCGCATGCTGATGACCAGGAACCTGATCTATACTGCGGTAACCAGGGCCAGATCCTGCGTCTGCTTGGTAGGCCTGCCGGAGGTATTTCAGTCCATGGTGGATAATGAAACCGAGCAGCTCCGCTACACCGGCCTCTGCGACCGGATTAAAGAATTCTGATCCTCTTTCTGCCTGCACTTTCCGGGTGCAGGCGGAAATCTACGTTTTTTCTGTCGAAAGGAGATTCCTCCGTGAGTTTCAAACTGATAAATTTAATAACTGAACTGTTATTTCCGCGCTGCTGCCCTGTATGCGGCGATATTGTGCTGCCCAAAGGAGAACTCATCTGCTCGGAATGTTTCCGGAAATTGTCCTTTATCAGACAGCCTGCCTGCAAAAAATGCGGAAAGGAGATTTCGGATGCCCGGCAGGAATACTGCTATGACTGCAGCCGCCATAAACGGTCCTTCGATTACGGACTCGCCCTTTTAAACTATGACGATACATCAAGAACCTCTATGGTGAAGATAAAATATAAAAATAAGCGGGAATATCTGGATTTTTATGCGGAAGCCATTTGGCAGCGGTATTCAAAGCAGCTGATGAGAATCCGGCCCGACGTTTTGATCCCTGTACCGGTCCATCCTTCCAGAAAAAGGAGGCGTGGCTTTAACCAGGCGGAAATTTTAGCGGAACTTTTGGGAGAAAAAATGAATGTTCCGGTGGTAAATGACGCGCTTTTAAGATCCAGAAAAACGGCTCCCCAAAAACAGCTGGGGCCTGCGGAACGGCTTAAAAACCTGAGCGAGGCATTTGTGCCGGGAAGACGGCTGACAGGGGTGAAACGGGCGCTTTTGGTGGACGATATCTATACCACCGGCAGCACCATAGAAGCGTGTACCCGGATTCTTAAAGAATCGGGAATCCCGGAGATTTTTTTCGTGACAATCTGCATTGGACGCGTGAAGGGATAAGAATTATCATATTAGGCATGGACGCACCGATAAAAATATTGTATAGTGGTAACAATTCATTTTATGATTTAGAGGAGGCCGATCACATATGATAACCCGAACCGCCGGACCGGCAGATATGGAACAGCTGGTACGGATATATAATTATGAAGTTTTACACGGAACAGCCACATTTGATTTAAACCCGAAAACAATAGAGGAGCGGATGGAATGGTTTCACTCCCATAATGTGAATAACCACCCGTTAATCGTGGCGGAATTGGACGGTAAGGCGGTGGGATACGCCAGTTTGTCCGAATACCGGGAAAAAGAAGCGTATGCGGCTACGGTAGAACTGTCCGTATATGTAGACCCTGATTACCGCCGCAGAGGCATTGCGCGCCGTCTGATTGGAGATATCCTTGACGAGGCTAAAAGGCGCAGTGATATTCACACGGTCATTTCCGTTATTACGGGAGGAAATGACGCCAGCATTGCCCTTCATGAGGAATTCGGCTTTCAGTACTGCGGAACTATCCGGGAGGTAGGAGAAAAATTCGGGCAGCTGTTGGATATTGTCAACTATCAGCTGATGGTATAGACGTTTTAAAACAATTACAGAATTCGTTTTACGAGGAGCAGATGTATGAAAAAGCTGGGAAATTATCTTTTTATAATCGGATTCGCAGCCATTCTTTTTATGCCTGTAATTCTAAAGTACGGCGGCGCCCGTTATGGGCTGTCGGGAGTCAGTACAGCGGCAGAATTTCCGGAAATAAACCGGAAAGGCATTTTAGATGGAACCGTTCAGGATATGGCAGGTACCTATTTTTCCGAACATTTGCCTGGAAGAGATCTGATGATTAAGGTGCGCAATCAGATGATTTATTCTCTTTACGATAAATCACCTAATAAAAATATTATAATCGGCAAGAATAAGAACCTGTTCGAAGAGGAATATGTGTCCAAATATGTGCGGGTCTATCCGCCTGTTAAAGAAGAAAAGGTTAGGCAGCTTTGTGACAGCCTGACAGCCATAAGAGACGCTTTAGCCCTGCGCGGAAAAGAGTTTTACGTGTTTATCACTCCCGGCAAAGCCCGTTATTATGAGGAGGATGTGCCGGATCTTTACTATTATGCGGCTCCGTTTAAGGAAAGAGAAGGCAATTATGAGGTATTTACCAGGGTTTTGAACGATTATGACCTTGCGGTATATGATTCCATTCCATTTTTAAATGAATATGGCTCCAATGCGCCTGTTCCCCTGTTTCCTAAAACAGGAACCCACTGGACCAGAGTGACGGGAGCTTACGTGGCAGACGATTTTAAATGTTTTCTTGGAGAGCACAGCCGTTTTAAGTTCCCGGATATGAGAATCAGTTATGCGCCGTCGGAAACACCGGTCAGCCCGGATTCAGATCTTTTTGATACATTTAACGTGTTTTCAAAACCTTATGACACCTATTATTCCGTTGAGGTTGAAACTGAGGCGGCTGCGAATGAGCAGGAAGAGAAGCCGCGTCTGATGTGCAGAGGCGGCAGTTTTATGGGGCAGACGATTTATTATCTGATCCGTGGCGGACTGTTTGGCGGCGACCTCTATGTGGAGAATACCGATGTATACAGAGATAATTATTCTTCTCATGAAACCTTTTCCGATTATTCAGAGCTGGATTTAAAACAGGCGCTGGAGGAAACGGATATCGTGATTTTTGAGGTAAATGAAGCCCATATTCCAGTGATGGGATTTGGAATTATTGAATATTTAGAAGAACATCCGGAGATATTAGAAAACTGATTGGCCGGAGTATAAACGGAGGAAAGAGTATGGTTTTTGTATCGCCAATTTTTATATTCCTGTTTCTGCCGATAACACTGGGAATCTATGCGCTGGCGTGTTTGACGGGCAGAAAGTTTTTTAAAAATACTTCCCTGCTGGTTTGTTCCCTGGTATTTTATGCCTGGGGCGGAGTTGGATATCTGGCGCTTTTAGTCTTGTCCACCATAGTGAATTATATATTTGGACTGCTGATAGGGCGGGAGAAAAACCGCCGGCTGGTTCTGACCGCTGCCGTCATTTATAATATGGGGATTTTATTCGTATTCAAATATTTGAATTTTTTTGCGGACACTGTACAGACCGCTGCCCATATGCTGAAGCTGGACTGGACTGCCGCTCTGCCGGCCATTACGCTTCCCATCGGTATTTCCTTTTTTACATTTCAGATTATGTCGTATGTGATTGACGTCTATAACCGCAAGGTAGAGGTTCAAAAGAATCCTTTGGATCTGGCGTTGTATATTATGCTGTTTCCCCAGCTGATCGCAGGCCCCATTGTCAGGTACATAGATGTGAATCAGGAGATAAAGGAGCGTTATACCGATTCGGACATGATTCACAGCGGCATCACAAGATTTATCGTGGGATTTAATAAAAAAATATTTCTGGCCAATGGTATGGGATATATGGCAGATACTGTTTTTGGAAGTATCAGCAAGATCAATACTCCCCTTGCATGGCTGGGAGCCGTTTGTTATGCGCTGCAGATTTATATGGATTTTTCATCCTATTCCGACATGGCCATCGGTTTGGGAAAGATATTTGGCTTTCATTTTCTGGAGAATTTTAACTATCCTTATATATCCGGCAGCATTAAAGAGTTCTGGAGGCGGTGGCACATCTCGCTGTCCACATGGTTCCGCGATTATGTGTATATTCCGCTGGGAGGAAGCAGGAAGGGGACGGGGAAAACCTATCGGAATCTGCTGATTGTGTTTCTTCTGACCGGATTCTGGCATGGAGCGGACTGGACATTTATTGTCTGGGGATTATTTCACGGATTGTTTCTGGTTCTGGAGCGGGGGAAGATGGGAACAGTGCTGGAACGCCTTCCAAAAGCGGTCAGACACATCTATACCGGCATTGTGGTATTGGTGGGCTGGGTGTTTTTCCGGTGTGAGACACTTGGCGATGCGCTGGTCTATATTAAAACCATGTTTACGCTTGATTTTAGAAATTATGGGGCGGTGGAAATTCTGCAGGCCATAGACCGGGAATTTTTGACGCTGTTTCTCCTGGCCGTCATAGGTTCCGTGCCGCTGATTCCATGGCTGAAGGAGAAGACGGCGGGAAAACGGGCGGTGGGAGCCGCAGCGGATGCAGGTCTTCTGGTGATGTTCGCCTTTGGCGTCTTCTATATGGTGGGAGCTGATTTCAACCCGTTTATCTATTTCCGGTTTTAATTCCGGCTGTGAATGCCGGAAGGAGAAACGGAACGGGCAATCCCGGATATATATAAAATAGGAAAATCCCGGACATATAAAAAAATATTGACGAACAGCCCGGCGTGTGGTATAGTTATTGGGCGAATGGAAGAGCTTAGGTCTTTTTTTTATGCTCAAATTTATGTATAAAAGAAAGTCCGAACAAACAACGAAAATTTAAGTGGAGGTGGAAGTCGTGCGCACAAAGATTACACTGGCATGTACAGAATGTAAGCAACGTAACTACAACATGACGAAGGATAAGAAAACGCATCCTGATCGTATGGAAACCAAGAAGTATTGTAGATTCTGCAAAACACATACTTTACACAAAGAAACCAAGTAAGGAGTGTGAACTATGGGAGAATCAGGCAATGCTGAAAAAGCTCCAAAAGTGAGCTTCTTTAAAGGTTTAAAAGCAGAGTTCAACAAGATAGTCTGGCCGGACAAGGAAACCATTTACAAACAGACATGTGCGGTAATCGCAGTGTCCGTAGCTCTGGGCGCGGTAATCGGGGTTCTCGATCTCATTATCAAACTTGGAATTAATTTTATCATTTAATAAGGGTAAAGGTGAGTAATTTATGGCAGAGTCACAGTGGTATGTAGTCCATACCTATTCAGGCTATGAGAACAAAGTTAAAGTCGATATTGAAAAGACTATCGAAAACCGTAAGCTTCAGGATCAGATCCTGGAAGTATCGGTTCCGATGGAAGCAGTGACTGAACTCAAAAACGGTGTGGAGAAAAAGGTGGACAAAAAGATGTTCCCCGGATATGTGCTGATTAACATGGTCATGAATGATGATACATGGTATGTGGTGCGTAATACCCGTGGTGTGACTGGATTTGTCGGTCCTGGATCAAAGCCGGTTCCGTTATCAGAAGAGGAGATGGCAAATCTCGGATTCAGAACTCCGGATATTGTAATCGATTTTGAAGTAGGCGATATGGTGGTCGTAACTGCCGGTGCATGGAAGGATACGGTTGGTGCCATTAAGGGCATTAACGAAAGTAAGAGAACCATCACCATCAATGTTGAGATGTTCGGCCGTGAAACACCGGTTGAATTAGCATTCACAGAAGTGAAAAAGATGTAACATGAAAAATCGGCTCTTAACGGTTAAGAGCTGGTGGGAGGGAAATCCCCGACAATACCACATTTATTTAGGAGGTGCCTAATTATGGCAAAGAAAGTAACAGGTTATATTAAATTACAGATCCCTGCTGGAAAGGCTACACCAGCACCACCAGTTGGTCCTGCACTTGGACAGCATGGTGTTAATATTGTACAGTTCACAAAGGAATTCAACGCAAGAACCGCTGATCAGGGTGATTTAATAATTCCAGTAGTTATTACCGTATATGCTGACAGAAGTTTCAGCTTTATCACAAAAACTCCACCAGCTGCAGTATTGTTAAAGAAAGCTGCTAAGATCAAATCAGGATCTGCAACTCCTAACAAGACAAAAGTAGCTACCATCTCTAAAGCAGAAGTTCAGAAGATCGCAGAGCTGAAGATGCCTGACTTAAATGCTGCAAGCATTGAAGCTGCAATCAGCATGATTTCCGGTACTGCAAGAAGTATGGGAATTGCAATCGAAGAATAATTATCAAACTTTAGCTGCAACATTAAAAACGTGGGAGGGACATCCCCGACAATACCACTAGGAGGTTATTTATAATGAAAAGAGGAAAAAGATACGTAGAGGCTGCTAAATTAGTAGACCGCGCTACTCTTTATGATACAACAGAAGCTATCTCATTAGTAAAGAAAGCTGCTGTTGCAAAATTTGATGAAACTATCGAAGCTCATATCAGAACCGGTTGTGATGGACGTCACGCTGATCAGCAGATCCGTGGAGCGGTTGTATTACCTCACGGAACTGGAAAAACTGTTAGAATTTTAGTATTTGCTAAGGGACCGAAAGCTGATGAGGCTCAGGCAGCAGGCGCAGATTTCGTAGGAGCAGAGGAATTAATTCCGAAGATCCAGAACGAAGGATGGCTTGATTTTGACGTAGTTGTTGCTACACCAGACATGATGGGCGTTGTAGGCCGTTTAGGACGTGTACTCGGACCTAAGGGCTTAATGCCAAACCCAAAAGCTGGTACAGTTACTATGGATGTAACAAAAGCAATCAACGATATCAAAGCTGGTAAGATTGAGTACAGACTTGATAAAACAAACATTATCCACGTGCCAGTAGGAAAAGCTTCTTTCACAGAAGAACAATTAGCGGACAACTTCCAGACGCTTGTTGATGCAATCATGAAAGCAAAACCAAGTACAGTTAAAGGTGCTTACTTAAAGAGCGTTACACTTACTTCCACAATGGGACCTGGTGTAAAACTTAACGTGGCAAAATTAACAAACTAATTTTGAATTTTTGGTTGACATTGATAATATATCATGTTAATATATGCAAGTATTGACTGCCGAAGACAGCAGGTACCGTAAGGTATAAGGTGATAACGCCTGCCGAGGATAACTTCAGATCGCTCTGAAGTGGACAGAAACTCAGTAAAATCCGTATCAGATACGGGTATGTAGAGATTGATGTGGCCTCCCTGTCTTGTGCAGGGAGGCTTTTTTCGCGGTTAATTACTTTCCAGACCGGATGCATTTCCGGAAAAATAAAACAGGAGGTAAACCAGTTATGGCAAAAGTTGAATTAAAACAGCCAGTTATTACAGAAATCGCAGAATTATTCGACGGAGCACAGACTGCAGTAGTTGTTGACTACCGTGGTTTAACTGTAGCGCAGGATACAGAATTGCGTAAACAGTTAAGAGAAGCAGGTATCGTATATAAAGTATATAAGAATACCATGATTCACCGTGCTGCTGAAGGAACTGCTTTCTCTGCTTTAGATGCTGTTCTTGAAGGACCTACAGCATTGGCTGTATCTAAGACAGATGCAACTGCTCCAGCAAGAATTCTTGCAGCATTTGCTAAAAAAGCAGACAAGTTGGAAATCAAAGGCGGCGTTGTTGAAGGAACTTACTACGACGCAGAAGGTATGAAGGCTATTTCCAGCATCCCGTCAAGAGAAGAACTTCTTGGCAGATTGCTTGGAAGCATGCAGTCCCCAATTACCAACTTTGCTCGTGTGCTTAACCAGATCGCAGAATCTCAGGGCGCAGAAGCATAATTTCATGTCAGACATGAAGCGGATATCCGCATAATACCGGCACAGGCCGGAACGAAAATTATAAAGAAAGAATAAAACGGAGGTATATTAAAATGGCAAAATTAACTACAGCTGAATTTATCGAAGCTATCAAAGAATTATCTGTATTAGAATTAAATGAATTAGTAAAAGCATGTGAAGAAGAATTTGGTGTATCTGCAGCAGCAGGTGTTGTTGTAGCAGCAGCAGGCCCAGCAGAAGCAGCAGAAGAGAAGACTGAATTCGACGTAGAATTAACAGAAGTTGGTCCTAACAAAGTTAAAGTTATCAAAGTTGTTCGTGAAGCTACCGGCTTAGGCTTAAAAGAAGCTAAAGAAGTAGTTGACGGTGCTCCAAAGGTAGTTAAAGCTGGCGCTTCTAAAGAAGAAGCAGAGCAGATCAAAGCTTCCTTAGAAGCAGAAGGCGCAAAAGTTACATTAAAGTAATTTTGGATCCTTTTCATCCCCATGAGCTGCGTTGTGCAGAACTCATGGGGATTTTTTATATCATAGGAAAGTGCTCCTATGATATAAAAAAGCCCTCCGGGCAGGGTCGCACTGCGGCGGTGAGGTATAATGTCGTTTACGCGACCCGCCGCAGGCGGAGAATCCCGCAAGCGTGATTCTTTCTTGATTTTTTTTTCATAAAATTGCTTGACATTTCCCGGTTCGGATGCTATATTATAAATGTATTTTGATATGAGCTTTTGATTCACATATTTTTGTAAGTCATTATGCAATTGATGATTTACAAAAATATGTGATTTTTTTGTTTCAAGAGAAATACAAAAATTATAATTAGGAGGTACCAAACAATGAGAAACGGTACAGTTAAATGGTTTAACGGAACAAAGGGATACGGATTTATTACAGATGACGCTACAGGCGAAGAAATCTTCGTACATTTTTCAGGAATCGTAGCTGACGGCTACAAGACTCTGGAAGACGGACAGAAAGTTACTTTCGATACCGCTGAAGGAAACAGAGGAATCCAGGCTGTTAACGTATCATTAGCTTAATTCTGATAATAGAAGAGCTGCTCTCAGAGCAGCTCTTTTTTCTATTGCTTTTTAATTATTCATAATGACATTTCGATTTTACATTTCTTTTTCGCAGGCTCTTTTTCAGTGCTTTGATCATATCGGTGATAATTCTGATCTCTTCTTCCGTACAGTCTTCTGTTTCCAGAAGGATTTCATTTTCAAAAAGGACCTTGGCATTTTCCAGGCTGTCACACAGCAGTTGGTCCACCGTACAGCTAAGCGCATTGGCGATACGCACTAAGGTGGGCAGGCTCAATTTTGTTTTTCCTGATTCAATGTGACTCATATGAGGTGTGGAGAGATTGACAAGCTCTGCCAGCATATCCTGAGTATAGTTTTTATTCATCCGAGCCAGCCGGATTCGTTTCCCAATTTCTTGATAATTAATTTCCACTCGTGCGACCTCCGGTTATTTTCCTAGTGTTTATTTTGGTATCTATATTGTATCGATATTCACTTTATGTTATAATTAGCTAGATAAACAGAATGTGCATACAGAATAATTAATGGGAGAAAAATGGACAGGAAGAAAACCGTTGTAATTATTGATAAGGACAAAAAAATAGATTATTCCTGGCTTGAAGATTTGATGCAAAAGGGAAATACAGAAGCATGTACATTGCTGGTGGAAGAGAAATGGGGACCGCGTATAACAGAAGTGTGGGAGGATGATGCGTGGTGCTGCTTTAACCAATCCGCCATGAAAGAGCTGAGGTGCATACTGGAATGCTGTGAGCAGGAAAATAGACACATTGCGAGGAAATTGGAAGATGTGGAACGCCAGATGAAGATCGATCCATTGACAGGAGTCATGAACCGGACAGGCGTGATTCAGAAAATTGAAGAGATTCTAAAACAAGAGCCTTGTGAACAGGGCGCTCTTTGTTTTTTGGATATGGATGATTTTAAGCAGGTGAACGATACCTATGGACATAGTTTCGGAGACAAGGTTTTAACAGAACTGGCTGCCCGTTTGATAATATTGGAAGATGAGAATTCGGTGGTGGGCCGTTTTGGCGGTGACGAATTTCTGGCCTATCTGCGCCATACCAACGGCAGAGAAGACATTTCAAACAGAGCCGCTGCAATCTGCCGGAACCTGGAGCTTGGAGAAGCGGGCCAACATTTATCAGCCAGTATCGGCATTGCCGTTTATCCGGACGATGGAAAGACATTCGGCGAACTGCTGCAAAAAGCAGACAAAGCCTTGTACAGCTCAAAATGCCGCGGAAAGAACCGGGTTATGTTTTACTGACTTTATTTTGGGACTTTTAATTTTATTTTGTCGATTCAGCAAGATGTTTTTATTCAATAAGGCTGGAAGAAACAGCCGGAAAGAGGGAGATGGGAGGCCGCATCCGTTAAGGGGCGCACCGCTCCCTTTTTTGGTGTCTCCTTTCACACTTACATAAAAATGTCCATATCTCCTCTCGTTGGTTGACAAGATTCAATTGCGACAGTAAAATTGAGGATAAGATGTAACTATAATAAAAGGGACAGAGGATAAGAGTATGAAAACTTGTACGCGATGTGGATGGCAGATGAAGGATGAGGCTTCATTTTGTCCAAAATGTGGACTGCGAATGGCTGCTGATAAGCCGCAGCCTGCTGTAAATCAGAATAGGAACCAGGTACCGAATCCCCAGGGGATTCCGCCGATACAGAGAACTCAGGCCCCACCGCCGGTGCAGCCAGTACAGCCGCCGGTACGGCCGGTACAACCGCCGGTGCAGCCTAAGAAGAGAAAAAAGAAATTTCCATGGATTCTGGCGCTGATTTTAGTATTTCTGGTAACATGTGCGGTAACTGTTGGCGTGATTACCGTGCTGCAGATGAAAAAGAATTCGGAGTCTGTAAAAGGTATAACCGATTTAGCAGGCATAGAAACTGAGAAGGAGTCCTCCGCAGAAGAAACGGAAAGTACTGCCGAAGAGACAACGGAAGGCGAGACAGAGGAAAGCACTGCGGCAGAGGAAACAGAAGCTGTTATGGCTATAGAGAAAGAACCCCAGGATCCGCAGGGATCTATTAATGAGGGGAATACAGTGGGCAATGAACACTGCTTTGGACGGATGGTCTTTGATGGCCAGCGCATTTATTATAGAAATTCCTATGATAATTCCAGACTGTATTCATTTAAATTGGATGGAAGTGATATGACAAGGCTTTTGGACGAGCCGGTAAAGGATCTTCACCTGATTGGAGACTGGATTTATTACAGCGGGGAAGAGGATAACAACCTGTTTAAGATCAAGACAGATGGGTCTGAAAAACAAAAACTGACGGATCTGCAGTTTACAGCGGAGGATTCAGGATGCAGTTTTGAGACTATTGTGGATGGAAAGCTTTATTATCTGTATGGAGGCGGCCCGGCTTATGGATCTGATATCTGTGTATTTGATGAGCAGAGCGGAACCAGCCGGATTATTGCCCACATTCCACCGGATAAGGTGACGCGCCGGATTTCTCCGAATGTGGTGGGAGATTACCTTTATTATCAGCAGTCTGACGGCATTTACCGCTGTAAGCTGGACGGCAGCGAGGTGACCTATCTGGTGCCGGGTGTGGTATGCCATGAATTTTTGATGGCAAAAGGATATATCTATTTTATCACAGCGCCTGAAAATGTAAATGTTCCCCAGTATATTGGCCGCGTCAACCTGGACGGCACCGATTTGCTGGAACTTGTACCGGCCAATAACAGCGGATATATGAAGATGAATATATACCGCGATAAGATTTATTACATTTCGGGAATCAATATGGGAAATCTGTGTGTAATGGATATGGACGGTTCCAATCAGAAGACATTGCCTTATGTGCTGGATTGGTACAATATCATTAACGGAAAGATTTATATGAACAGCACCAGCCAGGCGAATGAGTGGACTCCGTTATACAGCTGTGATCTGGATGGCAATAATGCGAAAGAACTGTTTGATGTCAACCCATTTAAAAACCAGGCGGCAGGCGCAGGCGCGGCCGGATGGGTTCAGTCGGGCAATGACTGGTACTACTGTAATTTAGACGGCTCCTACCGGACCGGATGGCTCCAGGACGGCGGCTCCCAATATTATCTGGGAGAGGACGGCAAGATGAAGCTTGGACTGTGGATCGTGGATGAAGCGGCGAAAAAAGGATATTATTTTGATCCTGACGGGAGAATGCAGTTAGGCACATTTACGTTCCAGATTAATGGGAAGCAGGAAAAATATACATTCTATAAAGACGGTACGTTTTCCAAATAAACAGTTTGGTGGAAATCTTTGTTTAACTGAGAAAGATACGCCGGAAAGAAGGGATCACCCGGGCGGGTGGCAGAAATGAGAAGGGCTAGGGGATTCGAGTTTCGCCCCTAAGTGATACTAGGCCGCCAAGAGCGGAAAAAGGCAGCGCGGCGCCATTCACGATGAACTCTTTATGACTTCATCGTTCAGTGGCGCCTCAAATACTGATTCGGAATTTCAGTATTTGTCTGCCTTTTTCCGCTCTTGCCGGCCAAGTATCACTAAGGGGCTGCAAACGATCCCCTAGCCCTTCTCATTTCTGCCGCCCGCCCGGGTGATCCCTTCTTTCCGGCTGTTGCTTGGCTGGCTGAGGATAAAAAAGATTTGGTGGATTAGTGAGTAAGGTTTTACATCAACCGTGAAAGAATTTCCGGAAAAGCCTTGAGGATTTAATGTAAAGTGGGAATAATGGATGAAAAAGGGCGTATATATATAGATAATGATGACATCGTGGATCGTAAGTGAATGGCAGATAAGAAGAGATGGATGATGCGGCTGCTTTTTGGTGCGGCTGCTTTTGTGGCGGCGTATTTTGTAGTTTATTATGGAGATATTTTTAACATCAAGCGTGAAGGCATTTTCGAAAATGCCTTCACGCTTGATGTAAATGGGGAAGGGACTGTTGTAAAAGAACAAAAACTGGTGGCCTTGACTTTTGATGACGGTCCTCATCCTGTCTATACGAAACGCCTTTTGGATGGCCTAAAAAAACGGAATGTAAACGCCACATTTTTCCTGATCGGAGCCAGCATAGAAGGGAATGAGGAGATCGTGCGGCAGATGAAAGAGGACGGTCATCTGATTGGTAATCACAGCCACACCCATGTGCAGCTGACAGCGGAAGACACGCAAAAGGCTTGTGAAGAAATTGATATGACAAATCAGAAGATTTTCGAGATCACAGGGGAATATCCTACCTATATCCGGCCCCCTTATGGTTCTTGGAGTGAAGAGCTGGAATGTATGGTTCCGATGACCGTTGTGCTGTGGGACATAGATCCCCTGGACTGGAAATATCAGAGCTCGCAGAGGGTGGTGAAGCATATTTTAAAATATGTGGAGGATAACAGCATCATTTTGCTGCATGATGTTTATGGAAGTTCTGTGGATGCAGCGCTGGAAGTCATTGACACGCTGACGGCGCAGGGATATACTTTTGTTACAGTAGATGAATTGTTAATCGATTGATTGTGCCTAAAGATGAGGATTGGTGAAAATGGATTTATTTGATTATATGAGAAGCAATACGATGGAGACAGAGTCGCCTTTGGCGTCCCGGCTGAGGCCGTCCACTTTGGACGAGGTGGTGGGGCAAAAGCATATTATCGGAAAGGATAAGCTGCTCTACCGGGCAATTCAGGCCGATAAATTGGGATCAATTATATTTTATGGCCCTCCCGGAACGGGAAAAACCACATTGGCAAAGGTGATTGCCAATACCACAAGTGCTAATTTCCGCCAGCTTAATGCCACCGTGGCCGGAAAGAAGGACATGGAGGACGTGGTAAAGGAAGCCAAGGATTCGCTTGGAATGTATGGAAAAAAGACCATATTGTTTGTAGATGAGATCCATCGGTTCAATAAAAGCCAGCAGGATTATTTGCTGCCGTTTGTGGAAGACGGAACGCTGATTCTTATTGGAGCGACCACGGAGAATCCGTATTTTGAAGTGAACGGGGCTTTGATTTCCAGATCCCGTATTTTTGAATTGAAATCATTGGAAAAAGACGATATTAAGGAGCTGATTCACCGGGCTGTTTATGATACGGAGAAGGGTATGGGCAGCTATGGCGCTGTGATTGATGAGGACGCCATGGAGTTTTTGGCTGATGTGGCCAATGGAGATGCCAGGGCGGCGCTAAATGCAGTTGAACTCGGAATTCTTACCACAGAGCGTTCGGAGGACGGCAAGATTCATATTGATATTGACGTGGCCCAGGAATGCATTCAGAAACGGGTGGTGCGTTATGACAAAGACGGAGACAACCACTATGATACCATATCCGCATTTATTAAGAGCATGAGAGGTTCGGACCCGGATGCGGCTGTTTATTACCTGGCGCGCATGCTTTATGCGGGAGAAGACATTAAGTTCATAGCCAGAAGAATTATGATCTGCGCCTCGGAAGACGTGGGAAATGCGGACCCGCAGGCATTGACTGTGGCAGTCAGCGCGTCTCAGGCGGTGGAACGGATCGGAATGCCGGAAGCCCAGATTATTCTGTCCCAGGCGGTGCTTTACGTGGCGACGGCGCCTAAGAGCAACTCTGCGGTGATGGCCATAGATGAAGCGATGAATGCGGTGAGAACGCAGAAGACCATGCCGGTTCCTGTCCATCTGCAGGACAAACACTATAAAGGTGCGGAGAAATTAGGCCATGGTGCGGGCTATAAATACGCCCACGATTACCCCAACCACTATGTGCGGCAGCAGTATCTTCCCGATGGTATGGAGGAAGAATGTTTTTATCATCCGTCTGAAAATGGTTATGAAAAGAAAATTAAGGATCATATGTCTTTCCTTTTAGGCGAAAATAGAGTATAATACAGACAATACTGTGAGTTTTGGCGTTTTGCATTCCCAGAATAAGGATAATGCAGAATGCCAATTCTCACGAGACAATAAACTGAGCAAATTATGAAGCACGATTGAGAACTATCTATCCTAATCTTATTATTCTATAAAAATCCCAGGATAACAGTGAGACAGATTGAAAGGAATGTGGAAATGAGAGAAAAATTGAAGACATTGCCGTTGGCCGAGTTAAGGGAATTAGCAAAGAGCCAGGGGATAAAAGGCATTAGCACCATGAAAAAAGCCGATTTGATAGATGTATTATGTGAAGCAGCAGAACAAAAAGAGACCAAGGAAGAAGCGCCGGCTCCTGTGGAGAAAGCCCCTGCCGCCCAGGAAAACAGCGCGCCAAGACAGGTCGAACCGGCTCCTGCCAGACAAAGCTATAACCGAAATATACGCACCAATGTGAGCTCCAGCAGCCCCAGAATGGAAACGAGAAACGATTCCAAAAATGATATGAGAAATGACAGCCGCACCGACAACCGCCAGCCTGTAATGCGCAGTGAAAACAAAGTGGATATTACTCCCCAGGAGCTTCAGGAACTGGACAGCGGAATGCTGGCAGAAGGTATTTTGGAAGTGATGCCGGACGGATTCGGATTCATCCGCTGTGAGAATTTCCTTCCGGGAGAAAATGACGTTTATGTAGCCCCGTCTCAGATCCGCCGTTTTAACATGAAAACCGGAGATGTTATTCAGGGAAGCAGAAGAGTGAAAACAGCGACTGAAAAGTTCGCCGCTTTATTATATGTAAAATCCATCAACGGATATCCTACCTATGTAGTTGAAAAACGTCCTAATTTTGAAAATCTGACACCTATTTTCCCCAATGAACGGCTTCATATGGAAACGCCGGGAAGAACCACAACGGCTATGCGCGTTTTGGACTTGCTTTCTCCTATTGGTAAGGGACAGCGTGGTATGATTGTGTCTCCTCCAAAAGCGGGAAAGACTACGTTATTAAAGCAGGTAGCAAAGGCAGTTACCACCAATCATCCGGATATGCATTTGATTATTTTGTTAATTGATGAGCGCCCGGAGGAAGTTACCGATATTAAGGAAGCCATTGTGGGACCAAACGTGGAAGTGATCTATTCCACATTTGATGAACTTCCTGAGCGGCATAAAAGGGTATCAGAGATGGTGATCGAGCGCGCCAAACGTCTGGTGGAGCACGGAAGAGATGTGATCATTCTTTTGGACAGCATTACCCGCCTTGCAAGGGCTTATAACCTGACTGTTGCGCCCAGCGGAAGAACTTTGTCCGGCGGTCTTGACCCGGCGGCTCTCCATATGCCGAAACGTTTCTTCGGTGCGGCCAGGAATATGAGAGAAGGCGGAAGCTTAACCATTTTAGCCACTGCTCTTGTAGATACGGGAAGCCGTATGGACGACGTCATCTATGAGGAATTTAAGGGAACCGGCAACATGGAGCTGGTATTAGACCGGAAGCTTTCCGAGAAGAGGATTTTCCCTGCTATCGATATTCTCAAATCGGGAACCAGAAGGGACGATCTGCTTCTCAGCGACGAGGAGCGGGAAGCTGTGGATGTGATCCGCAAGGCGACCAACACATTAAAACCGGAAGATGCGGTAGAAAAGATCCTGGATTTATTTGCCAGGACGAAGACAAACAAAGAGTTTGTGGAAAATTCAAAAAAGATCCGCTTTTTCTAAGGATTTCAGTATATTAGGCTTGCAAAGGAAAAAATTCTATGATATACTTGTTAAGCTGTTTGTAAGACGAGAAGTGGTTTTAACAGTTCAAATAGCGATTGTTAGATGATCACAGAACAATATAATTTATGAGATTTGAGAGGTGAATATCATGAGAGAAGGAATCCATCCAGCATACTATCAGGCAAAAGTTGTATGCAACTGTGGTAATGAGTTTGTAACAGGATCTACAAAGAAGGACATCCACGTAGAAGTTTGTTCCAAATGTCATTCATTTTATACCGGTCAGCAGAAGGCTGCATCTGCACGTGGACGTATTGATAAGTTCAATCGTAAGTACGGTGTTAATGCTCAGTAATAGGGTTAATGACAGATTGCGTTTGCAAGCTGTTTCATGCAAGTAGGACTTGCATAAAGAAAAAGATGATGACCATGCCTGCATGAGTCATCATTTTCTTTATATCATATTATTCCCTGTTAAGCGATTAAGAAAGGTGGTCTCAGATGAAATATTCTGGAATTGGCGGTCAGGCCGTGATCGAAGGCATAATGATGAAGAATAAACAGGATTATGCTACTGCGGTACGTAAGCCAGACGGTGAGATAGAAGTTCAAAAAGACACTTATGTCAGTATGACCGAGAAGGTAAAATTATTCTCACTGCCATTTGTAAGGGGGATTTTCAGCTTTGCTGATTCTATGATACTGGGTATGAAAACATTGACATTTTCGGCCAGCTTTTTCGAGGACGATGAGGATTCGGAACCGGGAAAAGTGGAGATATGGCTGGATAAGATATTCGGGGAAAAACTGGAAAAGATGCTCATGACCGTGGTTATGATATTTTCCGTTGTCATGGCGATCGGCATCTTTATGGTGCTTCCGCTTTTGATATCAGGGGTATTTAAGCATTTTATTACATCCTCTACAGTCATGGCGGTCATTGAAGGTTTGATCCGGATCGGCATTTTTATTGCATATATTAAACTTATTTCCAATATGGAAGATATTAAGCGCACGTTTATGTATCACGGAGCGGAACATAAATGTATTAACTGCATTGAACACGGACTTCCACTGAACGTTGAAAATGTCAGAAAGAGCTCGAAACAGCATAAGCGCTGCGGAACCAGCTTTTTGATCATCGTAATGGTTATCAGCATTCTGTTTTTTATGGTGATAAGAGTGGATAATGTGTGGCTGAAGATTCTCAGCCGGATCATTCTGATTCCGGTGATCGCCGGGGTGTCTTATGAATTTTTACGGCTTGCGGGGCGCAGCGACTCAAAACTTGTGAATCTGCTCAGTAAGCCGGGCATGTGGATGCAGAATATGACCACAAAAGAACCGGATGACAGCATGATCGAGGTGGCTATCGCCGCCGTAGAAACCGTTTTTGACTGGAAGGAATACCTGACAGAGAATTTCCCGGAGAATGACTATGGATTTGACACTACAAGGGCTGCTGGATGATGCGGCGGATCAATTAAACAATGCCGGTGTGCCGGATGCTTTGCTGGACGCCAGGTATTTGCTGTTTTTTGTCTTCCATTTGGATATGACCCGATGGCTGCTGGACCGAAACTGCGTTTTAACTGATAATGATCTGGAAAGAGCGGAGGAATACCGCAGTCTGGTGGAAAAGAGAAAACAGAGAATTCCGCTTCAGCACCTGACCGGAAGTCAGGAATTTATGGGACTTGAATTTGCGGTAAACAGCCACGTGCTGATTCCGAGACAGGATACGGAGACTTTGGTTGAACTGGTGCTTAAAGACCATCATGAGAAGGAGTGTTCTGTGCTCGATATGTGTACCGGATCAGGCTGCATAGCGGTCAGTTTGGCTGTTTTAGGCGGTTACCGGGAAGTGGTGGGCGTTGATATCTCTGAGGAGGCTTTGGCTGTAGCTGAAAGCAACGCGAAGCGGCTTTGCGGAGAGGAAAGCCGTATCTCATTTATAAAAAGTGATTTATTTGAAGCGCTGCCGGATGGTAAGCGGTTTGATATTATAGTATCCAATCCTCCGTATATCCCCAGCAGGGTGATTGACGGGCTGCAGCCGGAAGTGAGGGATCATGAGCCGGTGCTGGCACTTGACGGCACGGAAGACGGCCTGTATTTTTACCGGAAACTGGCCGATGAATGCGGGCGGTTTTTAAAAACCGGAGGCTGTGTTTATTTCGAAATTGGCTGGGACCAGGCGGATGATGTCAGCAGACTGCTGGCCGACGCGGGTTTTATGCGGATTGTAACAGTGAAAGATTTGCCGGGGCTGGACCGTGTGGTGAAGGCATCAGCCGGTGATTGTGATTAGATAACCAGGAGGTTACCCATGTTTGATCGTTTAGATGATATATTAATTCATTATGAAGAACTGATGCAGGAACTGAATAATCCGTCGGTGGCGGAAGATCAGAACCGGTTCAGAAAACTCATGAAGGAGCAGGCGGACCTGGCTCCCATCGTGGAGGCTTATAAGGCTTATAAGCAGGCAAAGCAGGATGTGGAAGACAGCGTTGCCATGCTGGAAGAAGAATCCGATGAAGAGATGCGGGAGATGGCAAAAGAGGAATTAGCAGATGCCAAAAAGCGGATCGAAGAATTGGAACAGGAACTTAAAATTCTCCTTCTTCCCAAGGACCCCAATGATGACAAGAACATTCTTCTTGAGATCCGCGCAGGTGCGGGCGGGGATGAGGCGGCTTTATTCGCAGCTGAATTATACCGCATGTATGTGAACTATGCAGAAAGCCAGCGCTGGAAGGTGGAACTGATCAGTGTCAATGAAAATGGAATCGGCGGCTTCAAGGAAGTTGTTGCCATGATCACCGGAAAAGGCGCTTATTCCAAGATGAAATACGAAAGCGGCGTACACCGTGTACAGCGTGTTCCCGAGACAGAGAGCGGCGGACGTATCCATACTTCTACGGCCACGGTAGCCGTTATGCCGGAAGCGGAAGAAGTGGACGTTGTAATCGAAGATAAGGATATCAGAATCGATGTTATGCGCGCTTCAGGAAACGGAGGACAGTGCGTCAATACTACGGACTCCGCGGTGCGTCTGACCCATATCCCAACTGGAATTGTAATTTACAGCCAGACAGAAAAATCACAGCTTCAGAATAAAGAGAAGGCATTCCGTCTGCTCCGTTCTAAGCTGTATGATATGGAGCTGGAAAAACGTCAGAATGCGGAAGCGGATGAGAGAAGAAGCCAGATCGGTACTGGCGACCGTTCGGAAAAGATCCGTACTTACAATTTCCCCCAGGGACGTGTGACAGATCATAGGATAAAACTGACTTTATATAAGATTGACTCCATTATGAATGGAGATATTCAGGAATTGTTAGACAGCCTGATTGCAGCTGACCAGGCGGCAAAGCTGAGCCAGATGAGCGAAATGTAAGGGAGATAGCCCAAGGAGCTGCACGAGCTTGAAAAATGATATTTGAGATAAAAAAGAATGGTGTCCGATTTTGGCTTTGGCAGCTGATATCGGGCACTTTTCGTCACAGCCTGAGCAGTTCTTCCCACAGCGATTTTGTTCACTTAGAAACTGCGGAGGAAATATCATGGAAAAAGATAGAAACATAACTGTTATTATTGATGCAGATGGAAATAAACTTGTTCTTATTAATGATATTCGTTTTAAAGGAAAAAGAAAGATAGAGTGGGAAAATGTAAAATTGTATCTCCAAGAATATGTAGGAGAATATTATGAGATAGCAGAAAGTTCTGAAATTATTTATATAGGGAATGAATTTCCCGAAGAATTCACGGAATCGGAAAGTAGAAAAGCCTTAATGGGTGCTAGCGCAAAAGCTAAAGCTAATGCAGCAACTGCAATTCCTGAATTGATTCAAATTGCTACTAATCCATCTTTTGAGGAGAATCGAAAAGAGAAGCATGCCCAAAGAGCTAAGAACGGGTGGTACAAGTATGATATACGATTTGCATTGCCCGTATATGAAAATGAGATACTGGTTAGATATAATATTTTCAATGCACGATTGCTTGTAAATCATGCGGAGAATGGGAGAAAGTACTTGTATGATATTCTAGCAGTAAAAAAGAAACGAGCAAGCCACATCATTAAGTGTGGTGAAAACCCATTTCTTATGAATAGAGTAACGCAAGTAAGTTAATTTGTCAATAGTAAGTTAAATTTCAATAAAATATTCCATGCTGAAAGTCTGATGGATACGGGCGCTTATGTGCTCAGTCTATTAGTAAAAATACATATATTTAACCTTCTTCGCTCTAAAGTCATGTATATATACCTGAAATTTAACTAACGCGTAAGCATAGCAGCCGACCAGGCGGCCAAACTGAGCCAGATGAGCGAACAATAATAAAAAGCTCTGCAATCCGCAGGCATAAGAAAAAGATCCGCACCAGTGTCATAAGTACTGGTGCAGATCTTTTTTCTAAGCATAAATTAACGAATTTTATTTAGGAAGAACAGCCTGCAGGGAATAATTAAGAATCAGATCCTTGCGGGTGTATTTCTTACGGAAGTTCTGGCTGATCCGTTTCAGAACCATCTCACCATTTTCATAGGTGGAGGTGGGAAGCAGAATCATATACTGGCTTACACTGTAACGGCTGTACACATCTCCACGGCGGAGGGAACGGCAGATCGCGGTGTTGAGTTCGTCCATAGCTTTTGTCAGAACGGATTGTTTTAATAAATTCCCGTTGATATCAGTGATCGTCAGCAGGCATAAAAAGATTGAATCTCCTGTACGCTCAATCGCCCTGCTCTCTAACTGATAAATGTCGCGGAATACTGCATATTCACAGTAAAAAGCGCCGTTAACATCGGAATCTTCTCTCAGTACATCCTGAATAACCGTCAAATCTGTAGTGATTCCATGTTTTGTATCCCGGATTACATTATATAATTCCTTTAAATGTGCGGATGGGGTAATTGCAAATTCATTATAGAACATATCCACAGTATGAGTATAATGCTCCATGGCGCTGTGCTGATTCCCGCTTTTATAGAGGGAATAGATCAGATTATAATGAAGATTTTCATCAAATTGTTCAATGGCAATTGCCCTTTGACAGATATCGATGATCTTCTGGTAATTCCCCTGTGTCTTTAAAATATCAATTGCCATCAGGACAATCTTTAAATACAGAGAATGGTAATAGGTGCTGATCGGTACAACCCAGGATTCCCATTCTGACTTGGGAAGAAAGTCACCTTTATAAATTTCAATTGCATCCAGGCAGCAGTCCAATTGATCCTCAGGATCAGTTTGTGGATCAAGCGCTTTGTTGGCCGTCTTTTCAAAAATATCCACGTCGACGACGGTCTCCATGTCCTTTGTCCATGCATAAGAACCGCGGTGTAAGATAATCAGGTTCTGAGGCGGATAATCCAAAGGGGTCAGCAGTTTGCGTGACCGGAATAGAAGTGTCTTTAATGCTCCGCCGGGATTCGTGCTTTCATCATTGGACCAAATCAGTTCAATCAATTCATTTGGCGGAATTTCGCGGTTGCGGAATGTAATTAAATATTCCAGCAGACACCAAGGCTTTTTTGACTGATTACTGCTTTCGTTGATCTTTTTATCTTTTATTGTAATGGAAAATTCGCCCAACATATTTACATAAACAGTTGGTTTAGTTGTCCCTGTTTCCATATGATACCATCTCCTCACTTCAAGTAAACATATTACGATACATTGAGTATACGGAAAAAAAGAGTGAATGTCTAGTGAAAATAGAAAAAAAGATCAGATGTAACCATTTTGTAACCGATATGGATTATACTAATATTAAATTGGATTACCAGATAAGAAAGCAGATCAAAGAAAGAAAAGGTGGGGCAGATGGCAATTTCAAAATCAAGCGCTTTAGTAAACCAGTATAGAGAGTATTCGATTGCGATAGATTCCTATGAGAATAAAAAGATTATAGGGAGAATTTATCACGCAAGCCGGGACACGGCAATTCCTTTTGAAGGCTTAATAGAGATGGCAAGATTTATGGAGTGCATATTTGACGAGATCAATTACCCTATGCCGTCGATGGATCAAAGAAATTTCAATAAGATAAAGAATCTTCCTAAAATGGAAGTTAAGACTTCTGATTATGTAGGCGATACGGTAGTAAAAGGCGGTTTGATGACTGTGAAACTGTCGATTAAACATCGCTATAACGCCAGCTGGCAGGGAATTATAAAATTCGTGGAAAGCGGTGAGGAATATGGATTTATCAGCTTCCTGGAATTGGTAAAGCTGTTGAATAAACATCTTCAGGGAGAAACGAATGAAGAGGATCAGATCAAGCGGGAATCCCTCTGCAGAATCACGGTGGATGAATATGACAGTCATTGCCTGGAAGGCAATATTCACCAGATATCATCTGAGAAAAGGTTCTGCTTCAGCAGCACGATTCAGCTCATGGAACATATGGAGCGGATGCTGGCACCGGATCAGGAGAGCAGCAAAGTTGTTAATAATCAGGCCCTTGGCGTATATCGGGGAAAAGGAAAGATGGCAACTTTTGTGATCCGCATATTATTTCAGCAGAATGCTACATGGCAGGGCAGAATCTGTTGGAAAGACAGCTCTCAGATTATGAATTTCAGAAGCTTTTTGGAGCTGATTAAGCTGATTGATTCCGCTTTACTGAGCGTCGAGATGTGGAACGATGAGGAAGGGAAGAAAGAGGCAAAATAAATTAATTTAAAACGGACTGATTTTATGAAATGAGATGAGCCGGGAAGAATGGATAATTGATCCGTTTTCCCGGCTGTTTATTGTTTAATGAAAGATCATGGGAGCTCAATTGAGCCGGAGAAAGCCGGCAGGATAGGTAATTCAATTAAATTAAGAAAAAATTCAGAGAATAACAATCCGCCTGTATTTGCAAAACAGGGGGCAGTGTGGTATATTACTAGTAATTATGCGTATTATACAATTCTATCGTTAATTAGGAGGAAAATATGAAGGGAATTATCCTTGCAGGCGGTTCAGGCACACGTTTATATCCGCTGACCAAAGTTACTTCAAAACAGCTTTTGCCGATCTATGACAAACCCATGATCTATTACCCGCTTTCCGTGCTGATGAATGCCGGGATCAGAGATATATTAATCATTTCAACGCCGGATGACACGCCAAGATTCGAAGCTCTGTTAGGGGATGGACATCAGTTCGGTGTGAATCTGAATTATGCAGTGCAGCCAAGTCCTGACGGTTTGGCTCAGGCATTTATTATCGGCTCGGACTTTATCGGAGATGATTCGGTTGCCATGATCTTAGGCGATAACATTTTCCACGGACAGGGACTTAAAAAGCGTCTCATGGCGGCTTCTTCAAAGAAGACAGGGGCTACGGTATTCGGCTATTATGTGGATGATCCGGAGCGTTTTGGTATTGTGGAATTTGACGCGGAAGGAAAGGCTATATCTATAGAAGAAAAACCTGAAAAACCAAAGTCCAATTACTGTGTGACAGGCCTTTATTTTTATGATAATAAAGTGGTTGAATATGCGAAAAACTTAAAGCCGTCTCCACGAGGAGAACTGGAGATCACCGATTTAAACCGCATTTATCTGGAAAATGGTGAGCTTGACGTGACCCTTTTAGGACAGGGATTCACCTGGCTGGATACAGGAACACATGAATCGTTGGTGGAAGCTACCAATTTTGTGAAAACCATCGAAGATCATCAGCACCGCAAGATCGCCTGTCTGGAAGAGATTGCATATCTTAACGGATGGATCGGAAAAGAGCAGGTACTGGAAACTTATGAGATATTGAAGAAAAATCAGTATGGCCAGTATTTAAAAGACGTTCTTGACGGAAAATATATTGATAAGCTTCATAATAAAGACAATTAGTAATTGTGAGGATACTGAACAATTACGAAAATTAATAAAAAGATAAATATGCCGGAAGTTTGGCAGAATGAGAGGAAGATATGAAGATAATTGTAACAGGCGGAGCAGGATTTATCGGAGGAAACTTCGTACATCACATGGTAAATAAATACCCGGATTATGAGATCGTGAATCTGGACGCATTGACCTATGCAGGAAATTTAGAGACTTTAAAACCGGTTGAAGATAAACCGAATTATAAATTTGTAAAAGGCGATATTGCGGACCGCGAGTTTATTTTCGATTTGTTCAAAAAAGAAAAACCGGATATGGTAGTTAACTTTGCAGCAGAAAGCCATGTGGACCGTTCCATTACAGACCCTGAGATTTTTGTAAGAACCAATGTGATGGGAACCACAACTTTATTGGACGCTTGCAAGGAGTTTGGAATTAAGAGATATCATCAGGTGTCCACAGATGAAGTTTATGGAGATCTTCCGTTAGACAGGCCTGACCTGTTCTTTACGGAGACAACGCCTCTTCACACATCCAGTCCTTATTCATCTTCTAAGGCGAGCGCGGACTTGTTTGTGTTGGCATATCACAGAACATTCGGGATTCCGGTGACGGTTTCACGCTGTTCCAATAACTATGGCCCATATCATTTTCCTGAGAAGCTGATTCCTCTGATGATCAGCCGGGCTTTGGCAGATGAAGAGCTGCCTGTATACGGGGACGGAGCCAATGTGCGTGACTGGCTGCATGTTGCGGATCACTGCCAGGCCATTGATTTAATCATTCATAAGGGCCGTGTCGGCGAGGTTTATAATGTGGGCGGCCATAATGAGCGTACCAATTTAGAGGTGGTTCAGACGATTCTTAAAGCTTTGAACAAACCGGAAAGCCTGATTAAATATGTAAAAGACAGACCGGGACATGATATGCGCTACGCAATCGATCCTACAAAATTGGAAACAGAACTGGGCTGGAAGCCGCAGTATACCTTCGATACCGGTATTCAGCAGACGATCCAGTGGTATTTGGACAACCGTGAATGGTGGGAGCATATTATCAGCGGCGAATACAGCAGCTATTTTAAGAATATGTATGGAGACAGACTGTAATGGGAATGAAGATATTGGTTACCGGTGCCAAAGGGCAGTTGGGTACGGATGTAATGAATGAGCTGGAAAAGCAGGGCTTGGAAGGCATCGGAGTGGACGTGGCGGAGATGGATATAACCGATCCGGAAGCGTGCAGAAATGTAATTTCTTCTTCAAAAGTTGACGCAGTTATTCATTGCGCCGCATATACTGCAGTAGATGCAGCGGAAGATAACGTGGAGCTCTGCCATAAGGTTAATGCGGTGGGAACCCGCAATATCGCAGAGGTTTGTCACGATCTGGGCATTAAGCTGATGTATATCAGCACAGACTATGTGTTTGACGGCCAGGGCGAACGCCCGTGGGAACCGGATGACAACCGTACCCCTTTAAATGTTTACGGACAGGAAAAATACGAGGGTGAGCTGGCAGTTGAAGAATTGATTGAAAAATACTTCATTGTCCGTATCGCATGGGTATTTGGCTTAAACGGTTCTAACTTTATAAAAACCATGCTCCGCCTTGGAAAAGAGCGCGGAGCTGTGAAAGTGGTGGATGACCAGATCGGCTCGCCGACTTATACGTATGATTTAGCCAGACTGTTGGTGGATATGATTCAGACGGACAGATACGGAAGATATCATGCGACCAATGAGGGGCTGTGCAGCTGGTATGAGTTTGCTAAGGAGATCTTTCATCAGGCTGGTATGGATGAAGTTGAAGTCACTCCTGTGGACAGCGACGGATTTCCGGCTAAGGCAAAACGGCCTAAGAACAGCCGTATGAGCAAGGAAAAACTGTCACAGAACGGATTTGAAAGACTTCCGTCCTGGCAGGATGCTTTGAAACGGTATTTGGTTTCATTGGGCGAAATTTAACGAAGGTATCAGCTTTTTAACATCAGGCGTGAAGGCTTTTTACAAAAAGCCTTCACGCCTGATGTTAAAAGCCGATGGGCTGTCAAGCAGAACGTTAAAAGAAATTGGTAAAAGAGAGGATTTGAGCAGAATGGGTAAGTATTTTGGAACAGACGGTTTCCGCGGAGAGGCCAACGTAGATTTGACAGTAGAGCACGCATATAAGGTAGGCCGGTTCCTCGGCTGGTATTATGCGAAGAAGACACCGGATTCGAAATGCAGAATTGTAATCGGAAAGGACACCAGACGAAGCAGTTACATGTTTGAGTACTCTTTGGTAGCCGGTTTAACCGCATCGGGAGCGGATGTATATCTGCTGCATGTGACCACGACACCCAGCGTTTCCTATGTAGTCCGCACCGAAGAATTTAACTGCGGCATCATGATTTCAGCCAGTCACAATCCGTATTATGATAATGGGATCAAAGTTATCAATGAACGTGGTGAAAAGCTGGAAGAGAGCGTGATCGAGGAGATCGAGAAATACTTAGACGGGCTCACAGAAGAGATTCCGTTCGCTAAAAAAGACCAGATCGGCTGTACGGTGGATTTTGCAGCAGGCAGAAACCGGTATATCGGCTATCTGATTTCCATTGCAACCCGTTCTTTTAAAAACAAGAAAGTAGCCCTTGACTGTGCAAACGGAAGCGCTTCCGCAATCGCGAAAAATGTTTTTGACGCCCTCGGCGCGGAAACACACGTGATTAACAATGAGCCAAACGGTTTGAACATCAACACAAACTGCGGCTCCACACATATCAACGTGCTCCAGCAGTATGTAAAGGACCATGGATGCGACATTGGCTTCGCTTATGACGGAGACGCGGACCGCTGTATCGCTGTGGATGAAAACGGCAATGTGGTGGACGGCGACTTAATCCTTTATATCTGCGGAAAATACATGAAACAGCAGGGCAGCCTTGTTAACAATACGGTAGTTACCACGATTATGTCCAATTTCGGACTGTATAAGGCATTTGACAGAGAAGGCATTTCTTATGAGAAAACGGCTGTGGGCGACAAATACGTCTATGAAAATATGTCCCAGAAGGGCAACTGCCTGGGCGGTGAACAGTCGGGCCATATCATTTTCAGCAAAAATGCTACGACAGGAGATGGAATTCTCACTTCTTTGAAAGTGATGGAAGTAGTATTGGAGAAAAAGGAGAGCCTTGCGAAACTGGCTTCTGAAGTTGAGATCTTTCCTCAGGTGCTGAAAAATGTCAGAGTAAAAGATAAAGCAGCGGCCCAGAGCGATCCGGTGGTGCTGGCTGAGGTTGATAAAGTTTCTGAGATTTTAGGCGACAACGGCCGAATCCTTCTGCGCCAGTCCGGTACCGAACCGGTTGTCCGCGTTATGGTGGAAGCGTCCAGCCAGGAATTGTGCGAAACGTATGTAGACCAGGTGATTGACGTTATGAAAGCACAGGGACACATGATTTAAATATATAATTATTGAAATAATGGAATAAAAAAAGCAGCGGAAAATGACGGGAATCCGGAAACATTTTCCGCTGTTTTTTTGAAAAATGGGTAAAACAGGCTGTAAGTCTATGAAATTATGCATTTTGAAATGAAGAATTCCTGCGAAAAATGGATTGTCATGTTTTTTTTGTTATGCTATAATAGATTAACGTTATGACGGAGAGGTCAGAGGAAGTCCTGGATGGAATACGTCCGGGATTTTTGTGTATCTCAGTCTCCAGAAAGCGATTTTATCAGTAAAGGAATGATGAAAGATGGGGTTAGACCTATAAGGGCCACAATGTTCATTCTTAGAAAATACAGCGTGATTTACCGACTCCAAAGCCTGGGCTGAGAGTAATAGAAATGTACGGGCAGTATTTTTAGGATAATAATCATTGGAAGGCGTGGAAATCCCGACAGGAACAAAGGGATCGTTCATTCGCTTGCAGTCAGTGTGCCGCCGACGCGGCAGAAGGAGAGGAAATCATGTTAAATTATCAGAGATATAAGAGAGTACCGGTTGTAGATTACCCGGAGAGACAATGGCCGAACAAAGAGATCCAGAAGGCGCCGATTTGGTGCAGCGTTGATTTAAGAGACGGAAACCAGGCATTAATAGAGCCTATGGTTGTTGAAGAAAAGATTGAGATGTTTAATTTGCTTGTGAAGCTTGGTTTTAAGGAAATTGAGATCGGATTTCCGGCAGCTTCCCAGATTGAATTCGACTTTTTAAGACAGCTGGTTGACCGCAAGATGATTCCCGATGATGTAAGGGTTCAGGTATTGGTTCAGTGCCGTGAGCATTTGATTAAGAGAACATTTGAAGCGATTCAGGGAATCGGCAAGGTTATTGTACATATTTATAATTCTACTTCCACTCTGCAGAGAGACGTTGTTTTCAATAAGAGCAAGGAAGAGATTAAGGAAATTGCCATTATCGGCACTAAATTAGTGAAGAAATATGCAGATCAGTTCGACGGAGAGATTTTCCTGGAATATTCTCCGGAAAGTTTTACCGGCACAGAACTGGATTATGCGCTTGATATCTGTACTGCAGTTCAGGAAACATGGGGAGCGACACCGGATAAACCGGTGATTATCAACCTGCCGTCTACGGTTGAGATGACAACTCCTAATGTTTATGCAGATCAGATTGAGTGGATGAACACACATTTTAAAAACCGTGACAGCATCATATTAAGCGTACATCCTCATAATGACAGAGGATGCGGAGTGGCGTCTACCGAACTGGCCCTGCTTGCGGGAGCCGACAGAGTGGAAGGCACACTGCTTGGCAACGGAGAGAGAACTGGTAATGTGGACGTTCTGACAGTGGCTTATAATATGTTTTCACAGGGGATTAACCCGGAACTTAATATTGAAAATATCCGCGAGATCAGTGAAGTTTATGAGAGATGCACGAAGATGGATATCCATCCGAGACATCCATATGCAGGAAAGCTGGTATTTACCGCTTTTTCCGGATCTCACCAGGATGCGATCAACAAAGGAATGCAGGCGCTGCATGAGAGAAACAGCCAGTACTGGGAGGTTCCGTATCTGCCTATCGATCCGAGCGATATCGGAAGAGAGTACGAGCCGATTGTCCGCATCAACAGCCAGTCCGGTAAGGGCGGCGTAGCGTTTGTTATGGACACATTTTATGGTTTCAAGCTGCCTAAGGGTATGCATAAAGAATTTGCAGACGTCATCCAGACCATTTCCGAGAAGCAGGGTGAAGTGGCTCCGGAACAGATTATGGATGAGTTCAAAAGGCTTTATATCGAAAGAAAAGAGCCGATGCATTTCCGCAAATGTCAGATTACCGATACGGAGATGGAGAATGGCGAGTTTGCAACACTTGCCAGAGTTACTTATACCAACAATGGCATTGAAAAAGTATTTGAAGGCGTTGGTAACGGACCGATCGATGCGATTCAGCAGGGACTTCATGATGAACTGGGAATCGACACCAAGGTTCTGGACTACAATGAGCATGCATTGGGAGCAGGCGGCAACGCACAGGCGGCATCTTATATTCACATGTTAGATGTGAAGACAGGACGCACCACATATGGCGTGGGAATCAGCTCCAACATTACAAGAGCGTCTATCCGCGGTATCTTTAGTGCCGTAAACAGATTGTTCTATTAATAAAATATGATATGGGGGTACCTGAAGCAGGAGGAATGTTTCAGGTGCCCTCATATATTATAATTGATTGTAGTGACAAAAATTATAAAAAGGAGAAATGGAGTATGAGAAAAAGAGTTAAGGGGTTGTTAACCGCAGCGGTTGCAGGCAGTTTGTCTCTAAGTTTTGCGATGATGTCACTGGCCGCCTGGCAGCAGGCGCCGGACGGGCGCTATTGGTACACCAATTCATCTGAACGGGGATATTCCGTGGGGTGGGAATTGATTGATGGGAAATGGTACTATTTTGATGAAAACGGCTGGATGCTTTCCGACACAGTTACTCCGGACGGCTTTCAAGTGGGAAGTGATGGAAGCTGGGTGCAGCAGGAAACACACGCAGATTCTAAAATGCTGGAGCCTGCGGATGTGGAAGCTTTCTGTACTGAAATATTTGGCAGCAGGAACGAGGAGTTGGGAGCAGATCTGTATTTTAACTATGTAGAAACCGTGGATTATCAGGGGAAGACCTATTATGTTGTAGAACACAGGGTATTTTTCGACGGAGCGAATAAGAGCAGCTATTGGAGTCATTTAGGAGTGGCTCAGGATAGAAGTGCAGTGTATCAGTGTTCCTATCCGGCAGCAGGGCAGACGTATGCGGATACATTTGGAAAAATTGTATGGCCTAAATGATAACAGTGCAGCTTTCCGATGCTCATGCTGCCGGGAAAAGACAGGGAATTTTTAGAGAATCTCTTTTCAGCGTATAGTATAGTATATAAAATGAAGAAGGAGAAGGACAAATACCCGATGGTTACGGCCTCCGGACTAAATCGAAAAAGTTACATAAAATAATTACCAGTTCTTCCAAGTTGTAACCATTTTGTAACTGCCAGCTGATATAATGGCATCATAAATAAATGATGAATGGTTAATAGATAAGAATTTGGAAGGGTGGTAACCATATGAGAAAAACAAATTTAGTTAGGAGAACGCGCCAGAAAATGCTCGCTTTTGCACTGGCATTTATGATGGTGTTTGGTAATACCAGCGCTGGCATGATGTCATCTTTCGCGGATGAGATAGAAGCACAAGGCGGAGAAGAAGCTGGCGGCGAAGGCGGAAATGAAGAGACCGGAGGCGAGGAAAGTGGAAGCGAAGAGACTGGAAACGAAGAAAGCGGAAGTGAAGAGACTGGAAACGAAGAAGGAGGAAGCGAAGAAACTGGAAACGAAGAAAGCGGAAATGAAGAAGCTGGAAACGAAGAAAGTGGAAGCGGAGAGGCTGGAAACGAAGAAAGCGGAAATGAAGAAGCTGGAAACGAAGAAAGTGGAAGCGGAGAGGCTGGAAACGAAGAAAGCGGAAATGAAGAAGCTGGAAACGAAGAAAACGGAAGCGGAGAAGTTGGAAACGAAGAAGGCGGAAATGAAGAAGCTGGAAACGAAGAAAACGGAAGCGAAGAAGCTGGAAACGAAGAAAGTGGAAGCGAAGAAGCTGGAGACGAAGAAAGCGGAAGCGAAGAAGCTGGAAATGAAGAATCCGGAAATGTAGAAGCGGGGAGTGAAGAGACAACCGGAACTGAAGGAGAGAAAACGGAAGAAGTTATTACGAACGGCGGTAACGGCCAGGCAGGCGGCGTCGGAAATAAAACTCCGGAGGTTCCTGAAGCAGTTCAGGATACATCAGAAAAAGCTTCTGTTACATTTGAACCGGTAGAAATTGAAGATGTTATCGTTACTGTAGAAGTATTGGATGCAGAATTAGAAGAAGATGTTACATTATCAGTAACAACCGTTGAAGATACCGAAGAAATTGAACAGGCTTTGGTGGAAAAATTATCTAAAGAGGGAAAGAACTTAAATACCTTTAAAGCATTTGATATCAAGTTATTGAATGCAGAAGGTGAAGAAGTAGAACCGAAAGCAGGCACTTTGAAGGTATCATTTCTTGAGTTGAGCGCAGCAGAGCTTTTGTCGGATGAGGACGCTCAGGCAGTGGAAGAAGGTGTTTTCCATGTAAAGGATAACGACGAGTTAGTGGATATGGATGCCAGAAGGAATGATGAGACAGGTGAATTGGAGTTCACGACAACCCATTTTTCCGTATTTGTACCATATACCACTGGAGATGGAGCGGTTTACGGTGAGCAGAAGAGCCGTGACATCGACCACAGCACGAAGTGGGCCGTTGAACTGCCTGAATTCGGTATACAGAGCGAAAGCATTACGGAACAGATGATTCCCGGAGAAAAAGACAGCAAGGGCAGAATTCATGATGCAAAAGCGGTTTATACAATTGCAGAAAATGCAGAAGGTGATTTATATACTTATCTGAATTTCTGTGATCCGTTTACCGAATATATTTATATGCCAGGAGATACCGTTACCTTTGACGTGGAAATCGTGAACAACAGCGGTCATATTTACCGGTATAAAGATAATTCCTTTGGCATTGGACCGGCTGTGGAAGATGATAACTTCGATAATACACAGGGCTTCCATGGATATGCAGTTCCTGCCTATGCTACCTGCTACCGTATAAAAACCACAGCGCTGAAAGATTTATTAAAAGATGTGACTAAGCCCACGTATTCAACAGAAGAGATTTGGCAGGAACTTGAGAAGCAAGGATATTCAGGTGAAAATGCGCTGGCTCAGTATTATGTGGATTACTACAATGAATTGAATGCCGCAAAGTATCCGAACCGTGTATCGGATGCTCAGGTGCTGGATGATTTTGATTTAAATACATTAGCTCTGATTTACGGAAATAATGTCAGCCAATCTTCAGGTGTTTTGGAAACAGACCCGGAAGTGATCGACAGCCATTTTAATTTCTGTTATAATGCATTGCTGAATATTTCTTATGACGGAACTAACCCAACTGCGTCAATTGGCGACAGCATGCGAAATTTGGAAGAGGCTAATGAGGTGGTAAAGAGCACGTTTGGTAGACTTGAAGCAGGAACCAGTGCAGCCATGGGCAATCCGATTAAATTGAATATTAGCGGACCTTATATGGGAAATGCATATATCTATTATAGCTGGCGGTTTTTATTAGGGCTTTCATTAGAACAGGTGGATCATAATCTGACAATTAACTATTTCAATTTAGACAATGGTTCCGCAATGTGTGATTCTTATCAGGAAACCATTTATATTGAAGAGTCCTATGATGTGACAGCGGAAGCGAACAAAGCATTTGACGGATTTAAACTGGTTAAGATGGACGGCGATGCGGTAACGGGAACTGGTGATGCAGACAAAGTGATTAATGTATATTATTCTGCGCAGGAAAACCCAACAATTCCGAACAGCTACACGATTACGGTTAACTATTATGAGAAAGGCACAACTACAAAGCTTGCCGATACATTTACAACCACACAGTTGGAAAACAGCAGCTATAACGTAACAGACAGAACACAGCTGGCTATCTCGGGTTATACATGGGACAGCTGTGACAACACAGCGACAGAAGGTTCTCTGACAGCAGATATTGTATTTAATGTATATTACACAAAAAATGATTCAAGCACACCAACATATAGGCCAAGCGGCGGAGGCGGCGGTGGTTCAAGTTCGGGAACAAAGCCCGGAAGAGGTACAACCACAACCGCGGGAGGACCGGGAGTGACGACCACGATCAATGAAGAGCAAGTGCCTATGGCTGAGGGACCCGAAACAGCACCGGTATCAATTCCGGAAACAGATGTTCCTTTAGCCCCTCTTCCTAAAACAGGGGATACCACAGGACATAAAAACTTGATTATGCTTCTTATGTCCAGTCTGATGCTTGCAGTATATGTCATCACAAAGAGGAAAGAAGAAACAGAATAATTTATTGCAGAATATTAAAAAAACGGCACGACTTCGGTTGTGCTGTTTTTTTATAATATAAAAGGTATGACCAAGTCAGCATATTATTTTTCATGGATGTCCATATATCCAATACTGAGAAAGAATCTGATATTTTTCAGCGCTGCCTTATAGATGAATGTAATCATTATCAGACCGTATTTCATAATCAACTTATAAATAAAAATAATAATTATTACTATTTTAAAATGAGGAAAAATGTGATATGATAAATACAGTTATTTTAGAGAACGGAGTTCAGAAAGGAGAAGCTAAATGGGGAAATATCGCTGTAAGATTTGTGGATTTATTTTTGATGAGGAAAAAGAGGGAAAGAAGATAGGGGAGTTAGAATGCTGTCCGGTTTGCAAACAGCCGGTCACTTCATTTGAAAAGCTGGAGGAAGAAGAGACGGTAATTAAGCAGGAGGAGGGGACACCGCTTGATTATCCTTCCGAATATGCGAGAGAGGATGCGGGATGCCGTTACATGTCAGAGATTCATCAGATGGCAGTGACAGGAAAGCCTATTATAGAAGCGATGGGGACCAGAATGCCTATGCCGAACTGGGACGACATTCTGATATTGGGCGCTCAGCTGAATCCGCCGCCTCTTATGGAACATGATCCTGTGAACACGACTACGGTAATCGGAAAACATGCGAAGAAGCCTATGGTTTTGGAAGGGCCGGTTTACGTTTCACATATGTCATTTGGAGCCCTGTCGAAAGAGGTGAAGATTTCTCTGGCTAAAGGTTCTGCCATGGCCGGGACCGCAATGTGCAGCGGTGAAGGCGGTATTTTACCGGAAGAGATGGAAGCGGCGTATAAATACATATTTGAATATGTACCTAACCGGTACAGCGTGACGCCGGAAAATCTTCAGAATGCAGACGCCATCGAGATCAAGATCGGACAAGGCACCAAACCGGGAATGGGAGGCCATCTGCCGGGTGGAAAGGTAACGCCTGAGATCAGTAAAATCAGAAATAAGCCGTTGGGCCAGGATGTGATCAGCCCGTCCAAGTTTGAAGATATTAACAGCAAAGAGGATTTAAAGGATCTGGTGTCCCAGCTTCGTTTGGCTTCCGGCGGAAGACCTATTGGCATTAAAATTGCAGCGGGAAGGATCGAACAGGATTTGGAATACTGTGTTTATGCGGAACCTGATTTTGTAACCATAGACGGCCGCGGCGGGGCAACCGGAGCGAGCCCTAAAATTGTCCGCGATGCTACCAGCGTGCCAACCATATATGCGCTTAGCCGTGCCAGAAAATATCTGGATCAGGTTAATTCCGATATACAGCTGGTGATTACCGGCGGCCTGAGGGTGGCCTCTGATTTTGCAAAGGCGATTGCCATGGGAGCGGATGCGGTAGCCATCGCTTCTGCGGCGCTGATTGCAGCGGCCTGCCAGCAGTACCGGATCTGCGGTTCAGGAAATTGTCCGGTTGGAGTGGCAACACAGGACCCGGAACTGAGAAAACGTTTGAAAGTGGATGCAGCCGCCCAGAGAGTTGCAAATTTCCTCAATTGTTCCTTGGAAGAGTTGAAGACATTTGCCAGAATCACCGGGCACAGCGATCTCCATGATATGAATACCCAGGATTTATGCACGCTCAGCCGTGAGATTTCTGAGTACACGGATATCAGGCATGCATAAAATGAATTTGAAACCACATTACCAGAAGGAGAAATGAGATGCAGCTAGTAATTATAACCGCATTTGGAGTAGGAGGAGCAACTGTTCTCGGAGCCTTAATTGGTTTTTTAGTGGGCAATATTCCTCATAAATGGAATGATATCATATTGGGATTTGCGGCCGGAATCATGCTGGCCGCAGCCGTCTTCGGACTGATTCTGCCGGCCATGGAAACGGTGGGAGCGCCTGGAATCTGGATTCCGGCAGCCGGTATCCTCTGCGGCGCATTATTCTTAAATGCAGCGGATAAATTTACCCCCCATCTCCACAATATTACCGGAATGGACCGGGAAGCTCATAAAAATAATAAATCTTTAAATAAAGTAATGCTGTTTGTGATGGCAATTGCAATCCATAATCTGCCGGAAGGTCTGGCCGCCGGCGTCGGATTCGGCGCCGGGGATACCGGCAATGCCATAGCCGTGGCATTTGGAATTGCGCTGCAGAATATACCGGAGGGGATGGTTATTATTTCTCCTTTGGTTTTGAGCGGAGTCAGCAAAAAAAGGACGTTCTTGATTGCGTCATTTACAGGACTGATTGAAGTGGTAGGGACGTTTATCGGATTTTTTGCGGCGTCTGTTTCCAGCGCGGTACTGCCGTTTTTACTGTCTTTCGCAGGCGGAACCATGCTCTATGTGATCAGCGATGAGATGATTCCGGAAACACATATGCATGATTATGACCGCTTAGCAACTTATGCCCTTCTTCTTGGTTTTATTGTAATGATGGTTATGGATTCCTTATTTTAGACAGGAAAATCTTTATTTAACTAAGATACGCCGGAAAGAAGGGGAAACCTGGGCGGGCGGCGGAACTAGAGAAAGGCAGGGGATTCGGGTTACGACCCTAAGAGATACTAGGCCGCCAAGAGCGGAAAAAGGCAGCGCGGCGCCATTCACGATGAACTCTTTATGACTTCATCGTTCAGTGGCGCCTCAAATACTGATTCGGAATTCAGTATTTGTCTGCCTTTTTCCGTTCTTACCGACCAAGTATCACTAAGAGTCTGCACACGATCCCCTGCCTTTCTCCAGTTCCGCCGCCCGCCCAGGTTTCCCCTTATTTCCGGCTGTTGCTTGGCTGGCTAAGTAAAAAAGATTTTGCGGAATAGTAAGTAAGTTTTTACATCAAGGGTGAAGGCATTTTCGGAAAAGCCTTGAGGATTTAATGTAAAGGGTGAGGTCTTTTCGCGAAAAGCTTTGATGTTTAAAGTAAAACATGAAGGCATTTCTGATAATCCCTTAAAGATTAATGTAAATGTGATGCTACATAAATATTTAGGAACTCATATTATTTTTAACCAGGCTAGCGAAAACCAGCACGGAATGGGGAGGCGGAACCGGAAGCCAACGGTCGGAGAGGCTGTCCGGGCCGGGGAAGGAAGATGCAGCCAAATGGGATCGTATGGAACCCCTGTAGTGCTACTTAGGTCCGTAAGGACAGAACGAGGCAGGTAGAAACTGAATTCCGAATCAGGTT
>NZ_PKUU01000022.1 GCF_002899675.1 Clostridium sp. chh4-2 | reverse complement strand
GGTGAAGTTTTGCGTTGCACGTCCAAATAAATCTGTTTGAGCGGCTTCATCGCGAGTTTTTATTTGGACGTGCAACGCAAAACTTCACCGCCTTAGTGAAACTAAACTCCTGCAAATGCAATCTGCATCCTTCCCATTCCCGCCCGGCCCGCCTTCCCCCGATCCCATCCCTTCCTGGCGTTTCCCCCGCCATTATAGATTTTCCGCAATCCCCCCTATTTCCACGATGGTGCCCAGGCCTTTTTTGCTCCATAATTTCATATATCCGTCCGGATAGGACAGGCGTACGCGCTGGCATATGTTTTTCAGTCCGATATGTCTGCCGGAATCCTCTACCTGGTCGTCCATAATGCGGAGGCGGAGGTCCCTGAGGGTTTCGGGGCTCATTCCAAGACCGTTATCGATCACAGAAAAAACAAGGCGTCCTTTTTTCTGTCGGATCTTTATTTTGATCTTTAATTCTTCCGGAGAAGAAAGCCCGGAATGGGAGATGGAGTTTTCAATAATCGGCTGGAGCATCAGGCGGAACATAGGCATGGACAGAACTTCCGGGCGGTAGTCCCATATAACCTGAAACTGTTCGCCTAAGCGGCAGGTCTGAAGGTCGATATAACTTTTTGTGACCTGGATCTCTTCCTGCACCGTCACCTTTTTCATCGGGTCATCCAACGCATAGCGGAGAAGGCCGGAGAGGGCTGAGATCATGTGATTGGCCGGCGTGGGTTTCCGCCCGATTTTCAGCACTTCCAGATCAATGCTCTGCAGGGTATTAAACAGAAAATGAGGGTTCAGCTGATATTGGAGAGCAGAAAGCTGAGCGGTGGATAACGCGTATTTCTTCGCATCCAGCTGCACTTTTAAATACGTCTGGGACATAAACAGGTTGATGATGTTGTTGATAATGTGAAAATAAGCGTGGTTCTTCATTTTGACCGGAGTCAGAGGCTCGAACTTTCCTTTTTCCGCATTTTCAAACAGTTCGATGATTTGGAAAATCTGGTTATAATCCCTCATGGTATAAAAATAAGCCAACACCGAGGAGAGAAGAATGCTGAGCAGGCCGGCCAAAAGCGTGAGCTTTAAGATGGTGTTGCTCAGTTTAAAGACTTCTTTTTGAGGGATCAAGGATTGATAGCGGAATCCATAAATGCCCGGAAAGGTTCCGGCATTATAAAAATAACCGTCCACGATGGAGTTGACCGGCGCGCCGTTTTCCAGAAAGGAAGCGGCCTTAGGTATCAAATCCGCATTTTTATTGGAAAAGAGCACTTGTCCGTTGGAATCGGTGATGAAAAGTCCCTGTCCGTCATAATCGGCGATGGAATCCAGCCAGTTATTAAAATAATCCTGGCGTATATTGACCGCCATCAGTTCCTTGTATTTCAGCCGCTGGTAAACGGTGACAACAGGAATTGTATGGGTATCGAATTTATTTTTTTTAATATTCCGCACTTTAACGGCAGTGGAATCCTCCATGTCGGGGGCATCGCCCGCCCATGTGCTGTCCGCGGCTTCGCTAAAGGATTCCCGGTAGATTCCGTTGATAAAATAAGGGCTTCCCTCTATGGTGATGAAAATGGACTGAAGATAAGGTTTTGTGCTCTGCGCATAATAAAGATTCTTCATGGAACGGACCAGCTCTGCCGAGCTTCCGGTTTCGTCGGAACTGCTGCCCAGGGCGCTGATCAGTGCCAGATGCAGGCGGGAATCGGAATTTACCGATACCTTGTAAAATTCCAGGGTTCCTGTCAGCTCTTCCAGATATTGAGCAATCAGTTCCGTGGTGGATCTCGTGTTTTCCCGGGCCTCTTTTTTTACCTGCATGTTGATATAAAAGATTGAAATAAAGGCGAAAATGCAGATGGGAACCAGGGTAAGGCTGATAAACATTCTGAATTTGGAACAAAAATACTGACGTTTCATAGGCTTTTGTCCTGTTCGCGGAATTCCCTTGGAGTCTTGCCGCAGTATTGTTTAAATGCCCGGGAAAAATTCTTAGGATTGTCATATCCGATTTCCGAGGCGATCTCGTAGGTTTTCAAAGTTACATCTCTAAGCAGCTTGGCGGCCTTTTCCATCTTCACATCCAAAAGGTATTCGGAAAAATTGATGCCCTTTTTACGCTTAAAAATCTTGGAAAGATAGTTGGGGCTTAAACATACCAGCAGGGAAGCTTCTTCTAACGAAGCGTCTTTATAGTGTTCCTGCAGATATTCCGTCACCTGGTCTACGATCTGGTCATAATATCCCGCAAAGGGTTCGTCGATGGTTTTAACCCCTTTTACAAGATCCAGATTCTCTTTGATTTCCGTAAATATCTTGATGATATCCTCATATTTTACCGGTTTTAAGATGTATTCCTTTACGCCGAAACGGATTGCGGTGCGGGCGTATTCAAATTCCGCGTATCCGCTTAAAAGAACGGTATTTATATTCGGATAGTCTTTATAAAGCTGTTCGGCCAAAGCCAGTCCGTCCATCTTGGGCATGCGGATATCGCTCAATACGGCGTCCACGCAGCAGCGCTGTATATAGTCGAGCGCGCTTTTTCCATCGGGCAGGATGGCCGCCACCTGGAAACCGAGTTCCTCCCACGGATAGCAATAAGCCAGTCCCTCTCTGATATTTTTTTCGTCGTCAACGATGATTAAGTTATACACTCAGATTTCCCCCTATTGTATAAAGCTGAATAATTTTAAGCCGGCATAACTGCTGCAAAACGATAGATAATGATACCTTTTCACCGCTGGCAGTTCTTTCAATAAATTTCAAATAATTATATCATGATTATATGATAACAGTTGGGAGGGCGGGAAGATGCCTTCCCCTCTGAATGGTTACATTATATGAGATACGGCAGAAAATGTAAAGCAAGCGAACGTTAGGAGAGGTTTGTATGAAAAAAAACAAAGCGGCGTCTGTGCCGAAAAAACAGTGGAAATTAAAGGATTTCAGGGGGCTTTTTTATATTTCGCCCTGGCTTATCGGGTTTTTGTGTCTGCAGCTCTATCCGTTTTTATCATCCCTTTATTATTCCTTTACCCAGTATAATGTTTTGGGGGCACCGAAATTTATCGGGCTTAATAATTATATCAGGCTGTTTACCATTGATCCTGATTTTAAAAAGTCCATCCTGGTAACGCTGGAATATGCGCTGATATCCGTTCCGGCTAAACTATTATTCGCTCTTTTGATTGCAATCGTGCTGAATATGAAGCTAAAGGGAATCAACCTGTGCAGGACTGTCTACTATATTCCGTCCATACTGGGCGGCAGCGTGGCGGTTTCCGCATTATGGCGCCTGATGTTCATGTCGGACGGCATCTTAAATAAGCTGCTGGCCTTGGTGGGGCTTCCGGCGGTCAACTGGCTGGGGCAGGCGGGAACGGCCATGTTTACCATCTGTCTTTTGCAGGTTTGGCAGTTCGGCTCTTCCATGGTGTTATTTTTGGCGGCATTGAAACAGATTCCTATGGATCTGCACGAAGCGGCCAGCATTGACGGAGCGGGGCGGGGAAAACGGTTTTTCTATATTACGCTGCCGATGATTACGCCCATCATTTTCTTTAACCTGATTATGCAGTCCATCAATGCGCTTCAGAATTTCACTTCCGCATTTGTCATCACCAACGGAGGGCCTTTAAAATCCACCTATCTGATCGGGATGAAATTATATACGGAGGGCTTCAGCAACTTTAAGATGGGATATGCATCTGCAATCTCCTGGGTGCTGTTTGCCATTGTTTTGGTGTTCACCATGTTTATCTTTAAATCTTCGGATGCATGGGTCTATTATGAGGATGGAGGTGACTTCTGATGAAACGTGAAAAAAAATATAATGGGCTGGCTTATCTTTTATTGGTTGCAATTGGGCTGGTTATTACGTTTCCTTTTATGTGGATGATTTTTGCCTGTTTTAAGTCCAATGCGGAAATTCTGGGGTCTACCAAATTGCTGCCATCCTCTTATTCGATGGACGCATTTATCAAAGGCTGGAACGGCGTGGGAAATATCACATTTGCGACGTATTTTAAAAATACCTTCCTCATGGTGGTGCCTACGGTGATCCTTACGGTATTTTCCTGCTCCTTTGTGGCATTTGGATTTGCCAGATTCCGTTTTCCTTTCAAAAAATTATGTTTTGCGCTGATGATTTCCACACTGATGCTTCCAAATTCAGTGATCATTATACCGAGATATTTGATCTTCAATAAGCTGGGGCTTTTAAATACATACTGGCCGTTTTATCTGCCGGCGGCATTTGCCTGTTTTCCGTTTTTCATCTTCATGATCGTTCAGTTTTTAAGGGGGGTTCCGAGAGAACTTGATGAGGCGGCATACATTGACGGGTGTTCTTCTCTAAGGCTGTATTTTAAAATCCTTCTGCCTTTGATTAAGCCGGCTTTATTCTCGGCAGGGCTGTTCCAGTTTATGTGGACGTGGAACGACTTTTTCAACACCCTGATCTATATCAGTTCGGTAAAGAAATTCCCCGTGTCTTTGGGGCTTCGCGCATCTCTTGACACCGCTTCCCAAGTGCAGTGGGACAAGGTTATGGCGATGTCGTTAATCAGCATACTTCCGCTGATCGTATTGTTTTTCTTTGCACAGAAGTATTTTGTAGAAGGAATCAGCACAACCGGACTGAAAGGCTAACACGTACAAAATACCGCCCAGGCGGCAGAAAAGAGGAATAGAGATGAAAAAAGCAATCCATTTTGAAATTGTGTCCCGATATAGAAAGGATAAAGAACCGGCCAGCACGGCCGTGCCCTTCGGACAGGGAGAACTGAGGCCGGAGGAGATTCGTTTTTTAACGGTTAACGATGGAAAAAAAGAGTGCCAGGCTCAGTTTAAAGCCACCGCATTCTGGGGAGATGGTTCCGTAAAATGGCTGCTTCTTCATTTTTTGGCGGATCTGCCTGAAAATGAGGAAACGGATTTTTATCTGGAGCTGTCGGAACATGGAATCGAAGCGATACAGGAAAATACGGTGAGGATTCTGCAGGAAGGAGAATGCACCATTCTGGATAACGGTGCGGTTCGGGCGGAGCTGGCGGCTCCTGGCAGCTGCTGTATGTTTGAACGCATCGTGACTGCGGACCATATCTATGGAAAAGAGGAGATTGAGGGCCCGGTTATGGTGGACAGAGAAGGCCGGGAGTACCGGATTGAACTGGATCAAAACGGCTGGGAAGTGCTGGAGAGCGGCCCGGTGAGGGCGCTGGTGAGAGCCGGAGGAAAACACAGGGGAGCGGACAAACAGTGGTTTGATTTTACCCTGCTTCTGACTTTGTGGGCCGGAAAACCCTGGATCAATCTGGACTATCAGTTCATCAACTGCGAAGACGACCCTCATGCGCAGGAACGGAAACAGATGGAGCTGAACAATGAACAGGCCGGGCTTAAATACGACAAGGACTATCCGTATGAGGAAATCCGGTCCATCCGGCTGGCGATCCGTCCATCGGGAAGTAAGGAGAAGATAGGGCACGGCATCTATACATCCAGTTTTAATTTCCATTCGGAAAAGGCGACGGAGAAGGAAGAACTTCAGGAGCTGATCACAGCGGATACTGTGGTGAATACGGCCAATGAAATGTTTCCTGAGGTGCTGTTCAGCATTTTTACAGCGGATTGGAATAACGGAGATTATGCGCTTGCGGCCGGTATCTATCAGGCCTATCAGAACTTTCCGAAAGCATTGGAGACTTCTAAAGACGGCATTGTGATCAATCTGCTGCCGGATGCGGGAAATCCGTTAAAAGTGCCTCAGGGAGTGGCAAGAACTTCCAGATGTTATCTTTATTTCCATGATGTAGAATTAGATGACAGAATGCTTGTGGACCGCGCCCATCAGTTCGAGATGCCTGCGGTGCCGGTTCCGGAAGCGGAATGTTATATGAGCTCCAGGGTATTTGGACAGTATGTGTCGGACCACTATCATTATGCGACCGAGCGTTTCTTATACAGGTACGTGGATTCCAGGGCAAAAGGGCTTGGAATGCTGAATTTCGGAGACGGGCCGGAGTGGGAATATATTAAGCAGGGACGTTCTAAGGGAGAGCTGATCTGGATCAACAATGAATACGATATGCCCCATAATTTTATGATCATGCTGGCCAGAACCGGGGACCGGAGATATTTTGATTATATGAAGGCCGGGGTGGAACACTGGTACGATGTGGACCTCTGCCACTACAGCAACCAGCCCAACAAACAGGGACTTTTATATACCCACAGCGTAGACCACATCAGCGGCCAGCCGGTTCCCAGCCATCAATGGGTGGAAGGATTTTTGGACTATTACCACATGACCGGCAATCCCAACGGATTGGAAGCGGCCAGGTCGATCGGCGAGGGCCTTTTGAAATTGATGGAACTTCCCATCTATCACACCACAGCCACCGTGGAGCCGAGGGAGATCGGCTGGGCGATGAGGACATTTGTGGCGCTTTATAAGGAAACTTACGAGGAAAAATGGCTGGATGCCTGCCGCCCGATTGTGGACGTGTATATCAGGTGGGCCGAGGAACAGGGAAGCTGGACCACACCGTACCCGGATAATTATCTGGATCGGGTTCCGTTTATGATGCATGTGGGAATCGTGGGACTTTACCAGTATTATGAGATATGTCCCGTCGAAAAGGTGAGGGATACCATTATGGTGGTGATCGGAGATATCATCCGCCATTGTTATATTAAGCGAGCGGATATGTTTTTCTGCAAGCAGCATCCGGCAGTCCGGTTCCTGAATTTAAATGGAATGGTGCTGGAGAGCTTGGCCATCGCTTTTGAACTCACCGGAAACCGCGGCTACATCGAAAAGGGGCTTGGAATGTTTCAGTGGATTACTGTGGAAAACCAGCCGCCGATATACGATTTTTCCAAATACAAAGAAAATGAATACACCGTAATCTACAACTGCCCGGCAGGGCCGAAGCGGTGCGCCCAGACGCTGCTTCCGCTGCTTCACTATTACCGCTATGCATTTGACCTGGGCGTTATCAAAAACTAGGTAAATAGTGATACCTTTTTGCGGTTTGGAGTCATATTTTGTAACTGTAAAACTTGCTATAATGGGAATATCAAATTGCTGAATCAAAGTAATAGGAACTGGGGTTCCAAAGATGAAAGTTGCCGTTTGCACGGCAGAAGGAGGTATTTATGAGAAAAATGAAACGGTTGGCAGCTCTTTCCATGGCGGGGTTAATGGCAGTGACGGGGTTAACTGCATGCTCCGGCTCCTCGAAGGACACTGGGGCAGCCACACAAACTGCGGCCGCAGACAAAACAACAGAGGCGGCAGCTGCTTCTTCTGAAGCTGCATCCACGGAAGCGGCGAAAACAGAGGAACCTGTTACACTGCGTTTTTCCTGGTGGGGCAATGATGAAAGACATGAAAAGACATTGAAGGTAATCGAGATGTATCAGGAAAAACATCCCAATATCACCATCGAACCGGAATACAGAGGTAAATCCGAGCGCGAAAAGGTGGCAACCGAGCTGGGAAGCGGCACCTGTGCGGATATCGTGCAGCTGAATCCGCCGTGGATGGGCGATTTTGTGGCAAACGGAGACTTCTTTGTGGATCTCGGCCAGTACGGATATGACGTGGATGGATTTGACAAAAACTTAATTGAGGATTATTGTACATATAACGGAACTTTAATCACACTTCCAAGCGGTTTGAATGCAAGAACCTATCTTATGAACAAGACAAAACTGGACGAGATGGGAATCGCCTGCGATATGGACACCAAATGGACCTGGGACGATGTGGTAACCATCGGAAAAACCGTTCATGAGAAAAATGAAGACATGTATTTCTTAAACGCTGATAAAGTGGATCTTGTGGAATTTGTAATGCGCCCGTACATCATTCAGAAAACAGGAAAATTCCTGATTGACGACAGCTTCGAACTGGGATTTACAAAAGACGACCTGAAGGAAGCTTTGGACTATGTGGCTAAATTATACACAGAAGGAGTTGTCCTCCCTGCATCAGAAGGAAATACGTTCTTAAACGCTGTATGGACCAATCCGGACTGGATTAACGGCAACCTGACATCTGAATTATCCTGGACCTCTTTAATGGCAGGAGCAATTTCCGATTCTCAGGATACCTATGTGACAACCACTCTTCCTGTAAGGGAAGGCGCTGCGGACACATCCATCGTGGTGAAACCGTCTCAGCTGTATGCGGTTGTGAAAACCAGCGAACATCCGGCGGAAGCAGCTGATTTCCTGAACTTCCTCTTAACGGACGAAGAAGCCGGCAAAGTGCTGGGCGACTGCCGTGGAGTGCCGCCTTACAAGGCTGTACAGGACATCTGCATGAGCGAAGGAATTTTGGATGAAAATATCATCATCGCAACACAGTATGCTCAGGAAAATGCCGGTTTATATGAGAATACGGCTTCTACCAATGCGGAAATCACAGCCGTGCTTCAGGATGCCGTGGAAACGGTTTCCTATGATGCGTCCAAAGTAGACCAGGCTACAGATCAGGCGATGCTTTTGATCGAGGATATTTTATCAACCTTAAAATAATGGAATGGATGAAAAGAGCCGTTTGTATGCGGCTCTTTTCGCTTTTCAACACGGAATGCAAATGTATGAAACGGAGGTAAATTTAAATATGAAATATGCATGGTATAAAAAAGGAACGGAACTGTTAAACGATTTAAAAGAAACAGTGGTGCCGGAACACATGATGGCATTCTGGTATATCGGGCAGATGGGAATGGCGGTGAAAGGGGCGGGAATTACCCTTTGCTTTGATCCCGTGTTAAATGATCTCTGCAGCCCGGACGGAACCAGCCGGAGAAATTATGAGCCGCCTTTTAGCGGGGAGGAATGGACGGGATTGGATTATGTGATCTGCTCTCATAATCATGCGGATCACATTAATCTAAAGACCCTTCTGCCGCTGCAGCAGGCCAATCCGTCGCTTCAGTTCATCGTTCCTGCGCCGGAAAAAGAGGTTTTGACTGACGGTGGAATCAGGCCGGAAGCGGTGATTGGAGCCAAAGCGGGGGAAGTGATTTTCCTTAAAAACGGTGTCTCTGTTCATCCGGTGGCAGCAGCCCATGAAACTTATGTGACGGACGAAAATGGAGATCAAAAGAATCTGGGTTATGTGCTGGAGGCGGACGGGATCACCATGTATCATGCGGGGGACACCATGGTTACGGATCGGCTGATCCGCGATCTGGAACCATTTTCCCGGATTGATTTGGCCTGCATTCCGGTGAATGGAGTGGATACGGAACGCCATGGGCGGGGGATTATTGGCAACATGGACTGCCGGGATGCGGCTTATTTTGCATGGAGGATCGGAGCGGATCTGACGGTGCCCATGCATTACGATATGGTTGTGGGGAACGGAGAAGATCCTCTGATATTTGCACGGTATATGCAGGAGATGTATACGGGGAAGAAGTACAGGATTATGCAGCTGGGGGAGATGGGATTAGTCCGGGCCCGCCTTCTATGAAAGATGCATTAATTACTGGTGATTTCACGGACAGAAATTGTGAAATGTTTTTGCCGGTAAAAGGACTGGACACAGCTTTTCAGGCTTTTTCAGTGTAATATTTTGTGTTTACAGATAAACAATTCAGGGGAAAACGTTTCGTTGAAATGCGGATGAAACTAAAAAGATGAGATTTTGTTTCATAAAATGAAACGTTATCTATTTCGCTTAAAAATATAAAGTCAGTTTGTAAAAACCGCCGATTGCATTTCCGGATTCTGCAATCTATAATCAGGACATGAGATGAAGCTTGGGGTTGCCGGACGGCGGTTTCGGGCCTCATCATGGAAACTAAACAACCAGTTATTCGAACGATTGAAAGGAAGAGGTATTAAAATGAAAGTTGGATTTATCGGTTTAGGAATCATGGGCAAACCTATGAGCAAAAATTTAATTAAAGCAGGATATGATTTAGTAGTATGTGATTTTAATAAAGACGCAGTTGCAGACGTAGTTGCATGTGGAGCAGCATCCGCAGAGAATGGTAAAGAAGTTGCAGAGCAGTGTGATGTAGTTATCACTATGGTTCCAAACTCCCCACACGTTAGAGCAGCAGTTTTAGGCGAGAACGGCGTAGCTGACGGAGCAAAACCTGGCACAGTAGTTATCGATATGAGCTCAATCGACCCAACCGAAAGCAAAGCAATCGGCGCTGAATTAGCTAAAAAAGGCATTGAAATGATGGACGCTCCTGTATCAGGCGGAGAGCCAAAGGCAATCGACGGAACTTTATCCGTTATGGTTGGCGGTAAGAAAGAATTATTTGACAAATACTATGATTTATTAATGGTTATGGCTGGTTCCGTAGTTTATGTTGGTGAATTAGGTTCCGGTAACGTAGCTAAATTGGCAAACCAGATCGTAGTTGCTGTTAACATCGCAGCTGTATCTGAAGCATTAACATTTGCTAAAAAAGCCGGCACAGACCCGGAATTAGTATATCAGGCAATCAGAGGCGGTTTAGCAGGATCTACAGTTATGGATGCAAAAGCTCCTATGATGTTAAGCAGAAACTTCAAACCTGGATTCCGTATCGAACTTCATATTAAAGATCTTAACAACGCATTAAATGCAGCTCATGCGATCAGCTCTCCAGTGCCGTTAACAGGACAGTTAATGGAAATCATGCAGGGATTAAAGGCTGACGGTTATGAGAAAGAAGATCATTCCAGCATCGTTAAATATTACGAGAAGATCGCTAATACAACCGTTGAATCATAATTGATTTAAATGCCGCTAAGGCGGCGGAATGAGAGGAAAAGGGAAAGAAAAAAAGCTTCTTTCCCCCAGAGTTTGAGCATCTGCTTAAACTCCCTTTCATATTTAAGTGCCGCTAAAGCGGCGGAATGAGAGGAAGATATGAATACAGATTTCATAAAGGGTGTTGTCGTTCCGATTCTTACTCCAATTGATGAGAACGAAATGATCGATGAAGTGAAGTTAAGAGAACAGGTTGACTATGTAATCGAGGGCGGTGTGCTGGGAATTCTGGCATTTGGCAGCAATGGTGAGTTCTATGTGATCGAGGACGACGAGATGGAACGCGGCCTGAAGATCATGGTGGACCAGGCGGCTGGAAGAGTTCCGGTATACTTCGGTATCGGCGCCATCAGCACAAAGAAATGCTGCCGTCTTGCCAAGATGGCCGTTGCCAACGGTGCAGCAGGCATTTCCGTATTGCAGCCAATGTTCCTGAAACCAACGGAAAAAGAATTATATGAGCATTTTAAGACAATTGCTGAAGCAGTTCCGGAAACACCGATGCTGTTATACAATAACCCTGGAAGAGTTAACTATACATTGTCCGGAAACCTGGTTGAGCGCCTTGCTCATGAAGTGCCTAATATTGTGGGAATGAAGGATACCAGCGGCGATATTACTCAGACATCTGAATTTATCCGCAGAACCAGAGACGTTGGATTTAAGGTATTTGGCGGCAAGGATACACTGTTATACGCTTCTATGTGCCATGGCGCAGTGGGCGGTGTATGTACAGCGGCTAACTTTATGCCTGAACTGATTACAGATGTATATAACAAATACGTTGCAGGAGATCTGGAAGGATCTTTGGAAGCACAGTTTAAACTGAATCCGGTAAGACTTTCCATGGACCCGGCAAGTTTCCCTGTTGCAGCAAAAGATATGGCTAATTTAAGAGGAAGGGATATCGGAGTTCCGTACAGACCAAACCTGGCGACTCCGGAAGGTCCTGTGCTTGAAAATATCAAAACAGCCATGAAAAATGCAGGATTGATCTAATTTTATAAAACAAGCTGAAATACATAACAGACCGGTGACCTTGATTTTGCAGTTGCCGGTCTATTGTTTTAAAGCAGGCGAGGCATTGGTAACCGTTCAGCCTTCCGATACCTGCGCCTGCTCCGACAGTTTCCATGGCCGTTCCTATTCCGGTTTCGGGCATAAGCGATACTAAATGTGCAGGATTTTTCTAAAAACCAAGGAAAATGTCCAAACTCGTTTCACTCAAACATGTGGACATTTTCCTTGAACGAAAAATTCTGCGCATTAAGAATCGCTAATACCCTGCAAAGTCATAGGAACAGCCATGGAAACTGCCGGAGCAGGCGCAGGTATCAGAAGGCTGAACGGTTACCGGCTTTGCCACAGAATGCAAAACCCGGTTGAATAATTGGGTCCGCAGGGCTATAATCTCAATAAGACAAAAAAACGGAGGGTCTCAGGTATGAAGTTTTTATTTGCATCAGATTCATTTAAGGGTACATTATCTTCAGAAAGAATAATTGATTTGCTGACACAGTCTGCAGAAAAGGTCTTTCCGGGCTGCGAAACATTTGGCGTGCCCATCGCAGACGGCGGAGAGGGAACTGTGGATGCGGTTATATCCGTGACAAAAGGCGAGATGGTTACTGTAAACGTGAAGGGACCGTTATGGGAAGATGCAAAGGCTTCTTACGGTGTATTTAATGGAGATTCCGCTATTATTGAGATGGCGGCGGCATCCGGACTTCCGATGGTTCCGACTGAAAAGAGAAATCCTCTGAATACCACGACCTATGGAACGGGCCAGATGATCAAAGACGCGCTGGACAAAGGCTACCGCAAACTGTCTATCGCTATCGGCGGAAGCGCTACCAATGACGGCGGAATGGGAGCGATGAAGGCCCTTGGAGTGCGCTTTTTAGACGCAGACGGCAAAGAACTTTCCGGCATCGGCGCTGATCTTGGCAAAGTGGCTGATATTGATATCAGCGGCATTCATCCGGCTGTGGCTGAGTCCACATTTACCGTAATGTGTGATGTGAACAATCCTCTGACAGGTCCTGACGGGGCGACTTATACATTTGGCAAGCAAAAGGGCGGTACGCCTGAGATTCTGGATCAGATGGAAGGATATATGAAACAGTATGCCAAAGTAATTGAGGACAAACTGGGCATGGATGTGGATAAGATTCCCGGCGCAGGAGCGGCCGGTGGATTGGGAGCGGCACTCTGTGTATTTTTGCATGCGACGTTGAAATCAGGGATTGAAACCGTGCTGGATCTGATCGAATTTGATGAACTTTTAAATGGTGTGGATGTGGTTGTAACCGGAGAAGGCCGTATTGACTGGCAGTCCGCATTCGGCAAAGTTCCAAGCGGCGTGGGAATGCGCTGTAAAGCCAAAGGAGTTCCGGCTGTCGCTTTAGTCGGCGGTATGGGTGACGGAGCTGAAAAGATCTTTGAGCATGGCGTTGACAGCATCATCCCTACAATCAACGGGGCCATGGATATTGAGGAAGCATTAGACCGGGCGGAAGAATTGTATGCAGGAGCTGCGGACAGAATGTTCCGCATGTTAAAGGTTGGCATGTCCATAAAGAATTAAGCCGTTTCAGGGACGAAGAAGGAGGCGCAGGCTTCCTGCCATGATACAATTTGCTGTAAAGGGTGTTTATGTGTGAAGTTAAGATTCCTTCAATGCGCAGAATTATAAAATGATTTTGCGTATTGGAGGAATTTTTTGTATCATAGGAAAGTACTCCTATGATACAAAAAGCCCTCCGGGCAGGATCGCACTGCGGCGGTGAGGTATAATGTCGCTGAAGCGACCCGCCGCAGGCGGAGAATCCCGCTTGCGGGATTCTTTCTTACAAAATTGAACGATTCTTAAATTGCGGTAATCAACCGCATTCTGAAAGCCATATCGGCGGAAATTCCCTTTTTATTAAAATAGCTGCGGCGGATATTCATACCGGAAGCAGAGACGGTCTCTTATACTGGTTTTGATGTTAGAAGCTGGATGATGGTAAAATATTCCAAAACTAGAAATATTTAGATAACTAATAAATGTTGCGTTAAATATTGCGTAAAAAACGGCTAGTTGCGTAAAAATGTGCGCAATTCATTGTTGCGTGGCGCGAGATCGTTATGATATGCTTTGATTAAATCAAGAAAAAATATTTAGTCAGAGGTGAGTCGGATGCCAACCATAGATGATATTGCTGAAATTGCCAAGGTGAGTAAATCAACCGTTTCCAGGGCGCTGAAGGACAGCTATCAGATCAGCGAAGCCAAGAAGAAGGAGATCAAGGAAATTGCCTTCAAAATCGGGTATACGGACAAAAAGGCGGCGAAGTACCAAAAGAAACGTAAAAATAAGACGGTGGGACTAATTGCCCCTACCTTTGACCGATGCAACTATTACAGGAATATTATCGGTTCCGTGGAGCGGAATTCTAAAAAGGCCGGATATGCCCTGATGGTTGCGCAGACGAATTACTGTTATGAAGACGAAATCTATTTTCTCAAGCTTTTTTCGGACAAGCAGATTGACGGTATGCTGGTATGTCTCTATAACAAGGACCAGTATAAAGCGCATTATGACATCATTAAGAAAATGATCAGTAAGCCGATCATATATATCGACACATCGTTAGACCTTATAGATAAAAGCATGGTTTCCATCGATTACAGCTTAGGCGTTGATCTGGCAATCGGCTATCTGCACCAGCTAAAACACGAGAAAATTATCTATCTGGGGCAGTATATTGCAGATCAGTATAAACTGGATAATTTTAAGAATTCCATGAAGAAATTTGGAATCAGTTATGATGACAACTGCATCTACACGGGCGAAGAAAATTTGGAATACGGCGGTTATGTACGGATGAAGGAGGTGCTGAAGGACCACAAGCCGCCATTTGCCATGTTTGTCTCTCACGACACCATGGCCTGTGGAGCGATGAAAGCCATATTTGAAGAGGGCTATTCCATTCCACGGGATATTTCCATGGTCAGCTATGGCAATAACAGAGAAAGCGAGTACTTCCCGGTTCCCCTGACCACGATTTCACATCCGGTAGAGGAGATGGGACAGATTGCAGTCAATCTTTTGGTGAACGAGATTGAAAATCCACTGGGTAACAGCAAGCAGCATATTTTATTAAAACCTACAATCATCATCAGAGATTCCGCCACGGAATGTAGGGATCAAATCAATTATGATAAGGAAGACCAGGAGGAAAAAGATCAATGAAAAAAACAAGAACGATGGAGAAAACATTAAAGAAGATGCTGGCTGCGGCAGTTTCTGCGGCCATGATGATTTCTGCAGCCGGCTGTCAGACTGCACCGGCCGAAAAGGAAACGTCCGAAACAACAGGGGAAGCGGCAAAAACTGAGACACCGTCGGCAGACGGGGGAGCTGAAAAAACATATACATTTGGTTATATCGCTTTCGATATGAAGGATTTGTGGAACAGCTACAGCGCCAAGGCATTTGAATATGCGGGGGAAAAGCTGGGAGTGGAGACTATCATCCAGGACCCGGGCGGAGATCTGGAAAAATCCATTGCGGCCATGGAGGATTTAATTGCTAAGAAGGTGGACGGCATTTCTCTGTATCCCATCAGTGTGGATCAGGCCAAAACGCTGATCGCCATGGCTAATGACGCCGGAATTCCAATTACCGTGGAGAATATGGCTCCTGATGAAAGCTGGGGAGATATTATCTCCGCCTGCGGCAACCTTTACTATCAGAAAGGTTACGATTTCATCGAGTGGATCGGAAAGAATATGCCTGACGCAAAGACCTATTACTGTGCGGGCTCTCAGGGAATGGGCATCACGGAGGAATACATAAAGGGCATTGAAGAGGCCCAGAAGACTTATAAGGTTAATATCGTCGCCCAGGAATACGGTAATTTCAAGGCAGAACCGGCGATGAACGTCACTCAGAACCTGATTCAGAGAGGGCAGGAGTTTGACCTGGTCATTGCGCAGAACGGGCAGATGGCAAAAGGTGTCCATAACGCGCTGGTGGAAGCCGGAATGGAAGTTCCCATCCTTTCCACAGGCGGCAGCCCCTCTGATATCGAACTTCTTGAATCAGGAGGCATTCATGCGCTGTTCAGCAACTCGGTTGCCATGCAGGGACTGCAGACGTTTAAAAACCTTTACGACTACTGTGTAAAAGGGCAGAAGGATTTTCCGGAGTATACGCCAAACCAGACGATTATTGTTACAAAAGATGAGATCGATCAGCTGGTGCCCTGGGATGCGCCTGAAAAAGCGGCCGAAGTCATGGGCTGGGAGGATCTGATAAAGGCCAGATAATGTGATTAAGGAGGAGGAAAATGTTTGATTATACGGATAAACGTCCGGTAATAGAGATGAAAGACATACGAAAAACATTTTCGGGAGTGGCCGCTTTAAGTCATATCAGTTTTGATTTGTATGAGGGGGAGATTCACTGTCTGGTGGGAGAAAACGGAGCGGGAAAATCGACGCTCATGAAGGTTTTATCCGGAGCCTATGTTCCTGACAGCGGTGAAATAGTGATCGGGGGGAATCATTTTCACGCGCTTTCCCCCCGGCTTTCAGAAGAAAAACGGATTGTAATTATTCCGCAGGAAAATTTTCTGGTAAACTGCATGAGCGTCGCAGAAAATATTTTTGTGGGGCATGAGGTGGTGGGAAGATACGGATTTATCGACAGAACGAAAATGTATGAGCGGGTAGAGGAACTTTTAAGCACATTCAATGTCTCTTTAGATCCGAAAAGAATTGTGGAGACACTGTCCGTATCGGAAAAACAGTATGTAAAGATATTAAAGGCGCTGGCGGTTTCTCCTAAAATCCTCATTATGGACGAACCCACTTCGATGTTTAACAAAAAAGATTCAGGAAAGGTGTTAGAGCTTGTGCGGGAAATCGCCCAAAAGGGAATCAGCGTCATCTATATCTCACATTATCTGGATGAAGTGGTTTCCATCGCGGACCGGATCACGGTGATCAGGGACGGGATGGTTGTAAACAGCTATTATAACGGAAACAGGGATACGAAGCTGGACATTATAACCAAGGATATGGTGGGCAGGCCGGTGGAACAGTTTTTTACCAGGGAACCTGCCGAGATAGGGGATATTGTGCTGGAAGTCAGGGATTTGAAGCTGAAACCGGCTTCTCCGGCGGTCAGCTTTTACCTCAGAAAAGGGGAGATTCTGGGCCTTGCCGGCATGGTGGGATCAGGCAGAACCGAGGTAATCCGGGCGGTTGCCGGTGTAGATCGGTATTCCGGCGGGGAAGTGATCCTAAACGGTGAGAAAACAGTTTTTAAAAATCCTGGTGAGAGCATTGACAAGGGGATTGCCCATATTACGGAGGACCGGCAGCACCAGGGACTGATGCTGGATCACAGTGTGGTGGAAAATGCAGTGATTGTGGGATTCAGGAATAAGATCAGATCCTTTTTTGTACGGCCCAGCCAGTTCCCGCCTATGGTTAAGGATATTTTAGATAACCTGAAAGTGAAAATGAGCGGGTATGACCAGGAGGTTAAATACCTTTCCGGGGGCAATCAGCAAAAGGTGGTTCTGGCTAAGTGGATTTTCTCAGAGGCGTCCCTGTATATTTTTGACGAACCGACCAGAGGGATTGATATCAATGCAAAGGCGCAGTTTTACAGGATTATGAACAATCTGGTGAAGCAGGGAAAGAGCATTATCATGATTTCATCGGAAATGCCGGAATTGATCTCCATGAGCGACCGGGTCCTGGTTATGAGGGAAGGTCAGATGATACAGGAATTTTGCGGAGAGGATATTACCGAAGAAAAAATCGTGAAAGCAGCTTTAGGGGTGGGATAAATGACTGAAAAAATAAATAAAGTAAACTGGACGAATCACAAACTTTTATTGGTATTTGCAATCCTTTTGCTCACGGTCTGTGTGACGGCAATCAATCCCGCATTTATTGCCGTCAATAATCTGATTACGATTATCCAGCAGGTGACGGTGCTGGGGATCATCACGATGGGAGCTGTTTTCGTTATTCTTACGGGCTGCGTGGACCTGTCGCTGGGCAATATGATGGCATTCTGTGCCGCAGTTATGGCCCGGCTGATCCAAGGAGGTCATGGAGTGGTGGCGGCTGTCGCCGCAGGAGCTGCCATAGCTTTAACCTGCGGGCTTCTGAACGGGTTTATCGTCAGCAAGAGCAAGTGTATTCCGATGATCATCACGCTGGGACTGTCCCAGGTCTATTTCGGCATGGCACTCATCCTCACGGAAGGAAGTTATATCGGACTGCAGGGCTCCTTTACCGTGCTAAGCAGGACGAGGATTTTCGGGATTATACCGATCATGGTATTTGTGCTGCTGATTATGATTATATTGGCATCGGTTCTTTTAAACAGAACCAGAATCGGAAGAAAGATTGTAGCGGTGGGCGGAAATGAGTACAATGCCTTTTTATCAGGAATCAACGTGGACCGGGTTAAGATTTTTGCTTATACGTTTGCCAGTTTTGCAGTGTTTATAAGCGCTATCGTTTTCGCGGCCAGGCTGGACACCGTATCGGCGACGGCCGGAAGCGATTATTCGTTAAATGCCATGACGGCGGCGATTTTGGGTGGAATCACACTTTCCGGCGGAAAGGGCAGTGTTGGCGGAGCGATCCTGGGCGTCATATTCCTTGGTATGATCAATAACGCCATGAATATTTTGAATGTGTGGTCCTATGCGCAGACTGCAATTTCCGGGGTGATTATCGTTGCCGCAATTATATTAAGCGATTCGGAAAAAAGAAGGAAAAGCTGATGAATGATAAATTTGGTTTTTATACATCCTGTTTTTCTGATTTGACATTGATTGAAAAGATCAGGCTGGCGGGCGAGGAAGGGTTCGGCTATATAGAGATCGGGGCGTGGCCGGCGGGAGACGAGACCAGGAATTTTGCCGTTCATGACATCGATTTTCTTCAGCTGGACCGACAGGTTTTGGAGATCAGAAAGGCATTGAAGGAAAATGGTGTAAAGATTTCAGCCATCGGATATTATGAAAATACTTTGGATGAGAACCCGGAGCGGAGAAAAAAGGTATTGGATCATCTGTTTCGATGTGTGGACGCCGCTCAAAAACTGGACTGCCCGTTGGTATCCACGTTTATCGGACGGGATATTAACAAAAATGTGGGGGAGAATTTTGAAGAGCTGAAAACAGCATTTTCCCCCATTTTAAATTATGCAGGAGAAAAAGGGGTAAAAATAGCATTTGAGAATTGTGTGATGGAAGGGTGGCAGATACAGGGAGTTCCCGGCACTTTATGCTATCAGCCGGAGCTTTGGGAAGCGATTTTTAAGGTGCTTCCCCAGGACAATTTCGGCATCAATTTTGATCCGTCACATCTGGTAAAACAGATGATCGATTATGAATCCGTTTTAAAAAAATTCAGAGACAGGATTTTTCATTTCCATATCAAGGATACGGTGATCTTCAGCCGCCTCTTAAACTGGTACGGAATCTATAACCGCCAGTTTTCCAATGCCCACAAGGACGGGTTCTGGAATAGTGCGATTGCGGGAAACGGTGTGATTGACTGGAAAAAGATTATGACTGTTCTGGATGAAATCGGGTATGACGGCGTTCTGAGCATCGAAAATGAGGACCCCGCTTTTCAGGGAAGCACAGAACAGACCAAAAGAGGGATTGTCATGTCGAGGGAATACATCAGGGGAATTCAGAATTCTTTAAAACAAGGGGAACAGGCATGGGAAAAGAAGAATTGCGCGCAGGGATCATCGGCTGTGGAGACATAGCATTTCAAAAGCATATGAGCGGTTTAAAGAAAACCGGAAAGGTTCAAATAGCAGGCTTCTGCGATTTTGATGAAAACCGGGCGGAACTTGCCAGAACACAGTTTGGAACCGGGGACAGCAAAATCTATAAGGATTACCGGGACCTTTTAGAGGATCCGGCGATCGATATGGTACATATCTGCACGACGCATAAAACGCATGCGGAGATCACCATAGCGGCTCTTTTGGCGGGAAAGCATGTGATCTGTGAAAAACCCATTTCCTCTGATTTAGAATCTGCCGGACGGGTTATGGAAGTTTACGAAAAGTCGGGGAAAAAGCTGACCTATGGCCTTCAGCACCGATTTAAAAATGAATGCGTCAGGCTGAAAGAACTTTGTGAGGCAGGGTATTTGGGAGAAATTTATATGGCAAAGGCGCATGCTGTCAGGCGGAGAAGGGCGCCTACCACTGGAGTATTTCTGCAGAAAGAAAAGAGCGGCGGCGGATGCCTTTTGGATTACGGAAGTCATGTGCTGGACCAGACCTTATGGCTGATGGATAATTTCAAACCTCATAGTGTGACCGGAAGTGTATTTTACAAATTAGGTAAGAATAAAAATAGCTACAATGGCGAATTTGCACCATGGAATCCGGAGACATTTACTGTGGAGGACAGCGCCTTCGCTTATATCGTCATGGAAAATGGAGCTGCCATCTACCTGGAAACCAGCTATGCGGTCAATATGCCGAAAGATAATTATGCAAAATCCACTCTCTGCGGAACGCTTGGAGGGGCGGATATGGAGGACGGACTGCGGATAAACTGTGAGTCCATCGGCTGTCTGCAAAGCTATCAGATGGATGTGGGCAGTATTTACGGGGATACCAAAGAAAATTATGCGCTGGCCCGGTACCGGCAGATTGAACAGTGGGTGGATTGTGTTCTGAATGATACGGCTCCGTTAGTGCTGCCGCAGGAGGCATTTGTGTCGATGCAGATTCTGGATGCGGTTTACCGTTCGGCGGAAACGGGAAAGACTGTTTATTTTTGAAGATTTTAATGAAACGTCAAGGCTTTTTCGGAAATGACTTGAAGATTAAAGTAAAACGTGAAGGCATTTTTGAAAATGCCTTGAGGGTTGATGTAAAAAAATGCTTTTGTACTTAATTCAGAGAAAAACGTTGTAAGATCGGGGGATGAGGAAGGGGACAGGCTTGTCCTTTTCCTTGGCCCCCGATTTTGGGTGATCCTTTTTCCATAAGTTCAACGTCCTGATGCCTGGGCCGGCCCGGAAGGATGATCTGTTACTTCTATAGGGGTTACATAGGGGTTACTTCCATAAAATTACAATTTAAAATAAGATAGTTCTTTTTATTGTGATGTATGATATAATCTAAATATTCTTTTATTGCGGTATCCAACCGCATTCTTATGGCCATTTCGGCCGCAATTTCCATTTTGATTAAAAGAGCAGGGAGGTGATTGCTGTAACTTGATTCTGTAAAAAAAAGATAATATAATAAAGGAGAGATAAATGAAAACAGAATTTTTGCAGTGGCATCCCGCCTTTTATGCAGCGGCTCAGATTGAATTCTGCGAAGAACAAGAAATGCTTCATTTTGAAAATGAGCATCAGCTCAGTAAAAAGCCGTTGATGATCGATGTTCTGGTCATAAAAGTCAGGGAAGGCGGCCGGATACAGAAAAATATCGGGAAAATATTCAGAGAGTATAATATTATTGAGTATAAGAGCCCGGAAGACTATTTAAGCATTAATGATTATTATAAAGTGCTGGGATATGCATGTTTTTATCAGTCGGATACGGAACGGGTCTGTCAGATTTTGCCGGAGGAAATTACGGTAAGTTTTGTGTGCACCCATTTCCCGAGAAAATTGATGGGATATCTGGCTAGGAAGAAATTGATGGAAATTACCTGCGAAGAGAGTGGAATTTACTACATTAAGGGAGACGTGTTTCCCGTGCAGATTGTAGTGATCGACCAGCTATCAGCGGAAAATAATTTTTGGCTCAGCAGACTGAGGAAGAATTTGACAATAACCGGCGATATTGAAAAGTTGGCGGAGGAATACAGGATGCGGCGGAATAGCCCGTTGTATTCTGCCGTTATGGATGTAATAATGAGAGCAAATCATGATGTGGCAGAGGAGGCGAAGAAAATGTGTGATGCGATTAGAGAGTTGTTTGCGGATGAGTTGAAAGAAGGATATGAGAATGGGCGCAAAGCAGGATGCGAGGAAGGTCGTGAGGAAGGTCGTGCGGAAGGACGTGAAGAAGGTCGTGAGCAGGGGCTCAAGCAGGGAATTGCTCTGGCTAAAACTGTAATTCGCATGAAAATGGAAGGTAAAACTATGGGTGAAATAGCCCGCTTATGTGAAATAACAGTCGATGAAGTGAAGGAGATATTGAGGGATTAGTTTGTATTTTTTATTGGTGAACAGACTAACAATCGCCGCCGATTTAAAAAGATTGGCAAAGGAAATACGAGACATATTATAATAGCCCTAAGTATTCTATCGTTATGGGATGTAATAATGAGAGCAAATCATGATGTGGCGGAGGAGGCGAAGAAAATGTGTGATGCGATTAGAGAGTTGTTTGCGGATGAGTTGAAAGAAGGATATGAGAATGGGCGCAAAGCAGGATGCGAGGAAGGCCGTGAGCAGGGGCTCAAGCAGGGGATTGTTCTGGCTAAAACTGTAATCCACATGGAAATGAAAGGCAAAACTATAGATGAAATAGCCCGTTTATGTCAAATCACAACCGATGAGGTAAAAGAGATATTAGAGGATTAATCCATCACAATACCATGTTCAACAACATTATAAAATAGTATAAACGTATGAAAACTGCGGCAGAAAATCATATTCCTGGCTGATTTTTCTGCCGCAGCCTTAATATCCAGACTTCATTGAGCCTATCTATTAGTTAAACTACATAAAAACAAGACCTCCAAAATGTAGAAAATGCTCAAAAAGTAAATTACCGCCAAGATTCCGTTGACAAAGTGTTATAACAGTTATACAATAATGACAGATCAAGAAAAGGGGAGATGAAGATGGCAGAAGAAAACTTTCAGACCGCATCAGACGTGGCTTACCGTATTATCTCTCAGAAGATTTTAGACGGGGAATTTCCGCCGGGGATGAAACTGTCCAGGCGTAAGATGGCAGAGGCAACCGGCGTCAGCGTGATACCGGTAATCGAAGCGCTGAAGCGCCTTGAAGAAGACCGTTTGGTAGAATCCAAGCCACAGTGGGGGTCATTTGTTACCATTCCCACACTGGAGAAGATAAAGCAGAGCTATCAGTTAAGAGAAGCGATTGAGTGCCAGTCGGCCCGCATTCTGTCCCAGTCCATGACTGCGGAGCAGAAAAATATCCTGGTGGAGATTGCAACAGAGCTGGACACCGTTCCTTATAAAGAGGATACGGCTATTGACAGCCGCAATTCCCATGTGCTGTTTCATACGAAGCTGACTGATTTTACGAATAATCATCTGCTGGTTGATACACTGCGGAAGATTAATTTATTTTGGGTTTTATGCAAAGCGATTGGAACCAACGCGCCTAAGACCGCATATCCGAGATATTGGCACCGCTACCTGGTAGACGAGATTTCCAAAGGAGATCCGGATACAGCGGAACGTGCCATGAGACAACATGTTAATGATTCTTTAATTACAATTATTGCCGCAGAGGAACAGATCTAGTTACAATGTTCCCGGACGGCAATAAAAAATGCTTACTAGTGTTATAACAGTTATTAAATAAATAACATAAATAATAGTTATAAAAATTAAAAGTAATTTAACAAAAAAACTATATAAAACAACCAACTATTAAAAAGCGGAGGGAAACAAAATGAGGAAAAGTATTAAAAGAATGGTAAGTTTTATGGCAGCAGCATGTTTGGCAGTAACGGCAGCAGGATGCGGAAGTTCAGGCACAACGGCAGCAACCAGCGGAGCAGCGTCCGGTGAAACGAAAAAAGAAGCGTCAGGCGGAACGAAGTACATATCAATTGCAACATCCAGCTCAGGCGGAGCATTTTCCATTATAGGAACTGCCATGTCGGATATTATCAATAAGAATGTACCGGGAGTTTCAGCCAACATTGAGATTACCGGAGGGTCCTCTGAGAATATCCTGCTGGCGGAAAACGGAAATGTGGAATTAGCTATGACGGCATCCGATGTGCTGGCTCTGGCATTGGAGGGAAAAGGAAGTTTTGAGGGCAAACAGGTTCCGAAAGAGGACATCCTGGGAGTTATGGGCGGCCATCTGACAACCATGCAGGTATATGTGTTAAAAGACGGAAATATTAAGAGCTTTGCTGATTTAAAAGATAAAAAGATTGCAGTAGGACCTGCCGGAAGCGTTGCAGGCGACGCGATGAAAACAGTTATGGATGCTTACGGATATGAGATTAACAAAGACTGGACTCCTGAGTATCTGGCACATGGAGACGGGGCGGAAGCGCTGACAGACGGTAATGTGGATGCAGTTTGCATTATGAGCACCCTTCCTGCTTCACCGGTAGCGACTGCGGCGGCATCGAAAGAGATCACACTTCTGGATATGGATCAGGAACAGTTTGACAAAATTATGGCGGAATGTCCTTACTATATTCCTGCAAAGATCGAAGCCAACGTCTATAACGGCCAGGATAAGCCGGTTGAAAATACTTTCGGCAGCGTAAGCGTTATGGTGGCTCACAAAGATGTGCCGGAAGAAGAGATCTATCAGATGGTAAAATCATTATTTGAAAATAACGATGTTTTAGTTGCTGCATATCCTCAATGCGACGAATGGTCTGTGGAAAATGCCACAAGAGGTCTGGAAGGGCTTCTGGATATGCATCCTGGAACAATCAAATATTTAAAAGAAATCGGAGTTATGAAATAAAACAATTTTTTGCGACAGGAAATTTGATTTGAGAAAGTAAAAGGAGAAAAGGATATGGGAAATGAGACCGGAAAAGAAGATATTAAGGTGAAGATTCAAAAAGCGGCAATCCTTGTTATCGGTCTGACATTAGCGTTATTTCATATTTATACATCATTTTTCGGGGCATTGCCTTCTTATCAGCACAGGATCATCCATCTTGTGATGAGCATGATGTTGGTTCCACTGTGTTATGACCTGTTCAAATTTAAAAATAATACGGGCAAATTGATTTATCAGATTATTTTTATCGGAATCCTGGCGGTAATCGGAATATATTCCTATTCCATAGCCAATGATATGTGGAAACAAAGCGGTACCATGTCGAATATTGACATGGTGCTGGGAACACTTTTAGTAATTATGCTTTTATATTTTACATGGAAAGTGGTTGGAGCGGCAATGCCAATCATTGCGATTCTCTGTATTCTGTATGCACTGTTAGGGCCTAAGCTTCCGCAGGGAATCGCGCATCGGGGATATAATTGGAGCCGTATCACAGAACTGCTGTTTAAGGGAACGAATGGTATCTTCGGAACTCCCCTGGGAGTTTCGTCCATCTACGTATCCGTATTCGTAATTTTTGCCGGCGTTCTGGAAGCGTCCGGGGCCGGAGACGTGTTCATCCGTCTGACCCAGTCTCTTCTTGGCGGATTCAGAGGCGGACCTGCGAAAGTGGCGGTTGTAGCCAGCAGCTTGTTTGGTACGATCTCGGGAAGCGCGGTAGCCAATGTAGTCGGTACGGGATCATTTACCATTCCGCTAATGAAAAAGAGCGGATTTAAACCGGAATTTGCCGGAGCTGTTGAGACGGCGGCTTCCAGCGGCGGCCAGCTGATGCCTCCCGTCATGGGCGCGGCGGCTTTCATCATGGCTGATTATATCGGGTCTTATCAGCAGGTTTTGGTAGCGGCAATCATACCGGCCATCCTGTTCTATATCGCATTGTTCATGATGATTGATTTAGAGGCGCTTAAAAATGACCTGCGGGGCCAGTCGAAAGAAGAGCTTCCTAATTTTAAGGAAGAACTGAAAAATGGATGGTTCCTTCTGCTTCCTCTGGTACTGCTTGTATTCCTGCTTGTAGGCGTCCGTTATTCCGCACAGAAATCGGCGTTCTTTTCCATCGTTTTCCTGGTTCTGATCATGCTTTTATATCCTGGAAAAAGAAGAAAATTCTGGGATGTTGTGAAACTGATTGCAGGTTCGTCCAAAGGCATGGTAAGCGTGGCACTGACAACCGGTACGGCAGGCATTATCGTTGGAATTCTGATGCTGACAGGTATTGGCTATAAACTTTCTTCGCTGTTAATCGCATTATCAGGAGGTCATGTGTTCCTGCTTCTCTTCTTAACCATGCTGACAAGCGTGATTTTGGGAATGGGAATGCCTACATCGGCGGCATATGTGCTTTTGGCAACGTTGATCGTACCTGCTTTGGAGGAACTTGGAGTAGTTAAAATTGCGGCTCATTTCTTCGTATTCTACTTTGGAATTATGGCAAATGTGACTCCTCCGGTTGCGGTGGCGGCTTATACCGCCGCGGGTATCGCCAAAGCGGATTCCATGAAGACGGGGCTGACTGCATGGCGGCTCAGTCTGGCCGGCTTCCTGATGCCGTTTATGTTCTGCATTAACCCTGCATTAATCGGGCAGGGCACCACACTTGAGATCATCATGGCTATCGCAACGGCTCTGATCGGTTCTTACGGGCTGGCAACTGCAGTTCAGAGATATTTCAAAGGCAATTTATCATGGCTGCAGACGATTCTGGTGCTGGCCGGCAGTATCTGCATGATGGTACCCGGCACCATGACCGATGTGATAGGTATTGTATTTATCGGTTTTGTATATTCCGTACAGATCGGAAAGGAAAAGAAAGCGAAAACGGCGGTAACAACCCAGATGTTGTAAAATGAAAAGGATAGGATGAGAAAATATGGCTTATAAAGTGTTAATTCCCCAGGACATCGCAATAGAAGGAAAAGAGTTCCTGCTGAAACAAGGATATGAGATAAAGATGGGCACAGGAGCGGCAGAAGAAGATCTGATCCGCGATGTGGAGGACTGCGACGCGATCCTCCTGCGCACCGCCCCGGTGACGAAAGCCGTGCTGGAAGCCGGAAAAAAGTTGAAAATTGTTGCAAGACATGGAGCAGGATACAACAATGTGGATCTGGATACTGCCAATGAATTGGGCATATGGGTGACCAATGCCCCGGATTCCACCACGAATTCAGTGGCAGAGTTCACATTAGGCGCCATTCTTGCGGCTTCTAAAAGAACATTTCTTTTGAACAAGGCGTTAAAGGAGAACAATTTCTTCTATAAAAACAACCATAAAGGCGTGGATTTGATCGGAAAGACCCTGGCGGTGATCGGATTCGGGAGGATCGGAAGAGCGGTTGCGAAAAAAGCGCGTCTCGGATTTGAGATGAACATTATCGCATATGATCCCTATGCGAAACAGGAAAATGTTCCCGATTATGTGAAGCTGGTGGATTGGGAAACTGCGTTTAAAACTGCTGATTTCGTTACGTTACATATGCCCCTTACAAAGGAAAATCATGGATTTATCGGAGCAAAGGAGTTTGGCATGATGAAGCCTACGGCATATTTTATCAACTGTGCCCGCGGCGAAGTGGTCAATGAACCGGAGCTGATCCGCGCTATGGAAGAAAAACAGATTGCAGGGGTGTTTACGGATGTATTTAACCAGGAACCGCCTGCCATGGATAACCCGTTATTGTCCTTTGAAGATGTTAGCGTAACGCCGCACATGGCATCCAACACAGAAGAATGCATGATGCTCATGGCAACTCAGGCCGCTTCACAGATTGACCTGGTTTTGTCAGGCAAAGAGCCAACATGGCCCGTTAACAAGCCGGTATTTATTAAGACTGTTGCTTGCTAATCATATTCAAGAAGGCATCTGCTTATCTTGAAAAGAAATACTTTTCCCCGGCGAAGCATGTCCCTAATACATGTTTCGCCCTTTCTCTTTTCCTCAGAATGAAAAAGCCTGTGCGATGACATCCTCTGATATTCTGCAAAGCCATAGATACGTCTGTATGGGAAAACGGAGAAAGAGGGGATGTCAGACATCGGTAAACACAGTGTCTTTCCGTAAGAAATCGCCTTAAAAAGGAGAGGGAGTATGATTGATTTCACGAATCTTTTAAATTTACAATGTATGTTATTTCTGTTCATGGGCTTGGGGCTTATTGTGACCAAGGCCGGGATTCTGACGCCGGAAGGCAGAAAGAGCATGACGGATCTGATTATTAATGTGATCCTGCCGTGTAATATTATCATTTCCTTTTATGTGGAAATGTCGTTCGACCTGCTCATCTCCACGGGCAAGATATTTGTGCTGGCGTTTGTGATTCAGATGATGCAGCTGGGGCTAAGTAAAGTGCTGTATCCCCACGTTAAGGGCAAACGGAAAAAGGTGATGGAATACGGAACGATCTGTTCCAATGCCGGGTATCTGGGAAATCCGGTGGTGGAGGGAATCTATGGTTCGGAAGGACTTTTGTATGCGTCGGTCTATCTGATTCCGGCCCGGCTGTTCTTATGGTCTGCCGGACTGGCCTGCTTTACGTCATCCAGCAGAAAAGATGTGATTAAAAATCTGGCGTCCCATCCCTGTATCATTGCGGTTGAGATCGGATTTTTACTGATGCTGTCCCAGATCACTCTGCCTGTTATTTTGGAAAAATCGCTGAGAAGCGTGGGCGGATGCACAACCGTGCTGTCCATGATAACCATCGGAGCTGTGATTGCAGAAGCGGATCTGAAAACAGTTTTCAGTAAGGACAATGCCTATTATTGTTTTGTGCGCCTGATTTTGGTTCCGGGTCTGGTGCTGGCCGGCGGTCTGGCTCTTCATGTGAACGCGCTGATATTGGGAATTTCGGTGGTTTTGGCTGGAATGCCTGCGGGAGCGACGACCACGCTTTTGGCATCAAAATATGACGGGGATGCAGATTTCGCATCGAAATGTACGGTTTTAAGCACCTTGCTTTCCATGGTGACGATTCCTGCATTCTGTATTCTTTTGCAGAAACTGGGGCTGGGCTGACATGTATGCAGCCTGCAAATAAGGTATTGTAACTGTTCAGAGTGAGCATATTCTTGCATGGCCTGCGGCCATACAAAAGCCGGGAGGTTCCTCCGATGTGAATATTGATACAAGGTATTAATAAATGTGATTGCGGCATTATTATAATGAATTGGTAAATAATCGGCTGATTTATTATAATATAAGGGAACAATTAATTATAGATCATAATTGTTCTGGGAAAATTCGTGTATGAGCTTTAGAATTGTCTGTTCTGCCGAATGGAGAATCATCTGGTTACGGTAGATAATTGCCTGATAACGGCGGGCGTTGGAGGACAGGGACAGATAGATAACCGGCAGTTCCTGATTGATGCAGGACTGAGGGACAAATCCAATTCCCATTCCTTTGGCAACCAGCTTAACGGTCATTGGCATGCTGTTGATCTCGCATACGGTGGCGGCGTTTAAGTGATGTTGTGAGCAGATTTCATCCGAAATTTCACGGAGAGCGGTTCTTTTTTGCGAAAGAATCAGGCCGGTATCGGTGAGTTTTGAAAGCGCTTCTTCGCCCGACATATCTTCCGATATCTGACGGGAAGCTGCATAAGAAGCGGGGAGTGCAAGAAATACGGCCTCCTCCTTTAAAACTTCTAAATGGTTCAGCGGATCGCTGCATTTATGGGTGGAGATCAAGGCAAAATCCAGAAGTCCTTCATTGAGCTGAGGGATGAGTTTTTGAGTTGGGCCTTCAGAAACATCCAGCAAAATTCCCGGCATCATGGTACGAAAACGCGGAAGAACATCGGATAAAAGGTTCATTCCCCACTGAGAAGAAACGCCCAGCGTGATATGCCTGTTTTTCGAGGCCTCGGCAATTTTAGCATAGAGATTCTCTTTGATCCGGATCACTTCTTTGGCGGCTTCTACGTATTCCATGCCGGCATCGGTGAGAACCAGTTCATTTCTGTGGCGGATAAAAAGCGGAACGTCCAGTTCATTTTCCAATTTCGCCAGGTATTGACTTAAATTGGACTGGGATATAAACAGATTTTTAGCGGCACGTGTGATATTTTTTTCTTTGGCGATCTCTATAATGTATTCCAACTGCTGAACATTCATGGCGTCTCCTATCATACGTTGCAAATTGATTATAAAAGCTATTCCATCATTATACTAAAATATAAATGGATAGGCAATTACTTTTCCTCTGGCGGAGCGTGCCCCCCTAATGCATGCTTCGCCATTTCTCTGTAAGATTCGGGTGTCAAAAGGTCTTGCCCCTGCAAATTGTCTGAATTGTTTGCATGTGCAGGAATTTAGGAATCCTTAGACTGCCGGATTTTGCGTTGAGACGAAAATGACAGCATGTCTGAGCGTAGCGAGTTCTGCATTTTCGTCTCGCTTTTAGCAAAATCCGACAGTCTTAGGATTCCTTAATTCCGAACCCTGACAAACAATTCAGACAATTTGCAGGGGCAAGACTTTTTGACACCCGAATCTCTGTAAAAAAGAAAATATGATTTACTATTGGTTCAGGCATGTATATAATATAGAATTAGCGAATGCAAAAGACAGGTGGAGGGATTATTAAATGGAAATGAGAAGTTTGCTGAACCTGCAGGGCACCATGTTCCTGCTGGTGGCGGTTGGGGTGATAATGAGAAAAAGAGGGGCGCTGCCGGAACAGGGGAAGAATATACTGACGGATCTGGTTCTGGGACTGGTGCTTCCGTGCAATATTATTAATTCCTTCCGGATGCAGTTCAGCCTGAGCGTGCTGAAACGGTTTCTCGTTATCATTTTGGTGGCGTGCAGCATTCAGGTGGTCTGCATGATTATGGCAAACACTCTTTATAACGGATATCATGGGAAAATGAAAAAGGTGCTGCAGTATGCAACGGTTGTTTCCAATGCCGGTTTCATGGGTAATCCCATAACGGAAGGTGTGTTCGGAGCGGAAGGGCTGATGTTCGCCTCCGTGTACCTGATTCCCCAGAGAATTGTTATGTGGTCGGCAGGGCTTTCCTATTTCACCGAAAGCGGCAGCAAAAAGGCTTTGGTGAAAAAGGTGGCGACGCATCCGTGTATTGTGGCAGTCTATATCGGTTTAATTCTTCTGGTGACCCAGCTGCCTCTTCCTGAGTTTTTGGGAAGCACCATAAAGTCTGTGGGAAACTGCACCACACCGCTTTCCATGATCCTGATCGGCACCATTCTCGCCGAAGTGGATGTGAAGTCCATACTCAGTAAAACGGTCTTCGCTTATACGGCTATCCGTCTTGTGGTCATTCCGCTGCTGACTCTGATCGGATGCAGGCTGTGCCACGTGGACCCGCTGATTACAGGGGTATCGGTGCTTTTAGCCGGAATGCCGGCAGGAAGCAGTACTGCAATTTTGGCGGCGAAATATGACGGAGATTATAAATTTGCCACCAAGTGCGTGGTGGTGTCAACCATATTGTCTTTGGTGACAATTCCGATTTGGTGTTTGGTGTTGTAAAAAATGTTAAAATAGTTGCGAAAACTTTTGTTTCACTAACAGAATAATAAAAAATATATACACAAAGCCCACACTGCCGAAAAAAAACGGAAATGTAGGCTTTTTCACAACTTACAATTCAAATATCAGCTCATACAGGGCAATTACTTCGGTTTCAAAAATGTTTTTCAAATTCTTTGAGGTAACTGTTTTTTTACTTCAAACTTTCCATAGTCCCTCAATGTAAAGATTATAGTTTTGGATCTGCTCAATGACCCAGTCTTGCGGTTTTACATATGTTGCAGATTTTTGTGGATGGTTTTCTGCAACGGATCGTTCTTCTGCAAGGAGATCAAAACGTCATCTGCTAATACACTATCCGATGAATCAGCTTAGGCAGAAATACCAGTACCATTTTGCGTGAAATTGGTGCATTTACCTTTATTCTGAATTCGGAAACTTCTTAACCAAATAGCGTAGAAAACCCTGTTGTTCCATGATATAATAATATAAACTTTTGTGCTTTTCTATAAAAAGATTACACAATTGGATTGAAAAAATAAGGGGGCAATACTATGGCGAAAATTGCCAACATTATCAAATATGAGGGTGATAACAATACTTTTATATGGAAGCATCCATGCGAAGATTTTAATACAACAACACAGTTAATCGTGCACGAATCACAAGAAGCTATTTTCTTTCTGAATGGTAAAGCTTTGGATTTGTTTGGCCCAGGTAGGCACACCTTGGAAACACAGAACATCCCTTTGTTATGTAGATTGATCAACATTCCAACGGAGGGGGAAAGTGCCTTTCACTGCGAAGTTTACTTCATCAATAAAACGGAGCAGATGGCGATCCGCTGGGGAACGGACAGTAAAGTTCAGTATGTAGAACCCACATACAAGTTCCCTTTGTCCATTGGTGCAAGCGGAGAAATGACTCTCTGTGTGGATGATTCCAGAAAATTGCTTGTTAAGCTGGTTGGTACAGAGCGAGTATTGGATCGACAGCAGCTCATGATCTATTTTCGCAGTATTTTAATGACGAAAGTCAAGACCTACATCGCACAGACTATGCGGATCAATGCCATTAATATTTTTGAGATAGATGAAAACCTTGACTTGTTCTCTGAGGACATTCATACTCGTTTGGTACCGGATTTTCTTGATTATGGTGTGAAACTAAAACGCTTTTATGTTACTACGATTGTTAAGCCGGATGGGGATCCCCAATATGAAAGATTCAAAGAACTGCATTTTCGTCAGTATGCAGATATTTCTGAAGCGAAACTGCGACAGCAAACTGATGTAATCTATGCCCAGACCGAAGCACAAAAAGTGGTTATTGATTCTCAGGCGCAGGCAACAAAGCGTATGCAGGAAGGTTACACTTATCAGCAGGAGCGTGGTTTTGATGTGGCACAGGACGCTGCCCAAAATGAAGCAGTAGGACAGTTTGCAAATATGGGAATTGGACTGGGTATGATGGCAGGTGTTGGAGGTACTGTAGGTGGAATCGTCGGTGGAGTAGTTTCAGAAGCTTTTACTGGAATAGAGGGTGTCCAGTTTAAGTCTGCAACTAATAAATTTTGCGATCAATGCGGTGCAGAGCTGACGCCGGGAGCAGCGTTTTGTGATGAATGCGGAGCTCCCCAAGCTCTGCCTGAAATCTGTTATAAATGTGGTTTTAAATTCATCAAGCCTGGGAAGTTTTGCCCCAAATGTGGTACGAAAAGGGAGGGCTGCTAATGGATAAGAATATAACAAAAGGATGTATAATACTTGGTATTTTGTTTGTTATGGTTAGTATTATCGTATTCGCTGTTCCAAACTTAAAAACGGGAACAGTTTGGATTACATATGCATTCACTGCTGTAGCCTTTGTCGTACAAATTGGAATTTGGAAATCAGTCCTTGGAAAAAAGAAAACGCTAAAAAGTAAATTTCGCGGTTTCACAATTGTTCATATCGGTATCATATATCTTTTCATTCAGACCGCTGTGTTCGCCATATTCATGTTTGTTCCTACGCTCCCTATTTGGAGTGCAATCGTAGTATGTACAATTGTTCTCGGCATTTCTGCTGTGTGTATGATTGCCGCCGATGTAGGGGGGAAGGAAAGTGAGCGAGTGGAAGCAAAGGTAGAGAAAAAGGTACTTTATATCAAAATGCTTCAAGTCGATATTGAATTGCTTACAGATAGTGAAAATGATGTTGATGTAAAAAATGCACTTATGCAGCTTGCAGAAAAAATCCATTTTTCTGATCCAATGAGCAATGAGGCGTTGATGGATTTGGAGGATAAAATTTTGGCTAAGGTTGAAGAACTGAAAAGTGCAGTAAACAAATTAGCAATTATCCTAGAACTTAATATGCTTTTAGATGAGCGAAACGAAAAATGTAAGATTTTTAAGTAATACCGTGGAGGTGGAGAACTATGGCAGCATTAGTGTGTGACATTTGTGGTGGAAAACTCGTAATGGGCGTTGGGGGTATTGCTGTGTGTGATAGTTGTGGCTTGGAGCACAGCGCAGATCGATTGAAGGAAAAAGTCCAGGAAATTAAGGGCATAGTTCGTGTTGATAATTCTCACATGATTGAAAATTATATGGAAATAGCTAAAAGTGCAAAAGACGCTGGTAATGAGGCGGAGGCAGAGGCTTATTGCAACAAGGTTATTGAAATAGAACCAACAAATTATAGAGCATGGATGTTGAAAGGTGAAGCGGCTGCGTGGCAGTCTTCTTTGCAGAACTCAAGGTTGGATGAAGGCGTTTCTGCATTTATTAAGGCTATTAATAATGCACCTGACGAAGTGAAGGAAGATCTTATAGAAGAAGCAAAGGAGCAGATTAAAAATTTAGCTGTTGCGATGATTTCACTGAGAGCGGATCATTTTGCAAAGTGGCCCGACGAGGAAGAAACAAATGGATTAATCTCTGAAATAGTATCCTTACTAGATACGATAGTTCTATTCATTTCTCAAACAAAAGCCCTTATTCCCATGGAGGAACTTATGGCTCCTATTGCAAACAAGATTAATCAGTCAGTTGTGGAAGCTTGGCAGAATGTTATTTGGCCAGAATATAATGGAGATCCAGATGACTCGGATGATAGAGCAGGAAAATATGAATGGCAAACTTTTATAGAAAGAGTAGGCTATTGCACCTTACTTGTTGAAAAGGCAATTTCTCTCTGTGATAGAGATGATGAAGATGATATTCAGCGTTATGAAAATTTAATTTTTCTTCATAACGCAGCGATTGATTCTTGCTCTTGGGATTATAATATTACCAGCTGGGGCAAAAGCTGGAATAAAGAATGGAGTTTAACAGATGAAGCTAAAAATGCTCGTAGACAGTTAATACGAGATTATGAAGAGAAAATAGAAGCTATTAAAAGTGTAAAAGCGATGGAGAAGGCCGCAAAAAAAGCTGAAAAGAACCGTATCAAAAGAGAAAAGGCGCAGAAGCGCTTTGATGCCTACTGGGCAGAACACGCATCTGAAAAGGTTTCCCTTGAGGCAGAAAGAAAATCTTTGGCTGAACAAATTGTTACATTGGAAAAAGAAATGGAAAATATTCCTGGCGAAACAGAAAAAGCAAATATTCAGGAGCATATTAATTCTTTGATAGCAAAGCAAGGCACACTGGGGTGGTTTAAGGGTAAAGAAAAAAGAGCCGTTCAAGAAAAACTTGATGCAGCCAATGCCCAACTGAATGTAGTTTCAGAAAGAATGGAAGCTACAAAGCAAGAAATTGAAAAAAGAATTCATATATTACGGACAAGATCTGCTGAAATTACATCCGAACTTAAAAAGGCAAGATAACTGTTTTGATAGGTTGGGGGGCATTTGCACCTGAGTATTGTGCAAGAGAGATATTATGGCAACATTTGCATGCCAAAATCCAGATTGGATAAAGGGATACAGTATTAGAAAAAGCAGCATTAGTAAACTGCGAAGGCGTAGTTTTATGGTATTAAGACCGCTTACCTCATCGGTAGGCGGTCTTAATCTATTAAAAAACTTTAGTGTCAATGACATTAAGAATTTTTGATCTTCTATCTACGTTGGCATTAGATTCATCTAAATCAGAAAACTTATTATTTAAAATAATCTTTTATCATCCCATAAAATACCTGTTCCGGTTCCGACATTACCCAGTTCTTCCTCCTTACCACCGCATTATATCTGGTCAACTTAGGCTCTAAGGAATAGTATGCCACATGCTCCCGGTCGACGGCGCAGGATTCGGCGATAAACGTGACGCCCACCCCGCTTGCAACCATGCTTCTGGTAGTCAGTATGCTGTTGGTTTCGCACATGCCGCTGGGCTTAAAATGACATGCTTCAAAGACCTGGTCTGCCAGATAGCCGATGCTGGACCCCTTTTTAGCCAGCAGGAAATTATCGTTGTGAAAATGCGTAAAAAAATCGTCCGGGGTAATCGGGCCGTCAGGATGTTCTCTGTGGAACGGATGGTCCACCGGAATGGCAAAATAGACTTCTTCCGTGCGGAGAATATCCATCTGGTCATCGAAAGGAGCCTTGGAAATGGCGGCCATAATGCCCAGATCCAGATTTTCCTCCACCAGCATTTTGGTTAAATTTGGCGGATTGGTTTCCGAGATTTCTATGGTTACTTCCGGATATTGTTTTTTAAATTTTGGAATAATATCGGACAGCATGCGCAGGGCGAACTGGGAAGTGACTCCCACCATAATGTGACCTTTTTGATCCAGACTGGAAATCTCTTTATAGAGATCCTTTTGTATATGAATGACCTGTTCCGCCGCTTTTACATAGAGTTCACCGGCCGGAGTCAGGGTCAGTTCACCCTTTGCCCGGTAGAACAGGGGGGTACCCAGTTCCTGTTCCAGTTTTGTCAGATATTGGCTGAGGGATGACTGGGAAACGTAGAGTTCTTCCGCCGCTTTTGTCATATTTCGCTTTTTTGCTATGGCTATGATGTATTTTAAATATTTGACATCCAATGCAGTGTCCTCCTGTATATAATTTTTTCCCTATAGGCGTTATTAGAAAATGCGATTGGAGCAATCAGAATTATTAATTGGTAAAAATGCATAAAATACATTACAATAAACCTATAGTTCCTAGAGAGAATTCATTAGTAACTATTATAGCAGAATAGTGAGTGAATGTAAAAAGCTTTAATGATTATATTAATAGGGAGGGAAATATGGAAAAAGGTACACCCGTAGTAGTTGATATGCAAGTGATTCCTGTTGCAGGACATGACAGCATGCTTATGACATTGAGCGGAGCTCACGGACCATTTTTTACAAGAAACCTGGTAATCCTGAAAGACAGTGCAGGACATACGGGAATCGGTGAAATTCATGGCGGAGATTATACCTGTGATGCTCTGACAAGCTGCATTCCTTTGGTAGTTGGGAAACAGATTGGTACATACCGCAAGATTTTGGACAGCATCCATAAAGCATCTTCCAGATCAGCTGAAGATGATGGAGAGGGAATTCAGAGCCTTGATATCAGTAAATTAAAATTCGTGGTAAAAGCAGAATGGGCAATTGAATGTGCGCTGCTGGATCTGTTAGGACAGTATCTGGATCTGCCTGTGTGTGAACTTTTAGGCGACGGAAAACAGAGAGACAAGGTTGAAACGCTTGGATATTTATTCTATGTAAGCGATAAAAAGAAAGCGGATCTCCCTTATCTGGATGAGTGCTACAGCGTTGACCCATGGTTTAAACTCCGCCGTGAAGAGATGCTCACACCGGAACGGATCGTTGAGCAGGCATGCACATTGAACGATAAATATGGTTTTAAAAATTTCAAATTAAAAGGCGGCGTTTTAGCCGGTGCTGAAGAGATGGAAGCCATCAAGGCCCTGAAAAAACAGTTCCCGGAAGGACGGATTAATATTGATCCTAACGGGGCCTGGAGCCTGGAAGAGGCAGTCCGTATCTGCAAACCGATGGAAGGGGTTCTCACTTATATCGAAGATCCCTGCGGACCGGAAGCGGGATTCAGCAGCCGTGAGATCATGGCAGAATTTAAAAATGCAGTTAACCTTCCTGTGGCAACCAATATGATTGCAACCGACTGGAGACAGTTTTACCATGCTGCGGCATTAAAATCTGTGGATATCGTGCTGGCAGATCCTCATTTCTGGGGATTCGGAGGCAGCGTCCGCATGGCTCAGATCTTAAATGACTGGGGTCTCACATGGGGAAGCCATTCCAATAACCATTTCGACATTACGCTGACGGCATTTGCCCATGTGGCAGCTGCTGCGCCGGGTAATCCGACGGCTCTGGATACTCATTGGATCTGGCAGGACGGACAGAACCTGTTGGATGATACCCCTCAGATCAAAGACGGATATCTGGAGGTTCCGACGAAGCCGGGACTTGGCGTTACCATCAACATGGACAAGGTTATGGAAGCGAACAAACTGTACAACCAACTTCCATACCACGATAGAAATGATGCGGAAGCCATGCAGTATCTGATTCCAAACTGGAAGTTTGATTCCAAAAAACCGTGTTTGGTTCGATGAGAACACACTTAGAATTTCTTAGTAAAATATAAAATTAATTAATTTTACTTACTGAACAGATTACGTTATAATTGGACTTGCGGGAATCATTAGGGGGTTCCCGTAAGAGAAAAATTAGGGGGAAAAGTAAATGTTTATTAAAAAATATGGTGATTTGACAGTTGGTATCTTTTTTGTCTTACTGTCAGTGGCTATGATTGCAGCTTCATATGCCCTGCCGGCCTCCAAAGTTATGGAGATCGGACCTGATTTTATGCCGCTTTGTATCGGCTGGCTGACCCTTGTACTCGGTGCGGCTCTTACCGTGCTGAGCGTCAAAGAATTAGCCCGTAATAAGGGTAAGGTGTATGAAGAAGATGAGAACAAACCGGATTACCGAAGAGTTCTTATCAGTTTCGCATTGATCCTTGTCTATGTGTTTGTGATGAAACCAGTTGGATTTATTATTTCCACTATTGTATATCTTCCGTTGCAGATGTACACGCTGGCGCCGGATGACGGCAGAAAACCTGTGTTTTTAACAGTGATTTCAATTGTATTCACATTTGCTGTTTTCTTCTTATTCCGTTATGGATTTAAGATCGTTCTGCCTGCAGGTTTATTCACAATCAATTTATAGGAGGGATATTATGAGCGCATTAAGTCATTTGGGTTCTGCTTTTATAGCGATCAGCACCCCACAGTCATTGCTTCTTATGGCAGCCGGCGTTGCTGTTGGTATCATTTTTGGTTCCATTCCGGGACTTTCGGCAGCTATGGCCGTAGCCTTGTTTTTACCGCTGACATTTACACTGGATGCTTCACTGGGGTTAAATCTGCTTGTAGCAGTATATATCGGAGGTATTTCCGGTGGTTTGATTTCAGCAATTCTTTTGAATATGCCTGGTACGGCATCTTCCATTGCAACAACATTTGACGGTTATCCTATGGCTCAGAAGGGCGAGGCGGGAAGAGCGCTTGGATACGGAATTGTATTCTCCTTTATCGGATGTATCTTTTCCTTTATCGTTCTGACATTTTTAGCGCCGCCTATCGCTAAAGTAGCATTGAAATTTACACCTGCCGAGAACTTCGGAATCTCCGTATTCGCGCTTACCATGGTGGCAGTTCTGGCATCCGGTTCCATGTTAAAGGGTATTTTGTCCGGTATGATGGGACTTATGGTAGCTATGGTTGGTATGGCTCCTATCGATGGTATTCCGCGTTTTACCTTCGGCAGCAAGGCTTTGCTGGCAGGTTTTGATACACTTCCTACTCTGATCGGTATTTTTGCAATTTCTGAGATTTTGTTGACCGCAGAGAAGATGGGAAGCGGAAAAGCTCTTGAAACAGTTAAGATCAATAAGATCAAAGGTTTTGGTTTCAGCTGGAAAGAATTCATTTACCAGATACCAAATGCATTTCGTTCCGCATTAATCGGTACAGGTATCGGTATCCTTCCTGGTATCGGCGGAAGTACATCCGGTATGATGTCATATGTTACAGCTAAGAACATGTCCAAGCATCCGGAAGAGTTTGGTAAAGGATGTCCGGACGGTATCGTCGCAACAGAGACGGCTAATAACGCCACCATCGGAGGCGCTATGATTCCTCTTTTAGTATTGGGTATTCCCGGAGACGGCGTTACGGCTATGATGTTAGGCGGATTCCTGATTCACGGCTTGTCAACCGGCCCTCTTCTGTTTACAAAGAGTGCAGATATCGTATATGGTATTTTTGCAGCTTGTATCGTTTGCAGTTTCTTCATGCTGCTTATCGAATTCTTTGGTATTAAAGGATTTGTACAGTTACTTAGAATTCCGAAACACATTTTGATGCCGTTTATCCTGGTGCTGTGTGCGGTAGGCGCTTATGCAACAAACAACAAGATTTTTGATGTTCAGTCCATCATTCTGTTCGGTGTAATCGGTTATCTGATTACCAAATTCAAGATGTCCGTATCGCCGTTTGTACTTTGCTTCCTGATCGGCGAGATGGTTGAAACCTATTTAAGACGTGGCCTGATGCAGTATAAGAGTTTCGGCGCGTTCTTTAAGAGACCGATCTTCGACGTATTCTTTGCACTGGCAATCGGTATTCTTGTATGGTCTATTTATAAAGAGTGGAAAGCCTATCGGGCAAAAAGCAGTTTAGCGAAATAAGAGGTGTCAGCCGGGTCAAATGGCATCCGGTTCACATAAAAACAAGTTAAAGGAGAAAGAGAGATTATGAGGAAAAGAATTTTAGCAACAGTATTGGCAGCGGGTATGGTAGCCAGCTTAGCAGCATGCGGCGGCGGATCTAAGACCACCGAAGCAACACAGGCAGCGAAAACAGAAGCAGCTAAGACAGAGGCAGCAGCTGAAACAAAGGCAGAAGAAACAAAAGCAGAAGGCGAAACAAAGGCTGAGGCAGAAGCTCCTGCATCTGATTGGAAACCTGGCACAACCATCTCTATCGTAGTTCCTGCTTCCGCAGGCGGTACAACAGACCTTTCCGCACGTGTTTGGGCTCAGTACGCAAAAGATCTTGGATTTGATGCAGTCGTAGTGAATGCAGGCGGAGCATCAGGTTCCGTAGCAGCTAACCAGGTACTTGACGCAGCCGCAGACGGATGCACCGTATTATACGGACATAACCTTGTTAACGTTGCGAACATCGCAGGCGTTACAGACTATAACTATACAGCATTTAAATTAGGACCTACATTCTGTCTGGAACCTGCACAGCAGTTATATGTATCTGCTGATAAATACAAAGATTGGAACGACTTTGTAGAGCAGGCAAAAGCAAATCCTGGAAAATTAATGGCTTGTACAGAAGTTGGCGCTTATACATATTATGAATTATTAGGTCTTGAAGTAGCCGCTGGTATCGACCTTGATTTAGTAGACGTTGGATCTAACTCTGAAAAGATCGCAGCTTTATTAGGCGGACAGGTTGACTTAATGCCAGGCGCATACGGCAATGCAAAAGATTATGTGGAATCAGGCGATTTCATCTGCTTAGGCGTTCCTACAGCTGAAAGATATGAAACTGTTAAAGACCTTCCTACATTAAAAGAACAGGGCGTAGATTATGTATATCCTGACTGCGAATTCTCATTCTACTTCCCTAAAGATACACCAGACGAAGTAATTGCAGCATATGAAGCAGTTACAAAACAGTTAACAGAGAACACAGATGTTGTTGAAGCTTTAAACAACCTGGCTATGGTTCCTAAGTATTTAAATGCAGCTGATTCTGAAGCAAATGATGCTAAGATCTTCTCACAGCTTGAAGAAATTGCAGCTACAGTTGAATAATTAATAATCCTAAAGAAAAACGGCTCTTCCGGTGAAAACCGGAAGGGCCGTTTTTATTGGCTATAGGAGCGCGATGCCGCATCCCGCATGAGAAAGAAAACAGCCGGTATTTTGATAAGAACGGCTTATTATCCTGATCTGTATTAAATATTAGATATTTGGCAGTTAAGCTGATATTATGATCGTAACAGGCTGGTTTAGCGTTACTGTTCACGGCTCCCGGAACCACACCAGACGGCAGAGGCCCCAGGAGCCGTGAACAGTAACGGTTTATCAGCTGATAATACACAATAAAAGGAGAATGGCAAATGAGTAAAATGAGATTGATTCTGCGCTGGCACGGCGAAAAAGACCCTGTTTCATTAAAGCAGTATTCGCAGGTTCCAAATATCTATGGGATTGTGACATCTCTTTATCACCTTCCGCTGGGCGTGGAATGGAAAGAATCCGTAATCCGGGGTTTAGTAAAACAGGTGGAGAGCTATGGGTTAAAGCTGGAGCTTGTAGACAGCTTCCGCGTCCACGAAGACATCAAAAGAGGATATGATACCAGAGATGCGCTGATTGAAAATTATAAGAAAAACATCCGCATGCTGGCCCAATGCGGCATTAAGGTCATTTGCTACAACTTCATGCCCGTATTTGACTGGACCAGAACCGATTTAGAGCATGTGCTTCCGGATGGTTCCGACTGCTTATCCTTTGATATTGAAAAAGTTCAAAAAATAGATCCCGGGAAAGGGATCAGCCTGCCGGGCTGGGGAACCAACTATACGCCCGGGCAGCTGCAGGAACTCTTGAATTCATACAAAAATATCGGAGAACAGGAACTTTGGGAGAATTTTAAATATTTTCTGGACGCGGTTGTGCCTGTGGCAGAAGAAGCGGGAATCATTCTGGCTCTTCATCCCGACGACCCGCCGCGGCCAATATTCGGCCTTCCGCGTGTGGCTAAAAATGTGGAGGATTACCGGAGAATTCTCAGTTACATAGACAGCCCTTCCAATGCAATAACCTTCTGTACCGGCTCATTTGGTTCCGCTTGGGATAATGATCTGCCGGCCATGATCCGTGAATTCGGAAAACAGAAAAAGATACCATTTGTCCATTTCAGAAATATCAAATTGGAAGAAAACGGCGATTTTTATGAATCCGGCCATGTGACGGAATCCGGATCTCAGGATATGGGAGAGATTATGAGAGCCCTTCACGACACGGATTTTGACGGATATCTCCGTCCGGACCATGGCAGAAGGATATGGGATGAGGCATGGACGGAGAAGGAAGTGGTTCTGCCGGACGGCACCATCACAATCGAGAAAAGGCCGGACGGCTGGAACGGCAGAAAACCGGCCGCCGGCTATGGATTATTCGACCGTGCATTAGGCGCCGCTTATGCGGTTGGGCTGTGGGAAGGCATTACAAAGCAAAAAGCGGCGGAGAAAAATCATTAATTACCTGGAAGGGCAGACTTCGGCTTCAGAAGGGCCGTTTATGGCTGAACTGCATTCTCTTTGATTCAGATGGCGGAAGAGATGACCTGATACAAAGAGCACTGCGATCAGGGAAACCACATCGGCCGCCGGCGCGGAATACAGCGCACCGGTCAGTCCCATAAAACGGGGAAGGATCAGCACCAGGGGAACGCTGAGGATAAAATCACGCAAAAGGGAAAGTCCTGTGGATAAGAACGGCTTTCCAAGCGCCTGAAGGAAAATGCTGGTGGATTTCTGGATGCAGCAGAATAAAATTGTGGACAGATACAGACGGAATGCCATAACGGCAAATTCATTATATAAGTCACTTTCACTTCCAAAGATGGAGATGATCTGCTGCGGAAAGGCTTCAAAACAGATGGTGGCGATGATGCCCACGCAGGCTTCTGCAAGGATCATGGTTTTAAAGATCTCCTTCACCCGCGCGTATTTTCCGGCACCATAGTTGTAACCGATAATGGGTTGGGAACCGGCGGCAATGCCCACTACGACGGCAATGACGATCTGAAAGACTTTCATAACGATGCCCACCACCGTAAGGGGAATATCCGCCCCATATTTGGACTGGGCTCCGTATGTCACAAGGGTGTTGTTCATGGCGGCCATGATGATTACAATTGAAATCTGGGTTAAAAAGCTGCTGATTCCTAGCGGAAGGAAATTTTTCATTATATTCAGGTCCGGAAGAAAACTGTTCCGGTTCAAGTGAAATGTTTTCGTATGGAACAGATAGTAAGCGGCCAGGAGTGCGGATACGATCTGGCCTGCTATTGTGGCAAGAGCGGCTCCGGCCATACCCCAGTGAAGCACAAAGATCGCCACCGGATCCAGGATTACGTTGATAATGGCGCCGATTAAAGTGGAAAGCATAGCAAACTGGGGGCTGCCGTCAGCGCGGATAATAGAGTTCATGCTGTTGGCGAACATGAAAAACGGGATTCCCATGATAATATAGAAGAAATATTCCTCTGCATATCCGATATTGCCTTCTGTAGCGCCAAATGCCCAGAGCAGCTGGTTTTGTGAAAATGCCAGCAGGACAGTGAAAATAAGGCTGACGGCAATGATAAATGAGACCGCATTGCCCACGCTTTTTTTCGCTCTTTTTTCATCTTTCATGCCCTGGCAGATGCTGAGATATGCGGCGCATCCGTCGCCTGTCAGCAGAGCCAGTGAAAGCGCGATTATGGTCACCGGAAAGACGATGTTGGTAGCTCCGTTTCCCAGATAGCCGATTCCCCTGCCTATGAAGATCTGATCTACAATATTATACAGGGATGAAACAAGAAGAGACATGATGCAGGGAATTGAGAATTTCATCATCAGTTTTCCGATATGTCCCTCTGCCATGTATTCATTTGCATTTAATGTGTTTTCCATTTATTACCTCCTTTATTCATCCAAAACAGCTGCATAAGCGATGAGAGACCCTCTCATTACTGATGCAGCCGTTCGTAATCTATATCCTAACATATTTGAAAAAAGTCTGTAATTGGTAATGATACACAAAGATTTAAGCCTATATATATGTGAATAATTTACAAAAATACGGTTCTTACGGGGTATTGCAGAATACTTTGGCCAGGCGGATGAATTCGCGGGCGGCCTGGCTTAGATAACCGTCTTTCCGGTAACTGACCGCCATTTCCCAGCCCAGCTTTTTAGGCAGAGAGAAGCAGGCCATGCCTTCTCTGTCGTTCTTCACATAATAGTAAGGAAGCAGGCCGCAGCATAGGTTGGATTTTATCATGGTTACGATGGTCAGGTTATTGGAGGTTTCAAATAATACATTAGGTATAAAACCGGCATCCTGAAATGCGGATTCCACCAGAGGACGGATGGTGGATTCTTTATACATGAGAACAAAGGGTTCGTATTTTAACTGAGCCAGATCGAGGGATGCAAAGGGCTGGCCTTCGGGTGCGGCGAGAGCGCCTAACGGGTGTCCCTTGGGAATCACCAGCATGATCTCTTCCTGCATTAGAGTGATGAAATTATTGCCGTTTTTCTGCTTTTCGCAAAGAGTCTGAAAACCGATATCCAGATCGCCGCGGGAGATCAGCTCCTGCTGTTTTTTTACGCTGAGCTCCATGGGTTCCACGATGATGTGGGGATAAAGCCGGTGAAAATCAGGGTAAACGGCGGAAAACATGGTGATTCCCCGCCCGGAGGTAAAACCTACGGAAAGCCTTCCTTTTTGGGATTCGGCCATATCATTTAAGATGCTGTAGGTTTTTCGTTTGATCCTCAGAATCTCTCTGGCATTTTCCAGATAGACAAGCCCGGCTTCCGTAGGATGCCAGTCCGTTCTGGAACGGTAAAACAGCTGGACGCCCAAATCTTTTTCCAGCTTGAGCAGCTGTTGGTTTAAGGCGGACTGGGTGATGAACAGCTTTTCCGCCGCTCTCGTGATGTTATTTTCATCGGCAATTTTAACAATATATTCTATTTGTTTCAGATCCATTGGAGTTCCCCCGTTTATTGTAAAATCCTTCCGTTGCGGATCGCCGGTTTCATTCGGCAATCCTGCCGGCAGGTAATTGTTATTAAGTCAGTTATATAATAAAAGCAGGGGGGAATCAAGAGAGAAACGGATGAAAACTTAATTTTACTTATTAAAATCTAAATATTATTAATTTTACTTCATAAAAACCTTGCGATATAATGGGTTTAAAGGATAATTTTGCAGGAGGAGGGTCAGCTATGCGGATTGTAAAAGGAGGAAATGTCTCCCGTATGCTTCAGGATGTAACAATTCCTAAGATGTTTCATGCAACCCAGACATTTAACGAGGAAAGAATTGATCCGTCTGAGATACCAGGGGTGGTTTACGGACAGCTTTCCAAACCGGAGATATCAGCTAAGATTCAGCTGGGGATGAGCATTGCCATTACGGCAGGAAGCCGCGGAGTTGCCAATGTGGATATTATTACTAAGGCGATTGTGGATTACTGTAAGGAAAAGGGAGCCCATCCATTCATCGTGCCGGCCATGGGCAGCCATGGAGGCGCCGACGCAGAAGGTCAGAAGGAACTTTTGGCGGGGTATCATATCACAGAGGAGAACATGGGATGTCCGGTCAAATCATCCATGGAAACTGTGATGTTAGGATACTCTGAGTACGGAAAGGCAGTATATCAGGATAAGAACGCCAATGAGGCGGACGGAATCATCATATCCTGCCGGGTTAAGCCTCATAATGCGTTCAGGGGACCATATGAAAGCGGTATCTGTAAGATGATGGTCGTAGGTCTTGGAAAACAAAAGGGGGCGGAAAGCGTCCACAGCGACGGTCTGGGCAATATGGCCCGCAACCTTCCTGCCAATGCAAAAGTGGTTGCTGAAAAATCCAACATTCTGTTTGCAATTCCATGCGTGGAGAACGCCTATGACGAAACTGCACTGATCGAAGCGGTTCCTAAAGACCGGATATTCGAACGTGAACCGGAACTGTTGAAGATGGCATTTGCCAACATGCCGAGCATTCTGGTAGGGGAAGCGGACGTTTTAGTGGTAAATGAAATGGGAAAGAACTACAGCGGAACGGGCGTAGACCCCAACATCTCAGGTACCTGGTCTACAGAATTTGGTAAAGGCGGCCTGAAGGTAAAGAGAACCTGTTTTCTGGATCTGACGGATTGCTCCCACGGCAATGCCAACGGTATGGGGCTGGCGGATATTATCACCGCCAGAATGTACGAGAAGCTGGATTCAGAAGTGATCTATCCCAACTGTTTTACCAGCACAGTGCTCCGTTCCGGCATGATGCCGCCTGTAGTCGCTACGGATAAAGAGGCCATTCAGGCATGCATCCGCACGGCCAACGGAGTGGAAGACCGGGAAAAATGCCGCATGGTACGGATTAAGAACACCCTTCACGTGGGCAGCATCATGCTGTCGGAAGCCTATTATGAGGATGTGAAAAACGGCAGGTATCCGGGCGTGACCGCTGTTTCCGAACCGGCGGCCTTGGAATTTGATGAGGATGAGAACCTGATCACACCGATGTAAATGGAAATACAATGTTTAAATAATTAGGAGGTAATGAATTGAGCGCACCGTTATATATTAAAATCAAAGAAGAAGATAATGTGGCCATTGCGGTCAACGAAATCAAAGCCGGCACCGAAGTGATGCCGGGAATCACAGCCACCCAGGATATTCCTCAGGCTCATAAGATCGCCCTTTGCGACATTCCTAAGGACGGCAAAATCGTCCGCTACGGAGTAGTGCTTGGTTATGCCATCGACCCGATAAAAAAAGGCGATTGGATCAATGAAAAGATGCTGGTTCTGCCCACTCCTCCGTCTGTAGATGAGATGGTATTCGGCACAAACCTGGTGACCGATCTTCCAAAACCGCCGGTTGACACTTGGGAAGGCTACCGCAATCCAAACGGCGGCTACGCCGGAACCCGCAACATCCTGGGAATCAGCACCACCGTTCAGTGCGTAACCGGAGTGTTAAATGTAGCTGTGGCCCGGATGAAGGCGGAACTTCTTCCTAAATACCCCAATGTAGACGATATCGTGCCGATTAACCACGCATACGGATGCGGCGTTGCGATCAATGCTCCGGAAGCCAAGGTTCCGATCCGCGCGCTGAGAAACCTGTCCAAACACCCGAATTTTGGCGGACAGCTGATGGTTGTAGGCCTTGGATGCGAGAAATTTACCGTTGAAATGCTGTGCGACGAAGCCGACATCACTCCGGAAAATGTGATCATTCTTCAGGAGAAAAAAGGCTTTGACGCGATGATCGACGCTTTGATGGAGATGGCGGACAAGAAGTTAGCCATTTTAAATGAGCGAAAGAGAGAGACCCTTCCGTTATCCGATCTTTTAATCGGTTTGCAGTGCGGAGGCAGCGACGCATTTTCAGGCGTTACTGCCAACCCGTCTGCCGGCTATGCGGCCGATATGCTGGTAAAAGGCGGAGCAACCGTATTGTTTTCCGAGGTTACGGAAGTGAGAGACGGCGTTTATCTGATCGGAGAGCGGTGCGTGAACGAAGAAGTGGGCAAAAAGCTGGCGGCTGAGATGAAATGGTATGATCATTATTTGGAAGAGGGACAGGTAGACCGAAGCGCCAACCCAACCCCGGGCAATAAAAAAGGCGGACTTTCCAATATCGTGGAAAAAGCCATGGGTTCCATTGCAAAATCCGGAACCTCGCCGGTTGTAGAAGTGCTGTCCCCAGCGGAAAAACCATCTAAAAAAGGTTTGATCTATGCGGCGACCCCTGCAAGCGATATCGTGTGCGGACCCTGTCAGCTGGCATCCGGAATCGGCCTTCAGGTATTTATGACAGGCCGCGGCACCCCATATGGTCTGGCAATCGCCCCGGTTATTAAAGTCTGCTCCAGAAACGATATGAAAGAACAGTGGCCGGACCTGATCGACGTAAACGCCGGACCGATTGCTACGGGCGACGCTTCCATCGAAGATATCGGCACCCTGCTGTTCCGGGAGATCGTGGATGTAGCCAGCGGAAGAAAGCAGAGCTTTGCCGAGAAATATAAATTACATAACGATCTGTGCATCTTTAACCCGGCGCCTATTACCTGATCGAACCTTTGCTGAGTTATCGAAATCTTATGCGTCCCAGCCTTACAGTCAGGATATTTTATAATGACTGTAAGGCTGGGACGTTTTTTATATGGTTTAATATTGTCGCGACAGGAAGAACGGATTGTAAGCAGCGATAAAAGCATTGTGAAATAGCTCAATCATTGATATAATAGCACTGTAATTGATTTACATTCTTGTATTGCGGAATTCATCCGCATTCTACAGGCCGGTTCGGCCGCAGTTTTCCAATATGAATTGAAAATAGGGCAGCGGGAGGTGATGCAGGCAAATCTTGATTCTGCGAAAGAAAGATAATATAATAAAGGAGAGACAAATGAAGACAGAATTACTGCAGTGGCATCCGGCTTTTTATGCGGTAGCTCAGATTGAGTTTGGTGAGGAATTGAGTAAACTTCACTTTGAAAATGAGCATCAGCTTAGTAAAAAGCCGCTGCTTATCGACGTGCTGATTATAAAGGTCAGAAAAGGCGATAAGATTCATAAAAACATTGGAAAAATTTTCAGAGAACACAACATCATAGAGTATAAAAGCCCGGATGATTACCTGAGCATTAATGATTATTACAAGGTGCTGGGATATGCCTGCTTGTACCAGGCGGATACGGAAACGGTCTGCCAGATATTACCGGCTGAAATTACAATAACATTTGTATGCACCCATTTTCCCAAGAAACTTTTGACCTACCTGACGGATCAAAAGAAAAAGACGGTAGTCCGCAGAGAAGATGGGATTTACTATGTGGAAGAAGGCGTATTCCCTACGCAAATTATAGTGATTGACCAGCTTACGGCTGATAACAATTTTTGGCTCAGCCGTTTGAGGAAAAATTTAACGGCTTCCAACGATATCGAAAAATTGGCGGAAGAGTACAGAAAAAAGAGAAACAGCCCGCTATATTCGGCAGCCATGGATCTGCTGATGAGGGCAAATCATGAGGCGGCAGAGGAGGCGAAAGACATGTGTGATGCAATAAGAGAATTATTTGCGGATGAGTTGAAGGAAGTCGAAAAGAAAGTCGAAAAAGGTATTGAACAGGAACGGAAAAGGGGGATTGATATTTTAACGAAAACCTGCAGAAAATTGGGGCGGTCCAGAGAAGAAACCCGGATGGAATTGGAAGACAGCTATGGATTAAGCCGGGAAGAGGCGGAGCGCTATTTAGATCAGTGCTGGTAAATTAAAGGTTCGGGAACATGCTTAATGGAGGTCGTCGGAGAGGATGGAGCGGTGCTGCTTTTGTACCCATACTTTCCGGCGTCTCTTACTCCTATAAATCTTTTACCGGAACATGAATTCTCCGGGATTTTCCCCATTGACCGTATATTCCCTGGCAAGTTCGATCAGATCCAGTTCCGGTTTGCTTAGATAGGCCCCTTTCCTGGTGGCCACCGATCTCATCCAGGAAGCTCTGGAATCAAAGGAAAAGTACACGATGGGGGCGTCCGGCTCCACATAGGACTGAGGAAAAAATGCCGGACACACCTGGTTCTTTACCATGTTAAACGTGGTATAGGTGCTGGTGGATTCGAATAATACTTTTGGTTTATAACCCGCTTTTGCGAATGCTTCATCAATCTTATCGCGAAAGCGGGTTTCGTGCGTCATGAGAACGAAATAATCGTCTTTCAGGCGTTTCAGATCGAAGAGGGGAAATGTCTTATAACTCTCCTCTCCGGCCAGATAGGCCAGGGGATGAGAAGCGGGGAGGGCGAGAACCATGAGTTCAGGCTGAAGCTGATAGTAGTCAAATTCCGGTTTTTCCTCCATATGGGCTACAAATCCTAAACTCACATCCCCCTGCAGCACCAGCTGTTCGGTTTTCTTAACCCTGGCTTCGTAGATCTTGAAGGTGATGTCGGGGTAGAGCTGATGGAAACTGGGATAGATGTTGGAGAACATCACAGAGCCGCGTTCCGGTGTATAGGCGATGGAGATCTCACCACGTTTCATATCGGCGATATCGTGCAGAATCTTATAGGTTTCTTCTTTCATGTTCAGCATTTTCTTAGCTGTATCCAGATAGATTCTTCCGGCATAGGTAGGGATCATGGAATGACGGACCCGGTTGAATAAGGGAAGTCCCAATTCCCGTTCCAGGCGAAGCAGCTGCTGGTTCAGCGCGGACTGGGTCATGAACAGTTTTTCAGCTGCTTTTGAGATGCTTTGCTCATTCGAAATGGCCACTATGTATTCTAATTGCTTTAATTCCATAGAGAATCCCCCTTTAGAGAAGTGAACTTAAAAATATTAAGTAAAAATATAAAAATCAATAAGTTGATCTTTGAGTATTGTTATATTATAATAAAAACATCTTGATAAATCAATAAAATTTATCAAAAATCACAATATGTTTGCCCATGCAATGTAAGCGGGCAGAAGGAGAAGAGGAAATGAAGAAGACAGGAAAGGTATTGGCAGCAGGTTTATTAGCAGTATCATTAGCGGCGTCATTGACTGCATGTTCAGGGGGAGCAAAAGCAGGACAGTGGGCTAAGAATGTTGAGGTTCAGGTACCGGCAAAAGCGGGCGGCGGTACGGATGTTATGGCAAGAACTTTGGCAACCCAGGTTGCAAAGGATGCGAAAAACACATTGACAATTGTTAACAATACGGACGGCGGCGGCGTGGTTGCCATGGAAAAAGTCAGAACAGCGAAGACAGACGGAAGCACGATTCTGCAGTTCCATACAACGATGCTGATTAAAACGGCTACCGGAGTATATGATAAATCAGTAGCGGATGATTTTACCGTTATTGCAGTCAGCCAGGGTACAGAAGTGGGCGGTTATGTGCTGGTAGTTCCGGCAGATTCCCCATATAAGACAGTGGATGATTTCGTTGCAGCTGCAAAGGCGGCTCCGGGAACTTTGCTGTTCGGTGTTGAAACAGGCGGTTCTTCCCATATCCAGGCAGGCTTATTTGCAAAAGCGGCGGATATTGACTTTAAATATGTAGAAGCAGGTTCGGATACAGAGAAATTAACTGCTTTAGTAGGAAAGAGCATTGACGCATGTCTCGTTAATCCAAATCAGGCAAAACAGTACGTGGAATCCGGTAAAGTGGTTGGATTGGCTTGCGTATCCAGAGATAAAGAAGGCGGCAGAAGTTCCGTGCTTCCGGATATCCCAAGTTTTATCGAGCAGGGACTTGATGTTTCATTTGCTTCCATCAACCTGTTCTTAGGGCCGAAAGGCATGGATCAGGAGCTGGTACAGAAGATCCATGATTATTATGCGGCAGCAGCTGATAATGCTGAAGTAAAAGCGATTCTGGAACCGGCGGGATTTGCTATGGAATTCTTCAGCGTTGAAGACGGCTTAGCTAAGGTGAAAGAGCAGCAGGAACAGCTGAATGTAGTAGTAAAAGAACTTGGACTGGAGCAGAAATAAGCAGTAAAAATCCAGCGGAACATCATAATCTATGGGGTTGCGCTGGATTTTTTATACCATAAGAAAGGGGTTTTTATAGTGGTTAAGGTAAAAAGAGATCAAATTACAGGTGCTGTTTTAGTATTGCTGGGCCTGATTGTGGCTGTGCTGGTGAGCCAGTTCAGAATGCCTATGACGCCGTCTTATCCGGGACCTAAGATGCTGCCCAGCATTGCGGTTGTGGGATTTATCGCATGCGGCGCCGGTATATTTGTTGAGAGCACATTGAGCAAAAAAGAGGAAAAGCCATTCATGTTAAAGGCCGGATGGGTGCGCATGGGGATTACGGTGATCGTGCTGGCTGCGTATGTGCTGGCGATGACTTTTGTAGGGTATCTGATTGCCACTCCGGTGGCCGCTTATGTGATGACGACCTTATTTGCAAAGGGACAGAAGTCCACTGTGAAGGGGAGAATCATCTTTTCCGTTCTTTTGACTGTGATTATCTATGGAATCTATGTATTTGCATTCGGGCTTGGTCTTCCGGATGGAATGCTGTTTTATTAGGGGGTGGAGTGTATGATTGAATTTCTTCCATATATTGTTTCTCAGATTGTACAGCCGTTTAACCTTCTCCTCCTTTTGGCAGGAACGGTGATCGGCATCATTTTCGGAGCCATACCGGGGCTTTCCGGCACGCTGGCCGTTATGCTTTTTATGCCGTTAACTTATACCATGCCGGCAGGAACTGCGGTTATATTCCTGATCAGCTTATGGGTTGGCGGATGTTCGGGAGCCTTCATCGGTTCCGTTCTTTTGGGAATTCCCGGATCTGCTTCGGCGGTTGCCACCTGTTTTGACGGATATCCTATGAGCCAGAACGGCAAGGCCGGTAAGGCGCTTGCAATCGGTATGGTTGCTTCCTTTGTCGGAACATTTTTCAGCGCAATTCTGGGCGCGCTTCTCAGCCAGTCGGTAGCTGAAGTGGCGTTTATGCTGGGGCCGTGGGAATATTTTTCTCTGTGTTTTGTGGCGATCACCATGGTTCTGGCCATCTCAAAGGGCAATATGTTCAAGGGGCTGGCTTCCGCAACCATAGGACTGCTTTTTGCGTCTGTAGGTTTTTCGCCAATCGACGCAGAACCCAGATTTGTATTTGACAATATGTATTTGATGAGCGGACTTTCCATGACGGTTGTTCTGATCGGTATCTTCGGTGTGAGCAGGATTATTGTGGAATATGGAAAAGGCTTTGATCCGCTTCCTGAAGTGGATACAAAGAGCATTAAAGGGCTTGGAATCACGTTTAAAGAGATCAAAGCCCAGACGGTTAATATTCTCCGTTCATTCGGAATTGGCCTTGGAATCGGCTTTCTTCCCGGCATGGGAGCGGGGCTTTCCAACCTGGTCGCTTATTCTTCCGCTAAAAATGCATCTAAAACGCCGGAATTATTCGGAAAAGGAAATCCGGAAGGAATCTGGGCTTCCGAGGTATCCAACAATGCGGCCATCGGCGGTTCCATGATCCCAATGGCGGCGCTCGGTATTCCGGGAGACTCCACCACAGCGCTATTGATCGGCGCGCTGACCATTCACGGGTTAGAGATGGGGCCTATGGTATTTAAAAACAGCGGTAATGTGGTTTATCTGATGTTTGCGGTTGTGGCGCTGTGCGCATTTGTGACACTGGTGCTGCAGGCTCTTGGAATGAGACTGTTTCCGCAGATTTTGAAGGTTCCTTATCATTACATGTATCCGGCTCTGCTGGTAATTTCTTTAGTCAGCGCATATGTGGATTCCAGCAGCCTTTATAAATGCGGAATGATGATTGTGTTTGCACTTGTCGGAATCCTGATGACATACGGCGGCCTGCCTACGGCTCCCCTCATTCTGGCTTTTATTCTGGGTCCTACGCTGGAAAGCAATATGCTGAAGGCGTTCCAGTATTCGGGAACTGCGGCTTCATTTTTCACAAGACCGATTTCAGGCGTGCTGATGGTAATCGGAATCTGCTGTGTATTTTCACCGATTATACGTACTGTATTTGCAAAAGTAAGAAAAACAAAAGCTTAAATGTGTGGAAAGGGGTAAATGTTCAGTAGGTCTGCGCATTTACTGCGCTGACCGTAATAAAACTTGGAAAAGCAGGCAAAAATCCCATCGCCACAGGCGATTTCGCATGGATTTTTGCTCGTAATTGTGAGGGTAGTGAACAATTATGGAGAGGGTATTAAAAACCCTCTCCAAAAAAATGATGCCGTTTAGCTGCGGCGGAAATGGAGGAAATGATGGAAAGAGGAGAAAACAGATATAGGGCAAAAGAGTGGGAGCAGGTCTGCGAACCGTTTCAGATGGCCCCGGGCGTATATTATGTGGGCACCACCTATGTGGGAAGTTATCTGCTGGATACAGGAGACGGATTGATCCTGATCGACCAGGCGTTTGCGGAATCGGTTTACCTGATTCTGGAGAGCGTGAGAAAATTAGGGTTTGATCCGATGGATATAAAAATGCTTCTGGTAAGCCATGGACATCTGGATCACTGCGGCGGAACCAGGCTTCTTCAGGAATACACGAAAGCGAAAGTTTATATGTCCAAAGAGGACTATCAGATGATGAAAGAACATCCGGAATGGGTCTATTTCGACTATGAAAACCGGATTGATTTTGAACCGGATGCATTTTATGACGATGAACACCCGATTAAACTTGGCAGCATGGAGATCCGCACGGTTTTAACCCCGGGTCATACGCCGGGAACCACTTCATTTTTCTTTGATGTGAAGGATGGGACAGGAAAATCCTTTCACTGCGGGCTTCACGGGGGAGTTGGACTGAATACGCTGGTTCCTGAGTTTTATGAGAAATGGCCGGGCTGGCCGGAGGACCTCCTTGAAAAATTCAAAAATTCCCTGAATATGCTGATGGGGGAAACTGTGGATATTACGCTGCCTTCCCATCCGAATCAGGTGCCGGTCTTAGATAAAGCGGGAACTTACAAAGAAGGTCAAAACCCATTTGTGAACCCGGAAGCATGGCCTGAATTATTAAAGGCCAGATTAGATATGGCCGACAAACTGGCATAAAGAACTGAGTTGGCGGAAAGGAGAAAAAATATGCCATTAAACAGTACATCAAAAACAAGCCCGCCTGCAATGGTGCTTATGGAACGCTGCTGCAGGAGACCGTGGGAGGCATACGTGGAGCCCATAAAGATGGCTCCCGGAGTTTATTACATTTCAGGAAACGACTGGGTGGCCTGTTATCTGATCGATACGGGAGACGGCCTGATCCTGATTGATACGGCAATGCATGAAACCGCATATCTGATGATTGAAAACATCCGCAAACTGGGATATGAACTGACGGATATTAAAAAAATCCTGCTGACCCATGCCCACATCGATCACATCGGAGGGGCCAGAACCATGAAGGAACTGACCGGCGCGAAGATCTATCTGGGAGAGCGTGATCTGATGTTCCTTCATGAAAGAAGGGATTTAATCAGAATCGGGGATTACACCTGCGGCGAATTTGAGCCGGATGAGATTTATTCGGATGATAAACCCATCACCCAGGGTAATATCACCATCCATACGGTTTCCACCCCGGGACATACGCCGGGCTGCACATCCATGTTCTTCGACGTGACAGACGGTGACGGACAGGTGCTTCACTGCGGAATCCACGGCGGATTGGGGCTGAACCTGACGAAAAAGAACTTTGAAGAGGACGGCCTGCCGCCAACTTTGAGGGATGAATTCATCGAAGGGCTGAAAAAGCTGGACCAGATGGATGTGGACATCTGCCTTCCTTCCCATACGAACCAGGTGGGAATACTGCTTTTGAAGGATCAGGTGACGGAAGATTTTAACCCGTATTTAGACCCGTCGATTTGGCATGAACTCATGCAGGAGAGATTGGAGCGGGTAATGCAGATTGTTGAGGCGGAGAAATAATTTAGAGATACACGGAGCGCAAAAACAAAAAGAGACAGGTACAAACTGATTTTGAATTCAGTTTGTACCTGTCTCTTTTTGCTTTCACCGGCTTTAGTATTACTTAGGGGGGGATCCCGAATCCCAGCTGTTTTTACCGTCGTTCTCCGGCTCGGATGCCTGTTTAGGCCTTTGCTTATCTGCCCCGCCTCCCGATTCCGTGCATACCCATCTACAAACAAGAAGCTACATAATTTTTGCAATGTTCAATAAATTCCAGCATGAGGGGGGACAGGATTTTCTTTTTATTATAGACAATGTTAATAAAACGCAGCACTTCAAAATCCTCTATATTCAGCACCACGGTATGATCGGAAGGGAACATAGTAACATGGTCCAAGGGGAGCAGAGCCACGCCCAATCCTTCCTGTACCGCTTCGATCAGGGCCTGGGCGCTGATGCTTTCCCATCTTGGGTCAGCGGTGAAGTTATGGCTTTCAAAATAGAGGTCCACGGCATTCCGGGTGGGGCTGTATTTTTCGCGGAGAAGCAGGGGAACGCCTTTAAAATCGTTGATTGTGATGGAGTGTTTGGAAGCCAAAGGATGACCGGCATTGCAGATGGCGACTAAAGGCGAGGAAAGCAGTTTTATCAGCTTTAAGTCCCGGGTATGGGTCGTGCCCTCCATGATGCTCAAATCCAGCTGGTTGTCAAGGAGCATGGGCTCTGTGATTTCCGAGCTGTTAACAATAACTTTCAGACGGCAGTTGGGGTGGGTGGAAGAAAACTGTTTGACGATTCTGGCGATCATCAGCTTGCCGAAATCGATTCCGCAGCCGATCCGCAGTTCGTTCTGAGCATAAAGGGATTTGCTGGAAGTATCCATTTCGTCATATAGGCCCAGAATCTGCTGGGAATAGTTTAGGATATTCTTGCCAACAGGGGTGAGGTACATCTTGCGGGATGTGCGCTCGAATAAATTGGAACCGTAATGTTCTTCCAGCTCTTTGATGGCGATACTGATGGATGGCTGTGTAATATAGAGTTTTTTTGCAGCGCCGGTCATGGAACCTTCCTGGCAGACGGCTACGAATATTCTGAGATGGCGTAAAGTCACTGGAATCTCCTTTCCATTTTATCTATAGGTAAAAAGCTATGAAATATATTAAATTATAATATTTTACAATACATTATGCAAGATATATAATGAAAACAGATAAAAAGTAACAAAAAAACAAAATGCATCAGAAACAAAATGTACAATTAAAACAAAAGGAGAAGACTATGAAAAAAAGAATGAATTCTGGTTGGGGTAAAGGAATCGCATTGCTGATGGCAGCTGTTATGACGGTCACATCTATTGGCGGATGTTCATCAGGCAAAGAAGAACCTAAGAACACGACGGCAGCCTCTTCTGCCGCTGAAAAAAAAGAGACGTCTCAGGAGACGAAAGAAACAGCTGCTGCGGCTGAAAACGACGATAACGGGCTGATGGCGGTCTATGATGCTATCGAACCGCTGGAAACGCCTACGACTTTAAGATATGCGGGAGGCGTGGGAAATCAGCTGGTTATGCCTCTTTACATAGCTTGGGCCAGCGGCGGCTTGGAAAAAGCGGGAATTACGCTGGATTTCTATCCCAGCCCTACAGGTCCTTTATCAGTGGAAGCCTTGACTGCCGGAGAAGTTGATTTTGCGGGAAGCGGCATCGGCGGAATTGCAGTCGGATGTGCCACGGGAAATGCCAGAATGCTCTGCTGGCTTTCGGACGACTCGGTAGCTCAAAAATTTTATGTGCAGAAGGATCATCCGCTGGCATCAAAAGAGATCAGCAGTGAGACGGGATTTCGGGGAACGGCAGAAGACTGGAAAGGAAAAGAGGTTTACATGCCGTCAGGCTCCACCCTTCAGTACGTCATGTCTGTAGGATTGAATAAAATCGGTTTGAATCTTCAGGATATCACTCCGGTCTATATGAATGCGGAGAATATCAATACGGCTCTGTATGCAAAAAAAGGAGAGATCTGGGGGCTTTGGAATTTCCTCTGTTATGCGGAAGAACTGGACAAGAATTATGAAGTGGTTATGGACGGACATTCCATCGGCGTCAATCTGGTAACCGCATATTTTACCAATGATAAGGCATGGGAAGATCCTCAGATAAGAAGCGCTTTGGAAAAGATGCTGGAAATCCATTTTGCAACGTTGGAATGGATGCAGGCGGACGATGCCAATATGGAAAAAGCGGCTCATATGATGACCGAGTGGTGTGAGGCTGAAGGAACCGCAGTATCATATGAAGAAAACCTGGCTTATCTGAAAGATACCTATTATTACAGCCAAAATGAGAATATGGATTATTTCTCAAATAAGGTGTCCAATGACAACGGAGAGATGGTAAAAGCTCTCGATATGCTGATGGGAATTATGGATTTCTATATCGAACAAGGCAACTATACGGAAGAAGACCGCCAGAATATGATTAAAAATCAGGAGTATCTGTTTATCAAGGAAGGGCTGCAGTCTTTGGACGGAAAATAAAATCGGCATTGGAATGGGGTTATAGATATGGGAAAACAAAATCTGAAATATTCTTTGATAACAGTGGCAACGTTGGTCGTATTTCTGGTGATCTGGGAGGCTTTGGCCTCCCGGGATCTTCTGGTGGGGAGATATACGCCGTCGCCGTTAGAAGTATATGATGCATTTATATTTAAACTGGGCAGTATTGGGCCGGACGGGGCGCTTCTTTCCACCAACATTATCGCCAGCCTAAAAATATCCCTTCTCGGCTTTTCTCTGGCGGTGATAATCGGAGTTCCGCTGGGGCTTTTAATGGGGTGGTACCGTTTGTTTGACCGCTTTATCAGGCCATTGTTTGAACTTGTCCGTCCGATCCCGGCTGTTTCCTGGATTCCGCTGATGATCGTTTGGATCGGCGTGGGGCTGAGGGCTAAGGCGACCATCATATTCATGTCCTCTTTTATTCCCTGCGTGCTGAACTCTTATACGGGAATACGGCAGACTAATAAGGCGCTGGTGAATGTGGCGAAAACTTATGGCGCGTCTAATTTTTATACATTTTTACATGTTGGGGTTCCTTCCTCCATTCCGCTTATCTTTGCAGGCATGAGAGTGGCACTGTCAAATTCCTGGGGAACTCTGGTGGCGGCTGAGATGCTGGCGGCTTCTGCGGGACTGGGATACATGATCAGCATGGCCCGTACATTTGGCAGAGCGGATATTGTGGTGCTGGGGATGGTGGTGATCGGCGCAATCGGCTATATCTTTACGGCTATATTTTCTTTCGTTGAGAAAAAGGTCAACAAAGGAGGCGTGGTATGAAGGTTGAAAATCAGATTGAACATGGAAGCGATACCGCGAAGGAAAGCGTTTGGATAAAACTGATTTATCTGGTGATTCCGTTTGTGGGTTTGGGGATCATGCTGTGCATGTGGTTTGCGGCTTCAAATATTAATACGGAAGCATTTCCCACACCTGCGGAAGTGCTCAGACAGCTGGCGGATCTTATGGTTCATCCGTTAAGCGGCTATACGCTGCTGGGACATGTGGCCATAAGCCTGCGCAGGGTTTGTATTGCCTTGTTTTTCGCTATGCTGGCAGGAATTCCTCTGGGGATTTTGATCGGGTGGAATCCTATGGTGCGGGCCACTTTGGGCACTCTGTTTGAATGTATCCGTCCGATCCCCGTTCTGGCCTGGATTCCTCTGATGATCATGTGGTTCGGAATCGGTGAAAAAGCCAAGATTATCATGATATTTATCGGCGCGCTGATGCCGATTGTGGTAAATTCTTATACGGGGATTAAACTGGTGTCGCCGCTTTATCTGGATGTTGGGAGAATGTTTAACGCATCGTCCCAAAGCCAGCTTTTGTGGAAAATCGTGCTTCCAGCCGCCCTGCCCACCATATTTGCGGGAATCCGCAACGCTACCAGCATGTCTTTAATGGTAGTTCTGGCGGCTGAAATGCTGGCGGCTAAATCGGGTCTGGGATTTATGATAAACAGGGGGATGGAAGCTTATAACATGAAACTGGTCATGTCCGGTATGGTGGCAATCGGCGTCACCGGAGCCATGCTCTCTGTTCTTACCAATTTGATTGAAAGGAGAATCTGCCCATGGAACAGTCACATAAAGTCCGAGTAAATCTGGAACATATCAGCAAGACATTTGTCAGCGCAAAAGGGAAGAAACGGGAGGTTGTGGAGGACGTTTCATTTGAGGTGTATGACAATGAATTTCTCGTATTGCTGGGGCCGGGCCGGTGCGGAAAAACTGTGCTTTTGAATATTATGGCAGGGATTTTAGACGCAGATGAAGGAAAGGTTACTTTAGACGGAGAAGAGGTAAAAGGGCCCAATCCTCAGATGGGCATGGTGTTCCAGAAAACAGGCCTTCTTCCGTGGCTGACGGTGATGGAAAATACAGAATTCGGGCCTAAGATGAGAGGGATATCCAAGGAAAAGAGGCGGCAGACCGCCCAGCATTTTATTGATCTGGTGGGACTTAACAAGTATGAAAATCATTATCCCTATCAGCTTTCCGGAGGTATGAAACAGCGGGTGGGAATCGCCAGGGCTTACAGCAATGAACCGAAGCTGCTGATTATGGACGAACCTTTTGGCGCATTGGACGCACAGACCAGGTATAACATGCAGAATGAAGTGCTGGATATCGCGCAGAAGGAAAAAAGAACGATTATATTTGTGACAAATAATATAGAAGAGGCTTTGCTGCTGGGGGACAGGATTATTCTGTTTACCAGCTGCCCGGCCAGAATTAAGGAAATCTACAACGTAAATCTTCCGAAGCCGCGGGATACCATGCAGAAAGAGTTTTTACAGCTCCGGCGTGAGATCTCGGATAACACGGATTTGGCATTGTAGGCGGGAGGCAGGCATATGGGAGAAAGCAAAATCAAGGTGGAGCACTTAACAAAACAGTTCGGTGATATGTTGGTGCTCAATGATCTGAACTTCGAGATTCAAAAAGGGGAATTTGTCTGCGTGGTGGGACCTACGGGCTGTGGAAAAACCACATTTTTAAACCTGCTGACCCGTATCTATACGCCTTCTTCAGGAGAGCTGTATATCGACGGGGAACCGGCCGATCCGAAAAAACATAACATTTCATTTGCATTTCAGGAACCCTCGGCTATGCCTTGGCTGAATGTGAGAAAAAATCTGGAATTCGGCCTGAAAATCAAGAGGATTCCGAAAAAAGAGATGAATTTAAGGGTGAACCGGATCTTAAAACTGCTGGGACTTACGGAATTTGAGAACGCCTATCCCAGGGAGCTGTCCGTGAGCAGCGAGCAGCGGGTGATCATAGGGCGGGCCTTCAGCACCTATCCGGACCTGCTGTTGATGGACGAGCCTTATGGGCAGATGGATATTAAGATGCGTTTCTATCTGGAGGATGAGATTCTGAAGCTGTGGAAGGAGTTTGACAGCACGGTTTTATTCATTACCCATAACATAGAAGAGGCGGTGTATTTGGCGGAAAAAGTGATTATTCTGAGCAATAAGCCCACCGTGATTAAGGAAGTGGTGAATATCGATCTGCCCCATCCGCGGGATGTGACCTCGGAGGAATTTATAAAACTGAGAAAATATATTACCGACCAGATTAAATGGTGGTAGCAGAATGGAGGAAGTATGGCTAATTTAGATAAAAGCCGTCCGAATATTGTATTTGTGATGACGGATGACCAGGGGTATTGGGCGCTGGGCGCCAACGGGAATCAGGACATTATAACCCCGAACCTGGATCAGCTGGCTGCAGATGGGGCCAGATTCGAAAACTTCTTTTGCGCCTCACCGGTCTGTTCGCCGGCCCGCGCTTCTTTGTTAACAGGACGGATTCCGTCCCAGCATGGAGTACATGACTGGATCAGAAAAGGGAATACGGGTGATGAGGCCATCGAATATCTGAAAGGTATGAGAGGGTATACGGAGGACTTGAAAGACGCCGGCTACAAGCTGGCTCTCAGCGGGAAATGGCATCTCGGAGACAGCATCAATCCTCAGAAAGGATTCTCCATGTGGTATACACACCAGCGTGGCGGGGGCAATTATTATAATGCCCCGATGATTAAAAATGGACAGCTGATAGAGGAAAAGGGATATGTGACGGACGCGATTACGGACAACGCCATTGAGTTTATGGACCAGCTGGTTCAAACGGATGATCCGTTCTATCTGGCCGTTCATTATACAGCCCCTCACAGCCCATGGACCAATCACAACCACCCGGACGAGCTGGTGAAGCTTTATGACGGCTGTGAGTTTCATTCCTGCCCGGTGAGGGAACTGCATCCATGGGCCATCTTTTCCACGGCGCCGGATGCGCTGACCCGGGAAAATGCCATGAATCCCAAGGAGAGCCTGGCCGGTTATTATGCGGCAGTTACGGGCGTGGACAGAGGCGTTGGCAGGATCATGGAACATCTAAAAGAAGCCGGGATTTATGAAAATACCCTTGTTATTTTTACAGCCGATAATGGCTTTAACTGCGGGCATCACGGAATATGGGGAAAGGGCAACGGAACATTTCCCGCCAATATGTATGATACCTCCATCCGTGTGCCGTTTATCGCATGGCATCCGGACCGGATTCCCGGAGGTATGACAGTGGATCATATGGTGAGCGCCTATGATTTTATGCCGACCATTCTGGAATATCTGAAGCTGGATGTACCAAAACGTCCGGAGCTTCCGGGAAAGAGCTTTTCCAAACTGCTGACCGGTCAAGGCGGATCAGTGGACAAGGATGACAGCATTGTGATATTTGACGAGTATGGACCGGTGCGGATGATCCGTACCTATACGGATAAACTGGTTTACCGGTATCCCTATGGCATGGACGAATATTATGATTTGGTATCGGACCCGGACGAAGAACATAACCGGATCGGCGAGGATCGGTGTGCGGCCAGGATTTTGGAGCTTAAAAACCGTCTGGAAACCTGGTTTGAACGGTATGTCAATCCCGATCTGGACGGGAGACTGGAACGGGTGACAGGAAACGGGCAGTTAGACCGGGCGGGAAAATATTCAAAACATTATTCCAGCTATGAGCCTCTCGGCTACACCAGCCATGTGGACGTATAAAAACGGGAAAGGCGGAGAAATCCGGAGCGGAAGGGCCGTATGAAGCGGCGGAACGGAGGAAATGAGAATGGGATTGGTTACATCGCATCAAATGCTTTTGGATGCTCAGGCAAAGGGCTATGCCGTGGGGGCGTTCAACGTGGAAAATATGGAGATGGTGAAGGCGGTGATTCGGGGTGCGGAAGAGATGAATGCGCCGGTTATACTCCAGACGACTCCGTCAACGGTTACATACGGCACCCTGTCCACATTTGTGGCAATGGTGAGAGCAGAAGCGGCCGGGGCAAGGATTCCGATCGCCCTTCATCTGGACCACGGGGACAGTTTTGGCCTGGCGGTTCAGGCTTTGGTGGCAGGATACACTTCCGTTATGATAGACGGATCGAAACTGCCCTTTGAAGAAAACATCGCCCTTACGAAACGGGTGGTGGAGGCAGCCGGACCTAACGGGATTCCGGTGGAAGCGGAGCTGGGCAAAGTGGGCGGAAAAGAAGATGATCTGGAAGCCGAAAATGATTATAATACGGACCCGGCGCAGGCCGCGGAATTTGCGGAGCGGACGAAGATTCAGTCTTTAGCGGTGGCTATCGGAACTGCCCATGGATTTTACGTGGGAACTCCTGTGCTGGATAAGGAACGTCTTTCACAGATCCGCCGGACAGTTTCGGTGCCTCTGGTCCTTCACGGAGCATCCGGGCTTGAAGACGATGAGGTGAGGGAATGCATAAGCAGAGGGATTTGTAAGGTCAATTTTGCCACAGAACTGAGAGTGGCTTATACGGGTGCGGTCAGGGAACTTTTAAAGGGAAGTCCGGATACGTATGATCCCAAGAAGCTGGGGCTTACAGGAATCGGGCATGTGAAAGAACAGGTGAAGAGAAGAATCCAGGTGTGCGGATCGATGGACAGAGCCTGACGGAAAAGGGGATGTGACTGATGAAACAGTATTTGCTGGGAATTGATATAGGAACCAGTTCCTGTAAGGCCGCAGTTTTTGACAGGGCGGGCAGTGCTCTGGCTTTTTCGACAAAATCTTACCCAACTGAACGTCCATTGCCGGGGTATGCGCAGCAAAATCCGGAAGAATGGTGGAAGGCGGCCTGCGAGGCGGTGCGGGAGTGTCTGGACAATGGTAAAGTCAGCCCCGGGCAGATTGCGGGGATCGGAGTCGACGGTCAGAGCTGGAGCGCAGTTCCCATAGGGCGAAGCGGAGAGGTGCTGGCGGATTCCCCGATCTGGCTGGATACCAGGTCGGAAGAGATCTGCGCCTTCTATAACAGGAAGATCGGAGAGAAACGGATATTTGCGGCGGCGGGAAATCTTTTGCAGCCGTTTTATTCCACGGGCAAGGTTCTGTGGTTCAGGGAATACAGGCCCGAGATCTATAAAAAGACGGAACAGTTTCTCCAGTCCAACAGCTATCTGGTATTGAAACTGACAGGGTTCTGTTCCCAGGATCTGTCTCAGGCCTATGGATATCATTGGTTTCATATGGAAAAAGGAACATGGGATGAAGAGATGTGCAGGGCATTTCAGATCCCCATGAATTTTTTGCCCAAAATCAGCCGCTGCACGGATATTATCGGCACGGTTACGGAAAAAGCGGCGGCCGAATGCGGACTGATTCCGGGGATTCCGGTGGCAGCCGGAGGGCTGGATGCGGCCTGCGGGGCGCTGGGCGCGGGGGTAATCCATCATGGAGAGACTCAGGAACAGGGCGGCCAGGCCGGAGGGATGAGTATTCTCAGCGACCGGTACTGTGCGGAGCCGTCCCTGATTCTGAGCCGCCACGTGACGGGAAACCAGTGGCTTCTACAGGGGGGAACCACTGGAGGCGGAGGCTTGATGAGATGGGTGGAACAGGAGTTTGCGGAAGAGGAACGGCAGAAAGGACGGAACGTGGGAAAAAGTTCCCTGGATCTTCTGAATGAAGAAGCGGGCGGGATTCCACCGGGCAGTGCAGGCGTGGTATTCCTGCCTTACATGGCGGGGGAGCGGACTCCAATCTGGAATCCGGGAGCCAAGGGAGTGATTTACGGGCTGGACTATTCAAAGACCAAAGCTCATCTGGTGAGAGCGGCGATGGAGGGGGTGGCATTTTCACTGAGACACAACCTGGAAGCCGCCCGGAAAGCGGGGGCGGAGGCAGGGGTATTGAGATCCGTTGGAGGCGCGGCCAATTCTCCTCTCTGGATGCAGATTAAAGCCGATGTTACGGGAAATGAGATTCAGGTGCCGGGGTCCGACATGGCAGCAACCCTGGGCGCCGCCATGCTGGCCGGAGTGGGCACAGGGTATTATAAAAATTTTGAAGAGGCGGTAAAACAGACCTGCAGCGTGAAGCGCAGTTACCGTCCGGATAAATCGAATAAGGAGATTTATGACAGTAACTATAAGATCTATCTGGATCTGTACAGGCAGCTGAAGCCTGTGATGAATGGAGGTAAAGATGAAAGCAGCTGTAGTATGTGCCAATGAAGACGTCAGGTATCAGGAGGTCGAAGAGCCCGGAGTTTTGCCTGGAACGGTTAAGGTGAAAGTCAGGGTTTCGGGAATCTGCGGTTCCGATGTGCCGAGAGTTCTCCATAACGGGGTCCATTTTTATCCCATCGTGCTGGGACATGAATTTTCCGGCGACGTGGTGGAAGTGGGGGAAGGTGTTAAGCGCGTCAGGGAGGGAGACCGGGTGTCGGGCGCTCCGCTTTTGCCCTGCATGCGGTGTGAGGAATGCCAAAGAGGTGATTTTTCCCTGTGCAGAAATTACAGTTTTATCGGTTCCAGGCAGCAGGGCAGTAATGCGGAATATGTGGTGATACCGGAACAGAATGCTGTGGTATTTGACGAGAGCATTTCCTACGAGCAGGGGGCGATGTTTGAACCTGCGGCGGTGGCGCTTCATGGGGTGTTGCAGAATGATTATAAGGGCGGCGGATGTGTCGCCGTGCTGGGAGGCGGTACCATCGGAGCATTTACGATGCAGTGGGCCGGGATATTCGGGGCCCGGAAAACCGTGGTATTCGATATCAGCCCGGAACGGCTGGAATTATCAAGAAGACTGGGAGCGGATGAAGTGGTGAATACTTCTTCGGAAGACTATATGGAGAAGGCTATGGAACTAACCGGAGGCCGGGGATTTGACTATGTATTTGAAACAGCGGGGCAGACGGCCACAATGTACATGGCATACCGGTTGGCAGGAAACCATTCCCGCATCTGCTTTATCGGCACGCCCCATGAGCCGCTCGCATTTTCTCCTGAACTGTGGGAACAGATGAACAGGAAGGAATTCAGGATGACGGGATCGTGGATGTCCTACAGCGCGCCGTTTCCGGGACAGGAATGGACGCTGACAGCACATTATTTCGCCTCGGGACAGCTGAAATTTGATGAAGGGCTGATCGGGCGCAGGATGAAGATGAGCCAGGCACAGGAGGCATTTCAGCTTTTTAAGGTTCCTGGAGCCGTGAAAGGCAAGATTCTGCTGGTAAATGAGGAGACGGACGTATGATATTGACGGTTAATTTAAATGCTTCCATCGATAAGCGGTATGTCGCTGATCAATGCAGGGAGGGAGAGGTAAACCGGGTGGTCTCCTGTACCAATACGGCAGGCGGAAAAGGGTTAAATGTGGCCCGGGTGGCCGTTATGCTGGGGGAACCGGTTATGGCGGCCGGAATCCTGAGAGGCCATTCAGGCCAGTTTATCGCAGAACAGATCGCCCGGCAGGAAATCTTAAACTGCTGTATCCAGGCTTCCGGCGAGAACCGCTGCTGCATCAACATTCTGGACCTGTCTACCGGAAAACAGACGGAGTATCTGGAACCGGGAGAGCCGGTCAGTCCGAAAGATGGAGAGAGGTTTTTGGAGAGCTTTGGAAGGCTTTTGAAACAGACGGATGCGGTTGTCATATCCGGCAGCGCAGCGCCAGGAATAGGGAAAGAGATGTATGCGGAAATGGTGCGTATGGCCAAGGACGCAAAGGTACCGGTGCTGGTGGACGCCAGCGGAGAGTTTCTGAAAAGCGCAGCAGAGGAAGGGCCGGATCTTATCAAACCGAATCGGGATGAGATACAGGCGTATGCCGGAAGGAAGTTGGAAAAGGAAGAGGAATTTATAGATGCGGGAAGAAAACTTTTGGAAAAAGGCGTTGGAACCGTGGTGATTTCCCTGGGATCTGAGGGGAGTTTGGTGATGAATGCGCGCCGGGTATACCGGGTAGAGTCCCCAAAGGTGGCCTCAGTTAATACAGTCGGCTGCGGGGATGCGATGACGGCAGGATTCGCTGTGGGAACGGCCCGCGGAATGGATGAGGAGGAGATGGTAAGGCTGGCGTCCGCGGCCGCTGCGGCAAATGCGGCGGATGAGAGAACCGGCTATGCGGATTGGAAGCTGGTAAAAGAATTGATGCCGGAGGTTCGGGTAACTGAGATATGTTTGCGGTAAAAAATGGCTCTTTTTTGATGAGGATTGTGTGTAAACAATTCTTTCTAAAAAAGAGCATTTTTTATGGCATTTTCAAGGCCGCACTTTGGGCCGGATACTTGCCCGAAGGAGAAATCAAGCCGGAATCAGGCTGAATTTGCCTGTATTGGATTATAGTTTTTTGACAAATACCATTATTTTGAGAAAGAAAACAGCTAATATTGTAAATATAACGGGTTATAAAATAATGGTATTTTACAAAATGTTCCAAATTGTTAAGTATTCAAAATCATGTTACTCTAAAAATGTAGTTGTCAGAAAGTTTGTCCGTTCCCATCACCCGACGGGGTGAATGGAGGGAACAAAACGGGAGAAAGGCGCCAGTACCTGTTGAGACTTTCGGCTCAAATTACCAAAAAGGAGGACGCAGTTTTGAAGAAAAAAGCAAAACAACTGCTTGCGGTTGCCGTGGCATATGCTGCAATGGCTTCATTGGCAGGCTGCACAGCCGGGGAGACGGCGGGAACCACCGCGGCGGCTGAGGGACAGACGACTGTCCAGACATCTGAGGCAGCAAAAACACAAGAAACTTCCGCCGCTAAGAAGGAGGAGAAGGCGAAGGAAGTGCCCAAAGGCAACAAAGGGGGAGTGCCGGAGCACATTCAGTCATTTGAAGGGGGAGTGCCGGACAATTGGAGCGCAGTTTCCGGAAACCTGGAAATTTCAGATAAACACTATAAACACGAAAAAACATCGTTGAAGTGGCAGTGGGAATCAGGAGGAAGCCTTCTCGCACTCAACGAAGTCAATATGGATGTGGCAAGTGAGACAGAACACGGCGGGCTCATCGCATGGGTCTATAATGAAACTCCGATAAAGGACAAATTAACCGTGAACCTGGGCACCCAGTCCCAGATTGCAGAGGGAAATCCGGCGTATACATTTGATTATTATCTGGATTTTGAAGGCTGGCGCGCCCTGTGGATTGATTTTAAGATGGATGCGGTCAACCCGGAATTTAAAGGAGAGCAGCCGGTAACCATTGAGCAGATGGAAATTGTATCTCCTGAAAGCGTGAAACAGGGAGAATTGTATCTGGATCTTGTGGAATTTGTGAATAACTTACACTGGTGCCGGGCGCAGGACTATCAGATACCGATCCAACGTGCCAATTCCAACGGGGGGCTTGGAGGCACATGGGAGAGAGGCTATTACTATATCAAGCAAAAACCTCGTACGGAACTGACGCCATTGACGGAAGAAGAGCTGGCAGACATTAAAACCATCGAAAAACGGTTTGATGAATGGGTCTATGGAACCGGCCGGTATAGCGGACAGGGCCCTATGGAGATGCGTAAAGAGGCATTGGACGCTTATATAAAAGAGGGGCTTGAAGATTACGAGACCTTGGAAATCAAACGCCATGAGGACGGATCAATCACAGGAGTGCCTTTATTTGCCAGCCGTTCGCCTTATATTAAAATGGGAAAACAGTTTGGATCAGAAGTTTCCACAGAAATCTTTTTGCCGCTGGTATTTGATTATAAATTGAATCAGAACATGGAGAGTTTTGAGAAACTGATGACCTTATTTGACTATTACCATGACCAGGGCTGGGCGGAAGGCAGCGGCCTGGGAACGCCTGACCATGAAACCAACCGGTCGTCCGGATATTTTGTGGCTGTTTACCTCATGAGGGAAGAACTGAAAGAAACGGGACGTTTTGACCGGGAAATCGGCGCGATGAACTGGTATACGGATTTCGGCAAGGTGTATGGAGAATATAAAGTGGATTATACCGAAACCACGGCGGATGAAATGCGGACCCACTTTTTATACAGGCTGCTCTATGCTATGGCCATGGAGGACACACCGGAAAAGGTTCAGGCTATCAATGCATACAGAGAGTGGGTGGAAAGCGCATTGGAGCTGAATCCCAACTTCGCAGGAACCATTAAACCGGATTACACAGGCTTCCACCACAGAGGAATCTATGTGAGCGCCTATGCGCCTCATGGTTACCATATGGCGGCGGTGATCAATTATTTGCTGCATGACACCGTATTTGAACTGGATCAGACCTCACAGGAGAATTTAAAAGGAGCTTTGGAAGCAGTTGATGTGATGACAAAGGATTACAATCTTCCTCAAAGTTTGACAGGAAGATTTCCGAAGCAGACGGGGATTGTCAGCGAAATCCTTCCGGCCTATGCATATATGGCGCTTTCGAGAGACCCGGTTACAGGGGATGAGATCGATAAGGACATGGCAGGAATCTTTATGAGGCTTTGGAATCCGGACAGCAGCGCGCTGAAAAAACGGTTTAGCAAGTGCAGGGCCGGCATCAGCTATATCGATACCATAGGAGGTTTGGAGCTGGTGTTTGATTTATTGGATCAGGGACTTCCGGCGGGAGAAGAGCCGCAGGGATTCTTTACGATGCCCTATGGCGGCATGGTAATCCACAGGCGGGATGACTGGATGGTGAACCAGAAGGGCTGGAGCCAGTATGTCTGGGATTATGAATCGGGCGGAACGAAGAAAGAAAATGTATACGGAAGATACTGTTCCTATGGAGCACTGCAGATCATGTCTGAAAGCACCCCGGCGGAAAATGGAATCACAGTACAAGACGGCTGGGACTGGAACCGTGTTCCGGGCGCAACCACAAAGTATCTGCCGTTCGATCTGCTTTCCAGCGAGGTGAATGATTATGCCCACCGCAGCTTCTCAGACCAGACATTTTTAGGCGGAGTGAGCAGCCGGGGACAAAACGGAATGTTCTCCATGCAGCTGCACGATACCCAGTATGATCCATCTTTTTATGCCAATAAATCCTCATTTTTCTTTGATGACGAGATCATTTGCTTAGGTTCCGGCATTCAAAATGCGGATAAGGACCATGAAACAGAGACAACGCTGTTCCAGTCCGGTTTAAATGGGGATACGGCCATGCCGTTCTATCTGAACAGCACGGAACCGATTACAGAATATCCTTATGAAAAGACATTTACCCAGGGCGAAACGGTTTGGATGATGGACCCATACGGAAACGGTTATTATATTCCTAAGGCGGAAGGCATCCACATCATCAGGAATACACAGACTTCTAAAGATGAACTGGATAAAGACGAGACTCAGGGCGAATATACGACGGCCTGGATCGGCCACGGAAAAGCGCCGGAAAATGCAGGTTACGAATATGTAATCAAAGTGCAGACAACTCCTGAGAAGATGGAACAGTATGATGGAAAAACATATGAAGTGCTGCAAAAGGACGACAATGCCCATATTATAAAACACATTCCATCCAATACCACGGCATATGCGGTATTTAAGACAGACCAGCCAATCGAACAGGGAATTCTTGCTTCCGCGGATACTCCGGTAATGGTGATGATTAAGGAGGATGGAGCCGATAAGATCGTATTCAGCATGAGCGATCCGGATCTCAGACTGCCTAAATTACCGAATCAGACGATGGAAGAAGATACGGCCACAACGGCCAGCATCGGCAAGACAACCGTTGTCACGTTAAAAGGAGAATGGAAATTGTCAGGAGAACAGGAAGGAATCAGGGTTGTGAAGTCGGAAGGCGGCCAGACGGTTATTGAACTGGACTGCATCGACGGTCAGACCAGAGAAGTGGTATTGACAAAATAAGTTTCAGGTATTGAGAAAATGATTTGATTTGCAGAGTGTCGGGTGTCCGGCACTCTGCTGCTTTTTGTGATAGGGCTTGTTTTTCTGAATTATAGCCAAGATGAAGGATAAACATTGATTATTCATCATTAAGCTATATAATATAGGAAAGACCAGGAGGTGTCCTATGCTTTTACTGATCGCCCCATACACGGGCTTAAAGGAAGTTGCGCTCTCTGTTATTGAAGAAAATGGTTACAGCGGTATCGATGTTTATGTAGGAAATTATCAGAAGGCCCCTGAAATTCTGAGACGTGTAAATGCGGACGGCCGCTATAGTGCGGTCATTACCCGCGGCGGGACAGCGGCAGTCTGCCGAGCCATAACGAGGCTTCCGGTAATAGAGATCCGAATTACGGCATTTGACATGCTGAGAGTATTGAAACTGACGGAGGGATACCAAGGAAAGAAGGCATTTTTGGCGTCTGAAAACCTGGCGGAGGAATTTGAACGCATGGGAAGGCTGTTGGAAAGCGATGTGACAACATTCTGCTACCATGAGCACGTCCAGGTGGAAGGTATGATTCTGAAACTGAAGGAAGAAGGATATGAGCTGGTAGTAGGAGATCATATTGTGTACAGCTGCGCTTCCGGTCACGGACTGAACAGCCTTTTGCTGACCAGCGGACCGGAGGGGGTGAGGGATGCTGTGGAAGAAACGCTGCGCCTTTGCTCTTACCTCAGGGAAGCGGGACAGCAGGAAGGCTATAAGGAAGGGAAGGAGCCGGTTTCTCTGTCTGTACCGGCTGATTCTGTACCGGCCGCGTCTGTACCGATTGCTTCTGTACCGGAGACGGAAGGCAAGGGGCGTCTGCCGAAAGCGTGGCAGGAAAGCCTTCAATATCTGATAATCAAGGACATGGAAGAAATGTCTTTTGACGATGTCCACACCGTATTTCCGAAGAGCCAGGCGGATATGATAAAAGACTACAGCCAGACCCCGTTTCCTACGACCATCTGCGGGCTGGACGGAACCTGCAAGGATGACGCCGGTTATCTGTGCTGTTGTTATAGCAGGAGGAAAAAGGGAATATTTGTCCGTATGGATACAAATTCCGTCCCGGACAGCCAGGACTTTAAGGCATTAGGCGACCTTTTGGAGGAGTTGTTCCAAAAGGAAGGAGGAATCCTGTTTTTAGAGGACATCGATACCATGAGCCACATAGGACAAAAGGGGCTGGTGCGCGTTTTAAGACGTTTGGAACGAAATAAGGAGATCAAGCTGATGGCATCCTGCGAGCCGGCCATTGACGCCTGCGAAGCGGGAAAAACGGTGATCCGTCCACTTCTTTCTATTCTCGACGAGGTGCGGATCGATCTGAAGCCGCTCCACTGTTTTTCCACGGAGATCACCAATATGGTCAGCATCTGTCTGGGGAAAATGGATATGTCCGGGGGGAATTATACCGCAGGCATGGAACAGGCCGGGCTGAGACTTTTGGAGGAATATGAGTGGCCAGGAAATTTAAGGCAGTTCATGCGGGTGATGAATCATCTGGCTCTTTCCAGAAACGGTATTTTTATCAGGGAAAAAGACGTGCGCAGAGTGCTCAAAGAGGAGGCCGCCTGGGAAGGGACTCAGGTAATGCCCATTGATTTGAGCGGAAGCTTAGAAGAAATTGAGAAAAGGGTGATCGGTCAGGTGATGGCACTGGAAGGAATGAACCAGTCCCGGGTGGAAAAAAGGCTGGGAATCGGTCACAGCACTTTGTGGAGAAAATTGAATCAGGGACATAAAAATGTTTCAAAATGAAATGATTCGCTATAAAAATAGATATTAAAATGGAGAAAGCTCTATTATACTTAATTCGTAATGACTTATCAGTTACGGAAAATGATAGAAAAGGAAGAGAGACTATGGTTAGAGATATGACCACCGGAAGCATTAACAATCATTTGATCCGGTTTTCCATTCCACTCATATTGGGAAATCTGTTTCAGCTGACTTATAATGCGGTGGACTCCATTATTGTTGGTAAATTTATAGGAACAGAGGCGCTGGCTGCGGTAGGTACGGCCAATCCGGTCATGAATATCGTGATTCTGGGCATTACGGGTATCTGTATCGGCGCATCGGTTTTGATGAGCAGCTTTTTCGGCGCAAAAGAGATGGATAAATTAAAGAGAGCCGTGTCCACGACCATGATGCTGGGAATTATTTTTTCCGTGCTGATTGTGATATTCGGGGAGTTGTGTTCGGAGGGGATTTTAAAACTTCTTCATGTGCCCGAGGACATTCTTCCTATGGCAACGCTGTATCTGAGGATCATATTCTGGGGAATGCCGTTTACATTTGCATATAATGCCTACTCGGCGGCTATGAGAAGTGTAGGAGATTCCAAAACGCCCATTAAATTCCTGGCGATGGCCTCAGTTCTTAACGGGTGTCTGGATTTTATCTTTATTGCCATTTTACATATGGGAGTGGTGGGAGCGGCTATGGCCACAATTATCGCCGAATGCATTTCCGCTCTGATGTGCTTTATCTACGTTTTCCGCCATGTGCCCATGCTGAAGCTGGGAATGCGGGATCTGAAGATGGATAAGCAGATGCTGAAGCTGACCATACAAAACGGTGCGGTGACAGCCCTTCAGCAGTCCTGCCAGCCAATCGGAAAGCTGCTCATCCAGGGCAGCATCAATTCCCTTGGCGTCAATGCTATCGCGGTTTTCAATGCGGTAAACCGTGTGGACGATTTTGCGCTGACTCCGGAACAGAGCATTTCTCATGGTATGATGACCTTTGTATCTCAAAACCGTGGGGCCAAGAAGCCGGAGCGTATGAAAAAGGGCCTGACTCATGGTCTGACCCTGGAATTTTGCTATTGGATTTTTATCTGTATCATGATCTGGCTGTTTCGGGAGCCCATTATCCGTCTGTTTTTGGACAATGATGATGCCGTGAGTATGGGAGTGAAATATCTGGGACTGATGGCTTTGTTCTACATTTTCCCCGGATTTACCAATGGGCTGCAGGGATACTGCAGAGGGCTGGGCAATATGACCATCACTCTGATCGCAACGCTGATCCAGATCACCATAAGAGTTATTTTCGTATATTTCCTGGTTCCTGTAATCGGGCTGCCGGCTGTAGCCTACGCCAGCATGGCCGGATGGAGCTGTATGCTGCTGGCAGAGGTGCCATACGTTATAAAAGCCAATAAAAAACAATAATTTATTGAAACAGAGGATGCTGTTTGATCGAATGGATCATGTATTCCTCTGTTTCTGTTATGTTCAGCCCTTTTCTGAATGCAATTACATTGTCCCGATACAATCTTGGACTAAGGGAAAGATATACGATTCCCGGTTCGCTGTTTTTATAGGATACCGGAATAAATGCGATGCCCACATCCTTTGATACGAGCCGCTGTGCAGCCAGGTTGCTGTTGACTTCACAGACGCTGATCGGCTTAAAATAATGGGATCGGAAAATGGCGTCCGTGCTTTGGCGAAGCGTGGAACCTTCGGCCGACAGGATAAAACTTTCCTGTTTAAAGATCCGGATCAGGTCGGGAATGGAGATTTCTTTCGCGTCCGGATGGCTGATGTGAAAATGGTGGCTGTCTGGAATTGCAAAGAGAATCTCTTCTTTTCTCAAAAATTCATAAGTATAAGGAAATTCCGCCAAGTCGCTGACTGCCATCACCGCCATATCCAATTTGCCGCTTGACAGGAGCTGAACCTGCTGGTTATATTTGCTTTCATGGATTTTGATGGTGATATGCGGAAATTTCTGCTTAAAAGCAGGAAGGATATCGGTCATCACATCGATTCCCCACTGAGAAGAGATCCCTACCTGAATCTGGCCTGTCTGGGAAAGGGAGGAGACGTTTTGGTACAGCTGTTTTTGAATCTGGATAACTGATTTGGCCGCTTCGATGTAGAGCTGGCCGGCTGGGGTGGGGATCAGCTCGTTTTTGGTGCGGGTAAATAGCGGAGTTCCCATTTCTGTCTCTAATTTGGAGAGGTATTGGCTCAGAGAGGACTGGGAGACGTATAAGTTGTTGGCAGCTTTGGTGATGCTGCGCTGTTTGGCTATTTCCAGAATGTAGGTGAGGTATTTGGTGTCCATGGAGGGGGAATCCTTTCTTTAGAATTTACATAAAGGGTGAAGGCATTTTTCGAAATGCCTTCACGTTTTACATAAAAGGGTGAGGTCATTTTCGGAAATGCCTTCGGGTTTTACATAAAACGTGAAGGCTTTTTGGAAAATGCCTTCACCCTTTATGTAAATAGGTATTAGTAAATGTGATGCCAGCCATCACATCTGCGAATTTGCTTTTTTGACTAAACTAAACTACAATAAATACATAACAACTTAGTAAATTATACCAGACGAATGGGGAAAAGAAAAGGAGAAGACATTATGGTACCAACAATTACAAAGATGGAAGTTTATCCGGTGGCCGGAAAAGATTGTATGGAATTAAATTTAAGCGGGGCGCATTCACCATACTTTACAAGAAATATCGTAGTTCTTCATGCAGATAACGGTGAGACAGGCGTTGGAGAAGTACCTGGCGGCCAGAAGATCACAAAAGCTCTGGAAGAATGCATCTCAATTGTAGAAGGAACAAAGATTTCTGAATATAAGAGCACCTTATTAAAAGTAAAGAGATATTTGGATTCCAAGGGCGAAGTTGACGTAAGAGGAAATCAGACCTTTGACCTTCGTACCGGTGTTCATGTAATAACAGCAATTGAAGCTCCATGTCTGGATCTTTTAGGAAAACATCTGGGAGTTCCAGTATGTGAACTTCTTGGAGAAGGACAGCAGAGAGATAAAGTAAGAATGTTAGGATATCTGTTCTTTGTAGGCGACCGCAATAAAACAGACCTTCCTTACGATTCTGAGCCTGATTCTGACTGTGAGTGGTACCGCATCCGTCATGAAGAGGCTTTAACAGCAGATAAGATCGTGGCATTTGCAAAAGCGACGAAAGAGAAATACGGATTCCAGGATTTCAAACTGAAAGGCGGCGTTCTTGCAGGTAATGAAGAAATGGACGTAATCCGCGCGATGAAAAAGGAATTCCCGGATGCAAGAATCGACTTAGATCCGAACGGCGGATGGCTTCTGGAAGAAGCGGTTGAATATGTAAAAGGAATGCAGGGCATTCTTACATACTGCGAAGATCCATGCGGAGCAGAAGGTGTTTATTCAGGAAGAGAGATTATGAGCGAGTTCAGACGCCGCACCGGCTTCCCAACCGCTACAAATATGATCGCTACGGATTGGAGAGAAGTAGGACACTCCTTAGAGTCTCAGGCAGTTGATATCATCCTTGCTGATCCTCATTTCTGGACCATGAGCGGTTCCGTAAGAGTTGCTCAGATGTGCCATGATTTCGGATATACCTGGGGTTCTCATTCCAATAACCATTTTGATATCTCCCTGGCTATGTTCACACAGGTAGGAGCAGCAGTTCCTGGAGAATACAACGCTTTGGATACCCACTGGATCTGGCAGGAAGGTCTGGAAAGACTGACTAAAGAACCGCTTCAGATCGTGGACGGCTGCGTGGCAGTTCCGAAAAAACCTGGTTTGGGCGTTGAAGCAGATATGGATCAGATTAAGAAAGCTCATCAGCTGTATCTGGATAACTGCCTGGGCGGAAGAGATGATTCTATCGGCATGCAGTATCTGATTCCGGGATGGAAATTCGATCCTAAGAAACCTTGTTTAGTTCGTTAATTGAATAAATCAAAGCAGGAAAAGCTCCTGCGGGCGGCATTGGAAGTTATGTTTCTGATGCCGGACCGCAGGGGCTTTTTCCCTGTCTTCGTGTTTCATCGGATATCCGGCCGCCGGTACACGCTCCAATCCGTTCCTTTTTTTATTTTAAACGGATTCATCAATTCAAGGATCAGCCCGGTTAAATCTTCCATTGGTCCGGTGACGGCAGCGGTGTGGGACATAATTGCAGTAATATAATAAGGATAAGTTCTTTTAAGCGGGAGTTTCTTCATGTCGCTCGTATTTAAATATGCGCTGTTCAGCAGGAAGGAAGTGGCGGGTAATCTGGAAATCAGCGTATTAATGATATTTAAATCCACAGTTTCACAGTATATCTCTCCGGTTATCCCCTCCTGATAATAAATATCATCACAGGTTCTGCGCCAAAAGGTACCGGCAGGCGGCATGATGACCGGAAGATCCCCAAAGTTTCCGGAGATCATCGATGATGCGGTCCAGATTACCTGGTCTTCATAGATGGGGAATGAACGGAACAGGGAATAGTCTGGAAGCTGGTCGATTACCACAGCCAGATCCAATTGGCCTTCGATGATCTGCTGTTTTGCTGTATCGGAATGATAATACCGGATGGAGAGGGAAACATCAGGATACAGTTTTTTAAAGCCGGGAAGGACTTCTGTCAAAAAGAGAAATTCACAGATCGGAGCGACAGAAATCCGTATAGTGCTGCATCTTTTTTGAGCCGCAAGATCCGCTTCAGCGGCCATATTTAAGATGGTTTTAGCCCCGTTGACATAAATTCTTCCGGCATCAGTGAGAAGGAGTTCGTTCTTTTCTTTACGGAACAGAGGAGGAAGTTTTTCGAAAGTCTCCAATCTGTGTAAACACTGGCTGAGTGCTGACTGAGAGATGTATAGTTTTCCGGCCGCTTTGGAAAAGGATTTTTCCTCTGCAATTGTTACGATATATTCCAATTGTTTTAAATCCATAGTAGTCTCATTTCTAAATTTTTTCAAACTGTGTGATTATATCCCGCACCGCCGGACAAGGATCCGGATGAAAATGAGGATGGGTTCTGTATTTGACGGTCTGCCGATAACAGAGATAGATCAGATGCTTGTCCAGTTCGGACAGGCGGCGGCCGTTTTTGTAATACAGCCCTACATATATCCATGTTTTTGGTTTCAGGGAAAAATATTTAAGGCCGGAATGTTTGAATACGTGGGTGGAAGGAAGCAGGCCGATTCCCTGGTTTAAGCTGATCATTTCGCAGACCAAGGCTGTATTATAGGATTCAAACACATATGTGGGAGAAATGCCCGCATCCTGGCATAGGGAATCCGTTATCTCTGCCAATGTGGTACCAGGCCCGGATTTAATAAATGGAACGTCTTTCACTTCTTTTAAGGAGATGTCCGCAGTTCCTCCGGATGGCCCGGAGCCCGCTTTGGCCGCGAGGGGATGGGATTCGGATACGGTAAGCAGCAGTTCCTGCCTTCCAAATTTGAGAAAATTCACCTCTAATTTGGAAAAATCCGAATTCGTACCGATCAAAAAATCGATTTCATCTTTTTCCAGAGAATCCTTTAAAGAAATCAGATAGCCTTCTTTGATGCTCAGACGCGTCTGGGGATAGAGAGGGGAGAATTCCTTGTAAAGGTATGCATAGATTTCAGAACCCAGATGTGGGGTAGCCCCCAGCACCAACTCTGAGGTATATTGATTTTTCAGCATATCGATCGCATGATAGGTCTGCTTTTTCATACGTGTGATATTTTTAGCGGCATTGATATAGATCGTCCCCACACTGGTTGGAGATAAATATCTGGTACTCCGGTCGAACAAAGGTTGCCCTATCTGGTTTTCAAAACTGACTAGATAATGGCTTAATGCCGACTGGGAAATTCCCAGCCGTTTTGAAGCACGAGACAAGTTTCCTTCTTCTGCGATAGCTAAAAGGTATTCGTACATTTTAATATCCATATCTTACCTCATTTCTGCAATGCATCTATATATGAATTTATCTTAAATTATATATGAGCTTAATCTGCTTGTCAATCCTATGAAAATATGGGTAAAATATAAGAAATGCAGAGAAAAATTTATAAAATGTATTGGTTAAACAGCGCTGAAATCAAAATAATATATTAATATTTCTTATAATAATAATCGAAATCTGCAGACAATTAAGAAGGTATAAGGAGTGAAAAGAAGATGGGGATGACTGCAAAAACCATGCCTCAGGCGGACAGCCTGACTTTGGACAGAGATCATTATTACCGCCAGGTACTCTGTGGCTATTATGATTTTGACTGTGTGGTCAATGAGGGGATAACAAGGAAAGCGAAGTTTTATATACCGGAAAACAGCGTTTACAATCAGCCGACTATATTTGTGATGATTCCTGGCGGCTGGGATCCATATGAATTTTTAACGGAAAGCGGCTGGAAGGATCAGGCCGACGAAGAGGGCCTTTACATCGTTCTAATGGAGCCGGAAAACGGCGGGAACTGGGGGAGCCGGGAAGATGAGGCTGCCTATATTAATAAACTGAGGGAGAATGTGGGATGCAGGCCGCTGTTTTGTCCGTTTCCGTCCAATTTTTATGCGGCAGCCTATCACGATGCTGCGGATATTCTGACCTATCAGAGCCTTTATAATCCGAAGGGATGGGCGGCGGTATGCCTGATTGGAACTGAGGGCTTGTCAAAGGAGGAAGAAACGCGCCTTTGTGAGATGGAATCGCCGGTGAAGGGTGTAGGGATGAATGAAATTCAGATGCCGGTATGGATTATTCGTGAGGAAAAGACAGAAAAAACCGAAAGGCTGATTGCATATTATAAACATGCGGATCACAGTGAGGAAATTGGCAGAAAGACGGAATACGCCGATATGGAATATCTGCCTCAGCAGGGAGGCACCATCGACGAGCACTGGTGTGCCAAAGTCCTTGTATCGGAAAAAAACTGGACTGAGTGCATGGGAAAGGAATTCTGCAAAAAGGTCTATGATCATCTGTTTTGTGGAGTCTGGCGTTATGCAGGCAATGAAAACGGAGCACTCAGATACAATCAAAATATCTATGAAAGAGGATTTCAGAAATTCAGCGCCAATGTTCCGGGAGGATATGAAGAGGGTGGTTCTGATTATTACAACCGGATATGGTGGGTCTATGCTCCGAAAAGTGTGGATAAGGAAAAACCTGCTCCTGCCGTATTCCTGTTTCACGGAGCGGGAGGAAGCGGAGATGAGATCGCAGACCGGTCGGGATGGGCAAAGGTGGCAGAGGAAAATGGCATTATTTTGATCTGTCCAAGTGCATCCAATGACAATGTGGCGCGACGTGCGGGCCATGTGATGACCAATGCCATGTTCAGAAGCAGGTGGAACACGGCGGACGCCAGAAAAGAATTTCCCAGCGATATGGTATTCCTGGATTATCTCTATCAATGGCTGATAGAGAATTACTGTGTGGATACCAGCCGCATTTATGCCAGCGGGCAGTCTTCAGGAGGGATGATGACCTGGGGATGCGCCGCATACAGACCGGATTATTTTGCAGCAGTGGCTCCGGTTTCGGCAAAGGACATTAATAAGATGGATGAACCTCTGCCTCCGGTCAAAGGTTCCATTGTGCCGATTATGGCTAATCTTGGTATGGAAGACCGGATTTTTCCGGGAGGCTTTTCCACGGAAGAGGCAAAGAAACTGATCGACTACTGGTGTGAAACCTACCATCTGGACAAGAACTGGAGCAGTTATACATTTATGGGAAATGGTAAGAACTGCAGCTATGAGGATGGAAATTTTATCCATTATCTGTTTAAGACGGAAGAAGGGATTGTACTGCTGCATTTGGTGGAAACGAGAACAAAAACACATGCAATCTGGCCTTCGGAATGCCGTATGATATGGGATGAATGGTTTACAAAGTTCAGAAAAGACGTAAGTAATGGAACGTTGTACTATGAAGGAAAAAAAGTGGAAATTGCCCAAGCGGCGGATTGAGAGGTCAGTATGAATATTACGTTAGCAGCCATTTTAATGGTATCCATTGTTATATTATCTGTATTTGTTAAAAAGATTCCAATGCAGTTTACATTGTGCATCGTTCCGGTTATTTGTGCACTGCTGATCGGATACAGCATACAGGATATAGGGGACATTGCGGTTAATTCCATCAACCGTTCTATGAAAGCGGCGGGATATATGTGCTTTTTCGCCATGATTTATTTTACCATGCTGAGCGAAACCGGGATGTTTACCATATTGATTAAAAAGCTTTTGAAGTTTTCCAAGGGCAGCCTGAACGTATATGCGGTGATGATTATGACCTCAGCGATTGCAGCGGTCAGCATGCTCACAGCTACGATAGTAACTGCCTATCTGATTGTATTTCCAATTATGATGCCGATTTACAAAAAAATGAATTTTAATAGAAAAGCGGCGATGATTATTGCTCAGACATCTATTGCGGCAATGTGTTTCGTGCCTTGGGGGATTGCGGTTGTCAACTCTTCCGTATTTGCAGGCGTGGATGCCATGGAATTATCCAGGCGGCTGATCCCGGTTGCCTTCTGCTTCATTCCGGCAATTGTCCTTCAATGGGTGTATTTTGGATACCGACATAAAAAAGACGGCGGGCTTAAATCTGTGGAATGGTCTGAAGCAGATGGTGAAAGCGGAACAAAGGAAGACTCCATGGAGCGTCCGAAACTTTTCTGGGTTAATTTTGTCGTGTTCCTGGGTGTGATTGCGATGCTGGCAGCCAACCGGGTGCCGAGCTATCTTATATTTATTGCGGCGTCATTTATTACGCTTATGCTGAATTATCCGGAACCTAAGGAATATCAGAAGCTTCTTGGGAAGGCAGGAAACCGGTTCTATAATACGATGTTTATGCTGATTGGAATTTCCATCTTTATCGGTATTTTCCAGGATACGGATATGGTGAGCGCACTGGCGTCTTCCATCGTTGGAAATTTCCCGGTGTTCCTAACACGGTATATACATATTGTTCTGGCGGCGGTTATGATCGTGGTGATCAGGTTCATGCCGAATAAAATCTATAATTCCATGTATCCTGTTCTGATCTCCATAGGTACCAAGTTCGGTCTGGCAGGTACGGATGTGATCGCGCCGTTTGTCTGCAATATGTCTTTGGCTACGGGATCATCGCCGTTTACGGCAACCACCCATGTGGGCGTAGGACTGCTGGAAATCGATGTGGATGAGTACTGTAAAGAGGCAGTGACAGTGCAGACGGTGACGAATCTGCTGATATTGGCGGTGGCGTTAGTTACAGGGGTTGTGAGATAACCAAAAGCGTGTTTTACAGCGCCGTCCCTTTTTTCGGAACAAACAATCCCTCCATGGAAACTCCTTCCAACTTCAGCAACTGAATCTTTTTATCGATCCCACCCGCATACCCGGTCAGGCTTCCGCTCACGCTGACCACTCTGTGACAAGGGATCATGATGGAAATAGGATTGTGGCTGACCGCTCCGCCTACGGCTTGGGCCGATTGTTTCTTCCCTGTTTTTCTTTCCATCTCATCCGCAATGCTTTTATAGGTGATATAGCTGCCGTAAGGAATCGCCTCCAGAATCTTCCAGACCTGTTGGCGGAAGGGGCTGCCTTTAGGGGCGAGGGGAGGAATGAAATCGGGCTCTATGCCCTTGAAATAACAGGTGAGCCATTCACGGGCCTGATTAAATACCGGAAGTTCCTGTTCCACCGCGTCGCTGCCTAAGGTGGAGCCGTAATATTTTTGAGCTTTCAGCCACAGGCCGGTGATGTTCTGGCCGTCGCTGGATAAGGTGATGAGGCCTGCCGGAGACTGCACTTTACAGATGTATTCTTTCATAATACTTATATGGAAACTAATGCTATGGGTATGAGAAGAGATAGGAAATGCCAAGTCTCTTACTTATCATCGCACCAGAGTCGCACCAGAATCCTTTCCTCCTGTCACTTTTTGGATCGAACATATGTTTTGATATGACTATATAATATACCCAAATGGAGCTGAGATCAACTGTTTTTTGCTATTATATAATATTTTTAAATCCTGCATATAAATGCGTTGTAAAATTCTGCAAAGTCATCAAAAACAGTAATCAAGGTATAAGAAATACAGACATTGAAATACAGGGCATTAGCTGCAGAAGCGGATAAGATGAAGTTTCATATTTAAAAACAGCCGGATGTGGAATATAATAGTAAGTAACGATGCAGTTTGAGAAGGAGTACAGAAATGTCTAAAATCAACTATAAGCCCCTGCCGGAAAAAACGGCCGATGCCATTTCCGATATGATTTACCGAAACAATTACAGGGTGGGAGCTAAGCTCCCCAATGAGATTGATCTGGCCGGAGAATTCGAGGTGAGCCGCAACACCGTCCGGGAGGCGATCCGCATCTTGGTGAGCAGAAATGTTTTGGAAGTCAAACGCGGTTCCGGTACCTTTGTATCCTCCCGCCTGGGGCTGACGGAGGACCCATTAGGCTTGTCCCTGATCTGTGATAAAAAGAAGCTGGTAAAAGATCTGATCCAGATCCGGCTGATGATTGAACCCAAGATGGCATCCATGGCGGCTGAATATGCAAATGCTGATGAAATAAAGGCATTGGAAGAAAATTGCCGAAAAGCTGAGGCGGCATTCAACAGTGGAGAACGGTATTATGAGCTGGATATGGAATTCCATACACTGATTGCCGGATGCAGCAGGAATCTGGTGGTACATAACCTTTTGCCTTCGATTCATCAAACCATCCTGCTTCAGGAAAATATGACCATGAACCGTCTGGGTGAGAAGACTTTGGAAGGCCACCGGAGAATTTTCGAGGCCATTGCACGCCACCGCTGCAATGACGCTTACGATGCCATGCTGGCCCACCTGGTTTTAAATCAGGACCGGATCAGCCGTCTGGATGAAGGGTGAGAATGGCAAGGTACAAATTTGTACTTTTTAAAGAGAAATAGGGTGGAATTAGATCCTTTCGTGAGACTAGTATTGTAAGTCAAAAGAGGCTGTGATAAATATAAATCATAGCTTCTTTTTTGTTATCAGATGCTGCCGGAACCAAAGAATATCAGAATAATACCGGCAGGGAAAATGGAGGAACGTATGAATTCTTATGATGTAATGGTAATAGGGGCCGGAGCGGTAGGATCGGCTGTTGCCAGGGAACTGTCCAGATACCAGCTGAAAACGGCAGTTTTGGAAAAGGAACTGGATGTGGCAGCCGGCAATTCCGGACGCAATTCCGGAGTAGTGCACGCAGGATTCACTTATAAAGTGGGTTCTTTAAAAGCGGAATGTGCGGTGGAAGGAAACAGGGAGTTCGATAAGGTGGCAGAGGAACTGGACGTGCCGTTTCGCCGTACCGGAAAGCTGGTGGTTGGCTTTACGGAACAGGACATGAAAAATATTTTGAAATATAAAGCCATCGGAGAACAGAACGGCGTTCAGGGCCTGGAAATCATAGACAAAGAGCGGATGAAGGAGATCGATCCCAGCGCGGGCGGAGAATTTGCCATGTATTCCCCTATGTCCGGAATCTTGGACCCCATTCAGTACAACATTGCCCTTGCTGAAAATGCCTGTGAAAACGGCGTGGAATTTCTCTTTGGAGAAAAAGTGGTTTCCATTGAACGAAAAGATGGAATTTACAAAATAGATACCGAATGCCAAAACGGGATAAACCGGCCTGAGCCCCATCATTATGAAACCCGCTGGGTGATTAACTGCGCAGGCATGTACGCTTCGGAAATCTCCGAAATGCTGGGATTTCCCTATTATCCGGTAAAAGGATTTAAAGGTGAATATTTTGTCCTGGATAAAAAAGCGGGGCAGAAACTGTCCGTCCCCGTTTATCCGGCGCCCAATGAAAAGGGCGGATTTGCGACCCATGCAACGATTACAATTGATGGAAATGTTCTGATTGGCCCGGATTCTTATGTTACGGACGACAGAGAAGATTATGGTGTTACAAAAGAACATCTGGACGGTTTGGTAGTGGACGGAAGCAAGATGTTTGACCAGATTAAGAGGGAGTATTATATCCGTAATTTCGCCGGAATCCGCTGGAAACGTTATGACCCGGAAACGGGAGAAATCCTGGATTTCCTGCTGGAATCCGATGATGATCATCCGGGGGCGGTCAATCTGGTCGGAATTGAATCGCCCGGACTGACCAGCGCACTTCCGCTGGCCCGGAGAGCGGTAAAACGTCTTCTGGAAAAGGAAAATGCTGCGCCAAATCCCAATTTTAACCCACGCAGAAAGGGAATCCGCCGCTTCAGTGAGATGAACCATGAGGAACAGAAAAAGGCTGTTGAAGAAAATCCGGATTACGGCGAGATCATCTGCCGCTGTGAATCGGTCACAAGAGCGGAGATTTTACAGGCCATTCACAATCCGCTGGGCGTACATACGGTGACGGGGATTAAAAACCGCACGAGAGCGACCATGGGGCGCTGCCAGGGCGGCTACTGCGAAACCAGGATTACCGGGTTGATTGAAAAAGAACTGGGAATACCGGAAACAGATGTCCGATATTCAAAAGCCAATTCATATATGTTTACAGGAAAGGTCAGGTAGAATATGAAACAGGTAGATGTAATTATCATCGGCGGAGGCCCGGCAGGGCTGGCAGCAGCCGTGGAACTATACCGTCAGGGCATCAAGGATATTCTGATATTGGAACGGGAACACAGCCTGGGCGGAATTTTAAGACAGTGCATTCACGACGGTTTCGGCCTGACCCGGTTTAAAGAAACTCTCAGCGGGCCGGAATATGCAAAGCGGTTTATCGATCAGGTGGAAGAACTTAAAATTCCCTATATAACAGATGCCACGGTCATTGATGTGACAGAGGATAAAAAAGTATATGCGGTTTCTAAGGAAGGAATGATGGAATACCAGGCAAAAGCGGTGATTCTCACCATGGGATGCAGGGAACGCACCAGAGGAGCCATCAGCATTCCGGGACAGAGGCCGGCCGGAGTGTACACAGCCGGAGTCGCACAATCCTACATCAATCTGCACAATAAGATGGTGGGGAAAGAAGTGGTGATTTTAGGTTCAGGAGATATCGGAATGATCATGGCGCGGCGTATGACGTTAGAGGGTGCTCATGTGCAGGCGGTTTTTGAAATCCAGCCTTATCCCAGCGGGCTTCCGAGAAATATTGAACAGTGTCTGAATGATTATGAGATTCCATTGTATTTAAGCCATACGGTGACGGAGATCAAGGGGAAAGACCGTTTGGAGGGAATTACTGTAGCAGAAGTAGACGATCATATGCAGCCGGTTCCGGGAACTGAAAAGGAGTATGTCTGTGATACGCTGATTCTGTCGGTAGGCTTGATTCCGGAGAATGAACTGTCTCTCTCCGCCGGAGTAGTTTTGGATGACAGGAGCAAAGGGGCTGTGGTGGATGAGCATTATCAAACCAATGTTGAGGGCATTTTTGCCGCAGGAAATGTACTGCAGGTGCATGATCTGGTGGATTTTGTTTCCCTGGAGGCGGAAGGCCTGGCTGATTCGGCCGCCCGTTATGTGAAGGAAAACAGTCTGATTCCATGTAACCTTAACGTTGTCACGGACAGTAACATTACCCATACCATACCGCAGAAGATAAGCGGAACCAGTGATTTTAAGCTGTCTTTCCGTGTGAGAAAGCCGATGAAGGACTGCACGATTGAGATGGTTCAGGGAGACCGGGTGATCCGGAGTAAAAAGATGAAAAAAGCCCTTCCGGCTGAGATGATACAAATTCCTGTAAAAGCAGAGCAGTTGAATGAGAAGGATAATCTGGAGGTGAGGGTGATATGCTGAGAACATTTACATGCATTATGTGTCCCAAAGGATGCGAGGTGGAAGCTGAGTTTGCCGACGGCAGGATTTTGTCCGTAAATGGCAATGACTGTCCCAAAGGAAAGGATTATGTAACTCAGGAATTGACCAATCCCATGAGAAATATAGCAACTTCGGTTCTGGTGGAGGGCGGAGAGATGGAGCTCGCCAGCGTCAGGCTGAACCGTCCGATTCCTAAGGCAAAGATATTCGAAGTGATGGAACAGATTAAAAAGGTGAAAGTAAATGCGCCTGTAACGGTGGGGCAGGTTGTTCTTCCCAATGTGCTTTCACTGGGCAGCGACGTGATCATAACAAAACAGGTAGACAAAGCCTGATTAGGATTGAGATACGTTATTTAACGGTATTATTGGTTTCAAACCACAATGAATTTCCTTTCCGCATTTGATATACTGGCCTCATAAAGTGATAGAAAACAGAAGGCCGTTAAATGAAAGAATCATTTAAATGAGTGCTTGTATGGAGGGAAAATATGACTGTTAAAGAGAGAATTCTGGCGACGTTAAGAGGAGAACCCACGGATCTGCTTCCATTTGTTCCGCGTCTGGATAACTGGTTTTATGCCCACGAGGCGACCAACACGCTTCCGGATAAGTATAAAAATGCAACGCTGAGAGATATGGTGGACGATCTTGGAATCGGATACCATTCCATTATTCCTAATTTTAAAAACTGGAGGGAAGGCGGATACGGCGATCTTCATGTAGGATTGGGAATCTATGATCTGGAACTTTCTCCGTGGAAAGTGATATTTCACAATGTGAAGATTACAGAGGAGCGTAACGACAAAGGGGAGTTAAAAGTGACCTACGAAACGCCCAAGGGAACCATAACAACCAGAGTCGTCTACACCCCGCAGATGCTGAGAGACGGAATCGTGCTGTATGCGCACAAAGAACACGCGGTAAAATCCTATGAAGATTATGACGCCATCGCCTATATATTCGATAATGCGGAAGTAATTCCAACCTATGAAAAATATGCGGATTACCGTGAAAATTACATCGGCAGCCGTGGAGTAGCGGTGGCGCTGTCCGCCATGTGGGCGTCCGCAGGCCATTATCTGATTAAGGAACTCATGTCGTTTGAAAATTTCTATCTGGAACGTTTTGATGATCCGGAAGCCATGCAGGATGTGGCAAAAAGACTTCATCCATTCTGCGACAAGCTTTTCCAGGCTGCGGTCAACAGCCCGGCGGAGGTAATCTTGTCAGGCGCCAATTACGATTTCATGTTCACAACCCCGGATATGATTGAGGAATATGTGGTGGACGAACTGAAACGCCAGAGCGATATCGCTCACAGCAAGGGGAAATTTATCGCCACCCATACGGACGGTGAGAATATGAAACTGCTGGATTTGTACGTAAAATCGGGATTCGATATTGCCGATTCCATCTGCCCCGCCCCGATGACAAAAACGTCGCTGAAAGAAACCAGGGATGTGTTCGGAGAGAAGATTACCATCTGGGGAGGAATCCCCTCCATCGCAACACTTCAGTCCACCATGTCGGATGGGGATTTTTATAAGCTGGTGGATGAGACGATGGAGACGATTGGGAGAGGGGATCATATGATTTTTTCTGTAGCTGATACGCTGCCTCCGGCGGCTGATTTTGACAGAGTGCTTTATTTGAAACGGAAGATTGAGGAGTTTGGGGCGGTTGTGTAAATCTTTATTTAACTAAGAAACGCCGGAAAGAAGGGGAAACCTGGGCGGGCGACGGACATTGAGAAAGACAGGGGATTCGGGTTACGCCCCTAAGTGATACTAGACCGCCAAGAGCGGAAAAAGGCAGCGCGGCGCCATTCGCGATGAACTCCTGATGACTTCATCGCTCAAGGGCGCCTCAAATACTGATTCGGATTTCAGTATTTGTCTGCCTTTTTCCACTCTTGCCGGCCAAGTATCACTAAGGGGCTGCACACGATCCCCTGTCTTTCTCAATGTCCGCCGCCCGCCCAGGTTTCCCCTTCTTTCCGGCTGGTGCTTGGCTAGCTAAGGAAAAAAAGATTTGGTGGATGGGAAAGTAAATTTTTATATCAACCGTTAAGTCTTTTTCAGAAATGCCTTCACCATTTAATGTAAAGGGTGAGGTCTTTTCGTGAAATGCCTTGACGTTTAAAGTAAAACCTGAAGTCATTTCTGAAAATCCCTACATAATCTAGGTAAATTTGGCTTTATGTAAATACCGATACATAACATTGTTTTTAACTAGGCTAGCGAAAATCAGCACGGAATGGGGAGGCGGAACCGGGAGCCGAAGGTCGAAGGGGGTGTCCGGGTCAGGGGAAGGAAGATGCAGCCAAATGGGATCGTATGGAACCCCTTTAGAACTACTTAGGCCCGTAAGGGCAGAACGAGGCAGGTAAAAACTGATTTCCGTCTCAGTTTTTAAAGCGCCTCTGAGCAGCGAAGTCATCAAGAGTTCACTGCGAATGGCGCTGGCCTGCCTCGTTCTGTCCTTACGGGCCTAAGTAGTTCTAAAGGGGTTCCATACGATCCCATTTGGCTGCATCTTCCTTCCCCTGACCCGGACACCCCCTTCGACCTTCGGCTCCCGGTTCCGCCTCCCCATTCCGTGCGTATCTTTCACAACCCCGTTAAATCACAATTTTAGAACGCCAATTTGTAGGGGGCAACGGATTTTGACATGACGCAACGGTCTGTCTCTTGCTGTTCTTTTTGTCGCATGATATCATGAGATTACTAAGAATGTTAGAAAAAGCGTGTATGCAGATTCTATCAAATGGCGGAATGGAGGATGAGCGGTGGACAATAAAGAAAATGACAGGACGGCATATAATTTATTCAATTATCGCCAAAAAGCCGGAATCACACAGCAGGAGGCAGCTGATTTTCTGGGAGTCAGCAGGCAGACTGTATCGAAATGGGAAGCGGGAAAAAGCGCTCCGGATGGAGTTTATCTGAAAGGAATTTGTGAACTGTATCATATTTCACCCAATGAGTTTTTTGAGATGGGGGAATGCGCCAATGAAATTGTGGAGCAACAGAACGGGGAGAATGCGAAAAAAACAGTAAAGGGAGTCTTTAAGCCAGTAAGTATATTTTTAATCTCAGATCTTTTGATCTGCATTGTTTTAACCAGCTGGAGCTTGAAGATGCTGTTTTGGGTGATTTGGGCGAATATTTATATTGGAATCATTTATGGAAGTTATTTAGTCATAAGCTGTCTTCGAAAATATATGAGAGAGCGGTAAAAGATGAGAAGTACTGTGGAAGTGGTGTTGTCTGGAGTGTAAGGACTGCATTGGTTTTACAGTACTTTTTTGATGTACGAGCCTGTATGAAAAAGTGCAAAAAAGGCGATGAACACAATTAGGAAAGCAGAAATAATATAAAAATAAAAATTGAAATGAGCTTGAAATAAAATATTTATACAAAATGTAAAAAAACGTACGATTACGAAAGAAAAACTTAATAAAATAAGAATTTGTAACCCTATTGTAACTGAAACCTGTTATACTTATTAAGAATATAGTATTTGTGTTATAAAAAGATGGGGGAACAGGAGCTGAGGAAACGTTATGAATCAATGCAAAAATTTCAATAACAGTTAGGCTAAATAGAATGATAGGATTAAGATATTCTTACCAATCCGGGTAAGGGAAAAGGAGAAAACAGTATGAAAGAAAAGTTAAGAGGCACGAGCGTGTGCCGGAAAATCAGACATGAGTACAAACGCATTCTGGCGTTTATGCTGTCTTTCATGATGTTTTTCACGAATGTGGGAAACAATGTCAGCGTGGCTCTTGCAGCTAATGCGGTTCCGACTGCAAGTGCGACATTCCACCTGAATGGTGAAGACATCCGGGAAGCAGCCCAGGAGGCGATTGAGGGAGGAGGTATATTTGACTTAGCGTCGTTGGAGATGAATACCAAAGATGCGACATTGATGTCAAAGTATGAACGTTTGCTCAGCGACGGATATGTTTATGAAATATACCCGAATATGGATGACGAAGGGATACCGGAAGGTGCAGAACTGCGTACCTTCATCCGTGTTGATAATATGGAGGAAGAGGATTATCAGATTACCGGTAATGAGGAAATGATCTTCCTTTTTGTTAACAGCTCAGAACAGAGAATCCAATTTTATGCGGATGTGGACGGATATATTACTTCCAGAGTAACCGTTGACGGACATACGTCAGGTGTTCAGAATCAGCCGGCAGTGACAACTCCTGTGGAAGAATCTAAACCAGCTGTGGAAGAGACAACAGAAGAAACTGTACCGGAAGAGACAATTGCAGTTCCCAACAGTTCTGAGACAGAATCTACAGAAGCATCTCTGGAAGAAAGTACAGAGGCAGCGGAGTCTGAAACTTCAGTGGAAAATAGCGAATCTGCAGCAGAGCCAGAAACGACAGAAGCATCAGAGCCTGAGACAGAGCCGGAAACGGCAGAAGCATCAGAGCCTGAGACAGAGCCGGAAACAACAGAGGCAGCAGAACCGGAAACTGAGCGTGAAACCGAAGAGGTAACTGAACCGGAGACGACAAAGGCAGAAGAGAAGGAAGTAACCCTCAGCAAGTCCAGAAATGTAGTTTCCATAGTAGCAGCTCCTGAGGGAGAAGAAGTTGATGCGGAAGTTGAGGCAGAGCCTGAAACGGAAGCAGAGGCAGAGGCTGAACCTGAGACAGAAGCAGAGACCGAACCGGAAACTAAAGAAACAAAAGAAGAGACAGCAGCAGAAATTGAATCAGAAACCCAAGTTACTAAATCAGAGACTGTTGAGACGGAAGAAAGCGCAGAAGCAAAGCCGGAGGAGTCTTCCGAAACCAATGAGACTGCAGAATCTGTTGAAGCTAACGGTCAGGAAACAACTGAGTCAATCACTGAAACAGTTCAGCCGGAGAAAGAAACAACTGCGGCACCTGCCAAAGATCCGGATGAATATATTATTGAAGAAGATAAAGATTATTATGATGGAATTGAACTTATTGATGATGTAACTCCTATCGATGAGAAGCTGGATGATGAAAATCATGGCGGAAGCATCAGCGGAACTACATACAACCAGATAGAATTGGGCGAAGAAGCATACGCAAGAGCATTTAAGACCACATTAAATGCACTTCATATTGATGCCGAAATAGAGGGTTACTCTATCAGCTACATGATCGACCCAATGGGCAGCGCAGACATTATTAATAAGAAGAGTTCGGTTTTAGAGGGTGAAAGCATAAGATTTGGAGTAAGACCTCAGATTGGTTATGAGATTGAGGAAGTTACTGCAAACGGCGTAAGCTTAGAAGAAGCAGAAGAAGCTTCTGAATCCAATGCTTCCGGAATTCTGTATTATACAGTTGATGGTGTGACAGAGGATGTAGATATTGAAGTGACCTTGTCCGAGGTCGGTGAGCATCCGGGACTGAATGAATCAGTAACGGTTAAGGGCGTTACCATTACGGCTACAGCTCTTCCTGGCATTATTCCGGAAGGAACAAAACTGGATGTCAAAGAAGTTACAACCCAGTTAGAAGAGGCGGTTAAGGAAAAGATTGAGTCTGAGACACAGGGAGAGAAAGAAGTAACTTCTGTTCTGGCATATGACATCAACCTGATCCATAACGGCAAGAAACTGGAAAATGACTGGGCTGGAGATGACAATTTCGTTAAGATCAGCTTTTCCGGTAATAAAATAGAAGAAAACAGTAAAGAAGCGGAAACCATCGAAGTTCTTCACGCGGATACAGAAGCTCCTGAACCATTAGAGGCAGTGACGGCTGCCAGCGTAACAGCGGCAGATCTTGTGTTAGATGACGAGGGCCGTCAGGCCGTTGACGTTGCAGGCGAGAACAGCGTTGATGAAGTGGATTTCGATGCAACACATTTTTCTATTTATGTTATCGTTGGTTCTACAGATTCAAAGCAGACGCAGAACGATGTGGCAACGCTGCAGTTAGGCAGTACAAAGAAATTATATTGTGATACTACGGATGGAAGCAATTACAGCTGGATCACATCAGACTCAAATATTGCCAAAGTTAGTAAAGGTTCAGATGGTTACAGCGCTACAGTGACTGCTAGTTCAAAAAAAACTGGTACGGCGAGGATAACTTGCTCCTATAAAACTGCATCCGGATCAAATAAGTCGGAGATATTTACCGTTACGGTTGTTAATGGGGATACGAAGTATAAGGGATATTTCTATATCAGAAAACCAGGTACGGAAAATAATGAGACCATAAACTATACGAATGCATGGTATTATGTGGATACAGTTGAGAACGCGATAACCGGAGTGAATAGACCCTCTGCAAGTAAGCAAAAATATACAGACCTGACAAAGATCGTAAAGTATCCGTCGAGCTATCCGACTATTCAATATGATGGAAATGGAGACGGAAAGCCTGAAAACTATACGTATGCTACCACAGGCGCCACCGGAACCTATTCTGTTGACTGGGGATATATTATAGATTCATCGGGTGCAAACAATGGGAATACAACAATAACCTCAGCTGCCTGCTATCATGTGGATGGATTTGCCACTCTGTATATTGATAATAAAGTCAACGTGAATTTTAAAGCAAAGCATCCGGGCAGCGATTCATTCGGACTCGTTTTAAATTATCCAAAAGAAATAGGAACTGAGTACCGATACCTGCTTCAGCCAACATATGGTTCAGGAGAGGGCCAGATTCAGCAAAATATTTCCTATAATTGGGAAGATTATGAGTTTGACGGATGGTATGCCGATGAAGCATGCACACAAAAAGTCACGTTTTCCAATAATAAAACGAAATTAAATGATGATACAACCTTTTATGGACATTATGTGACAAAGGCGAGGGCAACCATAACCTATAAAGTATCCCCGGAAGGCAGTGGTACCTTAACCAGTTATTCAGAAACCTTGGCTCCGATCAATGGAGTTGCAAAGGGTTCTACTGCAACAGCAAATGACAATTATGTGTTTAAAGGATGGTTCGATTCTAACGGAAAGAAGGTATCTGATAATCTTTCCTACACTCCGGCTCAAAGCGGAGGGCAGTGGAAGAATGCAACATATACGGCTGTTTTTGAAGAAAAAACCGGCATTTTAAGATACAACTTAAATCCAAAAGGCAAATCAAATGCTACATGGAATATTCCAACTGGATTTACGACAGTAACAGCAGGACGTGAGTATCAAGACGGTTTGAAGTATTTAAACGGAGAAACAGTAGAGATACCAGGTCAAATACCACAGAGCAAAGGCTATGAATTCGTAAAATGGAACGGTAATCAAGCCGGTACATCTGAGATTAATGCTTTAGCCGGAAAAAACCTTACGTATCCTTCGGGCAATCTTCTGACATTGTATGCGGTTTGGAATCCGGTGACTTACACCATCAATTATGTAACCAATGGAGGAACCAACTCTTCTAAGAATCCAGGATCATATACCATAGAAAGCCAGAACATTACATTTGAGCCGGCAGAACGGGATGGATATATATTTGAAGGGTGGTATACAGACAATACTACTTTCAGAGATGAAAAAACAGGAATTGCTGCAGGAAGCATCGGCAATGTAACTGTATACGCAAAATGGACTGCTGACACATCTAAGTTAGCAGTAAGCGGCGTTGAGAAAGTGTATGACGGTATTGCCAGCAGCGTGACGGTAACAGGAGCTCTTGAATCAGATACGATAGAATATAAAGGACCAAACGCTTCATGGAGCAGTACGAATCCTTCCTATACGAATGTGGGAACATATAATGTAGATGTTCGTGTCACGCGTAATGGAACGGCGATTTGGAGTGATAAAGCTCAGGTAAGCATTACAGCGCGTCCAATCACAATAACCGTGGATCCGAGTGAAAAATTCTTTGGCGAAAAGGATCCAACATTTACCGGAGATTTTAATGCGGAAAGCCTTGTAAATAAAAATGATTTGGGAGAGGTCATTTATGTCAGAGATAACGCTGGGGTTGAAACTGTTGGAACCTATACAGGAGTTTTAAATGTATCCTATACAGCTAATTCTAACTACCTTGTAACTGTTAATCTAGGAACATTTACAATTAAAACAGCAACTGATGCAAAGGCTAAGTTGATTGGAGCTGGAGGAAGCTGGACTTATGATGGAAAAGAACATTCAGCCAGCGCAAATGTAACCGGAGCTAAGGGATATACAATCGAGTATAAGGTAGGAAACGGGGAATGGACAACAGAACCGCCGGCTGTAACGGATGTAAAAGACGGAATTGTTACCGTATCCTTCCGTGCAACCAAAGAGGGCTATTATCCATTGGAGGCAGAAGACAAGACCATTGCCATTACTCCGAAGGATGTCGCAATTAAAGTAAATGACAGCCGAAAGGTTTATGGAACAGATGATCCGTCCTTTAGCGGAACCGTTAATGGGCTGGTTGAAAATGATCCGGTAGGAATAGGCACCGTTTCTTATGAAAGAAAAAATAAAGATCAGGATGTTAATGTAGGAACTTACAAAGGCGTATTGGATGCAACCTATACAAAGAATCCTAACTACAATGTAACAGTAACTCCTGCAGACTTTACAATCACCAAGGCGGCAGACAGCGCAGCAGAGCTTGAAATCGTTGGAGGAAGCCAGGTATATAACGGAAAAGCATTTAAAGTTCAGATGAGCACTCTGGATAAGATCAAATATGCGCTTCAGAATTATACCATTTGGTATACAACGGACAACGGAGCAACCTGGTCTAAGGATGTACCGAGTGTAACCAATGTTGAAGAGGGAACCGTTACGGTACAGGCAAAAGGAACCCGTGCAAACTATGAAGATATCTTGTCAAATGAGGTAACCATATCCATAACCGAACGTCCGGTGACGATCACGGTTCAGGATGACAGCAAAGCGTTTAATTCAGATGATCCGACATTCAAATGGAGCGTAACATCAAAAAACAAGCTGGTGAATTCCTCAGATTTAGGAGAGATTACCGGCTACAGAATCCAGCTGCCGGAGAGAGACAATGAAGAGGTAGGAACCTATCCGCAAGTGCTGTCTGTAAATTACACAGATAATAGAAATTATCTTGTAACGGTAGAAAAGGGTAATTTCGAGATTACCAAAGCAAAGGATGAAAATGCGAAGCTGAATGTAAGCGGAGGAAGCTGGACTTACGATGGAAAAGACCATGGGGTATCCGCAGAAGTAACCGGAGCGGAAGGCTACACCATCTACTACAAGACCGGCGAGGGTGATTGGACCACAACCATACCAACCGTAAAGAATGTGGAAGACGGAGAAAAACAGGTAGCAGTAAAGGCAGTGAAAACTGGATATGAAGATCTGATAGGCAGTACGTCGATTCAGATTACAGCGAAGAAAGTAACCATAACCGTACACGACGCCTGGAAATACTTTGATGCCGCTGATCCAATGTTTACCGGTGAAATGCCGGAAGGCAGCCTTATAAATGCAGATGATCTTGGAACTATTGAATATGTAAGGACGAATCAGGATCAGGCAGTAAAGCTTTATGAAGATGTTCTGAGCGCAGAGTACAAGAAGAATCTGAATTATGATGTAACGGTAGTGCTGGGAGATTTTGAGATTCGTACCGCATCAATTAAAGGCGCAGTATTGTCAGCAGAAGGCGGAAGCTGGATTTATGACGGAAACGCCCATAAGGCAAGCGCAGCTGTAAGCGGAGCAGAAGGTTATACGGTCTATTACAAAACCGGTAAGGGTGACTGGACAACAGTGGCGCCGGAAGTAACCAACGTGTCGGAAGGCACGAAGACTGTATCTGTAAAAGCGGTCAGAACCGGATATGAAGACCTGACAGCAGAAGATGTGGATATCCGTATCACGGAAAGACCGGTGACGATCAAGGTAAACGATGCTTCTAAATTTTATAATGAAAACGATCCGGAGTTTAGTGGATATGTGTTGGAAACTACAGAAGATCAGGGACTTATAAAAGCAGAAGATCTGGTTGATATTACGTATTACCGAATCAATGCTGACGTAGGAGCGGTAGGTAAGTATCCTGATATGTTGTCGGCTCATTATACACCGAATACAAACTATACTGTTACCATTGAACCGGGCGATTTTGAAATTATAACAGCAACAGATAAAAATGCAAAATTGACTTTGGAAGGCGGAAGCTGGCCTTACGACGGAAAAACACATGAAGCAAAGGCTGATGTGATTGGAGCAGATGGATTTACGATCTATTATCAAGTAGACGGCGGAGAGTGGACGACAAAAGTTCCTAGTGTTACGAATGTAGTAGATGGAGAAAAAATTATAGCTGTAAAAGCTGTAAAGACAGGATATACCGATCTGACAGCAGAGGAACCAAAGACAATTAAAATAACAGCGCGTCCAATCACGATAACCGTGGATAACAAGGAAAAGGACTTTGGTGAAGATGACCCAACCTTTACCGGAGGTATTACCAGCGGTACGCTTGTGAATAGTAATGATTTAGGCCCGATTGAGTATCGAAGGGATGATATAACAGTTGAAGCCGTTGGCATCTATCCGGATTTCATAAATGCAGCCTATATAGCCAATGACAACTATAACGTAACTGTTAGAAAAGGAACGTTTACAATTAATACCGCAACCGATACGAAAGCCAAATTAATTGGAACCGGAGGAAGCTGGACTTATGACGGAAAAGAACATTCAGCCAGTGCGAATGTAACCGGAGCCAACGGATATACAATCGAGTATAAGGTAGGGGACGGCGAATGGACAACAAAACAGCCGGCCGTAACGGATGTAAAAGACGGAATTGTTACCGTATCCTTCCGTGCAACCAAAGAGGGTTATTATCCATTGGAGGCAGAAGACAAGACCATTGCCATTACTCCGAAGGATGTCGCAATTAAAGTAAATGACAGCCGAAAGGTTTATGGAACAGATGATCCGTCCTTTAGCGGAACCGTTAAAGGGCTGGTTGAAAATGATCCGGTAGGAATAGGCACCGTTTCTTATGAAAGAAAAAATAAAGATCAGGATGTTAATGTAGGAACTTACAAAGGCGTATTGGATGCAACCTATACAAAGAATCCTAACTACGATGTAACAGTAACTCCTGCAGACTTTACAATCACCAAGGCGGCAGACAGCGCAGCAGAGCTTGAAATCGTTGGAGGAAGCCAGGTATATAACGGAAACGCATTTAAAGTTCATATGAGCACTCTGGATAAGATCAAATATGCGCTTCAGAATTATACCATTTGGTATACAACGGACAACGGAGCAACCTGGTCTAAGGATGTACCGAGTGTAACCAATGTTGAAGAGGGAACCATTACGGTACAGGCAAAAGGAACCCGTGCAAACTATGAAGATATCTTATCAAATGAGGTAACCATATCCATAACCGAACGTCCGGTGACGATCAAGGTTCAGGATGACAGCAAAGCGTTTAATTCAGATGATCCGAAATTCAAATGGAGCGTAACATCAGAATATAAGCTGGTGAATTCCTCAGATTTGGGAGAGATTACCGGCTACAGAATCCAGCTGCCGGAGAGAGACAATGAAGAGGTAGGAACCTATCCGCAAGTGTTGTCTGTAAATTACACAGATAATAGAAATTATCTTGTAACGGTAGAAAAGGGTAATTTTGAGATTACCAAAGCAAAGGATGAAAATGCGAAGCTGAATGTAAGCGGAGGAAGCTGGACTTACGATGGAAAAGACCATGGGGTATCCGCAGAAGTAGCCGGAGCGGAAGGCTACACCATCTACTACAAGACCGGCGAGGGTGATTGGAGCACAACCATACCAACCGTAAAGAATGTGGAAGATGGAGAAAAACAGGTAGCAGTAAAGGCAGTGAAAACTGGATATGAAGATCTGATAGGCAGTACGTCGATTCAGATTACTGCGAAGAAAGTAACCATAACCGTACACAACGCCTGGAAATACTTTGATGCCGATGATCCAACGTTTACCGGTGAAATGCCGGAAGGCAGCCTTATAAATGCAGATGATCTTGGAACTATCAAATATGTAAGGACGAATCAGGATCAGGCAGTAAAGCTTTATGAAGATGTCCTGAGCGCAGAGTACAAGAAGAATCTGAATTATGATGTAACGGTAGTGCTGGGAGATTTTGAGATTCTTACCGCATCAATAGAAGGCGCAGTATTGTCAGCAGAAGGCGGAAGCTGGATTTATGACGGAAACGCCCATAAAGCAAGCGCAGCTGTAAGCGGAGCAGAAGGTTATACGGTCTATTACAAAACCGGTAAGGGTGACTGGACAACAGTGGCGCCGGAAGTAACCAACGTGTCGGAAGGCACGAAGACTGTATCTGTGAAAGCGTCCAGAACCGGATATAAAGACCTGACAGCAGAAGACGTGGATATCCGCATTACAAAAAGACCGGTGACGATCAAGGTAAACGAAGCTTATAAATTTTATAATGAAAACGATCCGAAATTTAGCGGACACGTATTGGAGGCTACTGAAGATCAAGGACTTATAAGATCAGATGATCTTGGAACCATCACATATTACCGCACCAATAAAGATGAGAAAGTAGGTCTGTATCCTGATGCATTGTCAGCTCGTTATAAGGAAAATACAAACTACGATGTAATGATTTATCCTGGTGATTTTGTAATCATGACAGCGACAGATGCAGATGCAGAACTGACATTAAAAGGCGGAAGCTGGATCTATGATGGTGACAATCATAAAGCGGAAGCAGAAGTGACCGGAGCAACCGGTTACACGATCTATTATCAGGTAGACGGCGGAGAATGGACGACGGAAGTTCCTGGCGTTACTAATGTAGACGATGGAATTAAGGCAATATCTGTTAAAGCAATAAAGGAGGGTTATACAGACCTGACAGCAGATGGAGTTACACTCCAGGTAACAGCCCGTCCAATTATAATCACCGTAAAACATGGAGAGAAATTCTTTAACGAGGAAGATCCGGAGTTTAACGGCGGAATTTCAAGCGGTGAGCTGGTAGGCAAAAACGATCTTGGAACCATTACATTTGTAAGGGACAACAAAGACATTGATACGAGTGTCGGAACCTATGAACAGGTGCTGAACGCAGAGTATACACAAAATAACAACTATGATGTAACCGTTGTTAAAGGAAACTTCCAAATCAAAACAGCCAGCAGCCAGGGCGTAACATTGGATGCAAAAGGCGGAAGCTGGGTATATGATGGAAAGGCCCATGGAGTTACTGCAGAAGTAACCGGAGCAGAAGGTTATACCATCTCTTATAAGGTGGGTGAGGGCGACTGGACAACAGAGGCACCAAGTGTAACCACTGTTTCAGAAGGCAGGAAGACAGTAGCTGTAAAAGCAGAAAAAACTGGCTATGAGGATGTAAACGCAGAAGTAACCATTGAGATCACGCCAATGGAAATCATCATTAAGGTTGATAATTCAGAGAAGTTCTTTGATGAAAAAGATCCTGATTTTACAGGAAGAATTATCGAAGGCAGCCTGGCAGATGCCAATGATCTTGAAACGATCGAATATGTAAGAATAAATGGTGAAGAAGCAGTAGGCGTATACCCAGGAGTTTTATCTGCATCCTATACAGACAATACAAACTACCTTGTAACGGTACAAAAGGGTAACTTTGAGATTAAAACAGCAACAGTAGAAGGCGCAGTACTGACAGCCGCAGGCGGAAGCTGGATCTATGATGGAACAGCACACGAAGCGACAGCAGAGGTAACCGGAGCAGAGGACTACACCATTTCCTATAAGGTGGGAGACGGCGACTGGACTACAAATGCACCGAGCGTAACTGAAGTATCAGAAGGCACAAAGGTGGTATCGGTTAAAGCAACCAGACCGGGCTATGCGGAACTGAACACAGAGAATGTGGAAATCAGCATCATGGCGCGCCCGATCACCATTAAGGTAAATGACGCATGGAAATACTTTGATGCATCAGATCCTGACTTTACTGGATCCATCGTAGTTGATGAAACCCACAAAGGTCTTGTAAATGATGGAGATCTTGGAACAATCAGCTACTACAGAAACAGTGATGAAAGTGCAGTTGGTATTTATGAAAAAGTTCTGACGGCCGGATTTGAATCAAATGCAAACTATTCTGTGACAGTATTAAAGGGTAACTTTGAAATCCGTACAGCAACAGACGCAAATGCGGAATTGACATTGGAAGGTGGAAGCTGGATCTATGATGGAAAAGCGCATGAAGCAAAAGCGGAAGTGACCGGAGCAGAAGGTTATACAATTTACTACAGAGTAGGAAACGGAAGCTGGACTACAGAAGTTCCTAAGGTTACGAATGTAATCGACGGAATTAAATCCGTATCTGTCAAAGCCGTAAAGGATGGCTATACCGATCTGACAGCTGATCCGGAAACAATTCAGGTAACAGAACGTGAATTAACAATAACCGTAAATGATGGCTTTAAGTTCTATGATGAGGATGATCCGATTTTTACCGGCGATTTTGATGAAAGTAAGCTTGTAAATAAGGATGATTTAAAAACTGTTGTTTATGTAAGAGATAACAAAGGTGTTGAAGATGTAGGAACTTATAATGATGTCTTAAATGTAGCTTATACAGCCAATAGCAACTACAGAGTAACCGTTATAAAGGGTGATTTTATAATCCAAACAGCGACAGATAAAAATGCAAAGCTGACCCTGGAAGGCGGAAGCTGGATTTATGATGGAGAGTCTCATGAAGCAAAGGCAAAAGTGACCGGAGCGGATGGTTATACGATCCAATATCAGGTAGACGGCGGTGAGTGGACTACAGAAGTTCCTAACGTTACGGATGTAAATGATGGTGTTAAAACGATAGCTGTTAAAGCTGTAAAGACTGGCTATACTGATCTGACAGCTGATCCGGAAACAATCAAGGTAACAGCACGTCCAATTACTATCACCGTAGAACCTGGAGAGAAATTCTTTAACGAGGAAGATCCGGAGTTTAACGGCGGAATTTCAAGCGGTGAGCTGGTAGGTAAAAACGATCTTGGAACCATTACATTTGTAAGGGACAACAAAGACATTGATACGAGTGTCGGAACCTATGAACAGGTGCTGAACGCAGAGTATACACAAAATAACAACTATGATGTAACCGTTGTTAAAGGAAACTTCCAAATCAAAACAGCCAGCAGCCAGGGCGTAACATTGGATGCGAAAGGCGGAAGCTGGGTATATGATGGAAAGGCCCATGGAGTTACTGCAGAAGTAACCGGAGCAGAAGGTTATACCATCTCTTATAAGGTGGGGGAGGGCGACTGGACAACAGAGGCCCCAAGTGTAACCACTGTTTCAGAAGGCAGGAAGACAGTATCTGTAAAAGCAGAAAAAGCAGGCTATGAGGATGTAAACGCAGAAGTAACCATTGAGATCACGCCAATGGAAATCATCATTAAGGTTGATAATTCAGAGAAGTTCTTTGATGAAAAAGATCCTGATTTTACAGGAAGAATTATCAAAGGCAGCCTGGCAGATGCCAATGATCTTGAAACGATCAAATATGTAAGAATGAATGGTGAAGAAGCAGTAGGCGTATACCCGGGAGTTTTAACTGCATCCTATACAGATAATACAAACTACCTTGTAACGGTACAAAAGGGTAACTTTGAGATTAAAACAGCAACAGTAGAAGGCGCTGTACTGACAGCCGCAGGCGGAAGCTGGATCTATGATGGAACAGCACACGAAGCGACAGCAGAGGTAACCGGAGCAGAGGGCTACACCATTTCCTATAAGGTGGGAGACGGCGACTGGACTACAAATGCACCGAGCGTAACCGAAGTATCAGAAGGCACAAAGGTGGTATCGGTTAAAGCAACCAGACCAGGTTATACAGAACTGAACACAGAGAATGTGGAAATCAGCATCACGGCGCGCCCGATCACCATTCAGGTAAATGACGCATGGAAATACTTTGATGCATCAGATCCTGACTTTACCGGATTCATCGTAGTTGATGAAACCCACAAAGGTCTTGTAAATGATGGAGATCTTGGAACAATCAGCTACTACAGAAACAGTGATGAAAGTACGGTTGGTATTTATGAGAAAGTTCTGACGGCCGAATTTGAATCAAATGCAAACTATGATGTAACAGTAGTAAATGGCAATTTTGAAATCCGCACAGCAACCGATGAATCTGCGGTATTGGATGCAGAAGGCGGAAGCTGGACCTATGATGGAAATGCTCATAAGGCTAAAGCAGAAGTATCAGGCGCAGAAGGTTATACGATCTATTACAAAGTCGGAAATGAAGACTGGACCACAGAAGCGCCAAGCGTAACTGATGTAAATGATGGAACTAAGACAGTATCTGTAAAGGCAGTAAAGACTGGCTATACCGATCTGCTGACAACAGATGTTGAAATTCAGGTGATTCCAAAGGGCGTTACCATTACGGTGGACTCTTATACTAAGGATTACGGTTCTCAGGACCCTATATTTAGCGGAAGTGTAACCGGATTAGTAAATACCGGTGACTTAGGAGAAATCACCTACCAACGGGTTGAACCGGGAAAAGAAAATGTAGGAGATGATATTCCGTTAACTGCAGTATTTATAGGAAACAGCAACTACACTGTAGAGGTAATCCCAGGAAAACTGAATATTATCGCATCTACTGAGAATGCAGTTAATGTCGGCAGTCAGACAGTCACTTATGACGGAACAGCCTATGGATTAAAGACTGCGGAAGCTTTGAGAGATGGATCTACCTTGTTATATTCGACCGATAATCAGAACTTCAGCAGCAGCGCTCCTGTATTTACAGAAGCCGGAACTCATACGGTATATGTAAAAGCAACAAATCCGAATTATGTGGAAACCGCAGTTGTAACAGGAACAGTAGTAATTAACAAACGTCCGTTAACCATTACAGCAGGAAGCGCAAGCAAACGCTATGACGGCAGCGCAGTTACCAACACCTCAGCAGAGATCACAAGCGGTTCTCTTGCAGAAGGACAGCAGCTGGTTGATGTAAACGTAACAGGAAGCCAGACAACTGTCGGAACCAGCGATAATGTAGCCAGCGATGCAGTGATTATGGCAAACGGTGAAGATGTAACCGGAAACTATGAGATTGCTTATGTAAACGGTACTCTTACTATCACATCCAGAGGCGGCTCAAGCAGTGGCGGTGGCGGCGGTAGCAGCACCACTACCCCAGGCTACGGCAATGGCGGCGATACCGGAAACGGTCCTGGAAGCACAACGATCAATCCGACTGACGTTCCATTAGCAAGCATGCCAAATGACATCACAACAGGTGAAAACATCCTGATTGATGACGGAGAAGTTCCGTTGGCAGCACTTCCTAAGACCGGAAATCAGGTAGGAATGAATGCAGTATTAGCAATGCTTTCCGGAATGCTGTTGGCAGCATATCTGACAATTTCAAAGAAAAAGGATGAAGAATCCTAATTAAAAGTCTGAAAGGGGCGCCGCACTAACAAGTGCGGTGTCCCTTTTCACATCAGAAAACTATTGCAAATCTTTATTTAGTTAACTAAGATACGCCGGAAAGAAGGGGAAGCCCAGGTGGGCGGGGGAAGTATTAAGATCAATGGGATTCGGGATTCGCCCCTAAGATGTACTAAGACCCGCAAGGACAAAAAGAGACAGGGCGCGCCCATTCGCAGTGAGCTCTTGATGACTTCACTGCTCAAGGGGCGCTTAGAACCTGATTCGGAATTCAGTTTCTACCTGTCTCTTTTTGTCCTTGCGGATCTAAGTACATCTAAGGGGTTCCATACAATCCCATTGATCTTAATACTTCCCCCGCCCACCTGGGCTTCCCCTTCTTTCCGGCTGTTGCTTGGCTTGCTGAGGATAAAAAAGATTTGGTGGATTGTGAGTAAGTTTTTACACCAACCGTGAGGGCTTTTTCAGAAATGCCTTCACCATTTAATGTAAAGGGTGAGGTCTTTTCGCGAAATGCCTTGACGTTTAAAGTAAAACCTGAAGGCATTTCAGAAAATCCCTTCATGATCCATGTAAATGTAATTCTACATAAATATCTACGCACCAATATTGTTTTTAACCTGGCCAGCGAAAACCAGCCCGGAATCGAGATGCGAGGAAGGGAGAGACGGTCTTTACGGGAACCCGGGCGGGGGAGAATGAAAAAAGGACAATTGGGATCGTATGGAACCCCTTTAGTGATTCTTAGGCACGCAAGTACAGAAAGAGACAGGTAGAAACTGAATTCCGAATCAGTTTCTAAGCGCCCCTTGAGCAGTGAAGTCATAAGGAGTTCACTGCGAATGGGCGCGATCCTGTCTCTTTCTGTACTTGTGGGTCTTAGTATCACTTAGGGGCGAATCCCGAATCCCGAATCCCAATTGTCCTTTTTTCAATCTCCCCCGCCCGGGTTCCCGTAAAGACCGTCTCTCCCTTCCTCGCATCTCGATTCCGGGCATACCTTCCGCAACTCCGTTAAATCACAATTTTGCCTCCCCCATCATTTTCCTTCGATTCAGCTTCATTTCTTTATACACACTCCACACCACAATAAAGATCGCCAGTGCAAAGAACACATCAAAAATCGGCCGTTTAAAGAAAGCGCCGAAACTCTTATACTGCATAAGCCCCCGCCTGAGATAAGTTTCCACCATTTTACCGATCAGGAAACAGAGTACAAATGGAGAAGATGACATTTTAAACTTCACGAACAGATATCCGATCAAACCAAACAAAAGGATGGACTGAACGTCGAAAATCTTATTGTTTGTAGCGTAAGCACCTACAGAACACAGTACCAGAATAAAAGGCATTAAAATATGTTTAGGAATCCTCAGCGCCTGAACGAAGACCTTGATTCCGAAGAACTCGATCAGCAGCATCAGAAGGCTGCACACCATACAAGCTGCGAAAATACCGTAGACGATATCAGAACTCTTAACGAACAGCAGCGGTCCGGTGGACAGGCCGTGGATCAGGAATCCGCCCAACATCATGGCGGTAACGCCGTCGCCGGGGATGCCTAAAACAAGGAGGGGGATCATTGCGCCGCCGATGGTTGCGTTGTTGGCGGTTTCTGTTGCAACTACGCCGTCCGGGCATCCTTTGCCGAATTCATCGGGGTGTTTGGACATATTTTTAGCAGTCACATAGGAGAGCATACCCGAGGTGCTTCCGCCGATGCCGGGGAGGATGCCGATGCCGGTTCCGATCAATGCGGAGCGGATGGCATTGGGGATCTGGTATACAAATTCGGCCCAGGTGAAGCCGAAGCCCTTTATCTTATTGACTTTTACGGTTTCCAAAGCTTTGCCGCTGCCCATTTTTTCAGCGGTTGCCAGAATTTCTGAAATGGCGAAAATACCGATCAGGGTCGGAAGGGTGTCAAAGCCGGCCAAAAGATTGCGGTTGCCGAAAGTAAAACGGGCAATGCCGTCGATGGGAGCCATGCCCACCATTGCGACCATCAGACCCAGCATACCGGACAGAACGCCCTTTAACATGGAACCGGAGGCCAGAACCGCCACCATGGTTAAGGCGAAGATGCAGATGCCAAAGTTTTCAACCGGTGTGAATTTTAGCGCAATGCCCGCGATTGGCGGAGCTGCGAATGTCAGAATAATAAATGAGAATACACTTCCTAAAAATGAGAATACGATTCCATATCCAAGAGCTTTTCCGGCGTCTCCCCTCTGAGCCATAGGATGACCGTCAAAACAGGTGGCGATAGAAGAAGCGGTGCCCGGCATGTTAAGCAGAATGGCGGAGATCAGACCGCCGGAAATACCTCCTATGTAAACGGCAACCAGAAGATTTAATCCCATAGACGGGTCCAGAGAAAATGTGAGAGGTAAAAACAACGCTACGGCCATCGCTGCGGAAAGTCCGGGAATGGAGCCGAAAATGATTCCGACAGCCACTCCGGCTGCCATGAGTAACAGTGAACTGGGCGCGCATACGCGGACAAGCGCCTGACCTAATAAACCAAATGCTTCCATAAATAATTCCCCCTATAAATTTATTGTGAAAATTCCGGCCGGCAGTACGATCTTAAATCCATACCGGAACAGGAAAAATACAGCAAATGTAAATGCGATGGAGATGGCGGTAAGAAAGACCGGTTTTCTCCCTTCGTCAGGAGCCAGAACCAGCATCTGCAGCGGAAGATAGATACATGTGGTAACGATGAACCCAACCGGTTTCATGATAAATACATAGGCGAGAATTAACAAAAAGCTGATTATAACCCGCTTCATATCAGGCGCTTCCTCAGCAGGATCGACTGCGATTTCAACTCCGGCATTATTCTTAATTGTTTTGAGACTGAGCACGATTAAAGCGATGGCTAAACCCAGTGTCAGAATTGCAATACACAGCGGTACAAAATCAGGACCTATCTTCATCACCGTCGACTTTGGAAGAGCAATGGAACCCCCAATCATTGCTAAAGACAGAACGGAAAAAAAGATTCCAATGGTCAAATCTCCGTACTTTTTAATAAACATCCCCTCATTACCTCCTTGAAAATTAGTAAATATATCTAAAAACGACACTATCTTATCATTGAAAATACAGGATTACAATCATTTGAGAGCGTCTTTAACATCATCTTAGCAAACCGCTAAAATAGTGTTAAAGACGTTCGAAAAAAGGAATTATTCCCGGCATTTGCCCGGGGGGTGTAAGTTTTTTCAACCTTGTTTTCTAATGCCTATGCCTTATACTGAATATATAAAATAGTTCTATGATGGAGGTAAAACGAGATGAAGGTTGTGATTATGGAGGATTTGGGAATTACAAGTGAGGCGCTGAATGAGCTGAAACGGCCTTTGGAAGCAAAAGGCTGCATTTTTACTGAATACCAAAAGACTGCGGATACGGCAGCTTTGATTGAGCAGGCAAAAGAGGCGGAGGCAATGATACTGGCCAATATGCCCATGCCGGCAGAGGTTATCAATGCCTGTGAAAAATTGAAATTTATCGATATTGCGTTCACCGGAGTGGATCACGTTGCAATGGAAGCTGTAAGAGCGAAAAAGATAGAGGTCAGCAATGCTTCCGGTTATTCCAATGAAGCGGTGGCAGAACTGGCTGTGGGACTGGCAATCGGGCTGACGAGAAATATTCCCCAGACAGAGCGCTGCTGCAGGAACGGGCAGACGAAAGCCGGCTTTGTCGGTGGAGAAATCAAAGGGAAGAATATCGGTATTATCGGTCTTGGCAACATCGGAAAGCGGTCCGCCCAACTGTTCCATGCCTTTGGTGCACAGATTATGGCATGCAGCCGTACCGTTCATTCAGACTGGCCGGAATACATTTCTCAGGTTTCTATGAATCAGCTGCTGGCGGAATCTGATATCGTGATACTCCATTGTCCGCTGAATGATTCCACCCGCGGGATGATAAACAAGGACTGTTTGGAAAAAATGAAAAAATCCGCTTATTTGATCAATCTGGCAAGGGGGCCTGTAGTCGTGGCACAGGATCTTGCAGATGCGCTTAACCATGAGGTGATCGCAGGGGCCGCTGTGGACGTGTTCGATAAGGAACCGCCGTTGGATAAAACAGAACCGCTTCTGAATGCCAAGAATACCATTTTGACCCCGCATATCGCATTTGCATCCCATGAATCCATGCAGTTGAGGGCTCAGATCGTTTTTGATAATCTGACTGCATGGATAGACGGAAAGCCGCAGAATGTTGTATAGCAGCATGGGAAAAGAATGGGTAAAGAATGAGAACAGAATAGAAACAGAATAGGAACAGAATAGGAATAAAATAGAAACAGAATAGAAGCAAATTCCGGAGGAAACAGATAAATGAAACATTGGTGGGAAGGCTATCCCTGGAGAATGATACAGACCAATCTTAGAGAGATTGATATGGAATCCATTGACGCGGAAAGATATGTGGGTGAGCTGAAGGAATTTGGTGCGACCGTGGTTCTTTTAAATGCAGCCGGCATCATTGCGAGTTATCCCACAAATCTTGAATTTCAGGAGAAAAGCAGGTATTTGCATGGGGACAGCCTAAAACGGATCATTGAAGTATGCCGCAATCAGGGAATCCGAGTTATCGCGCGCACGGATTTTTCAAAGATCCGGTATGGCGTATATGAGAAACATCCGGAATGGGCCTACCGCACGTCTCAGGGTGAAATTGTCAATTACAACGGGGATGTGCATACCTGCTTAAATGGGGAATACCAGCAGAAATTCATGTTTGAGATAATCAAAGAGCTTTTTACGGACCATGATTTTGACGGCATTTTCTGCAATATGGGCGGATTTATCCAACAGGATTACAGCGGCCGCCGCTATGGAATATGCCATTGTGAAAGCTGCAGGAATAAATTCAGAAATCAGTTTGGCCTGGAACTGCCGGAAGATGAGGATATGAAAAACCCTGTATACCGCAAGTATCTGAGCTTTAAGCGGGAATGCCTGACGGAGCACAATAAACGGTTCTATCAGTTTATGAAACAGATCAGTCCTGAACTGGCTGTTAACGGATTTGATTATATCAGGTGCGAATCCAATACGGAAATTGGCAGGGAACAGTGGCAGTATAGCGCATCCTCCAATTCCCGGGCTATTGGAGGCGCGGGCCGTTCCTGTCCTTCCGACAATGCCTGCGTGGATTTTATGGGCTATCGGTACAGGCATATATCGGTTTCACCGGCTCTTATGGAGCTGCGCCAATGGCAGAATCTGGCCAATGGAGGAAGCGTAAGCCTCTACCTTATGGGGCGGCTGGATAATCACATGGACCGTTCCTGCTATGAAGGGACGAAAAAGGTATTTCACTTTCACCGCAGAAATGAGCCGTATTACAGAGGACTGGAATCGGCTGCCAAGGTGGTGGTCATGCGCAAAGAACTGTGGGAAAAAGATAAGGAAGTGTTGGGCTGGATAAGGGCTCTGACCGAAAGCCACATCCCATTTGATGAGATGCTGCCGGAGCGGTTAACGGATGTATCCGCCCTTCGTGGAAAAGAGATTTTGATATTGGGCAATATAAAGTATCTGTCGGATGTTCAGGCCGCTCTGATCGATGAATTTGCGGCTGGCGGAGGATGCGTCATAGCGACAGGAGAAACCTCCTTTGGCGATACGAACTATGAGGAACGGGACGTTCCGGCCTTGAGGTGCCTGGGAATACAGGCGTTGGAAGATGTGAGACATGATTTAATGTCCGGCATGTTTCTGATCGGTGAGGATGAAAGAGATCAGTTTCCGCGCTGTGAAAAAACGCCGTATATTGCTCCGGGGCCGGATCTGGTTTTTGCCCGTATGAAAGTGGAAGCAAAGGGATATATGAAGCTGATACCGGAACATCCATTTGGCCCGCCGGAACGGTGTTTTTATTCCGGGATAACGTCCAGGCCCGGAATATCTGTGTTTCCATATGGAAAGGGGAAGGGAATCTATATTCCGTGGAAGATTGGCAGTTTCTATCAATGCGAGGGATACCAGAATACACTTTCCGCCATCCGGGATATTATGTTTTCCATAGGTAAAGCGGAGGAAATGGCGCCGGAGCTGACGGAGATGGTGGAGCTGAGCATTTATAAAAGTCCGGAACGGACCGTGGTTCAGCTGGTCAACAATTCGGGGTGTTTTGCTAATTCTTATTTTAATCCGCTGCCCGTTACGGACATACAGATAAAATTGAAACATGTGTGTGACTTTGGCAGTGTGTTTACGCTGAATGGAGGCCGGGTCTGCTGTATGGATGCGGAAGATGGGCTGATGGTGAAGCTGGACCGGCTAAAATCGTATGAAGCTATTGTATTTGAAGCTCCCGGCCATCCGAAGGATAAAAACGTCTGCGCAGAGAGCGGAAAGGAGAATCCTTGTTTTACTTAGAATCGGAAATGGATCTGACATCCGCTGTTTTGTTCGGGTGGAAGGAACTCAAAAAAATGGAAAGATCGGTTTCCGGGGACGCAGCATTCATTTTAATCCGGGATCTGTCATTAAAGGAACAGTCCTATCGTCTGGAATTGGCCGAAGGGAAGATTAACATGTTTGTCAGAGATGACGCGGGGGCCATGTATGCCTTTTTCGACCTGGCGGATTCGGTTATTGACGGATGGTTTTCCCTGGAACCGGTGTGCTGTGGGGAGCCATATATGATGCAGAGGGGAATCAAATTCAATATTCCTCTGGACGCCAGAACGCCCAGCTATTCCGACGCGTCAGACATTGCGGCAGAAACCATTGAGTACATATGGGATTTTACCTTCTGGAAAAATTACCTGGATCATATGGCGAGGAATAAATATAATGCGCTCACCCTGTGGTCATTGTCACCGTTTCCATCCCTCGTAAGGATTCCGGAATACCCACTGACGGCTCTGGCGGATGTGAAGAGACCCACAAGGCCCATACGGGCGACAACCACGGGGCTTAATATGTTTACAAAAGATGTGGAAGAATCCCTGGTAACGGTCAAAAGGATGACAATAGAAGAGAAAATCGCATTTTGGCAAATGGTCATGGAATACGCTTCAGACCGCTGTATCCGCATATTTCTGTTTACCTGGAATGTGTATGTATACGGCACCGAAAACAGCCCATACGGAATCACTGCCGATCAGAATAACCCCGTTACAGAGGACTATCTCTACTGTGCGGTAAAGGCATTGCTCCGCACGTATCCCTTACTGGCCGGTATCGGAATCACGGCCGGTGAGAATATGAAAAGGGACGAAACCGACATTCCGTTTCTGGTGAGAACCTACGGACGGGCGGTTTCTGAGGTGTTAAAGGAACAAAAAGACAGACAGTTTTCATTGATCCAGAGATATCACTACAGCGATTTTAAGGCGATTCAAAAGTCATTTGCGGATTTTCCATGCCCCTTTTATATCAGCTTTAAGTATTCCCAGGCACATATGTATTCCGGCACAGCACCCCAATTCATCAGGGAATTCCATTCTGAAAATAAAGGGATGTTTCCGGTCTGGCTGACGGTGAGAAATGATGATTTTTACTATTTGCAGTGGGGTGATCCTGATTTCGCCAGAGATTATATCTGGAATATGCCGAAAGACGGGGCGGAGGGATTCTATCTGGGAGCGGATGGATACACGTGGGGGATCGATCTGTTTGATAAGAAAAAGAGACATGGAACGTATTTGCAGAAACACAGATATGAGACTGCCATCTGGGGACGCCTTTCCTATTGCCCTCAGCTTGGGGATTCCTATTTTAAAAGATATCTGGAAAGGGAATACCATGTGAGCAGTGCAGAATCCTTTTATCCGGCGTGGAAAGAGGTATCTAAGATCATACCTTATGTAACCTGCGTCCATTGGCATAATTATGATTTCCAATGGTACCCGGAAGGCTGCTGCTGTTATGATCAGGATCTGGATAAGCTGCTGTTCGCCGACATTAATGAATTTATGGACTGCCCGGCGATGCCGGGAGGGGATTATCTTTCGGTCAAAGACTACTGCAGCGCTGTGCTTGGCGGGAAGGCGGTCAGTCAGAAGCATCCTCTTCAGGCTGCAGAAGACATTAAAAAAGCGTCGGAAAATGCCATAAAGTATTTAAACCGCTGTTCCGGTATTGAGAAGGAGACTAGAGAGTTTCAGGATATAGCTAAAAGCATCAGGCTGAATGCCATGCTGGGCATCTATTACAGCAAGAAAATCAGGGCGGCAGTGACGCTTTGTTTCGGATGCCTAAAAAAGGATAATGCAGAGATAGAGGCGGCAGCCGCCCTGTTAAAAAGCGCGGCAAAAGACTGGCGGCAGTATTCCGGAGGATTGTACCGCATCTGTTCTCCGTCGCAGATGGCCAGGCTGTGTTCCTATGTGGATTTGCGCAGCTTTAACAGATACGCGGAACTGGACTGTGATTTGGCGCTGGAACACCGGTTTTCCGGCCGGCAGGGCATTACTGCGGTTACAGATTCTTAATAATATTGTCAAATGACACCAGATGCAGCATGGCGGTGACATCGCTCATTCTCTTCTTGGAAAACTTTTTTAATATGCTGTTGACCTGGCTTTTGATGGTGGCCTGGGAGACATACCTCATCTGCGCAATCTGCTTGTAAGAATAACCCTCGTAAACGGCTTTCAGCACATCGAATTCGCTGTTGGTCAGTTCACTTAAAATGTGGAGCGCAAATAAAAGCGACTGGTTCTGAAGCCGGAGGGAATTGAATTCCGCGCGTATCTTGTCGGCGATCTCAGGCCGCAGCAAAAGATCGTTGGAATAGACGTTTCGTACGGAAGACAGAATGCGGTCTATGGAGTCCGTTTTGATAATATAGTCCATGACGCCTACGGAATAAGCATAGAACAGCAGTTCATCGTCTTCGTGGATTGTAACGATTATGATCTTAGCTGCAGGAAGCAGCTTATGTATTTTTTCGGCCGCCAGGATGCCGGAATTATGGGTTTCCATCTGGATATCCATGAGTATCACATCCGGGCGGCAGGAGCCGGCCACCGAAACGGCCTCCATGCCCGAATTGGCGGTGCCGATCACATTGAGATCGGGCTGGGCATTGAGATTTTCCTTAAAATAATTGACGATTTCCGGCATGTCGTCAACAACCATAATATTAATTTTTCCTGTTTCATTTTCGTTCATGATATCATCTCCTTATGACTCGCTCATACAACCTGGTAATAGAATTTCGACCTTAGTAAACTGCTGTTCCCTGCTTTTAATGCGGATATGTCCGCCGTGTGACTGCACGATTTTCATGACATAGGGCATTCCCATGCCGAAATTATGGGTTCCCATGCCGGTTGAAAAATTTAGTGAGAAAACTTTTCTCAGATTCTTCTTTGCGATTCCGCATCCATTATCCCAAATAGAACAGTAAATCCAGTTTTTGCTCCGAACGACAGAGACTTTAATCTTCATATCCTCTTCATGATTTTCCCTTTTCATAAGCGCATCGATGGAATTATGAAAGATATTGGAAAAGAGCTGTTCCATCTGATAGGAGTCAAATAGCCCCATGAGTTTTTCATCCGTATAGTCCTTTTCCAACGTCACGGAAGGCGGAATTAGCAGTTCCGAAATGGTTTTATCCAGGATGCCGGTAAAGTCGCTGTAACTCATCTTTGTATTCAGATTTCTTATATTGTTCAGCGTATTATCCAGCACATTCAGCTGGTGGGAACTCAGCTCATGGATCTTTTTCAGCGCATTTTCTCCTTCCGGCGTTCCATAGCAGCGCAGCGCCGTGTCGGAAAGCATTTTAAATGTAAACATCATATTTTTGTTGGAATGGAATACGTCCCGCAGGTTGGCATAAAGCGTGTTCAGCTGCTTTTTGATGGAAATGGAGCGGATCTGGAGGAACATGCTGTCTATCCCGGTCCAAATGATGAAGTAGGTGACGATAATCAAAAGGATAAACACGATGATGGGAAACTCCACATTGTAAAATTTGGATATCTGCGTTTCCGGCGCAATGCTCCATAGCCCTGTGTATAACAGGCTGGAGGCGGACAGCCGCAGATCGCTTATGAAAATGGTGAAATAAAACAAAGAATTTAACAGCCCAATGCTGATGCTCAGACCCAAAAGCTGGTCAAAAAAGAAAGTGATGCGGTTTTTAATGCCGTTATAGAGCAAAAAGCCGATGGGATAGACCAGACATATGGTGCCCAGACACGAGATCAGGCGGTCCAAGGAGATCACAGCCGTGCGGATAAAGTTTTTGGCCTCGCCGGACTGCGCGGTATGATACAGAAGATACAGCTTCCAGGCAGTTTTCGAATGGTAAAATAGAAAGAAACTGACGATGTATATGGTCAGTATGGAATAAGCCATAAACATCAAGGGGCTTTTTCGTTTTGTCTCCTGACCGGTCAGCAGATTTTTACAAAAAAGATTGACAAATAAAATAATAGTACAAAAATAGATGGAAATCGAGCAGTTTCTAAGCAGAAGCAGCTTGGAAAGAGGCAGGTATTTGAGAACGTTCAGCATCATCAGATAGATTTTGTGAGCCAGAATGGAAAGAACCGGGCCGAAATTAGCTGCATAATTCACCTTTTTGGTGGCAAGCATCAGGGTGGCAGTCAGAACAATGGCCATGCTAAGCAGCATCACAGCAAAAAGAATGTGATACAGATTCCTGATATCACTGATCAAAAGGCCAATAGCAAATAAAAAAAGCAGCATGATGGTCAATTCCATGAAACAATCCCCCCAGTCAAGTATTTCAATGGATGAATGTAATTGTTCAGTGCCCTCACAATTACGGATGAATTCAATATAGCATAGGGAAATGCAAATGGCAACATGAAAGGGAGGGGGAGCCGGTTGTAAATTTTTTCAACCTGTTCAAAGCAAAATCAGCAGTATATAATGGGATCAATCCAAGTACGGGGGCATCGATAAGCCGTTTAAATGTTAAGGGGTTGAGATGTTAAATGATTAAGGAGGATTTCGGGATGAAGGGTTTGAAACGAGTTATGGCATTATCACTGGCGGCAGTGATGGCGGTATCCGGCATCAGCGGATGCGGCGGGAAGGGTGATGCACCGGCCGGGGCACAGAGCTCAGGCGGCCAGGCAGGAGCTAAGGAGATCGACACGGTGGTTGTGTGGTCGGATAACATTTCACAAAAGCCGATCAGGGACGAACAGGTGGCGGCGTTTAACGAAGGAATCGGAAAAGAACTCGGCATTAAGGTGGAACATACCGTCTACGGAAGCGACTATATGGACACCATTAAGCTGGCGGCCAGCAACGGGGATGCGCCGGATCTGTTCCGAAGCGATTCCAAATGGCTGACGGATTTTGTCAGGGCGGGGTATGTCGTTCCGTTAGAGGAGTTAGACTGTGAAGCCAGCCGCAATCTGATCGAGATGTTCGATCCCTACTGTTTGAAACAGAGGCATGTGATAAACGGAAAACACTATACGCTTCCATACAGCATCACTACATACAAATTTTTAATCAATGAAGATCTTTGGGCAAAGGCCGGTTTGACAGAGGCTGATTATCCTAAGACATGGGCCCAGGTGAGGGAATGCGCGGCCAAGATCACAAAAGCCGGCAATGGGGACGCATTTGGATTTGGCTTAGGACTTGGAAGTTTATGGACTTTGAGCACATACCTGACCATGCCTGCCGGAAAATGGACGGGACATTACGGCTATGACTACGAAAAACAGCAGTTCGATTACAGCGCCTACGCCCCTATGCTGGAACAGGTATACGGCATGGTGGAAGACAAAAGCGTGCTTCCGGGATATGAAACCATGGACGCGGACAGTCTCAGAGCCCAGTTTTCGGCCGGTGTGATCGGCATGATGCCGGCAGCCAGCTTCGACTGCGCGCTGTATAACGTACAGTTCCCGGCGGAATGCGACTGGAGCGTCATCGATGTGCCGACGGTTACCGGGGACAATGAATTCAAGGATTTTGTGCAGCCTGCGGATCTTTTATGCATCGGCGTAAATGCGAAAGACCACTACGAAAATGTAATGAAAGTAATGGAGTATTTCTATTCAGACGAGTGTGCGGCTGAATTTTATGAAGAGGCGGTTCTGATCCCCGTGCGCAAAGAGGCCATCGAACTGGCGAAAAAAGAGCCGGCCGGCAAGGGATTTGCCGAATTCGCTGAGGGAATCGAAAATACCTTCCTGATGGAAATGAGCCCGGACACGGTGATTAAAGTAAAAGGACTGACATACAGAGAGGTCATAGCCAATTATCTGACCGTGGGCGGCGATATAAAGGAACTGCTGGGTGAGGTGGATTCCAGATATAACGAGGCGTTAAAGGATATTAGCCCGGATGAATTAGCACTTTATTTATCCACCAACGATGTGATAAAGAAATAGAAATTGGTAAAGTGCACGGAGACAGGTTGAAAATCTTTATCCGTGCATTTTGCATGTAAAATATAAGGGGAAAGGGCAAAATATGGAGATTATCAGACAGCAGAAGGAAATAGAGGTTTTTAAGACAACTGATGTTTTAGTGGTCGGCGGAGGCCCGGCAGGAATCGGAGCGGCCGTGGCGGCGGCCCGTATGGGCAGTTCTGTGATACTTCTTGAAAAACGGGGATATCTGGGCGGAAACATAACCGCCTGCTATGTGGAAAACGCCAATTACTTCATGGCAGGAACTCCATTTCATTCAGAGGGAATCTATGCGGAGATTGAAAAGGGCAGCAAAGAAAAATACGGAACCGACAACATACGGGAATGCAACCCAAATGCATTTAACAGCGAGTATCTGAAGGTATATCTGGATGAATTTTTGAAGGATCAGGGAGTGGAGCTTTATTTTCACGCATTTGTAAACGAAACCATTGTGGAAGACAACAAGATAACCGCAGTGGTCATTCAGACGAAGAAGGGGCCTTTGGCAATAAAGGCAGGTGTGGTCATAGATGCAACCGGAGACGGCGACGTGGCGTTTGGCGCAGGCGTTCCGTTTGAGCAGGGAAGGGATTTGGACGGTCTCTGCCAACCCGGCACGGTGGGGCTGAGATTCGCCGGGGCGGATGTGGAAATGCTGTCCGGTTCGGAGACAGACCGCCTGAAAGAGATCGGACGGGATTTCAAAAAAAGGTACCGGGCAGGAGAGACTGGTTTAAAATGCAGACGTCAGGATCTTCCCTTTGGAAGGCTGACAAAGGGCGGACAGATCTCATATGTGAATTACGCCTGCGCATACGGCATTGATCCCACGGATCTTTCCGATGTTTCGAGGGGAGAAATGGAGTGCAGGCAGTATATCATGGAGATATACCGGTATCTGAAACAGAACTACGAGGAACTGAGAAATATCGAAATCGCCTCCATAGGGCCTGAAATCGGCTTCAGGGACAGCAGAAGGATCAAGGGACAGTACCGGCTTAGAATCGATGATATGAGGTCCGGAAAAATGTATGATGACGTGATCGCAGTGTATCCGGGATTTTATGATATGCTGGCCCCGGACGCATCCATGGATGGAGACGGCAGCTTGGAAGGCGGGGGATATGAAGGTCATATCTATCATCCCATAGAAAAGGATGACAGCTTCCAGATTCCATACCGGTCGCTGATTCCCCTGAATGTGAAAAATCTGCTGACAGCCGGAAGATGCATATCCGCAGACCATGTGGCGGAAAGCGGAATCCGGGCAATTTCCGCCTGTATGCTGACCGGCCAGGCGGCCGGCACGGCGGCGGCATTAGCGGTTCGAAGCGGCGCCGATACGGATCAGGTCAATATCATGGAGCTGCAGGAGTGTTTAAGAAAACAGGGCGTGAACATTCCCTATAATCAAAACTCCCAGAATGAGAAACTCCAAAAATGAGAGACTCCCGAAATAAAAAACTCCCAAAATGAAGGAAGGGTGAACCATATGAATTTTATGATAGGTAAACAAAAATATAATAAATCATCCATTCAGGCCATGCTGATGCTTGCGCCGGTAATGATTGGATTTTTTATATTCACATATGTGCCGATTGTCTATATAGTCAGATATGCGCTGTATGATTATTCCGGTTACGGGGAGCCGCTTTGGCTGGGAATGGAAAACTTTGTGCGGGCGTTTAAGGACCCTGCTTTTTGGGAATCCATAGGAACCACATTTATTCTGACCTTTGGAAAACTCCTGATCCAGATGCCGTTTGCCATGATACTGGCGCTGTTTTTGAATAAAGGGCTGAAATGTACGGGGCTGTTCCGTGTGCTCTTTTTCCTTCCTGCCATCATAAGCACGGCGATTACCGGTTTGATCTTTTCGTTAATGTTCCAGAACTTCAAAGGAATTATCAACGGAATGCTGATCCACAGCGGCATCATAACCGACCCGATCAACTGGATGGGCAACAAATGGACCGCTCTGCTGGTAATTGGATTGGCTGCGGTATGGAACGGTTATGGAATTACGATGACATTTTTCTTAATGGCCCTTCAGAGCGTGCCGAAAGAGCTGTATGAATGCGCGGAACTGGATGGAGCCACAGGAGCAACAAGATTTTTCAAAATCACGCTGCCGATGATCGGTTCCACAGTCCGGGTGGTGGTTATGCTGGCTATTGTGGGAAGCATGAAGATGAACGATTTGATCCTCGCTTCGACCAACGGGGCTCCTGCGGGACAGACTGAAGTGGTTATGACGTATGTATTTAAATATTTCTTCGGCTATTCCGCCCGGGTTCAGGAAGTCGGATACGCTTCCGCAATGTCCGTGATTACCGGAATCATTCTGGCCGTATTTGCCATGATTTATATGAAATTCAGCAACCGGATGGAAGTGGATAAATAGGAGGTTTTATTATATGAAAGAAACGAAGATGCATTCCAAGAGCACGAGGACCTTGGTCAGCAAAGTGATTATCTACCTTTTTATAGCTATCGTGATGGTTTTAGTCATGTTTCCGCTGGTTTATACGTTTTTCGGTTCATTTAAATCCAATGCGGAACTGCTCACCAACGCCCATAAAGTGCTGCCGGAGAAATTTCAGACATCCAATTACGCAAATGCCTGGAAGAGCGCAAATTTCGCTCAATATACCTGGAACAGTCTGGCTATGGCGGTTCCCATCGTTATCGGAACGATCTTTTCTTTAACCACGGCGGCTTACGTGTTTGAACGGGGACATTTTCCGGGGAAGAAACTATTGTTTTTAATCATCACTTCCTCCATGTTCATCTCCCTTGGAAGTTTAACGCTCTATCCGCTTTTTAAGATCGCGAAGTTTTTCAGCATCAATAAATCCCTGTGGGGTGTGGTGATTATCCGTGTGCTGGGCATTAACGTGACAAATCTGTATGTTGCGAAAAGCTATATAAATTCCATCTCTACGGAAATTGACGATGCTGCCAAGATAGACGGATGTTCCTTTTTCAGCATCTTTACCAGGATTATTTTCCCCCTGTGCAAGCCGCTGATCGCCACACTCGGCATCCTTGAATTCCGGTTTGCATGGAATGATTATCTGCTTCCGATGGTGTTCACCATGTCGAATAAAGCAAGAATGCCTTTGGTGGTTGGAATTATAGGTTTGAAGGCTTCTGAGGAAGCAGCGTCTTCCTGGACACTGATGCTGGCGGGAACGACGATTTCATTGATACCGATTATTGTGGTTTATATTTTCTTTAACCGGCTCTTTATCGACGGGCTTACGTCGGGGGCGGTGAAAGGATAAGAGGATTTATGGTGAAAATACGCCCGGAAGGAGAAACGGAGCGGGAATCAAGAGCTTAGGAGGAAGAATCCGGCAGTTCTTGACGCACGTTCTTGGTTTCCTTCCGGGCGTATTTGGTTTTATGTATTATGCTTCGGTGCGGTTAAAGTCTGCAATCCATTTATCGGATAATCCCAGGTATTTCTGGCCTTTAATAGAATATTGAAATGCGTTGCGTGCGCCTGTAATCTGGACGTATACGATTAAGCGACGGGCGCATGCCCTTCCATATAGTGAAACAAGCCGATCAGAAAGATGGCGTCCTTCACATTGAAAAACGGATCAATCCCAAGCAGGGTTTTAATCTTTTTAATCCTGGCATTCAGCGTATTTTTATGGATATAGAGCTGTTGGGCGGTGGCCGCCAGGTTCATATCGCAGATAATCAGCGCTCTGATCGTGGTCAGAAATACTTCCTCAGCCATATGCTCCCGGATCACGGCGGCATACTTTTCAAATACCGGCTCCAGCTGGGCGGCAGGCGACATGCTGAAGAGATAACTGATTAAATGCTGCCGGAACGGGTGGATGCGCTCTGCTGCATCCTGGATATGGCAGCTTAACCAGTGGAGGCATTGGTAGCTGTTTCTGAAATCATTAAAATCCTGGCACGGAGCCGAATAATAATAGTAGACAAGAAGGCCTTTTAAATCGCAGAGTGAAGTGATTAAAGCGTCTAAAGAGGCACAGAATTCCTTCATATCATCGTCAAAATAGGAAGGGTCAAACTGCTTTAAGGACTTTAGGATCAGCAGATTGGTGGCATCCACCTTTAATATCATATCCTGGGACTGGTGCTCTTTTAAGGACGCATAGCCGGTGATCACATGGTCCAAAAGGTCATTGTCATATTCTCCCCTGAGTTTAACCAGAATGGGAATCCGAAGGGTATTGCTGTGAAATCCCCGCTCTTTTGCCAGGCGGCTGATGCGGGAAGGATTGATGGGCTGCTCGAATAAAAGGGCGTTGCAGAGCTTGCTGTTGGCCTGCTGTTCCCGGATGACGGAACGCTGTCTGCTGTCCGCTTCCAAAAGCGTTTCCAATGAAAATTTAATGAGCTTTGCCAGCTTAATATTCTCAGCCGGAGAACCGGAAAGGCCCAGAACCCCGGATATCTCCGTGCCGTCCTGCAGAAGCATATTAATTCCCGGTTTTAAGACCCCGTACATGGCCTTCCCTTCATCCAGATTTTCCGTAATGCTGATGGACTGGCGGCTGACGATCATGTCATAGGCCAGCTGATGAAAGTCGCCCACCCGTTCCGGGCTGGAACTGGCGATGATAATTCCCTTCTCGTTCATAATATTAATCGGCACATCAATTTGCCGCTGCATTTTCTGAATAAAATTCTGCGCAATCTCCACATCTATCATAGGTAACCTCATTTACTTCCCAAAATGTGCTGGAAACACTAAAAATTGTTATTTAGTTCTATATTTTCATAGGATTATTGTAGTCGAAACACATGACTTTTGCAAGCCGCTATCCTATAATAGAATTAGCAGCAATCAGAAAAACGTTGCTCATCACAGTCCCGTGTGGCTCTGCCGTCAGGTCAGGTTCCGGTGGTTTGCAGACACTTTCCAGTGACTTTGCAGGGAATTAGCAATTCTTAACGCGCAGAATTTTTCGTTCAAGGGAAATGTCCACCTGTTTGAGCGTAAGCGAGTTTGGACATTTCCCTTGGTTTTTAGAAAAATTTTGCACGTTTAGAAGTGCTTATGCCCGAAACCGGAACAGGAAAGTGTCTGCAAACCACCGGAACCTGACCTGACGGCAGAGCCACACGGGACTGTGATGAGCAAAGAAAAAACTAATAGGGGAGATAAATCATGTGGAAATTTTATCAGCCTGTTGATATCGTGTTCGGCGCGGGCAAGGTGGAGAAACTGGCAGAAATTATGGAAGAAAAGAAACTGGACAAGGCGTTGATTGTGGCCGATCCGTTTACTGAAAAATGCGGACTTGCAAAAAAAGTGATGGATATGTCCAAAGGAAAAGTGGTGGGAATCATCAGTGAAGTGGAACCAAACCCATCGATTCAAAACGTGGACGCCTGTATTGCAAAAGCGAAAGAGACGGGAGCGGAATGCATTATTGCCATCGGCGGTGGCAGCGCCATGGACTGCGCCAAATCCACGGCAGCAGGCTGTAAAATGAACCTCTGCGGCTCAGAGCTTCTGGCCGGGGCCGCGGTTACATCCGCACTTCCGGTCATTGCCGTTCCGACCACTGCGGGAACGGGCAGCGAAGTAACGGCAGGAGCAGTAATCAGCGACAAGGAAAAAGGGATTAAGGCGGCGGTTTTCAGCCCTGCCATTTTCCCGGTGCTGGCAGTTGTGGACCCGGAACTCACTTATACATGCCCTCCTGCAGTAACCGCTTCTTCCGGCATCGACGTGCTGGCTCACGCTTTGGATGCGCTGACCAGCGTAAAGGCTAGTCCAGCAACGGATGCGCTTGCAGTCCGGGCGGCTAAGATGGTGTTTGAAAATCTGGAAAAGGCCTATTTGGACGGCAATGATAAGGCGGCCAGGGACAATATGTCTGAAGCCTGCGTTACGGCCGGACTGGCATTTTCCCAGACCGGAACGACGGGGTCCCATGCCTGCTCCTATATTCTCACTTCCAAATTCGGAATCCCTCACGGAGAGGCCTGTGCATTTACCTTGGATTCCTGGTTCCGGGAAAATGCCAAGGTAAGGCCCCAGCTCAACGAATTTGCAAAAATGATGGGATTTTCGGATGCAGATGAAGCCGCGGATGAAGTGGCGAAGCTGAGAGATAAATTAAAGCTGAGATCCAGACTTTCGGAGATCGGCGTAACCGAGGCGGATTTAGACGAAATCGCCAAGAGCAGCAATGCATCCGGCAACATGACCAATAATATTGCAAAAATAGGCGTTGACGGAATCCGCAGGCTGTTTGCAGAAAAAGCATGAGAAACGAAAAAAGAGAGGGCCGCGCAAGCGGACCTATGGAGGTAGCGATGAGAGCGAATATGGTGAATTGGAAAGAACAGATGAAGGAAAGGCCCTTGTTTGGCTGCTTTGTAACATACGGGCTGCCGGATTTGGCGGAATATACGGCAAGCCTTGGATTTGACTTCATTTTAATCGATAATGAGCACGGCGTGATGGAACAGAGCACCTTATGCGATATGGTGCGGGCGTCCCAGTGCGAGGGAGTTCCTGCCGTTGTGAGATGCACGATGAATGAATATGACCACGTGCAGAAAGCCCTGGATTTCGGCGCAAACGGGGTTCAGGTTCCGTTAGTGAATACTGTGGAAGACGCAAAAAAGATCGTGTCCCTGACCCATTATGCCCCATTGGGAAAACGTGGAACCGCCTATCTGCCGAGAGCAGCGGGATATGGACTGGTGGAAGATAAATGCGCTTACCGGGAAGAGGCCAACCGGGTGAAACTGGTCAGCGTCCATATTGAGACCGTGGAAGCGGTGGAGAATTTGGATGAGATACTGAAAGTGGACGGAATTGATGTGTATTTTGTCGGGCCTGGAGACCTCTCCTCTTCCATGAACTTGCCGTCGGATGATCCGAAGGTGCAGGAAACTGTGAAAACTTGTATTCAGAAGATCGCGGCAGCAGGAAAGATTCCGGGGTATTATGTGGGATCAGCCGTTGCGGCTAAACAGGCGGTGGAATGGGGAGCCAGATACCTGGTGACAGCGATTACACCGTATATGACGGCGGGAGCGGTTCAGTATCTGTCAGATGTTAAGGGATTTATGTAAAGGGTGAAGGGATTTCGGAAAAAGCCTTGAAGATCGATGTAAAAAAAGTGGATATTCCAACTTTTTTCACATCGATCTTCAAGGCTTTTTCCGAAATCCCTTC
>NZ_PKUU01000021.1 GCF_002899675.1 Clostridium sp. chh4-2 | reverse complement strand
CTTATGACTTCACTGCTCAAGGGGCGCTTAGAAACTGATTCGGAATTCAGTTTCTACCTGTCTCTTTCTGTACTTGCGTGCCTAAGAATCACTAAAGGGGTTCCATACGATCCCAATTGGCCTTTTTTCATTCTCCCCCGCCCGGGTTCCTGTAAAGACCGCCTCTCCCTTCCTCGCATCTCGATTCCGGGCGTACCCTTCGCCACCCCCGTTAAATAACAATTTTATGCAAAAGTTAAGTCATATCGTCGCGGATGGCATCGATAATGTTTTCTTTTTTTAGTTTGCTGACGGAATACACCATTGTGATGGATATGATGAGGAAGACGCCTAGCACGCTGATTCCCATAGCGCTCCATGGAAAACGATACATGATGTCGGCTCCGCCGGCGATAAATGCTTTATAAATGAGCAAAGACAGGATCGCGGCCGCCGGCAGTCCAAACATCAGGGTCCTTGCGCCATAAAAAATACATTCAAAATTCATCATTTTTCTGAAAGCCCGGTCAGACATGCCTATGGAGCGGAGCATGGCAAGTTCGCGCCTTCGAAGCCTGATATTTGCCGAAATAGTATTAAACACATTGGCGATAGTGATCAGGGAAATCATGATTACAAAAACATAGGTGAATACATTGACAACGAATAGGATGCTTCGGTTTTGCTCAAACATTTTGTGCAGGTTATATAGAGAGTACCCGGCGGTGATTCCCATGCCCTGAATGATCGTTTCCATCTCCGCTGTGGACTCGGAAGGCGCATCAGACGAAAATGTCAATCCCATGTCCGTATGGGAAGCCGGCACAGCCATCGTTTCTTTTCGCTGATAAGGAGCGACCACGATAAAAACATAAGGGTTTACCCGGGAAGTGTCCTTTGGCAGTGTATCGATGGGGATCGTATCCACAAATATCAGATCCAGCGTTTGTTCCGAAATGGAACCGTCATTTGTTTCGGAGGAGATTGTTAAATTCATGGAAGGAATTGTGAACAGATCAACCAGTTCTTTCTTTCCATTTTTACTTTTGTCCTCTTTTTTGACTTTGGCCGCTGCGATCAGTTTTGCGTTGGGGCCGGTATATTCCTCTGGGGGCAGCCCCAGACTGTTGATAAAATCCAGGTAGATGCTGTCTTCAATAAACTGGATATCCATTGACAGATTGGCTGTTTCATCCGTCGGGCCGAAGCCGGAGGATTCCCGGAAACTGTCGGATAGGCTGTTTGTTTCTACTGTGCATGGATAGGTAGAAACCGCCTGATAGGAACTGCCGTAAATGCCGCCCACGGTCTTTAATTGGTCGTACAGACGGAATAATTCGTTTTCGTCCATGTCCTGTGTGGTAAAACAGATGTCATAGTCCGAATTTACCACCATCTGCTGTGCCGCCTGTTTCAGAAAGGTTCCAAACGTGCTGCCGGAAACAAAGAGCACAACGCTCAGGGTGAGGGAAAGGACAATGCTGCGGTAACGCTTTTTATTTCTGTTGTAATTTTTCAGCGCGAGAGTGCCTTCCAGACCGTAAATGCGTAGCGCTAATCTTGACGTGCTCACGTTTTTCGGATCTATTTTAACCTCATTTGTCTGACGGATGCATTCCATTACCGGAGTGCCCGCCGCTTTTTTCGCCGGAATATAGGCTGAAAACAAAATCGTGACCATGCTGGCTGCGGCTGCTGTGAGAACTGCAGAAATGGACACTGTCAGGGTTAAAGGCGTGGACGAGTACAGAAGATTTCTGAAATTTTCGGACACGATATAAATCACAAACCGGATGCTCGCGATGCCGATTAGGATGCCGGCAGGGATACCCATCGCGCCGACGCAAAGCCCTTCAAACAGTACCGAACTTCGCAGCTGCTTTGCAGTGGCTCCCACGGACGAGAGAATTCCAAACTGCTGTATGCGCTCATTTAACGATATGTTAAAGGAATTATAGATCAAAAAAAATGAGCCGGTCATGATCAAAGCGGTCAAGATGCCTCCAATCCAGTACACAATATGATTGAAGATCTTATCATCCGAAAGTCCCAAAAACCGCAGCACATTGTCGTTCATGACGTAAGCGTAGTTCCCGGCTGTTTTGTCCGCATAAGCATGAACTCTCCGGGGATTGGAAAGTGTGACAAATACGCTGAGGCTGTCCGCCTGTTCGGAAGGGTCCTTGGCAGTGATCAGCGTGTATCCCGGCGCGGAGTATTCTTCAAACGCGGGCCTTTCGCAGATTCCCACAACCGTATAGGTTTTTATGCCTTCCGGGACCAGCGTTTCGTGGAACGTATCGGGAAGGTTTCCTGAAAGATAGGGATCGTGCTGCCCAAGGATTTTATCCGCTCCCATGCGTTTTCCCACGGCGAGTGAAACCTTATCGCCAACTGAAAATTTAACGCCGCCGTTTGCCGCAACATGGGCAGGAACAAGAATCTCTAAGCTGTTGGCCGGCAGCCTGCCTGAAACCAGGGATATGGGCAGGGCGTTAAATGTCTCTTCGCTGAACCCGGCTATAAACAGATAGGGCTTGTCGGGATTTTTCCCGCCGTCAAGGGCCGCATAGCCGATATTTTCATAGGAAACGGCGGAAACGGCTTCCGGGTCATGGCTCCGTTCCTCTGCGAATGAAGGAGATACATCCAAAAACTCCACATGCCATCCGCCGTATTTCACGATGGAGCTATTTACCATATAACTTTGCAGGGAAACGGCAAATGTGGCCACTGCCGTAATCATGGCGGACGACAGGATGACCCCGGCTACGGTTACCAATGTGCGCGTGCGGTTCTTTTTCATGCTTTTTAAAGTGACTTTATTGAAAATGTTCATGGCCGCACCCTCTCATCCCGCACCACTTTCCCATCTGAAATTCCGATGATCCGGTCCGCCTGCAAAGCAATATTTTCATCGTGTGTGACGATGATAAGGGTCTGATGGTATTTTTCGTGGCTTAATTTCAGCAGCTGGATGATTTCATGTCCGTTTTTGCTGTCCAGACTGCCGGTGGGTTCGTCGGCCAGCATGACCGCCGGAGCGTTCATAAGAGCGCGCCCTATGGAGACACGCTGCTGCTGGCCGCCGGAAAGCTGGTTGGGCAGATGATTTTTCCGGTCGTTCAGGCCCAGCAGATTCAGCAGATCATTCAGCCGTTCTTCATTGACTTCCCGTTTGTCCATTAATATGGGAAGGGTGATATTTTCCACCACATTCAGGGTGGGGATGAGGTTATGGAACTGGTAAATCAGTCCGACCTGACGCCTGCGGAAGATGGCAAGGGTATCGCTGCTTCCCGCATATACGTCCTGCCCGTCCAGATATACCTTTCCGCTGGTAGGCAGGTCCACGCCGCCGATGATGTGAAGCAATGTGGATTTGCCGGAACCGGAAGAACCGATGACCGCCACAAATTCCCCTTTTTCGATTGTAAGCGATACATGATCGAGGGCCGTGACCTGATTCTCATCCTTGCCGTAGACCTTGCACAGGTTCTCGATTTTTAAAAACTCCATTATGTGAGCCTCCTTTTCCTGGTTGTGTATACCCATATAATAGAACTTGCGGCTTACATCTTTGTGACTTTCAGGTGAGAGATCCGTCACTTTGGAAAGCGGATGGAAAATACCGCGCCGCCCTGAGGGTGATTCTTTGCTGTGACCGATCCACCCTGCCGGGTAATAATCATCTTACAGAGAGCCAGACCGATCCCGTATCCGTCCGTGTTCTGATTTTTGCCCCGGTGAAACCGCTCAAACAGGCAGGGCAGTTCCTTCTCCTCAAATCCCTTGCCGCTGTCATGAACCGTGATCTCGGTAAACAGCTGGGTATCGCTGCAAATGATCTCTATCCTTCCATCCTGCCCGGTGCTTTCCATGCAGTTTTTTATAATATTTTGAAGCGCTTCCGAAAGCCAGCCCGGATCACCCTGAACCATAATTCCTTCCGGCACATCAGTCTTTAATTCAATATGACGCAGCTCCATTGGAATCAGAAAAGGGCGCACTGCGGCAGCGATCAGGCTGCTCACATCCGTCTGACCAATTTGAAATACCACGATGCCCGCGTCAAGACGGGACAGCTTTAACAAGGAAGTGATCAGCCAATCCATCCGCACAAGCAGTTCCTCTGCCTCCCGCAAAAATGCCTTCTGCTCTCCTTCCTCCCGACAGCCCGATAACAGTGACAGAATCAGGTTTGCAGATGTGAGAGGAGTGCGGAGCTGATGGGCGATGTCAGCCAGCGAATCGGCCAGATGCTCTTTTTCCTTTTTCAGCGCTTCATTTTGCTCCCGGATGCGCAGCGTCATTTTGGTGATCTCGCTGTGCAGAATGGAAAGCTCCCCTTCCTCCGCTTCTCCGATATACAGATGATCATCATGGTGCAGAACCTGATCGATCTGATTGGATATCTGCGCGATGCTTTTATACCGGGCCTTCGTAAAAATCCAAAAAGCCGTTCCAAAAGCGGCGGCAGAAGCGCAGGAGAGGATTCCCGCCGCCGTTCCGGCCGCAAATCCCAGCGCCGCAAAAAAGGCGGCAATGACGACAAACAAAACAGCGAACCGCCGAATTTCCTTATTCCTTAACATACCCGTCCCCCAGTCGATATCCCGTCCCCCAGTCGATATCCCGTCCCCCGGACGGTCAGAATAATCTGCGGATTTGCAGGATCATTTTCGATCTTTTCCCGCAGACGTTTAATATATACGGTCAATGTATTGTCATTGACAAACTCCCCGGCCGCGTCCCACAATTCATCAAGCAGCCGCCCTCTGGTGATGATAATATTAGGATTTCCAATAAACACCAGCAGCAAACGGTATTCCAGCGCAGACAGAAATACTTCACATCCGTCTTTCTTCACAACCCCGCTGCCCGTATCCACAAGAAGCCCCCCGATTTCAAAAACCGTCCCCGAACGCCCGCCCTTTCTCAAAGCGGCTTGAATCCTGGCAACCAATTCACGGGGACGAAATGGCTTTGTAATATAATCATCCCCTCCGATGTTCAGCCCGGTAACAACGCTGGCCTCATCGTCAGAAGCCGTCAAAAACAACACCGGTATATCCTGCGCCGCCTTAATTTCCGTACAGACCGAAAACCCATTGCCGTCAGGCAGAGAAATATCAACCAACGCCAGATCAAATCTCTCCCTTCCAATAACTTCCGCCGCCTCTCCCCGCGTACCTGCATGAGTGACCAAAAACCCTTCCCCCCGAAGCAAAAGCCCCAAATTCTTAGCAATTGCCCCATCGTCCTCCACCAAAAATATCCGTTTCATCTATTCCTACCGTCCTTTCCATTCCAGCGCCCATATGGTAACCTTTGATATTAGAACTTCCTATTCTCCGCTATCCATCCAATCATTCTAACACCACACCATTTTTGCTGTTAGAATATCAACCCCAAACCATTCGAACTTCACATCCATTCTTCCATTATATTTCTTTTATCCCAATTATACAAACCCCGATATATTCTAACCTCAAAATACTCCTAATCCCGCCCCTTCACCTTCCCAACCCAAACCTCATGATGTAAGAATATTGATGTTAGAATATAAATAGTACAAGCTAAATTGAGAAATTACTAAAATATCAAATCTTGACACAGGAACATCATAAATCACATTGATGCTAAAATCCCTTTATAATTACCATCAAAAAAAGCACTACCCTTACGATAATGCCAACAATACAATTGATCTTATTTTATTCCATTATTTCCCCCCAAGAGTATAAATAATTACCTCCTCCAGCCCGAGAACGCCAGCCCAAGCGGAGGGGGATGACAGGGAGCCGCGCAGGCCAACGGGCAGGGACGGTTCAAGAGCGGGGCGAAACCATTTGCAGTGATTCGGAAGATGTTAGAGAAACGGGCGTCGGATTCAGGGATGGAAAACGGGATATCATTCCGTTTTCCAAGATCAACGCGGAGGAAAAATTCTTCAGAATTTCTTCCGTAGCTTTGATCGCGCCCTGAATCCGGCGCCCGTTTCTCTTACATCTTCCCATCACGGAAACTGGTTTCGCCCCGCTCTTGAACTGTCCCTGCCCGTTGGCCTGCGCGGCTCCCTGTCATCCCCCTCCGCTTGGGCGTACCCTTCGCCCACTATCAGTTGAGGTAATTCCTCATACTCTTCAAAGCATTTTTTTCGAGGCGGCTTACCTGTGCCTGGCTGATGTTGATTTCTTCGGCCACCTCAGTCTGTGTTTTCCCTTCGAAAAAGCGCATATCTATGATATGGCGTTCCCGCTCCGGAAGGCGTTTCATGGCCTCGCCTAAGGAGATGTCCTCCACCCAGTTTTCTTCCAGGTTTTTTTTATCGCTGATCTGGTCCATCACATAAAGAGGATCGCCTCCGTCGGTGTAGACTGGTTCATAAAGGCTGACAGGGGTCTGGATCGCATCCAGGGCAAAGGTTACCTCCTCCTTGCTCACGCCGATTTCATCGGCGATCTCCATAATGGTAGGCTCCTTCAGATTCTTTTTCATAAGGCCTTCCTTGGCATAGATCGCCTTATAGGCGGTGTCGCGCAGGGAACGGCTGACGCGGATTGAATTATTGTCCCTGAGGTACCGGCGGACTTCGCCTAAAATCATGGGAACCGCATATGTGGAAAAGCGCACGTTCTGAGTGATATCGAAATTGTCAATGGCTTTTATTAAGCCAATACAGCCGATCTGGAAAAGGTCGTCCACATTCTCATTGCTGCTGGAAAAACGCTGTATTACGCTAAGTACCAGTCTGAGATTCCCTTTAATGTATTGTTCTCTGGCCTCTTTATCTCCGTCCAGGATTCGTTTGAATAACGCTTCTTTTTCATCGTTGCTCAATAGTGGTAATTTTGCAGTATTGACACCGCAGATTTCTACTTTGTATACAGGCATATCCTTACCTCCGCATCATTCATTTTGGTTAAACCTATACATGAATGATGTACATGGAGATCAGGTTTTATACTGCCGGAAGCAGAAAATAAATTACCAGTTTTTTCTTACTGTTTATTTTTCTTAAATAAAATAAGCAACCCCTTTAACAATAAAGATTCATCGTATATAATCTTATGTTTACACAGCGGAGTTACAAATCTGGAAAGGCCGCCTGTGGCCAAAACAGTGGCCGGCTGGCCAAGCTCAGCCTCCATCCGTTCGATGATGCCGTCGATCATTCCGGCATTGCCGTACATGATGCCGCTGCGCATGCAGTCGATGGTATTTTTACCGATCACTTTCTGCGGAATGTCCAGACTGATCTGGGGCAGCTGGGCCGTTTTGCTGCTCAATGTGTCAAGCGATATTTTCAGGCCCGGCAAAATGGCTCCGCCGATGTAATTGCCGGCGGGATCGACTACGCACATGGTTGTGGCGGTTCCCATGTCGATGATGATGATCGGACAGGGGTGTTCGCTGATGGCGGCAACCGAATCCACGATTAAATCGCTGCCCACGTTGCGGGGATTATCCATAATAATATTGAGACCGGTTTTCATGCCGGGCCCCACGATCAAAGGCCGCATGCCGCAGATCTTATTGACTGCGGATGAGATGGTGGCGTTCAGCGGCGGAACAACGGAAGAGAGAATTGCGCCTTCTATTGTTTTCGGATCGATTTCATGAATTTCAAAAATATTTTTAAAGTTAATTGCATATTCCAAAGTGGTTTTTACATGGTTGGTGGTGATGCGCTCTACGAAGTAGGTCTTCTCGTCATCAATACCTCCGATTACAATGTTTGTATTGCCCATGTCGATTGCTAAAATCATGGTTTTGACTCCTTTCAATTGTCTTCTGGATATGCTATAATCCTACCATACTTTTTTTTAGAACACAACGCAGAGAGTTTCCGGTCAGACGCTGCTGGCGGATGGAGAACGGAAGCTCCCGGTATGGACGGAATGGAGGAGAATGATGTTAAAAGGCAAGACCGTAGTTTTAGCTGTATCAGGAGGAATTGCTGCTTATAAGATTGCCAGCCTGGCCAGTATGCTTAAAAAACAGCATGCGGATGTGCAGGTGATCATGACGCGCAATGCCACTAATTTTATAAATCCCATAACATTTGAATCGCTGACAGGGAATAAATGTCTGGTGGATACCTTTGACAGGAACTTTCAGCACAGCGTGGAGCATGTGGCTCTTGCAAAGCGGGCGGATATCTTCATGGCGGCCCCGGCCACAGCCAATGTAATTGCAAAACTGGCTCATGGGCTTGCGGATGACATGCTGACCACAACGGCATTGGCCTGCCGGTGCAAAAAGATCGTTGTTCCTGCTATGAATACCAATATGTACGAAAATCCTATCGTTCAGGATAATCTGGACCTTTGCAGAAAATATGGAATGGAAGTGCTGGAACCGGCGGTTGGGTATCTGGCCTGTGGCGATACCGGGGCAGGAAAGATGCCGGAACCTGAGGAACTGTTTGACCACATCATGCAGGAACTGGCATTTGAAAAGGATTTGGCCGGAAAGAAGATTCTGGTCACCGCAGGGCCGACCAGAGAGGCGGTTGACCCTGTCCGCTTTATCACCAACCATTCCACCGGAAAGATGGGATATGCCATTGCAGAAGCTGCCGCCAGAAGAGGGGCCGAGGTAACGCTTGTCAGCGGCCCTGTTTCCCTGCCTGAGCTCCGGTTTGTGAAGATGGTGCATATAACCAGCGCCAGGGAGATGTTTGAGGCTGTGACCGATGTGAGCGGCGAGCAGGATATTATCATCAAAGCTGCCGCGGTAGCGGATTACAGGCCGTCTCATGTGGGAACCGAGAAAACGAAAAAAACGGACGGGGATATGAGCATTGAGCTGGAGCGGACCGACGATATCCTGGCTTATCTGGGTTCTCACCGCAGAGAAGGGCAGTTTTTATGCGGATTTTCTATGGAGACCCAGAATATGCTGGAAAACTCGGCTAAAAAGCTGGAGAAGAAGCACATCGATATGGTTGTGGCCAATAACTTAAAGGTGGAGGGAGCCGGATTTGGTACGGATACCAATGTGGTGACTCTGATAACCAAAGATTCCGTCACGGAACTTGAGAAGATGACTAAGCTTGAGGCGGCGCACCGGATTCTGACTGTGATTAAAGATATGATGTAACTGTTTCGAAGGTCTGCGCATTTACTGCGCTGACCGTAATAAAACCTGGTAATATAGGATTTAATAAACAGCCGGATTGGTATAGGCAATTTTCAAATTCTGCCTGATTTTTAGGCATTTGCGATGATTGCCCATACCAATCCGGCTGTTTCTGTCCTAAAATAGGAACCATAAGAGAAAGAAAAACGGAACATACGGATCATAAGAATAATTTTTGTTCCTGCACCAGATGAATGATCTCAGCCATCTTACGGGGATCTTTTTTCATGCCGAAAGACACCCAGTCGCAGATGATGCCGATGACCGCATGACTGTAAAAACGGGCAACCATTTCCCTGTTTTCTGCGCTCAGCCCAAGACGGTCATAATGGGCTGCGCCGCCCTGAATGAAAAATTCTTTAAAATAGGTTTCCAGAATTCCGATGAAGGAACCCTGCCGGTTTTGGCCGGATTTGAGGGCATTGCCGTAGAATTCCGGTTCCAGGCGCATGAGTTCACAGAGGGTTACCGCGCTTTCCGGCCAGTCGCCCAGCTTCATATAGGGATCGAGAGCCGGTTTGACCTCATGGGTAAAGATCCATTCCAGAATCTCATATTTATCCTTGAAATGATAGTAAAAGGTGTTGCGGTTTAAACCGCAGGCATTGGTGATGTCTCTGGTGGATATTTTTTCTATGGGCCTGTTTTTAATCAGGTTTTTGGTGGCGGTAATGATCGAGTTTTTCGTGATTTCGGAACTGGACATTTCTTTTCTCCCCGGGCGGTTTTTCCGCCGTCATTAAATAATATTTATTTTATCAGTAAAGCTTCTCCGTCACAAGAGGAGATTTTATCATTTCAGCCGATAGGAGGAAGGGTTCATATGTATGAATACACAAAACAGGTAAAACCGGCCAGCAGTTTTACAAGGAAAGAGAATGAAAAATACTATGATATGTTGGATTTTGACGACAGGAGGGAGTTTGACTGCGCGAAGAAGAACCTGATCGACGCGCCGGAACATTTGGAGATCAGGGATGACAGCGGAAAGGTGGTTTGGAGCCAGAGGGGATTTGAATTTTTAAGGGATGAAAGCCAGGTGGATGAGACAATCAACCCAAGCCTTTGGATAAATGCCCATTTAAACCACCAGTATGGGCTTTTTAAAGTGACGGATGGCATCTATCAGGTCAGAGGCTATGACATGAGCAACCTGACTGTGGTGGAAGGGGAGAATGGCTGGATCGTGTTCGATCCGCTGATCAGCTGCGAGTGCGCCAGAGCCGCCATGGATCTGATTCAGAAAAATCTGGGTGAGAGGCCTGTTTCCGCCATTGTGATCAGTCATCCCCATACGGATCATTTTGGCGGAATCAAAGGAATTGTGAAGGAAGAGGAGATTCAGGAAGGGAAAATCCCCCTCATTGTACCTCATGGCTATATGCACCATGCGGTAAAAGAAAACTGCTATACTTTCCGGGCCGTCGCACGGCGCAGCTCCTATCAGTACGGCCCCAGCCTGCCCCAGGGAAAGACGGGAACTTTGAGCATGGGAATCGGCATGGGGCAGTCCAGAGGTCTGATTACATTCATAAGGCCTACCGATGAGATTCAAAAGACCGGGGATAAAAGGGTGATCGACGGCGTGGAATTCGAATTCTTAATGGCCCCCGATACGGAATCTCCTGCTGAGATGTGCTGGTATCTGCCTCAGTTTAAAGCGCTGTGGATGGCGGAACTGTGCAATGCCACCATGCATAATCTGTATACCCTGAGGGGAACCCAGGTGCGGGACGGCAATGCCTGGGCCGGTTATCTGTTTGAAGCACAGCAGATGTGGGGGCAGGAGGCCGAAGTGGTATTTACGGCCCATAACTGGCCCCACTGGGGAAAAACGGACGTAAACGAGTATCTGGAAAATACGGCGGCAGTCTATAAATATATCAATGACCAGACGGTGATGTATTTAAACCAGGGCTTCACTCCCAACGAAATATCCCATTTAATCCGCCTGCCCAGACAGTTGGAACAGGTGTGGTATACCCGGGGCTATTACGGCACCCTTTCCCATAATTCCAAAGCGGTTTACCAGCGGTACATGGGCTGGTATGATGGAAATCCGGTCAATTTGAATCCTTTGACCCCGTCCGATGAGGGCCGTAAGATGGTGGAGTACATGGGCGGAGCCGACGCGGTGCTTTTGAAGGCTGAAAAAGATATGGAAAAGGGAGAATATCAATGGGTGGCCAAGGTGTGCAATGAAATCGTGTTTGCCGATCCGGGCAATGAAAAAGCCCGCCTGCTCTGTGCCGACGCGATGGAGCAGTTAGGTTACCAGTCGGAAAGCGGCCCCTGGCGCAACGCTTATCTGATGGGAGCTTATGAGCTGCGCCACGGGATTGTGAGCAATCCGGAGGGACGGGCCACCGATGCGGGAGATGTGGTCCGCTGCATGGATACGGAGATGATGTTTGATTATCTGGGAATGATGATTGACTGTGAAAAATCCGCAGATAAGGATATCCGCATGGATTTTATTATCACAGACACGAAAGAAGAGTATTATGTGCATTTTTACCATGGAGTTCTGCTTTATACGAAAGGGCGCTGCAAAGCCGGACAGCCGGACGCAGTTCTCACCATGCCCCGTCAGGCGCTGGCGTCGGTTATCTCCGGGAAGCGGGAACTGTGGAAAAAACTTATAAAAATTGAAGGAAAGCAGGATGTGCTGGAAGAAATGACGGAGCATGCCGTAACATTCCGGCCGCTGTTTCCGATTGTTGAACCATAGAAAGGAAAACCCTTGACTTTGAAGAGTTAAAATAATACAATAGTAAGCGGTAATAGGTGGACGTCCTGCTTGGGCGTCCATATTTTGAGTATTTGGAATTAAAGTAACTGTTCAGAGGGCGGGAATATTGATATGAAAATCAGTGTCAAGCTTGCTTGTAAGCGGATTTTTATATCAATATTCACATCGGAGGAACCTCCGATGCTTCTTGTATGGCCGCAGGCCATGCAAGAAGATGCCCCCTCTGAATAGTTACGAATTAAATAGTAATTGGAGGAAAGACCTTTGTCTAATATAACAGAAGAAATTAAAAAACGAAGAACCTTTGCCATCATCTCTCACCCGGATGCCGGTAAAACCACATTAACAGAAAAATTCCTTCTCTACGGAGGCGCCATCAATCTGGCCGGTACCGTAAAGGGAAGAAAGGCTACAAAACATGCAGTATCGGACTGGATGGAGATTGAAAAGGAAAGAGGTATTTCCGTAACGTCTTCTGTTATGCAGTTTAATTATGACGGATACTGCATCAATATTCTGGATACTCCGGGACATCAGGATTTCTCGGAAGACACCTACCGTACTTTGATGGCGGCCGATTCCGCGGTAATGGTAATCGATGCATCCAAAGGTGTGGAGGCTCAGACCATCAAGCTGTTCAAAGTTTGTCTGTTAAGAAATATCCCAATTTTTACATTTATCAATAAGATGGACCGGGAGGCCCGCGATCCGTTCGAGCTGATGGATGAGATCGAATCCGTGCTGGGTATCCGCACCTGTCCGGTTAACTGGCCTATCGGATGCGGTAAGAATTTTAAAGGTGTTTATGACAGGAATACGAAAAAGATCACCACGTTTAAAGCCGCTATGGGAGGACAGAAGGAAGTGGAATCCCAGGAATTTGATGTGGAGGGAACGGACGTGGACGCGCTGATCGGCCAGGATTACCATCAGCAGTTAAAGGATGAGATCGAGCTTTTGGACGGAGCCAGTGACGCTTTTGATATGGAACTGGTGAGCACAGGACAGTTGTCACCGGCATTTTTCGGATCAGCCCTCACTAATTTCGGCGTGGAGACATTTTTAAAGCATTTCCTGCAGATGACAACTTCTCCGCTTTCCAGAAAAACGACTACCGGGGTGGTGGACCCGTTTAAAGAGGATTTCAGCGCATTTGTATTTAAGATTCAGGCCAATATGAATAAAGCCCACAGGGACAGGATCGCGTTCATGCGCATCTGTTCCGGCAAGTTTGAGGCGGGGATGGAAGTCAACCATGTCCAGGGCGGCAGAAAGATCCGTTTGTCCCAGCCGCAGCAGCTGATGGCACAGGACAGGAAGATCGTGGAAGAGGCCTACGCAGGAGATATTATCGGCGTATTCGATCCCGGCATCTTCTCCATCGGAGATACGCTGTGCGCGTCCAATGATAAAATTGAATTTGAAGGAATTCCGACTTTCGCACCGGAACATTTTGCAAGGGTGCGCCAGATGGATACCATGAAGAGAAAACAGTTCATCAAAGGTGTAAACCAGATTGCACAGGAAGGCGCGATTCAGATCTTCCAGGAATTTAATACCGGTATGGAAGAGATTATCGTGGGCGTTGTAGGCGTTCTTCAATTCGAAGTTTTGACTTACCGCCTGGAAAATGAGTACAATGTGGAAGTGAAGCTTGAAAAACTCCCATATGAATATATCCGCTGGGTGGAGAATAAAGAAGAAGTGGATGTGGCTAAGATTCAGGGCACATCCGATATGAAACGAATTAAGGACCTGAAGGACAACCCGCTGTTATTATTTGTGAACAGCTGGAGCGTGGGCATGGTTCTGGACCGCAACCCGGGACTGAAACTCAGCGAATTCGGAAGAAATTAGTGTTATCAAGTATTTATAAGATTATAAATGAAATGGAGGAACAGACATGAGCAAGATTGATGTAATCAGAGCCGCGATGGTAGAGGCGATGAAAGCAAAGGACAAAACCAGAAAAGATTCCTTATCCATGCTTTTAAGCACTCTTAAAAATGCGCAGATCGACAAGAGGGAAGACCTGACCGAAGAGGAAGAGAATGCCGTTATCAAAAAGGAAATCAAACAGACCCAGGAAACCTACGATACGGCTCCTGCCGACCGGGATGATATCCGGGAGGAGGCAGCGGCGCGCCTTCGCGTTTACAAAGAATTCGTTCCGGAGGACATGAGCGTGGAGCAGATCACGGAAGTGATCAAATCCGTCCTGGCTGAACTTGGCATTGAAAAGCCTTCTCCTGCCGATAAAGGTAAAATTATGAAAGTTCTCATGCCGAAGGTAAAAGGAAAAGCTGACGGCAAAGTGGTAAATGAAACCCTGGCTTCTATGATGAAATAGTAATAATATAAGAAAACGCCGGAAAACGGCAGAATGAGAGGTTTTTATGTATAGAGAGAAGATCGAAGCTTATATTGATTCCCACAGACAGGAAATGCTGGATGACATCTGCAAGCTTTGCAGAATCAACAGCGAGAAGATGCCGTATGAAGAAGGAAAGCCTTACGGAGCGGGAGCATTTGACGCGCTGAACGCAGCCCTTTCCATGGCGGAAGAATATGGATTTTCCATCAGAAATTACGATAACTACGTTGGAACCGTGGATTTAAACGATAAAGAACACCAGCTGGATATTCTGGCTCATTTGGACGTGGTTCCTGCCGGAGAGGGATGGACGGTTACAGAACCTTTTAATCCGGTAGAAAAAGACGGCAAATTATTCGGCCGCGGAACTGCCGATGACAAGGGACCGGCGGTTGCCGCATTGTATGCGCTCCGCGCAATTAAAGAACTGGACATTCCGGTTAATAAAAATGTGCGTTTGATTCTGGGTACAGATGAAGAATGCGGAAGCTCTGACATCGCTCATTATTATGCGGTGGAAAAGGAAGCTCCGATGACATTTTCACCGGATGCGGAATTCCCTGTGACCAATACGGAAAAGGGCAGCTTAGCAGGTCATTTCACGGCTGAATTTAAGGCGTCGGAAGCCCTTCCTAAACTTGTGAGCGTAACCGCAGGAATCAAGGTGAACGTGGTTCCCGGAAAAGCAAACGCCGTGGTGAAAGGAATTGACAGAGCTGTTCTGGATCAGGCATGCCAGGAGATCACAAAGTCCACAGGCGTGGTTTTTGAGATCGATACGGAAGAAGACGAGACGAAGATCCTGGCAGTGGGAGAGGGCGCTCATGCGGCTCATCCTCATGACGGAAATAATGCGCTGACCGCGCTTCTCACCATGCTGACAAAGCTTCCGTTTGCAGCCTGCGAGCAGATCGATGCGATTCATAAACTGGTGAAACTGATTCCGCATGGAGATACAAAGGGAAAAGCTCTTGGAATCGCCATGGCGGATGAACTTTCAGGCGACCTTACCCTGGCATTCAGCCTTTTGAAGGTGGATGCGGTATCCTTAGACGGAACCTTTGACAGCAGATGTCCGATCTGTGCCAATGAAGAAAATGTGCTTCATGTTGTAAAAGCTAAGATGGCAGAAAACGGATTTACCCTGTTAAATGATAAGATGAAAGAACCTCATCACGTGGATGGAGATTCTCATTTCGTTCAGACGCTTTTAAGAGTTTATGAAGATTATACGGGATTAAAGGGCGAATGCCAGTCCACAGGCGGCGGCACTTATGTTCATCACCTGAAAAACGGCGTGGCATTTGGCGCTGCTATGCCGGGTACCGATAACCGTATGCATGGCGCGGATGAATTTGCAGTGATTGACGAACTGCTGATCAGCGCTAAGATATTTGCACAGGTAATCGCGGATCTTTGCGAATAATGACATTTGTTTCCGAATAAGGGGAGAGGAGAAACAACATGGAATTGTTATTTATGGAACCGGTTTTAAAGGAAATGATCTGGGGAGGAAGCCGGTTAAAACAAGTATATGATATGGAAATTCCAAGTGACCATACGGGTGAGTGCTGGGCGATCAGCGCTCACCAGAATGGGGACTGTAAGGTAGTTGGCGGCACCTATGACGGATGTACGCTGAGCGGGTTGTGGAAGGATCACCCGGAGCTGTTCGGCAACTGTCCGGGGGACCGTTATCCGCTGCTGATTAAAATCATCGATGCAAAACAGGATCTCAGCATTCAGGTTCATCCGGACGATGAATACGCGGCGGTTCATGAAAATGGATCTCTTGGAAAAACGGAGTGCTGGTATATCTTAGACTGCGATCCCGATACGCAGATTGTGATCGGCCATCATGCAAAAGACCATAAAGAGATGGAAGAGATGATTTTAGAAAAGCGCTGGGATGAATTCATCCGTGTGATTCCTGTGAAAAAGGGCGACTTTTTCCAGATCGATCCGGGATGCCTTCATGCGATTAAGGGCGGCACTTTGATTCTGGAAACTCAGCAGAACAGCGATATTACATACCGGGTATATGATTATGACCGTCTTTCCGACGGCAAGCCGAGACAGCTTCATGTAAAGCAGTCCATCGATGTGATCAAAGCACCGTTTGAAAGCGAACGTGCAGTTCCACAGGTTCAGACAAGGCAGCTGGATCATGCGGTGGAAAGCCATCTGATTACCTGTTCTTTCTATTCTGTTTATAAGTATGAGATTGACGGAAGCTTCACCCAAACCTTTGACAAGCCGTTTGTCAATGTGACGGTTGTGGAAGGCGAAGGACAGATCAATGGGATAGAGATCAAAAAAGGCCAGAGCTTTATCATTCCGGCCGGATATGGGGAATGCAGATGGGACGGAACAATGTCATTAATCTGTTCCTTTGTTTAGACTGAAAGCCGGCTGTAATTAAGGACGTGCCGGGAGCCGGGCGTGAAAGAGGGAATCGCTTCCTTCTTTCATGCCCGGCTTCCGGCACGGTTAACTTTTTAAAATAAACTACTCCTATTCATTCAAAATCATTCTGTTTATTTTTCTTCTGGCAATTCTCCGATTGCTGCGCTTATATTTTCGCCATCCATTATGATTGTGCGTCCAGCAAGCATATTTCCTGTCAAATTTATCTTCATAGGATAATTTCTTCCAGAATCCTTTTCTCATTTTATCACTCCATAAAATGCAGGTTTGTTTCCTAGTTCAATACCCTTACCATTCATTGATAGAGTACAAAATGGCAAGCCGAATATTTTTGAACAATTCAGCAGAAAGAGCTTCATATTCTTTATCCAATCCTTTTATGTGGGCCATATAGGGAGGGCTGTCATTCCATGACCCCATTGCACCAAACACGTCCGCAATGCTTGCCGCTTCAAAAATTTGAAGATTCTGCTGCGGTATTTGCGGCAATTCTAAACCATATTTTTTGTCTGGATACTCGCAACTGCCATCTAAAAGACTTATGGCGGAGTTAAAAATGTGTGCAAAGTTCTCACATTCAATTTGAGTAGCGAATGATTTAATTTCTAATAATATCTTCCGAAACGAATCGGTATTATCATTAAACTGCGGTTTTTTAGATGGTGGATTAGGCCAATCATGCTCTGAATACAGGATATTCCATTGCTTTCGTTCATGATTAAATTGCCAATCGGCAACAAAGTAGGTTACCTTTCCATTTTTATGAAAACACAAAATAGAACTCTCTGTAGTATTTGAGAAACCTAAAAGCTGAAGGTCTTTGACTGAATATGGACAAAGCAATTTTATGTCTTGTACCCCATTTTCCTTTATTTGCTCAAACCATGCCGATACATTCGGTGCGGTATACTTGTTCTCCTTAAAAAACCCCTTTTGCGGCAGAAAATCAAATTCAATGCTGTTTTCATAATTCGAAAATTCATATTTAATCAAGTTGGAGGACTGTATTGCTCTTTTTCCTGCCGCGACAATAGACGCAATTTGATACATTTGCCCATTCATCAAAGATTTCTCCCTTATAAGTTACGATTTGTCAGTCTGACAAACCGGAATTTACCATCGCTTCATATTTTTTTGAAACTTTTCACAATAAGCTTGCTGTAACTCCTGTTCAGTTATGTTGTAACATAGCATGATATCATTATAGTACATAAGAACGTCAGCCAATTCCTCAACAAGTTCCTTTCTTAAATCAATATCAGTAGAAGCCTTTATGTCCCCATGTTTTTTAACAATATCAATGACTTCACCTATTTCACCAATCATCCAAAGCATCTTGTGTTTTCCTGCTTCCGGACCAATTGGTTCCCATTTATCCTTATACTTATTTTGGAGACTTCTTTGCATTTCTTGCATTTGATTTATACTAAAATCTGACATGCTATTTACCTCCTCACATTCCGATTTGTTCGCCTGCCCCTTATCCGCCAAGAGAGAAAAAACTACTCGAATAATTTGCTATATATTTCTTCGCTTAAACTGTCTACATAAGACTGGTCGGTAATATCGTGGTTTGTGATGATAATATCCTGGATCAGCTCAAATCTCTTTAGGCTCAGCTCTTCCGGTCCAAGCTCTCCGAGCTCCGCTGAAAGCTGGCGGTCTAAGTCTGCGGCCGAGTGAGAGGTGATAAACCATTCGATCAGCTGCCTGGTGGCAGTGTTTTCTTCTGCAATCTGTGATTTGACCACTTTTGCGGACTTCAAGGCGTTGAAAGCAACGGCCAGGGAACCAATTCCCATTACCGTGAGCACCGTTTGCATCAGAAGTTTAGAGGTGCCTGCGACAGGCAGGTTGATGATACCTGTCCAGCAAAGGACGGAAAAGAGGAGGAGACAGGCTCCAACCAGAATAAATGCGGAGGCAGAGGACTTGAGGTCTTCGTATTTATCCGCTTTCTTCACATAGACTTTAACAGGCGCGGGTTCCGGGGCCTGTTGGGGGTCTGCACCTTCTATGCTGTTAAGCATTCCGCGGGCAGCTTCGTATTCGGCGGCCATCCTGGCCTCTTCTTCTTCCTGCATCTGTTTCTTCATTTTCATCGCTTCTTCTTTGGACGCGGCTAAAGGGCCGCCGCAGTCAGAACAGACAGTTATGCCGTCAATAAATTCCATATCACATTTTGGACAGTAGGGCATGAGAGTTCTCCTTTAATAATTGTATTTTTTATATCATTTCATCAATCTTATTATAGGATAAAATGGTATCTTCGTCCAGAATTATTCTAAACGCCTGATAGAAAGACCGCAGCCTAAACCGGTCAAACAAGCGGGCAAGGGAGGCGGCAGATTCATATAAAACAGTTGGAAGCGAAATTGATGGAAGTCGGTGAGATTTGAGCTTCCATTTCCTATAAAAGTAAGGTAAAATAGTTAAAGGCTGTTTTGGGAATGATAGTTATAATTTTAACGTAAACGAGGAGAGAATATGGAAAACAAACGAATGAAGACAACGGAGCTGATCCGCAGGTTCGCTCCATATTATAAAAAGTACACCAGCATATTGATCATCGATTTATTCTGTGCGTCTCTGACTACGATCTGTGAAATGGTTCTGCCGCTGATTTTGCGGTATATTACCAATCAGGGACTTCAGGATCTGGCTTCGCTTACGGCGAGGACGATTATTAATATCGGTCTGATTTATTTTGGCCTTAGAATTGTGGACGGGATTGCCAGCTTTTATATGGCCTATACCGGGCATGTGATGGGCGCTCAGATTGAAACCGACATGAGGAAGGATGCATTTTCCCATCTGCAGAAGCTGTCGGACAGCTACTACAGCAATACCAAGGTGGGGCAGATCATGTCCAGAATTACCAGCGATTTGTTCGATGTTACGGAATTTGCCCATCATTGTCCGGAAGAGTTTTTTATCGCGTTTTTAAAGGCTCTTGTTTCGTTTATTATATTGTCCAGAATCAGTTTGATTCTCACTGTAATCATCTTTATCTTCGTGCCGGTTATGGCTGTGTCCTGTTCGTATTTTAATTTAAAGGTGCGGGCGGCGTTTAAAAAGCAGAGGAACCATATCGGAGAGCTTAACGCCAGAATCGAAGACAGCCTTTTGGGCAACCGGGTGGTGCGGGCTTTTGCCAATGAAGATGTGGAGATTGAGAAATTTCAGAAAGATAATATCGAGTTTTTAAATATCAAGAGACAGACTTATAAATACATGGCGGCTTTCCAGGATACGATCCGTATGTTTGACGGACTGATGTATGTGGTGGTGATTATAGCAGGCGGTATCTTCATGCTCCGCGGAATCATCGAACCCGGTGATCTGGTGGCTTATACCATGTATGTGACCACTTTGCTGGCTACAATCCGCCGTATTATTGAATTTGCGGAGCAGTTCCAGCGGGGAATGACGGGAATTGAGCGTTTTGTGGAAATTATGGATTCCACCATCGATATTTTTGACGATCCTGGCGCAGTGGAGCTGGGAGATGTGAATGGAACCATCGATTTTGAAGATGTTTATTTTGAATATCCGGATGATCATAATCAGGTGCTTTCCGGAATTAACCTGCACGTGAAGGCGGGAGAGAGAATCGCTTTGGTCGGGCCGTCTGGAGGCGGTAAAACCACCCTTTGCAATTTGATTCCGCGTTTTTACGATATTACCTCAGGAGCTATCCGCATTGACGGACAGGATATCAGGAAAGTTACCCTTCAAAGCCTTAGGACCAATATCGGCGTGGTACAGCAGGATGTTTATCTGTTTTCAGGAACGGTATATGATAATATCGCATACGGCAAGAGCGGCGCTTCCAAAGAGGAAGTGATCGAAGCGGCCAAGCTGGCCGGAGCCCATGAGTTCATTCTGGAATTAAAAGACGGATATGAAACCTATGTGGGTGAAAGGGGCGTTAAATTGTCCGGAGGTCAGAAGCAGAGAATCAGCATTGCCCGGGTATTTTTAAAGAATCCTTCCGTTTTAATTCTGGATGAGGCCACATCCGCACTGGATAATGAGAGCGAGCATCTGGTATCCAGATCCTTGGACAAGCTGGCAGTGGGCAGGACGACTTTGACCATTGCCCACCGTTTGACAACCATCCGCAATGCGGACCGCATTCTGGTGCTTTCCGACAACCGGATCGTGGAAGAAGGAAATCATGAAGAATTATTGAAAAAGAGGGGAATATATTATCAGCTGTACACCTCGGCAGAAGGAGCAGCGAAAGGAGAAGATTTTTATGAAGATAGCAATTGCAACGGACAGTAACAGCGGAATTACACAGGCGCAGGCAAAAGAGGAAGGGGTTTTTGTAATTCCCATGCCGTTTATGATAGATGGGGTGACTTATCTGGAAGGAATCAATTTGAGCCAGAGAGAGTTTTATGACAGGCAGGCAGCGGACGCGGATATTTCCACCTCTCAGCCGTCACCGGAGGAGGTCATGAGCTTTTGGGAAGAGCTTTTAAAGGATCATGACCAGGTATTGTATATCCCCATGTCCAGCGGGCTCAGCGGCTCCTGTCAGACCGCTCTGATGCTGGCTCAGGAGTATGACGGAAGGGTGGAAGTGGTTAATAACCAGAGGATTTCAGTCACCCAAAGGCAGTCGGCCCTGGATGCGTTAAAGATGGCGGAACAGGGAATGGACGCGGCGCAGATTAAAAAGGTGCTGGAGGATACTAAATTTGAGTCCAGCATTTATATTACGGTTGATACGTTAAAATATCTGAAAAAAGGCGGAAGAATCACACCGGCCGCTGCGGCTCTTGGCACGCTGCTCAAGCTGAAACCGGTGCTCACCATACAGGGGGAGAAGCTGGATGCATTTGCCAAGGCGAGAACTATGAAACAGGCCAAAACGATGATGACAACCGCTCTTGCCCACGACTTAGAGCAGCGTTTTAATGATAAAGAGTGCGAACGCACATGGCTTCAGATCGCCCATACGGACAGTGAAGAGGCGGCCCAGGAATTTAAGAAAGAGCTGCAGGAACTGTATCCTAAGGCAGAGATCTATATGGACTGCCTGTCTTTAAGCATTTCCTGTCATATCGGCCCTGGAGCGCTCGCGGTGGCCTGTTCGAAAAAGATTGTATAAGAAAAAACGGATGAACGGGAGGTAAGATTCATGGCAAAATGGAAGAACTTTGAATGGAAACATCAGATCAGCATGAAGATTCCTTTAGTTATCCTAATTCTATTGGCCGGATTTCTGCCCATGCTTTTACAGGGAAAAGTATTGATCGGGTCTTTCCGTCAGAATCAGATTGACGACCGGATCATTGAGGTACAGAATCAATGTTTGATTCTGAGCAATAAGATGACGCGGGGCGGTTATATGGCATCCGGCGCTGGGGATGAGCTTTTAGACGGCGAGATGGATACGGTTGCCGATATTTTCAACGGAAGAATTATAATTGTGGACAAGAACTTCCGCGTTATCAAAGACACCTTTGGCCTGGCAAATCAGAAGATGTACATCTCGGAAGATGTGATCAAGTGTTTTATGGGGGAGAACAGCAACCGGCACAATAAGGAAAAACATTATTTTGCCCTGACTGTTCCAATCTATGACAATACCACAGAGAAAAATATCAGCGGCGTGATGGCTGTGACCGCTTCCACGGAAAATATCCTGGATTTGGCGGATCGGATCGCGGAAAAGGGAAGCTTTTTCCAGATGATCGTATTCTGGATATTGGTTCTGGCTTCCATGGGAGCGGCTCTGTTCCTGTTACGGCCGTTTCAGCGCCTGCAAAGGCGTCTGGACCGGATTGCGGATGGAAATCTGGAAGAGGAACTGCCTGCCGACAGCTACAAGGAAACGGCAGGAATCTCATCCGCCGTGGAACGCACTCTGACCAAGCTGAAAGCTGTGGACCAGTCCAGGCAGGAGTTTGTGTCCAACGTGTCTCACGAGCTGAAGACGCCGATCACATCGATCCGTGTGCTGGCCGATTCCCTCATGGGAATGGAAGAGGTGCCGATTGAACTGTACCGGGAATTTATGACGGATATTTCGGATGAAATCGACCGGGAGAGCAAGATCATTGACGACCTTCTTTCTCTGGTCCGCATGGATAAAGCCGCCACGGAGATGAATATCGCCCAGGTGAATATTAACGCATTGCTGGAACTGATCCTCAAGCGGTTAAGGCCCATCGCTAAAAAGAGGAATATTGAACTGATTTTGGAAAGCATCCGGGATGTGACCGCTGACGCAGACGAGACAAAGCTGTCACTGGCTCTCAATAATCTGGTGGAAAATGCCATTAAATACAACGTTGAAGACGGCTGGGTACGGGTGACTCTGGATGCGGATCACAAGTTCTTTTACGTAAAGGTGGCGGATTCCGGAATCGGAATACCGGAGGAATACCAGGACCGTATATTTGAACGTTTTTACCGGGTGGATAAAGCCCGTTCAAGAGAGACAGGCGGAACAGGCCTTGGGCTCGCCATCACGAAGAGTGTGGTTCTGATGCATCAGGGGGCGCTGAAACTACAGAGTAAGGAAGGGGAAGGGACCACATTTACGGTCAGAATTCCTTTGTCCTATATTTCATAGCAGACAGGAGAGGTGACAGAACATGAGATATCTGAAACAAATTATCCTCGCTTTGGCTGCACTTTGTGTCCTGATCGCATGCGGGAATCAAAGCACAGCTTCTGAAGAAGCGGAAAATACTTATAAAATCTATTATTTGAATCCGGGCATGACCCATCTGGTTTCCCAGGTATACCATGCGGAAGAAACGGAGACAGGGAGGCTGATTGACGAGCTGATGACCCAGTTCCGCACGGTGCCGAAAGATGTGGACTGCCAGGTTTCACTGTCGGAAAAAGTGACATTTCAGAAATACGAGCTGAAGGATCATGTGCTCTATCTGTATTTTGACAATAATTATACCAATGTACAGGAGATGAAAGCCACCCGCGAGATACTTTGCAGGGCGGCGCTTACCAGGACATTTACCCAGATTCCCGGGGTGGAATACATCAACATTAATGTGGGGGACCAGCCGCTGATGGATGGAACGGGCGCTCCTGTGGGAATGCTGGCTTCCGGCGATTTCGTGGACAGCGTCAGCGACGTAAACTCCTATGAAAAGACGGAAATCACGCTGTACTTTACGGATGAAACAGGGGAGAAGCTTTTGCCCGAGCACCGCTCTGTGGTGCACAATATCAACACTTCTCTGGAGAAAATGATAATTGAACAGCTGATTAAAGGGCCGGTCACCGACGGCTTGAATCCTACGCTGCCAAAAGATGTAAAGCTGCTGAACGTATCGGTGAATAAAAATGTTTGTTATATCAATTTTGATTCTTCATTTTTAAACAGTACTTTAGAGGTGAAAGACTACATCCCCATCTATTCCGTTGTAAATTCGCTTACTGAGCTGACCACGGTCAATAAAGTCCAGATCTCGATAAACGGGACCCAGGATGCGGTATATAAGGACTCGATTTCATTGAATACATTGTTTGAAAGAAAAACAGATTTGGGAGGTGCTGCAAATTAAAAGGCCGCTTATGTTCATAACAGGGGCGTTCGTACTTGGAGAGGTACTTACTCTGTTACCTGAACTGGTGGTAATAGGCGTGCTGCTGCTTTTCGCGGCAGGAGGCTTATGGTCTGTGGTGAGAAAAGGCAGAGTCGGGATGATCCTGATTCTGCTTTTCTTTTTGACGGCCGGATTTTTCAGAATGAAATCCGTTACAGACAGATTCGGGGACCCGGCTCTTATGGAAATGGCAGGAGGTTCGGAAATAGAAGCTGTAGGCTTTGTGGAAGACATCAGCCGCAAATCCGGCTATGATATCATCCGGCTTGGAACATGCCGCGTTCAAACGGAGAAAGGGGCAAAAGCGGCGGGAAAGATCCTGCTCTATATGGCCCCGGAATTCCAGGATAAAAATCCCGGACTTTTAAAAATAGGAGGAAAGGTCAGGTGCCATGGGGAACTTGAGGAATTTGAAGGTTCCAGAAATCCGGGAGAGTTCGATGCGCGAACCTATTATGGCGGTCTTAAAATCCGCTGGCGGATGTTTGAACCCAGCCTTATGGCATGCGGTGACAATTACAGCCCTTACCGTCATCTGGTATACCGGGGGAAAATGCATCTTTCCGGCATCCTGGACCGGATCAGTGAACCGGAAGATGTGGGTATTTTCCAGGCCGCCCTTTTGGGAGAAAAAGACAATCTGGATAAGGAGGTACGAAACCTTTACCAGAAAAATGGAATTGCCCATCTTTTAGCCATCAGCGGCCTTCACATCGCCCTGATCGGGGCGGGAATTTACCGTCTGTTCAGGCTGGGCGGAATGGGCTTTTTAAGCTCAGGCCTTCTGTCCGGCCTATGGATTGTCAGCTATGGTATGGCGGTGGGCGGCTCGGCCTCTGTGGTGCGTTCTGTGGCCATGCTGCTGCTCATGATGCTTGCAGAATATCTGGGCAGGACTTACGATCTTCTGACTGCCGCGTCCCTGGCCGCCATTCTGCTGTTATGGGACAGCCCCTGGCTCTTATTTTCCGCCGGCTTCCAGCTGTCCTTCGGCGCTGTATTTGCCATAGGGATTCCGGGAAAATGGATGGATAAGCAGTTGAAGGGACAAAACTCCTGGAAATCCGCTCTGGCCGTCGGAACAGCTATACAGTGGGTGACTTATCCCATCATCAGATACCATTATTTTGAATATCCCGTCTACTCAATTCTATTAAATCTTTTCGTAATCCCATTGATGACCTATGTGGTCTGTTCCGGGGCAGCAGGAGCCCTGCTTGGCTGTGTCAGCCTGAAAGCGGGCCATATGGCGCTGGGCTCCGGCCATTACATCCTTCGCCTGTATGAAAGCGTCTGCCGTATCATCGCTAAATTACCGGGAAGCAGCGTTGTGCTCGGAAGGCCTGAACTTTGGCAGATCGGATTGTATTATCTGGTCATGATAACCGTGTTTCTTCTAATAAAAAGAGGGCAGGAAAAAATGTGGAGCGGGCGTAAGCATTTTCTGATAATTTTGATCTGTCTGGCTCTATCCGTAATATCCCTGTGGAAACTGCCTTTAAGCGGCCTTAGAATAACTTTTATGGATGTGGGGCAGGGGGATGGGATTCTGATCGAATACGAGGATTTGGTGGTGCTGATAGACGGAGGAAGCAGCAGTCAGAAAAAGCTGGGTGAATATACGATGGAACCATTTTTAAAGAGCAAAGGAATCAGCCGGATCGATTATGCATTTATAACGCATGGGGATGCGGATCATATCAACGGAGTCCGCTATCTTCTGGAGGAGGACAGAGGAATCGTCATTGAGAATCTGATGCTTCCTTATCACAGGACAGCGGATGAAAACTGCAGAGAGCTGGAACGGCTGCAAATGGCGCGGGGAAACGCGGTGCAGGATGTGAAGCGGCCGGATTGTCTGAAAAAAGGGAATTTGTCCATTCGATGTGTTTTCCCGGGTGCAGAGGATATTCCCTCTGATATCAATGAGGAATCCTTGGTGCTGGAAGTCCGTTTGGGGGATTTCGGCCTTATCCTTACGGGAGATATGAGCGGAGCAGGTGAAGAGAAGCTGGAATCATACAAAATAGCTCCGGCGTCTGTTCTGAAAGCGGCTCATCACGGTTCCAAGTTCTCCAATACACAAAGCTTTTTGGAACAGCTGAGCCCTGTCTGGACTGTGATCTCCTACGGAGCAGAAAACCGCTACGGCCATCCCCATGAAGAGGTGCTGGAACGTTTAGATGCAGTGCACAGCCGCCTCTATGAGACTGCCGTAAGCGGGGCGGTAACCCTTTGGACCGACGGCAGAAAGATAGTCTGGCATACCTGGATTCCATAAAATCCGAATAAAGTTTAAATGAAATCCGCAGGTTGACTGAAAAGCCCGGCCACCGTATAATAGAGGTTAACGCACGGATTTGGAACCCAGCTTTCAAATCGGTTTCAGCAAACAGGAAAGGAAATGCTATGCAGAAATTAAACCAGGATATCAAAAGCCGGGAGTTTGAACGGGTATATCTTTTATATGGGGAAGAGGCATTTTTGAAAAAAAGCTACAAGAACCGTTTAAAAGAGGCGGTCATGGGCGATGATACGATGAACTACAACTATTTCGAGGGAAAAGGGCTGGATGTTAAGGAACTGATCAGCCTGGCGGATACCATGCCGTTTTTCAGCGATAAAAGGCTTATTATAATAGAAGACAGCGGATTTTTTAAGTCGGCTGCCGACGAGATGGTGGAATATCTTCCGTCTCTGCCGGACACCACCTGTCTCGTGTTTGTGGAATCCGAAGTGGATAAAAGAAACAGGATGTATAAAAAGGTGAAGGAGATCGGTTATGCGGCGGATATGTCCCGTCAGGATGCCAGACAGCTGGCCCAATGGGCCGGCGGAATCCTTGCAAAGGAAGGCAAAAAGATTACCGGAAACACCATGGAACTGTTTTTAAGCAAAACCGGGGATGATATGGAACACATCCGCATGGAACTGGACAAGCTGATCAGCTATACGCTGGGCAGAGACGTGATAACGTCGGAGGATGTGGAAGCCGTCTGCATGGTTCAGGTGACCAATAAGATATTCGATATGGTCAGCGCCATTGTAAACAGGAAGACGAAAGTGGCCATGGATTTATATGAAGATCTTCTGACGCTGAAGGAACCGCCAATGAGGATTCTGTTTTTAATAGCCAGGCAGTTTAACCAGATTTTACAGGTAAAGGAACTGGTGGGGCAGGGGATGGATAAAAGCGGAATCGCTTCCAGGCTCAAGATCCAGCCTTTTATAGCTGGGAAAGTGATGATCCAGGCTAAGACGTTTACAAGGGAACAGATCTTTTCTTATGTGACACTTTGCGTGGATGCGGAAGAAGCTGTGAAGACAGGGCGGCTGGGGGACCGGCTGGCGGTGGAATTGCTGATTACAAAACATTATTAAATCTGGTGGGTGGGAGAGTAGGGTTTTACATTAAGGGTGAAGGCATTTTCGGAAAAGCCTTGAGGATTTAATGTAAAGGGTGAAGGCTTTTTTGAAAATGCCTTCACCCTTGATGTAAATATGGTTCTACAAAAATCCCGATTCCATGCGCCTTCCATCAAAATAAAAAAAGCTTATATTCGTCACACCCACGAATATAAGCTTTTAAAATTTATAATAATTAAGCCATAGAGTTAACAGCTTTTGTGACACGAGATACTTTTCTGGAAGCATTATTTGGATGATAAACTCCCTTTGAGCAAGCTTTGTCGATTTCTGTGATAGCGCTGGTTAAGCAAGCCTGTGCAGCAGCCTTGTCACCGGCAGCAACTGCAGCGTCTACCTTCTTAATAGCTGTTTTAACTTTGGATCTGATCGCTTTATTTCTAGCAGCCTTAGTTTCGTTAACTAAAATTCTTTTTTTAGCAGATTTAATGTTAGCCAATCTGTACACCTCCAATTGAAATAATATATTAATTTAATCTTTGGTTTGCATCAAAGTCTGGACACGGACAGTTCAATGTAAACATACTATTGTATTTTAGCTAATTTATTGAGGGATGTCAATACATATTTTCAGGTTTTTTGCAGAAAATACCATGAGAAGTTACTATTCACAGTCCCGGCGGTCTCTGCCGTCCATTCCGGTCTTGGCAGTTTGCAGGAACTTTCCAGTTCCGGTTTCGGGCATAAGCGCTTCTAAACGTGCAGGATTTTTCTAAAAGCCAAGGGAAATGTCCAAACTCGCTCTGCTCAGACAAGTGGACATTTCCCTTGAACGAAAAATTCTGCGCGTTAAGAATTGCTAAAGCCCTGCAAAGTCACTGGAAAGTTCCTGCAAACTGCCAAGACCGGAATGCACGGCAGAGACCGCCGGGACTGTGAATAGTAACCAAGAGAAGCGATTTTTAACGGACTTGAATTTATGTGGATTTGGGCAAACGTCCGAATCCCATTTCGTAATTTAAAGATGGAGGCGGAAAGAGTGGAGAATATGGAAGCAGAGAAAATGCAGTTTGAGGTGAGGACAGACCTTGCCCTGGAAGAGAAAGAGAGTTTTCCCGGAGACGGAGGGGAGATCAGGGGGGTATCGTTAAGAGAATGGAATGGATGCGAAAATTCCATGAAGCTGACCGAAGTGAAGATTTTAGATGAACGGGGAGCTAAGGCCATGGGAAAGCCAAAGGGTACTTATCTGACTTTGGAAGCGTCCCAATTGAGCGACAAGGATGAGGATTTTCATCGTGAGATATCGGATGAATTGGCGAAGCAGCTGAGAAAACTGGTGAAGCAGGTGTGCAGAAAGCCGTTTTCCCATTATGAGCACCCGGTTCATGTGCTGGTTGTGGGGCTGGGGAACCAGTCGGTTACCCCGGATTCCCTGGGGCCGAGGGTTGTGGGTAATCTTCAGGTAACAAGGCATTTGTGGACCCAGTATGGGGAGGCGTTCTGTCAGAAAAAGAGATTTCCAATTATCAGCGGCATCGTCCCCGGCGTGATGGCTCAGACCGGAATGGAGACGGCTGAGATACTGAAGGGCATTATCCATGAGACAAAGCCGGATCTGGTTATAGCCATCGACGCTCTGGCGGCCAGAAGCGTGCGCAGGCTTGGAACCACCATTCAGCTGACGGATACGGGAATTCATCCCGGGTCAGGGGTGGGAAACCACCGCCACAGCCTGACACACGAGAGCCTGGGGATTCCGGTGCTGGCAATCGGCGTGCCTACGGTGGTGGGAGCGGCGGCCATCGTCCATGACACGGTTTCCACCATGATCAAAACATTGGCAAGCAATTCATCCACCAGTGGTATGGGGAATTTTATAGAAGAAATGAATTCCGATGAACAGTATGAACTGATCCGGGAGCTGTTAGAACCGGAGTTTGGAAGCCTGTACGTGACGCCGCCGGACATTGATGAGACGGTGAAGCAGCTGAGTTTCACCATTTCGGAGGGCATACACGGAGCTTTTTTTCAGCAACAGGAATAATTAATGAAATCTTCCTGCGTTTATCACATATCTTATAAAGGGTGATTATGTGAAACGTAGAAAATGGACGCCATATTTGGCGATAAGGTATGCTATGACAGGGGTGGGAGTTATGCTGATCCTCCTGCTCCTGTGGAAAATGGCAGGATACATGAAGGGGAATGTGATTGGGGAAAAGGCCGGAAGCGCCTTTAATGAGCTGGGAGAAGCATGTTTGGAGCAGATTTGGAAAGAACGGTATCCGCTTGCAGGAGCGGATCTGAACAATGGGGATCAGGCACCATGGTATGTGCTGATGATAAAGAGCGTTTATCCTTCCTTTCATTATAAAGAAAAGAACCAAAAACCGGCGGCCAAACCCCACTCGGATCCGTCCTATGAACGGTATCTGGATGAACAGAGAATCTGCCGGGAATATCAGTATCTGTTTCTATATGGAGGGGAAGACACCAGTTTGGACCCTTCACAGCAGGCGGATACTATGGTTCCGGCTCCAACGCCGATAGAGGAAAAAACGGAAGAACTTCCGCAAAATGTTCCCGGAAAGATCTATTTGAAAGAGCAGCTGGCCGATTATGATTATATGATGAAGAATTTTTACAGCATTCATTCCTCAACAACCGCAGGAAGGGATCTTATGAATGCGGACGAATTTTTAAGCCGCAATTTCAAACTGACCACAGGGGCGGACCAGCCTCAAATTCTGATCTATCATACCCATTCCCAGGAGACATTTGCAGACTTTGGCGTGGATAAGCCGGATGCTACTGTGGTTGGAATGGGCAGTTACCTGACCAGCCTGCTGGAGCAGAAGGGGTATCATGTGATTCACGATACTTCGGTATATGATCTGAGAGACGGAAAGCTGGACCGGAATAAGGCCTATACATATGCTCTGGACGGGATTACCCGGATTCTTCAGGATAATCCGTCGGTGGAAGTGGTTTTGGACCTGCATAGAGACGGCGTGCGGGAAGGGGTGCATCTGGTTTCCGATGTCAACGGCAAGCCGACGGCCAATATCATGTTTTTTAACGGATTATCCCAAACGCCCACAGGGGAAATCGACTATCTGAAAAATCCATACAGGGAAGACAATCTGGCTTTCAGCTTTCAGATGCAGCTGAAGGCGGCCGCTTATTTCCCGGGTTATACGAGGAAAATCTATTTAAAAGGTCTCCGGTATAACATGCATCTGCGCCCTGCATCAGCATTAATTGAAGTGGGAGCCCAGACCAATACCTATCAGGAAGCCTTAAATGCCATGGAACCGCTGGCAGAAGTTTTAGATATGGTGTTGCAAGGAAAATAAAAAAATGATATATTTTTATAGACAGCTGCGGCAGTTTGCCGGGCAGCAAGAGAAAAAGAATGCCAAAACGGCATGATGTACCGTCCCGTGCGGGTACGCAGGCGGCGCATTTGTATACATTTGTACTCTGGTAAGACCAGAAGAAGAGAGGAATATTATGGCAACTGTTGACCAAAGCAAAATTAGGAATTTCTGTATTATCGCACACATCGATCACGGTAAGTCAACCCTTGCAGACAGGATTATAGAAAAGACCGGACTGTTAACCAGCAGAGAGATGCAGTCTCAGGTACTGGATAATATGGAACTGGAGCGGGAGAGGGGCATTACCATCAAGGCCCAGACAGTCCGCACCGTGTATCAGGCAGAGGACGGGGAAGAATATATATTCAACCTGATTGACACGCCTGGACACGTGGATTTTAACTATGAAGTGTCCAGAAGCCTTGCGGCCTGTGACGGAGCGATCCTGGTGGTGGATGCGGCTCAGGGAATCGAGGCGCAGACGCTGGCTAACGTCTATCTGGCCCTGGATCACGATCTGGACGTATTTCCGGTGATCAATAAGATCGACCTTCCAAGCGCCGATCCTGACCGCGTTGCAGCGGAGATCGAAGATGTGATCGGAATTGAGGCGCACGACGCGCCCAGGATATCGGCAAAGACCGGGGTGAACATTGAAGAAGTTTTAGAGGCGATTGTGAAGAAGATTCCGGCGCCGGACGGTGATCCTGAAGCGCCGCTGCAGGCGCTGATTTTCGACTCCTTATATGATTCCTATAAGGGGGTTATCGTATTCTGCCGGATTAAAGAGGGCAGGGTGAAAAAAGGGACTCCGATCAAGATGATGGCAACCGGAGCAACTGCAGAAGTTGTGGAGGTGGGATATTTCGGAGCAGGGCAGTTCCTTCCGTGTGAAGAGCTGAGCGCAGGTATGGTTGGCTATATCACAGCCAGCATTAAGAATGTGAAGGATACGTCTGTAGGCGACACGATTACCAACAGCGAACGCCCTTGCGAACATCCGCTTCCCGGTTACAAAAAAGTGACTTCCATGGTTTACTGCGGCCTGTATCCGGCCGACGGAGCCAAATACAATGATTTGAGAGATGCTCTGGAAAAACTACAATTAAATGACGCGTCCCTGTTCTTCGAAGCCGAGACATCCATCGCTTTGGGATTCGGATTCCGCTGCGGATTTTTGGGACTGCTTCACTTGGAGATCATTCAGGAAAGGCTGGAGAGAGAATACAACCTGGATCTGGTGACCACGGCTCCCGGCGTTATCTACCGGGTTCATAAGAAAAATGGAGAGATGATGGAGCTGACCAATCCGTCCAATCTTCCGGACCCTTCCGAGATTGAATATATGGAAGAGCCTATCGTCACCGCTGAGATCATGGTGACCACAGAATTTGTAGGCGCGATCATGACCCTCTGCCAGGAACGCCGCGGCGTTTATCTGGGAATGGAGTATATGGAGGAGACAAGGGCGCTGTTAAAATACGAGCTGCCGTTAAATGAGATCATTTACGATTTCTTCGACGCTCTCAAGTCCCGTTCCAGAGGATACGCGTCCTTTGATTATGAATTAAAGGGATATGAGCAGTCCGAACTTGTAAAACTGGATATCCTGATCAATAAAGAAGAAGTGGACGCGCTGTCCTTTATTGTACATGCCGAATCCGCCTATGAGCGGGGACGCAAGATGTGTGAAAAGCTGAAAGAAGAAATTCCGAGACATTTGTTTGAGATACCGATTCAGGCAGCGGTGGGAAGCAAGATCATTGCCAGAGAGACGGTTAAAGCCATGCGTAAAGACGTTCTTGCAAAATGCTACGGCGGCGATATCTCCAGAAAGAGAAAGCTGTTGGAGAAGCAGAAGGAAGGTAAGAAGCGTATGCGCCAGATCGGCAATGTGGAGATCCCGCAGAAAGCATTTATGAGTGTGTTGAAATTAGATGAAGAATAGAGAAAAATTAGAATTATATGTGCATATTCCTTTTTGCGCCCGCAAGTGTGAGTACTGTGATTTTTTGTCCGGCGTGGCGCCGGAGGGAGTGCATAGGCAGTATACGGACAAGTTAATAGAAGAGATTCAGCTTCAGAGTGCCAGATACCGGGATTATATGGTTTCAACCATTTTTATAGGGGGAGGCACTCCTTCTATATTAAGGGCGGAATATATGGAGGCGGTCATGGATGCCATCCGGCAGGGCTTTGAGGTGGAAGAGGATGCTGAGATCACCATCGAGGTGAATCCCGGGACGGTGGACAGCCTGAAACTGGATGCGTACCGCAGGGCGGGGATCAACCGGATCAGCCTGGGGCTTCAATCGGCCGATAATGACGAACTTAGGTCTTTGGGAAGAATCCACACCTACGAAGAATTTCTGAAAAGTTACCAGAGAGTGAGAATCGCCGGATTTACCAACGTGAATGTGGATCTGATGTCGGCGCTGCCGGGACAGACCTGCGCTTCCTGGGAAAAGACGCTGAAGAAAGTGCTGATGCTGAAACCGGAACATATATCGGCCTACAGCCTGATTATTGAAGAGGGAACCCCATTTTACACCTATTACGGTCCAAAAGCCAATCCTTTGGAATATAACCGCTGTCCTCTGCCCGATGAAGAGCTGGAGCGGTGGATGTATTATAAGACGAAGGAGATTTTGAAGCAGCATGGATATGAGCGGTACGAGATATCCAATTATGCGAAGCCGGGATATGAATGCAGGCATAATATCGGATACTGGACAGGCGTGGAGTATCTGGGGCTTGGACTGGGTTCTTCTTCTTATATAAAGGGAGAACGGTTCTGCAATGAAAGTGATCTGAAGACGTATTTGGACCGCTGTCCCGACGAAGAAAATCTCTGTCAGGAATTGGAAATTTTAAGCCTGCAGGAAAAGATGGAAGAATTCATGTTTCTGGGGCTGAGGATGATGGACGGCGTGTCCGGAAGCGAATTTGTGGGCCGTTTCGGCCAGAACATGTGGAATGTTTACAAAGATGTGATAGAGAAGCTGGCGGAACAAGGTCTTTTAGAAATAAAAAGCCCTTCGATCCGTTTAACGGAGAAGGGCATTGATGTCAGCAATTATGTGTTGAGCCAGTTTTTACTGGACTAAGAAAACTTCAACGTTTCGTGTTCCGTACTGAGTGGTTTCACCGTGGGTGTTAAAGAAGATATCGATATGGTGTCCTCTGACGCCGCCGCCTCTGTCTTCGGCCGTATAGATCGTGCCGTTGATCATAACCTTTGCTCCGTATGGGATGACCCTTGGATCAACTGCGATTGTGTGATCGGAAGTTGCTACCGCTCCGGTTGAAGTTCTTCTTCCCCAGCCTTCGGAACATCTGGCGCATGGGCAGTAAGCGGTTGTTTTAAACACTCCTAAGGAACGGAAACTGCCTCCGGATACTTCCTGTGCGGCTGTTCCGGTATTATAGGAGATGGTATTGTCGAATTCCTGGTCTCCGATGTAGGCCTGAACGCTGTAAACGCCGTCTTCATACTGGCTCCAGTCGACAGGCACTTCAAATCCGTGTGTTCCGTTCCCTTTGCCGGAAGCGGCTAAGTCTTCCCGGTAGTTGGAAGCAACAACGGTAGTATCCTGAACAATTTCCTGTGTATTTTGATTGCGGATGACGACTCTGGCAACTGCATAAGATGCAGGGTCTGCGCTGTCCCAAGCCCATCCTGTTATTTTGTCCTGAGTTACACTGTCCAGCCGGCCTGAATAAGTGGAAGCAAATGCTGTGAAGCCTCCGAGGAGCGTCATCACTGCTGCCATAATTAAAGCCACTAACAATTTTTTTTCTTTCATAAATAAATCCTTTCTGCTGCTTTGTTAAGAAATTATAACAAATGTAATAATTCTGTAACAACTGACACAAGTACTTATTCTACACAAAAATTACGATTTGTCAAGGAAAATGGATATTTTTTCCATTTTTCCCGATTTTCGGGGAACAAAAAAGGATGCAAAAGCCGCTGCTTCTGCATCCTTTATCTTTTGTTATTCTGCTAAAAAAACTTCTGCTGTCTGTAAGCCGTGGTTCCATGCATCATCATGATTATCATAGTAAATATCGATCATTCTGCCGTTTACACCGCTGCCTTTGTCTTCAACTGTATATTCAGTACCATTAATCAGTACTTTTGTGCCAAGGGGAATCAAGTCTAAATCTGCTGAAATTGTATGTCCTGCCTTAGGAACCGTTCCTGCATAGGTGAGATTGTGGCCTTTGGAACATTTTTCACAGTTGCAGTAGCCGCTGGTGGTAAAAGTTCCAAGAGAATCGCCTGCCTTAGGAGCTTCGGGTTCTTCAATCTTTTCTTCGGCCGGAACGCCGGGGCCGGATTGTTCTGTATCACTTTCCTGCATATCCGCTGTGTCAGCTACTTTCACATCAATCGTTTTGGCGGCCATGGCCGGAAAGGAAAGCAGGATGCCGAACACGCAGATCAGTACGGTCATTCTCAATCGGTATATTAAATTCTTTATCATATGATTTACCTCGCAAATAAATTGTTTGGGTGGATCAATTACCATTATATTACATAATTGTTAAATGTCAAGTTAAGATCGTAATAACTGCTTAAAAGTATTGAAAACGTATTGAAAACAGAGAATATATTTTTAAAAAAGTGTTGACAAACGCATATGAAAGGATTATATTAAGTACATGGTTGTTAGCACTCAATGATTGGGAGTGCTAATAACAAAAAGATGGGAGGCGAAACGATATGGATTTGGATGAGCGTAAGATGATTATATTGAAAGCTATCATAAAAACTTATCTGGATACAGGTGAGCCGGTTGGATCCAGAACCATATCCAAGTTCACTGAACAGAAGTGGAGTTCAGCCACCATCCGTAATGAGATGTCGGATTTGGAGGATATGGGCTATATCATTCAGCCTCATACTTCAGCCGGAAGGATTCCTTCAGATAAGGGATACCGCTTCTATGTGGATCAGATCATGGAAGAGAAGGACAACGAAGTGGCGGAGTTCAAGGAACTGATGCTGCAGAGAGTTGACCGGGTGGAACTTGTGCTGAAGCAGCTGGCACAGATACTGGCAAAAGATACGAACTATGCGGCGATGATAACCGGTCCCAATTACCATCAGAACAAGCTGAAGTTCATCCAGCTTTCCAGAGTTGATTTAAGAAAGCTTCTGGTCGTGGTCGTTGTGGAAGGCAACATTATCAAGAACACCATTGTTCCGGTCAGCGTGGAAGTGACGGATGAAGAAGTTCTGAATCTGAATATTCTGCTGAACACTAATTTGAATGGTCTGACAGTGGAAGAGATCAACTTAGCGGTGATTACACGGCTGAAGGAACAGGCAGGCATGCACAGGGAAGTGGTCGATCTGGTGCTCAATGAGATCGCAGCCGCCATTGTAGCGGATGAGGATCTTCAGATCTATACCAGCGGCACCACCAACATTTTTAAATATCCGGAGTTAAGCGACGGAGAAAAAGCCAGCCAGTTAATCAGCACACTGGAACAGAAAGAACTTTTACAGGAATTGATCTCAGATGTGAATTCCAACAGTGATAATGCGGATATTCAGGTTTATATCGGAGATGAGACTCAGATACAGACCATGAAGGACTGCAGTGTTGTAACCGCCAATTATGACCTGGGAAAAGGTCTTCAGGGAACGATAGGAATTATCGGACCTAAGCGCATGGATTACGAAAAGGTATTGGGAACTTTGCGAACGCTGATGACTCAGCTGGATGTAATCTTCCATAAAGAAGAATAGATGAAAGGTGAATGACAGGCGTGAATAGTGAAGAGATAAAACAGGATGAAATGAAAGAAGAAACCGCAGCTCAGGATAACTTAGAAGAAACAGCTGAAGCTGAGAATGCTCAGGCAGACGCAGAGGAAACAGAACGTGCGGCTGAAGCCGAAGAGGCGGTAAAGAAAGGCTTTTTCGGAAAGAAAAAAGAGAAAAAAGATCCGAGAGATGCTCAGATTGAAGATTTGACAGACCGCGTAAAGCGGACGATGGCTGAATTTGATAATTTCCGTAAACGGACGGAAAAAGAGAAGTCGGCGATGTATGAGATCGGCGCCCGTGACATGGTTGAACGGATTCTGCCGGTTGTGGATAACTTTGAACGAGGCTTAGCCTCTGTGCCGGAAGCGGAAAAGGGCGGCCCTGTGGCGGAAGGCATGGAGAAGATATATAAGCAGCTTATGAAAGCTCTGGACGAAGCGGGCGTGAAACCGATCGAAGCGGTAGGCCAGCCATTTGATCCTAATTTCCATAATGCGGTAATGCATATTGAAGATGAATCACTGGGAGAGAATGTGGTAGCCCAGGAACTTCAGAAGGGCTATATGTACAGAGACACCGTAGTGCGTCACAGTATGGTACAGGTAGCCAATTAAGCGGCAGTAAAGGCAATGACAATTCAAACATTTAGTATAAATATCAGGAGGAAAAAGCTATGGGCAAAATTATAGGAATCGATTTAGGAACAACTAACAGCTGTGTAGCAGTTATGGAAGGCGGTAAACCAGTTGTTATCGCCAATACAGAAGGTGTCAGAACCACACCGTCTGTTGTAGCATTTACAAAGTCAGGCGAAAGATTAGTGGGTGAACCTGCAAAACGTCAGGCAGTTACCAATGCAGACAAGACAATCTCTTCCATCAAGAGACATATGGGTACCGATTACAGAGTAACCATCGACGATAAGAAATACACACCACAGGAAATTTCAGCTATGATTCTTCAGAAGTTAAAAGCGGACGCTGAAAGCTACCTGGGCGAGAAAGTAACAGAAGCAGTTATCACAGTTCCTGCATATTTCAACGATGCTCAGCGTCAGGCAACCAAAGACGCTGGTAAGATTGCAGGTCTTGAAGTAAAACGTATCATCAACGAGCCGACTGCAGCAGCTCTTGCTTATGGTCTGGATAATGAAAAAGAACAGAAGATCATGGTATACGACTTAGGCGGCGGTACATTTGACGTTTCCATCATCGAGATCGGTGACGGCGTTATCGAAGTATTGGCTACTTCCGGTGACAACAGACTGGGCGGAGATGATTTCGACGCAAGAATTACACAGTGGATGACTGATGAATTTAAGAAAGCAGAAGGCGTAGACTTATCTGCCGACAAGATGGCTCTTCAGAGATTAAAAGAAGCAGCAGAAAAGGCGAAAAAGGAATTATCCACTGCTACTACAACCAATATTAACCTTCCATTCATCACAGCTACTTCAGAAGGTCCGAAACATCTGGATATGAACCTGACAAGAGCAAAATTTGATGAATTAACCCATGACCTGATCGAAAGAACTGCAGTTCCGGTACAGAATGCATTAAAAGATGCAGGAATGACAGCTTCCGAATTAGGCAAAGTATTGTTAGTCGGCGGTTCCACACGTATGATCGCCGCACAGGAAAAAGTAAAACAGTTAACCGGCCAGGAACCATCCAAGACCCTGAACCCAGACGAATGCGTTGCTATCGGCGCAGCTATTCAGGGCGGTAAATTAGCAGGCGATGCAGGCGCAGGCGACATCCTTCTTCTGGATGTAACCCCACTTTCCCTGTCAATTGAAACCATGGGCGGCGTAGCCACAAGACTGATTGAGAGAAATACCACAATCCCGACCAAGAAGAGCCAGATCTTCTCAACTGCAGCTGACAACCAGACAGCCGTTGATATCCATGTTGTACAGGGTGAAAGACAGTTTGCAAGAGATAACAAGACGTTAGGCCAGTTCCGTCTGGACGGTATTCCGCCAGCAAGAAGAGGTGTTCCTCAGATCGAAGTTACATTTGATATCGATGCCAACGGTATTGTTAATGTATCCGCTAAGGATCTTGGAACAGGTAAAGAACAGCATATCACCATCACATCCGGCTCCAACATGTCCGATGACGATATCGATAAAGCTGTAAGAGAAGCTGCTGAATTTGAAGCACAGGATAAGAAGAGAAAAGAAGGTATTGATGCAAGAAATGACGCTGACTCCATGGTATTCCAGACAGAGAAAGCTCTTGAAGAAGTAGGCGACAAGATTGATGCCAATGATAAAGCTGCTGTAGAAGCTGATTTAAGCGCACTGAAAGAAGCGATCAACCGCGCTCCAATCGATCAGATGACAGATGCTCAGATCGAAGATATCAAAGCCGGAAAAGAAAAACTGATGGCAAGTGCTCAGGCATTATTTGCTAAAGTTTACGAAGCTGCACAGGGAGCAGCCGGTGCTCAGGGCGCAGGTCCTGACATGGGAAGCGCTCAGGGAAGTGCGCCTGGCGATGATAATGTAGTTGACGGAGATTACAAAGAAGTATAAGATATTTAGATGAAATGAGGAAAGTGTTGTAGCAGTACAGCACTTTCCTTAGTGTGAAAGGTAGACTAACATGGCAGAAAATAAAAGAGATTACTATGAAGTTCTTGGCGTCGACAGAAATGCGGATGATGCTGCCCTGAAAAAAGCCTATAGGGCGTTGGCAAAAAAATATCATCCGGATACCAATCCTGGCGATGCAGAAGCAGAAAAGAAATTTAAAGAGGCTTCTGAAGCCTATAGTGTACTTAGCGACCCGGAAAAACGTAGGCAGTATGATCAGTTCGGCCATGCAGCATTTGACGGCGGGGCAGGCGGCGCCGGCGGATTTGGAGGATTCGGCGGATTTGACTTTAACGGCGCGGATATGGGAGATATTTTCGGAGACATTTTCGGAGATATCTTCGGCGGCAGAGGCGGCCGCAGCAGCGCCCGCTATAACGGGCCTATGAAAGGCGCTAATCTGAGAACGAGCATCCGCATCACTTTTGAGGAAGCTATTTTTGGCTGCGAAAAAGAGATAGAGATCAATTTTAAGGAAGAGTGCGCTTCCTGCCACGGAACCGGAGCGAAAGCGGGCACTTCTCCAGAGACATGTCCTAAGTGTAATGGTAAAGGCAAGATTATGTACACTCAGCAGTCCTTATTCGGCCAGGTGCAGAACGTCCAGACATGTCCGGACTGCGGCGGCACAGGCAAGATCATAAAGGAAAAATGTCCGGACTGCCGTGGAACCGGCTATATCACCAGAAAGAAGAAATTCAAGGTGAACATTCCCGCAGGTATTGACGACGGCATGAGCGTGCGCCTTTCCGGAGCCGGAGAACCAGGCGTCAACGGCGGCGAGCGCGGAGACCTTCTGGTAGAGGCGGTCGTATCCAAACATCCGGTATTCATACGTAAAGACACAAGCATTTTCTCCACAGTACCGATTTCATTTGCAACGGCGGCATTAGGCGGAACTATCCGCATTAAGACGGTTGACGGGCAGGTGGAATACGAGGTGCGTCCTGGAACCCAGACCGATACAAAAGTGCGGCTGAAGGGCAAAGGAGTTCCGTCTCTTCGCAACAGGAATCAGAGAGGGGATCATTATGTTACATTGGTGGTTCAGGTGCCTGAGAAGATGACAGAGGCTCAGAAAGAGGCTTTGCGGAAATTTGACGATGTGATGAACGGCAGGGCTTCTGAGACGAAGGAAACTAAGAAAAAAGGACTTTTCAAATAAATTTAACATCAAGGGTGAAGGCATTTTCAAAAATGCCTTCAGGTTTTACATTAAAGGGTGAAGGCTTTTTCGAAAATGCCTTCACCCTTGGTGTTAAATCCTGAGTGAGGATAAAGATGAACCAGAAGATCATAGACCAGCTAAGCATCATAACAGAGGAAGAACGGGAGCTTTTAGACGGGCGCACGGAGATTGACAAGACCCGTTATACGGAGAAAAAAGATCTGATTGTGGACAGCAAAAAGATGTTGGAGCACGGCAGACTGATCCGAATCCGGCCCCATACCCGTTTTGTGTATTTCCCTAAGCATAAACACAACTTTGTGGAAGTGATTTATATGTGCCAGGGAACCACGACTCATATTGTGGACGACACAAAAGTGGTGTTAAAAGAAGGGGAAATTCTGTTTCTGAACCAGAACGCCACCCAGGAAATACTTCCGGCAGGGAAAGATGATATTGCGGTTAATTTTATTATTTTACCGGAATTCTTTGATACGGCCTTCCGGATGATGGGAGAGGAAGAGAACCTTCTCAGGGAGTTTATTGTGGGCTGCCTGAGAGGAGACAACGGTTATTCCAGCTATCTTCATTTCCAGGTGTCGGATGTGCTTCCCGTTCAGAACCTGATGGAAAATATGGTTTGGACGCTGATGAATAATCAGCCCAATAAAAGAAGCATTAACCAGATCACCATGGGGCTTTTATTTCTCCAGCTGATGCATTACACGGATAAGATCAGCCAGAATGAGGACACATTTGAGCAGGAACTGGTGTTAAATGTGCTCAGATATATTGATGAAAATTACCGGGACGGGGAATTGACGGAACTGGCAGGCCTATTGGGGTATGATATCTACTGGCTGAGCCGGGCGGTGAAAAAGCTGACCGGGAGAACCTATAAGGAGCTTTTGCAGATCAAGAGGCTGAACCAGGCGGCATTTCTTTTGCTGAACACCAAGATAGCGGTGGCGGAGATCAGCGTGGCCGTCGGATACGATAATACCAGCTATTTCCATAGGATTTTCCGGGAGCGGTATGGGATTTCTCCGAAACAGTACAGGGAAAATAATAAGATTACATAGAACCAGAAATTTGCTGCGCAGGGCGGCGGACAAAAGAAGAACCCGGGAAGGGCTGATCCATTCCCGGGTTCTTTTTATGCACTTTTTGACAAACATGGAAAAATGCATAGATAAAATTAATGTTTAAAGGATAAGAACTAAAGATTCAGTAAAATGGCTCTGTAAACTTCCCGGACCAGGTCAACATAATCCACCGCATATGGAGGAAGGGATGTGCCCTTTCGGTAAATGGCCACCGTCTTATTGTAGAGAGGATGTGTCCCGATTGACAGGGCGGTCAGTTTCACTTTTTGCTCTAAGATTGCCAAATGCATGTTGGTTACAATGGCTACGCCGCAGCCCGCGCAGACCAAATCGATGGCTGAATGCACATTGGTCAGATTGTTGATGGAAGCGGGCTGAAAATTCAGTTGTTTAAACAGGTGTCTTGCAGCCATTGTAGTGAACTGGTCTTCCGGCTGAAGCAGAAATTTTTCGTTCCGGGCCCATTCCAACGGAATCCAGGGATACTGAAACTCAGGTTTTATGGTTGCCATACTGATTAAAGGATGGTCCGGCGGGACTGCCAGCACGATTTCAGTGTCCTGGACGAAGGCGGTTTGTAAATTGGGGCGGGCAGGAAATGGCGGAGATCCCGGAGAGACACAGATGGCCAGATCCAGATCCCCCTTCTCAACCATATCATATAAGGTGAGGGTGATGCCCTCCGTAAAACTGAGCTGTACATTCGGGTGCTTCTTTTGATAGGCAATGGCCGTTTGAGATAATAGAAAACGGCCGGACACAGGCGTGATGCCCACTCTCAGCACAGGATATTTTCTGTCGTGCAGCATTTGCAGTTCCCTGTCCATGGTATTTTTCAGACTTAAAATGCTTTGTGCATATTGCACATATTTTAAACCGAAATCTGTAGGAATTGTAGAATTCTTATTCCTGATAAAAAGAGGTTCATCTAATTCAAGCTCCAGTTTTTTTATGGATTTCGTCAAAGCGGGCTGAGTGATAAAGAGGCTTTTGGCGGCATCCGTATAGTTTTGGTATCTTGCCAGAGCTACAACGTAAGTCAATTCTTTAAAATCCATTATTTAATCCCCTATTGTAAATGAATCTAACATAATATCTATGAAAGATGGTTATTATGTCTATGAAATTGTGGAATTTGACACTTAATAATTTGCAATGATATAGTTTAGCTACAATTTTACAGCCAACTTAATTATAGCAAATGAAAGTTTAGAAAACAAGACAGGTATGAAATGGAAAAAAATACCATCAAAAAAGGGGGAATAAGAAATTAGAATAAAAGGAGTAGGAAGATTATGGAAAGGTGGGAAGCGGTTAAAAAGAATATGGAAATTATAAAAAGGGAGGGACTTTTAAGTGGTTAACTATATCATTAAACGGATTGTGATGATGATACCCGTTCTTGTGGGCGTATCATTCCTGGTTTTCAGCCTGCTTCATTTTGCGCCTGGAGATCCCGCCAGAATTATGCTGGGGGACGATGCGCCGGTGGAGGCGATTGAGGAGATGAGAGAAGAACTTGGGCTCAATGACCCTTTTATCACCCAGTATGTGCGCTACATAAAAAACATTGTTACAAAAGGCGATTTCGGCGATTCTTTTAAGTCGAACCGGCCGGTGGTGGAATTGATCTTTGAACGCTATCCGACCACACTGAAGATGGCAAGTGCGTGCTTGGTGATGATGATTATCATGGGGCTTCCGATCGGTATCATATCGGCGGTAAAGCAGTACACGTGGATTGACAATATCGCCGTCACCATTGGTTTGGTGGCGGTGTCCATGCCGAATTTCTGGCTTGGCATGGTGCTGATCATTATCTTTTCGGCAAATCTCCACTGGCTGCCTGCGTCCGGATTCTACGGATGGAAATACTGGATTCTGCCGGCGATGACCGTTGGATTTTCCAATGCGGCCAGCCTTCTCAGAACGACGCGTTCATCCATGCTGGAGTGTATCCGCCAGGATTATGTGGTGACGGCCAGGGCGAAGGGACAGAAAGAGATCACCGTAATTTTACATCATGTGCTGAGAAATGCTCTGCTTCCGATTTTTACTGTAATCGGAATTTCATTTGGAATCATGCTGGGCGGAGCCATTGTTACGGAACAGATCTTTTCCATACCGGGAATTGGTAAGCTGATGATCGATTCCATCAATTCCAGAGATTATCCGGTGGTACAGGGGGCGGTTCTTCTGGTGGCATTTTCCTTCAGCATTATCAATTTAATTGTGGATATTCTTTATTCCCTGATCGATCCGCGAATTAAAATACAGGGAAGAAAGCGGTTGAAAAAGAATGGAGGAAGCGGTTCTTCCAATGAGAAGGGAGTGGCGGCATGATGGGAAACGGAAAAAATAAAGCGGAGAAGGCGCAGAACAATATCAGCCACAGCCGGTTGGGAGATGCCGTCTATCAGTTTTCCAGAAACCGTCTGGCGGTTATCTGTCTGATCGTTTTGCTGGTCATTATCTTCTCATCCGTATTTGCTGATTTCGTGGCTCCCTATGGAATCGACGAGCAGCAGATTTCAGAGGCGCTGATGCCTCCCAGCTTAAAACATTGGTTTGGCACGGACAATTACGGGCGGGATATATTTTCAAGAGTGTTATATGGGGGAAGAATCTCTCTTCTCGTTGCGATGATGGCAACCATCCTTTCCACTGCGGTCGGAGTGATATTAGGTTCCTTAGCCGGCTATTACGGAGGAAAAGTGGACAATCTCATCATGAGGATTATGGATATATTCATGGCAATTCCGTCGCTTCTCATGGCGATCGTTCTGGCTACCAGTTTGGGGGCAGGCCTGCGCAATACCGTATTTGCAATTGCGATTTCCGCCATACCCAGCTTCACCAGGGTGGTTCGGGCCCCCATACTGGCCGTCAAACAGAATGAATATATTGAGGCGTCACGGGCCATCGGAGCAAGGCCGCTGAGACTGATCATCAGGCATATTCTGCCAAACGTGCTGGCCATTATTATCGTTCAGGCAACGCTTGGAGTGGCAAACTCCATTATTTCCGTAGCGAGTTTAAGCTTTTTGGGACTGGGCGTCCAGCCGCCGACTCCGGAGTGGGGAACCATGCTCTCCACAGGAAGATCCTATATCACAAAATGCGCATGGCTGGTTACATACCCGGGTCTTGCAATTGTCCTCAGCGTTATCTGCTTAAATGTTTTAGGCGACGCGCTGCGGGATGCGTTAGATCCGCGGCTGAAACAATAAGGAGGATGCTTGAATGGATAAAGAAAATGTACTAAGTGTAAAAGACCTCCACATTCACTACATAACCCGCAATATGGGGACATGCCGGGCAGTCAACGGCGTCAGCTTTAACCTGGCCGGAGGGGAAACGCTGGGCCTTGTGGGGGAAACAGGAGCCGGAAAAACCACGATTGCCAGAGGAATTATGCGCCTGGTAAGCGATCCTCCGGGGAAAATAATAAGCGGCAGCATCGAATTTAAAGGGGAAGACCTGCTTCAAATGCCTTTAAAGAAGATGAAAAAATATAGGGGAAATAAGATCTCCATGATATTTCAGGACCCGATGACAGCGCTGAATCCCATCGATCCGGTGGGGATGCAGATTATGGAGGTATTAAAGCTCCATTCCGGTTTAAAAAGCAAGGCGGATTTGGAACGGAAAGCGGGGGAAATGCTGGAGCTGGTTGGAATCCCGGCAGAGAGATTAAAAGAATATCCTCATCAATTTTCAGGGGGGATGAAGCAGAGAATCGTAATCGCCATCGCATTGGCCTGTTCCCCGGAACTTTTGATTGCGGATGAGCCGACCACCGCATTAGACGTGACGATCCAGGCACAGATTCTGGATTTGATGAACAAACTAAAAAGCGAGATGAAGACGTCCATGATTCTGATCACACACGATCTGGGAGTGGTTGCGGAGATGTGCGATAAAATTGCAGTTGTCTATGCCGGAGAGATTGTGGAATACGGCACGGCCAGGCAGATTTACAAAGAAACCGCGCACCCTTATACCATCGGGCTGTTTGAGTCGCTGCCCAGCTTAACGGGAGAGGAAACCAGATTAAAGCCCATTATGGGTATGATGCCGGACCCGTCTAATCTCCCTTCCGGATGCTATTTTCATCCGCGGTGCCCTTATGCGGATAAGCGGTGTGAAGAATGCAAACCGGAGCTTTTGGACATTGGCGGTGGACATTTGGTGAGATGCGGAAAAACCGGGCTTGCTGCCGGACGCGGAACAGGAGGTTTGTGATGGATACAATTTTAGAAGTCAAAAATTTGAAAAAATACTTTGATACTCCTGGCGGTAGGCTTCATGCGGTGGATGATATCTCATTTTCCATAGGACGCAAGCGGACTCTTGGGATAGTGGGAGAAAGCGGTTGTGGAAAATCCACCGTGGGACGGGTGGTTCTTCATCTTTTAGACCATACGGACGGGAAGATATTTTATAACGGTCAGGATATTTCCGATATTACATCCAAAAGAAGATATGAGCTGTGTTCGGAGATGCAGATGATTTTCCAGGACCCCATGTCCTCCATCGATCCCCGGATGACGGTATTTCAGACCATAGCGGAGCCGTTAATCATATTTAAATACGGTTCAAAAGCAGAAATTGAGAAGCGGGTATTTGAAATCATGGATACGGTGGGAATTGCGAGAAGGATTAAGGACGCATACCCGCATGAGTTGGACGGAGGGCGAAGACAGAGAGTGGGAATTGCCAGAGCGCTTGTATTGTCTCCCAAGGTTATTGTCTGCGACGAGCCGGTTTCCGCGCTGGACGTTTCCATACAGGCTCAAATCCTGAATTTGATGCAGGATCTTCAGGAACAGATGGATCTGACTTATATCTTTATTACTCATGACCTGTCGGTTGTGCGCTACATATCACATGAGATTATGGTCATGTATCTGGGGCAGATGGTTGAATACAGCCAGTCAAAGGAGCTGTTCAAACATCCCCTGCACCCTTATACAAAAGCGCTTTTGTCAGCAGTTCCGGTGCCTGACATCGATGTGAAAAAAGAACGTATTCTTTTGAAAGGGGAGATTACATCACCAATTGATCCAAAGCCGGGCTGCCGCTTTGCAGCCAGATGTATTTACGCCCAGGAGAAATGTTTTCATGAAAATCCGGCGTGGCAGGAAGTTACAAAAGGACATATGGCGGCTTGCCATTATGTAGAAAAAATCAATCAATGATTCATTCAATGAGGAGGTAGTTCATATGAAAAAAGTGATGGCATTTTGTCTCACAGCGGCACTGGTGTTGTCGACAATTGGATGCGGCGGTTCAAAAGAGCCGGCCCCGTCCCAGGGAAAGGAACCGGCCGCAGCCCAGGCCGAAGATAATAAGGAAAGCAGCGCTCAGAGCGGGCAGGCGGTGTCCAGCAAAGACACGATCATTATGGCCAGCAACGTGGAGCCGGCAACCCTCGATCCCTCCGGTTTGGACAGCGCATCCATAAAACGAGTATACTGCCAGGTATTTGACCAGCTGTTCCGTTATGACGGCAGTAGTGCCAACATCGTGCCTTACGCGGTGGAATCCTACGAGATGGACGAGGACAATCTGGGAATTACCCTGCATCTGAGAAAGGACATCGTGTTCCACAACGGCGACAAGGCGGATGCAGACGATCTGGTGTTTACATTTGCCCATTATAAGGGAAGCAGCATTGGCTCCACATTGGATTTTATTAATTTCGACGATGTGACAAAAACAGATGATTACAGCGTGCATGTGGGCTTAAATTATTCCTTTGGCGCGCTGCTGGATTCCCTGGTAAAAGTCAGCCTGTTCTCGGAAAGCGCTACGACGGAAAAGGGAGAAAAGTTCGGACAGGAACCGGTGGGAAGCGGACCCTATAAGTTTGTAAAATGGGTGAGCGGCGATAATATCACTCTGGAAGCCAACGAGGATTATTGGAATGGGGCACCGGCCATCAAAAACATGATCATCCGTCTGATTTCCGAACAGTCGGTTCAGATGATTGAGCTTGAAGCCGGAACCATTGACGTAGCTTTAGATCCTCTGAATTCGGATGTGGCAGATCTGCTGAACAAGGGAAGCGAAAACCTGAAAGTCAACAGCGGAGGCGAAGTAGTGGTAGTATTTATGGCCTGCAATTATGAATCAGAGAGCGGCATTATGAAGGATAAGAGAGTCCGCCAGGCCATCGCCTATGCGATTAATACCGAAGACGTAGCGGCAGTCGCTTATGACGGAACGGGAAAAGGAGCGACAGGGCTGATTCCTCCGGGCGTTATGGGATACGACGAGAGCTTAAAAGAGAATTCCGTGCTCACCACGGCAGATGTGGATAAAGCCAAAGCGCTTTTGGCAGAGGCGGGATATCCGGACGGACTTACATTAACCATGGTCAATGCCAATGTAATCACTTATACGAGGGCTGCGGAGGTAATCCAGAACCAGCTTGCAAAAATCGGTATCACGCTGGATATCACGACTTATGACGATGCGACTTCTTCATCCATGCAGGAAGGCGATTTCAAAGAAGACTTGTGCATCCGCCTTGTGAATATCAACGGCGATCCTATTGTATCTCCGTATGGAACCCATTTTGAGCCGGCAAAAGGCGTTGTAGGGGGAAGAAATGTATCCAAGAATGCTAATGATCCCGAAACGGAAGAGCTTCAGAAGACCATTGATGAGCTGAAAGTAACCTTTGACCAGGATAAAAAAGAGGAACTCTTAAAAGAGGCCCAGAAGATCTGCAACGAAAATATGTGGTGGATTCCTCTTTGCTTTGCCAGCCTGAATGAGATTCAGAACACTTCGCTGAAAGGGAACATGAAAGTTGTAAACTATGAGTATATGAATAAAGCGTATTTTGAATAGATAAAAAAGCAGGATTTCAGGAAGGGAAAAATGAGAAAGGGAAGCGTACATATAATTACAGACTTTTATTCAAAAGCATTAGACAGCAGGAGAACACTCAGGGTCTATCTCCCGCCCCGATATGAAAAGTCTCAGGAGCGGTATCCGGTAGTATATTTGCATGATGGCCAATGGGCTTTTTCCGAAAAGGGAAAAAAGCGCTGGGACGTGGACCTGATAGTGGAGGACTTAATTCAGACAGGGTATATTCCGCCGGTCATTTTGGTGGGAATCGACTGCAATGAAAAAGACCGCAGAAGGGAGATGACCCATACGACGCCGCCCCCATTCCGTAAAATGGGCAGAAGAGGTTATGTACCGTGTTATGCGTTTGAAGGAGAGGGGCTGGGATTTTCCTATGAGGCATGTCTGGCGGACGAAGTGAAACCATATATAGACAGCCATTTCCGGACGAAGCCGGAAAAAGAAAATACCATGCTGGCCGGTTCTTCTATGGGCGGAATCGTAACGCTGTGCATGGGCATGAACCGCCATGAAATATACGGAATGTTAGGCCTGATATCTCCGGCTATTCACTGGTTGTCAGATGAATTTTATAATTCCATCCGGAATTACGGCCAGAAGATCTGGCTGGACTGTGGAATGGCCGAGTCCTACTATGTGGATAATACCAGGGAACTTTACCGCATTTTTTCAGGAATTGGCTACAGACAGGGTGTGGATCTGCACTATCTGGCCCAGCCGGACGCAGTGCATACGGAGCAGTATTTCAGCCAGAGATTCCGGATGGCACTGCTGTGGATGTTCGGAGAGAAGACAAAGCCCAAGGCGGCGGCGATTCAGTGCAGAAATACGGTATCGGTCAACGGCTATCCTTCAATCCTCAATACGGTTGTATTCTATGAAAATGGAATCATGAGCAGCGATATGGATGCCGGCTACCAGGTGGAACCGGAAGGGATTTTAACCATTGAACCCACCGGCGAGGTGAGGGCGCTCCATCCGGGAGAAGCCGCCATCACATATAAAAACGGGGATTTGACCGTAAGCAAACAGGTTACGGCCATCAATTCCCTGTCGGGCAGCGTTTTGCTGAATATTTCTGTGGAAGTGCCGGAAAACACGCCGCAGGACGAACCGGTCGTATATCATTTTTTCCGGGATCAGTACTGCATTCTGAACCGGAAGGAAAAAAATGTTTTTACGGGAAGCATCGGCGTTCCGCGGGACTGGGAGTTTTACGGACATTTTGGACGCTGTATTGAAAACCGTGATTTGAAAACGGAATGTACGAAAGAAGGAAAAGAGGTGAACCGGTTTGTCCGGGCATCGGAAAGCCAGTCGCTCTACTATGTGGTGGAAAAGTGGAAGGATTGACGGATTATCAGGTATCACATATCGGGCGGTGTAAGGCCCGGCACGTAATATAACAGTATTATACTGGGGCAGCGGCATTCGGCGTGAACGAATGCCGCTGCCCCAGTTCTTTTTTTATCTGCAAATAAGGACGTAGTTTTTCATTAACCAGGTTCTTATTTTTTCGCCTTTTTTCAGTTATGATAAAGTCAGATTAAAATGTTAGGAGCGATGATATGGAAAAATACTATTTGGCAGTGGATATCGGAGCATCCAGTGGACGTCATATGTTGGGAACAGTAAAGGACGGGAAGATGCAGCTGGAGGAGATTTACCGGTTTTCCAACGGGATGAGCCCGGTTAATGGAGAATTGTGCTGGGACGTGGAAGCCTTGTTCCATGAAATCAAAGAAGGTATGAAGAGATGCAAAGAACTGGGAAAGATCCCTTACTGTATGGGAATTGACACCTGGGCGGTGGATTTTGTTCTTCTGGACGGACAAGACAGGATCATCGGCAATACCACAGGATACAGGGATGAGCGGACAAAAGGAATGGATGAAGAAGTCTATAAGCTGGTTTCTTTAGAAGAACTGTATCAGAGAACCGGAATCCAGAAACAGATATTCAACACCGTATATCAGCTGATGGCCTTAAAACAGAAACATCCGGAACAGCTGAATCAGGCAGAAGCGTTGTTAATGATACCGGATTACTTTAACTTCCGGCTGACCGGAATTAAAAAGCAGGAATATACCAATGCGACTACAACCCAGCTGGTAAGTCCGGAGACAATGGAATGGGATATCGGCCTGATAAAAAAATTGGGATATCCGGAACGGTTGTTCCTTCCCCTGTCAGTGCCCGGAACGACGGTAGGAGAGCTGAGCCCGGAGATTCAGGAAGAGGTAGGCTTTAACTGCCAGGTTGTGCTTCCCGCTACCCACGACACCGGTTCGGCGGTTGTGGCAGTGCCTTCCAATCAGGAGGACGTGCTCTATATCAGTTCGGGAACCTGGTCTTTGATGGGCACGGAGTGTCTGACGGCCAATTGCTCCATGGAGAGCATGAAAGCTAATTTTACCAATGAAGGCGGCTATTTTTTCCGTTTCCGGTATTTGAAAAATATTATGGGCCTTTGGATGATCCAGTCTGTGAAAAAGGAGTTGGATAACCGCTATTCTTTTGCAGAGCTTTGTGACATGGCGTCGAAAGAGACCCTTTCTTCCATCGTGGACTGCAATGACGACTGTTTCCTGGCGCCTAAGAGCATGATCGATGCCGTAAAAGAAGCCTGCGCGGCCAGCGGACAGGAAGTCCCGGAAACGCCCGGAGAGCTGGCGGCAGTTATCTATAACAGTCTGGCTGTCTGCTATGGAAAAACCTTGGAAGAGATCGAGGCGGTCACAGGAAAGCATTATGACTGCATACATATTGTGGGCGGAGGTTCCAATGCGGAGTATCTGAACATTCTGACTGCGAAGGCTACAAAACGGGATGTTTACGCAGGCCCTTCCGAAGCCACTGCGATCGGCAATTTAACGGCTCAGATGCTGAAGGCAGGAGAATTTAATTCCCTGAAAGAAGCCAGAGAAAGCATTTTTAAATCGTTTGAAATTAAAAAATACACCGCTTAAAAAGAACAGGAGAAAGCATATGACAAGAAAAACATTTAAAATGTTCCTGTATCCCGGAATGGCAGAGGAATATGAGAAACGGCATAACGCGCTTTGGCCGGAGATGAAAGAGATGATTCACGAATACGGCGGAAGAAATTATTCCATCTCTCTGGATACGGATACCAACGTTCTCTACGGATATCTGGAAGTGGAAGACGAAGAGAAGTGGAGCAGATCGGCGGATACCGAGATCAACCGGAAATGGTGGGATTATATGGCCGATATCATGGAAACCAACGAGGACAACAGTCCCGTATGCATAGATTTAAAACCAGTATTCCATTTAGACTAATAATAAAGGAGAATTGAAATGACGACAAAGGAAAGATATGAATCAGCAAGAGAAATTTATAAGGCAATCGGCGTAGACACAGATGCAGCGATGGAAGCATTAAAGAACATCCCTGTTTCCATGCACTGCTGGCAGGGAGATGACGTTAACGGCTTTGAGGGGGCAGCCCAGTTATCAGGCGGCATCCAGACTACCGGAAATTATCCGGGAAAAGCCAGAACTCCTAAAGAGCTGATGGCGGACATCGACAAGGCGCTGAGCCTGATTCCTGGAAAGCACAGAATCAACCTTCATGCCAGCTATGCTATTTTTGAAGACGGAGAGTTCGCAGACCGCGATAAGCTGGAACCAAAGCATTTCAAAAAATGGGTGGAGTTTGCAAAAGAAAGAGGCCTTGGACTGGACTTTAATCCTACCTGCTTTTCACATCCTAAGGCAGAAAATGCGACTCTTTCCAGTGAAGACCCTGAGATCCGCAAATTCTGGATCGATCACTGCAAAGCCTGCATCCGCATTTCCGAATATTTCGCCGAAGAGCTTAAAACTCCATGCGCGATGAACATCTGGATTCCGGACGGATTTAAGGATATCCCTGCGGACAGAACGTCACCGAGAGCCAGATTAAAAGATTCTCTTGATCAGATCATTTCCATCGATTATGATAAGAGCAAGGTTTTAATCGCTGTTGAATCTAAAGTATTCGGCATCGGCTTTGAGAGCTGCACCGTAGGTTCCCACGAGTTTTACATGAATTATGCGGCTAAAAATGATCTTTTATGCCTGCTGGACAACGGACATTATCATCCGACCGAGGTGGTTTCCGACAAGATTTCCAGCATGCTGCTGTTCTTTGATAAAGTGGCCCTTCATGTAACCCGCTCCGTGCGCTGGGACAGTGATCATGTGGTGCTTTTTGACGACGAGACAAAAGAGATTGCGAAAGAGATCGTGAGAAATGGAGCTGACCGGGTTCTTCTGGCTCTGGACTTCTTCGACGCCAGCATCAACCGTATCTCCGCCTGGGTAACCGGCATGAGAAATATGCAGAAGGCATTGCTGTTCGCCCTGCTTCGTCCGGACAGCTATCTGGCTAAACTCCAGGAAGACAGAAACTTCACAGAGCTGATGGTAATGCAGGAAGGCTTAAAATCATATCCATTCGGCGATGTATGGAATTATTTCTGCCAGATGAACGGAGTTCCTGAAAAGGAAGAGTGGTTCGATGAAGTGATGAAATACGAGAAAGAAGTTTTATTAAAGAGAAATTAAATGCCAATGAAATTAAAAAGCCGGATTTGCGGCGGAATGTGAGGATATCATGAAGGTTTTAGATGCAGAATTTGTAAAAGGTTTTATTCGTATGTGTGATGACGGTTTTTTGCAGAACTGGCATGAGAGAAATGGCGGAAATTTAAGCTACCGCATGAAAGCGGAAGAAGTGGAATCCGTAAAAGAAGAATTAAGCAATGAGAAAGAATGGCAGCCAATCGGCACCAGCGTTCCCCAGCTGGCCGGAGAATATTTCCTGGTGACAGGAAGCGGAAAATATTTCAGAAACGTGATTCTGGACCCGGCTTCCAACATCAGCATCATTGAAGTGGATGAAAAAGGCGAGAATTTCAGAATCTGCTGGGGCCTGGTAAACGGCGGAAGACCTACCAGCGAACTGCCGTCCCATCTGATGAACCATGAAGTGAAAAAACTGGCTACAGGCGGAAAACACAGGGTGATCTACCACGCGCATCCTGCCAATACCATCGCCCTCACTTTTGTGCTTCCTTTAGAAGACAAGGTTTTCACAAGAGAACTGTGGGAAATGGCAACCGAATGCCCGGTTGTATTCCCTGACGGCGTAGGCGTTGTGGGCTGGATGGTTCCGGGCGGAAGAGATATCGCAGTTGCGACCAGCGAACTGATGAAAAAATATGATGTTGCCATCTGGGCTCATCACGGAATGTTCTGTTCCGGCGAAGACTTCGATCTGACATTCGGGTTGATGCATACGGTGGAGAAATCGGCTGAAATTCTTGTAAAAGTATTATCCATACAGCCGAATAAACTTCAGACGATTACACCTCAGAATTTCAGGGATCTTGCAGTTGATTTTAAGGTGACGCTGCCGGAAGAATTTTTATATGAAAAATAAGTTTTGTTCAAATAATGGGCTGTCGCATTAAATTGTTATTCAATAATAAGAGCAGATACGGTATTGAAAGACTGGACGGGAAGGTAAATGCCTCCCCGTCCGTTTTTTTGCTTCCGTGTCTGCTTCTGATGAATGGTAAAACTAATGTTTTTGTATTGGCATTTACATAGATCCATATTTACATTAAACGTGAAGGCTTTTTCCGAAATGCCTTCACGTTTGATGTAAAAAATTCCCTATCATATTTTCCGTAGCTGTAAAGTCAGAAGGCTGTTTTTCTAACCTATCTTTTCGATCCCCATCTTCAGTTCGAAATGAAACATTCCCCACCAAGATACAATCGGATACAGGCTGTCCCTTCCTCCCCTTTTTATAAGGGCTGGGACGCATAAGAAAATTGAACTGCCCATTGTCGTAGGCGGTATTATATTCCAACAGCAATCTGCCAGGATTGAAATTGTCGCTGAATCCATTTAAGCCATTTCTGAAGGAGATACAGTTTTTGACCGTATGCGCCGCTTCCTGCCCCTCTCCCCCCAGTTTAAAGCCATTGCAGTGGTTTTCAAATGCGATGCAGTGTTCCAGTAATACAGGGCCGTTGGGGCCGTCGTTTATGTTGTTGTACAGATCAAACCCGTCATCAGAATTGTGATGGGAGATACAGCGGATGAAGCAGTTTCCGTCCCCGGCGCCGGTACGGCAGGAAAATCCGTCTGCGTTCTGGTCTGTTTTGTCGTGGTTTTCGTATGATTCGCAGCGAATTAACTTGTTGTTGGAAGGCCAGAACGCTTTGATTGGCCGTATGGTTGTTATCATGAAGCCTGCGTCTCTGTGATCCGTTAAGGTATGGTGGACTTTACAGCCGGTAATTGTATTATAATTCCCATGAATGAGAAAACCGCAGGAACCCTTCTGGTTTTGGCCGTCCAGTTCTAAATCTTCTATTTCCCAATAATTAGAATCCAAGGTAAATAAAGCTTTTTGACTGCCTAAAGGGCGGATCAGGACACTTCCCTCGGGCCTGATCCGTTTATGGGCGGATGAGGTGCCAGAGGCGGTCATGGGAATGGTGATGGGAGGATAGACCCCGGACGCCATGTGGATGGTTCCTCCCGGCAGCAGCTTTTGGACGGCGGCATTTATGGTAAGAGGGTCTTCCGGGGAACCGTTTCCATACTCAGAACCGCGGGGGGAGACGTAAAGATCCGGACCGAAATGACCGCAGGTGACGGTGAATTCTTCACATGATGTCCTGCCGTTTTCTGCAATAAAAAACATGGATATAGTGGTATGGGCTCTATTGACCGGAACCATAAGCTCTGTCTGGGCGGCGGGCTCCAGTTCCAGAATGTAGGTGTCACCGATTCCCTCCGCTTTTACCGTAAGCCTTCCCCGGCGGTCAGCCATCGCGGAAAGACAGTAGGTTTCTCCACAGCACCAGTCGGAAGAGGTGCGGATCATCACCGGAGATTCTGCCGGTTCCGGATGATATATAGGCTTTGGGGCGAGAGGTGCGGCAGGAGAACATATGAGCTGGGGACTGCGCACCAGAAGTTTGGCATTGCGGGCCGCAAAAAATCCTGCATAGATCCGTTTATAATCAATTTCTGTTAATATATGGGAAGAAATATTTGGATCGTCGAAACGGTACGTTTTTATGCTTCCCTGTTCCGAATCTGTATAGGTAAAGATAAGGTCAGATTGCCTGCGCTCTAAGGTGCAGCGGATGGACGTCTGATAGCAGTTGCCGGTGCCGGGGATGGAGGGGATGTCCGGGATCAGCGGATGGGTGAGGTATTTGACTCCCGGATTGCCGGAGGGGGCGTGTACTCCGTAACGGGCGCCGGCCTGCAGGACGCAAGGGCAGTTAACCGTTCTCCCGGAAGCTGCGAAACTGAGCATAGCCATATTGCTGGCAGCAGGATATTCTTCGTATCCGGGAAGGAATGGATTCTGTCTTGCAGGTCCGATTATATCGCGGAACATGAGGCCGCAGGCTTCCTGGCCGTTAGGCGCTGTCTGGTCTTCGGGGCCCAGCTGGAGAAGGGTGATATGGGCGCTCAGAATAAAGTTTTGCCCGGCAGGTATTTCCGTATAATAAAAGGTGAGGCCGTCATGAACCGGCTGGATCTTTCCCCCTCTCGATTCAATGATCACATTTTGGACGGGAGAGGAAGAACCGGAGGGGAGGGGGACGTCCGAATCCTCAGGCCAGACTCCATTTACCCCGGTTTTGCCCGGCAGAACGCCGGTGCAGAAATTCAGATCGGTGGATTGGCCGAAGGTAATCGCTTTCCATAGAGGGGGTGATTGTTTGGATGAATGCATAAAAATCCCTTCCTTTCCTTTTTGAATTAAGGTGCCGGATTCTTTCCGGATATTATGAGTGATATGCGCCTTTGTGAGATTGCAATTAGAAGTATGAACTGAATATATCAGTGTGGAAGAGCAAAATCAAGCATTTCGGACCAACTTGCAAATGAGGTAAAAATAACGAACAAAATGTAAAAAATGTGATGTTTTAGACAGAAGGCAACTATTGTACAATCATTGTATCGACAGAAAAAGTGAAAAGGAGACAAGCTATGTCAGAGAAAAAGAGCGTGTGGAAAACCATGTACAGGCAAAGATATCTGCTGCTGATGATGCTTCCGGGAATTCTGTGGTACATCGTTTTTAAATATGCGACGTATTCCGGTCTGGCCCTTGCGTTTACAAACTACGGGTTCAGGAGCCGGGTGGATTTTGTGGGAATCAGAAATTTCAGCCGGTTGTTTAAATCAGCCGTATTTTGGAATGCTTTTAAAAATACGATCATAATCAGCTTGTGCAATATCATTTTTTACTTTCCGTTTCCGCTCATCGTGGCATTGATGATTAACGAACTGAAATCCTTGTTTATGAAGCGGTCCGTGCAGTTTATGATCTATGTCCCCTATTTCTTTTCCTGGGTTGTGGTGGGATGCGTGTTTGTCACCATGCTTTCTCCTTCCGGTGGAGTGGTGAATCAGGTTTTGCAGTATTTTGGGCATAAACCCATTTATTTTATGGCAGATCCCCATTGGTTCCGGCTGGTGCTGATCGTGTCCTACATCTGGAGGCAGATGGGATATGGGGCGGTTATCTATGTGGCTACCTTGTCTACGGTTGACCCTCAGCTGTATGAGGCGGCCGCCATTGACGGCTGCGACCGGTTCCGGCAGGTCTGGTATATTACCATACCGAGCATAAAAGGAACCATTGTGACAATGCTGCTTTTGAATCTTTCCCATGTGCTCCTCATCTTCGAACAGGTATTGGTTATGTACAATGCTTCCGTATATTCGGCCAGCGACGTGCTTCAAACGTATGCATACAGGGAGGGAATCCTTTCCGGCAATATCGGATATGGAACGGCGATCAGCCTGTTTACCGGAATCGTCAGCCTGTGTCTGGTGATGGGAACCAACTATTTCAGCAAGCGTTTTCTGGACGATTCGATTCTTTAGGAGGTATGCGGAATGCAAAAACAAATGATTGAGAAACGCGGGATGAAGGAGTCGGGATGGAGGACCGCATACCGGATATTTAACGGGATCTTTTTGGCTCTGATCTGTACCATTGTGGTATTGCCCATTTGGAATATCATCATCACTTCGCTGGCGGAGGATAAGGACGTGATGGGAGGAATCTATCTGATGATTCCCAAGTCGGTTACATTTAAAAATTATGCCAGAGTGCTTCAAAGCGGCTATATGAAAGGGTTTTATAATTCCCTTTTGGTGGCGGCCGGAGGTACGGCGCTGGCGATGGTTGTGACCGTTCCACTCGGATATGCGCTGGCACAGAAAAAACTTGTGTTCCGAAAGTTTTTTATGAGGGCTGTTTCCATCACCCTGGTATTTGAAGCGGGGATCATGCCGTTTTATGTGCTGATACGGAATCTAAAGCTGATCGATTCCTATCTGTCACTGATCCTTCCGTTTGCGGTGTCCACTTTCAACCTGATTATAGTGAAAAATTACATGTCTTCCATTCCGGAAAGCCTGATGGAGTCGGCCAGACTGGACGGATGCAACGATATAGAGGCGCTTGTGAGAATTGTGCTGCCGATTTCCGTACCTATTTTAGCGGCGGTGACACTGTTTTATTTCGTATCCTTCTGGAACCGTTATACCGAGGCTGTGATGTTTATCAACAGCAGCGATAAATATACGCTTCAGGTTATGCTGAGGGCCCTGGTATTTCAGGGAGACGGTTCGCTGGGGGAAAATAATGTGGTATATGATAATACAAAAATGGCAGTTATGGTATTGGGAATGTTGCCTGTGCTCGTCATCTATCCGTTTGTACAAAGGTATTTTGTGACCGGATTAATGCTGGGCTCGGTGAAAGAATAAAAAGGAAAAGGGGTAGAATTATGAGGTTAAGCAAGAAAATTACAGCGGTGTTGCTGGCTGCATCCATGGCGGCGTCATTGGGAGGATGCGCAAAAAAGGAAGAGGCGCCTTCCCAAGGGGCGGCTAAGGAGTCTTCGGGACAGGCGCCCGGGGAAACCGTGAAAGAGGAAAAGCCGGTTGCTTTGTCTATCTGTTCCTCGGACAGCACATTCGGTCTGAGCACAGATCCGGAACTCCAGCAGGCGGTTATCGATCTTTTAGAAGAGAAAACAGGAACGGAACTGAAAGCGATCATTCCGCCTGTCTCCAGCTACAACGATAAACTGGAAACCATGATATCAGGCGGGGATGTGCCGGATATCTTCTATGTATCACAGGCCATGACGCGGCTTCCCAACTATGCGGCCAGAGGAAAAATACTTTGTTTAAATGATTATATTAAAAATTCCGAAAAGCTGTCCACAATCAGCCAGGATTTATACGATGCTCTGGCCATTGACGGAAACATTTACCATGTTCCCTATGTAAATCCAAAGATGAAAATCCTGTTTTTGAGAAAAGATGTGATGGAAACATACGGAATTGAACTTTCCAACACTCCTACGACAGAAGAATTTATGACGGAAATGGGAAAATTAAAAGGCACCGGAATCATACCGTTCAGCTTTCCAAAGTTCATTGACAACTTCCAGTTTTTCATGAATGCTTACGGCGCATATGCAGGCGTTTATAAAAATGAATCAGGAGAATATGTGGACGGTTTCCAGGAGCCGCAGATGGCAGAGGCCCTCAAGTATCTGAGGGAGCTTTACGAATCAGAGGTGATTGACCAGGAATTCATCACCACAGAGATGGCCACAATGCGTGAATACATGTATACAGGAAAAGCGGCCTGCGATATCGATTACACCACCAACTATACAAATTACAGCCGGGAAAGCGCAAAGGCAGGACAGGAGAGCGATGTATTTCCGATTTACTGTATCTATGGACCGGATGGCAAAGGCGGCTGTTTAAATGAATCCGTTCAGATCGCTTACTGCATTTCCGCCGATTGCAAGAACCCGCAGAAAGCATTTGACGTGATCGAAACCATGGTTATGGACCCCGAGATGTATCCGGCTCTGTTTAACATCGGAGTGGAAGGCAAACATTATAATATCAACGGTGACGGATATCTGGAGCCTACGGAAAAAGCTGCTAATTCCGGCTATTCCCCCAAATATTCCTTCCTTTACGATTCCTTTATCCAGGACTTTAACCTGAATTTTAAGCTGAGTGAAGAACTGGAACGCGCACTGCCTGCACAGAAGGAGATCATCGAAAAGGCTTTGGAAGTGAAGGGGCCGAAATATATGATTCCTTCCGGCAAATCGGATCTTTATGACGAATGCGCCGCATCCATCACAAGCACCTGGCAGGAAATCGTATCACAGATCGTGCTGGGAAGCGTTACCGTGGAAGAGGGAATGGAAAATTATAAGAATTTCTGGAGAAGTATTGACGGAGATACGCTCTTGAAGGAACTGAATAAATAAAAGGCGCCAAAGCGTCCGCATAACGGAAAGCTTATACGGTAAAATACCGCAGATAAGCATTCTGTCAGGCGGGCGCTGGTTCCATTTCCAGAATTTACATATGAATTGCGGATGGAAGATCCGGTTTCTTTTGATATAATGAACGGTGTGGGAGGGGAGCATGAAGGGGAAGAAAAAGGCATCTTATATGAAGGCGGTCTATCTGCAGTTCCTGACCGTGCTGATGATAGCGGCCGTATGCATTAATGTGCTGCTGATCGGGTATTACACCTACCGGGAGAAAAAGCTGATACGGGATGAAAAGGAAAACCAGCTGAACCAGAGCATGTTTTACATACAGAGAATTATGGAGGAGGCGGATACGGTTGCGGCCGGCATATGGAGCGGTACGGAAGTCCAGGGACTGCTTAAAAGTTATAAAACGAAACCGGATTACCTTCTGTACAGAGACTGCGTTGACTATCTGTCCAACACCGTGTTTAACGTAAATGCCGTGGCCTGGGTGGATCTGTACCTTTCCGATTCCAATAATCTTATCACATCCAATGACGGTGTGTTTTACGGTTTGGAAAAGGAGGATCAGGAATATTACGTTACATTAATGGAAGAGACGGACGGGCCATACTGGTCCACGGATTATACGGACCATTTTCTGTCTTATTTTCACAGGAATAAGCAGGTGGTGACGTTGATGAGGCCGGTTTATTCAACTCTGACTGGAAAGAAAAAGGGAATCTTGTGTGCGGGGATTCCGGTCAATGAACTGTATAACTACCTTGAACACGAGGGAGAAAACCAGGGAATGATGATCGCTTTCGGAGAAGGGAATATGCTGCCTTTCCACATGGACCAGGAGCATTTTGCGTTGTGGGAAGGGGAAGGCGGAATTGAAAAACAGATGGAAGAGGGAGCCAGGCAGCCGTACCGTTATCTCTTCAACGGAAAGCGGTATTCTGTTCTGGGGAAAAAGGACGGAAAGACAGGAATGACCGTCTATTACTATTATGAGGACCGGTATCTGCTTCCCAACCTGTTCCCGGTGGCGGTGTGCACCATCGCGGTAATTCTGCTGTTTGCGGCGGTTTACAGGATTATTATCCGCATTTCCGATAAAAAGATGTCCCAGCCGGTCGTTGTCCTGATGGATGCCATGAAGGAGATGGAAAAGGGAACGTTCGGAGTCAGGATCAGCGAGGAACGAAACGATGTGTTTGGGGAAATCTTTCAGGGATTTAACCATATGTCGGGTAATCTGCAGCGTTTGGTCCGGGAAGTTCTGGAAGAGAGGCTTAGAAAAGAAGATTTTAAATACCGGCTTTTGCAGTCCCAGATCAATCCTCATTTCCTTTACAATATATTCAACAATATGATCTGGATGAGCGAACAGAAAGATTATGACGGACTGGAAAGCATGGTGTGCGCTACGGCGGGGTATTATAAGACGGCGCTGAATTACGGAAACCAGGATATCTGCCTGTCGGATAATTTAAAGCAGCTTCAATGTTATGTGTGGATTCAGCAGGTGCGGTTTGCAGACCAGTTTGAGTGCGAAATCTGCTTCGAAAAAGAGATTCTGCCCCTTTGCATACCAAACCTTTTGCTGCAGCCTCTGGTTGAGAATGCCATTGCCCATGGAGCTCAGTATAAGGCGGGCATTACGGAAATTGCGGTGACGGGAGAGCTGCGGGGGGAACGCCTTCATTTTGAAGTATGGGACAATGGACAGGGAATTCAGGAGAATAGGCTGAACGAAATCCGGGAAGCGATGAAATCCGGAAATGGGGATGGAAAGGACTATTTTGCGCTGGTGAATATTGCAAGACGGTTGGAAATCCGTTATCACGGCAGGGCATCCATCAGCATTGACAGCGTTTACGGGGAATGGACAAAGGTGGTATTGGAGATACAGGAGAGTGAAAATGTATAAGATAATGATTGCGGATGATGAAAGAGTGGTTTTACAGGGAATAGCGAAAACAATTCCCTGGGAGAAATGCGGGGTTAAACTGGTGGCAACGGCTGAAAACGGCAGAGAACTGGTGGAACGGGCCCTGCAATATCTCCCGGATATCATTTTGACCGATATCCGGATGCCTGAATTTGACGGGCTTCAGGCCGTGGAACAGCTGAAGAACCTGCTTCCTGACTGTGAATTTCTGATCATAACGGCATATGAGGAATTTGAATACGCGAAAAAAGCCATTGAACTGGGGGTGGCCGGATATATTGTTAAACCGGTATTAAAAAGCGAAGTGGTGGAACAGGTGGTGAGCGTAAGGGAAAAGCTGGATAAGAAGCGCAGGAAAGACGCGGATTTGGAAAATGAGGATGATGTATCGAAACGGGAGGGCAGGACTGCCATCGACCGGGCCGTCCGGTATATGAAAAGCCATGTGGATCAGGAATTATCTCTTTTGGAGGTATCTGAATACCTTCATATGAATCCGTCCTATTTCAGCCGGTATTTTAAGGAGAAAACCGGGATGTCGTTTTCCGATTCCGTCAAGCAGATTAAAGTGGAGAGGGCCATGGAGCTTTTGGATACCACAAATCTGAAAACGTATGAGATCGCCGCCAGGCTGGGATATCAAAGCGTGCAGTATTTTTCAACCCTGTTTAAAAACAGGACGGGTCTCAGCCCTCAGGAGTACAAAAAAAGAACAGAAGTCTGAGCGGATATGAAAAAGTTGGGAATCAGCCGGAAAAAGACAAGGAATCTGTTCAAAAAGCTTGACAAATCAGACTCATTAGCGTAGAATACGCTTCATAAAGATTCCTAGTTAAAATGTAGGAAACTGAGCAGGAGGCAGCTCTTATGTGCAATTCAAAGACCATGCAGATGAATATGTATATGATGAACGACATGATGGATATGTGTCGTATGTTAATGTGCATAAAAACATCATAAGTATTTTTTTGTATGGAATTGTGATTTGATATGGATAAGAGTGGCAGTAAGCGCTGTATATGATCGCAGACCCATGCATGGGCCTGCGTTTTTTTATACCATAGGAAAGTGCTCCTATGATATAAAAAAGCCCTCCGGGCAGGATCGCACTGCGGCGGTGAGGTATAATGTCGCTGAAGCGACCCGCCGCAGGCGGAGAATCCCGCAAGCGGGATTCTTTCTTATATCATAGGAAAGTCTCCTATAATTCTGTTGCGGATAGGAAAATCAAACAGGAAAGGATCAGGTATCATGAATAAGGAACAACCGATTATCCAGCTAAAGGGCATGGGGAAAGAATTTAAGACTGCCAATGGTCCGGTGAAGGCTCTGGATGATATCAATCTGGATATTATCCGGGGAGAGATCTTTGGCATCATCGGCCTGAGCGGCGCTGGAAAAAGTACGTTAGTGCGTTGTATCAATTATCTGGAAGTGCCCACTTCCGGAACGGTGATTTTTGAAGGAAACAGCCTTACGGACTGTGATGAGAGGGAACGGCGCAGAGCCAGACAGTCTATGGGAATGATTTTCCAGCAGTTTAATCTGCTGGCTCAGAGAAATGTAATTCAGAATATTTGTTTTCCGCTGGAGATTGCGGGAGTGCCGAAAAAGGAAGCACAGAACAGGGCCATGGAACTTTTAAAACTGGTGGGCTTGGAAGAGCGGGCCAAAGCTTATCCGGCCCAGCTGTCCGGCGGCCAGAAGCAGAGAGTAGCCATCGCCAGAGCCATTGCCACCAATCCCAAAGTGATTCTGTGTGACGAGGCCACAAGCGCGCTGGACCCCAATACGACGAAATCGATCTTGCAGCTGTTAAAGGAGATCAATCAGAATCTGGGAATCACCGTGATTGTGATCACTCACGAGATGGCGGTAATCGAAGCGATCTGTGACCGGGTGGCAATTATAGACAGCAGCCGGATTGCAGAGGTGGGAAGCGTTTCGGAGATATTTTCCGAACCCAAATCCAAGATCGGCCGCCAGCTGATCCTGGGAGACGCGGTGTCCACGGCGGAATTTGGAAAGTCCAGAAAGATCAGGATTACCTTTGACGGAAGGTCTTCCTTTGAACCGGTATTGGCGAATATGATTCTGGCTTGTAAGGTGGCGGTGAATATCATCTATGCGTCCACCAAAGATATTGGAGGAACGGCAGCAGGGCAGATGATTATCCAGCTTCCTGAGGATGAGGCGGACGCAGTCCGGGTTATCAATTATCTGAAAACAGTGAAGGTACCATATGAGGAGGTGACAGATTATAATGTTTGATGCGACTACACTTGAAATGCTTGGCGTTGGTATTATGGAAACTCTTTTTATGACATTTGCTTCCTCTTTTTTGTCCTACCTGATCGGTATTCCGCTGGGAATCATTTTGGTTGTGACGGATAAAGAAGGAATCTGCCCCGTTCCAACGGTGCAGAAGGTTTTGGGGCTTGTGATTAACCTGCTTCGGTCGGTTCCCTTTATTATTCTTTTGATCATGGTTATCCCTCTCACCAGATTTTTGGTGGGAACCACTTTGGGAGCCAAGGCAGTCGTGCCTCCGTTAGTGATTGCGGCTGCGCCTTATGTGGCCCGCATGGTGGAATCTTCGTTCAAAGAAGTGGATGCCGGCGTCATTGAAGCGGCAAAGTCCATGGGTGCTTCCACTTCCCAGATCATATGGAAAGTGCTTCTTCCGGAAGCGAAGCCGTCACTTTTAGTGGGCGCGGCGATTTCCGTCACCACGATCCTGGGATACTCCGCTATGGCCGGTTTTGTCGGCGGCGGCGGTTTGGGCGCAATTGCGATCAACTACGGTTATTACCGGTATCAGACGGATATGATGCTGATTACTGTGGCAATTTTGGTTATCATCGTTCAGATTATTCAGGAAACAGGCATGAGAATGTCAAGGTTGAGCGATAAGAGAATCCGATAGCCGGGTTACTATTCACGGCCCCGGAACCAGACCGGACCGCATAGGTCCCCGGGGCCGCGAATAGTAACATAGCCGGATCTCTTTTAGCATAGATTAAAGTGCCGCAAATGCGGCGGAATGGAGGAAATTATGAAAAAATTAGTGTGTGTACTGGCAGCAGCGTCTTTGACAGCAGCGGTATTAACCGGATGCGGCGGCGGAAATAAGCCGGCGGAATCTTCAAAGGCGGAAACAACTCAGGCGGCTTCAGCCGGAGAAACAACCGCAGAAAAAGGTGAGACTTCAGAAGCGGCAAAAGAGGAATCCACAGAAGCAAAAGAACTGGTGAAATTTACGGTAGGAGCGAGTCCGGCTCCCCATGCTCAGATTCTGGAAGCGGCAAAACCGCTGATGGCTGAAGCCGGATATGATCTGGTAATTAAAGAATACAACGATTATGTTCAGCCAAACCTGGCTGTAGAAAGCGGCGATCTGGATGCCAACTACTTCCAGCACCTTCCTTACTTAGAGCAGTTCAACGTAGAAAAAGGCACGGACCTGGTATCCGTAAAGCCGATTCACTATGAACCGTTCGGCATCTATGCAGGCAGGACGGCGTCTTTAGAGGAATTAAAAGACGGTGCTAAAGTAGTAGTTCCAAACGATACGACCAATGAAGCGAGAGCGCTTCTTCTTTTGGAAGCACAGGGCTTAATTAAGTTAAAAGAAGGCGCAGGACTTACCGCAACGAAAAAAGACATTGTGGAAAATGAGAAAAAACTGGATATCATCGAGAGTGAAGCAGCTCAGATTCCGCGCGCTATCAAGGATGTGGATATCGCAGTTATTAACGGAAACTATGCAATTCAGGCAGGATTTAAGGTTTCTGACGCATTGGCAATTGAAGATGCAAAGTCCGTAGCAGCCGTTACTTACGGAAATGTTGTGTGTGTAAAAAATGGAAATGAAAATGATCCGGCCGTTCTTGCATTAATTGATGCATTGACAAGTGATACGGTTACGAAGTATATTGAAGATACGTATGAGGGAGCAGTAGTTCCTTTAAACTAAACGTGAAGGAGAACTGTTATGCAGCCACAAAAAAATAACATGGCAACAGCGTCTTTGGTGATGGGAATCCTGTCGATCGTATTATCCTGCTGTTGTTTTATCGGCGTTATGTTTTCATCCTTAGGACTATTATTTGCCTGTTTGTCCAGAGTGAATGAAACATTTGAAGGACATGCGAAGGCGGGCCTTGTCACCAGCATCGTCGGCCTGGTTTTATCGGGAATTCTCTTAATTGGATGGTTTGTGCTGATCGCAGCCGGTTCTTTTGACCTTTCATCCAGTTTGTACGGTTTTCAGACTATAATTCCGGGAGGTATGCTATGAGAGGCAGAACATCTGCAGAATTAAAACAGCTTGCAAAGCGGGCTCTGCTGGGAAAATATGGAACAGCCGTGGGCGCGATTCTTGTAAATTATGCCGTAGCGGCAGGATTAGTGATGGTAATTTACTTTTTTGCCATAATCGGCGTATTTGCCGCTTTGTTTTCTGGTAACTCCAGGGCATCCAACGCTCCGGTAATCATAATCATTATTATAGGTGTGGCCATCCTTTTCGCGTCATTAGTTATCGAATATATGCTGATGCCGGGGTATATCAATCTTTACTTAAACATCTGTAAAGGAAGACGGTATGCGCTGGGCGACCTTTTATTCGCATTTAAGAACACGCCGGGTAAATTTTTACTTATTTCGTTTATTATTATAGGACTGGTTGTGGTCATGACCGGGTTTAACTTTTTAATCAGCATGGTTGGGATGCTTACTCACAGTTTTGTCCTTAATATTGTACTCGACTGGGGATCTATGCTTCTCATTTACGTCCTCATGTTCTTATTTTACATGAATTTTGGCCTTACCCTCTATATTCTGGTGGATGAACCGCAAAAAGGAATCATGGAAGCGCTGCGTGAAAGCTACCGTATGATGCATGGCAACAGAGGGCGCTATTTCCGCCTGATAATCAGCTTTATTGGTTGGTTCCTATTGGGTTATTTATCCATAGGACTTGCTTTTTTATGGCTGGTGCCATATATGGGCTGTACATTTACGTATTTTTATATGGATATCAGGGAGCAGCAGGCGGCTGCCTATGCCGTGCCGGAAGAACCCGTACAGGAATATATGTATCAGAATCAGAGGGAACCGTACAGAATGGAACAGACGGAGGTTATCCCTGCAAATGAAGAGCATACAGAGGAAGACATTTAGCTGCCAATGCGCATAGTATACAGTAAATGAGTAAAAGGTGATTTGTTCTATGCGTATTTGTGAAAGAAAGCGTTAAATGTGTTGGTGATTAATGTTTTAGCGGTAAGAGGATACTTTTTCGCCGGGATAACCGGTTAACAGGCTGCTGGACAGAATGAGATAAAACTTTATATTTAGAATATGGAAACTGAGGATTTTCTTGTTTTTGGAGAGAATCCTCAGTTTTTATATGGATAATTTTCGGGATAAAGTCTTTTCATTTCCTGGCTGAGTTTTCCCGTTCTTTTGGGAATCCATTTGAAAAACAATGAAAACTTTAATCCGTATTCCCCACAATTTTGGGATAAATTCTCAGGTGGAATTTGGGGTGATTATTTTTTGTTCCGCGGATATCTTTTGTATATTCCACCCGGAGAAGCAATTCCTTTAAAAGGGCATTTTGATCCTCCACCGACAGGTCGGAATAGATGGAAAGCAGAGGGAGATTCTCTGCTTTTTTTGATACCTTGTTTGGATCATTCTGCCGGGGCAGCTTTTGTTCCAGACTTTCAATGATGGAAAGCTCTGATTCCAATTGCTGATTCAAAGTGCCTGACCGTTCCCGAAAGATCTCAGGAGAATAGACGCCTGTTTCCAGAAGGGTGTAAGTTTTATCCAGCTGCTTCTTTAAACGGCAGACAGACGCTTTTCTGGATGCCAGGGAGAGGGTCAGGATATCCGGAGAATCCTCGGATGAGGGGGCCGGAAGGTCTGAGATTCTGAGATTTTGGAGCCAGGAGGACAAGGCGGTTAAAATCCCTTTTTCAACCAGGCTGAAATCCGATCCGCAAGTCGGGCAGCCCGGGGTGCGGCAGATGAAATATCCGGAGGAATCCCCGCCTTTTCCCGGTCGTCTTATCATAGCTTTTCGGCAGCGGCCGCAGTAGAGGATTCCGGCCAGAGGATTTTTTAAACCGGTATCTAAAAATGGGGGAGTCCGGCTTTTTTTCTTATGGAGAAGCTGAACCGATTCCCAGACATCGGGACTGATGATGGGGGAATGAAGGCCCGGCACGACGAGACAGTCCGGCTGAACCGGATGGGTTCGGGTAAGGCTGCCGTTTTTCATGACCTTTTTTGTTTTTCTGTGGCCCCAGCGGATGAATCCGGCATAGACGCAGTTAGACAAAATGGTTTGGATGGAAGACGGAGACCATTGATCCGAGCGCGGCGGCGGTATCTTTAAGCCGTTTAACGTGCGGGCGATGGCAGAAGCGCCTGACGGCTTATTTCCCGTTTCCGGCGTTCCGTTTAAGTACATTTCGAAGATCAGGTGGACGATCTGGGCCTGATGGGGGACAATTTGAAGGCTGTAGCCCTTTCCGTCAGGCAGCTTATATTTTGTATAGCCGTATGGAGCCAGGCTTCCCGCGTATTTGCCTTCCTTGGCGGAGGCAGTTTTTCCGTTCATCAGCCGCCGCCGTATGGAGTTATATTCCCGGCGGCTCATAAACAGGCCGAATTCTGCGTATTCTTCATCGAACTCATCGGTGGGATCATAGGTCTTGGACGGAGTGATGATTTTAGTGCCGCAGTATTTAAATGTTTCCATAAGAAGTCCCTGGTCTCTGGTGTCTCCACGGGCCAGCCTGGGGATCTCTGTAACCAGAACTCCGTCCGGCCTCAGGGTTTCCACATCATTTAACATGCATATCATCTGTGGCCTTGCGGCTATGGTTTCTCCCGACACCACCTCCCGGTATATTTTCGCGATTGTAATTCCAAGAGTATGTGCCAGATCTTCCAGCGCTTTTTCATGGCGGGCCAGTGTTTCGCCGGCCCCTTGAAGTTCCGCCTCCCGGTCTTCCCGGGATTTCCTGAGATAGGCAAAATATAATCCGTCCGGATTTAACATCACATCACCTCACAAGTCATTATATGGGAACAATTCTGCAAAAATACGGATTCAATATGTACAAACGGGCCGCCATATAATGTAAAAGACAGGAGTGGAAAAGATGGCGGAAAAACGGATCGAGACAGATTACTGCATCATAGACATCTGTGATGATTATGCGGCGGCCGGGAATGAGAAACAGGAAATTCTAAAACGCTGCGGCAAAATTCTTGCGTTACGGATATCAGGGATCAGCAAAACTTCAAAAAAAGAAGAGAAGATGAGACGGAAATCGGAAAAGTAACAAAACGTCACATATTTTCATACTATAAAGAAAAAAGGACAAGGTAAAAAATATGAAAATATGTTTAGATGCAGGTCATTTTGGCAAATACAATCAGAGCCCGGCAGACGGCCGTTATTATGAATCGGAAATCATGTGGAAACTTCATTTGCTGCAGAAAAAATATCTGGAGGAATATGGGATCGAAGTGATTTTAACGCGGGAGCATCAGGGGACGGACCGGGGGCTGTATGACCGAGGAACCCAGTCCAGGGGCTGCGATCTCTTCATATCGGACCACTCCAATGCGGTAGGCGGCACTGTGAACAATAAAGTGGATTATCCGGCCGCCTACTGTGCTATCGATGGAAGCGCCGACGGAATCGGAATGGCATTGGCTCAGTGCGTGGAAAATGTGATCGGCACCGTACAGAGCGCCCGCATCGAACACCGCCGGGGAGACCACGGGGATTACTACGGAGTTATAAGAGGCGCCACCGCTGTGGGCACGCCGGGACTGATCCTGGAACATTCCTTCCACACCAACGCAGAGATCGCCAAATGGCTGCTGAACGAATCCAACCTGGACGCCCTTGCGAAGGCAGAGGCGGACACCATTGCACTATATTATAATATAAATGAAATTCCAAAACGTTCCGGCTGGATGGAAGAAAACGGCGGCTGGCGTTTCTATCTGGGAGATACCGGCAACTATGTGACAAACGACTGGTATAAAGACGGTGACGATTGGTACTGGTTCGACGGAGCCGGAATGATGATCCATGACAACTGGAAAACCGGATCAGACGGAAAATGGTATTATCTGAAGCCCAATGGCGCAATGGCCCGAAACCAGTGGGTTGTCTGGAAAGATGAACTTTACCGTGTGACCGGAGACGGAAGCATGTTTGAAGGCGAAATTTGTTTGAAAACTGATGATAAAGGAGCTCTGAAACTGGGAAGACTAAAAAGAAAAGGAGTTTTTTCATGGATTCGCTAAGTCCCCAGCTATCAAGAGCAATTCTTCTGTTATATTTAAAATATTTACCCGCAATCTTATTTACCCGCTGGAAAGATAATTTGAAATCTTTATTTAACTGATTAAGATACGCCGGAAAGAAGGGGAAACCTGGGCGGGCGGCGGTAATCATAAGGAATAGGGGATTCGAGTTTCGACCCTAAGAGGTACTAAGGCCGCCAGAAACGGAAAAAGGCAGCGCGGCGCCCATTCGCGATGAACTCCTGATGACTTCATCACTCAAGGGGCGCCTCAAATACTGATTCGGAATCCAGTATTTGTCTGCCTTTTTCCGTTTCTGCCGGCCAAGTACCTCTAAGGGTCTGCAAACGATCCTCTATACCTTATGATTACCGCCGCCCACCCAGGTTTCCCCTTCTTTCCGGCTGTTGCTTGGCTAGCTGAGGAAAAAAGATTTGGTGGATGAGAGAGTAAGTTTTTACATCAAGGGTGAAGGGATTTTCGGAAATGCCTTGAGGATTTAATGTAAAGGGTGAAGGCATTTCGCAAAATCCCTTGAGGATCTATATAAAAGTGATTCTATATAAATACTAAGGCAAAATTAATGCTTTTAACCAGGCCAGCGAAAACCAGCACGGAAGCGGGAGGCGGAACCGGGAGTCCAAGGTCGGAGGGGCCGTCCGGGCCGGGGAAAGGAAGCTGCTGCCAAATGGGATCGTATGGAACCCCTGTAGAGCTACTTAGGTCCGTAAGGGCAGAACGAGGCAGGTAGAAACTGAATTCCGAATCAGGTTCTAAAGCGCCCTTGAGCAGCGAAGTCATAAAGAGTTCACTGCGAATGGCGCTGGCCTGCCTCGTTCTGTCCTTACGGGCCTTAGTAGCTCTTAGGGGCGAATCCCGAATCCCATTTGGCAGCATCTTCCTTCCCCCGGCCCGGACGGCCCCTCCGACCTTGGACTTCCGGTTCCGCCTCCCGCTTTCGGGCGTACCCTTCGGCAGCCAACCCAGTTAAATCCCAATTTCAGGTTTGGTCTTCGTAAGAATACTTGAGGAGATCGTACATTTCATCGGTGATTTCTGATTTTTGATCGTAAAAGTCCAGAAGACTGACCAGTTTCTCCGCATAATCAGATGGGACCGGAAGTTTGTCGATGGACTCGTGAAGGCAGCTTCGCATTTCGTCCAGAGTTTCTTTTTTCTGGGGAAGAGGAAGGCCGTAAATCTTGGAGAGCATACCGATTGTGGCGACTACCTCATATTTGGAAGTCAGCTGTGCGTGCTCAAAACGTGTCTTAATTTCTACTGCTTGTTTGTTGATTGAAAATACCATTTGCAATTCTCCTGTGATTGGTTAATTGTGTCGGATATATTATATAGCGGATTGGATACGTTTGCAAATTTTACCTGCATTATCCGCACAAAATAATTACCATTATTTACCAGTTAAATACCAAAATAAGGGGTGGTATATTTTAAAGTGCAGAGTATGCAGTGTAGAGTGCCGCGCAGTTTTATCATTTACATCAGCATGCATGAGGGAGGCGATTCCATGACGGATGAGGAGATTAAAAAGAGAATTCAGGAAGCATTTGGTTATAGTGAAGAACAGCTGCTTTTGGAATTCGAAAAAGCAAAAAAGGAAACAAAGGATAATGCGGCGGATAAAAAACTAGGTGGGAAGGGGGATTATCAGGCACTGAAAAGAAAAATCGAGGAATATAAAAAGGGGAAAAAAGATGAAGGTATGCGACGCAACAAGATTAAGGATTAAGGAACTGTGCAGAGAGAAGAATACAATCGAGTACATGTTGGTTTACCATTCAAATATGCCACCGTCCACGATAAAAAATATTCTGTATGGCCAGAGTAAAAATCCTGGAATTGTGACGATCCGGAAGATTTCAGAGTTTTTTGGGATCAGCATCCGGGAATTTTATAATTCTCCCGTATTTGATGATCTGGAACCGGAGGAATAGGAGAATACATAAAATAACTGACACATCTCATGTCTTTGTGATTTAAAACAAAAAGAAGTGATCAATGCCAATGACTGTAAACGTCTTGGTTTTGTGGGGGATGTGGATTTTGATATTCAGACAGGATGCATGTTAGCCATTATCGTCCCCGGTCCCGGCTGCTTCTGTGGGTTTTTGGGCAGGGAAAAGGAATATATCATTCCCTTCTGCGACATCTGCCAAATTGGGGAGGATATTATCTTAGTGGACGTAAAAAAGAAGGAAGTAGAGGAGAAATGTAAATTTTAATGCCGGATTAAACCAAAGAAACGAAGAAATTGCTTGCGATTCACAGGAGGCTAGGGTAAAATGTACATAATTAAAGTTACAGGAGGAGAAACCATGAAATGCCCATATTGTAATGAAGCGGATACGAAAGTAATCGATTCCCGCCCGGCAGATGACAACAGCTCGATCCGGCGCCGGCGTCAGTGCGAGAGCTGCGGCAAACGGTTTACCACATATGAAAAGCTGGAGACGATGCCGCTTATGGTGATAAAAAAAGACGATTCCAGAGAGGCGTATGACCGTTCCAAACTGGAGGCCGGAGTGATTCATTCCTGCCATAAACGTCCGGTTTCCACCCAGCAGATCGATTCCATGATCGACGAGATTGAGACACAGATCTTTAACATGGAAGAAAAAGAAGTGCCCACCTCCACCATTGGAGAGCTGGTGATGAAGAAACTTCAGCAGCTGGACGAAGTCGCTTACGTAAGGTTTGCATCTGTTTACCGTGAGTTTAAAGATGTGAATACCTTTATGGAAGAGATTGGAAAATTGTTAAAGAAATAAGGATATCCATGCTGAAACAATTTTATCCGAAAGAATATGTTGATTCCACGTATCAGATCCCATTTAAAGAATTTTATAAAAAGGGGATACGTGGAGTCATTTTTGATATTGATAATACGCTGGTGCCTCACGGGCTGCCGGCTGACAAACGGGCGTTAGAGCTGTTTTTGGAGCTCAGGGCCATCGGGCTTGATACGTGCCTGCTTTCCAATAACAAAGAGCCCAGGGTGGCGTCTTTTGCCAGGCAGGTGGACAGCAAATATATCTATAAATCGGGAAAGCCGTCTGTAAAGAATTATCTGAAAGCCATGGAGATGATGCATACGGACAAGCAGACCACATTATTTGTGGGAGACCAGCTTTTTACGGATGTGTATGGGGCTAACAGGGCCGGAATCTATGGCATTTTGGTGAAGCCCATTCATCCGAAAGAAGAGATTCAGATTGTGATGAAGAGAAAATTAGAAGCCGTTGTGCTTCATTTTTATAAAAAGGAAATGCAAAAAGGACAGGAACAACATGATTAACGGAAAGACAAATGTTTGCGGAGTGATCGCAAATCCGGTGGAGCATTCCATGTCGCCGGCAATGCAGAATTTATATGCAAAGAGGACAGGCGTAGATTTTGCATACCTGCCGTTTAAAGTGAAGGAAGAGGAACTGGAGGCAGCCATAAAGGGAGCGTACGCCCTGAATCTGGTGGGACTGAATGTTACGGTTCCCCATAAGCAGGCTGTGATGAAATATCTGGTGGAGATCGATAAAGACGCGGCCGCCATCGGAGCGGTTAATACGCTGGTCCGCACAGAAGGCGGATATAAAGGATATAATACGGATGCAGCAGGGCTTTTAAGGGCGATGAAGCAGTCGAATATCTCCATAAAAGGCGAAGACTGCATTCTGATCGGCGCAGGAGGCGCTGCCAAGGCGGCCGCCTACCTTCTGGCAAAGGAAGGGGCCAATGTGATTTATGTGCTGAACCGGAGCGCAGAGCGGGCGGAGGAACTGGCCGGGTATATCAACCGTTTGAGCGGCCGCACGGTGATGATTCCCATGGCAATTACGGATTATGGGCGGATTCCGGAGGGTTCCTATCTTGCGGTACAGTCCACCAGCGTGGGCATGCATCCCAACGTGGACGCGGCGCCGATTGAGGACAGAGAATTCTACCAGAAGATCCATACGGGCCTGGATATCATTTACACCCCCATGGAAACGAAATTTATGAAGTATGTGAAAGAAGCGGGGGGAAAGGCGGTCAATGGCCTGGATATGCTTCTGTATCAGGGAATCATTGCTTATGAACTGTGGAATCCGGACGCTTTGGTGGACGAAGCCACGGCGCGTGAAGCGAAAGCGCTGATGATGGAACGGCTGGGTGAAAAGCCGGAAATTAAGCGGGATCGAGGTTGAGATGAAGGATAATATCATACTAATCGGATTTATGGGAGCGGGAAAGACCAGCGTAGGCCAGGAACTCTCTTCCCGGTATGGGAAAATGCTGGTGGATACGGATTGTTTGATTGAGGAAAAAGCGGGAATGAGCATTTCCCGTATCTTTGCAGATAAGGGAGAAGCGTATTTCAGGCAGCTGGAAACAGAGGTGCTCACCGATCTTTTGGAACGGGCCGGCAGTACGGTTATCTCCGTGGGAGGCGGACTTCCCATGAGGGAGGAAAACAGAGCTATACTGCGGGAACTGGGAGAAGTGATATACCTTCAGGTGAAGCCGGAAACGGTTCTGGAACGGCTGAAAGGGGATACCACCAGACCTCTTCTGCAGGGAGATCATGTGGAACAAAAGGTAAAAGACCTGATGGATCTGAGAGGGCCGGTATATGAAGAGGCCGCTCACCGGATCGTCCGGGTGGATAAAAGAAGTTTAAAAGAAATCGCTGAAGAGATTTATGGATCAGGCGGTCAGGAATAGGGAGGCAGGATTATGAAGATACTAGTGCTAAACGGACCGAATATTAATTTTCTTGGAATCAGGGAAAAAGGCATCTACGGAACACAGGATTATGAATATCTGGTGACCATGCTGAATGAAAAAGCGGCAGAAGAGGGACATGAGATTGAGGTGTTCCAAAGCAATTATGAAGGGGCAATTATCGATAAAATTCAGGCTGCATATCACGACGGCACGGAGGGGATCATCATCAATCCGGGCGCATTTACCCACTACAGCTATGCGGTGAGAGACGCTTTGGCCTCCATCGAAATTCCAAAGGTGGAAGTACATATTTCAAATGTTCACAAGCGGGAGGAATTCCGTCATCTCTCCGTCACCGCTCCGGTCTGCACCGGGCAGGTTGTGGGCTTGGGACTGAAGGGATATGCTCTTGCAATGGATTATCTGACCAGCCTTACCTAGCCTGTATTTCAGCAGTCACATTCCCTGAAAGGCGGTAAAATAAAGGGCTGGAGACAGATATTTGCAAAAAGGTGTTGAAAATACGGATATTATAGTATAAAATAAGATGGATTAAGAGAAATTCAAGGAGGAATATCATTTATGATATCAGCGGGCGATTTTAAAAACGGCATTACATTAGAGATTGATGGAAACGTATTTCAGATTATGGAATTTCAGCATGTAAAACCAGGTAAAGGTGCTGCTTTCGTTAGAACTAAAATTAAAAATGTTATGAACGGCGGCGTTGTCGAGAAAACATTCCGTCCAACAGAGAAGTTCCCGGCAGCCAGAATTGACAGAGTGGACATGCAGTATTTATATGCTGACGGTGATTTATATCATTTTATGGATGTTAACACCTATGAGCAGGTTGCATTAAATGATGAAACAATCGGCGACGCACTGAAATTTGTAAAAGAGAACGAGATGTGCAAGGTTTGTTCATACAACGGAAACGTATTTTCTGTAGAGGCTCCTTTATTCGTAGAATTAGAGATCACCGATACAGAACCGGGCTTCAAAGGCGATACCGCACAGGGCGCTACAAAACCTGCTGTTGTTGAAACCGGCGCAACCGTATATGTACCACTGTTCGTAGACCAGGGCGATAGAATCAAAATCGACACACGTACAGGCGAATATTTATCCAGAGTTTAATTGCTGCTAAAATGTCCTTCATACGGGAATACTCCTGTGTGAGGGATTTTTTTATATCATAGGAAAGTGCCCCTATGATATAATAAAACCCTCCAAGAACATTGATTTTTTGAGGAAAATCCTTTATAATATAATTTTAGTCCGATAATTTTGAAAAGGAGACCAGGAAACGTGAAGAAGATTCTTGATTTGATAGTGGCAGAGATGAAACCAGCCTTTACCGGGTGCGGTTATGATGAATCTTATGCAAAAGTAACGTTGTCAAACCGTCCTGATTTATGCGAATACCAGTGTAACGGAGCTATGGCAGCTGCCAAAGTATATAAAAAGAAACCGATTGATATTGCCAACGAAGTGGTTGAGAAGCTGGCGGGAAGCGGGATGTTTGAAGAGGCGTCCGCGGTTATGCCGGGATTTATTAATTTGAAATTGAATGCCGGATATCTGGCTGACTATATGAATGAGATGGAGGGATCGGACAAGCTGGGTCTGGAATCCCCTCAGACCCCTGAGACGATTATTGTGGATTACGGCGGAGCCAACGTGGCAAAACCGCTTCACGTAGGCCATCTCCGCTCCGCTGTTATCGGTGAGAGCGTAAAGCGCATGGGCCGTTTTATCGGCCATAATGTGATCGGAGACGTTCATCTGGGCGACTGGGGCCTTCAGATGGGGCTTATCATAGAAGAGCTGAGAGACAGAAAGCCGGAGCTTGTTTATTTTGATGAAAGCTATACCGGGGAATTTCCTGAGGAACACCCGTTTACCATCGGAGAGCTGGAGGAGATCTATCCGGCGGCTAGCTTAAAATCCAAGTCGGACGAAGCGTTTAAGGAGAGGGCTCAGAATGCCACTTTCAAACTTCAGAACGGATATCCGCCTTATCATGCCATCTGGAAACACATTATGGCGGTGTCTTTAGCCGATTTAAAGAAGAACTACGGCAACTTAAATGTTACCTTTGATTTATGGAAGGGTGAAAGCGACGCCCAGCCGTATATCCCGGATCTGATTCAGGATCTGATCGATAAAGGTCTGGCTTATGAGAGCCAGGGCGCTTTGGTTGTGGACATAACGGAAGAAAGCGATCCCAAAGAGCTTCCTCCTTGTATCGTGCGCAAATCCGACGGGGCGGCACTGTATGCCACTTCCGATTTGGGAACCCTGATTGAACGGGAGAAGAACTTTAAACCGGACCGTTATATCTATATTGCGGATAAGAGGCAGGAACTTCATTTCACCCAGGTATTCCGCGTTGCCAAGAAGGCGGGCATCGTGTCCAAGGATACTCCTATGTCTTTCCTCGGGTTCGGAACCATGAACGGAAAAGACGGAAAGCCGTTTAAAACAAGGGACGGCGGAGTGATGCGTCTGGAGACTTTAATCGCCAATATCGACGAAGAAGTATTTAAGAGAATTATGGAAAACCGCACGGTTTCCGAAGAGGAAGCCAGAGAAACAGCGAAGATCGTAGGGCTGTCGGCGCTCAAGTACGGTGATTTATCCAACCAGGCGGCTAAGGATTATATCTTTGATATAGACCGTTTCATCTCATTTGAGGGAAATACGGGGCCGTATATTTTATATACCATCGTCCGCATTAATTCCATTTTATCCAAATATAATGAATTAGACGAAAAATATGAGGGCACGCCTGAGATTTTACCGGCTGTATCGGAAGCGGAAAAAGCGCTGATGATTGAATTAGCCAAGTACAATGAAGTGGTGGAAACCAGTTTTGCAGAGACTGCGCCGCATAAGATCTGCCAGTATATCTATGACTTATCCAATGCATTTAACCGTGTTTACCATGATACCAAGATTGTGTCAGAGAAAGATAAAAAACGGCAGGCAGGCCTGATTAAACTGATCAGCCTGACGAAAGCTGTTTTGAATGTTTGTATTGATTTGTTGGGCATCGAGGCGCCGGAGAGAATGTAGAATCTATGATTAATGTTTGTGAAATGACGGTTCGTACCTTTTGGAAGGGCGAGTCGGGAATCACCGGGACCGTGGAAGAAGACGGCCGGAAATATAGAACCAAATTAGAGATCAAGGGTAGACAGGTCAATGCCTACTCTTGTTCTTGTGCAAATGGAAATTCTTATAAGGGCATGTGCAGCCACTGCAGGGCCCTTTTTGCGTATTATGAAGGCCAGGCGGGAAAGGGAAGTGAAAAGACCGTCTATACTTCTCCGGAAGTCAGAACCATGATCCGGGAATATACCAACCGGGAAGTGACCCAGATTATCAGCGAAGGGGAATGCAGAAAGGTGGGATTTGAGCCCCGCCTCATTCTGGACCGGAAAGATGTGAAGGCGGAATTCCGCTTGGGAAGAGAACGTTTTTACATTGTAAAGGATCTGATCGCATTTACGGATGCCATGGCAAATGGCGCTTATGTGGAATACAGCAAAACCTTGTCCTTTCATCATAACCCGGATGTATTTGATGAGGCGGACCGGAAGATGGTGGAGTTGGTGACAGAGCTTGTAGGCGCTTATAAAGAGTGTTACGTCCAGTTTCAAAAAAGCGCGTATGCAACGATTCCAACCATCCGCCAGCTGAATTTAAGCAGGTCAAACCGGGACCGTTTTTTCGGCCTTTTGCTGGGAAGACGGCTGGAAGTGGAAGATGTGAGGGGAACGGGAAGAACCATGAAAGTTCTGGATCAGAACCCGGATCTGCAGATCTTTGTGAGAAAAGCGGGGAAGGACGGAATTAAGGTCTCTGTGGATAAAGAGATTTTCTGCTTTTTAGGAGAACGCCGTCTGTATATCGGCGAGAAGGATTCCCTTTATTGCTGTGATCAGGAATTTACCCATGCGGTCGGAGAATTTTTAATTCAGATCATCCAAAAAGATGTGAAAAGCCATGAAATCGAGTTAAATGATAAGGATGTGCCGTTGTTTTACGAAAGGATTCTGAAAAAGCTGGAACCTTACTGTGTGATTGACAGTGAAGGGGTGGATTTAGAAGCTTACCAGCCGGAAGAACTGAAGGCCAGATTTGAATTTGACAGCCCCGGCAGAAAGGAGCTTACGCTCCGTCCTGTTCTGAGCTACGGAGATTTTTCCTTTCATCCGGTGGACGATGAGAAAGTGCCGAGGGCGGTGTGCCGTGATGTTCCAGCCGAATACAGGATCAGCCAGCTGATCACGAAGTATTTTAAATACAAAGAACAGGATACGTCCAATCTGGTGATTAAGGACGACGAGGACACCATGTACCGGCTGCTGACCCATGGAATCGCGGAATTTGAAGCCCTGGGGAGCGTATACCTGTCGGACCGCTTTAAGGCGGTCAAGGTGATTCCTTCGCCCAATGTGTCCATCGGCGTCAATATGGCCGGAGACTGGCTGGAACTGACCATAGATGCAGGAGATATGAGCGGGGCGGAATTGAGCCGCATCCTTTCGGAATACAGCCAGAAAAAGCGGTATTTCCGTTTAAAGACCGGGGAATTTCTTCAGTTAGAGGATACCGGGCTGATGTCGGTGGCTCAGCTGTTAGAGGGGCTTCCGGTCAATAAAGCGGAGCTGCTGGATAAGAAGCTGCGCCTTCCGCGTTACCGCGCCTTCTATCTGGACAGCATTTTAAAGGAGAGCCAGGGGATCACATTTTACAGGGATAACCTGTTTAAAGCCGTTGTCCGTGGGATGAAATCCTTTGAAGACGGCGATTTTGAAGTACCTAAACCTCTGCAGTCTGTTTTGAGAGGGTATCAGAAAAAGGGATTTTTCTGGCTGAGAACCCTGGATGAATATGGATTCGGAGGGATTCTGGCGGATGATATGGGCCTTGGAAAAACGATCCAGATTATATCCATGCTTTTAGATGAATCTTACAAAGGAAGAAATGAGCTTTCCCTGATTGTCTGCCCCGCATCCCTTGTCTACAATTGGGAGTGTGAGTTCAAACAGTTTGCCCCTGAATTAAAGACGCTGCCTGTGACGGGAAATGCGGCTGAACGGGAGGAGAAACTGGCAGAAGCCGGGCAGTATGACGTTTTAATCACTTCCTATGATCTTCTGAAACGGGATATCCTTTTGTACCGGGAGCTGTCCTTCCGTTTTCAAATCATAGATGAAGCACAGTACATTAAAAATGCCAATACCCTCAGCGCAAAGGCGGTGAAGACGGTGCGGGCCAGAACGAAATTTGCGCTGACCGGCACGCCGATTGAAAACCGGCTGAGCGAGCTGTGGAGCATTTTTGATTATCTGATGCCCGGATTTTTGTTCAATTATGCCAGATTTAAAAAGGAATATGAGGTTCCTGTCATTAAAGAACAGGATGAGGATGCTCTGCGAAACCTGCACCGGATGATCGGACCGTTTGTGCTGAGACGTTTGAAGAAGGATGTGTTAAAGGATCTGCCGGATAAGCTGGAAACTGTGATCTATTCCGGTTTTGAGAAAGAGCAGAAAGATCTTTATACGGCGGCCGCCTATCAGCTGAAACAGCAGTTGGAGCAGCAGGAAGGCTCCTGGGGCGGCGATAAGATCCAGATTCTGTCACAGCTGACCCGTCTGCGTCAGATTTGCTGCGATCCGGCGCTTCATTTTGAGAATTATAAGGGCGGTTCTGCGAAACTGGACACCTGTATGGATCTGTTGGGCAATGGGGTGGCCGGAGGACATAAGATCCTATTATTCTCCCAATTTACGTCTATGCTGGAAATCATTGGAAAGAGACTGGTAAAAGAAGGGATTCCCTATTTTACTTTGACCGGTTCCACCAGCAAGGAAGAAAGACTTAAAATGGTAAATTCATTTCAAAATGATGAAACACCGGTATTTTTAATCTCTCTGAAGGCGGGGGGAACCGGGCTCAATCTGACTTCCGCCGATATGGTGATCCATTATGATCCGTGGTGGAACGTGGCGGCTCAGAACCAGGCCACAGACCGGACGCACCGGATCGGGCAGGAAAAACAGGTAACTGTCTTTAAACTGATTATGAAGGACACCATTGAAGAGAATATCCTGAGGCTTCAGGAGAGCAAACGGTATTTGGCGGAGCAGGTAATAGCCGGCGGAATGGTATCTCTCAGCAGTTTGACAAAAGAAGAGCTTATGAAAATCCTGTGATAATTCCGCTTTTCGATACCTGTACCGGCTTTTACATCGGAAGGCCGGACTGTTACAAAAATATTATAAAATTATAAAAGCACTTGCAAAAATCTGCAGGTGCTTTTATAATGGTTAACAGTTAATTAGTTAATTATTACCTAGTTAATTAAAAGGACAAGAGAAAGGCGGCGGCTGGATGAATCAATTTATAAAAGACTGGGATACTCCATATCATAAATTAATAGGGGAATATATCTATGGAAACCGTCTGCACAGAGCTGTGCTGGAACGCCATTTGAATAAAACGGGCGTTTACAGGAGCCAGCACCAGATCCTCATGTTTATATCCAGGACACCCAATTCTTCACAAAAGGATATTGCCAACACATTTCACGTATCCACTGCGACCATAGCGGTTTCGCTGAAAAAATTGGAAAAGGGCGGATATATTAAACGGATTGTGGATCAGGAGGATAACCGGTTTAATAAAATATGCATCACGGATAAAGGCAGCGAGATTGTGGAAAGCAGTAAGAAGTTTTTTCAGTTTGTGGAAGAGCAGATGTTCGCAGATTTTTCCCAGGAGGAGATGGAATGTTTATTGGGGCTTTTTAAACGTATGAATACGAACTTGCAGAAGCTGATGCCGGAGACAGAAAGAGAGGGACACAGATGAAACGCTATAAAAAATATGTAAAGCCATATTTAAGCGCCTTTATAATAGGGCCGCTTTTAATGCTGACTGAGGTGCTGGGAGAGATTATGCTTCCGAAACTGATGTCTTTAATTATCAACAATGGAGTGGCAGACCGTAATTATAAGTATATCATTGGAATCGGAATCCTGATGGTGTTTACCACATTTATCATGGCGGTCGGAGGGATCGGAGGGGCTTATTTTTCTTCAAAAGCCTCAATCTGTTTTACCAGTGATTTAAGAAATGATATTTTTACGAAAGTGCAGGGCTTTTCCTTCCAAAACATCGATAAATTCAGCACCGGTTCTCTGGTGACCCGTCTTACCAACGACATCCAGCAGGTTCAGAATGTGATGATGATGGGCCTGAGAATGATGCTGCGGGCGCCGGGAATGCTGGTAGGCGCGCTGATCATGGCATTTTTGATGAACGCACAGCTGGCAGTGGTCATTCTTGTTGTGATCCCGCTTCTGACAGCCGCGATCGCAGTGATTTTGAAAACAGCGTTTCCGCGTTTTGAGATCATGCAGAAGAAGATTGACCGCTTAAATTCCGGCATTCAGGAGATGCTTACCAACGTCAGAGTAATTAAATCCTTTGTTCGTGAAGACTATGAGGAAGAGAAGTTTAAAGCCACCAATGAAGATTTAAAACAGAGCAGTTTAAATGCGATGAAGATTGTTATCGCCACAATGCCTGTTATGATGCTGGCTATGAATATCACAACTCTGGCTGTCGTTTGGTACGGAGGAAATATTATTATCGCCGGGGGAATGAAAGTGGGAGATCTGACCGCATTTACCACCTATATTGTCCAGATTCTGATGTCGCTTATGATGCTTTCCATGGTCTTTTTACAGAGTTCCCGTGCCATGGCGTCCATAAAGCGTGTGAATGAAGTGATGGATACGGAAGTGGATTTAACGGATGAATCCGCCTCCAGAAAAGATGCTTTGGTAGAACATGGTAAGGTGGAATTTAAGGACGTCAGCTTCCGCTACGGCCATGAAGACGAGGGAATGGTTTTGGAACATATCAGCTTTACCGCAAAGCCGGGGCAGACCATCGGCATTATCGGAGCGACGGGAAGCGGAAAAACCAGCCTTGTACAGATGATTCCCAGACTTTACGATGCCACCGAAGGCCAGGTTTTAGTGGACGGGATCGATGTAAGGGATTATTCCCTGAGAAATTTAAGAGAAGGTGTGGGCATGGTTCTTCAGAAAAATGTGCTTTTTTCCGGAACGATTGAGGAAAATCTCCGGTGGGGCGATGAAAATGCCTCCTTTGAAGAGGTGAGAGCCATTGCGGACAGCGCCCAGGCGGATGGATTTGTAAATGCATTTCCTGACGGATATCAGACAGAGATGGGCCAGGGCGGCGTCAATGTTTCCGGCGGACAAAAGCAGAGGCTTTGTATCGCCCGCGCTCTTTTAAAACGGCCTAAAATCCTGATTCTGGATGACAGCACCAGCGCGGTGGATACTGCGACAGAAGCGAAGATACGGGAATGCTTCCAGACTACATTAAAAGATACGACGAAATTTATCATAGCACAGAGAATCGGATCTGTGGAAGGAGCCGACCAGATTATCGTAATCGACGACGGAAAGATCATCGGCATCGGCAGCCATGAAGAACTGATGGCGGGATGCGAGGCATATCAGGAGATCTACTATTCACAGCGTGACAGGGAAAGCGAGGCGAGTGCTTAATGGACAGACAACAGAAGATTGAAAGCCTGAAACGCAGATATGGAAGATATTCGGCTCCGGCGCCGAAACGAGGACCTATGGGCGGCGGCCCTGCGGCGAGACGGGCGGCTTCAGCTGACGGGCGGAAACCGAGCCAGACCAGGGACACCGTAAAGCGCCTTTTGGCTTATCTGGATGAGGATAAACCGATGATGGTGTTGGCATTTATCTGCGTCATTGTCAATACGTTTGGAAGTCTGGCGGGAGCCTATATGCTCCGCCCGATTATCAATACCTATATCGCCCCTCCGGGAGGAAAAGGAGATCCGGCCGGTTTAGCCAGAGCTCTTGTGGTGATGGGGGCCGTTTACATTATCGGCGTTGCGGCCAACTATGCCCAGGCCAAAGTGATGCTGACCGTGGCTCAGAACGCTTTGCAGAAGATCCGAAACGATCTGTTTACCAGGATGCAGAAGCTGCCGATCCGGTATTATGACACGCATAACAACGGAGATTTGATGAGCCGTTATACCAATGACGTGGACACCATCGGACAGATGCTGAGCAGCACGTTGGTACAGCTGTTTTCCGGCGCTCTCAGCATTATCGGAACGTTGGGGCTGATGATTTATACCAATATCTACCTCACGGTGATCACTGTGGTGATGATTCCGCTGATGATGAAGGCCGGCGGCGCGGTGGCGAGAAGAAGCCAGAAGTATTTCTCAGCCCAGCAGGCATCTCTTGGCGCGGTTAACGGTTATATAGAAGAAACTATTACCGGGCAAAAAGTTGTCAAGGTATTCTGCCATGAGGATATGGCCATTGAAGAATTTTCGATTTTAAATGAAGATTTGAGAAACAACCAGATACGCGCCCAGTTTTTCGGCGGCATCATGGGGCCCGTGATGGGCAATTTAAGCCAGATGAATTATGCGTTTACGGCCTGTATCGGCGGACTTTTATGCGTGTTTAAGAATTTTGACGTGGGCGGACTGACCGTATTTTTGAACTTTTCCAGACAGTTCAGCCGTCCGATCAATGAGATCTCCATGCAGATCAGCAACGTGTTTTCCGCTCTGGCAGGTGCAGAACGTGTATTCTCCGTTATGGATGCGGAACCGGAGCCTGTGGATGACAAGGACGCGGTAACCCTTCATCCCATGCAGGGCGATGTGAAATTCGATCATGTGACATTTGGATATGTGCCTGAAAAGACTATCTTAAAGGATATCAGCCTGTATGCAAAGCCGGGACAGAAGATCGCTTTCGTAGGTTCTACCGGAGCGGGCAAAACCACGATCACCAATCTGCTGAACCGTTTCTACGATATCCAGTCGGGAACCATCACCATTGACGGCGTGAATATCGAACATATGAGAAGAGATGAACTGCGGCGCAATATCGCCATGGTTCTTCAGGATACCCACTTATTCACCGGAACCGTGATGGAAAATATCCGTTACGGACGGCTGGACGCCACCGACGACGAAGTGATCCAGGCAGCCAAGACAGCTTCCGCCCATTCCTTCATCATGCGTCTGCCCCATGGATATGACACCATGCTGGAAGGCGACGGAGCAAATCTGAGCCAGGGCCAGAGACAGCTTTTAAATATCGCCAGAGCCGCCATCTCCAAAGCGCCGATTCTGATCCTGGATGAGGCCACAAGCTCCGTAGATACCAGAACCGAGAAACACATCGAACACGGCATGGACCGCCTGATGGCCGACAGAACCACATTGGTGATCGCCCACCGCCTCTCCACCGTAAGAAATGCCAACGCCATCATGGTGCTGGAAAACGGACAGATTATCGAAAGAGGTAGCCACGACGATCTCGTTGCTCTAAAAGGCCGCTATTACGAACTTTACACCGGCCTGTCCGAATTGGATTAAGATTGCTATTTAACTGAGTTGGCGGAGGGTACGCCCGGAATCGTGAAAAGGAACCGGAAGCCAAAGGTCGGAGGAGCCGTCCGGGCCGGGGAAGGAAGATGCAGCCAGTTGGGATTCGGGATTCGCCCCTAAGAACTACTAAGACCCGTAAGGACAGAACGAGGCAGGCCAGCGCCATTCGCAGTGAACTCTTTATGACTTCGCTGCTCAGCGGCGCTTTAGAAACTGATCTGGAATTCAGTTTCTACCTGCCTCGTTCTGCCCTTACGGGACTAAGTAGTTCTACAGGGGTTCCATACGATCCCAACTGGCTGCATCTTCCTTCCCCGGCCCGGACGGCCCCTCCGACCTTTGGCTTCCGGTTCCTTCTCACGATTCCGGGCTGGTTTTCGCTAGCCTGGTTAAAAACAATGTTATTGTATTGGGATTTGTATAGAAGCCAATTTACATAGATCGCTAAGGGATTTTCAGAAACGACTTCAGGTTTTACTTTAAACGTTAAGGCATTTCGCAAAATGACCTCACCCTTTACATTAAATGGTGAAGGCATTTCTGAAAAAGACTTCACGGTTGATGTAAAAACTACTCCCTTCACCAAATCTTTTTTCCTTAGCTAGCCAAGCAACAGCCGGAAAGAAGGGGGAACCTGGGCGGGCGGGAGAACTGATGAGACATAGGGGATCGTTTGCAGACCCTTAGAGGTACTTGGTCGGCAGGAACGGAAAAAGGCAGACAAATACTGAATTCCGAATCGGTATTTGAGGTGCCCCTTGAACGATGAAGTCATCAGGAGTTCATCGTGAATGGGCACCGCTCTGCCTTTTTCCGTTTCTGCTGGCCTTAGTACCTCTTAGGGTCGAAACTCGAATCCCCTATGTCTCATCAGTTCTCCCGCCCGCCCAGGTTCCCCCTTCTTTCCGGCGTACCTTCCGCCAACTAAATAAAGATTTAAGTGAAGTCGCGGACGATTTTTATGTATTCTTGGGCGTGATAGGGGATGTAGCTGCCTTTTCGGTAGGCGGCTACGAAGTCTACGGTGGTGCATGGATTTCCTACGGAGAAGACTACCGGGTTTTTGTCAAACTGAATATGCTTTAGGTGGCTTTCGCTGACAAAGCAGATTCCTCTTCCCACAGAAGCCAAAAGGCAGGAAGCCTGGATGTTTCTGGTGACAAGCATGATCTTGGGATCGAATTCGTATTCCTGGAACAGGGAATTTTCGATCTGGCGGGTACGCTGGTCCGGGAGCTGTAGGATGAAACGCTCGTTTTTTAGGAGAGACAGATCGATCCAGGGATATTTACAGCCCATTTTTGGGGTGCCGGTTTTAGCTAAGGGATGGTCTGCGGAAAGAACCAGAAGAATCTCTTCGTGGCTGATGATCTCGTAGCTGATATCCGGGCTTCTGGTGGGCAGGTTAAAGAAAGCTAAGTCGGTTTCCCCGGTCAGGAGCCGGTCTTCCAGTTCCATGGAGTTGCCTTCGTAGATGGACAGTTCCACATGAGGGTACAGGCTTTGGAAGATGGGCAGGGTGCAGGGCATCATATAGGTGCCTCTCATGACGGGAAATGCCACCTTCAGCACGCCCACATTGGAATTGATGATATCGTTCATCTCGTGATCCAGCTCATTTTTTAATTTTAGTATTTCCATGGCTTTTGCGACGTAGCGTTCTCCGGCATAGGTTAGGATAAATTTATTGCCCATCCGTTTGAAAAGTTTTTGATTCAGCTCTTTTTCCAGCTTCTGTAAAAATTTGGTCAGAGTGGGCTGGCTGATGTAAAGAGAATTAGCCGCTTTCGTTATATTTTGATATTTGGCGATAGCCAGAATATAAGACATATCTTTAAAATCCATAAAAGTCCCCCCTTTTCCCATATCTTATCATAAGTAGGCCATAAAAACTATAATAATTATTCCTAAAGGCTATAATGGTTTCGAAATAACCGTCAAATCATTCTTTTTAGCTATTGTTTAAATAAAAAATATGAATTTTACAAATGGTAAATACAGGATTATAATCGTATTATCAGACAAAGAGAAGGTTAATTAAGGAGGAGTAGAAATGGGGAAGAAATTAAAAGCATTGATCTGTCTGGGGATCTTAACCATCATGGCGGCGCTTGGACTTACGGGATGTGCGTCATCACAGACTACCACGTTTCCTAAGCGTCCGATTGAAATGGTAATTCCATTCGGAGCGGGCGGGGCCAGCGATATTTTCGCCAGACGATATGCGGATATTGTAAAAGATTATCTGGGAGTTCCGGTGACTTGCGTGAACAAATCGGCAGCCGGAACGGTTGAAGGAATGGCTTATACGGCCAGCCAGCCGTCGGACGGCTATCTGGTTCTGGAGATAACCCCTTCCGTATTGATTAAAGATGTAACAGGTGAATTTCCGTTCAAAGAGCATTTTGACCCGTTAATCAAGGTACAGAATGACTTGATGGCATTTGGTGTGGCGGCGGACAGTCCGTTCAATACCATGGAAGAATTGATTGCCTATGCGAAAGAGCATCCGGGCGAATTAAAGATCGGCGGTTTGAGCCCGGGCGGTCTGGATGATTACATAGCCAACGGATTTGCTTTGGACGCAGGATTTGAATGGACGTATGTTCCTTATAAATCAGGTTCAGAAGTGAAGGCCGCAGTTTTGGGCGGTGAGCTGGATGTATATCAGGATAAACTTTCATCCTTCCTTCCGTTAGTGGAGTCAGGAGATATCAAGGCTTTAGTTGTTTTAAATGATAAGCCGGTGGATACTCCGCTTCTTGAAGGTGTGCCTTGTTCCGAAGATCTTGGAGTTGATTTTACCCAGGGTTCCTGGAGAGGTTTCTGTGTGGCAAAGGGCGTGCCTGAAGATGTGAAACAGGTGCTGATAAAAGCATTTAACGATGCTTATAAAGATCCGAGATATGCGGCTTTGGAAGAAGAGATGATGACCAATTTAAGCAATGGTTATATGGATCCGGAGCAGTATGGACAGTCTTGGAATGAAGAAAGCACCAGCCTGCATGATACGTTTAAACAGATGGGACTTTTAGATGAGAATGACCAGCTGGTAGCATCCGATATCAGCGGTGATGTATTAGGAGATATGGGATTCCCGATGTTCGTTATCGGACTTGGAATCATCATGCTGGTTATCATTTTCTTCCAGTCTCTGAAAAAAGCGGGCAGTGTGAAAGCAGTATTTGCATTTGGAAAACCGGAATCCGGCATGCTCAGCACGATTATTATGCTGGGAGCTTATGTGGCATCCATGAACTATATAGGATTTGCAGTATCCACCTTCCTATTTTCATTCCTGAATGCAAGGCTGATGGGATATAAGAATTATAAGGTACTGGCCATATTTACCGTGATCTTTACGGTTCTGGTCGTGTTGATCTTTGGTAAGGTATTCTATGTACCGCTGCCAAGAGGCTTGGGCTTCTTCAGAAATCTGAGCTATTACGTATATTAGGAGGTGTATGTATGAATCCAACAGCAATCATAGAAGCATGTTTACAGGTTTTCACGCCATTGAATCTTGTATTTGTAGTAGCCGGCGTTATGTTCGGTATGGTCTGCGGCGCACTTCCGGGACTTAGTTCTTCCATGGCAATTGTTTTGATGCTGCCATTTACCTATACGATGACACCTGTCAGCGCCATCGTTATGCTGGTAGCCGTATACGTAGGCGGTGCCTGCGGCGGAAGTATCAGCGCGATCCTTTTAAAAACACCGGGAACTCCTGAGGCTGTGGCGACCACATTTGACGGTTATCCCATGGCTCAGAAGGGAAAAGCGGGCAGAGCGCTGGGAGTTTCCGTGTCGGCTTCCTCAGTGGGCGGCATCATGTCGGCCATCGCGATGCTGATCTGCGCACCTCTTTTGGCAATGCTTGCATTGAAATTCCAGAGTGCGGAATATTTTGCACTGGGACTTTTAGGACTTAGCTGTATCACCAGTATCGGAGCGAAGAATCAGACGAAAGCCTTATTCTCAGTCTGCATCGGCCTGCTCTTATCCACTGTAGGAATCGATGCGATCAACGGCGCATACCGTTTTACATTCGATCAGGTATTCTTATTAAACGGAATTGATTACATTCCTGTTATGATCGGTTCCTTTGCATTGACAGAAGTTTATAAGAATGCAGCTGAATATAAAAACCGCGATACTACCACAGTAGCGGACAGTAAAAAGATATCTTTAGAGACTTTAAAGTTAAAAGAAATAGCTCATATGTGGAGCGTTCTGCTGAAATCTTCCATTATTGGAACAATCATCGGTATCATTCCTGCAGCGGGCGGTTCTATCGCATCATTAGTGAGCTATGGAGTGGCAGCCAAATCCAGCAAGCATCCGGAGGAATTCGGTAAAGGATGTGACGAAGGAATTGCAGCTCCTGAATGTGCCAACAATGCGGCGATCGGCGGAAGCCTTGTTCCAACCATGGTACTTGGAATTCCGGGAAGCCCTACAGCAGCAATTATTATGGCGGCATTTATGATCCACAACCTGACGCCCGGACCTTTATTAATCAGAAACCAGCCGGTACTTTTAAATGCGATTTTCCTCGGCATTGTGCTTGCATCCCTGCTTCTTTTCGTAGTGGGAAGATTTATCACAAAACAGTTTGCACAGATTTTAAAACTGCCTTATCCGCTGCTTGGAACCGTTATTGCAGCTCTTGGTACGGTAGGTGCATATTCTCTGCACAACAGTTTTTATGACGTGCTCATTATGTTCGGTTTCAGCTTTATCGGAATTTTATTTAACAAGTTTAACTATTCAAACCCGGCTATGATCCTGGGCTTGATTTTAGGAAGTATTGTTGAGAATAACCTGAGAAAACAGTTGATTCTGTCAGGCGGAAGTGCAGCATCTTTCTTTACCAGACCATTGGCCCTTGTTATTATCGTTGTGGCAGTGATCGCATTTGCATCTCCGCTGATTCAGGGATTGAAAGATAAAAAGACGGGAAAGGCAGGAGCGTAATATGGTATCAAAACAGATGGTTCCCTGTACGATTATGAGGGGAGGCACCAGCAAAGGCTTATTCTTTATGGAAAAAGACCTTCCCCCGGCAGGGGAGGAGAGAGACCGGATTTTGATGGAAGTGATGGGAAGTCCGGACAAAAAACAGATCGACGGTCTTGGAGGGGCGGCGTCCGTTACCAGCAAAGTGGCGATTATCTCCGTGTCAGAGCGCGAGGACGCGGATGTGGATTATACCTTCGCCCAGGTATCCGTGGATAAACCACTTGTCAGCTATAAAGGAAACTGCGGCAATATCTCGTCCGCAGTGGGGCCTTATGCGATCGAAAAAGGTCTGGTTAAGATCACCGGACCCGTCACAAAAGTGAGAATTTATAATACCAATACGGATAAGGTTATCGTGTCTGAAGTCCGCACAAAGGGCGGAGCGGTGAACTATCAGGGAGAGCTGGCAATCGCCGGAGTTCCCAAGACAGCGGCTCCCATTAAACTGAACTTTGTAAATCCTGCAGGTTCCGTAACGGGAAAACTTCTGCCAACCGGCCATGCCAGCGAACGCATTGAAGTGCCGGGATTAGGAGAAGTGGAAATCTCGATTGTGGATGCTGCGAATCCTCTGGTATTTGTGAAAGCGGAGGATTTGGGATTAAAGGGGACGGAACTTCCTGCCGAGTTAGATCAGGACGAAGAGATGCTAAACCGGCTGGAGACCGTGCGCGGCATGGCGGCTGTGAAGCTGGGACTGATTGACGATTATAAAAAATCGGCATGGGAGACGCCCGGAGTTCCTAAGATGACATTTGTGTCGAAAGCGGCTGATTATAAGACGGCCGGAGATACGGAGATAAAAGCGGACCAGATTGACCTTGTATCCAGAATGATGTCCATGCAGAAGACGCATCCTACTTATGCCATGACAGGAGCGATGTGCACTGTGGCGGCGGCTGTGATTCCGGGAAGCGTGGTAAACCAGGTATTAGACGAGAATGCGGACCCTTCCTATATAAGGATCGGCCATCCCGGCGGAATCCTGGATGCAGGCGCGGATTACCGGGTGGAAGAGAGCGGAGAGGTTACGATTCAGCAGACATACGGATTCCGCACGGCCAACTTTTTAATGGATGGTATGGCATATTATAACGGAAAATAGGATTGGAATAAAAGGTTAGAAAAGGAAAAACAGTATAGGCGGAATTGGAGATAATAGAAATATTAACCTCCGATTCCGCTTTTTTGACTGTAATTCTGCCTGAATTGGTTTACAAACTCAGAGCCGAATTTAATAAAAACTGAAGAATTAATGAATTCTTTCTGTTATATAAATATCAATATGGATTGGCAGACCGCGGCTGACAGGAAAAATAGTTAAAAGAGACTGTACGAGGAACGTATCATAGAAAAATAAATGACAGCGGCAGTTTTCCGCTGTAAACTATTAATGCGTTGTATGATGAATTTTAAAGCCTGTCAGGGAAAAGGGGCGGTGATGGAGGCACATCGGTTATCAATTGCAGAACCGTTCCATAGTTAAAAAAATATGCATGAATCATTTATTCAAATTTCTAATAAAAGAAAAGCGAAATAGTGATAAAACTACTAGACACACCTGCAATATTTTCCATAAAACACCTGATCTTTGTTAAAAAAACTACGAAAAAATATATGTAAAAAATGATGAGAACAGGGGATAATTTCCTCTGTTCTTTGGCGTTTCTCACATATTAATTTTAAATTGTATTTTTGTGAAAACATGAAACTATTGACATGTTTTGACATCGTTTTTTTTTTGTCAGGAATTATTGGAAAAAATACAAAATCAGTTGGTCAATTTCCTGGAAAGATAAGGAAAAAGGCCTTATTTGATAAAAATTTTTCAATTGTTTCGAATTTTGAATTGTGATATACTGTACAAGATAGTTAACCCGGAAGGTCCGTTTCGGCGCCTTTGGGTATAAACGAAATAGTATAGAAAGAGGGTTAGTTAGATGGGATTGGCTACATTTAAAGGCGGCATCCATCCTTATGAAGGAAAAGAACTGTCCGAGTCCAAGCCGGTACAGATTCTGATGCCAAAAGGGGAAATGGTATTTCCAATGTCTCAGCACATCGGAGCGCCTGCAACACCACTGGTAGCAAAAGGTGACCAGGTTCTGGCGGGGCAGAAGATCGGCGAAGCCAGCGGTTTCATTTCAGCCAACGTAATCAGTTCTGTATCAGGAACGGTTAAGGCGATTGAACCAAGGCGCGTTGCAAATGGTGCGATGGTGAATTCCATCATCATTGAGAATGATGGTGAGTACAAAACTGTAGAAGGATTAGGAACTGACAGAGATTCCTCTAAGCTTTCCAAACAGGAGATCCGTGATATTGTCAAAGCGGCAGGTATCGTAGGTTTAGGCGGCGCGGGATTCCCGACACACGTTAAGCTGACGCCAAAGGACGAAAACAAGATTGATTACATACTTGTTAACGGTGCGGAGTGTGAACCGTATCTGACTTCCGATTACCGCATGATGATTGAAGAGCCGGAGAAGATTGTCGGCGGACTGAAAGTGGTTCTTCAGTTATTCGACAATGCAAAAGGCGTGATCGGAATTGAAAATAATAAACCGGAAGCGATCAAGATTCTGACAGATCTTGTAAAAGACGAACCCAGAATCAGCGTTTGTCCGCTTCTTACCAAATACCCTCAGGGTGGTGAGCGTTCCTTAATTAACGCGATTACAGGAAGAAAGGTGAATTCCTCCATGCTGCCGGCAGATGCAGGCTGTATCGTGGATAATATCGATACCATAATCGCGATCTACATGGCGGTGTGCAAGACAACGCCTCTGATGAGAAGAATTGTGACTGTGACCGGTGATGCGGTTGTCAATCCACAGAACTACAACGTTAAGATCGGTACCGATTTCCAGGAATTAGTGGACGCGGCAGGCGGATTTAAGACAGAGCCGGAGAAGCTGATCGCAGGCGGCCCTATGATGGGAATGGCATTGTTTGACCTGCATATCCCGGTTACCAAGACATGTTCCGCGCTTACCTGCTTCACGAAAGACGAAGTTGCGGCCAATGCTCCAAGCCCATGCATCCGCTGCGGCAAATGTGTGAGCGTATGCCCAAGCCATATTGTGCCTCAGATGATGATGGACGCAGCAGAGAGAAATGACTGCGATTTATTTGAAAAGTTAAGCGGTATGGAATGTATGGAATGCGGAAGCTGTACCTTTATCTGCCCTGCGAAGCGCCCGCTGACACAGGCATTTAAAGAGATGAGAAAGACGGTTGCGGCTAACCGCCGTAAGAAAGCGTAGGAGGGGAAGACATGTCTAAATTATATAACGTATCATCATCCCCGCATGTGAGAAGCAAGGTGACGACCCAGAGCATTATGCTGGACGTTGCGATCGCTATGCTTCCTGCAGCTGCGTATGGTGTATACCAGTTTAAATTAAGAGCGCTGATTATAATCATCGCAACAGTGGCAGCCTGTGTGCTGAGTGAATATGTATATGAGAAACTGATGAAAAAGCCGATTACCATCGCTGACGGCAGCGCCTTGGTAACAGGTATGATCCTGGCTCTCAACATGCCGCCGTCAATTCCGGTATGGATTCCAGTGCTGGGCGGCGTGTTTGCCATCGTTGTCGTAAAACAGTTATACGGCGGACTCGGACAGAACTTTATGAACCCTGCATTGGCGGCCAGATGTTTCCTGCTCATTTCCTTTACAGGAAAGATGTCCAGCTTTGATCTGGACGGCGTGACAGGACCGACTCCTCTGGCAGTTATGAGAGCGGGCGGCGAATACAATGTTATGAACATGTTCGTCGGAAGAATTCCAGGAACCATCGGTGAGGTTTCCGTAATCGCTTTGCTGATCGGCGCTGTTTATATGCTGGTTAGAAAAGTTATCACCATCCGTATTCCTGCAACTTATATCATCACATTTGCCCTTTTCATCTTTATCTTCGGCGGATTTGATGTGAATTATACGCTGGCACACCTTTGCGGCGGCGGTTTGATCTTCGGTGCGTTCTTCATGGCAACTGATTATGTAACAAGTCCGATCACTCCAAAGGGACAGATTGCCTTTGGTATTTTACTCGGTCTGTTAACCGGTATTTTCCGTCTTTGGGGCGGTTCAGCGGAAGGTGTTTCTTATGCGATCATCTTGAGCAACATCTTAGTACCGTTAATTGAGAAGGTAACCCTTCCAAAAGCATTTGGAAAGGAGGGCAAGTAAGATGAGTAAAGGTGGATTTATGAAAGACGCTGTTATCTTATTTGTGATTACTCTGATAGCAGGTGTTTGTCTTGGCGGTGTTTATACAATCACAAAAGAACCGATTGCAAAAGCCCAGCAGGAAGCGAAAGAAGCAGCTTACAGAGTTGTTTTCCCTGGGGATTATAAATTCTCTTCCAGCGATGAAATTACAGCCGCGATTCCGGCAGCGAACGAAGCGTTAGCCGGCATGGGATACGGCAATGTATTAGTTTCTGAAGCAGTTGAAGTCGTAGACGGCAGCGGCGCTTCCGTTGGTTCCGTAGTTTCTGCAACATCAAAAGACGGTTTCGGCGGTGCGGTAAGCATTTCCGTAGGTATTGATTTAGATGGAACGGTTAAGGGAATTGAATTCCTTTCACTTTCCGAAACACCGGGTCTTGGTATGAATGCTACAAAACCGGCATTTAAAGACCAGTTCTCCAATAAAAAGGCAGAATCATTTACCGTAACAAAATCAGGTGCTGCATCTGACAGTGAAATCGATGCTATGAGCGGTGCTACCATAACATCCAACGCAGTAACCAATGCAGTGAACGCAGCAGTTTATTTTGCGGATAACTGCATGGCACAATAACAGGAGGTGGGAAGTTTGAATACATGTAAAGAACGTTTATATAACGGTATTATAAAAGAAAACCCGACCTTCGTCCTGATGTTAGGTATGTGTCCTACATTGGCGGTCACAACCTCAGCTGTGAATGGTTTGGGTATGGGACTTAGTACCACAGTCGTACTGATTATGTCCAATATTATTATTTCAGCATTGCGTAATATCATTCCGGACAGAGTTCGTATTCCGGCATTTATCGTAATCGTTGCTTCATTAGTAACAGTTGTACAGCTGTTGATCCAGGGATATCTTCCTTCCCTGTATGATTCACTGGGTATTTATATCCCTCTGATCGTAGTTAACTGTATCATCCTCGGACGTGCAGAATCCTATGCATCTAAGAACGGCCCTCTGTTATCCTGCTTTGACGGTATCGGAATGGGACTTGGATTTACCGTAGGCTTAACCTTTATCGGTATTTTCCGTGAATTCTTAGGATCAGGCGCATTCTTCGGTATGGAATTTGTTCCGGAAGATTTCAGAATCTCAATCTTTGTTCTGGCTCCCGGCGCGTTCTTCGTACTGGCACTTTTAACAGCTCTTCAGAACTATTTTAAAGCTCCTTCTGCAACCAACGGTTCCGCTCCTAAGTCAAAATTGGCATGCGGCGGCAACTGCAGCTCCTGCAGCGGTTCTTCCTGTATGGCAAACCACGACATTCTGGAAACCCGTTTAAGACAGGCGGAAGAAGAAGCATTAGAAAAGAAAAAAGCAGAAGTAGCAGCAAAACAGGCACAGTTAAATGCAGCTACCGGTAAAAAAGAAGAATAGGAGGATGGATTAGATGAAAGAGTTATTGTTAGTAGCGATTGGCTCCGCGCTTGTGAACAACGTCGTACTGAGCCAGTTCTTAGGTCTGTGTCCATTCCTTGGCGTTTCTAAGAAAGTAGAGACTTCTGCAGGTATGGGTGCGGCCGTAATCTTTGTTATTACGATTGCATCAATTGTAGCAAGCTTGATTTACGATGGAATTCTGGTAACCTTCCATTTGGAATATCTCCAGACAATCGTATTTATCCTGGTTATCGCAGCTTTGGTTCAGTTTGTAGAGATGTTTTTAAAGAAATCCATGCCGGCTCTTTATGAGTCTCTGGGCGTGTTCCTTCCTTTGATTACTACAAACTGTGCAGTTTTAGGTGTGGCTTTAACCAATGTTCAGAAAGAATACAACTTCGTAACCAGCGTTGTGAATGGTTTCGGTACAGCAGTTGGTTTTACCATCGCCATCGTTATGCTGGCTGGTATCCGCGAAAGAATTGAACATAATGACATCCCTCATACAATTCAGGGATCACCGATCGTCCTGATTACCGCAGGCCTGATGGCAATCGCGTTTTTCGGATTTTCCGGATTAATTTAAGGGGAGGAGACGGAGAATGATAGTACAGGGAATGTTAGCAGCAGCTGTCGTAGTAGGTCTGGTTGGATTATTGATCGGCGTACTGCTGGGAGTTGCCAGTGAAAAGTTTAAAGTAGAAGTAGACGAAAAAGAAATTCTCGTCCGCAATGAACTGCCGGGCAACAACTGCGGCGGCTGCGGATATCCTGGTTGTGACGGTCTTGCAAAAGCCATTGCGGCCGGAGAAGCAGAAGTTGGAGCATGTCCGGTAGGCGGCGCTCCTGTAGCGGAAAAGATTGCCGCTATCATGGGTGTTGAAAGCGGAAGCGCAGAAAAGAAAGTAGCTTTTGTAAAATGTAAAGGTACCTGTGATAAAACAAAATTACAGTACAATTACTTTGGTATTGACGACTGTCAGAAGGTTTCCGTTGTTCCTGGCGCCGGCGAAAAAGCTTGTATTTACGGATGTATGGGTTACGGCTCCTGTGTAAAGGCCTGCGCCTTTGACGCCATCCATGTAATCGACGGCGTAGCAGTAGTCGACAAGGAAAAATGCGTTGCCTGCGGCAAGTGTACCGCAGTCTGCCCGAACCATCTGATCGAACTGGTACCGTACAGTGCAGAACATCTGGTACAGTGCAGTTCTCACGATAAGGGCAAAGATGTTAAGGCGAAATGTGCGTCCGGCTGTATCGGATGTACCCTTTGTACCAAACAGTGCGAATTTGACGCAATCCATATGGATAATAACGTAGCCGTTATCGACTATGAGAAATGTACGAACTGCGGCAAGTGCGCGGCGAAATGTCCGGTTAAGATTATTAAATAATAGGCAGAATATTAAAAGTCAGGGTATATCATATGCCCTGGCTTTTAATTTGCAATGAATCATGTCTGGTTCCATCCTGCTAACGATTATCTTTATCATATCCGGTTCTGGATATATAATCTCCTGCTTATCCCATACAGCTTCCGAAAACGTATTAGATTATCTTTTGCGAATATTGAATTATGACAAAATGTAGGGCATACAATTCTTTGCTTTTCGAGAGAAGCATGTGCTGTTATAATGCAAAAGAAGAGGAAGATACAGCCGAACAACAGGATGAAAATAGGAAATGGAGTGGCAGCAATGGAGCGAATAAGGCAGAGCCGAAAAAAGCCGCATACGAGACCGGTACCGGAGGTAAACAGAGACAGCAGGAGAACTGCAAGAAAACATAAGGTCCAATGTACAAAGAAAAGAAAGAAAAGCAGAAGGCTTTTAATAAAGATTGTGTTTGGCTTTGTGATAATGATGATAATTGGATATACGGCAGTCAGTATCTGCTATAAAGATCCCTTTCTTCCACATACGGTTATTGATGGAACAGAAGTGATCGGGACGACAACAGAAGAAATCCCAAAAGATATGGAGGAAACAGAACTCTGTCAGATTATAAATGACGAGGAAGATCCGGTTTTAATAAGGCAAAAAGAGCAGTGGGAACAATATATTTCGGTAAATGTCACTTATCGGTTCGGCAGCCGGTCCGAAGTGGTGGACGGGAATATCATCATAGATTGGTTGAACGTGGATGAAAATAGAAAGGTGTCGGTTGATCGCAAAAAAGTTGAGGAATATGTGAAGGAACTTGCCAAAAAGTACAATACGGCCTACTGCGTTAAGGAATTAAAAACCTCTTATGGTCCGACTGTAAAAATCACAAAGGGACACTATGGCTGGATGATCGATCAAGGCGCGGAAGTGGATAGGCTGATTGAGATAATAGAGACAGGCGAAAGCGGAGATCGGGAGCCGGTTTATCTTCAGACTGCGAACAGCCATGATGGCCCGGATTATGGGGATACCTATGTGGAAATTAATTTGACAGCTCAGCATCTGTTCTATTATAAAGAGGGGAAAATGCTGATTGAATCCGATTTTGTGTCAGGAAATGAGGCAAAGGGCTGGAGCACTCCTGTGGGGTGTTATGAACTGACTTATAAACAGAAGGACGCTGTTTTAAAGGGGAGCAATTACAAAACACCGGTGACATATTGGATGCCCTTTAATGGGAATATTGGAATGCATGATGGCTACTGGCGATCCAGTTTCGGCGGAACAATTTACAAAGAGAACGGTTCTCATGGCTGCGTGAACCTGCCGCCGGTGGCTGCAAAGACTATTTTTGATAATATTGAAAAAGGGACTCCGGTTCTTTGCTATCATTTAGACGGCACGGAAACCAATAAGACGACAAAGGATACATCTGCAAAGACCAACAGTCATGTTGGAAAGGAACCGGAAACAACGATGGAAAGCTCAGAACCGGTGGATGCGGAGCCTGTTGAAACGACAACGATTGAAATGGAGCCAGTAGAAATGGAGCAGGTAGAAACGGAGCCGGCAGAAACTAATCCTGCAGAGACTGTCTCGGAGGAAACTATTCCGGAAGGACCTGCACAGAAAGAAAGTGCATCTGATTTGGAAGCAGAGACGGTAGAACCGCTGTTAGAGACAGTGGTTCAGCCCGGGCCTTCAGTGGGGCCGGGAATAACGGAGGCGTCTGAACAACATACTGGTGAATTGCCTGTGCGGGCCATGGAACCGGTTCTTTCAGAATAAAAAGACAGAGCAGACCGTTTTAGTGAAATTACAGTTAGAATAATTGGAGGAGAGTATCATGCCCGTAAATTCATTTGAAGATTATCCGATGTCTTGGAAACCGGATAGGAACAGACTGACGCATCCGCTTTATTATTGTCTTGCTGATTTGATGGAGCAGGATATAAAAAACGGGAAACTTACAGCAGGGACGAAGCTGCCGCCTCAAAGGGAATTGGCTGATTTTTTAGATTTGAACCTAAGCACTATTACAAAGGCTTATAAGCTGGGAGAGATGAGGGGACTGATCCATGCAGTAACAGGGAAAGGAACATTTGTAACACCTTATGCTGGCGCTTCTACATCAACCGTAGAGAAAAACACGCGGGCAGAGATTGAACTGGCTGTCATACATCCCTTTTATGATTCGAACGTGGATATTCGTGATTTGACCATAAAGCTTTTGACAAAGCCGGGGGCAGAGCGGTTATTTGAATATTCACATCCTTTAGGAGACAGAGAACAAATTATGACAGCTGCTCAATGGCTGAGGCGCAGCGGGATCGAAGCAAATGAACGCAATACCATGATTGCAAGCGGTGCTCAGAATGCTCTGGCAATCATTCTTTCAACTCTGTTTGAAGCTGGGGATTGTATTGCGGTAGATACGTACACTTATCCCAATTTTATTAGCCTGGCAAACCTGCTTTACCTTCAGCTTGTGCCGATTGAAAATGACAGGGAGGGAATGCTGCCGGAAAAACTGGAAAAGGCATGCACTTTGCGTAAGATCAGAGGAATCTATATGATGCCGGCAGGAAGCAATCCAACTAACATTGCTTTTTCCAATGAGAGAAAAAAAGCAATTGGAGATATTATCCGAAAACGAAATTTAATTGCGATTGAAGATGATAATTATGCGGCTCTTCTTGAGGAACCATATGTACCTGTTACGCTTGAAGCGCCGGAACATTGCATTTATCTCAGCGGATTGTCAAAACCCATTTGTCCGGGACTTAGGATTGCTTATATGTATTTGCCGGAACGGTTTATTGTGCCAATGGAACAAGGAATATTTAGCCAGAATTTGAAAATCTCTTCATTGAATATAGAAATAGCCACGGAAGTTATACGAAGCGGAATGGATAAGAAGATTATTCGAAGAAAGCGGAAAGCGGCGGTTAAAAGAAATCAGATTTATGCTTCATTTTTCCCGGAAAGTACGGTTTGCCCCAATTCCTATTATCAATGGCTGGAACTGCCGGAGACATGTACCGGAAGGATGTGCGAGATAGAACTGGCAAACAGAGGGATCAGTGTGTTTGGGGCGGAGCGGTTTTTCTGCGGAAATACGGAGAGGGCTAATGCACTGCGAATTGCTACCTGTTCTGCAGATAATGAAACTCAGTTGAAGGCAGGGCTGAGGGAGGTAAAACAGTTTGTAGAAAAACAGAAAAATAAAGCGCCGGTTTTTATTGTATAGACGGGGCGGAAAAGATATAGTAACTGTTACATAGAACCTGAAGGCATTTTCGAAAAAGCCTTCAGGTTTAACTTTAAATCTCTTTTTCTCTTGAGTTTTTCGGTCCGACTGAATAAAAGTTTGCATTAACCAGGCCCGGTTGAACCTCGTATGATTAATTTTGGATCATATTCGATTTTAATGATGTCATCCCCACTTGAAGCAGTATGATCGATCAGCATATCTAACGCGGCCCTGCACCGGTGTAATAAAAAGTGGTCCACCGTGGTGAGGGAAGGGAAGATATAGTCTGAGATGAACAGATTATCGAAACCGCAGACCGATATATCTTCCGGTATCCTGATCCCGGATTCGTGGAGCGCTTTGCAGATGCCGATGGCAAACATATCGTTCAGCCCGATCATGGCAGTAATATCATGTCTGCGTGACAGCAGATCTTTGGTAAGTGCATATCCCACATTCACTTCATCGCCGCAGCCGCTGAGCGCCTCGTTCTCTTTCTCTGCCTGACAGATCTCCATATGGTTTTCAAGCCCATATTTTTGCAGAGCGGAAATAACCCCTTCAAACCGAAGCTTGCGCGAGATCGCCCGGCTGGATAGCGGCGTGGTAATAAATGCAAAATTCTGATGACCCAATTCTATTAAATGTTCTGCAATGAGTTCCCCGGATTTAAAACTGTTTAACGATACGGTATTAATATTGATGTTATAATTCTTTTCCGCCAGGATCACGATGGGAACCTGGCGGCTGTAAGTTTCGATCAGATCCAATTCTATAGGATTATAAGAATAGATAATTCCGTCTACTTTTTGGCTGATCAGCCATTCCACCTGCTCCGCCTCGCTTTGGCGTTCCCGCCTGGTATTGCATAAAACTGTATGGCACCCCCGTTTTCCGGCTTCGCTGTCAATGATCTGGGCGGCCATAAAATGAAAGATATTGGCAAAAGACGGAAATACATACCCGATGACCGGATTCTTTTTCTTGAGGCGGGAAGAGGCGGATTTGTGAACATATCCAAGAGCATTGGCGCAGTCCAGGACCTTTTTTCGCGTCTCCTCGGAGATGGAAATTCCTTCTTTATTATTTAAAACAAAGGAGACTGTGGATTGGGAAACTCCGGATAATTTTGCTATATCTATGGTTGTGACTTTCTTGCCGTTTGATTTATTTGTGTTCTGCATGATATATTATCAAGTCCTCGTGATCTGTTTAATAGTTATAAATATATATTAGCGTATTTGGAAAAGAAAATCAATGGAAGCTGTCCATAAATTAATAATTATTAATAAAAATATTAGTAATAATAAATGAGGGAAATTATTAAATAAAATACTGACATAAATAAAATGCACAAATTATGATGAAATATTTGACAAAAAATGTGACATGTGTTAGTATAAAAACAACGACACAATTAATAAAACGTTAAATATTAATACTAATATTTAACTAATATGGAATGGGGGAGGATTATGAAACCGATATTAGTAAAAAAGAAAATAAAAACCCGCGAGTGCATGATTTCTTTAGCCATGCTGCTTTTCGGCCTGATTATCCTGATTTCAGCCTTGCAGTATGGCCCGGGAGTTCGGATGTTTCCTGCGCTGACCGGCAGTTGTTTTATTTTCATAGGAGCATTCAGCTTTATGTCCTCTTTAAAAAAAGAAAAACAGAAAGAGACGGAAAAACTGATGAATAAGCAGGAGCTGCTGATTTTTGGTATTATGCTCGTAACTGCTTTGTTCATTCGGATTCTCGGTTTTTACGTATCCTTATGTTTGGGAATGATGGGTGTTTGTTCTCTGGTGATCCGCCGGAAAAACTTTAAAAAGACTCTTATCTGCAATGGTATCTTTTGCTTTGTGACAGCAGCGGTTTTATTTATCATTTTTCACCTGGTTCTGCATGTGCCGACGCCGTCAGGGCTTCTGATTTAATATGCACTTGATAATCGGAATGATTTTAATATAAGGAGGTAATTTACTATGCTGAAAAAGAACCAGGTTTGTTTTTTTCTGGCCGGAATTGTTTTATGTATGGCGGGTTTGACAGGCTGTGCAAAACAAGAAGCGAAATATCCGGATAAAAACAAGAGCGTAACAATTATTGTGGAAAGAGCGGCTGGAGGCGGAAGCGATCTGACTGCCAGGGCCATCGCCCCTCTGTTGGAAAAAGAGCTGGGAATTCCCGTTGTGGTAGTGAATAAAACCGGCGGCGACGGAGTTGTAGGGCTTAATGAAACTGCCGCTTCTAAACCGGACGGCTATACGCTTGATCTGTCCGCGGATACGGTTCAGGCAATCCACTCCGTTTTATATACGGATACCAAGTATACGGAGGACAGCTGGGAGTATCTGGCCGTAACGAATATGACGGCTTACATAATGGTTTTAGGAAAAAACAGTACATTTAACTCCCTCCAGGAAGTGATGGAATATGCGGTCCAGAATCCCGGAAAACTGACGCTTGGAACGCCTTCCGGAATCGCGGAGGTGATGTCGACTCTGGAAGTGAATACCGGTACGGAGTTCACTCAGATTGTCAATGACAGCGGAGCCAATAATCTGGCGTCCATTGCAGGCGGACATGTGGATATTGGACTTCTTACTGCACAATTTTATCAGCAGGCGGTGGATCAGGGACTTAAAGTGGTGGGAGTGACAAGCCCGGACAGGCTGCCCACCTGTATGGATGTTCCCACTTTTACGGAATGTGGATATGATGTGAATATCGTACAGAATTTTATTCTGATTATGCCCAAGGGGGCTCCCGACGACGTGCTGACCGTGCTTCGTTCTGCCCTTGACAAGGTGGGAAACAACCAGGAATTCAAGGACAATCTGGAAGCGATTGATGCAATCCCCGCATATAAAGGCGGAGAAGAGGCGGGAACTTATATAATCGATAACATTAAACGAATTAAAGGCGGACTGGAAAAATGGCAGGCTGATAAGAAATAGTGGTAAAAGAGCGTATCTGTAAGGAGGATGCATATGGAGATAATTTTAGCTGTTTTTAAAGGGCTGCTTTCTTTCGATACGGTGTTTATCACCTTGCTGGGCGCAGTTCTGGGAGTGGTTTTTGGCGCTATACCGGGGCTTAACGGCTCCATCTGCATTGCCATACTGCTGCCGGCCACTTATGGACTCAGTTCCGTACACAGCCTTTTGCTTTTGGGGGCAATCTATATGGGATCTTCTTACGGAGGATCGATTTCCGGTATCCTGATCAATGTGCCGGGTTCCAGTGAGGCCGCATGTACTGCCATCGAAGGATATGCTATGGCGAAAAAAGGAAGAGGCAGGGAAGCTCTGTATTATTCGATTCTTTCTTCTGTATTCGGTGGTTTCTGCGGAGTTTTAGTTCTGATCTTTTTTGCGCCGCTTCTGGCAGGCATCGCTCTGCGCTTCGGCCCGCCGGAGATGTTTTTGATTGCAGTCGTGGGACTGGCTGTGGTTGGCAGCTTGTCCGGCACCGGGTTGATGAAGGGCTGCTTTGCCACACTGTTCGGTGTATTTTTAAGCATGGTCGGAGTGGATTCGCTGACCGGGCATACCCGTCTGACATTTGGAATTGCGCCTCTTTCTTCCGGAATCGGTTTGATCCCGGCTATCGTAGGCTTTTTTGCGCTGGCTGAGATGGTTCGTCAGTGTGACGGAGCGGGTCAGAACCAGGAAGAAGGTGCTGTGGCTCTTGAAAGAATCAGAGTAATGGAAGTGGTCCGTAAATTGACGGTAAAAATGGCGACTCTCATAAAGTCCACGCTGATCGGCATTTGGATTGGCATTCTTCCCGGCACAGGCGGAGCGATTTCTTCCTTTGTTTCCTATGGAGAAGCCAAGCGAAACTGCAAAGAGGGTGAGGTTCCGTTTGGAGAAGGCAATGAGAGCGGAATTATCGCAGCCGAAAGCTCTAATAACGCTGCGGTAGGAGGATCTCTGATTCCTCTGTTGGCTCTCGGAATACCCGGATCGGCTACGGCCGCCATTATATACAGCGCGATTTTGATCCATGGCATTACGCCAGGCCCTAAATTATTCGGAGAAACGCCGGAGCTGGCATATAGTTTTACGATCGGAATGCTGTTTGCCGTACTGGCTATGGGAGTGATTGGAATCTGCGGCGTCCCTTTATTTTCCCAGATATTAAAGATAAAGATCCGTTACATTATTCCCGTGGTGATCATCAGTTCCCTGATCGGCGCATACAGCGCCCGAAACAGCGTATATGATGTGGTGATTGCGATTATATGCGGCTTTTTGGGCGTGATATTTTCAAGGTGCGGTATTCCGTCGCCTCCCATTTTGCTGGGGCTGATTTTAGGAAATCTGATAGAGGTGAACCTGAGAAATTCAATGCTGATTGCCGGGGCAAAGGGGATCTCTGTATTTCAATATATGTTTACGAGACCCCTTTCCATCGCAGTGGTTCTATTGGCGGTCTTGATGTTTGTAGGAAATTTCAAAACAACAGCTAAAAGTGGGAAGATGAAACCGGAAAAATAGGGCAGTTCAAATTATTTTATGATGCGAAACGGGGCGCGCGGCAGGGATAATGAATTTTAAGTCACAGGTTACGGCGCGCGGAATGGAGATTGACATGAGAGAGAACAAAAAATCAAATATTGTCCTGATTATGACGGATCAGTGCAGGAGAGAAGCGCTTGATTATATGCCTAATGTGCAGAGACTGGCCGCGGAAGGAACTTGTTTTTCCAATGCCTATACCCCGGCGCCGCTCTGTCAGCCGGCGCGGGTTTCTATGATGACCGGACTGCTGCCGCATCAGACCGGAATCTGCGGCAACGGAGCAGAGCCGGTCAGCGATGAGATGAGGCTTCGGACTTATCCGAATCTGCTCAGGAATCATGGTTATGAAACTGCAATGATAGGCAAACACCATTTTATTGACAGCTACGGAAAATTCCGTGATATTACAGCGGACGATGAATTAATCGGGCGTTATGGCTTTGATACAGTGATTCAGGTGCTGGATGACGGGGAAAACCTTTCAAACAGCGACGCCTATACGCATTTTTTGGAAAAACACGGACTTTTGGAAGAGTTTCGGGCTGTTTCCGTGAATCCCAATCATGGAGATAATTTTTTTAAACATGTTTTTGAAGAACCTTATACAGCGGAACATTTTATCTATGAATCAGGCGCTGAGTTTATCCGGTCCCATAAATTTGAAAAACCGCTTTATTTTCAATGGTCCTTTATCGGCCCCCATCCTCCCCTCTGGCATCCGGGCGAGCTGACGATCGATCCCGAATCCGTTTTTTCGCCTGTGGAGGCAAAAGATCCGGAAAACTGCAGGCTTCGGAGGGCTCATTATTTGCAGAAATGCGCTGTTATTGACGGATACATTGGGAAAATGCTGGATCTGTTCAGGGAAAAGGGGGAATATGAAAATACGGTGTTTATATTCGCGTCGGATCATGGAGACAATCTGGGGGATCATGGCATTTGGGATAAACGCAATTTTTATGAAGGAAGCGTCGGCGTTCCGCTGATCATGGCTGGGCCCGGGATTCCAAAGGATACCATGATGAACGGCAGTAAAAAATGCAAAGCGCTGGTTTCCCTTCTGGATCTCTATCCGACGATTTTGGAGCTTGCCGGTGTAAAACAGGAAGAAAACGGAAAAAGGTTCGGAAAAAACCTGATTCCAATGATATTGGAACGGAGAGGATCTTCTCACAGCATGGTGATTTCGGAGCTGGGAACCGGAGTTATGATACGGACGGCAGGATGGAAGATGATTTATGACCCGCAGCAGGGCGGAATTACAGGACTGTATAATTTGAAATCAGATTCGGAGGAATGTGTAAATCTGGCCGGAAATCCGCTTTATATTGGAGTTGAATATGAATTGGCCGCTCAAATTCTGGACAGACGGATCGAACTGTCGCAGTATACACATGAGCGGGAGCAGAATCGCATTCAGAAACTGCACATTGTCTGACAGGAAAGGAAAGAAGAGATGGATAGGAAGAAAGATTCGATCCAACGTTTGATGGAGGAATACAGGCAGCTGGAAGAAAGCGAAGAAAACAGACGCCGCCGGTCCATGTGGAAGGGGCTGGATCACTGCAGCAGGGAACAATGGCGGGCCACTCCCAAATCCGACCGTTCCTGGCGGGATGGGCAGGTTCCCATCACTGCGGATATTCAGACGCTTACATGGTCCAAATACTTCGGTTTCGATATTAACGACTATTATTTTAATGCCCGGGTATTTGTGGAAAATTATCTTCGCATCATGATATTCCGGTTCAAGAACTTTCCGGATGACACGTTTTTGGAAAAATGGCTGCCCATGTGGGGAAGCACCGTACTGGAAGGTACGATTTTCGGAGTGAAAGCGGAGTATTCAAAGGACGCGGACCCCTGCATTTTAACAGAACCTGTCATCCGGGAGCCGGAGGATATCAAACGGATAGAACGGGTGGATTTTTATAAAAGCGGTATTATGCCCCGCCTGATCCGGGCCTATGAAGAGGCAAAGGAACTTGTGGACGATGATTTTGAGATTCTGTTCCCGGAATGGATCAGAAGTGTGCTGGGCGTGGCATTTTATCTGCGGGGATACGGCGAGTTTCTGATGGATATGATCGGAGATCCCGAATTTGCGCATCAGGAACTGCGGCTCATTACGGATTCCAGAAAACAATGGTTTGATGATATGCATGACTATCTGAAAACGCCCCGCCATCCGGGCAATCTGTTTAATGATGAGGTGAATGTGCCCACCATTTCGCCCGAACTTTACCGCCAAATGATTTTTCCATACGAACAGGAGCTGTCGGAATATCACGGAGGAATCAGTTATTGGCACAGCTGCGGAAACGTTACAAAGATGCTCCCTGATATAGCAAAACTGGACCGGTTGGCCATGTTCAACGTGGGGCCGTGGACGGATATCTATGAGGCGGGCTGCGCATTTCGGGATAAAGCTCCTTTGGAAGTCTGCATGAATCCGGAACTGGATGTTCTGAGGGCCGGGCCGGAACAGATGAAAGAAAAGGTGCGTTATGTGATGGAGTGCTGTGAGAGAAGCGGTGTTTTGGGAGTGGGATTGAAGGTGAGTGCTGTCAACGCGCCCTCATTTGACCGGAGCGCTATTGAAGATACGATATTCAGAGTGCGGCGCTGGACGGAGGCAGCCCGTGAAGTGACCAACGAATAAAACAGGGGATTACAAAAGGAACGTACAGAATAGGAAGGCGGGACGGCGAATGCCGGAACTGCCTTCCTATTCTGTACGTTTTTACGCTGGTTTGGTCAAAACGTCTATCTCATTCCCGGTCAGTCAACTGGCGTCCGGAATACAGAATAAATTCAGTTGAAATACAGTTTCTTACAATTTCCGTTAACCGTTGACATTCAATGTCCCGCTGTCTATAATTAAGGTATACAAATGTATACTATAACAAAAAAACATCAGTCGACAAATCGGGAAGTCAGAGAATTGGAGAATACACATATGGAAAAGATCAGCTTATCGGACGGAGAATGGAAATTAATGAATTTATTGTGGCAGAGCCCTCCCAAAACAATCACTCAGCTGACAAAAGAGCTGGAAGGAAATACGGGCTGGGGAAAGAATGTGATCATCACTATGTTAAAGCGCCTGGAAGCCAAAGGCGCGGTGCGCCATGAAGAAGGGGACAAGGCAAAGCAGTTTTATCCGGCCGTCACCAAGGAGGGGGCAGCCTTGGAGGAAACGAAAGGCTTTTTAAACCGGGTTTATCAGGGGAGCCTGAGCCTGATGGTCAATGCCATGGTGGATTCCCATGAGCTGTCTTCGAAAGATATTGACGATTTGAAGGCAATTCTGCAAAAGGCGGAGGAGGAGAGACATGGCTGAGACGTTGATAACCTCATCGGTGCTGATTATGGGAATCTGCCTGATCCGTTTCCTGTTAAAAGGGCGGATCAGCCCTCAGGTGCAGTACGGCTTGTGGTCTGTTGCAGCTCTGCGGCTGTGCTTCCCTTTGCTGTACCCGTTTTTCGGCCGTTTAAAGAACCTTCAAAGCCGGTTCAGCGTAATGAATGCCGCAGAATCAGTCAGGGAAAATGTGTCTGCCGGCACGAAATTAACGCCGGCTGCGGTTCATTTAGCAGCAGGACAGGTAAATCCGGCGGATCAGGCGGTTTTGGCCGGAAAAACGGCTGGAACCGATTGGCTGTTTATCATTCTGATGATCTGGGTAAGCGTCAGCATCCTGCTTTTTGTATGGATGGTCTGTATGAATCTTCATTTTTCCAGACGCCTTTATTTTCAGCGGGAGCGGTATAAGGGGAATACGGATGGTATCACTAAACTTCCCGTATATTGTGTGAAGAATTTAGCCTCTCCGTGTTTTGTGGCTTATTTGGGAGACAAGGCCATCTATCTTCCGGAACGAATGGCAAAGGAGCCGGAAAAGGTGCGCTATGTCCTGGTCCACGAAGACTGCCACGCACTCCATCATGACCATATCTGGAGCGCTCTGCGCTGTATTCTGCTTTGCGTTTACTGGGTGAATCCCCTTGTCTGGGCAGCGGCATTTTTATCCAAACGGGATTGTGAGCTGGCCTGCGACGCGGCGGCGGTCAAGCGGTTGGGGGAAGAAGAACGGTTTGCCTATGGGAGAGTTCTCATTGATCTGGCATCCGATAAAAAATACGCGCCCGGTTTTTTCAGCGTTCCGTCTGAACTGAACAATGGAAAAGGTGCGATGAAAGAGAGAATCATAACTCTGGCGAAAGATCCCAGGATGACAAGGATTACCTCGATTCTTATACCGGCCGCGCTGGTTGTGCTGGTTCTCTGTACCTATACCGGGCAGAATACCCAAAGGGAGATCTATGTCAGGAGCGGACAGTGGGCGGAAGCATTTTGCGATAGAGACGGGCAGTCCCTGAAGGCGATGTATAATCCGGAACATTTGGATGATTTTTATCAGATCGATTTGGTGCAGTCTGAGCCGGGGGATGATTTCGTCAGTTTTGGATGGTCGAGCCCATGGCCTATGGATGGTCAGTACCGCGTCTATTCCGACAATGGGGTTACAGAGCTGACCTATTATGCCATGACATCCGATCCTCACCGCTGGGTTTGGAAAGAATGGCTTACATGGAAAAAGGTGAGGGGAACCTGGTATGTGGACCAGGAAGTATTTGAAGAATATGACCAGATTGTATCCGCTGATGAATTTAAGGAAGCTTATGGAGGGAAAATTTCAGATACGGCTATGGATTACAGAAAGGACGGGATGAGTGAAGCGCTTAATGAGATGGCTAAATCAGATCCGGTTTATCAGGATTTATTCGTCCCTGAACGGGCCATGGAATATCTTCTGAATCTTCACGGCGGCTATGGAATTGCCCTGACCGCCGGAAGTACGACTACCGTTGTGTACACCTTTTCAGATGGAAGCAGGTCGGCAGTCACCATGATACAGCCCCATGGATCAGACGGAATCTGGATTCCGGAGGAGATCACCTCCATTCCGGAAGCGCTGCAGAATCAACAGGCGGATGCCGCATCGGTAGAGACGGCTTCTCAAACAGCGGCAGAAGAACATTCCGGCCGCATCACATCCTATGATGTGGTAAGGCTGGCAGGCGTTTCCACTATGGAACAGCTGGACCTTATGACAAAAGGCTTTCCAAAACCGGACAGCATAAGCGGAAATAACGAAACGCCGGATGTGATAAAACGGTATGAATTTCCATATGGGGAAGATAATTATGAACTGCTGATCGCCTATGGCAATGCGGATGACAGTCTGCAATATATTGCCGTACAGCGCCTGTCTACAGGAGAATGGATCACGATCTATGAAACGCCGGAAAATACAGCTCAGTATGGGATTGAGCTTTCGGATGAACAGGGGATTCGGGAATTTTTTGAAACACACAAAAGCATGGAGGATTATCTGACATACCATCTTCCTGACGGGCTGGCCAATGGAGGCTATCTGGCGACGATGGAAACCGGAGGGAATCTTTTCCTCACATCTGATCCTGAGGGGATTAACCGGTTAGAGGAATTATCCCGTTACATAGATGAAGAATCAGTTCCCGCGGAGTGGAGAGCGGCGGGGGCGGTAAAACGCTATGACGGAACCGGAGTTACCGGAGGAATTGAAAAGGGTAGCCTTATGGGGCTGCCGTGGAATCATACTTCCATTCTCTCGGAACCTGTTTCCATCGCCGACTGTGAAGTTCCGGCCCTAATCATCCTGGTACAGCATGATCTGTACACTCCGGCCGCGCTGGAAGAGGCAGAAGCGGAGTATGGCCCTATTTCAGAAGAAAACAAAACATCCCGCATGTGGTATGTATTCTTCGCCAAAGAGGACAGCGATAAGATGTATTCGGTCTCCCTGAATGCGGACTTATACCAGCGCGACGATGCGCTGAAGATGGCGCGAAGCGTTCACTTTAAGGACGGGGCTTTTTAAAGGGGGATACTGGAAAGATAAGCGATGGGGCCGGTGCGGAAGCATCGGCCCCATTTCCTGTTCCTCTATGGCTGTCTATTACGGATTTGTTCTTCACCTAAAAGCTGCAATCCGCTGCCCTTATGATGAAAACGGTATTCGGAAGCCGTCATTCCCACTTCTTTTTTTATATGCTCTGAAAATAATTTATAAGAATGATAACCAACCGCTTCCGAGATCGAATTCGTTGTCAGATCTGTTTCTATCAGCATCCGGCAGGCTTTTTGAATACGGAAATAGTGAAGCCAGTCCTGAAATCCGCGGTCCGTTTTTTCTTTAATCAAATGAGACAGATAGGTAGGAGAGATGAATAATTCTTCCGCAATGCTGTCTAAAGTCAGGCTTTCCTGATAATGCGCCTGAATGAAGTCGAGAGCCTTTTGCGCCAGGGATTTTCCGGCAGTTTTAGCAGTCATTTTGGAAAAGTCCCCCAAATGCTGAATGAATAACCTTTTTACGTCCTCTGTGTTAAGTGGGATATTGAGCGGCAGCGGCTCTTTGACATTTCGTATGGTGCAGGCGATCCGGAGCAGGTATGAAATCTCTTCCCGGAACTTTGCATTTTCTGCCTTGCAGGTTTCCAGCATATTCAAGATTTGGAGGAATGCCTGGTAAGACGCGGCGCCTTCCTCATTTTTTAAGGATATCACAAACAGATCTTCTAATTCCCGGAACTGTTTGAGGGGAAACGGAGGAAGGGTTAATGTATCTGCGGGATAGATTTCGTTAGGGTGAAACCACATGCTTCTGCTGAGAAAATCCTCCATTTTCCTGAAATACTGGCTGAATAACAGCGGGCTGCTGTAAAGGGGCGTGATACAGAGGGGGGACCCGGCAGCAGGAAAGGCCGGCGAGCAGCAGGCATTTACCAGAGCGGAAGGCGGATTGTTGTCAGGAACATTTAAAATGACGGCCATTAAATCCTTGCTGGGAAGCGGCGAAATGATAGGATCATAATCTTTAAACGAAAAAGCCAGCTTATTCACATAGTCCCACATGGACGCGATAGAAGGCCGGTTTGTTAAAAGCAAAAGGAAAAACGGCCCCTCCAGTTTTAAACCAAGGGAAGAGGAGTAGGAGGCGAACTGGTTTAAGGACATAGTTTGGGTCAGCAGTTTGTCAAAAAAATGCATTTTCAGGGTGTCCGTATTTTCATAGAGAAACTGGGAGCTTTTTTGGTAGTCCAGGTCTTTGCTTCTCTGTTCGTATATCAGGTTGGAGGCTTTTGTTAAGGCCTCCGATATTTCGGATACGGAGGACGGTTTTAACAGATAGGCGCATACTCCGTGGCGGATTGCGCTCAGCATGTAGGCCTGATCCCCATAGCCGCTTAAAATAATGATCTGCGAATGGGGGAGGATTTTTTTAACCTTGTCGATAAACGTAAAGCCGTCGCCGCCGGGGAGGCGTATATCGCACAGAAAGATATCCGGCCGGTATGACATGGCCAGGTTTAAAGCGGCGGAAACGCTGTCGGCTTCCCCTACAACGGTAAGATTCAGGGCAGACCAGTCAACCGACTGGCGCAGTCCCTGGCGGACGATGGATTCATCATCGATTAATAAGATTTTTAACATGACCGGTCCTCCTTTGTGATGATTGGTTGTCTGACGATGAAGATGCTGCCTCCGATACCGGGATGGAAGTAAGCCAGGCCGTAAGAATCGCCGTATTTTAACTTCAGGCGTTCGTTGATGTTGTTCAATGCCAGGCCGTGCGTATCGGAAGGCGGATTGGAGTGGGACAGCAGGCTTTGGATATAATCAGGATCAATGCCTACGCCGTTATCGTATATGTGATAGATCAGATTCTGATCCTCCTGGTACACCGTTACGATGATTTCTCCGTCATTGCGGTCCGGAACGATGCCGTGGACAATGGCATTTTCCACTAAAGGCTGTAAAAGAAGCTTCATCACATAGATGGAAGAGGGATCGACGGATTCATCCACCTCTAAAGTGAACTGAAAATGGTTTTCAAAACGTTCCTGCTGAAGCTTCACATATAGATTCACATGTTCCAGTTCTTTTGATAAAGGGATCAGACCGTCTTCCGTCCGTATCAGCGACAGGCGGAACAGGGAGGAGAGCATTCTCACCATTCTGGACGCATGTTCTGTCCGCTTCAGTTCGATCAGCCAGCAGATCGAATCCAGCACATTATATAAAAAATGAGGATTTATTTCCGCCTGCAGATTTTGAATTTCTGCGTCTTTATATTTCAGATTCGTCTGATAAACCTGGTTGTATAAAAAATGAAGCCGTTTTGACATGGTGTTGAAACGGCTGGTCAGCTGTTCCAATTCCCGGCTGACCTTATAGTTAAACTGAACCGAATAATCTTCCGATTCTATGGATTCCATTAATTTCCCCAGATGTAAAATTGGTTTTACCAAAAAGTGACGGTAAAAGATAATCTGTACCGTGGCAAAGACTGCAAAGAGAGTGGTCAGCGCCAGAATAATAATCAATATCATCCGTCTGTAAACGTTCTTTTTATCAAGGGCAAGTTCCGTCAGATATAACCTGCCGTGAAACATCCGGGAGGAAAGGGCGTGATAGTATCCGTCCGGCCCATGGAGGGAAATCCGTTCGCCCTGTTTTAGACGGAAAAGGGTTTCCGTATCCGCTTCATTTAACAGCCACCGGTTTGAATCGGTGAGATTATGGGTCAGCAGCTGTCCGTCCTGACTCCACAATGCAAAGCAGATGTCGTCCGGCATTTGGGAGGAAGCAAAAAAACGGCGGAGGGCAGAACTGTCCAAAATGATTTTTAAATAAGCGATTTTTTCTTCGGGATGGTACATATTGCGTATGGAACGGCAGAAATTCAGATATTTTCCATCTGAAAACAGAACCCATTGGCCATAGGTGCTGTTCATGCCGTCAAATTCCTGCCCGGTGAAAATCGGAGCATTTTTGGAATAGGCGCCGGTACAGAGCTGGCGGTCATCGGCTGTCTGGATGTAGATATTTTGTACGGCAGTATTTTGGGATATCATGGTCTGCAGCGTGGAGAGGGCAGAGGAATACTGCTCCAGATATTCGGAAGTAGGCGCTGGATTATCCGCCAGTATGAATTCACGTATTGTCTCGTCCGCAATGATGGAAATGGACAGGTTGCTGATGCCGGACAATAAATTGGAGACGGAAGTTGACACGTCGTTTTGTATGTACTGAGTTGTGGCCCGGCGGTCTGAAAGCAGGCGGTTGCTGAAAAAGACGGAAGCAAGAATCAAAAATACGACGGCAGGCAGTAAAAAGAACATTAAATTCGAGAGAATCAGCTTGGAAAGCAGACTGTTTTTTTTCATGACATCCTCTTTTGTATTTTTCTTTTATAGTAACACAAAAGAAGGAAATGGAGAATATTCCAAAATTTGCCATGACCGCAAGAATCGTAATATATGACCATAAAATAACGAAAGAAATATTACATTTATTGTTGGAAAATAAGAAATGTCACAAGAAATAATCTGTGAATATCAAAGGGTTTCCTTTACAATTAAAACATGAACTAAAGTTTAAGGAGGAGACAGTATGAAACGAAACATGGTTATGAAACTGGCGTCGCTGTTCCTGGCGGGGGGATTGGTGATGGGAACAGCGGCATGCGGTACAAAAACGCAGCAGCAGAATACCGGTTCCGGGGAGGATCAGCACGAAGAAGTAACAATTTCCATTCTTCATGAGCACTCTCCGGAAGCGGCAGAAAATATTGTCAGCAGCGCAGGATTCCGGGCCATGCTGGACAAATACAAGGAGGAGCATCCCTGGGTTCATCTGGAAGAAACCACGGTCTCTAATTCCGAGATACTCAACAAGTATCTCGCTCTGATCGCAGCGGACGAGCTCCCGGATGTCACATATGTAAAATACACATGGCTGGAAAATATGGTGGAGAACAATATGCTCGTGGATCTGACCGAGTATATCAATCCCGATGATTATGTGGACGGCCTCTATTCCGTTACCTACGACGGAAAAGTGTGGGGAATGCCGAATAAACATTCCGCCTATAACCTGATCTTATATAATAAAAAGATGTGGAAAGAGGCCGGATATGATACCTTCCCAACCACCATGGACCAGTTAATCCAGGCGGGAGAGGAATTTAAAGCCAAAGGAATCACCGCGGTATCTTTTGGAAATACGGCGAAATGGAATGCAGTGTCCTATTTTACAAGCCCTCTTTTATATGATTATTGCGGAAAAGAATGGGTGGAATCCATGATCGCCCAGGATGGAACGGCTAAATGGACGGACGACTGCTTCATCGAGGCCATGAAAGAACTTCAAAAGATGTCCGTCCTGTTCAATGAAGACTTTAATATGCAGGATGATATGTGGGCGATGGGATGGTATATGCAGGGCAATGCGGCCGCCCATGCGGTTGGAACCTGGGGAATCGACACGGCTAAAAATATGTCTGAAGAGTACAAAGACGTTTGGGAGAATACGGGCGTTGTGATTTTACCGGCAGCCAATGGGGCAGAACCTACCCTGGTTTCCGCAGTAGGGGCAGCGGTGGGCGTCAGCTCAAAATTGGAAGGCGCGGAACGGGAAGCTGCAATCGAACTGGTAAAACAGATCAGTAGCCAGGACTATGCCAAATTTATGGCTGAACGGGCCAGCACGACTCCGGTTAAAACAGAACTGGATTTTACCGGAAAAGGGACTCAGTATGAGGAATTTGCCGAGGTATTGAACACACCGGTTTCCGGGCTTAACTTCAACGATTATTTTAACCAGGGAATTGCAAATCTGATGCAGGCGGAGACGCAGAGCCTGCTGGCGGGAAATAACACTCCTGAAGAAATGGCTGAAAAACTGCAGGCGTTCCAGGATCAGCTGTAAAATGAGGTGAAATGGATGAATCGTGCAATACGGCCTAAAAAAGGCGTTTTCATTGCTTATCTGATACCGTGTTTATGCATTTATATTTTTGTATTCATTGTTCCGGCGGCGGCGTCCATCCTGCTGAGCTTTTTCAAATTTTCCAACATAAGAAAATTCAGTTTTATAGGTCTGCAGAATTATCTCACGCTGATTCACGATCCGAATGTTTGGATTGCGTTAAAGAATAACTTATTTTTAGTAGGGGTCAGCCTGATCGGGCAGATTGGAATCGCATTCGTGCTGGCCTGCATTTTAAACTCATCTAAAACCATATTGGCGGGACTCAGCAGAACCGTGATCTATTTCCCGGTTACCATTTCAGCGGTTGTGATCGGTTACGTCTGGAAAATGGTTTTCGATTATAACTATGGAATTGTGGCAAAATTGCTTGAATTTGTAGGGCGGTCTGACTTGATCGCCCCATGGCTGGGACAGGAATCCACCGTTATGCTCTGTGTATGCATCCCCTTAATCTGGCAGTATGTTGGATTTCATCTGGTCATCCTGGTTTCGGCCATGACCTCCATAGACCAGGATATCTATGAAAGTTCCTCCATAGACGGAGCGGGGGCGCTGCAAAAGGCGGTTTACATCACGCTTCCCATGATAAAGAACACGCTGCTCATCTGTGTCTTTTTATGTATCTCTGCCAATATGAAGGTATTTGACCATATCATGACTCTGACCAACGGAGGCCCCGGATTCGCGTCCAACGTGCTGGCTTTATACGCTTATAATGTGTCGTTCAGTCAGATGAATATGGGGTATGGAAGCGCGGTATCCGTTTTCATTCTGGCGATCACGATTCTGTTATTCTTGCTTTCCAATGGGGTCATGGCTGTGGGAAAGAAAAAGGAATGAGGTGAGATTCTTGAAACGATTTAAAAATAAAGAAGGAAAGATAACGTGTTTATCTGTGATTTCTGTCGTCCTTTTAAATGCCGTACCTCTTTTTTACGCATTCACCTGCATTCTTCCGGTGGCCTGGCTGTTTTATTCTACATTTAAAACGATGACGGAATTCTCGGCCAATGTTCTGGCCCTGCCTAAGTCCTGGACAAATTTTGTGAATTACGAATACGTTTTAACGAGAATGAATCTTCTTGGCGCAATGTTCAATACGGTGAGAATCTCTGTAATTGTTGTGACCTGCGTCGTTCTGTTCGCATTTATCAACGGATATTTTCTGGCCCGGTTCCAGTTTTTCGGCAAACGGTTTTTGGCGGGGCTGTATACCTGTAATCTATTTATACCGGTTCATGCGATTTTGATCCCAACCTATATTTTATTTTCTGCGGTGGGACTGTACAATCAGTGGTATTCAACCATACTGCCGTGTATCTGTATGGAAGTGACCACAACCATATTTTTGGTGACAGGATACATTGAATCCATGCCGAAGGAACTGGAGGAAGCGGCGGCCATTGACGGAAGTTCCTTTTCCAGAACGCTGTTTACCATCATCATGCCGATTGCCAAACCGGTGCTGGCAACTTGTGCGATTATCTGTTTTTTCCATGTGTGGAATGAGTTCCCGTTTTCGCTGATCTTGTTTAACCGGGAAAAGCTGTATACCCTTCCGCTGGCGCTGATGCGCTTTAAAGGGGATTATGTAACGGATTATCCGAGGGTGATGACCTCGATGTTTATATCAATTCTTCCGACATTTTCCATCTATCTCTGTTTCTCAAAACAGATCATGAAAGGAATGATGGCCGGAGCAGTAAAAGGATAGGTACGCCTGAAAAAAGGAAGGGAGAGAAGCATAATGAAACAGATCAGAAAAGCCAGTTCCCTGGAACGGCTATACAAAAATGAAAGCCACCCGATCTCAGAAACAGCGCCGGAATTGATCTTCATGAGAGCGGTCTGCTCGGGAGATACAGAAACAGCGGTCGGCCTGTTCGAAGAAGAAAAAATGTTCGGCGGCCATAAAACAGCGGTGGATGCCCCTCACGGCCGGTTCGAAGGAAAAGCCGGAATCAGGCGTTTTGCGGAAAGCCTGCTGGAATGGTTTCACGCTGAAACGGCTGACGTCGTTCCGGTCATCCAGACAAGGGCAAATGGGCGGAGTATTACTGAACTGGTGGTAAATTTTGAAACGGACGAAGGGATCGATCAGGTTCCCATGTTCGTAATAGGAGATTTGAGAACCGGATCTATGCTTGATGAAGTGAGAATTTACTTCCACTGCACCTATCTTCCTCAGATTACCCCATACAGAAAACCTATCTTTTCGCCTTCCCATCTGGAGATGGGAGAGCCGGGTCTCTTAACCGGGGCGGTCCGGGAGTACTATGAAGCGCTCCACCACGTGCCCGCAGCCGATGTGGACAGAATCCTGTCCGCCATGGAAGACGAGTGCCTGTTCGGCGGATATGAACCATTAAAGGAAGGGGAGCACGAAGTATCCAATAAAGACGAAATGAGGAAAAAATTTGAAAAGATGTCCTCCTATATTCCAAGATGTGTGGGCATGAGATATGAGACGCTGACGGATGACGGAAAAAACTGTGTGATCGAATGGGTACATATTGTATCGGAAGCAGGACAGAAGGAACTGTCACGAGTGGCGCTGTCCGGCGTAGCGGCGTATGAACGAGGAGAAAGCGGGCTGTTGTGTGCGGTCAGAATTTCCGATTATGCGGGTTATGAGAGAGAAATTGACTGGAAGAAAGCGGGAATCTCCAAGGAAGAGGCATATTCCATTAACCTGGTAAAAGAATTTCCATCAGGCACCGGAAATTGAATGAATGAAATTAATTGTGTTTTGATCCGGAAGGAGAAAAGGCAGTGGAAACGGATTTAGTCCGTTTTTACTGCCTTTTAAGCTGCTTCTTTTTCTGCTTCGCCTTGTTTCAATCTATCGCTCAATCTTTCTGATCGTAATCACCGCGTCTGTAATTACTATCCGATCCACCGTGCTGGCCGGACACGGCATAAAGCAGAGCTCAATCACAGATCCCGGCAGCAAAGAAAATAAATCTGTCATAGAAAAATTGCCGATCTGATTTTCTACCACAATCTGTTCCTGAATGCGGGTAGAAGGTACAGGCCTGAGATGAAAGGCGAGGATTCCACAGGAACAGGCCAGATAGTTGAATTTAAAGGAAACCTGATAAACGCCGGCTTTTTTTATGCAAAACCGGGGTGAATCTTCGCGGTGTTCGATGCAGTAACCGGAGACAACCGTATTTTTTCCAAATATAACAGGAGCTCCGGCACAGACGATCTGTTCTCCACAGGATTCCGACCTAAGATAGTTGAAGCGGCACGGTTCCGGCGGTTTTGGGAGGGGCTTCAATTTTGTCGGACAGCAGTCGCATGGCGGCGGAGGACAAGGCGGCGGGCATGGTGGACAAGGCGGCTTAGGCGGAGGACACGGAGGCGGTTCCGGCGAAGGGCACGGAGGAGGACAGGGGGCCGGACAAGGTGCCGGACAAGGCGGTTCCGGTGGAGGGCATGGCTTTTTGCATTGATTGCAGCACAGGCTGTAGCATAACGCATTGCATAGAAGGCTGCAAGGATTGTCGGCATCGCTCATAATAGCTCCATTCTGCCGCAAAAGCGGCGTAATTATAATATGGACTTACGATAATATATGTGAAAAAGGAAAAGCCGTGAAGACAATCGCATGAAAAATGGATAAAATGCGCACCCGGAAGCATACTGAAATAAAAACAGGACGCATGAAAAGGAGCGCTATATCATGAAATTCAACGCCGTATATTATGAACCAGACAGTTTGAATTACCCACTTGGCAGACAGTTAAAGGAAACCTTCGGCGATCTGCCATGGATTCCCATAGAAAGCCACAACCGGATTGAAGAAATGCAGAAGAAGCAAAACTCAGAATTCGGCAAAATGAAATCGAACCTGATCGTAGGCATTCGAAAAACCCATAAATACACGGAAAATCACAAAGTATCCGATTTTCTCGTTCCTTATACCTCTTCAGGGTGCACGGCCATGTGCCTCTATTGCTATCTGGTATGCAATTATAACAAATGTTCTTATCTCAGGCTGTTTGTCAACCGGGAACAGATGATGGACCGCTTAGTGCGCTCTTCCCTGAAAAGCAGCGCTCCCCAGACCTTTGAAATCGGAAGCAACAGCGACCTGATCCTGGAAAATACCATAACCGGCAATTTGGAATGGACGATCCCCCAATTCGCAGAGCGGGGAAAAGGAGCAGTCACATTTCCATCCAAGTTCCACATGGTAGACCCGCTTTTAAACCTGAACCACCAGGGAAAAGTGATATTCCGAATGAGCGTAAACCCGCAGCCGATCATCAGTAAAATCGAATTCGGCACGTCACCTCTGGAGAAGCGGATTGAAGCTGTGAATAAAATGTGTGAAGCCGGATATCCATGCGGCCTCTTAATCGCGCCGGTAATCCTGGTTGACGGATGGAAAGAATTATACACAGGACTGCTGATCGAATTAAAGGACAAACTCTCTTCCAAGATGAAATCGCAGATGTTTCTGGAGATCATTCTGATGACCTACAGCTATGTCCACCGGGCGATTAACGGCGACGCGTTCCCCAATGCCCCGGATCTTTATGACAAGGAAAAAATGACGGGAAGAGGCCGGGGAAAATACTGCTACCGGGCGGAGGAACGGGCCCTGGCGGAAGCATTTTTGCGGGAAAAGACGGCTGAAATCCTGGGAAATGTGCCTATTTTATATATCAGCTGAGTTCTCGGTATTTTTTTCCACGTAAGGAAATTTTAAGACAAAGTAAGAAGAATACCTCTTGCTTTTCTTATGTAAACTCATATAATAGAGAAAGCATGGCATATCATAACTATAGGCATTTGAGGAGGCAAAATAAGAATGAAAAAAGTGATAAAATGGATTAAGGTGGGAGCCTGGGCGATGCTGGCGGCCGGACTGGTTGCAGTCAACGCCGTGAGCGGCAGTGCGGCACAGGTGAACACAGAGCAGCAGGCCCAGCAGAAGCCAACTCCTACGGAGCAGGTAGCGCTGACCACCTGCCGGATAGAGAACGGACAGATTAAAATTGCGGGAGGCGTTGAAGGCGCCTGGTCAGATCCCGCTTATTATGATAATTACCTTTATTTATTTGAACTGCAGCCCTATCAGAATGATTTAACAGGGCGGACAGATTATGCGGCCTGGATTACCAAAGGAGATGCGGTTTCCTTTACCCAGCCCCTTAATTTGGGCACAGAAGGCGACAAATTATATTCTAAATTTATGGTGGCGGTGTTTGACGGTGAGCAGTACATCCCTGTCAGCAACGCGATTCACGTAACAAACCCGGAAGTTCTTGCAAAGAATACGGATGAATTTAGAGCGCCTCTTACAAAGAAAGGCCTTTTAATCGAACAGTCCATGCTGGACGACGCATTTGAACTGGGCGTAAAACACGTAATCGTCAATATCCCATTCCACCACATTTTAGGAAATGGCATCGATTATACATATGACGGAAAAACCTATCATTTCAACAAAGAATTGATGGATGAATACGATTACACCATCCGCCGCATGTCGGAAAAAGGCATGCTGGTAACAGCCGTTATCTTAAACGGATGGAATGACGCAACCCCTCAGCTGGTTTATCCTGGTGTGACAAAATCGGCGTCGGCCAACTACTATGGATTCAACGTATCCACAAAAGAAGGATATGAAACCGTGAAAGCGATCGCGTCATTTTTGGCGGAGCGCTACGGCGATCATTCTTCCTCCCACGGAAAAGTTTCCAACTGGATCATCGGCAATGAGATCAACAACAATATGAACTGGAACTACATGGGCAAGATGGATATTGAAACCTATGTAAAGGAATACGAACGGGCATTCCGGGTATTCTACACAGCCATCAAGAGCACCAACAAGAGCGACCGCGTGTATTTCTCCACCGATTATAACTGGAATCATGAAGCGGACGGAAGCCTGAAATACAATGCAAAAGACATTGTGGACGTTTTCAACCGAAACGTAAGAATCGGCGGCCAGATGGACTGGGGTCTTGCCTATCATCCATATTCCATTCCTCTGACAGAACCGGAATTCTGGGATGATGACCAGACGGGATTAATCAAAAACGATCCGTCTTCCCCGGTAATCAACTTCAGCAATTTAAGCGTATTGACCGATTATCTGCAGCTTCCGGAGATGAGAATGGCGGACGGCAATGTAAGACACGTAATTCTTTCCGAGCAGGGCTTCACCTCCCACAGCGCGACGAGAGGAAAGAACACGGATCTTCAGGCAGCGGCATTTGCTTATGCTTATTATATTACTGACAACAATCCGTATATCGATGCATTTATCATGAGCCGTCAGGTAGACGCTCCGGCAGAAGCTAAGGATTCCTTGAACTTTGGACTTTGGGAATGCAATATGAATACGCCGAACCAGATCAACCCGACAAAACGTAAAAAGATTTGGACTGTGTTTAAATGGATTGATAACAAGAAAGAATCCCTGGGAATTACGGAATTTGCGAAACCGATTATTGGAATTAATAATTGGTCGGATGTGATTCCGAATTTCAAGTACAAAGAGAATTAAAGTAAAGCGTGAAGGCATTTTCCGAAATGCCTTGAGGATTTAATGTAAAACGTGAAGGCATTTTCGAAAATGCCTTCACGCTTAATGTAAAAAGTCTTTATGAAAGAGGCCGGCAGAAACTGAATTCAACTCAGTTCCTGCCGGCCTTTTCCGCCCTTTCCTCCGTCCATCCCTCCAAATTCCCGTTCCCCTCCCTTTTATAGAATACAAAAATGGTTGAAAGTCCTGCCCTCCCCTCATTTGTTTTGCGGAAAATACCCTGTTTTTACAGCACTTTTTATTGAATTAGCTAAAAAGAACAGCGGTTTGGTCGTAAGTGTTGACTGGTTAATCACCCTTGCTATAATGTGATTAAACCGAAATGAAAAAAAGATATCGGAATATAAGAGGAAAAAATGAATTATCCCCATCAAATAAATTGACTTTAATTCCAAATGGAATTATGCTGATGCCATATTACCCTTATTAAATCAAATTAAAATAAAGGAGTGACCGCTTTGTCACAAAAAATGGTATTTGATAATTTGACGCAGGAGGCCATACAGGTCTTCGGCGCCATTCAGAAGAGAAAAATCTCCGGTAAGGAGGAACTTATTCAGGCAACAGGCATTAAAAGCACGACGATGAACCGCATTCTGGAACGTCTGAAGGACGAAGGACTGATCCTCGTATGCGGCGAGGGGGACTCGACAGGAGGCCGCCGTCCCCTGCTGTACGGTCTTGACAATGAAAAAAAGATCTACTTCGTCGGCGTAAACATCGGTTTTTATCATTTGGATATCAGTATTCTGCATTACAGCGGTAAGGTAGAGGTTCTGCTGAAAAAGCCATACCCGCTGGACACCGGCCCGGAACAGACGCTATCGGATATCCGGGCAATGTATGAAAAAGCGCTGCACAAAACTGGTATAGACCCTGAGGATATCTGCGGCTGCGGCCTTTGTATCTTCTGCTCGCTGGACCGCATACAAGGCGTTGTTCTTAAATCGGTCTCTGCTGAGAATCTGAACCCGGAGTGGTTTGGTTTTCCGATTAAGCAGCGGGTCGGAGAGATTTTCGGCATGACTCCGGTCATGGAAACCAGCATTAATTCCGTGTGCATCGGAGAACACTGCTTCGGCAACGGCCGCAGCTACAGTAAAATGAGCGTTTTGCTCTGTTCCAACGCCATCCGGATGGGATGTATGCAGAACGGAATGCTGATCCGGCCCGCCAACAACATCGTCGATGCGTTTGGACACATGGTAATCGAAGTGGGAGGAAGGCCGTGCAGGTGCGGCAATTACGGATGTGTGGGAACTTATGGCAGCGCGTCCGCAATCGTCCGGACATTTCGGCGTGAGCTGCGCTGCGGCAGGGCCAGCGCCTTAAACGGGATGCCGATCGAGGATATTACAGTCTACAACATTCTCCATGCAGGGGAGGACGGCGACCAGCTCGCTGTGGAAGTGATTACAAAGGCCGCCACCATGGTTGGTATGGCAGCGGCAAACTACATAAATCTGACCAATCCAGAGATCCTTATTTGCGCAGGTCTTCTTATGGAGAATTCCGGCGTTTACTATAAAACTGTAAAAGAGACGGTTACCAGAATAACGCGGCTCCTTCAGGGAAAGAGCGATTTGTTGTTTATGCCGCGGACCAATATGGGAAAATCAGCCGTTGGAGCTGCAATTACAGCGATGGAAGCACAGATGGGGAACTCCTATTAACCATATGACAAAACCTTCCAAAGCTGAATATGTGATACAGAAAAAGGAGGTAAATAATGGTTAAAGGTCAAAATGTGCTGTTCATTTGTTCAGACCAGCATAACAAATGCGAGGCAGGCTGCTACGGCAATCCTGTTATTAAAACGCCGAATATTGATAGTCTGGCGAGAGACGGCACCAGGTTTCAAAATGCCTATTCCAACAACCCGATCTGCGTGCCGTCCCGTGCCAGCATGGCCACCGGCCAATACAGCTTTAAAATCGGATGCTATGATAACGCCACTCCCTATACGGGCCAAGTGAAAAGCTTTGGACACAGACTTCAGGAAAATGGAATCGGCATCACAACCATCGGCAAGCTTCATTACCGCAATGCGGAGGATGATACCGGTTTTTGTGACCAGCGCATTCCGCTGCACGTGCGCGACGGAGTTGGAGACGTCTTCGGCCTGCTGCGCGATCAGCGCGTGACAAAGCCGAAAGTAGGTCAGTTTCCGGACAATGCCTCGGTGGGCCGTTCGTCATACATGGATTACGATGAAAATGTGACCCGGGAAGCTCTCGAATACTTAGACGGAAAGCGCGGTACCGACGAACCCTGGGCTCTGTATGTGGGCTATACGCTGCCCCATTTTCCACTTACCATATCGCAGAAATATTGGGATTTGTATGAAGGGGCTAAGATTCCGATGCCGGCAGCCTATAAGATCGGAGAGCGCTCAGAACATCCGTCCTGCCGGGATCACCGGAGGTTTTACGGGATGGAACGACAATATGAGGATGAAGTAATCCGCAAGGCGCTGCGCGTATATTATGGCATGTGTTCCTATTTGGACGACCAGCTGGGCGCAGTCGTGCAAAAGCTGAAAGAGATAGGACAATATGAAAATACTGTGATTATTTACACCAGCGATCACGGTGAGATGGCAGGCAGCCATGGCATGTGGAACAAAAACTGCATGCTTGAGAACTCTGTAAGCGTGCCGCTCATTGTGACCGGGCCGGGAATTCCAAAGGCAAAGACCAGCGAGACCATCGTCTCTTTGGTGGATTTGTATCCGACGGTGCTGGACGCATTTGAAATCCGTCTGACTGAGGAAGAAAAGGCCGTGCTGCCCGGAACCTCTCTGTTAAAATTGGCAAAAACGGATGATGTTAGGATGCGCTGTGCTTTCAGCGAATATCATTCTACCGGTTCGGTGACAGGCGGATTTATGCTGCGCTGGGGAGATTATAAATATATCTATTATGTGGGCTATAAACCCCAGCTTTTCTGTATTACAGCAGACCAAGCAGAGCAAAATGACCTGATAGACGATCCTGCGTATTCAGAAATTGCCGCCCGGCTCGACACGCAGCTACGTCAAATCTGCGATCCGAAAGCGGTAAATGATATGATAAAGGAAAATCAGGAGAAAATCCTGTCCGAACATGGTGGAAGGGAGAGCGTAATGGCCACATTTGAGCCTGTTTTATTTTCTCCCGCCCCTCAACTAACAAAGTGAAAAATTGAATGGAGGTAACAATGATGAAAAAAACGATGAAACTTTCAGCGGCCCTGTTGATTCCCGCCATGATGCTGTCCCTCAGTGCCTGTGGAGGAAAGACGGCGCAGCCGGAGACAACTGCACCTGCCGGTGCGGCGCCGAAAACAGAAACATCCGCAGATTCCGCATCCGCAGCTTCAACAACTGCAGCGCCTGACACGACCGCAGCTGCACAGGATGAAACGGCTTGGCCCGAGCGCGCCGTATCGATCATTGTCGGCGCAAATCCGGGCGGCGGACAGGATGCTTCTGCCAGACTTTACGCCAAGTATCTCTCAAAATACACCGGACAGGCGTTTACCGTCACCAACATCTCAGGCGGCTCCGGCTCAATCGCCTCTTCGCAGGCGAAGGACTCCAAACCTGACGGTTACACAATCCTGATGTCCCATGAAGCGTTGGAGAACAACAAAGCGTCCGGCACCGTGGATTTCGACTATACCAGCTTTGACATCGGCGGAATCGCCCTCACTTCCAAGTCTCAGGCACTGATCACCAACGGAAAGAAGTTCAAGACCATGGATGAGATGATCGAGTACGCGAAGGCAAATCCGGGCAGCATTATAGCCGGCACCGAATGGGGAGGCAGTTCCCACCAGAACCTGCTGTCCGTAGAGCAGTGTCTGGGCATAGACTTGGATATTGTTGACGGCGGAGCGGTTGGTGAACGTACCGCAGCGATGGCAGGCGGCCATATGGATCTTCAGGTAGCTTCCATAGGCAACGTTGCCGACTATATTAAGACCGGCGAGTTCACTGCGCTCATCATGTTCAATGATTCCGTCATCGATACTTATTCAGAGTATCCCTGCTCCACTGATTATGGAATTGATTACGTTTACGATAAGTTCTACGGCCTGTTCTTCCCTAAGGGAACCGATCCTGCAATTCTGGCAAAATGCCATGGCCTGCTGGAGCAGATGGCGGCTGATCCCGAGTTTATCGCCGAGGCCCAGGCTCTTGAACTCGTTCCCGGCATAATCGAGGACGAGGAGACCTATCTGGACAATACACTGGCACATCTGATTGAATACAATAAGAAATATGTAATTGAATAATGAAAAAACAGGCTTCACTACCGATGCCGTAAGGAAACGGCAGTGAAGCCTGTTTTGGAAATGGAGGAGCGTATGTTTAAAAACAAGACCTTTGAAGATTTAAAGGATTTAATTGCAGGTCTGGCCCTGGTAGTTTTTGCAGGATTCTATCTGTTGTATTCATTTCAAATCAAATCCACGCTCAAAAACGGGTTAGGCGGCAGCAGATTTTTTCCCTGGGTGATCGGTTCTATCATTCTGTTTCTGGGACTGATTCAAATCATAAAAGCCCTGGCCGTTCTGGCCCGGACCAAGGAGATATCAGAGCCAAAGGCGCCGGTGAATATAAAAAATGTTGTTCTCACATTTGCATTTTTTGCCGCCTATGCGTGTCTCATGCAGCCGGTTGGCTTTCTGATCGGAACTTTTTTCTATCTCGCCTGTATGATCCGTCTGCTGTCTCCAAAAGGAGCGCGCAGTCTGCCTAAGATCATCCTGATCGCGGCCGCGGCCGATCTCATCATCTACCTTTTGTTCACCCGGTGCTTTGGCGTTATGCTGCCAATGGGACCCATTATATTTTAAGAAGGGGGTAACCGTTTATGCTTGATATGTTTGCACAAGGCTTTGCATCCCTGTTCTCCATCAATATGCTGGCGCCTCTGGCTCTTGGCGTCATCATAGGCATTATCGTCGGAGCCAGTCCGGGACTGAGCAGTTCCATGGGACTGATTCTGGTGCTGCCGGCCACCTATGGCATGTCGCTGGAAAGCGCGATGGCCATATTCCTCGGCATCTACGTGGGTTCCGTGTCCGGCGGCCTCATAACGGCCATTCTTTTGAACATACCCGGTACTTCCGCCAGCGTGCCGACCACATTTGACGGGGCGCCTATGGCGAAAAAGGGCCAGGCGGGCAAGGCTCTGTCGGTTGGTATCGTGTGCTCTTTTTTCGGCGGAATGTTCAGCTTTATCTTCCTGTTTTTCCTTTCGCCCACGATTGCGGTTCTGGCGCTTAAATTCAGCGCGGTGGAGTATTTTGCCGTAAGCTTTTTCGCTTTGATGCTTGTGGCCAGCCTGGCCGGCAAGTCGTTAATTAAAGGTTTGGCTTCGGCTGCGGTGGGCATGGCATTTGCAACGGTAGGAATGGCCCCTCTGGACGCCGCCAGGCGGTATACGTTCGGATATATCGGACTGGATAAAGGGTTTGCCTTTGTGGCTGTACTGATCGGTTTTTATGCGGTAATCGAAGTCCTTAAAATGGCTGAAAAATTCGATATACAGCCGTCTCCGAAGGCCGAATACCGCATGAAGGGGTTTGATATCACCCGCACAGAGGTAAAGGAAAATATGGGGAATTTCCTGATTTCCTCCTCCATCGGAACCGGCATAGGATTTCTGCCCGGCATCGGTTCCGGTACGGCGGCGATGATATCCTATACGGTCACCAAAAACCGCTCCAAAACCCCGGAACTGTTTGGAACCGGCATTGTTCCCGGCGTGGTTGCTTCTGAATCGGCCAATAATGCGGTTATAGGCGGAGCCCTCATTCCGCTGCTCACCCTTGGAATTCCGGGCGACGGTTCGACGGCAATTCTGCTTTCGGCGTTTATGATGCACGGGATCACCCCTGGACCGCTGCTGTTCTCCACACAGGGAGCGCTGGTCTATACCATGTTCGCCTGTCTGTTTGTGGGCAACATCATGATGGTCATATTGGAGTATTATTCCCTGCCGTTTGTACTGAAGGTTTTAAACCTGCCCCGGGAGGTGCTGTTCCCTGTTATTATGGTAATGTGCAGCATTGGCGCATACGGCAGCAATAACCGCACCTTTGATATTGTGACCATCCTGATATTTGCGGCCCTGGGCTATGCTTTTCACAAATTTAAATTCCCCGCGCCCCCGTTTATCATGGGATTTATTCTTTGTCCGCTGGTGGAAAAATACCTGCTGCGCGCGCTTCAGCTCACAGGCGGCAGCATCGTACCATTTTTTACGCGTCCGATTTCCGGCTTTTTTATGCTGCTTTCGGTGATCTTTTTGGCGATGACCGTCCGCAAGCAGTCCAGATATAAGGCTTAAAGTCTGTGGAATTGCAGCAAGAGTGGTTTGTAATAGAAAAATAGTAACTGTTCAGAGGGGGCATCTTCTTGCATGGCCTGCGGCCATACAAGAAGCATCGGAGGTTCCTCCGATGTGAATATTGATATAAAAATCCGCTTTCAAGCAAGCTTGACACTGATTTTTATATCAATATTCCCGCCCTCTGAACAGTTACGAAAAATAAAAGATTTGACCAAATAAAAAAGTTTCCGGCTGCAGCAGGAAACTTTTTTTCTTCGATTACAAATTCTAATTGCCGTTAGATTGTAATTGTGAAAATACTTTGTATTTTTTATAAGAGGCGGCGGTGTGATTGAGTGTAATGCATCAAGGAATTTCGAAGCTTGATATGTTTTTTGCCGGAACTCTTATAATCTCAACATAAGTGATTTTCATCCGTTCAATAGGTTAATGCACTAGAAAACATTTTTATTGCAAAAAGATTTAAAATTTTTTTATTTTATTTTCAACCCTGTTCATTACCGGTTTTGTGCGGCAGGGATTAAGAAGGCCGAATCCGGAAAAACAGAACTGTTATTTTTCCGGCGGTGAAAAGTAATTGGCAAAACTGAACAAAACAGATGGGCATAAAATAGAAATATTATACAAAAATCAGCGCTTGGCTGAAAAATACAAAAGGAAGTATTGACAATCTTTTCACAAATGGATATAATCGGGAATGTAAATGAATGCAGATAGTGTGTTACTGAAAGAGATGTTTATTCAGGCATAAACTATACATCATTCGGCAGATAAGGCTGATGGGTGTGGTTTATGCCTTTTTGCTGTATGAGAATGCTTCTTTTTACGAAAAATAGAAAAGAAAGCAGGTATATGTATGAAAGACAAGATTTTTGGAGTACTTCAGAGGGTTGGACGTTCCTTTATGCTTCCAATCGCAATTCTTCCGGTAGCCGGGCTTTTGCTTGGGATCGGCGGATCGTTTACAAATGCAACAATGATAAGCGCTTATCATCTGGAAGGGGTTCTGGGTGAGGGAACGCTGCTGAACGGTTTTCTTTCCATATTAAACAGCTGCGGCAGCGTTATTTTCGATAACCTGCCTCTGCTGTTTGCCATTGGAGTGGCGGTAGGTATGGCGAGGCAGGAAAAAGAAGTGGCGGCTTTGGCCAGCGTGATCGCATTTTTCATCATGCACACCGCAATTCATGCGCTGCTGATGCTGTCAGGCAAACTGGCCGTCGTGCCAGGAGTTTTAGACGCATTCGGCAATGGGATTGCCGGGATGGTGGGAACGGTGGAGCAGGCCGTGGGAATGCTGGACGGTTCCATAACGAAAGTGCTTGGAATCAGCACCCTTCAGATGGGAGTGTTCGGCGGTATTATCGTCGGGCTCGGCGTGGCGGCTCTTCATAATAAATACTATAATATCCAGCTTCCGCAGGTGCTTTCCTTTTTCGGAGGAACCCGGTTTGTACCGATTATCTCCAGCCTTGTTTATATCTTTGTGGGAATTCTTATGTATTTTATCTGGCCGGTCATCCAGTCAGGGATCTACGGCCTGGGAGCGCTGGTTAATAATTCCGGCTATGCGGGGACCTGGATCTATGGAATTATCGAGCGGGCATTGATTCCGTTCGGACTTCATCATGTATTTTATATTCCTTTCTGGCAGACCGCAGTGGGCGGCCAGATGGAAGTGGCAGGACAGATGGTATACGGAGCCCAAAACATCTTCTTCGCCCAGCTGGCGAATGTGGGATCGATCAGCCATTTCAGCGTGAGCCCCGGAACCCGTTTTATGACCGGCAAGTTCCCGTTTATGATATTCGGTCTGCCGGGTGCGGCTCTGGCCATGTACCGGGTGGCTAAGCCGGAGAAGAAAAAAGCGGCGGGCGGCCTTTTGGTTTCAGCGGCTTTGACGGCTATGCTGACGGGTATTACGGAGCCAATTGAATTTACATTTTTATTCGTCGCACCATTTTTATATGCGATCCACAGCCTGCTGGCAGGCGCCTCCTATATGATCATGCACATGCTGAATGTGGGCGTTGGAATGACATTTTCAGGCGGTATCATCGACCTGGTGCTCTTTGGCATCCTGCCGGGAGCGGCCAAGACCAGCTGGTACTGGATTCCGGTTGTGGGAGCCGGATATTTCGTTGTATATTATTTCCTGTTCAAGTTCCTGATTGTAAAATTTAATTTAAAGACACCCGGACGGGACGATAACGAAGAAGTGAAGCTCTATGTAAGAAGTGACGTGAATGCGAAGAAACAGGGGGCAAAGTCCGGTGGAGCCGATGGAAACGACCAGGCGGATGAGCGCTCCGTAATGATTTTAAACGGCTTAGGCGGTAAGAAAAATGTGGCGGATGTGGACTGCTGCATCACCAGGCTGAGGTGTACGGTAAATAAACCGGAGCTTGTGGATGAGGCGCTGTTAAAACGGACCGGGGCCGCCGGAGTCATCAGAAAAGGCCAGGGAATCCAGGTGGTATACGGCCCAACTGTGCCGAACATCAAGGCCAATCTGGTAGCCTATATGAAAACTGCGCCGAATGAAGAATATCATGGTGTAGAGGAAACAAAAGGCAGCCTGCAGACTGCAGCGCCGGAGAGCGCCGGTTCCTGCGAAGCGAATCCGGAAGCTGAGGCAAGGAAGGCAAGTAAGCCCTGTAAGGCAGTTTCGCTTTACAGCCCGTTTACCGGAAAAGCCCAGCCCATCGACAAAGCTCCTGACGTGACATTTGCTCAGAAAATGATCGGCGACGGTTATATGGTAATCCCTTCAGAAGGAGTGGTGACCGCTCCCTGTGACGGCACTGTAGTTTTCGTATTCCCTACCAAGCATGCAGTCGGTTTAAAGATGGATAACGGCATGGAACTGATGCTTCACATCGGAATCGATACGGTGAAACTGGACGGTCAGGGATTCGACGTGTTCGTAAAAGAAGGAGATTCCTTTAAAAAAGGTGACCGTCTGATGGCCTTCGATCTGGATTATATAAAGGAACATGCGGTTTCCGAGGCATGTATCGTCATTTTCACGGCTATGGAAGAGGGAACGGCCGTAAAAGTGATCGAAGAAAAAGAAGTCCGGGCGCTGGATCATGTGGCGGATCTGATCGGCTGACAACTGGAAACGGAACAAGACAAAACCGGGGAGTTATGATATGATAGAATCATTATAAAAGATACACAGCTGGAACAATGGGGGATAAAAGATGTACCGCATAATCAGGATTTTAAATAACAATGGAGTAATGGTCTATGATATGGAGCGGGAAGAAGAAGTCATCCTGCTGGGGAGCGGCATTGGCTTCGGAAAACGTGTGAACGAGCGGTTTGAGCTGGAAAAGGCGGATGGAATCAAACGGTATACCATCGTCGACCGGGAGGAAAAGAAACGTACCGGACGCCAGGTGATCGGGGGAATGAACCCTGTTTATCTGGAGGTGGCAAGCCGGATTGTGGATATGGCAAGACAGTCTTTAAATGAGATGAATCCCAATATCATGATTCCTCTTGCCGACCATATCGCGTTTGCGGTGGAGCGGATAAAAACCGGAGTGGTCATAGAAAATCCATTTCATGCGGACATCCAGACCCTGTATCCGGAAGAATACCAGGTGGCGCTGGCCGCGCGCAGGATTATTAAAGAAGCGGTGAACTGTGAGCTGCCGGAGGAAGAAGTGGGGTATATCGCCCTCCACGTCCGGGCCGGCCGCATGGACGAAAAGCTGGAAGAGTCGTTAAAGACGGTTGCCCTTCTTGGAAAGGTGCTGGATGTGGTGGAGAACGGGCTGGAAATCAGCCTGGATTCACATTCCTTTACTTATGAACGGTTTATGGCCCATCTGCGGTATCTGATCGCCTGCGTTAAGAACGGGGACCCGGTCAGCCTGAACATGGATGAGTACGCCAGAACCCAGTTCCCGGAGTCCTACCGGCTGGCTATAGCAGCATGCCGGGTGATCGAAGAGGAACTGAACATGCAGGTGCCTAAGGAAGCCGTAGGCCATCTGGGAATTCACATTGAACGGCTTAAAAAAGCCTGATGAATAATAGAATAAACCGCTGACAGCGGTCAGAAAAGCAGCGTGGCCGGAATTACTCCGGCGGCGCTGCTTTTCCGTTCAAAATGCCGCCTCTTGTGAATACGCCGTCAAATGTTAATTTTATTTGCCACGGTTTCTATTATGTGATATGATACCATGTGGTGATTTGTCGAAAGACGTGTTACAATATGGAAAGAAAAGGTTAGTATTCACAGTCCCGGCGGTCTCTGCCGTCCGTTCCGGCTTTGGCAGTTTTGCAGGAACTTTCCTGCACGTTTAGAAGTGCTTATGCCCGAAACCGGAACTGGAAAGATTCTGCAAAACTGCCAAAGCCGGAACGGAC
>NZ_PKUU01000020.1 GCF_002899675.1 Clostridium sp. chh4-2 | reverse complement strand
TTCCTTCAGATTCCACCTCGCGGTGGACACCCTTGCCCTTGGCTGTGTGCTTGGCGCTAATCAACCCGCACTCGGGACTTTCACCCGTTAGAACCTGCCCATGCCAGGCGCACGCTTTAAAAACTGAGACGGAAATCAGTTTTTACCTGCCTCGTTCTGCCCTTACGGACCTAAGTAGCACTACAGGGGTTCCATACGATCCCCTTTGGCTGCATTCTCCTCTCCCCCGGCCCGGATGGTTCCTCACGCCTTCTCACCCCGGTTCCGCATCCCGCTTCCGTGCTGGTTTTCGCTGGCCTGGTTAAAAACAATGTTTTTTGTATAGGTAGTTACAAAGGATCTCATTTACATTAAGGGTGAAGGGGTTTTCAGAAATCTTCACAATGAGAACTGCGTCTCTCGAATCAATACCTTATAAAAGAAAAGTGTATATCCAAACAGATTTCTAAAAATCTTGGAATGGATATACACAAATCTTGCAGGAAGAAGCTAGTTATGAACAAACTATGTCTTTGCCTTTTCCTTATTGTTCAAAAAAACTCCGGGCGGCATTTAGAAATTAGATTTATTTCTGTTTTCCATATACTTCAAAGCCGCATTTTTCGATATTATTATCAATCATTGTAAAGCCGGGACTGCTCTCCCATTTACCGGTCCGGATGAGTTCGTCAAATTTTGCCTCTCGTTCCACAACGGCCTTTGCTTTTTCAAGAAGCTCTGCGGCATCCTCAGGACGGATCACCACAATGCCGTCTTCGTCTCCGACAATAATATCTCCCGGATGAACCACCTGATCGGCACAGGCAATGTCTGTATTGATTTCACCATACCCATTTTTATATGGCCCTCTTGGAGTTACACCGCGGGCGTAAACCGGGAAATCGTGTTCTTCCAGATACTGAGTGTCACGTACACAGCCGTCTACAACGAAACCGCCTAAATTCTTATATTTTGCGAATTGATACATGATGTCGCCGCATACACTGTGAGTTAAGTCTCCGCTGTCGTTTACAACGATCACATCCCCCGGCTGAGCCAATGCAATTGCTTTATTAAACAATAAATTATCCGCCATAGCAGATTTTACGGTCAAAGCCGGGCCGCAGATTTTTTTGCATTTTCCCCTTGGTTTTATAGATGAATGCAAGCAGAACAATCTCCCCATGCAATCGGAAATATTAGCAACCGGAATATTGCGGAATGCTTCTATTAATTCTGAATCCGGTCTTTTAAAATCCTCGTAAATTCTCAATCCTGGTGTTGACATATTCTCTTCCTCCTATTTTATCATACTATTTTTTTCGTAATGTAAATTCTCCAATTACAAATCCCACAACTACAACAGCTGTTCCGATTCCAATAACCAGCATATCGCTTTGCATTGCCAGCATGGGAAGCACCGCAACCATCAGGGAAGCCACCGGGCCCATAATACCTGCCGATACGCCAAATGAGTCATAAGCGGATGTTTTTGTTTCCGGATCGACACAGCGCCCCAGTGCAAGCCCTGTTGTGGATGATCCAAGGGCCTGGCCAAAGATAATCAGCATTGTTTCAAACCAGTCTTTCTTGATCCAGTGTCTTCCTAAAACAAAGCATATCAAAATGTTCAGCACAATAATAATCGCCGTATAGGCCACAATCGGCAGCCAATAGGTAGATACAATCTTCAGATTTAGGGTTGCAACTGCAGATGTAACGCAAATATCAAGAGCGACACTGGAAATCGTACTGATAGATTTTTTGTCCACATAACCGTCCAAATGACATTTTCTCATTCCGAACCATAGGATTGCCGCTCCGACCATACCATGCAGAAAGCTTGGAAACTTATTAAAAAATGGAGAGATTCCACCCAGAATTCCAAATATCTTGCCGCCAAACCAGATTGAAACAAACAGCAGCCCCAATTGCAGAGCCAAAGAGTTTATCCCGCTTCCGGATACATTTTCCAGACCAATCGGGTTCTGTTTTTCTTTTGGGATAACGCCGCCTAAATTGCCAAAGTCCATACCTCCTTTAGAGGAAGCCCAGCCCTTCCGGGCCCCGTAATTAATGATCACAACTCCTACAATCATGGCAAGCATCAGGCCGGCAGTTGCAAATACAATTCCCAGCCCCATGGTGCCCTCAATTCCATATTCCTCAAAAATAGCACCTACGCTGGCTGCCGTACCATGGCCTCCGTAAAATGCAAACACGCCCAGGATTCCCCAATGCTCCGGCATACCTTTCCAGATACCGGAAAATATAACTCCGGTTAAAACTCCCACAGCTACCTGAGCAAAATAAAGAACAACGCAGATATCAATGGCTGCAGCATAGTTGTGCAGACTGTTTTTTGAAATGGTATTTCCCATAAACATGGCTGTCATAACCAGCACGATCATAGGGCTTGCCATAGAAGCAAAGGATTCCGGCATTTGGATCAGACCTAATACCTGCGGCCCTGCAATCAGAGCAATTAATCCGCCAAGAACCGATGCGGGAATAAACAGCTTCTGAATTGGCTTTATAATCTCTCTCAGCAAGTATCCAATCATTAAAAAGCAAAACAAAATCCCCAGATCCTGAAATACAGCATCAAACATTTTCGCACCTCCTTTGTATTAAACAACCAGTCCGGCTGCTTCTTTTCCTTCAATTACCCTGATGGTATTTTCCACTACCGCCATCCCGGTTCTGTACAGCGCCTCCTCAGTATTTCCGCCGATATGCGGCGTTGCGGAGAAATTATCCAATGTCAGCAATTTGCTGTCTTTGGAGAGCGGTTCCGATGAGAATACATCAAATGCCGCCGCCCGCAGTTTTCCGTCTTTCAGAGCCTCGTAAAGATCATCTTCATTCACAATTTTTCCACGGGCGGTATTGACAAAAATGACATTTTTCTTAAAGTGGTTAAACAGTTCTCCGTGAATCATATTCTCTGTTTCAGCGTTCAGCATAACGCTGATGCTCACAAGATCCGAACACTCAAGAACTTCTTCAATGGTATCCAGCTTCTTCATTCCGCATTTTTCAGCCTCTTCTGACGATACAAACGGATCATACCCTACAACATCCACATGAAATGCGGCCTTCATCATATCAGCGGCACACTGATGGATTTTTCCCATTCCAATTAATCCCAATGTTTTTTCGCTCACTTCAGTTCCCAGCATATCCGGAGGTGCGATTCTTGTAAACTCCCCCTTCCGAAGTTTGGAATTTGCTCTGTAAAGATCCCTGCTCATCTCCAGGAATCTGGCAACAATCATCTCTGCAACAGAAACCGTATTCGCACCAGGTGCATTCAGCACCCGAATCCCCAATTCCTTTGCCGCCTCTAAGTCAATAGTATCAAATCCGGCTCCATGCCTGGCAATTACCTTCAGATTTGTTGCTTTTTCCATCATCTCTCTAGTCACTTTTACGCCGCGGACAATCATGCCATCCAGTTCTTCCGGATGATTAAAATCACTGATGACATTGGCAGCTGATTCCAAACGCTTTACAGCTGCCGTATGAATAAATTCACTTAAATAAATATTCATTAATTCTTCCCCCTCCTGTATTTAAAGCGATCACTTTATTTATTCTTATTTTATTATAGCAAACGCTTTATTTTTGTCAACAGGTTTTAAACTATTTACTTTATTTTTTTGCCACGCAGCATAAAAATAGAATTGCCCCATGACCATATTTTGCCGGATATAAGCTCGGAATAAATAAAGTCACAGGGCAGTTTATAATAAAAATGCCGTTTTTATTAAATTTTAATTTCTTCATTAACAGCGGAATTCTTCCGTATACTGATCAATTTGATTCCACCGCTTTTCCGGCCTCCCGCCCAGCCGCTCTGCAAGTTCTGTAAATAAGTATTCATATACCGCAGCCAAACCAATAATTGAACTGAAAAAACTGGTACTGTCTGTTATAAAGGTGAGGATTTCATCGGCGAAAACAGAAATCGGAGATATTTTACTGTCTGACACCAAAATGATATAGAGACCATTTTTTTTCGCCATATTACAAATTGCAGCGTCCATTTTATAAAAACGGGACTGGCACATAAAAATTAAAGTATCTCCCTTTTTTGCACCGCTCAGCTGCTGAAGAATGCTATTGTAATCTCCCGCTATATAATATGCGTAGTCCACCAAATAATTCAGTCCTAAGAAAAACCGTTCTGCCTCTCCGCCTAAATTCCTGGTTCCTGTAACAAATACTTTCTTGGAATTGAGAATCTGTCCAATTACACGTTCAAAGAGTTTCTCAGAGTTCTGGGACAATGATCGCCCTACCACATCTACAGCCGTCTGATAATAGTTATCGCGCAGAGAACCCGGTTTTCTTTTTCTCTGATTGCTTTCCATTCGTTCCTGAAGATTCCGGTTTTCCTCCTGCTGTCTCCCCACTTCCTGAACCATACGCTGATAAACTTTATTTTTAAATTCCGAGAATCCCTCATATCCAAGTTTCCGCACAAAATTTAAAACGGATACTTCACTGACGCCCGCTCCCTCTGCAAAATCATGCAGACTTTCCTGGCAGATCAAATACTGCCGTTCCACACAGTACCTTGCAATCTTTTCCTGGCTTCTGACAAATGTATGTTTCCCGAATTCCTCCGCAAATATGTTTTCCATGTGCTCGATTCCTTTCCACTGTCTCTTTCTTTCATTCTATTTTCTAGTTTAACCTTCTTTTGAGACAATGTAAAGCATTTACTTTAATATCACAGTACTTACACTCATTGCGCACCCGCATACCTGGCAGTTAAAATTATAATCCTTCGATTCCAAGATACATCCGGTACCACCTGTAAGGCTCCGGATTAAACGCTTTAGCCGTACTTCCTTTCTCTTTCAGAACTTTATTAACATCATCCATATACTGATTTAAATCTTCCCCGGTAATCAGCGCATTGCTATGATGCCAAGGCAGGATATACTGCGCCCCTACCCGCTCGCACTGGCCGGCGAATTCCTCCGGCCGGTAGGTTCTGATTCTATGACGGATCATGATATTGGGCTTTACGTTGTCCAACTGTCTGGCATGTTCTTCAAAATCCTGGCCCGCATTAAATGCGATCCTGAAATTATTTTTCGTGGTGATCACCCAGTTCATCATGAACACCGCTCCCATAAGATCCAGTATCTGATGGCCTTCAATGCCAAAACGGTTCCGTGTGGTATCTCCCTGCTGGGACGGCCGTTTATCCGTGCCTTCTCTGGCCTTTCTGTTATCATGAAGTCCATGGAAGGTCTGAAGCGTAAATTCCGGCAGATAATAGGTGCATTGTTCCCCTACCGCATAAATGCTGCTGTAAGGAATGTCAAAAAAGTGGGCCACCTCCACTGCAACTTCCTTCTGGCAGATTATCCTGCCGTGAAACCGTTCCCAAACATTTCCCACATCCATATCGTGATCGAAATGAGTATGATTCAGAATGATGTAGTCCGCCCCTTCCAGCTGATCTACACTGAAATCGTCCACTCCGCCGCTGATGAACGGATCGGTGAGAATGGTCGTTCCTCCCGGCAGTTTTATCTCATAACACTGGCAGTAAATATAGCGAAATTGAATGTAATCCGCCTGCTCCGAATCCCGGTATGAGGTCGGAAACACCGCTTTTTGTTTTCTCTCCATAACGCCCTCCTTTTTTACAGTACATTAAAACAGATGGGGAACCACACCATAAATGTGATAAAGTAAACAAGCGCAGGCACCACAGAACCGATTACAAACTCTTTCATCTTGAATCCGCCCTCATTGAATGCCAAAAGCTGCGCTGAAGTAGCCATCGGCGTCAACGTGGACAAGGAAGATCCATAGTGAATTGCCAAAAGGGTGAATCGCGGGTCCATGCCCAGGCCAACCGCCGCCGCGATGGAAAGCGGGCGGAATACAGCTCCCACAGTCCTATTGCTGGCAAACTGCGTCATCAAAAATGAAGTGAGGAAAAATACTCCCGCCACCAGATAGACATTGGTTACTCCTCCCAAAACGCCGGATATGCCGTTAGCGATAATCTCATTCAGGCCGGAATCATTCATGGCCGTACTCAGGGAAACCGTTCCTCCATAGATGAATATGGTCTCCCACCGGATAGACCGGATCGCTTCTTTTTGGCTGATCACCTTGGCCGCCAATGCGATTAAAATTGCAAATGCTCCCACTATGTATAAATCAATTTTGGTAAATGTACTGGTGATAATCATGGCTGCCGCACTGCCGAAAAAGAGAACTTTGCCAAGCTTATTTTGAAACGGCGTCAGTTCCGCCCGTTTCTTATCATTCTTTTTTGCTTCCGCTTCTTTCCTGCCTTCCGCCTGAGCTTCATATGCAGAATCAATCTTCGCATAATGCTTAAAACCTACAAAATAAATATAAGCAAAGAATATGACGAATATCGGGATTTTAGCTAAAAACGGATCTGCAAAACGGAATCTCTCCGAAGCCCCCGCGGCCTCCAAATACCCGTTAAATGTAATATATGCTGTCAAAGCTGTGCCCACCGGCAGCACGTTGTTGCTGGAACAGGCCACATCGGTACAGGCTTTTATGGTATTTTTAACCGGAAGCCCCGTTTCCGTTGCAATCGTTACCACGATGGGAAGCATAATTGCCATAGCGCTGACAGGAGATGCAAACGTGGAAAATACCACGCTCATCAGCATTGCCGCCAAAAGTACACGGCGTTTGCCTTTGGCCCCAGCTCCCAGCTTTGTGACAACAAAATGCTTTAAATCGTCTAAAAATGTAGTCTGATTTAAAATACCTCCCAGTATGAACAGCACTACCAAAGAAATGACCGTACTGCTGGAAAAACCGGCCCATGCGTCTTTAAAACTCAGCACTCCCGTAATTTGCAAAAGCATGGGAACTGCCAATGCGGTTGCCGCCATCGGTATATAGCCGGCAAAAAATGAGATGATCATTGCGATTAAAATTATGGCTACTATTAAACTCTGTGACATGATATTCCCCCTGATAATCATTTTTCTACAGTACTGTTATCTTTAGTATAACCGCTGCATAGGGACTGCGCTAATACCGAAAAGCCATATGACCCACATGTTTTACTTATGGGTTGTTTACTTTCAAAATGGCTTATGATATATTAAACCTATAATGAAAGAGGCTGATAATATGAAAATTCAGGATATGAAATCAATTCTGGAAATTGTGGATACCGGAAGCATTTCCATGGCTGCAAAAAATCTTTATACCTCCCAACCGGCCCTCAGCCAAATTGTGAAAAAGGTTGAGCAGGAATTGGGGACTGATCTGTTTATCCGGCATACCGGCAAGGTTGTAAAACTAACGAATACTGGTAAACAGTATGCGGAAATGGCCCGGCAGGTAACCTCTGTTTACGATTCATTTTTAAATTCCTTGGATGTTTGTAAAGATAAACCGAAAAACAAGCTAAGAATCGGAGTGCCAATGAGGCAGGGCAGCATTATCATCACAGCACTTCTCAATCAAGGGGAAAGTTTAAACCATCTGGAGTTAGAATTTCTGGAAGGCGCCTCGGATGTTCAGGAACAAAATCTTATGAATGGCGTGATCGATCTGGCTGTCATCCGGCTGCCGCTAAAAATATCCAATCTGGATTATAAGATTATCTATAAAGAGCCTCTTGGAATCTGGCTCAGAAAGGGGAGCCCGGCAGAGAATAAGTCGACAAAACAGCCGGGTGAAACCTACCGTTCTTTATCCCTAAAACTGTTAAAGGACGAAAAGTTTGCACTGCCGCCTGAGGATATGAGGATCAGCCAAACCATCCGCAGTCTGTTAAAGGAAGCCGGCATCACGCCCCAGATTATGAAAAATTATAAAAATATGAAAAGCATACTGCTCATGGTTCAAAATGGGCTTTGCTCCACAATCAGCAGACCGCCGGGCCCTGGAGAACCGGCAGATTATTTTTATGGGATTGAGGGATGTACCTGTTCGTATGATCTGGCGCTTGTGTATTTACCGGATACGCCGTATAGACGGGATATTAATTTGATTTATGGGATTTTAAAGAATTATTTTGAAGTTCAGAAATGAGGAGGATAGTCTGATGGTTTCCTTCGGAAATAATCAAAGAAGGAAATGTAGCATAAATACGCTTGAAGTGTTGACATTAGTGATGGTGATTTTTACTGCACCTGCTTACATAGATAATCATCAGAACAAAAGACAGCTATCCTCTACGGCCATAGAGGATAGCTGGTAACTATAAATTATGCAGTTATCCGAAGCACAATCATCAGACACACCAAAATCTTTTGATTACTTCTAAGTAAACTATACACGGAGGACTTGATTTTTTCAAGCTCCCTTTTTTTCAGTCTTGTCTACAGCTCGTTTCATGGTCTGCGTATAATTCCGTGACCGGGCTTCTTCTTTTATCCCCCTCTATCGATACTCTTTCAAAACGTCAAAAACCCTGCGCACATTATCAATCTCATAATCCCTCTGCAGATTATGGACGATAGAGAATACAAATCCTCCGCCTTTGCCAAGTACCTTTATCTTCTCCCTCATTTCCCTTTCCACATCATCCGGATTTCCCTGCGCCATGGTCGTCTGTCCATCCACTCCGGCTCCCCAGAAGGTCAGTTTATCGCCGTAGTTCTGTTTTAAAAACTGCGGGTCCATGCTCTTTGCGGATGTTTGAACCGGGTTTAAGCAGTCGATGCCGCAGTCCACCATATCATCCAGAATATTAACCAGAGACCCGCAGCTGTGATAAAGCGTTTTCCAGTTTGTATTCTCATGAACCCAGCCGTTAATCCGTTTAAAATACGGCACGTACAGATCCCTGAACATGGTCTTGGACATGATCTCGCTGCTTTGGGTTCCAAAATCCGTTCCGCACAGGAATACCGCCTGCGCCTTATCTCCAACCGCCTGATGAAGCAGTTTCAAATTGCGTATACACAGCTTGGTCCAAGCTTCATAGATATCTTCAATGTATTCGGGGAACAGGCTGTGGGCCATCAGAAACTCCGCAAAATCCCTGATTCCGGGCGTTATTTTGGCATAGCCGCCGTTCAGCATGGTCTGCGCTCCCATATTCCCGTACTCCGCATTTAATACAATCCCGCAGTCCGTAGTTTCATGATAATAGTCGGCCTGACTGCGGTAAAATTCCAGAGTTTCGTCATCAATGGTCATCACTTCCAGCTGTTCTTTGTAATCTTCCAAAGCATTGAGATCATCCTCGTCATATTCATCCTGCCGTGTCAGGTAATCAAAGTACAGGCCGCCTTCCAAAGGCATACAACCGCTGGGCCTTGCATCAGGATCTCCCTTGGGATGCATATAAAGGTTATTGTTCTTCTGCGTAATGCAGGCGTTCTCACCGATTAACGCAGGTACTCCGTCGGGTGTTGTCCAGCTCTTCCAACGGTTATTGCGGTATCCAAAGACCGTCATATCGCTCCAGATCCCCAGAATGTCCAGGCCAAACATCTGAGCGTCCTTTTCGTCAACCAGCCCCAGCATCTGATAGGTGTCGTAAATCTTAACCGGCTCATCCCTGCCATACAGCCGCCTCAGGTGATAAAGCAGTGACGCGTTGATTCCGGTAGCTTTTGTCGCGCCTAAATCAAAGGCAATTTTACCGCAGTCCTTATGGTGGATTGCAGCTTCCAGTTTTTCTCTCCCGTTCATTTTCCCTCTCCTTTAATTCTCATTGTATATATCATAATATATTATTAAAGTAAAGCATTTTTTCGATTATGTCAACTGTTTATTCCGATATTTTCTATTTATTTTGGTTGTGAAATTAGATTTACCCCATGTCAAAGCAGCAATTCTATCACCCTTTTATTTCTCATTGTATATATCTAATCTCCTTGGTCAAGCCTTTCTGTATCCCATTTCTTGACATAACAAGCCCCATCCATTATATTGTAAATAAATATAACTATTCAGGGGGGCATCTTCTTGTATAGCCTACGGCCATATAAAAGCTGGGAGGTTCCTCCGATGGGAATATTGATACAAAAATCCGCTTACAAGCAAGCTTGACAATGATTTTTGTATCAATATTCCCGCCCTCTGAACAGTTACAATAAGATTATAATTAAGATTCTTTCAGTCAGGAGTTGCTTCTTAATGAATAAAAACAGTTTAAAATTGCAGGCTTATCAGATCGTAAAAAATAAAATATTGGACTGCGAATTTCCTCCGGGAACGCTTTTGACCGAAAATATGCTCTGCGATATGCTGTCTCTTGGCCGCACACCGGTAAGGGATGCGGTCAGCCGTTTAGAACAGGAACATTTTGTGAGGATTTTTCCCCCTAAGGGAATCGTGGTGGAAGATATAACCCTGGCTGATTTAAGTGATCTTTTTGAAGCCAGGCTTATTTTTGAGCCTTATATCATCAGCGAATATGGGAAAAATATTGAAGTATCCGAGTATCGTGAGTTTAAAAGCCGCTTTCCTGATCCTGCCGTCTCCAGCAGTTCCAATGAGTTTTTCAGGATCATGTCTTCGCTGCACAGTTTATTGTATCAAAGTTCCCAAAACCCCTATCTGATTCAGTTTTATGATCAGTACAGGTATCAGGAGCAGCGGCTCCATTCTCTTATCCCGATCTCTTCCGGACAGATGGGGGGACTTTTTAATCTTTATCAGAAACTGATTGATTCCTGTATACAAAACTGCTGGGACAATGCTTCTGATATCCTGCCGGCGGTTTTAAAATCCTACCGGGATATTCTTTTTGAAGACGCCCTGGCCTGTCTGAAGCCAAGCCGCCCGCCGGCTGCGAAAAAGGCCCGCACTTATGGAAAAAACAACTTAAAACAGCAGGCTTACCAGATCATACGGCAAAAAATTATCAACTGTGAATATCTTCCCGGCGCTTTGCTGAATGGGAGCCTGCTGGAGGAAGCTGTTCCGGGCAGCCAGACGCCGGTCCGCGACGCCCTCAGCCGCCTGGAGCAGGAAAAGCTGGTGACCATTCTGCCTAAAAAAGGGGTTTTAGTGGCTCAGTTAACTGTGGGCGATTTAAAACCGGTTTATGAAACACGTCTCCTTCTGGAACCCTATGTGATTCTGCACTATGGCAACAAGCTTTCCGAAGATTTTTATATGGACATGTATAATAACTTTTCAGCCGCAGCCCCGCTACAGCCGGACGGCTCTCATTACACCTTTGATGATGAATTCCATTTGAGTTTAATTCAGGCCGCTGATAATTCCTATATCAGCCAGGTCTATGAACAGATTCACGCCCAGACCCACAGGGTCAGGGTTTTATGCGGTAATACTGCCGAAAACAGGGTTACGGATTCTATGAAGGAACATCTGGAAATCATTTTGCCTTGTTTAAAAAAAGACTGGGATGAGGCATCTGCCGGAATGGCGGATCATCTGACCCGTTCCCGAGGATCTGTACTGAAGAATCTTTCACAGAGGACTTTTTTATAGATGTTCACTTTATGTCTCAATTCATTAACAGACCACATTTTAACAAAGGCGGGTGGCTGCATAGGTCATCTGCTGGTAATCAGCCCGGGAATATCCCATTTACAGGATATTCCCGGGCTGATTCTGTTCTGAGGCTTAACTATATTCTTTTGCCCTCCTCCATTTTAGTGATAATACACAAAATATTACTCATGTTTTTGTAAATATAAACGAAATTGCCGATAGTATAAAAAAAGTGCATTGACATTTAAAATGTAAGCAGTTACAATCTTGGTAAGAAAACGTTTTAGTAAAACTTTTTAGTAAAATGTTTTATAGCTAATATAAATAAAATAATCAGGAGGTTTTTCTATGGGACAGCTTGAAACTGCCAGAAAAAACGGAATAGCCCTTTTTCCGGTACTGCACGCGACAGATCATATGCGCTGCGAGCTTCCAATGCTTTTGGGTGAAATCCCGGGAGCCGGTGTTTATTATCACACAATATTTGACAGAGATAAGCTCGCTTATGAGGCGGAACCGAACAACCTCAAAACATTTTTTTTACTGGACGGCGTGCTGGAAATCAGAAACTGCACAGGCATTCACAGGCTGAGGGAAAAAGCCGTATATACGGCCGACCCGGATCAGGAGCTCACAATTACCGGCATCGGCTGCTCTCATTATCTGGAGATCCAATGGGCCTTAACGGATACAGCCCGGAAACAGTTGGATGAACAGAAAACCAAACTGCCTTTTGTTCAGCAATATGATGAATGCGAGCAGTACCGGGAGACATTTAAAAGTCAAAAAACTATCAGCCGTTCCATCATAGACCATCACTTTCTGCCGGGATTCTGCATGGGATCCAATGAAGCTTACGGACCGGACCGGGTGGAACCCCACGCCCACCCGCTGCTGGACCAGTTTTTCTTCAGCTTCCGGGATAATGATGTGAATCTGCTGATCGATGACAACATACAGCCTTTGGAGGGCAATACTTTGATCCACATTCCTTTAGGTTCCAATCACGGAGTGGAGATTCCTGAAGGAAAGAAAATGCATTATCTGTGGATCGATTTTATGACGGATAGTAAATGGCTGGAGTATTTAGACGAAGTACATATAAAAACAGGCGTAAAAGAACGGTTTGATGAAGACAACCGGATTACAAAGTAAAAAGGAGCAAGAACATGGCGTGTTATGTTAAGAAAAGTGATGTAAAAAAAGTTGTTTCAGGACATGGTCACGGTTCCTGGCCGATGCTGGGAGAAAATCAGGGATGCACCAACGGGTGTGCGGCGGGAATCAGCTATTACAGTTCCTGTGATTACACACCGGCGGCAGTTCATGATGACCAGGAAGGATTTTATGTGATTTCAGGAAAAGGCCGGGCCAGAATCGGGGAAGAGGAGTTTGAACTGGTTCCGGATATGGCTTTTATCGCCCCGGCAGGCACCGAGCACCAGATGAAAAGTGATAATGCAGACGAACCGGTGGTTGTATTCTGGTTCCACGCACAGGCATAAAACCAATAAAGAAAAGTGAGGAGAATGAGATGAAAAAATTATTGAGTGTTGTATTAGCGGCAGGTTTAACAGCAGGTTTGCTGACAGGATGTTCCGGCGGAAACACCGCACAGGCATCGGGAACAGCTGCGTCGGGAACGACAGCGGCAGGCGCCGGGGACGCGGCTTCTTCGGATAATCAGGAAGGGGCTAAAACCCAAGTTGCGGCAGACGCCTATGAAATCATGTGCGCTTATGAGAATAACCCTGGGGAGCCGGTGGACTTAGCCTGCCAGTTCTGGAAAGAAAAACTGGAAGAACTGAGCGGCGGTACCATGACTATGACGTTATACCCGTCCAGCCAGATGGGAAATAAAAACCAGATCATCGATATGGCCCTTGCCGGCGATCCCATCATCACCATCGGTAATGATTCTTTCTATGCGGATATGGGCGTCAACGATTTTAACGTGACATTTGCACCTTTCTTAATTCATGGCTGGGAGGATTTTGATACTCTGCATGACAGCGAATGGTATCAGGACAAAGTGAACCAGCTGGAAGGTCTGGGACTTCATCTGGTCAGCAACAACTGGAGATATGGAATCCGCCATCTGCTTTCCAAGAAACCGGTTCAGTCCATGAACGACATCAAGGGCATGAAGGTGAGAACGCCAAACAGCACCGCCGAAGTTGACGCATTTGTGGCAATGGGCGCAAATCCCACCCCTATGGCGCTCAGCGATGTGTATACAGCACTTCAGCAGGGCACGATCGATGCGGTGGAAAATCCACTGGATGTGCTTTATAACAATGCATTTCACGAGGTAGTGACCAATCTGACCCTGACAGGCCACGTTTATATCAATGCGTCCTGGCTGTTTTCAGAGGATTTATTTAACCAGATGACGCCTGAACAGCAGGGATGGTTTCTGGAATCCGGCGAAGCTGCGGCAGACCATTTCAATGAGCTGGTAGACCAGGCGGCAGCGGACGCGCTGGAGCAGATGAAAGCCAAAGGGGTTACCGTGTATGAGATCAATCCCGACGATTTCGCACAGGCGACGGATAACTTTGCCCAGCTGGATGATTTCAAAAAGACATGGTCCGCTGATAACTATGAAACCGTAAAGAATATTCTTGGAAGATAGTGCAGGAATATGGAGGAAATGATGAAGAAAGTGATTAATTTTTTTGTTAATCTGGATCTTTATATCGCCTGTGTGACCCTGGTGGTGCTGATCCTGATAACATTTACCGGCGTAATTTCCAGATATTGTTTTAATGCGCCCTACACATGGGGCGAAGAAATGCAGTTATTCATGATTGTATGGACAATCTGGTTTGCAGGAAGCGCTTCCTGCCGTTACGGACAGCAGATCTGTGTGGACATGGTTGTGGATCTGTTCCCGAAGACATTTCAGAAGGTGCTGGAAGTGGTGATCTATATCATTTCCGCAGCCCTTCTCTTCTACCTGTTTAAGAAAGGGATTGTCTATGTACAGCAGCTTTATAAAACGAACCGGACGACTGAAATCCTGCACATTTCCAGGGCGCTTATCTACTCCTGCGTTCCGATATGCAGCCTTTTGATGATTGTCAACATGACTTATGCTACCTGGTGTTCCGTATTTGGAAAGAAGAAAAAGGAGGAAGGAAATGAATAATACAGTTTTAATATGCGCAATTATCCTTTTGATTTTTCTGTTTTTGAAAATGCCGGTGTATCTGTCCATCTTATCGGCCTCTGTGGTGTATTTCTTCTTTAATACAACCACTTCTTCCCAAATGATCGCCCAACGGGTTGTTTCGGGAATGGAAAGCATTCCTCTTCTGGCAATACCATTCTTCGTATGCGCCGGAATCCTGATGAATTATGCGGGCGTTACGAAACGGATCATGGATTTCTGCAGCGTTGTAACAGGAAGGATGAACGGCGGCCTGGCACAGGTAAATGTGCTCTTATCCACTCTGATGGGCGGCTTGTCCGGGTCCAATATCGCAGATGCGGCCATGGAAGCTAAAATGCTGGTTCCTGAGATGGAACAGAAAGGCTATTCCCGGCCATTTTCCACGGTAGTGACCGCCATGTCATCCATGATAACCCCGTTAATTCCGCCGGGAATCGGTATGATCGTCTACGGGTCCATTTCCGGCGTATCCATCGGCAAGCTGTTTGTGGCTGGTATCAGCACGGGCGGGCTGCTCTGCATCGCTATGATGATTCTGGTATCCATCATCTCCAGAAAAAGAGGATATAAAAAGCTGCGGGAAGAAAGGATTACGGCAGCCCAACTGGGTACAGCCATTAAACCTGCCCTGCTGCCTCTGTGCCTTCCGATCATTATCATCGGAGGCATCCGTATCGGTATCTTCACCCCTACGGAAGCCGGTTCGGTGGCTTTGGTTTACGCTTTGATTCTGGGACTCTGCTATAAAGAAATAGACGCCAAGGGAATCCGGGACAGCATTAAGGAAACCGCCATCACTACTGCTAATATCATGCTGATCGTGGGCGCGGCATCGGCCTTCGCCTGGATTCTGACCAAAGAGCAGATTCCTCAGACCTTGACCGAATTCATGGTGTCCCACATCCACAATAAATACTTATTTTTAATTATCGTAAACATCTTCCTGCTGCTGGTCGGCATGTTTATCGAAGGAAATGCCTCACTGATCGTTCTGGTGCCGCTGCTGGCGCCGATTGCCAGGGCCTATGGCATTGACGATATCCATTTTGCGATGATGTTCATTTTCAACATAACCTTAGGAGCGGTGACGCCGCCTATGGGAATACTGATGTTTGTTACCTGCGGAATCACGGATTGTAAGATCAGGCAGTTCCTGAAGGAATCGCTGCCATTTTACCTGATGCTGTTCATATGCCTGATGATTCTGACATTTATTCCCGGCTTTTCAACCGGACTTGTGAATCTGATATATTAAAGGAGATTATTTATGACATCGAGAGAACGTTTATTATGTGTATTAAGAGGGGAGACGCCGGACAGGATTCCGGTCAGCCCCTTTGTGCAGGAAGAATATCTGTCCTACTATTTTAATAAGAAAGATACCAGCCGCTTATATGATGCGGTTGAACTGGCAAAGGAGCTGGATTTTGACCTGATTACCAGGCAGTATGTAAACCCTACCCCCTATTTCGTACAGAGAAGCTTTGAAAACTGGGAAGTCAGCGAGACAAAAGAAAAAGTGGGCAGCAACTATGTGAGAACCACCACCATTAAAACTCCGGAAGGGGAATTAAAGCAGGTGGAGGCAGCTGAATACAATGAAAAGATTTTAAGCGGTATCCATTTCAGCACAGTGGAATATATGATTAAGTCGGAAGAGGATTTTAACCTGTTTAAAAAATATTGTCCGAAAAGAGAACAGCAGGATATCGATCACATCTTGGAACAGGGCCGTATCTCCAAAGAAACGGTCGGGGATTTGGGAATCACATGCCCGTGGGCCATCGGCGGCGTGTACAATTTGGTTGCAACCTATATGGATGTGCAGGATATGCTGTGCGACGCGCTGACGGACGAGGATTATTACTGCGATTATATGAACTTTTTTACGGACATGGTAGCAGAGGATTACAAGATCTTTGCTAAAAGCGAGTTCGACGCGGTGGGAATCCAGGGAAATATCGCAAATGGGGCAATTATGGGCAATGACTATTTTGAGGAATTTGTGCTCCCTTACGAGCGAAGGGCCATTCAGGTTCTGATCGATGCGGGCAAGCCCACGATTTACCATAACTGCGGCAATGCGACGCAGCTGTATCCTTCTTATACCGAACTGGGGATTACGGTTTGGGAAACGGTATCGCCTAAACCCCAGGGGGATAACGTGCTGGCGGAAGCAAAAGCGTATTTTGGCGATAATCTGATTCTTTCAGGGAATTTTGACCAGGTACATTTCTTAAAGGAAGGAACGCCGGATGAGATTGAACAGGCGGCTTATGAACAGATGATGGTTGGAAAACAGGGGGCGCATTATATCTTTGCCTGCTCTGACTATCTGGAAATCGGCACGCCGGTTGAGAATGTGAAGGCGATGCTGAAGGGGGCTAAAAGAGGGGCCGGAATGTAGGAGGCTTGTTGGTTACTGTTCATGGCTCCTGGGGCCTCTGCCGTCTGGTCCGGCTCCGTGCGGTATATACAGCCGTTCCTGTTCCGGTTTCGGGCATAAGCACTTCTAAACGTGCAGGATTTTTCTAAAAACCAAGGGAAATGCCCAAACTCGCTGACGCTCAAACAGGTGGACATTTCCCTTGAACGAAAAATTCTGCGCGTTAAGAATTGCTAATGCCCTGCAAAGTCACAGGAAAGGCTGTATATACCGCGCAAAGCCGGACCAGACGGCGAGGCCCCAGGAGCCGTGAACAGTAACGCTTATTGAGAAGGTTGCCCTCATTTTTTGGACTGTAGATAAACAATTGCATTTGTGCTACTATAAATATGATAAAATAGTAATAGCCATATATAAGACCAGCTCAAACCGAAAGATGAGGTTATACCAAATGAATACAATCGTTTTCAGTGATATAGACGGCACCTTGTTAAACCCCGAATATAAAATAACTCCTCTGACCGAAACAGCTATAAAAAAATTAAAGGAAAAAGACATTCCTTTTGTTATCATATCCGCCCGGAGCCCTTCCGGCATTTATCCAATCCTGGAGGAATATGACTTCAAGTGCCCTATTATTTCATACAGCGGCGGATTAATTTTAGATGAGAACAAAAATGTGCTCTTTCACAAAGGGATCAAAAAAGAAAATGCCGGGAAAATCATAGATTTCATTGAAGACCGACATTTCGACCTGGCCTGGTGCATCTATTCCCTGGATGAATGGTTTGTAAAGGATAAAACTGATCCAAGAATCATCAATGAAGAAGCTGAAGTGAAGGCATATGCCAGACAAGGTTCTGTGGACTGCATAACCGGCGGCGAAGTCAGTAAGATTCTATGTATCTGTAATCCTGGGGAGATATTGGACATAGAACGACAACTGAAAGAGGCGTTTCCCGACTGTTCGATTGTCAAATCTTCCGACAGTCTGCTGGAAATTATGGAAAAAGGCATTACGAAAGCTGCTGCAATCCGGACATTGAGTTCTATATGGGATTTCAAATTATCGGATGCCATAGCTTTTGGCGACAATTATAATGATGCTGAAATGCTGGAATTGGCGGGACATGGATTTTTGATGGGCAATGCCCCTGATGAACTAAAAAAGAGAATCCGTCTGCATACCTTGGATAACAGCCATGATGGGATTTATCATGCACTTTCAGAACTGAAGATAATATAGGAAATTATTACTTATATTTCCTTTCCCCTATGCCTTCCAGACTGCCCCCTATGCGCCATGTATTCTCAGTCTCGCCTTTTCAATCAAACCGTTCATCTCCCGCACTAATTTTCCCACATTACAGGGTACATGGGCGTCAGATGCGGTCAAAACCTTTACGTTTCGGCACAGCATGCAATTCAACATTCCTATGTTCATCCCTAATTCCGGATCGCCATAGTTAATAGCTAAACCGCTGCTTTCTTCTATATACATGTGATTTTTTCTCAGCTTTCCGGCAATTTTATCATAGTCAGCGCTGTAATCGCCTTCCGGATATGCGCCAAAACACTGCAAGGAATTGGGATGTGCCAGCCCGGAAAATAAATTGCTGTCAATCAGTTGACACATCAGCTGATAGTAACGTTTATATAAATCCGGCATGTTATAATCTTCCTTATGCCACTTCTGCTTTGAATGACTGAATGCCCATCCATCGATAAAATGGATTGAACCTACAAGGAAGTCAAAGGGATACATTGCCTTTATCACTTCTATATCTTTTTCATGCTCCGGTGAATAGCACACCTCCAGTCCGAATTTAAGTTTAATTGGAACCGTTTCTTTTTTCATACTCTCTATCAAGTCGATATAGTCTTTTAATGGTCTTGCCTTTTCCGCTTTCTTCCCGTACCATTGGCTTTGATAAGCGTTATAATGAGACATCTCATAATATAAATTCTCACATTCTTTGAAGATATGAGTGTGTTCCAAAAAGTAGATCTCATCTATATTTCTCTCTAAAGCGTAATTGATGAATTCCTTTACCCATTCAATATCATAGTTCCCCTTTTCCAAATGCACATGCGCATCAACCATAAAATATCTCCTGCCATTTTATCGTATTCATTCTTGTTTTTAATTATTTATTCTTGTTTACATTTTATTATACGCTTTAAAGTTTAAAAGTCAACGGTTGCCATGAAAAACATCGAAAAGGTTATCAACTGTGGAGGTCCTTCTTTCAGTGGCGGCATGTATGGCTATCCCTATTGCAGTACTATGCTCTTTATCCCCGCTCCCGCTTTGCTTGACTTTCTCCTCTCTGCTTCATACTACATTTATGAAATTAAAAAATCCGTCAGAACCAGACTATATACAGTCCGGTTCTGACAGATTTTCTATAAAACTGAAGAAAAATTCATCAACAGCGGCAGTCATACTTTCCATGCCGTTTCTCTATATAATATTCCCTTCCGTTTTCCACTCTGACACAGATATTCATCTCATCGCCGTCACATTCCTGCACCACCTCCAGGACAAGATTTTCCCTGGATTCTTCTTTAAACGGATAGAGAAGCGATACAATTCTGTGGCTGCATCCGGCTTCTGATGTGGTCGCTTTCAGATGCCATTGTTCTGCCAGACCTTCGATTTCTTCCTGGTCCACACCTTCAAATTCATTACTCTGTTCCATGTTCATAACACAGCCTGCAAACTGGACTTCCAGGCCAACTCCATTGTGAACAAGCGAAAAACGGTTGTCCCCCAATGTAAACGGATGAAGCCCATGAAGCAGCCAATCCACCGGTTCCGCCTGAGACAGCTCGATCTCATCAACAATGACAAAAAACGTCTCCGCGATAAACATCACATGGCGTTTGATGGAACGAAGGCCCGGCACTGTCTTTTGATAGGCATTGGCTGCATCTCCGGTGATATAGACGCAGCCATCCCGCACGGTACACTCTTCAACCGTTCCGTTGGCGGCCATCAGGCTGTCAAACTGAGATTTGGCGGAGCCGTTTCTCTCTTCGGCCACCGTATTCTGGCGCAGCGTGGCAAACTGGCCCTTTCCGCCTATGAGCACGGCGTTTTTGGACTTAGTGTGACGTCTCCACTGCGTGTGCATGGAACTCCAGAAACCGATATAGTAACCGGACTGGATGGCTAACGGCTCTCCAAATGCGTGAAGCACGAACGCATTTTGATCGCCATGGCTGTGGCTGACGGAACCGTAGGGGCTGGACTTGAAGTAAAAGGCCAGGTGATTCTTTTCATCCGCCATATTCTTATGAACACACACCCATCCCACGTCATGAAACCATTTTACCGACATAGCAGGGGCAGGAGTTTCGCATGGAACCGGTTCATAAAGCATGTGGAAAAATAATTCGTCGAAATCAAAATTCCACCATCCGTAATTATAAAACATTCCCTCTGTTCCCTTCCCCCGTTCCAAAGCCTGATTATAGTACCAGGCGTACCGGCCTCTGTTGGGGGAACCGCTGGCCGCGCTCAATATTCTCATGGTGTATCCGGCCTTCAGCCCCGGATAATCCCCAAGATCGGACATATCTCCAAATGCCATGAAACGAAGATCCTGGCAGTATGTATTCAAAATGAAATCCCCGGTATTTTTAAAAAACGGGCGTTTGAAAACGTCCAGCCCGGTGGCTTTTTTTATAAGGCTGATGGCTTCCGTAAAAAAGGATACTCCGCTCTGCCAGTAAGTCGGGCCTTCCGCCCAGCCTCCGTCGTCGCCTCCCCATGGGGTAAAGATTGTGAAGAAATATTCAATTGTATAATTAAGCCACTGCTCCGCTTCCGGTTCCTCCCCGTACAGGGCCAGCGCGGCCGGAACCAGGGTCATGGAAAGGGAACGGACTCCGTGGCTGTCCAAAAGACGGATGTGGATCTGAATCTGTTCTCTCACATAATTGTACAGCTCCCGCCCTCTTGTAAGCAGAACTCCCTTCACTTTTTCTCTTTCCGAAGGAGTGAGTTCCTCATACAGCCAGTCATACCCCCACGCAAGAGCAGTTGTGATGCGGAAAGATGATTCGTCGTTGTAGGACCGGGCCGTAGGGCCGTCCGTATCCCAATCCGCAATGGCTAAAAGCCAGCGCTTTGATGCGGCCAGATATTCCGGGTTCCCTGTTGCCTTATATGCCACCGCACAATGTTTTACCGCATACAGAGCTTCCTGGCAGTCGGTGTACATCTTTCTCCAGATGGGAATCACGCGCCTGCCATTTGGATAAGGCAGGGGTTCCGTGTGAGGAGGCATGGAGAGCCAGGGGCGGACGCCGGTTTCCATGAACCGCTCCCAGTAAGGTTTCAGATCGTCGTTCACCCTGGATCTCAATATGGGGATATCCGATTCACTGAGCCAGATACGCGGGTGGCTTTTAATCGCATCATAGCGGCCGGCCCTTCTCGGCAATGGGGTTTCAGATGCATTTTCCCGGATGGAAAATGCTTTTTCCGGAACAATTTCCCGGTTTCCGGATAAGACCCGGTAGGTATAACTGCCCGGCTCCATCAGTATGTCAGGCGTAAAGAAATTGATGGGAACCGGGTCGAATTCATACCGCAGCTGATGGCTGGAATCATACACTTCGATCCGGTATGTTGTCTCCTCTCCCTTTGGCATCCATGTAAAACGGGGTGGATTTTCTGAACTCGCCGTACCGGCGGGACGGTCATAAACATAATAATTCATACTATTGCCTTTCTTTTTTTATTGATAATGAGGGAAGTAGCAGTTCTCCCCACTTAATACTCATTACTCAGCAAGAAATCCGCAATGTGCATAGTCTTAATTCCTTCGTAATTACCACCTGCAAAAACATCTGTCCGCAATACATATTTAGGGTAGTTATCCCGAATATCAAGCAATCTGCCATATTCACGTTTCTCTGTTTCAGGAAGACCGATCTCCTGAGCCACTTGAATATACAGCTTATTTTCTTGCCTTACAGCAATGAAATCTATCTCTGCACTATCCATTTTTCCCACAAACACATCATATCCCCGACGCTGTAATTCCAGATAAATGACATTCTCCAACATAGCGGCCACACTGTCAGGCGAGTATCCCAATACACTGTAACGGAGCGCCGGATCGGCAAGATAAAATTTTTCCTGCGTTTTCAAAATCTCCTTGCCCTGCACGTCGAAACGAGAACAACGATAGAGAATATAAGCGCTTTCCAACTTGCTGAGATAGTTATAAACTGTTTCATTATCAATAGAACGATTTTCACTTTTCAGATACTTAGAGATAGATGCAGCGGAAAATGTCCGTCCAACATTGTCAAAGGCAAATTTCACGATACGTTCCAGCTGATCAATTTTGCGAATTTGATTACGCCTTACAATATCGGTGAAAATCGTAGAATTATAAATATCCTTAACAATCGTGTAGACCTCATCCGGAGTATATTTTTGCAGATGAACCGCTGGAAAGCCGCCAAGTCGCACATAATTTGCAAGCTCTGTATGAGAATCCAGAACATCCGTATATTCTTTTCGAAAAGTTAAATACTCAGAAAAAGATAACGGAAATATGCGGAATGAAATGTAACGTCCGGTCAAATAGGTGGATATTTCAGATGACATCATCCGGGAGTTTGATCCGGTCACATAAATGTCAACATCATAGTCTGTCATAAGGGAGTTTAAAACTTTCTCCCATGACTTTACTTCCTGAATCTCATCGAGAAAAAGGTAAGTCTTACCTCCCGAAAATAAATGCTGTGTCAAATAGCTAAACAGAGCTTTTGCCGTCTTAATGTCCTCATATTCTAAAGAATCAAAACTGTAATGTAAAATCTGATCGTCACCAATGCCTCTTTTTTTCATTTCATCCATCAGCATTTTTAAAATGGTTGATTTTCCACAGCGACGTATACCTGTCAGGATTTTTACAAATGGCATATCTGCAAAAGCCATAATTTTTTTAACGTAGATTGGTCTGTTAATCATAAAAATCACCTCTTATTTATAATAGTATATCGCATTTTCTTAAAAATATCCATTGTTTTTATGGTTATAACCGCAAAACTATTAATTCATAATTTCTTTTTTGTGACCACAAAAAACAGCGGCGAATAATTATCAAATTATCCGCCGCCATCCGCTTAAACAGACTTATCTTCTCTCACCCAATTCCGCCATATATAATCCCCAGCACGAAAACTATCACCGCCAGTGGAACATACACAAACTTTGCCAACGGGCCAAAAAACGCGCCAAGCGGCTTCTCCCGCCCTGTTTCCAATTCCTTTTTAATCTCATCGAATCCAAGTATATAATAAATGGACACTGCCCCCAGCACCGCGCCGAAAGGCACGACGATGATGGTGATAAAATCCATCCAGGACCCGACCTTAGGTTCCGCTTCCAAAAACAGGCCCACGCCGAATGTGATAACTCCGCACAGCGCCACCGCCGCTTTTCTGGAAAGTTTAAAACGCGTCTGCCAGGATTCACAGACCGCCTCAAACATATTCACCAAACTGGTAATTCCCGCAAATGCCACCGATACAAAGAAGAGAACCGCAAACAGCTGTCCCATAGGCATCTGACGGAAGATATTCGGCAGTGTAATAAACATCAGAGGCGGTCCGGCATTGGGCTTAATGCCGAATGCAAAGACTGCCGGCATGATTGCCAATGCAGCCAGCATGGCCGCCAGCGTATCGAAAAATGCGGTCTGAATGGAAGATTTGGGTATGTCCTCATTTTTCCCCAGATAAGTTCCATACACAATCATTCCCGATCCGGTGATGGAAAGGGAGAAAAATGCCTGTCCCATAGCCATGACCCAGGTATCAACCTTCAAAAGATATTCCCATTTGGGAACAAATAAAAACTTATATCCTTCCGCCGCTCCCGGCAAAAATGCCACCCGAATAGCCAGAACTGCAAATAATATAAAAAATGACGGCATCAAAACCTTATTAATCTTCTCAATCCCGCTGGCCACTCCGAACATGAGCACAGCCATGGCGATTACGATTACAATCAGATGCCACGGCACGCTTCCGAACGCTCCGGTTGCCTGGGCAAAGTATTCACCCGCATCCGTTGTAAGAATGGAATTAGTCAGAGAACCGGCCAGAGATCGGACCACCCAGCCCACGATAATGGCATATCCGATTGCAATGCCCAAAGACCCCATCAGTGGAATCCAGCCGAGAGCATAGCCTAATTTCCCTTTTCCCTTTGTTTTCCAGCAATATTCATAGGAACCCAGTGTTCCCGTCTTAGCCCGACGCCCAATAGCAAATTCTGCGGAAAGGCCCACAAGACCAAAGATTATAATAAAGATCAGATACGGCACGAGAAATGCCGCACCTCCGTACTGTCCTACGCGGTATGGAAACATCCAGATATTTCCCATTCCCACTGCCGATCCCACACATGCCAGAATAAAGCCAATTCCCGTGCTGAACCCGCCGTTCTGATGCCCCTGTTTTGCGGACAAATCAGATTTTCTTTTTTCCCCCATCGTTTTGTCTCCTTGCATTTATGATATGGTATATAGACTATCAGAGAATCCGGTTTTAGTCAAATAAAAATGCCTTGATTCCCGGCCTATAATCCCTCTTTCATCGCAGCAATCCGCATCAGAGATTCATCGATCCTGTCCTCGCTTATCCTGCCTTCCTTTACGGCATTCAACAGGGAATCATACGCTTCCTGAAAGTCGGCGGGCATCAGCAAAAGGTCAGCCCCCGCTTCCACGGCCAATATGGCGGCTTCCCCGGAGGAATACAGGTTTTGTATGGCTCCCATATTCATCGCATCCGTTATCACCACCCGGTCAAATCCCAGCTCCTCCCTCAATACGCCGGTGATAAGCGTTTTTGATAAAGAGGCAGGAGTATTCCCGTCAATATTAACGGCTGCAATATGGGCGGCCATTATGCATGGAATCCCATTTTTCACCGCATCGGCAAACGGCGCCAGCTCCGATCCGCGCAGTTCCTCTAAGGTTCTGTCCGTATACGCAAATCCCTCATGAGTATCCCCTTTTGTGGAACCGTGGCCCGGAAAATGTTTATATACGGGAATGATATTCTGATTCATAAGTCCGGCCGCCACCTGTCCGGCCATGGCGGACACAAGCTGAGGGTCCGGGCCGAAGGAGCGCATGGAAACGACTTTGTTGTCAGGATTTGTTAAAACATCGGCATCCGGAGCGAAATCCAGGTTAAAGCCATATTCCTTCAAGTAGCTTCCAATGGTATTACCAACCTCATAAGCTCTGTCCAAATCACCCGACGCACCGATCTCTGCCATATCGGGAAATCGTTCTACTGTAAATTCGGGATTTCCGGCAATTCTTGCCACTGAGCCGCCTTCTTCGTCGATGGCGGTTAAGATCGGCAGCATTCCCGCCTCAGCCGCATATTTTTTCGTGTCCGAAATCATTTCTTTTAACTGCTGTGGATTTTGTATATTGGCTTTAAAATAGACAAGCCCTCCCACAGGATATTTTAAAAGTGCATTTTTAGTGGCTTCCCCTGCATCCGTTACCTGGTCAAATCCGGTGAGGGCCTCGGGCGTGATAACAAACATCTGGGCGATTTTTTCTTCCAACGTCATGGAAGAGATCAGTTCCTGTAGGGAGGCGGAGGTTTCCATACTTCCTTCACCCGGCTCTGTGACACCGGTTTCTGATTTAGAAGAGAGGTCCTGGCTTTTGGCAATTGTTTGCGTCTTAGCCGCATTCTTTTCCATATTGCTGTCCGCCGTATTTTTCAGCGCCTTCTTTTCTCTATACATATGTCCGGCCATGACAAACAGAATGCAGGCAGCCGCAGCAGTTAATATAATTATGATCATACGGGATAAACCCCTGCTTTTTTCTGTCTGTTTTCTGGAATGCTTTTTTTCTGCCACTGATTTCTCCTTTCGATGCCGGTTTTACTGCTTATATTCGTAAATGCACAGACTTGCTGAACAGTTACTTATATTCTTTCCTAAAAATAGTATAACCATTTTTGCCGTTCTTCTTAGTATAATATAATGCCAGATCCGCATTTTTATAGAGTGTCACGAAATCCGTTCCCATCTCAGGATAAACAGCGATTCCAATGCTGGCGGAAACGCTGCAGACACCGGAATCCGTCTTAACATTCTGTCTTAAACCGGCGGCCATCTGCTGTGCCTTTTTCTCCAGCCATTCCCGGTTGGGAATCTTTAAGAATACTGCAAATTCATCGCCGCCGATTCTTCCCACAATATCATCTTCACGAAAATGATCTTTCAAATTCCGTGCAAATTCCGCAATTACAAAATCGCCGGAAGCATGGCCGTAAGTATCATTGACCCGCTTAAAATTGTCGATATCTACAATGAAAAATGCATATTCACGGTCATTTTCCGCTGATAAAATCATAGTACCAGACATTTTCAGGATTGTCCGGCTCCATTTTGCGGTCTAAACCGTTAAAATGATAGTATCTGCCGGTTTGTGTGGACACCAGAAAAACAGAATCATAGGAATATTTTTCCCGGTATGCGTCCAGATAATCCCTCATGCTCTGAATAAAGCTGTCGTCATCCAGCCGCTCTGTTTCATCAGAAAGGAACTCCTTCAAAAGATTGTCATTGGCCATGGTAAGGGAAACATTGACCGGCTTTGTAAAGATTGACTCGATCTGATAAAAAATGCCGTCCGCAGCCAGATCGGAAACATTCTCCACATCTTTTTCGAATACTCCCAGATTGGAACGGTAACTGGTTATGGAAGTAATAATGAAACCAAGCACAATAATGGTGCATACAAAGATATTGGTACGCAGTAATATTTTATTTTTCATACGGTCAAGCTCCTTCATCCGGAAATGTCAGCGTTGCAGACACGATTCATCCCAGCGCAGTACCTGGTTCCAATTAGAATTATTTCCTATATTTTACACCGCACAGGCTTTTTCTGCAAATAAAAATAGTCTGTCATGCTAAAACTGTGATTTAGCAAAGCGGTAAATGGAACGTGGGGAATCGGGAAGCGGTGGCAGGAGGGGCGAAAGTTCATAAAAACCAAAAGAGACGGGTGTAAGCTGGTTCTAAATTCAGCTGCTCCCCGTCTGCCCTATGAATTTTACATAAAGGGTGAAGGCATTTTCAAAAATGCCTTCACCCTTTACTTTAATTTCAGCTAATCAACTCCTTAAAATCCGACGTCCTCATTTATTAAATAAACCGAGAACCGTTCCTTTTCCCTCACATACCCAACCGTCAGATAATAACAGCACATTCTCCGTTCCAAATGGCAATCCATACAAAATCCTTTTTTATAGCAGGGCAGTTCGTATTTTTTCCTTCTTGCCGCGCAAAGAGGCGCTGCGATGGTTTTAAGACGCCGTCTGGCTTCTGTCATATTCGGCACTATCTTTTTTACAGACGCGATTACGATCACCCGTCTGGGGCCGTATGAAAATGCCGCTGTACGGTTTCCCGTTCCGTCAACCAGAAACAGTTCTCCTTGTTCCGTAACCGCTGCCACACTGCTGAGATAATAATCCGACCGAAAGCTGTTCAGAATGTTCTGTCTCCGATCCGCCGCACCGTCCCCGCAGTCGGAATAATAGAAATTTTCCTGATCCAGCCAGGTCTTTATGCCCAGCTGTTCCAGCGTTTGCGAGCTGCCTGAGGCCACCCAAGATTTTTTGGGAATCTGCCGGGAGAGTATGGACAGAAGCTCTTCCCGGCTGTCCACATACTCCGCCAGGAATCCGTTTTTCCTGAGGGCGTTTATGGTTCTTTCAATGGTTTCGATTGTTCATCAACTCCATTCCACACTGTAATATTGAAAACAGGGGCCTTATAGTGAGGCGGCCATGATAGCGGCGTCCGCAATGGCTTCTATGGCCGTATCCGCCTTCTTAGCATCTCCAATCACATGAAGCTCTGTCTGCGGATATTTACTGCGGATCATTTCTGCCAAACCGTTATTTTCCTTCCGGCCTGCTGCGATGACCATGGCGTCAAAACCGGACATGTTTTCCACCTCTCCGTTTTCATGCTCAATCTTAATCTCAGGGAGGGCGATTTCCTTCACTTTTACTTTCATATGTTTTTTCACGCCGCCGTCCTGAAGGCGTTTTAACAGGAACCAGCGCCTTGCCTTGTTAAAATCGGGGGCAATGTCTTCTATCATATCGAAGATTTCCACCTGTTTTCCCTTGGCAGACAGGTATTCTGCGGTTTCTGCTCCAACCAGACCCGCTCCTAAAACGGCGATTCTGGCTCCGTCCGGCTCCATACCGCTTAAAATGTCATCGGCTGCGTATACATTTGGGCTGTCAATGCCCGGGATCGGAGGAATTGCAGGTGTACTTCCTGTGGCTGCAATGATAATATCCGGTTTTAATTCATTCAGAAATGCTTCATCCACATTTACTCCGCATTGTATCTCCACACCGGCCTGTTTTAAAAATGCTTCTCTGTATTCCGTAACCCGGTTCATATTCTCTTTGCACGGCGGAACGGAAGATATCCCCATCAGCCCGCCAGGACGGGTGGCTTTATCCACAATAATGGGGGTTAATCCCCTGCGCACCAGCACACAGGCCGCTTCCAAACCTGCCGGCCCAGCTCCAATGATCAGTATTTTCTTCTTTTTCAGAGTTTCGGATGCCTCTTCGTATTTTAATGACGCCTCACGTCCCATAAGCGGATTCTGGAGACAGCGGATCGCTTTGTAACGTTTGTCATCGCGGCAGCCCTGGTCACATCCTAAGCAGAGGCAATAAGGTTCTTTATTGATGCCCGCATATTTATTGACCAGTTCCGGATCTGCCAACAGGGGTCTTGCCATGGCTATCAGATCCGCTTTTCCGCTTTGCAGCACTTCTTCCGCTTCTTCCATGGTTACAATTCGGTCCACCGCAACTACAGGCACATCCACCAGCTGTTTTACCCGGTAAGCGTTATCCACGTTGAAACAGTCTTCCACATCCATCGGCGCACAGCTGTACTGATCGGAAATAGGCATTCCGCAGGATACGTGGATCACATCGGCTCCGGCTTTCACCAGTTCCTGACACATCAGAGCCGTTTCGTCGATATCACGGCCGCCTTCCGCCATCTCAGAACCGCTGATGCAGAATATCAGAGGATAATCCGCACCGCATTTTTCCTTAATCGCTTTTACGATCTCAACCGAAAATCTTACCCGGCCTTTCCAGTCTCCGCCGTATCCGTCGGTTCTCTTATTATAATAGGGAGACATAAACTGTGCGACTTCGTGGGCATGACCGCCGTGGATTTCCACACCGTCCACTCCCCAGTCTTTACACCTCTTGGCTCCTTCGGCATAACTCTCTACCAATTGGTCGATCAGCTGTTTGTCATATGTATCAATGGATTTTACATCGATGCCTCTTCCCGCCTGAATCTTGGCAGGATGAAGCTGGCAAAATAATTTTGCGCCGTAGCTGTGCACCATCCGGGCCGTTTCGGACCATCTGGGCATGAACTTATCATCGGAAATGGCCGGACGGCCGGGCCCCGGCTCCCCGTGGGGGCTTCCTCCGATTGTAAGGATTCCGGCCCCTCCTTTGGCCCTGGCTTTTATAAACTCAAACATCTGCAGGTCAATGCTTCCGTCTTCACCGGCAAAAAAGGTGCACACGGAAGGGAAAATAATTCTGTTTTTTATCTCCACATTTCCGATTTTAAAAGGCGTCAATACTAAAGGCTTATCCATCTGTTTCTCCTCCAATTCTCAACTTATTAATATTATACTTTTTTCCTCTTCATCCGGTTTAATACAAGCGGCATCACGATGGATGCTATGCTCCCCAGCGCAAGTATAATCACAATCGGACTCTTAAAAATCTCCCCAAAACTATCAAATAACTGTCTGATTCTCAGCATTTCCACATCTGCGGTTCCTCCCAACAGAAGGCCCAGGATCAGCGGCATGGCCGGAAAATCGTTTTTTTTCATAAACCAGCCCAGAAAGCTGAACATGATTAACAGGCCGCAGTCAAACAGTAAATAGCGGTTGGAATACGCGCCTGTCACTGCAAAGACCAGAATTACGGGCATCAGGTATTTCACCGGAAGCTTTATGATCTTAGCTCCCAGAAGGCAAAGTCCCATGCCCATTAAAACCATTACAAACTGCTGGACAAACAGCGATGAAAATGCGGTGTAGATGATATCGCTGTGATCGGTAAACATCTTAGGCCCTACCGCCCAGCCCTGCAGGGTCAGTGCTCCCAGCATCATGGCTGTTGCGGTGCTTCCGGGGATTCCCAAAACGAACATGGTCGCCAGCGCGCCTCCTTCCGACGCATTGTTGGCCGATTCGCAGGATATGATACCCTCCGGGACTCCTGTCCCGAATTCGTCTCCATTTTTACAGATTTGTTTGCTGAAATTATAGGCCAGGATTCCGGCGATGGAACTTCCGGCTGCAGGAATAATGCCGACAACCGTTCCAAGCACGGAACAAAGAAGGGCCTGAACTCCATGCCTGACCGTATCCCTGAATCCCCTGAGCAGCCCCTTTACGTTGGACAACAGGTTCTGTTTCCCTTTCACCTGTAAAACAGCGCTGTTCCGCCCGGCCAGTTCATAAATGGCCGGGAGGGCCAAAAGACCCAGAAGAGCCGGTACGGTTGGAATCCCGTCCATCAGGTAGGTGACTCCAAACGTTCCTCTCAGCACACCGTTGGAGCTGAGCCCCACAGTACCCAGCAAAATGCCGAACATTCCTGAAAAAACGCCTTTTATCACGTCCTTAGCCAGACTTCCGACTACTGTAAGGCCGAAAATGGCTACCATAAACATTTCGCCGGGCCCGAATTTCAGCGCATAATTGGCCAGGGGTTCTGCCAGAAGAAGAAGGCAGGTACACCCGACAATTCCTCCTATAAAGGAACTCATCAGCGACAGCCCCATGGCCCGCTCCGTCTCTCCCCGGTAAGCCATAGGAAATCCGTCCATAACCGTCGCCACATTGGCAGGCGCTCCCGGCGTATTGAGCAAGATCGCCGTGACCGCCCCTCCGAAGATCCCTCCGGTATAGATCGAACACAGAAATACCAAAGCCGTCAGCGGTTCCATATGATAGGTAAACGGCAGCATCAGGCCGATTCCAATCCCTCCGCTGAGGCCGGGCAGAAAGCCGATTACAAGGCCCAGCGCAACCCCGAGCACCATGTACCCTATGTACAGCGGCTGAAGAACAACCGCAAATCCAGATAGAAATGTTCCCATAAGCCGCCCCCTTTAAAATCCAAAGATACCTGCATAAAGCGGTACCTTTAATCCAAATTTAAACAGTGCATACATGCCCGCAGTTACAATTACTGCCAGGGCCAGAGCGCCCGGTTTATTGGGCGCTTTCAGCCAGCAGAACATTCCGAACAGGATCAATACGGTCGCAATAATGAATCCCAAGTACGGCATCACCAACAGGTAAACCGCCGCGCTTCCCACGCAGACCGCCATCTGAACCAGTTCCACATCCTTTGTTTTTTTGGCGCTGCCGGCCGCCTTCGTCTCCATGTCTTTCGGGCGCACTTCAGCCTTTTTTCTGTCATCCAACCATATTTTTGTGTCTTTGGCCGCTATTATCACATAGAGGACTGCCATGATCCAGAATACCGGCTTAATAAAATACCCCGCCGATGCCTTTTTGCCTAAAATCTCCACATAATAACAGACCGCCCATGCAAAAATCACTGTGGGAATAAACAGTTTTTTTATCAGTCGAACCATATGTCTTCCCCCTCATCGTATGAAAACAGATCTATTCTTCAGATGTCAGATACTGCTGGTATTCCTGGCATGATTCATAAAAATTTTTCTGCAGTTCCTGGCTGGCTTCCACGCCTCTCCAGGCGGTAACGTCATCACGTCCGGCGGCTTCCACTGCCTTCATATAATCGCTTCCCGGCTGCATGATCCGCTCCAATGATTCCAGCAGGACCTGATAGCGTTCCGGATATTCTTCCAAAACGCTGGAATGAACGCCGATAAAACGTGAAGATCCCATAAAGGTAAGGGAATCATTTCCGGTCACTTCTCTAAGGGTTGGGCAGTCCGGCACCTGTTCGCTGCGCTCTTCCGCAGATACTACAATCTGGGTCACTCCCTGTCCTACGCTTCCCGTAAGAGTGGTTGCGCACATATCCACATGTCCGCCTAACAGGGCGCTCATACGCTCTGTCGCTCCGTCATAGTTGATGATCTTAACATCCCATCCCAACGTATCCGCCAGAGTTCCAAGCATCAGCATCTGATCTCCGCCCGCAGTGGCTGAAATGCTGAACTTTCCGGGATTTGCCAGAACTGCGGCATTTAAATCTTCCCAGGTCTGATACGGCGAATCCTCTGTTACGCAGATACAGCATGGATCTAATTCCATAAAGTTCATTACCGAAACGTCGTCGAACTCATAATCCGCGTCCTGCAGCAAAATGCAGGTGGAATAATAAATCTGAACTCCTGTATAAAGGCTGGTGGCATCCGGTTTACATTCTTTTACATAGTATGTGGTTCCGATCTCCGTATTGGCCCCGTCCCTGTTATCGATAATAAAATTACATCCCAAGTCTTTTCCCCAATATTCGCCGAGCAAACGCGCCACCGTATCCGATCCGCCGCCGGCTTTAAATGGAACAACTAACGTGATATCTCCCCACTCCCAGGTCTTTTCCCCTGTTTCGGCCGCAGCAGTCTCCGGCTTTTCCTGGCCTGCGGATTCCTGAGCCTGAGTACTTTCCATCTTGGTTTCCGCCGTTGTTGCTGCAGGTTTAGCAGCTTCTTTTCCCGCGCATGCGGATAACCCCATCATCATTGCCACTGTTCCGATAAGTAAAAATACTTTTCTCATGTTTCCTCTCCTTTTCTTTTGTTTTTTATGCTTGTTTACGACCCCTTGTAAGTTAATATTACTCCCGAACAGGGTCTCAGTCTAATACATTAAAAGCAGCAAACGCATAACTTTTTGTTATGTATTTGCTGCTTTTCTTCTTTACTTTGAATAATATTTTATTATTTATTGGAGTAATATTCCAAAAGAATATTCACAAATTCCGCCATATATCTGGTATTATGCTGGTTCTTCCGGTACGCCACAAAATACTGGTATCTGCTTACCGGCTCTCCCACTGAAAACAGCCGGATCGAACCCGTTCCACCTTCCAGCTGCAGCACATTATGGGCATACAGCTCCGGCGCGAAGCAGGCTCCGCATCCCTTCTGGGCTAAGTAGAGGGCGCCTTCAATGTTGTTGGTGTCTAAAAATACATTCGGAACCATATGGTGTTCCTCGAACAGCTTGTTCACCCAAAAACGGTTGCGGTGTTCCGGTTTATATAAGATAAACCGCTCTTTTTCAAACAGCCTGATATCGAGCCACGGATACGTGCACCCTTCCTTTTCAACCGCCCTGGCACACAGCGGGTGGTCTTTGCTGATTACCAGCACCAGCTCCTCGCTGAACAGGGGCAGATAGGTTATATTGGGATTCAGCTCCTGGGGCTGTTTCAGCATGCCGATATCGATCTCCCCCTGAACCAGCATGCTGTCCAGCTCATCGTAGGACTGCTCATGCAAAGTGACTTTCACAGACGGAAACTTGGCCGAAAATGCGGGCAGTACGTTGGGAAGCACATAGGCGCCTCTCCGGCTGGTTCCAATCCGCAACGTTCCCCGGATCATCTCATCCAATGAAAATACATCCTGCTCCAATTCCGTATAGATGGCCTGAATCCGTTTGGCCGCCTCGATGTAAGATTTTCCGTATTCCGTGGGCCTCAGCGTCTTTCCCACTTTTTCAAATAATTTTATATTCAGGGAATCTTCCAGATTATGAATATATTTTGTCAAGGCTGGCTGCGAAAGATAAAGGCTGTCGGCCGCTTTGGCCACCGTATCATTTTCCGCAACCGCCAGTACGTAACGGATTTCTTTTAAAAGCATAATCTGACCTCCCCTTCATTCATAACTTAAAGTTAATTATAATATAGGTTTTTGATATTTGCAATATGACCGCCGAATCATTATCCTAAAACTATCAGGACGTTAAAAGATAATTATTTTCAAGAAAATCAGGAGGAAACAGTATGGCCAAAATTATCCCGGAAAATTGTGTCGGATGCCGGACTTGTCAGAAGTACTGCTCAGTGGACGCAATTAAATACGAGAACGGAAAATGTTTTATTGCATCAGATGAGTGCGTCGATTGTTACGTCTGCCTGCGGCAGCATGTATGCCCGAAAGACGCGATCGTCCCCACCGAATTAGATACTTTTTACAAACAATTCATGCACGTGATGAGCGATCCCGTGGAAAATCATGGGGTGACAGGCGTAACCGGAAGAGGAACGGAAGAGGTTAAAACAAATGACGTTACGGGCCGTGTCCGCAAAGGCCGTGTAGGCCTTTGTATCGACGTAGGGCGCCCCGGCGCAGGCGCAAGGATGTACGACGTAGAAAAGATCGCCATGGCATGTGCGGCTTCCGGCGTGGTATTAGAGGGTAAGGAAACAACTCCTTTAGCCGCCCTAATGACCGATATCCATACCGGAAAACTGGAAGAAGGAGTTCTGAACAACCGCCTTTTATCCGTTATTGTGGAAGGAAACTGTGCGGAAGAAGATCTTCCCCAAGTGCTCACCGCGCTTAAAAAGGTGGCCGGAGAAATCGAAACCGTCTTCTCTTTGGGACTTATCATGCGGGTTGATGAAAACGGCTATAACCCGGCATTAAAATGTCTGGATGACCTGGACATCCCCCAGCCCCACAGAGCAAAAGTAAACGTAGGCCTGGGACGTCCACTCATCGACTGACCGGCCGGACTGATGAAACTAGTCAAATAACAACGAAGCAAAGGAGATCATACTATGTCACATTCTCTGCACCGCAGTGGTTCTATCGAATCGCAAAAACACGATTTTGTCTGGTTTATGTATCAGACAAAAGGTGTTAATGATAAGGATATTAAACCTAAAGCCATGATTTATATTGAAGCCGCCGAACATCAGGGCTCCGAAAACTGGGGCGACGTGAAGACCGGGCCTATCACCCGCTTCGACGCTGCTGAAATTAAAGAAAAAATCTCGGACAAATCCAGAATCCGCGGAGTATTTACAAAACGGGAACAGGTAATCGGCTTTCTAAAAGAGGTAAAGGCCGCCGATGTAGGCCAGTCCTGCATTATAACCGGCTTGCTGAGCGAAGTAATCCCCTGCTGCCACGAAGCCGGAGTAACTCCCCATTCCGCCAACTTCTCCCTTGGAGTATGGGGAAATAAGGGCATTCTGCCGGACGAAGACACCCTGTCCATCACCACCATGTGCGGCCATCATATGATCCCGCCTAAATTTGTTCAATATGTGGTTGACCAGGTGGACAAAGGCCGCATGAGCCCGGAAGAAGGAGCGATTAAACTGTCTGATTTCTGCTACTGCGGCATCTTCAACCAGGTGCGCTGTTCCGAAATCATCCAGGATATCTGCAAAAAGAAGCATTCCTCATGAAAGGCGGCCGCGTCTGCGGCCGGAATGGGTAAATAATATGGCAGTTTATAAAATAGGTATTTTAAACGGCGATGATATCGGACCTGAGATCGTACCTCAGGCTGTAAATGTGCTGAAAACCGCAGTCCAGGCATATCCTGACATCAAAATCGAGTGGTTTCCCCTGCCTGTGGGATATTCCTCTTATCTGGAACACGGCAATTCCCTGCTGCCTTCTGTGAAAGAGACCTTGTATCAGCTGGACGGCTGGATACTCGGCCCCATTGGCCATATGGCATATCCGAAAGTGCCTGAATGCGTCAATCCCCATCCAATTCTAAGAAGGGATTATGATCTTGTCAGCAATATCAGACCTGCCAAAGGGTATGAAAGCATTTCCTGCATCAACCCTAAAACGGACCTGATTATCGTCCGGGAAAACAACGAAGGATTCCAGCCGGACCGCAACATGTTTAAAGGCACCAGCGACTGTATGCCCACCCCGGACATGGCGCTTTCCCTGCGGGTTATCACCAGGCGCAATTCATCCATGGCGGCAAGAACCGCATTTGAACTGGCCCGCCAGAGAAACAAGCTGAAAAAAGTGACTGCAATCCATAAAAACACCGTATTTAAACTGGGTTGTTCCCTGTTTTTAGACGCCTGCCGGGAGGTGGCCGCAGACTACCCGGATATCACGCTGGAAACCTGCGTGGTGGACACCTTCGCGATGAAAATGCTGATGAACCCGCTGGCATTTGATGTGGCCGTCACCACCAATATGTTCGGCGACATCCTGTCCGATGAGGCGGCCGGGTTAATCGGCGGTTTAGGCATGGCCCCCGGACTTTCCGTAGGCCCCAAGTACTGCATGGCACAGGCCACACACGGCTCCGCCCCTGATATCGCCGGCGAAAATATCGCCAATCCCTATGCGATGATCATGTCCGGACAGATGATGCTGTCCTGGCTTGGAAATCTAAAAAATGATTCTTCTGCTATTCTGGCAGCAAAGGATATTGAAGCTGCCGTTGAAACGGTTTTGTCCGAAAAACGTCATCTTACGCCGGATCTGGGCGGCAGCTCGACTACAGACGAAATGGGAAAGGCTATTTGCGATGCGCTGAAGGCATTATTGAAGTAAAATTGTTATTTAACGGGGTTGGCGGAAGGGTACGCCCGGAATCGAGATGCGAGGAAGGGAGAGGCGGTCTTTACAGGAACCCGGGCGGGGGAGAATAAAAAAAGGCCAATTGGGATTCGGGATTCGCCCCTAAGTGATACTAAGACCCGCAAGTACAGAAAGAGACAGGATCGCGCCCATTCGCAGTGAACTCCTTATGACTTCACTGCTCAAGGGGCGCTTAGAACCTGATTCGGAATTCAGTTTCTACCTGTCTCTTTCTGTACTTGCGTGTCTAAGAATCACTAAAGGGGTTCCATACGATCCCAATTGTCCTTTTTTTCATTCTCCCCCCGCCTGGGTTCCCGTAAAGACCGCCTCTCCCTTCCTCGCATCTCGATTCCGGGCTGGTTTTCGCTGGCCTGGTTAAAAACAATATTGGTGCGTAGGTATTTATGTAGAATTACATTTACATGGATCGTGAAGGGATTTTCTGAAATGCCTTCATGTTTTACTTTAAACGTCAGGGCATTTCGCGAAAAGACCTCACCCTTTACATTAAATGGTGAAGGCATTTCTGAAAAAGCCCTCACGGTTGGTGTAAAAACTTACTCACAATCCACCAAATCTTTTTTATCCTTAGCAAGCCAAGCAACAGCCGGAAAGAAGGGGAAGCCCAGGCGGGCGGCGGAAGTAATCGGCGAAATGGGATCGTATGGAACCCCTTAGATGTACTTAGATCCGCAAGAATAAAAAGAGACAGGTAGAAACTGAATTCCGAATCAGTTTCTAAGCGCCCCTTGAGCAGTGAAGTCATCAAGAGTTCACTGCGAATGGGCGCGCCCTGTCTCTTTTTATTCTTGCGGGTCTTAGTACATCTTAGGGGCGAATCCCGAATCCCATTTCGCTGATTACTTCCGCCGTCCGCCTGGGCTTCCCCTTCTTTCCGGCGTTTCTTAGTTAACTAAATAAAGATTTACGGCATATAGCCGTCTGTTTTGTAAGAATTATATTGCTTTTTAATCTTAATAATTAGAGATCCGTCTGGCTCTGTAGTTGTTTCCTCAATGGAAAAACTAGTATTGTTCTTTTTCATCCGTTCACAGTATATGGAATATTCCTGCTGTGGATTGGCATCGTTTGCCGCGTCAAATTTTATTGTCTGAAGTAAACAGGCGCTTAAAATTCTTCTCATAATATGAAATTCCTCCTTATCCTATCTGCTTATATTTTAACATTTAAAAAATTTGAATGTCAGCGTTTTTTAGCCGTGTGAATCATTTTTGTTAGTTTTTATAAAGAAGATAAGAATCGAATTTATGCATATTTACCATGTAAAAATTGCTTGTTATTTTTTAATATTTTGTTTTTTCTCCAACTGCCACATCCAAAATTATCATAGGTATAAATCCAATGGCAGAACTCAGAAGCCTTCTACTAGACAGAAGTAGACTCGTGTACAGAATTATTTGACCCAGATAAGACTCTATTGCAATTCATGGCCTTTCCATTATATAATTTCCTTAAATCGTGTGAATATAAGATATAAGCAGCTATTACCGATATAAAAAATATGAGAGAGGAAAATTATGATAAAAGAGATACTGAAACTTGGAAATCCCCGTTTATATGAAAAAAGCATGGAAATACTGCCTTCGGAGAGTGAAAACGTAAAGATTTGGGTAGAAGATCTGCATGATACTTTAATGGATTTCAGAAAAACATACGGCGCCGGCCGGGCTGTCGCCGCTCCTCAGATCGGGGTTCATAAACGTCTTCTTTATATGCATCTGGATAAACCCTATATATTTATCAACCCAAGTCTCACCTTTCCTGATGATGAAAAATATGTTCTTTGGGATGACTGCATGTCCTTTCCCGGACTTATCGTTAAAGTAGAGCGTTATAAACGGGCTGTAATCCATTATCAGGATGAGAATTTTAAACCGTGTAACATGGAATTGGAAGGGGATCTTTCAGAATTATTGCAACATGAATATGATCATTTGGACGGGATTTTGGCTACTATGAGGGCAATCGATAACCGTTCATTTAGTATGGAACAAATTAAGAGGGATTTTTAAGTACGAATGTATGAAATTTATCAATACGGATGATCCTGAAAATAGAGATGAAGATTTGTATGACGTTCTAAAGAGTGGAGCTGTTCTTTTATGTACTTCCATGAACCCGGATAGCTGTTTGGTACTCCATTCACCACATCGCTTTCCAAAAAATCTATGAACAGCTCCTCCCTCCCATCAAAAAACCCGTAAAACTCATCCGCAAATGAGCAGTCTGGCAGAACAGGTACAAACTATCAATAGTTTCATTCTATTTAATTAGTGGCTCTACTGGGATTCTAATGCAGATTTGTTTCTAAAAAAAATAAGATTACTCAGACCGAGTAATCTTATCTTACGCTATACTGCATCACCTGTCAACGCTGTTTTCTCTCTATTGCCTATAATACAAATCTAAAATCCTATTTCTCCACCAGCAGCTTTCTCGTCTTCCATTTTCCACTGAGGAAATATGCTACGCATAAAAGCCCCGGCAAGGTTCTGGAAAATGCGGTTCCCCACCAATAGCTGTATGCTCCCAAATTAAATACATATACAAACAGCAGACTAAATCCAATTCTGCAGACCACGCCATCTAAAATGCCGATGAAAAATCCCAATGACACAAAGCCCGAACCGGTAACCATAGCCTGAAAAGCGCCTGTAACCGCAGACATATAAAAGGCCATAATCATAATACGCATATAATCTGATGCATATCCGATCACTTGGGCGTCTGAAGTGAAAAATCCGAACAGCTTATCGGGAATCAATAACGCCATACAGGAAGCTGCTGTGGCTATCACTAACGTGCAGCCAAATGTATTCAGCGTAATCTTTTTAGCCCGTTCCGTCTTACGCGCACCCAGATTCTGTCCAATCATCGCACCTGACGCTGTATCCACACCGTTCATAAATGCATTGTTAAACTTCTGAATCTTGTCTCCCACACTGTTGGATGCAGAGATGACAAGTCCATAGGAGTTTACGCAGGATTTCACCCAAAGCATTGAGAATTGTACAAAAAAGACCCGTACAAGCTGGGGAATTCCAAGTTTCAGAATAATCAGCGCTGTTTTCTTCTCGATTTTGAAGAAACTGCGCTGCAGGCTGAAATCAAAGGTTTCCCGGTGCTTATACATAAAATAGAATGCCGCAAAAAATGATCCGATCTGTGATAAAACTGTAGCCAGCGCTGTGCCGGCAGCTCCCATATGAAATATAATCACAAAGATTAAATCCGCCACAATATTGACCGTAGCCGCTACACAAACAAAGATCAGCGGCCGCTTCGATTCCCCCATCCCCCGGAGCACTCCGCAAACAGCGTTATATCCGAAGATAAACGGCATCCCTAACGTGGTAATAATCATATAATAGGCAGCCTGGTTTAACGCTTCCTGAGGACAGTTTAACAAATCCAATATTGTTTTGTGGAACAATACCGTGAGTACGATACAGGCTATCGAAATCGAAAACATCATTGTCAGCAGCGTTCCCACCGCCTTTTTAATTTTTTCCGTCATCTTGGCACCCGCCAGCTGCGCGATGTAGATCTGGCCTGCGGTGGAAAATGCGGTGGCCACCGGTGTCATCAGATCCGACACCTCTCCGCCGGTGGCTACCCCTACCGTACCCACGCTTCCCACAAACTGACCCACTACCATTAAATCTACCATGGAATATAATTGCTGAATTAAATTCGTAGCAACGATCGGCATGGAAAACATCAAAAGCGTTTTTAAGATATTCCCTTCTGTCAGATCGCGTCCAACCCGTTTTTTTTCTACTGCTGTCGTCACATCCGATTCCTCTTTTCTAGTATAATTCTATGGTCTCCCCAGTATCCGGATTTCTTGCAAAACGCCGCATAAATGACCATGACAGTTTTTGCTGTACCGGCGTCGTATTATGAGGCATATTTTCCTCCCCAACTACCCGCAGATGATACCGGCCGTTTTCATTACGTATATCAGCAATATAGATTTCACTGCCATCCATCCACATCGTCTCACTTTTATCCGCCGGAATTCCCAGTTTACGAACCGCTCCGTCTTCACTTTCTGCGGCATCATAAATTTCCTTCAAGGTTTTTTGCGGGCAGTTGTGGGCCTTTAATCTAAGCTGCCACATTTTCGCCCTATCCTCGGCCGTAAGCGGAAAGTCAGGAGCTTTTCCCTGCCATGGGCGGAGCCCTTCTGCATCTTTATTGAGCGGATAGATCACGTTATGCTCCGTACATCCTGCCAGGCATATGGTAGGCATATCACTCGTTCTGATCTGACGTATTTTTTCCTCTGTCATGGGAATCATTGCATTGGGCTGAAGTCCGGCAGTAATTCCGTAAGTGGATATGGCGGCGATCATTTCGGGATGGCGGAATGCAAACTCATATGTATACCTTCCATTATGAGAATGGCCTGCCGCATAAATTCTCGTCCGGTCTATCATCGGATACAATTGAAATGCCTCTTTTAAAATGCGCACCAGCAGGTCGTTGTCATCCGCATCTTCCAGAACAAAGTTAATCAAAATGCACTCTCCCTGGGCTGCAATCCGGTAATATTCATAAAAATAAGCGGATTCGGTCACCGCCAGATGTTCATTAGAACGGTTGACCTCCTGCAGCACGCAGATAACAGGCAGTTTTTCTTCCGGAGACTGAAAGGCGCCTAAAGGCACTGCCGAAGTCCATCTCCTGAACTCAGTGTCATGGCTCTCGTATTTAAGCCCCCGGTCCAGCCAATACTGCTGAAATTCCGGGTCTTCAACCGTATCAAATTCATATTCGGCCGCCATACTCTCCGCAATATTCCTGCCGCTCTCGCTGTGGATCAGCTTATGCAGATCAAATGCTTCGCTGCTCCAGTTTTCCTTAGACATCTGATCTCTGGAAAGACTGACCCGGTTTTCCCAACGATTCGTAATGTCGAGGACTGAAATGCCTGATCCCCGAAATCTGACAACCGCCTGATCCGGATCTATTTCTACGCCCGTCTTCTGTTCATATACAAATCCAGGAATATTTTTCAGTTTCCCTCCGTTTTCGTATACCGGCATGACATCCAGCCACACGCGGTCTGTATCTCCCGGAACCGCCACAAATGCCTCTTGAAGGATATTTACATATATTCTGTCGTAATCCGGCTTACCATTGGCAATGTAAACAATAATCAGATCCTGACTATCGGCCGCCAGCTGGTTGTAGGCTTCATATTGTTCCAGCATTTTCATAGCCCAATAAGGATCTTCAATATCTTCATTGTGAATTACAACCAGCGTCTCCATTTTTTTGCCATAATTTTCATAACAATCACGGGGCGCCATAATAAACCAACAAACTCCTCCTTGGGATCTGCAGTCGAAACGAAGCCCTTTATCCTCCCATTTTTTTATAATTTCCGGCACTTTTACGCAGTTCGTCTTATGGATATAACAGGAAAGATCTCTGCATTCCTTTCCAAGCTTTCCGTTAACCGGGCTGTGATACTCAATTTGTTCCTGCTTCTCATGTTCCCCCATCCATACAATTAATGGATAAACGGAACTGATCCTGTCCTTCCAAACTTCTTCATCCCATAAATTTATTCCATCATAGCTGTAATAGCTTTTCAATTATTCCACCTTCCTCACTCCATTATGAACATGCTCATGTTACCGGGCCTTGAAACTTCCAGGGAAATGCCGGATGGGTTCAGCCTGCCGTCATCCATAACGGCAAATGAGACTGCACGACTGGTATCCACATTGCACACATAAAGATATCTGCCGTCCGGCGTCATACACAGCCCTCTTGGATTCTCGCCGCCGCAGGAGATATTCTGGATCAATTTCATTTCTCCGGTCTCAGAAAGGGCCAATACGCTGATGAGATTTACCCCTCTGATACTTACATACAGGTATTTTCCATCTCCGCTGACTGCAATATCGCTGGGAGCAGCAGAGGAATCCACCATTTTTCCTTCTTCTAAAAGCCCACAGCTGGAAATATATGTGAGTTTTGCAGTTTCCCTGTCCACCTGATATTGGCTGATATAAGAAGCCTCTTCATGATTGCCGTAAAAGAACGGCAGCTGAGGGTGAAATACCCCGTATCTTGGATGGCTGCCTTGTTTTACACGCAGGGTATCACAACAGACCAGCTTTCCGCGTTCCCTGTTAATTCGGAACGAGTATAGCTGATCCAGACCTTTATCACAGACGATGTAGATTTCCCCTGTCGGATCTGCTGCAACGTAATGCTGGTGGGATACGGGACGATTCAAACTGCCTTCCGGTGCTTCTGTCGTATAAACGTCACAGACCTCCCCTAAACGTCCGTCCGGCTCCACCCTGAACAGTACTAATGCGGCCTGGTCAAAAATGGTTTCAGAACCAAAGGTTCCATCCTCATGCCGAACGAGTCTGGTCACGTAGCTGTCCGTCACATGATGGGAAACCAATGCATACTGGCCGGAACGGTCCAGGCACACGTAGGAAGGATTTGGAAGAAGGCTCGGCTTTTCACTGATCATATCCATGATTCCCTCCCTGACTGAAGCCGCGCACAGATAACCGCCTCCGCCCTTCTGTTCCCGTTTATCCTTTCTCTCATCTGTAAAATACAAGATTCCGTTTTTCTTGTCATAAAACTGGTTTCCAACGGCAATATTGGGGAATTTTGAGTCAACTAACGTCAATTCTGATGTCTGCGGATCGCAGACATAGGTGGAAAGTCCTCTCACTCCGCCGCGAAATCCCCATCCGCCTATCACCGCATATAGTTTTTTCTCCATTTTAATCCTCCATATGGTCTGTTGTCTCGTCTTCAAACAGCCATGTACGTGCAAAGTTCATACGCTCTCCCGGTTCCAGTTTAATCTTACAGAAAACCTCTGTGCTGATCACATGTTCCACCGCCCACAGTGAAAAACGGTCGGGAAGGAAATGGCATATCTCCCTAACGCTGGCCGGAGTAGCCTCATGGCTTAACTTCCAGCTGTATTCAGAGAGGGTTCTGATCCCCTTTCCCCTTGTGATTTTATGGTAAGTTTTCCCGCCCATACTGCTTTTCCAGAAAAGAGAATTCCCCTCAACATATAGCATGGAATCCGCCGGCTGATCCGGCACGCCCCTGTCGTCCAAGGTTTTAATATCCCATTCTCCACATTCCAGCTCGCCGTCAAAAGGTAAATTCAGGCGGTATCCGGGACCTGCAGGCAGGCCGTCAATGGCGGTAAAATTATGTTGGAACTCTGCCAGGTTCAGGGTTTCCGTTCCCTTATTTTCAATTGTTGTGGACACAGTGACTGTATTATTATAAAGAGAAACCACTTTTTGAATCTCTGCAGCGATTCCCATACATTCTCTTGGAATTTCCTTAAATATAATTTTATTTCCTCTGATCTCATAAGACTTATCGAAAAGACTGACTTCGTACTTTTTCCATTTATCAAAACGGCAGCCATCTTCAATCTGTTTAAAAATTCCCACTCCTAATTTAGGGAATTCCTCCCCTTTCTTTATTCCGCATGCCAGCTCATTCCAGATAAATTCAGAACACAGGCCGAATCCGTATGTCGTGACCCGCTTTTCATCCAATTGTTCCGGTACACAGAATGTATGCCTGCCGTTTAACGTCACCTGTTCAATCATTCCACAGGAATCAAAGCGCTGGCTTATGGGGTCACATCCCGGCAGACGAAATACAACTTCCAGATTATTATTTTTTAAAACAATTTTATTTTCCACCATTGGTCTCCCCTCAATCGTTTTGCAGGCTGCGGTTATAGATAATACAGCAATTTCCATGGTAATGCATGCGTATATCGGGATTACCCGACTTTTCCGTGAATATTGTCTCCCCGGGCGGGTCACCCAAGATCTTTCCGTCTGCTGCCTCTTCGCATGCCGCAGCCAGGTTTTTCACCACATTGGCGCGGTGAGCGCGGTTTAGATGGCCGGCATACATGACCACATCTTCTCCTGCGATGGACAGAAACCGGCGGAGCATCCCTGCGTAATCTTTCAGCCCTTGTCTGTCCAGCTGTTTGATATGAACATCGGAATTAATGGCATCTCCAACGAAAGCAATTCCCTCTTTTCTGCATAAATAAGCCAGATGGCCTTTTGAATGCCCCGGAGTGGCAATGGGTTCGATCTCAATTCCACCACCCAAATCAAAGATGTCCCCTTCGTTCACATCTTTAAATACGCTGTCCTCATTGATCAGCATATGCTCCCTGCAATACTCCATAACCTCCCGGTTATAGAGGCTGAAAGCATTTAAATCGCTTAAACGCCGTTCAGTCAGCACCGCCCGTGGAATCATCTCTAAATCCAAAGGATTTAAATATGCCTCATCAAAGAGCTTTGATGCGCCTATATGGTCAATCGCTCCATGAGTGCACAGGCAGATCATCTTCTTATCTGTTCCTGCAAAAGATTCAATATAAGTTCTCAGATCCTTTGTCATTCCTAGTCCGCTGTCTATAACAGCTGTAATGGTTTCTCCTATAATCACACCGATCGTAAACCGATGGACCATGGAATAATTTTCTGTCACCACATAAACACAATCAGATACCCTTTCATGGCTGTAAAAGTTGATTTTATTCATCCTTTTCTGCCTCCTGACGGCTCCCCTTTATTTTTTCCCTGTTGTAAACAATGCAGGTATTATTCCGGAAATGCATTCGTATATCAGGGTTATTATTCCTGTCTTTAAAAATAGTTTCTCCCGGCGGGTCTTGCTCCAGGCTGCGTCCCTGGATCAGATCTTCGGCCGCATCCACCAGGTTTGCGGCAATCTTCATATCCATCGTAAGCGGCAGATGGGCCGGATAAACTGCTGCATCCGGTGAAACCAGGCTGATGAAGCGTTTCATATATGTCTGATACTTGATGAGCCCATCCCTGTCCAGCTTTTTTAAATGCACATCCGTATTAACGGAATCCCCGGAAAACACGTATTTTTCCTCCTCATTATAAAAAGCCATGGACCCGTTTGAATGTCCCGGAATCCAGATAGCCCGGATTTTTACGCCTCCTAAATCAAACTGATCTCCATCCTTAATATCCAGGCACTTTACATCATGATTGTCAAGGATATGGCTGGTACAATAATTCTGAACTTCTTCATTTCTAAGAGCAAAATCCTTTAAATCTTCAAGTCTTTGCTCTATATTCAGGGCAAAGTCATTTCTGGACGGATAGTCCAGCCAGCTCACATATGCTTCATCAAATGTTTTAGCGCTTCCCATGTGGTCCGGGTGATTGTGGGTGGCCGCACAGATCATGGGCTTATCAGTTCCTATAATGCTCTCGATATACGGCCTCAGCCCGCTTCCCGCTCCTAAACCGGCGTCGATTACCAATATTTTTTCATCTCCCATTATCACCCCGATGGTAAAGCGGTGAACCATGGAATATCCTTCCGTGACCAGGATCAAACGGTCCGACACGCGTTCATAGCTGTAGAAATTTAAATCCTCACTCACCTGTCCGCCCCCTTTTTAAACGCTTTTCTCATTATAAGAAATTACGCCAAGCCCTTTTATGAATTTAAAACGGTTTAGCCTGCCTTTTGCATCCAGCTCTTCATAATCGCAGTCTTCACTGTTCTCCACGATTTTACTGCAGACATCCAGCATATTCTGAACTACCGAATTATCGATATCCACGATAAAATGTCCGGGAAAGAGTGTATCGAATTCATCCGTTCTCTTAACCAGTTTCTCCAGTTCCCGCTTAAATGCTGTGACTGTGGCAAATTCACCGTATGGCATATCCGGTTTAGGGCCGCTTAAACCAACTCTCATGCTGATAAATGCATCTCCGCAGAAGAGTATCCTGTTTTGTTTATCCAAATATCCGGTATGCCCCGCATGATGGCCGGGAAGCAGAATGAGTTCCACCTCATAGCCATCTCCCAAATCAAAAATGTGATTATTTTCGCAGGCAGCAATCTCATATTCCTTATATGCAACGATATCATTTTTGTCAAAATCCAGCCAGATTCCATTTCCGTTTTCATCGGTCAGATAATCCCAAAGGTGAGGCGTTTGCTCTTTGCGCAGATATGGTTCCGTAAACTTATGGCAGTAAACCTTATCGAATTGGCAGTTTCCATAAGAATGGTCAAATGAAGAATGGGTATTTACCACAATTAACGGCATACCTCCTGTTATTTCATCCACCAGCCCTTTTAAATCTCCAATTCCAAAACTGGTATCAATCAGCATAGCCTTTTGTGGGCCGATGATCAGATACATCCACGGCGCTCCCATGCCGTCGGCGCTCTCCGTCAAAATACCATATACGTTGTCCCGGAATCGGTATACCTCTGCATAAGGATCGATCTCATATTCCCGTTTTGTCTTGTTATAAAGCCTTAATTCCTTCATCCACGCTTTGCTTAACGGTTCGATTGGCTCCCGTTCTATTAAAACTTTTGATTTCAACTCCATACCCTCTTTCTTAATAAGATATCTCGTATTCCCGGCAGGCAAATTCGTACATCAGCGCATCTAAACCGGAATCCACACCTTCATGCCCTTTCGCATCCTCAGCCAATTCCATGTAACCGTAATTGTCGCCGGCGGACGGCCAATAGGGCAGCCCCTCTCCATTGGGATCTCCGTTTTTCATGAAATTTACCCAGTAGGAACAGAGCATATCGGCAATCCGGTAATCCACTTCTCTCCAGGGTCTCGTAGGCGGAACCCCTTCTCTCATGGATGCAAATGTATACCATAATTCAGACGAATGCCATGCAAGCAAACGCATAGGATCTCGCCTTGTTCCATAGTCTTCAGGCCGTACCGGTTCCAGATGGGTCCAAAAATATGTATAAACATTATCTTCAGGATGATGTTCCCGGATAAAACGGCCGAACAGCCGGTGCATCATCACACTCTTACTGAGCCCGGTTTTTCCTCTGCCGCAAAGACCCAAAGTGGCCAGTTTTCTCGCTGTAAACCAGGCATTTTCATCCGTTACCTTTATCAGGTTTGAAAAATCGTATTTATCATACAGATCACCAAGCAGATTCTTGAAATGGCAGTAAAAATCATCCGCATTCTCAATTTTATTTTTCGCTTCAAATCCCAAATTGGATGAATTTCCATAATGGGAGATAAAATACAGAGAATCTTCCCTGGCGTTAAATACATTGCCTTCTCCCAGATTGGTTCCACCCAGAAAATCCACATTGGATGCAAACCGCTCCAGATTTTCCCTTATTGTGGGATATGGAAGATAAAGCCCGTCACAGCACATATCTCCAGGCAGCTGGTTTCTTTCCACGTCATTACTGAAAAGCCGGTTTGCATCAATTTTTCTAAGCTCTTCCAAAGAAAGATCAGGATCGATTCCAATTCGTTCCAAATACTCCCGGCCATGATCCTCCGCTTCTCTTAACGGAGCATATTTCATAAACCATAAAAACCAGCTTTGGCAGATAACCCGCCTCACACGTCCTTTCGACATGGGCGAACCGGCAATTGCCATGGCCCGGTGGCTTCCTCCTGACTGTCCGCCCACCGTAATATTATTGGGATCTCCACCAAATGCTTTAATATTGTTATAAACCCAGTCCAAAGCTTTAATCTGATCCATCAGACCGTAATTGCCGCTCTGTCCCTGTTCATCGGTCAGTTGGGGAAGGGAAAAATAACCGAATAAATTCAGCCGCTGACCTACCTGCACCACGATGGCGCCTTTTTTCGCCATCTCTTCCGGATTAAATTCCACTTCATAAGAATATCCGTTGGTCAGCCCTCCTCCGTGATACCACATATATACCGGACGGTTTTCTCCCGCTTCCCGGGCTCCCGTACAGATATTGATATACAGACAGTCTTCACTCATCTCAGGATATGGTACATAATAATAGTCTTCATCTGAGATCAAAGATCCTTCAATATTGTCATATTTTAATTTTTGAATACACATAGGGCCGTAAGTATCCATCACCCTTACACCGTCCCAAGATTTTGGATCCGCCGGAGGCGCCCAACGCAGGTCACCTACCGGAGGAGCAGCATAAGGAATTCCTCTGAATTCAGTTATACCTTCATATTTTCCTTTTAATTCAATCCCCTTCATGCTTCCGCAGGTCGTTTTTACAATTCCAATACCCATTAATTTATTCTCCTTATCTTTTACGAACGTTCTCTGGATTTCCGTCTGCTTTCCTCCCAATAAGGGCAGGCTACAAAATGCCCCTCTTCCACCTCTTTTAATTCCGGTGTCTTCCGGCTGCACTCCTCACACGCCATCCAGCATCTCGGGGCAAAACGGCATCCCGGCTTTGGATTTAACGGGCTTGGAACGTCTCCTTTTAACACGATGCGGTCCATCTTACCGTCAAACTCGATTTTAGGCACTGCGGAAAGAAGTGCGATGGAATACGGATGATAAGTATTTTCAAAAATGGTATCCGTTGGCGCAAGTTCTACAATCTGCCCCAAATACATAACCGCCACCCGGTTTGAGATATGGCGCACAACGCTTAAATCATGGGATACAAACAGATAGGTCAGGCCCATTTTCTTCTGTATATTCATCAAAAGGTTAATGATCGTGGCCTGTACGGAAACATCCAAGGCAGATACGGGTTCGTCGCAGACGATAAATTTAGGATTTAAGGCCAGCGCTCTGGCGATTCCCACCATCTGACGTTTGCCTCCATCCAGTTCGTGAGGAAACTTTTCCAGCACATAGGGCTCCAGACCTACCATATCCGCCATTTCTTCCACACGTTTTTCCAGCTCTTCTCCCTTAGCCATCCGGTGTATCTGAAGAGGGGATTTCAAAATAGCTCTCACCGTCTGACGCGGATTTAAAGAAGAATACGGATCTTGGAATACCATCTGCATCTGCGAACGGAGCTCATGTCTGCGGCCTTTACCCGCCGTTACAAGATCTGTTCCGTCATAAACGATCTTTCCCTCAGTGGCTTCCGTAAGCTGCATCAGCACATTGCCCACCGTACTTTTACCACAGCCGCTTTCTCCAACCAGACCTAACGTCTCATTTTCATAGATATTGAGAGAAATATCGTCTACTGCGTGCAGCTCTCCCTTTCCCGGAATTTCAAAATATTTCTTTAAATGCTCAATCTGCAGCAACGGTTGTGTGCTTTGGCTCACGCTCATGTTCTTCTCTCCTCTCCCAGCATGCCACATAATGATCTTCATTCAGCTTTACAAGTGCCGGAATCCGGCTCTGACATTGTCCGGTGCAGTGCTTGCAGCGCGGATGAAATGCGCATCCCTCTGGCATTCTCTGTGCATTGACCACAGCTCCGGGAATAGAAACCAGCTCTTCTCTCGGACCTTCCAGTTTCGGAATCGCATTTAAAAGCCCAATGGTGTACCAATGGGTTGGATGGCTGAACACCTCCTTCACCGTTCCGTACTCCACAATGGTTCCACCGTACATGATGGCCACTTTCTGACAAAGCTCTGAGATAATTCCCAGATTATGTGTAATCATCAGCAGCGAGGTATTATATTCCTTCTGCAGATTTTTCATCAGTTCCAGAATCTGTGCCTGAATGGTTACATCCAGAGCAGTGGTTGGTTCGTCGCAGATCAGCAGTTCCGGCGAACAGGCCAAGGCCGCGGCAATTCCCACCCTCTGCCTCATTCCTCCCGAAAACTGATGCGGATAATCACTCATGCGGTAATCCGGAATTCCCACCAGGCGCATCAGATTGGCGGCTTCCTTATGCAGTTCCTGCTTTTTTAAGTTTTTATGTTTTTCCAGCACCATCTCTATCTGGTGCCCTACGGTAAATACCGGGTTTAGGGAGCTGAGCGGATTTTGGAACACCATAGCGATCTTGCTGCCGCGGATACTTTCCAATTTTTTCTCTTTCATATGTACCACGGATTCTCCGCAGAATGTGATATCTCCCTTTGTAATATATCCGATCTTATCGGGAAGCAGATTCAGAATTGACAATGCTGTGGTCGTTTTTCCGGCTCCGCTTTCGCCCACCAAACCGATGGCTTCACCTTTATTAATCGTGAAGTTTAAGCCGTTCACTGCCTTTGCCACAGTGCCTCCTGAGCGGTATTCCACGTATAAATCCGAAATTTTCAGTAATTCTTCCATACAGATTCCTACTTTCTTTTATCGATAAAGCCAAAGGTTAATCTTTGTTTTTCGGGTCAAATATATCCCTGATTCCATCTCCGAGGAAGTTAAAAGACAGCACCGTAAGCATCAGCGCAATCCCAGGCACCACCACGATCCACGGAGCGGTTCCTATATACTCCCTTCCGTCGGATAACATGGTTCCCCAGGCAGGTGTGGGAAGGGGAACGCCCATTCCCAGATAGCTCATGCTGGCTTCAATCAAAATCACGGTTCCAAGATTCTGCGTAGCATTAATTATCACCTGCGTCAGCACGTTTGGAAATACTTCTTTAGACATAATTCTCACATCGCTGGCTCCTAAAAGCTTTGCAGCATTAACATAGTCGGAAGTCCGGATTGTTAAAACAACACCGCGGACCACACGGGACATGGTAAGCCAGTTTGTAAGCGTCAACACCAGAATTAAGTTTGTATAACTGCTTCCCATAACCGCCACCACGCAGACTGCCAGCAAAAGAGAAGGCGTCGCCATCATGATATCGCAGAACCGCATGATCAGCGTGTCCACAGTGCCTCCATAATAGCCTGCCAGCAGACCCAGGATAATTCCTGATAAGGAACTGAGAATAACCACAGAAAACGAGATAAAAAGCGAAACGCGTCCACCCATCAAAACTCTTGTCAAAACATCACGTCCCAATGGGTCTGTCCCGAATATGTGACCGCCCAAACCGTTGCTCAACCATTCCGGCGGAGTCAGCCTGGCGGCCAGATTGGCTGCCGTCGCATCATATCTTACAAACCAGGGAGACAGGGCACAGAGTAAAAGAATAGTAAGCACACCGGCTCCCCCAAGAATAAAGTACTTATTTTTCGACATTTTTCTAAGAAGGCTTTTTCTGTCCATCGCAACCTCCCCTAATTAAATGATACACGTTTGTCTATAAACGTATATAAGATATCCACCACCAGGTTACAGGCTACAAATATAAATGCTGAGATCAGCAGCGACGACTGAACCAGCTGGAAATCCCTGGCCTTAATCGCGGTAATGGTAAGCTGTCCCAACCCCGGCCAGCCAAATATGGATTCAATGACCATGGACCCGCAGAGCATTGATCCAACCTGCGCTCCTATGACGGTAATAACCGGAAGCAGTGCATTTTTAAATGCATAAATTGTGTTTACCTTCATTCTGCTGATTCCTCTCGCTCTTGTAGCCGTAATGTAATCCTCCTGAAGAACATCCACCATACCGGAACGCATCAAACGCGTGGCAAGGGAGGAAAACTGAAATGCAAGGCACAGAGCAGGCATAATCATATATTTAATTCCGCCCGATCCCTGCGTCGGAAGCCACCGCAGCATAACGCCAAATACCAATATCAGTAAAAGTCCCAGCCATACCGGAGACAGCGACTGCCCCAGCAAAGCCCAAAAGATTGCGAATATATCGATTCCCGATCCTTTCTTCACTCCCGCTATAACCCCCAAAGGAATGGAGATCAGTAACGAAAATATCATGGCGACCACAGTCAGTTTTGCAGTATACGGCAGGCGGCCCGCAATCAGTTCCGCCACTGTTTTTTTATAATTGTAGGAATATCCCAGATCGCCTTTCATAATTCCCTTCATATATGTAACATACTGCACCACATAGGGCTGATCCAATCCCATCCGTTCCCTTTGAGCCTCTACCTCTTCTGCTGTTGCGGTATCCGGCAGGCAAAGCCTCGCCGGATCACCGCCCCCAAGTCTCACGAGGAAGAAGGACATAATACTGACACCGATTAATACCACGATGGTGGAAATGATTCGTTTTATAACTTTCTTAGCCATAAGATCCTCTCCCCTGCCCTGTTTAGTTTTTCTTCATAAATCTCATATCAATGGTATTATCACCGTAAATTGTCAAATTGCTGATTCCGCCGTCTGTAGCAACACATCCCGGAATCTGATACAGGTAGATGTTAGGCGCAAAATTATCCATGACAATCTGATATATAGCTTTAGCATTTTCAACTCGCTTACCGATATCAACCAGAGCCTGTCCTTCTTTTCCCAATTCCATCATCTTGTCATCAGTAAATCCTGTGGCAAATCTGTCTGTAGCATTAATTTCAATTGCGGATACAAAGAACTCACTGTTAGTCATTGTGTTAACACCCAGGCAAATGTCATAATTACCTGCTGCACGGCGCTCATTATAAGTCGCTGCTTCCAGCGTTTCTATCATCACATTTAAGCCGGCTTCTGCCGCCATAGACTGAATGGCCTGTGCCACTTCGGCTCCCCGGAGCACTTCTCCCGTATTGACAATCATAGAAAGTTCTGAACCGTCATAACCGGATGACGCTACAAGTTCTTTTGCCTTATCCATGTCGTATTCATAGCCCTGATCCTCATATACGGACTGGTCATCCGCTGCCGGCCATTTTGCGATTTTACCGCCTCCAAGAATACTGTCGACAATCATCTGCCTGTCGATACTCAATGAAAGCGCCTCTCTCAGCTTCGCATCATTAAATACTTTTCCTTCCCCGCTTCCGATTCCAAGAAATGTGAACGTATAAGCGACATATTGGTTAATGGAAAAACCTTCCTGTGCTAACAGATCGATATTATCTGAAGGCACATTTTCACAGATTTCCAACTCTCCTGCCCTCAAACTGGAGATACGGGTAGTATCTTCCGCCACGTACTTATAACTGATCTGGTCCACATTACTCTTATTTGCGTCATCCCATCCCCACCAGTCATCATTGCGTTCCATGGTCACCTCATTGTTAATGGAATCAAATGAGATTACCTTAAACGGACCGCTTGCAACCGGTTTTTCAAAGAATCCCGACGGATTTTCTTCATATGCTTTACCGTTTATAATCGGTACAAAGCAGACTTCCGAATAAAAAATCGGCATGGGATTTTTGAAATTAAACTGACAGGTATAATCATCTGTCACATCTACGGATTCAAGGTATTTTCCCCATTTAGATCCGTTTGTCAGCGTATCATCTGTAATGATTCTCTCAAATGTGGTTTTCACATCGGATGCCTTCAATTCCTCGCCGTTTTGAAATTTGACTCCTGATTTTAATTTTACAGATGCCGTTAAGTTATCATCAGAAAAGGCAATATCTTCGGCCAGCCAATTGGTATAATTTCCTGCGTGATCCGATATCAGCAACGCATCTCCCCATAATAAACTGAGAGAGATTTGCTCAATTCCAAACCCGGCATACCGGTCTAAAGATGCCAGTGGCTGATTATTCGATACTCTTACCACTACAGGTCCTTCCTCTGCTGATGCCGCATTACCCTTTGCTTCTGTTTCAGTTCCTGCCGAAGTTTTTCCTTCTCCATTAGAAGTTCCTGATGATGAACATGCCGTTAAAGATGATGCAAGCATGCCTGCACACAAAAAAATTGCCAAACCCTTTTTTAATAACCCCTTTTTCCACATATTATTTTCCCCTTTACTTGTAAAATGATTTCAGCTTTCATGAATGCTTTTTTGTTAACCGCTTACACCTCGAAGTATAAATTTTGAATCCTCTTCCGTCAATTTTTCGTTTTTTCGGAATTAACATATTTTGCTGTTTTTGAACAAAAAATGTTAACTTCTCTCACTTTTGTTAATCCAATTATGCAATTCGCCCTCATTTCCCTTGACGCAAACATTTATTTTGGTTAAAATATTCAAAGACTATTTACATTTTCAGGGGGGATTTTTGTGAACTACACATTTGAACCAATTAAACAATTTAAGTTTAAAAGCAACTTTGTGAAAATTCTTTTGGCTATGATCACTCTATGTGTTGTGCTTAGTACTCTTTTTGTCTATTATATCGCACACATTATTTCAGAAAAAACTCTGGAATATTCTGCCCAGTCCGCCCAATCCTATGCCAATGTCATTCTCGATAATACGGATAACTATATAGTCAGCCTCCATCAGTCACTGACACAGCTCTCTTATTCCAGAAACGTTTTTCAGACCTCCCTGTCTAAAGAAGTCAAAGATTCCAATAATAATCTGGTAACTTCAGAATTGGCTCTAACCGCCAATAATAATTTGCTCATTCAGCAGGCCATCCTGTACATCCCTCTGCAGAATAATATTCTTACCTCTTCTTATAAGACATACACCTTTGAAAACAGCCCATATTCCGCCATGATTTCAGATTATGAAAGGCAAACGGTAATGGCAAAGACCATTGAAGACAGCAGTAAGGTGAGTTCTGCATTTTTATACGGCAACAATCTGATTCTGGCCAGAGATTTCCCCTTAAACGGGCCCAAAAAACTGGCTACACTCTTCTACTTTGTGGATATGGACGAGCTTTTCCGCCGCACCACACAAGAAGCTTCCGGCAATGGCTCCATATTTGTTTATGACAGTTTCCATGCCCCGGTTTTTTCTTCTAAAACAAATTATCCTCAGGAAATTACGGCCAAATTTCTGGATGATTTTTTAGTCACAAAAAACGGCTATTTCTCTTTAGATGGGTCTGCCTATTTTATCTCGTCTTCTAAGATCACGAACTGGAAGATACTGTATAAATTGGACGAACTATCTTTAAGTCCGTCTGACCAGGCCATATTCTTATCTTTGGCCCCTATTATTCTGATTGTAACGGTAACTGCTTGTATCTTTTCATTTTTCCTGACCGCCGTTATCTACGCTCCGATCCAGAAGCTTTTCAGCAGCATACAGATGCCGAAAGGCTCATCAGCTCAGGATGATACGGTCTATAAAAACGAATTCGACCTCATCTCCCATTCCTTTCACCAGCTATCGGACCGACAGTCGGAATTGGACGCAATGATAAGCAATGTATCAGGCAGCATTATAACAAAATTATTTATGGATTTACTTCGTGGAACCCAATTTGAAAATTCAGAAGTGGAACAGATTTTAAAAGAATCAAAAAGCGAATTTCGGATCAATGCCTTTTATGTTGTATGTGTCCTTTCCCTAAATGACAGGCAGGATATCAGCGAACTTCCGCCTTCCATTATCGGAGAACTCTGTGAGTTGATATCGGATTACTGTCAGAAACACGATTCCATTTACCATATGGCGGTCATGGACCACAACCGTCTGGCCATTGTTTTTGCGTTTAACAGGGATGATTCCGTCATCAAACTGTTAAAAGGGCTCACCGATCTGGAACCCATTGTCGGCGCTTTCTCAAAAAAATACCGCCTGCCTTTTCAGTTCAATGCCGGACATATGTATACCTCAATCCTGGACATCGGTTTCTCTTACAAGGAGGCGCTGGCTGCTATTCAGTCGGAAAGTAAAACGGCGGTGCAAAGCAGCAGTGAACACCAGCCTGAAAAAGATCATCGTAAACTGATACCATACAGGGCAATACAGGTTTTGGAGCTTGTACAAAAAGACGATGTTGGTAGCGCAGTTAAACTGTCCAACCGCACAATTGATGAAATCGGAAAATCGGGAGGAACGGTTTATGACAACTATAAACTGTATATTAATTCCATTCAGGACGGAATCTCAAAAATAGACTATATCAATCTGAGCGCCTTTTCAAACGACCTCCTGCCGCAGTTCAAATCGCTGGAGGCTATGGATGAGGAAACTTTGAAATTCACCATGATGGATTCCTGCGAAACCATCATTCAGCAGCTTGGAAAAATGCTGAAACGAAAAAATAATCCTTATATTATCTCCTGTCAAAATTACATTCACGAACATTATAAGGACTACGACTTATCACAGAACACTGCCGCGGAAGCTATCGGAGTCAAATCCACCTACCTGAGCAAGCTTTTCAAAGAAAGTCTGGGCGTTAATTTCACTGATTATCTGAATCAGTACCGGATTCAAAAAAGCCTTACACTGCTGACAGAAACAAGCGAACCCTTAAACGACATAGCTATGCAGTCAGGATATAACTCCGTTCAGAATTATATCCGGGTTTTCAAAAAATATATGAATATGACCCCGGGACAGTATAGGAAGGAACAGTCCATCACCCCCGTTTCCGATCCATCACCTTATAGAACGCCGCCTCAGCCACCGCGCTGAGAAGCGTTGCCGCCATCTGGATATGAGCCATAAAAATGAACGTGACAGTCAAACACACGCATTTTGTGTTCGGCTGTCACGTTCACTTTTATAACGAGCAGGAAGCCCGGCGAAATATGCTATTTTTCCTCCTTTAATAGCCTTTCCCTTTTCAAAACACCCCTATCCTCAAAAAACCGGATATCTAATTCTTCCAAATGCACATCAGTCTCATGAGCCACCGCCCTTTTTACTTCCTCTTCCAATGTCATATATACATTTTCCTGTGTTTTAGGGAACATAGGAGGATTGTTTTCACGGTAAAAAAAGCTCTTAAACTCCTCGAGTTCTATAAAATGTCCATCTTTAACATAGCCATCCAGTCCATACCTTGTCTCATATGCAAGCAGCTGCTCTTTTAACCGTTTCTTTATTTTCAAAATTTGTTCTTTTTGATTCTGATACAATAAATTAGTTGTCTCATCAGGGTCTTTTTCCATATCAAATAGTTCTTCATGACCTCCGCCATAATAATAAGTATATTTATATTGCCTATTCCTCAAACTGATCCACCGTAATTTTCCATGACTATGTTCTACATACTGTATGGTTCTGTCTTTCCATCCATTATTTATAAAAATAGACTCTCCCGGCAAAAGCTCTGGTTTTGGATAATCCACTCCGGCTATGTCGAGTACTGTTGGAAGGATATCATTTAAATCTACAAATCTTCTGTCCTGGCTGCCAGCAGCTAATTTCTTTGGATAACGTATGAGAAATGGAATTCGTGCTGAAACATCATACGGCAGCATTTTCTGAAATGTCCCATAGTCTCCTAGCACCTCGCCATGGTCACTGGTAAAAATAATTAAAGTATTATCGTATTCACCCAAATCTTTTAACTGCTGAATAATTTTCCCAATATTGTAATCCACAAATGAAATGGAGGCGTAATACAATTCTCTTGCCCGTTGTAAATAACTCTCATTCGGATAATCTGCAATGTATTTCTTCCACTCAGCCAATTCTGAAATCGGTGTTTTCGACTCTTTCAAGGGTGGAAAGGTCTTTCCTTTATATAAATCTGCCCATTCTTCCGGAACATCAAACGGGGGATGCGGGGCAATAAAACTGCTCCACATGAAGAATGGCCTGTTTCCCCCATTTTCTTTCAAATGATGGATGCTTCTTTCCGCTACCCATGCACTTCCATGATGTTTCTCATCAACCAAGGAACGCTGTGGAAGCATATACAACAGATGTCTTACCCCATGCAGGCTCTGTAAATCATCATAACCTTGCGCCTTCAGATACATTGCATATTCATCATCTTCCAAATTTCTTGGTATTTCCTCCATTAGTTCCATTTTGGTGAATCCATTATTTCTTCGGCATGGCTGGAAATGCATTTTTCCAATGGCAATCGTATCATAGCCATTATCAGACAATAATTGAGGCATGGTTGGAAGATCATATGGCATAACTTTGGGATCATCTTCAAAATAATTATCATCAAATCCATGGTATTTTGCACTAAGTCCCGTAATGATATTATGTCTTGCAGCCATACACACCGGATTACTGGAATAAGCATTTGGATAACAGCATCCTTCCGACACTAATTGATCCAAATTCGGAGTTACCATAAAATCATATCCCATCCCATGAATGGTATCATATCTTTGCTGATCAGTTGTGATTAATAAAATATTGGGGCGTTTCATATTTCATTCCTTCCTTGAATAGCTGGATTATTCCGCTCTTTTCAAAATCCTTTTTGCCGTCTCTTTTGCATCTGCTAAGATCTTCTCTTCATCCAGGGTTTTTATTACCCGGTCTTCCATTAAAATCTCACCATTTACCATTGTCATTACCACATCACCAGCCTGCCCCGCATAAACAACAGCGTCATAAACTTCCGTAAGAGGAGTAAAATGTGGTTCTTTTGCAGATAATATGATGATATCCGCATTCATTCCAGCTTCTATACGTCCGCTTTTTTCTATTCCCAACGCTTTATAACCATTTTCTATGGCAATACGAAGAATCTCTTCTGCTGAAACAATCGTTGGATCACAATGGATTCCCTTTGCAATTAAAGCCGCTATATTAGCTTCCTTAAACAGATTCAAGTTATTATTGCTTGCTGCTCCATCTGTACCAAGGCACACGTTAACTCCGGAATTCATAAGTTTATAAATATCCGCTATTCCGCTTCCGAGCTTTAAATTACTTACCGGGCAATGTGCAACACTTACGTTTCGCTGTTTCAACACTTCAATATCGGCTTCTTCTAAATATACGCCATGTGCTGCAATTGCCGGGACACGAAATACACCCAGTTCATCTAACTTTTTAATCGGTGTCATGTGATATTTTTCCTGACATTCCTCTATTTCCGTTTTTGTTTCTGATACATGGATTTGAATTCGCAACCCGGCTTCCAGCGCAAATTCTGCAGTCTCGCAAATAGTTTTTTCCGGTACTGCATATAAAGAGTGTAACAGGAGCCCTTCTTTTACTTTCCCATTACTTTTCTCTTCGATTTCCTCACTATGCTCCAAAATTCGCTTTTTATCAATTACTCCGGCCAGGCCCTGATCTTTGCCATAGTTCCCCGCTATCAAAGCTTTTAGACCGGATTCAGCAGTTAATTCCCCCAAAGTATCCGCCCATGCGTACATTTCTGCAAAAGCTGCTGTTCCGCTTTTAATCATTTCAATATATGCCAATTTAGCGCAGCTTTCAATATCCTTTTGGGTTACATACTGCTGAAGCGGGCGTATTTTTTTAAACATCCAGGTCTGTAATGGTAATCCTCCTGCAAAGTTACGAAACATTGTCATCGGCGAATGACAATGTGCATTTACTAATCCAGGCATAATAATGCCGCCCTTTGCATCAATCACCTTATCCGGTATAAATCCCACCATGCACTCGCGGCCTGTCGATACGATTTTTTCATTATCAATACATAAAACGCCGTCTTCAATTATTTCGTTTTTATTATTGAGTGTAAGAATGGTCCCGTGCTTAATTTCTATTTTCATTTTTAAACCGTCTTTCTGCGTTCAATCATTAAAAACCCAAATTCGTTTCTTTTCTCCAGCTTACCAAAGACTGATGCATTTTCTTTTCCAGAAGAGCTGCCTCCTCTGTTCCAGCAATATTGAGAGATTCTTCCGGGTCTTTTTCTAAATCAAACAAAAGATATATCTGCTGTTCTTTATTAAATACCGCCTTTATGGAATCCTCCAATATCATTGTCTCTCCAAAAATCTGGGAAACAACTCTTTTTTTACCTGCATTCCCCTGCATCAGCGGAACCAATGAGCGCGCATGTCCAATTTCGCCATCCAGGCCAATTAATTCACAAAGGGTTGGGCCCAAATCCATCAATTCTATCGGGGTATTAATCTTCTTTCCTTGGCGTTCCGGATCCCATATAAGCATAGGTACGCGAACAGAAGTCTCGAAAAAAGTCTCCTTAAAAATAAGACCATAATCTCCGTTTTCTTCACCATGGTCCGCAGTAAATACCACCACAGTATTCTTTAACATATCCCTGCGCCTTAAACATTCCAAGATCCTTCCAATTTGCTCATCAATCAGCGTAATATGGCCATAATAGCTGCGCCGTATCGCTATCACATCTTCTTTCGTCATATTATGGATATCCTCTGTAAGGCTGGGATCATACGTTCCATTCAGAATTTCATCATAAACCCCTCTGGGACGATTGGGATTTATAGACTTTGGCGGTAAAAGCGGCAATGGCGGTATTATATTATCGTACAGTCTTGTATATTCCTCCGGAGTATCCCATGGATCATGGGGGCCGCCAAAGCTAACGGTACAAAACCACGGTTCTTCCGACACCTTTTCCAAGTATTCCAATGCCCGGTCAGCTATGTATACATCTGCATAGTCCTTCGTAGGCAGCGGTGTGGGACTGCTGTCATATACCGGCCCCGTTTCGTATCTCCTTCTCATATCTTCCTGGTAACATTCCAGCAGACCCTTTTCACTTAGGTAGTCATAATAGTCCGAACGCATCATTCCGTAAGTGCGGGGCCCCGGCAGCTCATTGACAATATCATATCCATACCCCTTAGTCTGCATTTCCAGATCCCGAAGGTCATCCACAAACTTATGCAGATGTATCTTACCAAAAACAGACGTCTGATAACCATACTCCTGAATTCTTTGCATCCAGGTAACCGATTCCGGAGTTAGCCCAACACTGTAATTATCCATTGTATTTAACTCTTCCGGATAAAGGCCAGTGGCCAGTGAACCGCGCGCCGGCAGGCACAACGGGCAGGCAGTGTAGCAGCTGGTAAACTGCTGCGCGTCCTTCGCAAGATAATCCAACACCGGTGTTTTGGCACACGAACCAAGACATCCCAAAGCATGATATGCAAACTGGTCTGCCATAAGAAACAATATATTTTTTTTCATTTTCCACCTCAATCGCGATTTCCTGCAAGGCTCTTATTCATAACCTTTGTTCCTGCCAGCATCACTACAATCAATATAATTAAAAAGATACAAATCGGACGTGTCACAAAGATTGAAACATCGCCATTAGACATTATCAAAGCTTTTCTAAAGTTGACCTCAATCGTAGGTCCCAAAATAAATCCCAGAATAAACGGAATCATTGGTACGTTCAGTTCAGAAAGTAAATATGCTGAGATTCCGACAATAACCGTAATGATCACATCAAACCAGGAAGCTTTTCCACAATACGCTCCGGCCAGACATATAACAAAGAGGACCGTAATAAGCGCCGGTTCCGGAACACGTGAGATATGAACAAACCATCTGGCAGACACTTTTACCACAAAATACATCAATATATTGGTCAAAATAAAACCGATCATTATTGCATACATAGTAACAGCATTATTACGAAACAGAAATGGGCCCGGGGCCAATCCATGCATCATAAAAGCGCCAAGTAAAGTAGCCGCGCCTCCGCTTCCCGGGATTCCTAATGTCAGAAGCGGAATCAAGGAAGTACCGGTAACCGCATTATTGGCCGCCTCCGGTGCCGCTACTCCCTCAAGCACTCCCGTCCCCAAAAGGCTGCGCTTTTTAGAACATACTTTTTCTATATTATAGCTAATAAAAGCTGCAATCGCTGCTCCGGCAGCCGGAATCGCACCGATTATAGAACCCACAGCTGTACCGCGCAAAATTGCCCCGCTGCAGTCTTTATAATCCTTCATGGTCAGCTTTTCTTTGCTCAGTTCAATCATTTGCCCGTTCTCATTGCCGTTTCTTCGCTTTTCAAAACCTTTAAAAATTCTGTTCAGTGCAAATACGCCAAGTATAATCGGTGTCAGGTTTAAACCGGAATATAATTGAAGATTATCAAATGTAAACCGTTGTACGCCGCTCTGCACATCCATACCGATCATAGACAACAATACACCCAGAAGACCGGCTGCAACTCCTATAAGCATGTTTCCTTCATTAAGACCGGCAATAACGGATATTCCCAGAATTCCCAAAACAAAATATTCCGGCGGGGTAAACAATAACGTCCATTCTGCAATAACAGGCGCCAACGCAAGCAGTAAAAATGCACTGATCAGGCCGCCTATGCAGGATGCAAATGCAGCCATACATACTGCCTTATAGCTCTCGCCTTTCAATGCTAATTTATACCCATCCTTTACTGTAGCAGCCGCTTCCGGAGCCCCGGGCGTTCCAATCAGAATCGCCGTTATGGAACCGCCGAAACAGCCGCCGCAAAAGCAGCTGAACAACATGATAATACCACCGGATGCTTCCAGCGAGAATGTAAATGGCAGAATTATGGCAATTGCCATGACACCGGTAAAACCAGGGATCGCACCAAATAACATTCCTATAACATTTCCAAGCAGCATACAAAATATAGTCTGAAAACTTAACACCAACGGCAACGCCGCAACAATTTCTGCCATCGTTCTTCCTCCCTTAAAACCGGATATTCATAACAGATTTCATCAATACCAGTAATATGATTCCAGTTACAGCAACTGCCCCATAATATTTCCAGTCTTTTATTTTCATAAGCACCAAAAAGATCATGGCGCAGACTACGCCTGAAAGAATAATATTAATAAATGCTGACGCTATGACGGTCAGAAGTGCCAGCACCATAGCTATATATACTAAAATCCGGTCTTTAAAATTAACTTCTTTATATTTCCCCTTTTGAACTCCTGTTATCAGTAATAAAAGCTGCACAACACTGAGAACCGCCATAACAGCGCATACAAACTGCGGAAAGGCCCTGGGCCCAATATCCACAGGAGACTGTACCTCTTCAATGCAATATGGTATGGCAATCCATATGATTACTGCAATCGAAAGCATGATTGCTGACGACACTGCCGTTACATTAATTTTCCTCATATTATTCAACCTTCTCCTCTTTACTTACTCCAGTGTAAAGTTCTTATCCGCCATCTCTGTATATGCTTTCAGATAGCTGTTTATCTCTTCTGTCTTCATTCCCGTAGGAGCAAATCCGATTTTTTTACATTCTTCTTTAAACTCAGGATTTTCGTAAACAGCCGTAAAGGCATTTTGCAGTTTTTCTATCACTTTCTCATCTGTACCTTTTCTTATAGAATAGTAAGTAAATCCTTGGTAGTCGATTTCAATACCTTGTTCTTTTGCGCATGGAACACCTTGCGCATACACATCATCATCTTTATAGGTCTCTTTCCCAAACCACAAAATAGGAACAATATCTCCATTCGCTACATAATCAGCTGCATCTGTAAAAGAGGAAAGTGTAACATCCACAGTTCCGGCCATAAGGTTTCCCATACCCTCTGAAGTGCTGTTTTGGCTAATGGTATCCGACTGAACCCCCATAGCATCCAGCAGACTTTTCTGGACAACATACAAAGACGTTCCGGCGCCTCCACTGCCAAAAAGAACCCTGTTGTCCGCGCCATAAGTTTTTAAATCGTCAATATTGTTAATTCCTGATTTCGAAGGACATGCAAACAGGCAAAAATCTATTATGTTATGGTCGATAATCGGCATATATTCATCAATACTATATTGAACAGAGGATATCATGGGGGTAACCGTCATAAGCCATCCGTCTGTCAAAAGTATGGTCGATGTATTGGCCGGCTCTTTCAGATATTCTGTAGTTCCCAATTGTCCGCCGGCGCCGGCTGTATTCTCAACAATTACATTAACTCCCAGCTCCTTTGAAAGATACTGTACAGTTGTACGAACCTGTACATCTAACGCTCCGCCTGTTTTAAACGGCACCTGAATTCTTAAATCACCATCCGGATAATTCACATCACTATTCTCATTCGTTACCTGTTTCGTATTTTTTTGTGATCCGCCACTCGAACAAGCGGCCAATGCAAGTGCCATACCTCCTGCCAAAATTAATAATGCTGTTTTCTTCATATTCATAGTTTCCTCCTTTTTCTTGCCACCGTATATTCATTTTTCAGGCAAATTATGATATACTGGTAAAAAGTTTTTGCTTTCTATTAAGCGTCTGGACTAATTATATCAGATTTAAAAACATTGTTTTGTGACAAATGTCTGATCACTCTATGTTTTCACTAAAAATCAAGGAGGTTTTTATGAACTTATCAGATGCTATCATCAAATATCCTTGGTTAAATGAACTCTTACACGAACTCTCTCCGGAAATGAAAGACAGCATAATAATCAGATCTTATGCCCCGCAAGATATCATTATGGAGCACTGTGAAAAACACTATTATACTTACATCTTATTAGAAGGAGTATGCAGTTCTTCCCAAACAACACAAAACGGCACCCAATTCACACTTCGTAAAGCTACTATTGGCGATGTAATCGGCTTTATGAATGTATATCCGGACACCATGAATTTCGAAGCCAGCATTTCCGCCCGTACCAAAGTTGTAGCTGCGCTTCTTCCGAAGCCTCTAATGCAATCATGTTTCGGAACATATCATGATTTTTCTGTAAATATGTCAAAGAGGGTTGTCAATCGTCTCCAGTCTTTACTCACTCTGGTTTCTGAATGTAACAATTCCCCCTCTTATATTGGCCTTGTGATATATTTAGAGTACAACTATCTATTCTATTTAAAATCCTATCCGGAAAACTTTGAAGGGCCGGTAAAGATCCGGGAAAGCCGGCAAAATATTTCTAATTTTTTAGGTGTTAATGTACGAAGTATCCAGCGCTTTCTTGCAAAAATGAAAGAAGAACAATTAATCAGCATTAGCTCCCACAGCATTTATATTAATAAAGTTCAATACGAGGCCCTGCAAAAAATTCACATTAGCTGGCTTCCGGAATAAAAATCTTAACAAAAAAGTGTTACTTTAAAATATGCTTTAAAGTAACACTTTATAGGGTTTATTCTTATTTCATTCATTTCCCGGATCGCTGAGCAGTACATCTATAGCCGTGTTTCCATTTTCTCCACTCATTGTTAACTTAAATTACAGATTCTCCTGATAAAACACAGCAAGCTTTTCCACCGCCCTTTCCACAGGCCCCGGCTGATCATACAGATCGTAATGACTTACCCCTTCTAATACCAAAAGATCCTTCTTCTGCGAACCTGCGCGTTCATATAATTCCAAACCGTCCCGATAGGAACCAAATGCGCCCTGCTTGTCCCCCACAATGATTTGCAGCGGCTGCGTAAGCAGCACTTCAGCCAAATGGAATGCATCAAAACTCAGCATTGCGCTCATGCTGGAAAACAACAGTTTATTAGGAGAACCCGGATGTTGGCCTCTGGCTGTGGTATAATAGTCCACCGCTTCTACAATGTCAATATCGTTTATTCCCGCCGCTTCCCGTTCTTCCTGATTATGAGGAATCCAGTTCACGATCATTTTTTCCGCACCGCGCACTTCTGCTGTACGCTGTTTTCCCGCATTCTCCATCACTTGAACAATATCGCCGCAGCTTTCCCGCTGTACACGTCCAATATTAGCTCCCACCACTGTACCTACCGCCTTAATACGGTGATCGCTCATGGCAGCGTTGACAGCATAGCCGCCTCCTGCGCACACGCCAAGCACGCCGATCCTGTTTTCATCTACAAAGTTAAGCGTGGTCAGATAGTCCACTGCACAGTGAATATCCTCTACACGCTGCGCGGGAAACTCTGCAAATCTTGGCTCTCCTTCGCTTTCTCCTTGACAGGATGCGTCAAATACAATCGTCACATAGCCTTTTTCAGCCATTTTTCCGGCATAAATACCAGCCGTCTGCTCTTTACAGCTGCTGCCGGGATGTACACAGACAATCGCAGGGTTCTTTTTTTCCTCCGCCTGTTCCGGCACATTCAAGACAGCGGCAACCTTATGTCCGCCAACAGGAATCCAAACTGCTTTTTGAGTTACTTTCATCAGAAAACCTCCTTTAAAGTTACTTGCGTGTATTATTACTCTTGTGTATAATAATATTAAACTATGATTTTCTGATTATCAATTACCAGATTCAGAAATCCATGTAGTAATACTCATTTTTCAAAATGTGTGTAATAAAGGAGAATATCATGGATAAAACGACAGACCGAAGAATTATCAAATCAAAAAAAGCGATCCAATCGGCCTTTTTAGAAATGCTTTTAGACGATGGTTTTGATGCGATTACAGTAAAGGATATGACAGAAAAAGCCGATATCAGCCGGAAAACTTTCTATCTGCATTATTTGGATAAATATGATCTTTTAAATGAAATTGTTGACGGTACAATCGAAGAACTTACAGAGCTATGTGAAAAAAAGAAGGATTTGGGATTTGTGGAAGGCACTGTCCTGTGGTTTAATTATTTTGAAAATCACAAACCATTTTTTAATGCCCTATTTTCCACGGAAAGCACCATTACCTTCCGCCACCGCCTGCTGGATTTTATTATGGAGCAGCTGAACCTCAAGCTGGAAGAAGTGTCGAGTCAAAAGAACACCGAAGTACTGCGGAAATTTATGGCCATGGCCGTCCTCGGTGTTCTCGAGTCCTATGTATTAAATCAATTTCATGTTGGAATTGAAGAAATTGCAAAACAGGTTGGCGAGCTATTGGAACAGATCATTTTACAGGCTCAGATTACTTCCGATCCATCACCTTGCAAAACACCACCCCAACCACCGTGCTGAGAAATGTTGCCACCAGCGCAGGCCCCACAATGGCGGTTGGATTTACGCTCCCGTACTGGCCTCTGTATGCAATCATATTGATAGGAATCAGCTGCAGGGAAGAGATATTAATAATTAGAAACGTGCACATTTCATTATTGGCCGTTCCCTGCAGGATATCCGATTTTCCCTTTTCCCTTCGTTCCTCTTCCAGCTCCTCTAACTGTTCCATGGCCTGAAGCCCGGCAGGCGTGGCTGCCCAGCCAAGTCCCAGGATATTGGCGATCATATTGGTTGCTATGTATTCCCTGGAAGGGTGGTCTTTCGGTATTCTGGGAAACAGAAACTGAAGAACGGGCGACATCTTTTTCGCCATCACTTCTATCAGTCCCGATCCCTGCCCTACTTCCAGAACCCCGGTCCACAAAGACATCACACCGAGCATGGTGATGCAGAGCGTCACCGCTTCTTTCGAAGAATTAAGCGCCCCTTCTGTCACCGCATTCAGGTTTCCATGTAATGCCCCCCATAAAATCCCTATCAGCATCATAAACGCCCATAAATAGTTAAGCATATCCGCTCCACAAAAAAAGTGTTACTTTAAGATATGCCTTAAAGTAACACTTCATGTTGTTTCTTCTTATTTTATTCCATTTTCCAGATCGCTGAGCATAACATCCATGGCGGTAATTCCGCCTTCAGCCAGATACCAAACGGTCGGGGTAAGGTAAATGATCCGGTCATTCTGATAAGCGTCGGTCTTTTTAACCAGTTCATTGTCCATTACCTGTTTCGCAAGCTGTGCGCCTTCCGTATTGATGGCAGAATCGCGGTCCAGCACGAACACGTAATCAGGATTTAAAGATACCAGAAGTTCAAATGAGGATTCATTTCCATGTGTGGAATCCACATTGTTGGCAAGATTGGTGAACCCGATCTCATTGCCGATTAAAGAACAGCGGCTTCCGTCTCCCAACGTATTGAAATTGGAACTTGTAACCATGCCGATCACCGCAGTTTTGCCTTCCGCTTTCTTTGCAAGATCCGCTACCCGCACATCAAATCCGGCCAGAGTTTCCTCTGCCTTCTCCTCTGCTCCAAATACGGATGCAATCATGGACGCATTATTTTTAATGCTCTGTACCAGGCCCGCTTCATAATCGGTGGACGTATAGATTACCGGCGCTATCTCAGACAGCTTATCATATTGGGCGCTGAGACGGCCGCCTATGAAGATCAGATCAGGTTCACTGGACATCAGCGCTTCCATATCTACTTCTTTCAGCGTTCCTAAATTCACAATCTCTTCATTATTGTTATATTCCATCAGATAATCAATCTTTGAAGATTTCGGCATTCCAACCACACGGCCGCCCAAATCCCAGTTGTCCAGCATATCCAGAACCGCCATGTCCAATACTGCGACTCTCTGCGGATCATACGGCACTTCCAATTCTATCTTTTCGCCATCTCCATTCAGGGATGTCACCCGGATGGATTCCGGTTTTTCGGAAGATGTTTCCGTGGTTCCTCCATTTGTTTCGGTCTCCGTTGTACCAGATTCCGATATACCTGATTCTGCTGTACCTGATTCTGTTGTGTCTGATTCTGTTGTACCTGACTCCACAGATTGTGAAGCGGATTCCGCCGTCACTGTTGTTTCCGCCTTTGGACTGCTGCATGCCGCCAGGGACATTGTCATAACTGCCGCTCCGATTATTGCTGTTATTTTTCTCATGATACTTGTTCTCCTTTATAATAGTTTTGCAGCTGTTCAGAGGGGGCATCTTCTTGCATGGCCTCTGAACTGCTACATGATTTTTATGGTTAAAGCTGCCTAATAATAGATGGACAGCGGTTTCCCTTCGATCTCCTGAATCTCAAAATCCACCTTATAAATCCTGGACAGATTCTCTTTTGTCATCACTTCTTCCACCGTACCGAATTTCTCCACCTTTCCGTCCACAAACGCACAGATATAGTCAGAGTAAAATGCGGCATAATTGATCTCGTGCAGTACCAGAATCACAGTCTTGCCCAGTTCATCACAAAGGCGCCGCACGATCTTCATCATGTTGGTGGAATGATAGATATCCAGGTTATTAGTCGGCTCATCCAACAATATAATTTCCGTATCCTGGGCGATTACCATAGCGATATAAGCCCGCTGGCGCTGCCCGCCCGATAATTCATCAATAAAATGATCCTCAAATTCTTCCAGTTCCATATAAGCGATGGCTTTGCTGATTATCTCCTCGTCTTCAGCCGTCACATGACTTCCGCTGTATGGAAACCGGCCAAATGTAACCAGCTCTCTTACGGTCAGCTTCATCTGTATCTGATTGGTCTGGGTCAATATGGCCAGCTTTTTCGACAGCTCTTTGCTCTTCCATTTTGTAATATCTTTTCCTTCAAATTCCACAATTCCGGCATCTCTCGCCACCAGCCGGGAGATCATCCCCATCACGGTGGACTTTCCCGCGCCGTTTGGCCCGATCATGGAAATCACTTTTCCTCTCGGTATTTCAAAGCTGACAGAATCCACAACCGGCTTTCCGTCATAATTCTTTGTAAGATTTTTTATAAACATCCTTTTATGCCCTCCTGTTATTTAAAAGCAGATAAAGGAAATAAATTCCTCCCCCAACGGTGATAAACACGCTTATCGGAACGCTGTAGGCAAAAACCTGCTCCACCACCATCTGCCCCGCCACCAAAATCACCATGCCGATCAGCGCCGATCCGGCGATCAGATAGCTGTGGCGGTATGTTTTAAACAGCTGCCTGGAAAGGTTGGCGATAATCAGCCCCAAAAATGAGATCGGCCCCACCATAGCGGTTGCAATGGCGATAAACAGCGTTACTCCCAAAAGCAGCCGTCTGATTGTCCTGTCATAATCCACTCCCAGATTAACCGCCTGATCTTTCCCCAGCGTAATCACATTGAGCAGCGCCAGTTCCTTTCTTAAAACGACGATAACCGCTGCCATCAAAACCAGCGAGAAGATCAAAATGCCGGAATTAATATTGCTGAAACTCGCCACCAGCGACGCCAGCAAAGAATCGTATTCATTGGGGTCCATGACCCGGGTCAGCGTAGTCTGCACACTGGTAAAAAATGTGGACAGCACCGTCCCTGCCAGCAGCACGTAGAGAACATTATGCTTTGTCTTTTTAAATAAATAACTGTAAATCAGCGTAGCCGCCGCCCCCATCAGCACCAAATCCACCGCAAAAGCCAGATTCGCATTCCGTGCCAGCAGACTGGCCGATCCGAATACAAATACAACCGCCGTATGAATCAGCGCATAAAGAGAATTCATCCCCAGCAAACACGGAGTAACGATTGTATTATTGATAATCGACTGAAATACAATGGAGGCGCTGCCGATACAAAATGCGGTAGTCATCATGACAAGCAGTTTCGGAACCCTCAGTTTCATGGCATAATCAAAGTATTTCATATTCACTTTTGTCAGCAGATAAAAAGCCGCCGCCGCAAGAACCAGGATCACCAGCACAACTATTTTTTTAATGTTGGCATTCTGTTTTATTCCGCTCATACTTCTTCCCCTCCCGCCATAGTAAAGGTTCTTTCACAGCTCACCGGAGCCTTTAACCGGACGCTTTTCCGCCCGTTGCCCAAACGGTAGATAAGCAGTCCGATAAATATCACGCTGCCGAGAATCCCCACAATCAGCTCAATTGGCAGCTCATACGGCGCGATCACCGTTCGCCCGATCATATCGCAGACCAGCACAAACAATGCACCGAATAACGCCGTATCCGCCAGCGTCCCCCTGATCTTGTCCCCCTTAAACATGGAAACCACGTTAGGAACGATCAGGCCTATGTAAGAGATACTTCCCACAACGACAACCACGCTGGCCGTAATGAGAGCCGCAATGCTCAGACCAACGAACATCACAAGTTCATACCGCACACCCAGATTTTTAGAAAAGTCCCTTCCCATACCGACGATATTGAAATGATTTGCAAAGACAAATGCCAGAATAACCAGTGGCACCGCCAGGTAAACCAACTCATACCGCCCTTTCAGCACCAACGAAAAATGTCCTACCAGCCAGGAAGAGAGCGCCTGGGTCATATCATACTTATAAGCCAGGTAATTCGTCACCCCGCCGATCACATTGCCGAACATGATTCCCACCAGCGGCACCATCACAACATCCTTAAATGTGATTCTCTGGATAAACCAGACAAATGTCCATGTCCCTATAACCGCGCTGACAAATGCAAACACCGCCCTTCCCCACAAAGTCGATCCGGGCCAGAACAACAGCGCCAGCAAAATTCCGAACTGCGCCGATGAAATAGTAGCTCCCGTGCTGGGAGACACAAATTTATTCATGCAGAGCTGCTGCATGATCAGCCCCGCTACGCTCATCCCCACACCGGTACAGAGAATGGCAAGCAGCCTGGGCAGACGGGAAACCATCAGGATTTCAATCTGCTCGAAATCACCGTTTAAAATATTAACTAAACTTAAATCCAACACGCCTAAAAATAACGACCAGACCGATAATGCCAGCAGACAAACGGCTAAAATAATTGTCATTCTATACTTTTTAATGTGAATTCCTCCCTTGAAGTTAGTTATTGCTAACTTATTGATAAAAAAAGTGCAGTAGCACACCTACTGGACTTACGTGGTATACACTGCGCGTTACCCGGTTATTTTGCCATATGATTTTTCAAAAGTCAATACCCAATTTTACATAAAAGGTGAAGGCATTTCTGAAAATGCCTTCACCCTTTACATTAAATCACCAGGTCATTTCTGTAAAATACATCCTCCTCCGCCACCGGTCTCCACTGCGCATATAGGGTAGTATCCTTCGTAATATTCATAACATCTCCGGAAGAATACAAGGTTCCGGTTCCGTCTATAGCGGTATTCCACCCCGCAAATTCATAATTCAAACGGGTAAACCCTACCGTAACGTCACTTAAAATGGTATAACTGTCACCTTCCGCAACCGTATCCATATGAAGCGATCCCATACCTCCGATACCCGGATGATACGTCACAGTAAAAGTATTTCTCTGCCATATAGCATAAAATGTCTGGTTCCCCCTGATCGTGGCAACTTCACCAGGCTGATAGAAAGTACCGCTTCCATCCGGCTGTGTGTTCCAGCCAAGGAAGGTATACCCCGTTCTATACATATTTACATCAACCGCAGACCTGAGCGTATAGCTGCTCCCCACAGGAATACCGTAATCCGTCAGACCACCGATTCCCCCGTTGGGATCATAGATGACATCAGCTGTTTCAACGGGGGCTGTTAACCACTGGGCATAGAGTGTCAGGCTGTGAGTAACAGTGATCACGTCGCCGGGCCGATAGGATGTTCCTTTACCGTCAGGGCTGGCATTCCAGCTGAGGAAGATATGCCCCGTCCATGATATCCCGACCTCTTCAGAGCTCTTTATCGTATAGGCTGCCCCCTGCGACAGATTAACATCTGCTAAACCGCCGCTTCCTCCATTAGCATCGTAAATAACTGCAAAGTATGACGGCTCCGGCGGGCAAGGCGGGCAGGGGCGGCATATCCGGCAGGGATCACAACAGCATGTTGGCATACATTGGCTGCATGCAGGACAACAAGGATCATTACAACTATAGTTATACATTAACTTTCTCCTATCCAAATTATATAGTACACTATAGTTTATGCCAAAGTTGTACAATCTGTGTCCCGCACACAATACCCGCCCTTTTTCACCTCAATCGGAACATATAAATCTTCAATCGAAACGCCCATATCAATCATCCGTCCGGGAGATACGATGTGAAACATGGGATACCGTTCCTCTTTCCCCTCTCCATTAACGTATAAATCAAATTTATCACTTGCATTAACCCAATTAATGATTTCTTCTCTGGTGCTCAGCCAGTCTTTTGCAGCATCAAGATCGGCGTTCAAACAAGAGGCAGCCGCATAAAGCCCCGACGGTAAATCAACGATTTCAAAATCAATCACCGATGACAAATCCGCATTTGCAGGCAGAGCATAAAACCATTCCTGCACGTTAAGTCTCTCATTATACCACATAAAATCTCTGGGAAATAATTCACATTCCAGGGATGCGTGATAGGTGCTGAACCACTCAACAAACTTCTCAAATTTCTCTTTTGAAGAAAGCGGGCCCGAAAAAACCGCCTTCATTTTCGGTATTTCTATAATTCTGACCGACTGCATACGATAAATTCCTCCTTGACCTGAATACTTACAATTCTGCGCTAAACATATAAGCAGTGCTGTATTTTTCCCAACCGTCTGTAAAAACTTCCGCCGTCCAATATTTATCCGGATATGGAATGGTCACGCCCTGCCCCAGCATTATATTTCTGGTTATATCATACATGGCGCTGCAGTCATATCCCTCGCATTTATGCATTGACTCAAGATCGCCGGAAAAGACCGCAAATGCATATTGCGAAATATAAGGCAATCCGGCCTTTTTATTATTATACGGCACAAAGTCGAAGCAGATCAATCCATCCGGCACAGGAGTTTCTGCCTTCATAAACCTTCCCCAGAAGTTATGACACGGGCCAATGTCTATACACAGTCCGTAATGGTGGCTCAATAAAACATCATAGTCAAATCCTGATTTGTAATCATTCATGGCGTCCAGCGTATGAAAAAGCGCCTTACGGCCGGCCGCATCCGGCGGATTTTCTGCTTCACGTCCGATAAAACGCACCGCAGACATTTTTCTATATTCAAAATGTTCCACTTTGAAACCATTTTGCTGATGTTTCACCTTATCAGGCATAAACAGCGCCCACTGTACCTCAGCATCAGAATCCTTGAGATAATTGATATATCCGTAGAGATCCACATGATCGGTACCTGTGGGGCCTGTTTTACTGCCCGCAATCCGCTCTCTTACACGGCGGTCTCTCATGACGGAAAAGTCCGCAAACATTTGAGCCGCCATAGCTTCCAGCTCCTTATCGTCAGCCTTTCCCGCCAATGCATCATCAAACTTGTCCAGGGCTTTAAATACCGCTTCATTCACTTCTCCTGACGGCTTCAATTCCACCAGGTACTCCCGCAGCCGCGCATTCTGTTCCTTAAACCGGGCTAATATGCCCTGCATCAGAATTTGCTCATTATCAATGAGTTTATCATCGCTCCACTCGGAATCATCCAGCAGCCATTCTGTCAATTCATCAAAAACTCCCGGATTCCGCCCTCTTGCTTTCCCCGCCCAGCTGACGATTCTTTGATATTTTTCCGAATCTGCCGGCGCCTTGCCATTATGTTCTTCAATATCGCTCCAGCAAAAACCGTCGGTCAGCTTATGAGCCATATTGAATCCGCCCGCAATCGAAATATTGATGACAAGAGGATAGAAAAATTTAAGCCTGGCGCCTGACGTCTTAACATCAGAAGGTGAAATTCCATGAAAACGGGAAAATGCTTTTGAAAAGCTTTCTGAAGTCTCATAATGATACTTCATTGCGATATCCACAATCCTGCTGTCCGCAAGCAGCAGATCACGTCCCGCTAAACTTAACCGGCGGTTACGGATATATTCGCCAACCGTCACCCCTGTTACTAAATGAAACACCCGTTGAAAATTATATTTTGAAGAAAATACCTGATTCGAAACATCCTCAACGCTTAACTCATCCATTAAATGATCTTCCATATAGCGGATTGATTGATTAATGCGCTGTAACCATTCCATGTTTCCACCTTTATCATCCTGTTATTTTAATTTATCATACAATTTTAATTTCTATTTGTCATGTCAGAAAATGCTCACTGTTGTCATGAGAAAGGAAGATGCTTATTGATACAGGTACTTCTGTGCATTTTCATCCGACATGCTTTCAATTCCCGTAATCTTGCCCGACTTATCCCGAACCACCGACAGATTTGCCGTTCCGGACTCGTCTGTCCACAGCGCCTCAAATGCTCCTTCCGCATACCGGTCAACGAACACTTTCACCTTCTGCCCGTTGAAATACATCACCTCATCCGCCGCAGAATAAGTAATGCCCAATGTCCGGTATTTGTCATATTTGTTGGCTCCTTCCCCTTTTTTCTCCTGAACAGCGGCCGCAGCGTTCTGTTCCTCTCCAAAAAAAGCGTCTTGATATTCCTTTGCCTTTTGGGCAGTAATGCTTTCAACCCCCGTAATCGTTCCGGCAGCGTTCCTGACCGCCGATAGATTCACAGTTCCGGACTCATCCAGGTAAAAAGCCTCTTCATCCGATTTATCATCCGCAAACAGCCGCACCGGCTGGCCCTCATAAAGCAGCTTTGCTCCATCCTCAGACACGGTAATTCCAAAAGGTGCATATGCAGCATAGATATCGGGATCAGGGCGAAATGAAACCGAAGTAACGATCTTTTCTCTAATAATCTCCGGCGAATTACCGCTATCCTCGCCTGCCGCAAAAGCAGCTCCCGTCCCCAGCGTAAGCAATAAAATCCCGCAAAGAACCACAGCTCCGGCTTTCTTTTTATTCCTGTCCATAATTGAAAAAATTCTTTTTTTCATACCTTTCCTGCCTCCATAAAAATTAGTTGATAAAGCTGTTTTCAGTTTCGATTGGTACCTGACTGCATTCAGAACCGTTTCACTGTAATACAATCGTTCGTCCGCGTCCAAACCGCGCACAACGCCCTCGTCGCAGGACAATTCACATTCATTGTCAATCGCTTTTGCCATCAGATAAACGACAGGATTAAACCAGTGGACAGCGGTCGCAGCCAGCACCAGGCATTTATACCAAAGATCCTTCCGTTTATAATGAATAAGCTCGTGCTTCAGGATAAAATGAAGTTCTTCTTTTGTAAATCCGGTTTTCGGCAGCAATATACGGGGACTTTTAATCCCCATCATCATGGGGCTTCCTATGCTGTCACAGAACTTCAGGCCTATATTTTTAGACAAACCCATTTGATTTTTCAGGTTTTGGAACTGCCGCAGCATCTGTTCATCGGTGATATCTTCACTCCAGCGCTCCGTCATCTTCAAAAAACGGTAATGTCTGATCACATGATAGGCCAGAAATACAACCGTTCCCGCGATCCATACCGCCGCTGCAATCTGCCACCAAGCCGGATTTGGCACCGCAGAGGGAACTACATTTACAGCCGGGGCGTAAACGGCGGCATGCATTCCATTTCCCATTTTAATTACCGGAGCCGCCCCATTGCCGGTCACATTGACTTTGACAATGGCATTGCTGAATTGGGGACGGAACGGAATAATCAGCCCGGCCACAATGACAAGCCATGAATAATAGCGGCCCATAGCGGAATATCGTTTTCCCAAAAATGGAGCTGCCGCCATATAAAAGAGCGCAAGCGCCGACATGCTGGCAGAGCATATCAGCAGCTTAACCATAAAGCCCTGCATACTAATCCCTCCGTTCTTTCGCCCATTTTAACAACTGGTCAATATCATTGTCCGTCAGAGCTTTGTCATCATAAAGAGTATTGATCAGATTAAAAAGCGAGTTGTTGTGATACTGCTTCATAAAATTGCCCGTCTCAAACTTCAGATATTCTTCCTTGCCGATAAGCGGATAATAGGTGCGCTCTTTTCCGTGCTTTTCAGAGCGGAGAAACCCTCGCTCCACAAGCCTCAGCATAAGAGAAACCACCGTCTGTATCTTCCACTCCTTTTCTTTCCCCAACCATTCCATCACCATCGCCGTCGTCACAGGCGGTTCATTGTCCCATACCACTTTCATGATGTCAAACTCCGCGTCCGGCAGCTTTTTTATCTTCTCCATACTATCACTCCTTCGTCATTTAAGACATTTGCCTTATTTATATAATACAACTGTCTTAAATAAATGTCAAGATAAAGAATCCCGCAAGCGGGATTCTCCGCCTGCGGCGGGTCTCTTCAGCGACATTCCGCCTCACCGCCGCATTCTATGCGATACGCAGTGCGAACCTCGCGGAGCGTTTTTTATTTCATAGGACGAACTATCCTATGAAATAAAAAAAGACGCTCAAAAGAGCGTCCGGTGTGATAAATCTGGCATTCCGTTAATTATTCTAAACGAGACCAATATAAATATGAATTTCCGCATGTTCCATATCCCCGTCCTGATATTCCTCAAAATCGCTTCTAAATGAACGTGGCAGATCCATGCTCCACAGCTCCTGCCAAAATTCCATAACAGCCTTCTGTACATGGCCTTTTACCACAAACTTCGCATATTTCCCGGCCGGTATTGTTCTCACCACAGTTCCTTCCGGCGCCGCGTCCGCCTGAGTCACTTCACAGGCCACAAGAGCGGTATAATCTGATTTTTCATCGCCTTCATAGTCCGTATAGATTCCAAGGGATTTGCCGGTGCTTTTATTTTTAATGGCTTCATAGATGCCCGCGCCGTAGAATCTCTCCCACATTCCGCCAATTACGCTTCCCATATCGGAATCGCTGTTATTCGTTCTGGCCGACAGGCCAACCACTGTTTTTTCTTCTAATTCTACGATTTCATAAGTCATATGATCTTCCTCTTTTCTTTTAGTAGATCATACCATTTAAAACACGACATCTATCTGTCATCATTCATACTTCTTTGCAATCTCTTTTACGATTTTCCCCATCTCATCTCTGAGTTCGGCAGGAGAAATCAGTTCGACATGATTTCCAAAGCTCAAAAGCCATCCAAAGGTGCTTTCTTTATCCATAAACCAGAACCGGAACAAGAGTTTCCCGTCCGCCTGTTCCTCAAAACTGTCCGGCCCGTACTCCTCAATCAGCCTCCATTTAAACTCAGGCTCAAATAATGCGGTCACTTCTAAGCTTCCCCTAAAAATGTTATCGTTCTCTATTTTAAATTCCGGCAATTCTCTGGCTTCAAACATCTCTCCTGTGCAAACAAGCTCCAACATCCGGTTCAGCTTAAACATCCGGTAATCCTTCTTATCCCCGCAGTATCCCCAAACATACCAGGAAGACCATTGAAACACCAAAAGATACGGCTCGATCTCCCTCCTGCTCTCCCCCTTAGGGGAATAATAATTAAATCCGATCTTCCTGTTCCCTTCAATGGCCGACTGTATCAGTTCGATCTTCGGGGACAGGGACGACTTATACCAGGAAGAAAGATCGATGGCGATGTGCCCGCCGGATATCAGCAGATTGGAATTTCCTGCGGAGAATTTCTCCATCAGCTGCTGGTACCGATTGGTGCCGCACACGCTGTCCAAGCTCCTGAGCCCCGCCAGTATGGCCTTCATGTCGGAAGAAGTCAGCAGCGTGCGGTCAACCCGGTAACCGTCCATTATGGATATTCCTCCGTTCTGCCCCTGAGTGGTGACAAGGGGGATTCCCGCCTTGCAAATGGCCTCGATATCCCGGTTGATCGTCCTCCTGGATACTTCGAACTTCTCTGCCAAATAGGGGGCGGTAACCTTATCCTGCTGCAAAAGAATTGCCAGTATTCCAATTAAACGGTCTATTTTCATAACGATTTCTCCCTCATCTCATTTGGCTTTATTCTAAAAAGCTTATAAATATTCCAGTTCACTGAAACATTTCATAAATTCCTTTGCACCATAACCCTCAAATTCCACTTCAACCATCATATCATCCTCCCGGATAACCGTTCCGATGCCGTATTTCTTATGTCTGACGCGGATCACAGGGCTTTCCTGCTCCGCCTCATCCCTTTTTTCATCCTTTAACGCCTGTATCTGCCGCTTTAATTCCTGAAGATTTACCGGTTCCTCATCCCCTGCCTCATCATTCTGAACCAAATAGGGCGGGATCATGCGGATATAGGAACTGGCCTCCGGTTCCACCCGGTTATAGCCGGGATTGATGTAATAGGACAGTTCCAATTGATCCTTTGCCCTGGTGATCCCCACAAAAAACAGCCTTCGTTCTTCCTCCTCTTCCATCCCCTTCGTCCGCAGCGGTATCAAACCATAGTTGACCCCGACGATGAATACATGAGAAAATTCCAACCCCTTTGACGCATGGAGCGTCATCAGTTTCACCGAATCTGCATCGCTATTAATCTCTTTTTGAAGAATATTCACACCGTAAAGCGCAGAAGAATTAATAAAATCCCTCATTCCATCCAGAAAATCCAACTCTTTCTCCCCGGCATATTCCAGTATAATCCCGATCAGCGCCCATATGGATTCCCGATCCTCCCCGTAAGAGGAGGAAGTGGGATGTATGTACCGGTCAAATTCAAAATAATCATAAACTGTCCCGACATCCCTGCACTCCCTGCATTCCGATTGAAATTCCATCATTTTTTGAAGCAGCTCACAGCGGCCTGCTTCCTTTTCCCGGATCATCTTCCCGGCTTCCTTCACCGTAACATGAGCCCCATACTCTTTATTGCTGACAGCATATATTCCCGATGCCGTATCATTTGGATTTAGCGAATAGCGGAATACCTTCATCACCCAGTTGAGCACCGGGATATCGTGAACTGTTTTTTTCAAGGACACCTCAAACGGTATTCCTTCCCTCTGAAACACCTCTTCCAAAATCTGAGACTGGTTCTGAAGCCGGTAAAAGATGGCGATCTCCTTATATAAAACGCCGTTTTTATGAAGTTCTCCAATCCTTCCAGCCAGATAACAGGCTTCGCTGAACGGATCATACTGCCGCTTCACCACGATTTTACTTCCCTGTTCCCGGATTCCCGTCAGATCCGCCCCGTTCTGCAAAAAGCATCTGGCCGCCTCCAGGATAGAAGTGCTGGAACGGTAATTGATCGGAAGCGACAGTTCTCTGGCCTGATACCTCTTTTTCAGCGTATAAAATACATTAAAAACACTCCCCCGCCAGCTGTAGATCACCTGATTGGGATCGCCCACCGCAAATAGCCTGGCGCCTCCTCCCATCAGCTTATCGATAAATGCCATCTGCATTCCGTCGCTGTCCTGCACCTCATCGATAATGATCCATTGGAATTTGGACCGGCTTTTGTCCAAAAGCAAGGTTGTATAAAACAAAAGGTCAAAAAAGCTCATCTTATCCTGCTTTATCTTCTCTTCTTTCAAAAGCGCCGCCAATGTAAACAAATCATCCCCATATCTGGATACCTTTTTTTCCTCATCCTGAACGGACATCGCCTGCTCCAACCGCTTTTTCAGCCGGTTTTTATATTTTATCTTCAAATTTTCCCGATGAATCAGCTCCATCGCCAGGTCCAGTTCTTCATCCGGTTCAATGACCTGAAATTCTTTCGTATATCCCAGCTCTTCCACCGGCAGGCTGCTTCTGAGCAGCCCAAGAGCCACGCTGTGAAATGTTCCGAATCCACATAATTCCTCTAAACGAATGCATTTATCCACAATCAGCAGCCGTTCTCTGATCTCATTTGCCGCCTTGTTGGTAAATGTCAGCACGACCATAGAGCTGTAATCGATCTGCCTGGCATAATGGAGATACAGAATTTTGGCAATCAGCACCGTAGTTTTTCCGCTTCCCACGTTGGCATTGACCACACAGGCTTCGCTTTCATCCAGAACGGCCTCCTTCTGGTATGGATTCAGCCGTTCCAATTCTTTCTCATAATCCATCAAAATCTCCTATTCCATAAGATTTTCATACCGTTTCTGCAGTTTATCCTTCACGTCCGATTTATCCTCCAACTCTTCCTTCAGCCTGGTTTCCAGCCTCACCCCATTGGGCGCGTCCGTATAGAAAGCAACTATATTAATCAGACTTTGTCTATTGGTTTCCTCTGCAATCCATTCTTTATAAAATGGGCTGTCCAGAATCAGCGTCAGCGTTTTTCCCTCTGTTTCCACTTCCTGAACCGTGCTTAAAAATGCCGCATAATTCTCACCGTTTTCCTGAAGGTATGCACAGAATTCCTTCCACCGTTCCTTCAGTTCCCGGAACTGAAACGGCTTTTTAATAAATGTGGACGGCGCATATTCCGCCAATTTTATATTCTTCGGCGCTTCCGATTCTTCCAACAGATTCTGAAGTCCCCACAAAACCACCGATTTATCCAGCCTGAAATCCCCGATACACGCCGCACATCCCTTTTCGCACCGGCACCCGCCAACCATCTGAACTGCATTCTGTATGATCTGAGGCAAAAGGTCAAATATTTTCTCCGCATACCCCAGGCCGCCGATATATTTATCATAAATGAATACCTGGGCTTCATAATTTCCGCCCTCCGCCAGGTTCACCGCATTCTGTGACATGGCCGTTCCGATATCCTCCTGCTCCGTCATCGTCGCCATCATAGCCGCATTTTTAATGGCATAGCACAATCCTTCAAAATGGTTATTCCGAACCGTCCCCCCATTAGGGCTTTCCTGGAGCAGACTTCTGTATACACGGGTCACGTTCTCGGGAATGCGAATCCAGCTGCTCTCCGTATCAAATGCCTTGGCAAGCGGCCGTTCCAGCTGTTCAAATCCCAGATTCTGATGATTGTGGAACTGAAGCTTTTTAAACATATAAACCATGTCATTAACATTTACATCGCCAAATGAAGCCTTTACCCGTTTATAATCCAAGCTCTTCTGCTCTTTAATCACCCGGATATCCGTCATCCCGCCGGGCATGGTATAATAATTCCCTTTAAATGGAATTGCAAATGCGGTCTTACACTCCAAATCCAGCTTCAATACCTGATACTGATTCCCGTCATGCATATAGACCGCCCCGCGGTGAAGCTCGCGAAACGCCTGCATCTCGTCCATTTCCGTAATTTCCCTGTCATTTTCCTGATTGATCAGCTTATATCTGGCCTTATCTATATTTCTCAGGCTGAAATCCCCGGCCGGAAACGGGCTTCCCGACCACGCAAACCTTCCGTTCTGCCCGTTCAATTCCTTCGCCCGGATCAGCACAGGAATCGTCTCTCCCAAATCGGGAAATACGGCGATATCATCCAAAGTCAGCGGAATTTCCGCAGCTGCCGCCCGTATATGAGCCAATTCGATCAGCAGATTATTCTTATCTATAACCGCGCTTTCACTTTCCCCATCAAAAAGCCAGTCCGGATTGACCGCAATATACTGGTCAAACGGCAGATTTTCCAGAATCAGATAATTGGTACACCTTCTCTGATTCCGCCCCGCCCGTCCGGTCTGCTGCCAAAAAGAGGCCCTTGTTCCCGGGTATCCCACAAGCATGGTGGTGTCGATCTTTCCAATATCGATTCCCAGCTCCAACGCATTGGTGGACACAAGGCCGCTCAATTCGCCGGATATCATTTTCCGTTCGATTTCCTTGCGCTCCAATGGCGTATAGCCTCCCCGGTATCCCGATATCCGTCCGCCCATGGACTGACCGAAAAAGCTTTCCGTCTCCAGCTTATCCCTGGCCTCTTTTAAAACCACCTCCACATTCCTCCTGGACTTGGTAAATGCGATAAAGCTGTGATTGTTTTCCACCAGATCAGGAATCATGTCCGCAGCCACCGCAGCCGCCTGCACCTGTCCGTAATACCGCCTGTCTTTTCCCATGATCTTGGGCGGCTGGACAAATGCATAGCTCCGCTCCGCCGCCGGAGAACCGTCCCGGTCAATCCTGACAAACTTCCTCCCGAATATCTCCTCCGCCAACTCCACCGGATTGGCAATGGTGGCGGAACTGCAAAGATACTGGGGCGTTGAATGATAATACCTGCATACCCGCCCTAATCTGCGGAACACATTAGCCAGATGGGAGCCAAATGCGCCTCTGTACGTGTGAAGCTCGTCAATTACAACGTATTTCAGGTTTGAAAAGATAAAATCAAAACCGTATTTGCTGTGGTTGGGGAGAAATGCGCCGTTGATCATCTCAGGGTTTGTGAGAATGATATTTGCATTTTTCCTGATCCTGCTTCTTTCACTGACCGGGGTATCGCCGTCGTAAACTCCGGCTGAGATTCTGTTTTCTCCAAAATATTCTATATAGGGGATAAGGGCTCTGTATTGGTCGCTTGCCAAAGCCTTTGTCGGGTAGATGAAGATGGCCCTGGAAAGCGGATTTGACAAAATCTCCTGCAATACGGGGAGAAGAAAACTGAGGGTCTTGCCGCTGGCTGTGGAAGTGGTTATTACCAGGTTTTTGCCCTGCATGGCCTCTTCGAACATAAGGGCCTGGTGGGAATATAAGCCGGAAAGACCTGCCTGGGTGAGGTAAGAGACCAGTTCCGAGGACAGGGATTGGGGGTAGGGGGTGTATTCCGCGGGTCTTGATGGGATTGTTTTTTTGTATATGATAAGATCTTTGATATCCATAGTAATCGCTCCTGAGGGTTGATAATTTTGATTATACTATATTTTTTACATAAAGGGTGAAGGCATTTCGGAAAATGCTTTGAGGATTGAAGTAAAAGGGTGAAGGCATTTTCAGAAAAGCCTTCACCCTTCGTGTAAAAAACAAAATCCTCAATCTCTCTCAATTTCATCTGTAAATTCCCAAATGTATATGATATAATTGCCCAGGTATTTAATTTCAAATATTATAATTATTCAGTACTCTAACAATTACAAGCAAAAAATACATGCGAAATCGCCTCTAACTATTTAAAAAGGACAATTTTAAACATGCAAAAAGACCTAACCACAGGGCCAATCGCAGGCACCATGCTGCGGTTCGCCCTCCCCATGATAGCCGGAAACCTGCTTCAGCAATTTTACAACATCGCGGACACTTTAATTGTAGGACGCTACCTCGGCGTTCAGGCTCTGGCCGCAGTAGGAGCCGCATACACGCTGATGACATTTCTCACCTCCATTCTTCTGGGACTCTGCATGGGGAGCGGCGCTGTTTTCTCCCTGCGTTATGGAGAAAAAAATGAAGCCGTTCTCAAAAACAGCATCTTCCTCTCCTTTATACTCATTGGAATAACCGCGCTGGTCCTAAATATCGCCGTATTTATATTCATAGACCCAATCATGCGCCTGCTCTGTGTTCCCGTGGAAATCTATGATCTGATGAGGACATACCTGTGGATCATATTCTACGGCATCATAGCCGTATTCTTATACAACTATTTTTCCTGCCTTCTCCGGTCGGTAGGAAATTCCTTCATTCCACTGGTATTTCTGGGCATATCGGCTGTGCTGAACATACTGCTGGACCTGATATTCGTCCTAAAATTTGGCTGGGGAGTAGCGGGAGCCGGCGCTGCCACCGTAATATCCCAGTTCGTATCAGGAATCGGAATCTTTTTATACACACTTTTAAAAATGCCTGAATTCCGCATAAATAAAAGCCACATGAAATTCAACCGCAGCGTTATGTCGGAAATCGCCGGATTCTCCTTTCTAACCTGCATCCAGCAGTCAGTGATGAATTTCGGAATTCTGATGGTTCAGGGATTGGTAAACAGCTTCGGCGCAGCTGTCATGGCCGCATTTGCCGCCGCCGTTAAAATCGACTCCTTCGCCTACATGCCGGTCCAAGACTTCGGAAATGCCTTTTCCACCTTCATCGCCCAAAACTACGGCGCAGGAAAACATGACCGGATTAAAAAAGGAATCAAAAGCGCAGTCATAACTTCTGTCCTGTTCTGCCTGGCCATTTCATCAATCGTATGGATATTCGCAAAAGATCTTCTGCTGATCTTCATACAGCCCCAGGAAACAGAGATACTGGCAGTCGGCGTCCAATATCTGCGGATTGAAGGAGCATTTTACTGTGGAATCGGCTGCCTGTTTCTGCTGTACGGACTTTACCGGGCAATACGCAAACCGGAAATGTCCGTAATTCTCACAGTTATCTCGTTGGGCACCAGAGTGGCGCTGGCCTATCTGTTATCGGCGATTCCGTCTATTGGGGTTGTCGGGATATGGGCGGCGGTGCCGATTGGATGGGTTCTGGCTGATTTCGTTGGATTCCTATATTATCATTTACATAAAGGGTGAAGGCATTTTCGAAAATGCCTTCACCCTTTATGTAAAAATCCCCGTATTTCTTGATCTTCCCCCTCATTTGCCGTATGATAAACACAAACCCTAAAGTTAACTTTAAATTAATCCACAAAGGAGGTCACTCATGACATATACCATCGGCGATATCGCCCAAAAAATCGGTCTTACCCCATCCACCCTGCGATACTATGACAAAGAAGGCCTTCTCCCCTTTGTAGACCGCACCGAATCCGGCATCCGCCGTTTCAAAGATTCAGACATGGAATGGCTGTCCATCATCGAATGCCTGAAAAATACCGGCATGTCCATCAAAGAGATCAAAGCCTTCATCGATTGGTGCATGGAAGGCGATTCCAGTTTAAGCCAGCGTTACGAACTTTTCCTGGAACGGAAGCGCGAAACAGAAAAGCAGATTAAAATGCTGCAAAACTCATTAGACCTCATCAACTACAAATGCTGGTATTACAAAACAGCTTTAGACGCAGGCACTGAACAAATCCATAAAGCACTGCCGGCGGATCGGAAAAAAGAATGCCCTTATGTACCACACAATCATGCGGTCAAATAATTTTTTCGTAAAAATTTACATCAAGCCTGAAGTCATTTCTGAAAATGCCCTCACCCTAAAAGCAGGCCAAAGGCGCCAAGCATTCTGCCCGGCGCCTTAACTATAGACTTTATTTCCCTTTTTAATTTCTGCCTACCGTCTTTCCAATATCCCCAGCAGCTTTTCCACATCTTCCTTCGTAGCCTTAGGAAGCGGGAATGTAGCCTTATCCGAATCAATGATCCCGAGCGCCGCCATAGCCGTCTTAATATAAGGCACAAATGGAACGCCCACCCCATAGATATCCATCAAACGGTTCACTTCCTGCTGTTTTTCGGAGATTTTCTGAAGATCATTTTCTTCAAATGCGTCCATCCATTCCTTAAAGAATCCAGGAATCACATTGGACAGACCACCGATGCATCCATTTCCGCCAGAGATAACATTATACGCAAAGTTATCATCAAAACCGGAATAAACCTTAAAATCAGGAAATTCTGATTTCACCATCTTAATGATTTCCCTCGTATGCGCCACTCCCGGAATCGTATCCTTGCAGCCCACGATATTGGAGAATTTACGGGCCAGGCGGAGCATAACCTCAGGTGATATATCATACCCGGTTCTGTCAGGGAAGTTATAGATATAGATATCCCCCTTCACCTCATTGGCAATTTCAGCATAAAAATCATAGATGCTGTCATCCGTAAGCGTGAAATAATAAGGCGGTATGATAACGACTCCATCCGCACCGCATTCCAGCGCAAAATTCGACAATTCTATCGTCTCACCCGGGATCATGCTGTTGGTTCCGACCAGAATTTTCACCCTGCCCTTAATCTGATCCACGGCAAAACGTATAATTTCCTTCTTATCCTCTTTTGAAACAGCGAAAAATTCCCCGATGCTTCCAAGCACCAGAATCCCGCTGATTCCTCCGTCAATCAAATGATTGTATAACTTCTTCAAACTATCAAAATCCGGCTTTCCGTCTTCTTTAAACAACGTAACCGCCGGGGTAATATACTCTGCTTTCATTCATTAACCCCTTTCTTCCGCCTTTTAATATCCTGCGCCTTCCATCGCTGAAAGCGCATGGTCGGTATACCGTTTATAAAGTCCCTTTCTTCCGGAAGATTTCTTAATTCCCTCTTCACTCCGCTTTTTAAGAACTTCTTCGATCTCCTCCAAAGGCATCTCCTTACCGTCAATTCCAACTACATTAAGGCTTCTCTTCTCCACATCATATTCGATGATATCGCCTGTCCTGATAAATGCAAGAGGGCCTCCACGGGCCGCTTCAGGAGATACATGGCCGATGGCCGCTCCCCTGGTAGCTCCGGAAAATCTTCCGTCCGTTACAAGAGAAACCGAACCGTTTAAATCCTTATCACATACGATGGCTTCTGTTGTCATCAGCATTTCCGGCATACCGCTTCCTCTGGGGCCTTCATAACGGATCACAACGATGTCTCCCGGGTTGATCTTCTTATTAACCACGTCGTCATGAGCGGCCTCTTCGCTGTCATAAACCCTGGCCGGGCCTTTGTGGCTGCGAAGCTCTTCCGTACATGCGGAGTATTTGATAACCGAACCTTCCGGGGCCAGATTTCCTTTAAGAATGGCTACGGAACCATTTTCCTTAACTTTCTCAACCGGGAAAATCACATCTTCCCGTTCCAGACCGTAATTGTGAAGATATCTCACATTTCTTTCGAAGAACCGGTCCTTCTGAATCATTTCCAGATTCTCTCCCAAGGTCTTTCCGGTAACGGTCATCACATCCAGATCCAAATGATCCCTTAACATCCACTGAACCATAGGCACACCGCCCGCAAACCAGAAGCTCTCCGTCAGATGCTGACCGCTGGGGTTCACGTTGCAGAGATGAGGAACCTGATGGTTGATCTCATCAAACCATTCGATCGGCAGTTCAAAGCCCGCCTCCTTTGCGATTGACGGAAGATGGATCGTAGCGTTGGTGGAGCCGCCGATGGCGCTGTGAACTACGATAGCATTTCTCATAGACGCAGGGGTGATGATCTTAGTCGGGGTGATTCCCTTAGCCGCCAGTTCCATAATAATTCTGCCTGCCCGCCTTGCATATTCCAATATATCCCGCATAGTTGCAGGCACAAGGGCACTTCCCGGCAAAGCCATTCCGAGCGCTTCCGCCATACACTGCATGGTAGATGCGGTTCCGAGGAAGGTGCAGGCGCCCACAGAAGGACAGCCGGTAATCTTGTATTCACGAATCTCTTCTTCCGTTATCTCATCCTTGCGTTTCTGCCTCAGAGAGATATCACCCGCCACTAAAGACGTGGTCATATCAGGCCCCGGCCTCATGCTTCCGCCCGGAAGGAAAATCGTAGGAATATTCATTCTGGCAGCCGCTTTCAGGTGAGCCGGTATGGACTTGTCACAGGAACTGGAAAGCACCATTCCGTCCCACGGCAGCGCGCTGGCATGGACTTCCACCATATCGCAGACCGCTTCCCTGGACGCCAAAACAAGGTTCATTCCGTCATGTCCCTGGGCGCATCCGTCGCAGATATCCGTTATATGATATTTTGCTCCGTAACCGCCTCTTTCCAGCACTCCCCATTTAACCTGATCTGTCACCTGGTTTAAATGAACGCTTCCAGGATGAGAATCTCCATATACATCTTCAATTAATATCTGCGGCTTCGTGATATCCTCTTCCGACCAGCCGCTGCCCAGCTGCAGTGAATCAAACTGAGCCCAAAGCAAACGCTCTTTTTTACTTCTCTGTTCCATATTATCCACTTCCCTCTTTTACATAAAGGGTGAAGGCTTTTCGCAAAAAGCCTTCACGTTTTACATTAAAGGTGAAGGCTTTTTCGAAAAAGCCTTCACCCCTTATGTAAATCTGCCGCCAGCTTACATCTTAATATTCAATTTAATATTCAATTTCCACACTCAACGGCTTCTTACCCAACAACTCAACACTTCTGTCATCCGGCTGGCTTCCGCCCACATAAACTGCGAACCTGCTGCCGTCCTTCCTTCTGTTCCCGCCGTCATCAACGATCTGGAACGCTTTTTCTCCCAGATGAAGAGTAACCGTCTTCTTCTCACCGGCCTTCAACGCCACACGTTCAAAAGCAGCCAGCCTGTGATTTCTCACCTCATACTCAGAATCCAGATCCTTCATATAAAGCTCAACGACTTCATCCCCATCCCAGGAACCTTTATTTTCAACCGTAACAGTAACCTTAACTCCGCCTTCACCGGTTTCGGTCTTCAGATCACTGTACTCATAATCCGTATAGCTGAGTCCATATCCAAACGGATACAACGCAGGAACTTCCATGTAGCGGTAAGTTCTGCCCTTCATCGCATAATCCGTAAAGGACGGCATTCCCTCCGCCGATTCATAGAATGTGATCGGAAGTTTTCCGGATGGATTCACATCGCCGAACAGGATTCTTGCTATGGCCAGTCCGCCTTCTCCGCCCGGATACCAGCCCTGTACAATCGCTTTTACATTCGGCGTATCCTGGAGCCATTTCAGCTCAACGGCACTTCCTGTCATGTTTACGATTACAATATCAACTCCTGTTTTAATAACAGCTTCCAGCATATGAATCTGGCTGTCAGGAAGGGCTGTGGTAGGTTTATCCGCCATGCTCACTTCTCCGCCGCCGAAACGGTTTCCGTTATCCTGCTGTTCGCCTTCATATCTTTCATCCAGACCCACGCATACAACAGCAAGTCCTGCCGTTTTTGCAACAGCCACCGCTTCTGCAACACGGTCATCCGCAAGCGCAAGCCGCTCCACTCTGTCCAGCATCGTATGGCAGCCTTCGGAATAGTGAATTCTCACATCCGGCGCAACCTCTTCGATACCGTCTAAAACAGTCACATATTTAGGCGCTGTTCCGTGATAATTTGCGATTAACGGCCATCTGCTGTCCGCATTCGGCCCGATCAGAGCCAATTTCTTTAAATCCTTGCTAAGAGGAAGAATTCCCTCGTTTTTCAAAAGCACCACAGAGTTTTCAGCAGTTTTTATGGCTTCTTCCCTGTGCTCCTTACATGCGATCACATCATAAGGGATTTTATCATATTCACAATCGTCCGCGAATAAGCCCAGTCTCAGACGGGTTCTCATCGCATGAACAGCTGCTTCCGTAATATCCTCTTCCGTTACCAGACCTTCCTGATATGCCTGCATCACCTTCAGATAAATATTTCCGCAGTTAATATCACAGCCCATCTTCAGCGCCAATGCCACAGATTCGGTAGCGGTTGTTGTCACCTGATGATTCTCATGGAAATCTTTGATTGCCCAGCAGTCAGAAGTAAAATATCCGTCAAAATGCCATTTATCCTTTAAAATGTCCTGCATCAGCAGCTTGCTTCCGCAGCAAGGCTCTCCGTTGGTCCTGTTATAGGCCCCCATCACGCCTTCCACTTTGGCTTCCTTCACACAAGCTTCAAACGCCGGCAGATAGGTCTCCCAAAGATCCTTGTCAGATACCACCGCATCAAATTCATGCCGCAGCTCTTCCGGCCCGCTGTGAACCGCAAAATGTTTTGCGCAGGCAGCCGCCTTCAGATACTTTCCGTCTCCCTGCATGCCCTTAATAAATTCGACGCCCAGAACGGATGTAAGATAAGGATCTTCGCCGTAAGTCTCCTGGCCTCTACCCCATCTCGGATCGCGGAAAATGTTGACGTTCGGTGACCATAAAGTCAGCCCTTTATAGATATCTCTGTCCTCTTCCTCCGAATAAGCATTGTATTTGGCCCTTGCTTCCGTGGCAACGATGTCGCCTATCTTATGCATCTCTTCCGGGTCAAACATGGCAGCCAAACCAATGGCCTGCGGGAACATCGTAGCTGTGCCCGCTCTTGCCACTCCATGCAGAGCTTCATTCCACCAGTGATATCTTGGAATATCCAGATGTTTAATTGCAGGTGCATCAAAGCGAAGCTGGGACGCTCTCTCTTCCAATGTCATCTTGGAGACCAGTTCCCTGGCCTGTTTTTCAAAATCCATTTTTACCGCCTCCTCTGTCTCATCATTTCTCTATGTATTCAAAATACTCAAAGTCCGCATACTTGGAAAATCCGGACATATCCTGAACACAAATACCGATAAATGCGCCGGTAAACGCAGATGTGTCAATATGTTCATCGGAAATTCTAAGAGCATCACAATCATTTCCATATTGTGTATATGTGATTCCATCTAAGGAATACAGGAACCGCACCAACTCGTAATCGGCCTCCATCTTCAGCCATACCTTGCCCGATTCCGGAAGCTTAACATAGGCAAACGGTTCAGAATACTCCCCATTATCACAGCTTAAAATCGCCAGCATCTTTCCTAAATTCTCATCGTGGCTGATTCTCAGATAGTAATATTGGGTCGTGTTATAGTAATATACAAGTCCTGCCATCTGTTTGAAGTAGTCCGGCTCAAACTCCACTGCCGCCGACGCTTCAAATACAAATGACTGCTGCCGCCTTGCCACCAACGTCTGTTTAAACTTGGAAAGCAGGCTTTCTTTTCCATACAGCCGCATATATCCCGGACGGGCTGTCAAGGACATCATATCATCCTCCAGCGGACGCCTTAACGTCTGCAGATCCATATCCCACGGTTTGCCGGGAGCAAATGTATACCGTTTATGAATTGGTTTGGGCATGGATGCCTTAAACGGAACCTTTACCGATTCAAACGGTTCATTGCCGCCGTCCGTCAATCGGATCCATCCGTCCTCGTCAAAACAGATGCTCTGAAGCGCTGTCTCTCTTCCCAGCACACAATACCCGCGGTCCGGCCCAATTGGACGGCCGCACAGATGCACCATAAACCATTCCCCATTCTGCGCCTGCACAATGCTGGCATGGCCTGCCCTCTGAAGCATGGCAGATGGTTTGTCTCTGGATGTGAGCATAGGATTTTCCGGATCAAGCTCATACGGACCGTCGATCTGTTTCGAACGGGCTACCGTAACCGCATGGCCCAATTCAGTTCCTCCCTCCGCCACAATCAGATAATAATAATCTCCGATGTGATACAGATGAGGCCCCTCTGTTTTTCCGATATCAGACCCTAAAAAGATCTTCTTAACCGGGCCCACGCATTTTTTCTGTGTTTCATCATATTCTTCCAGCAAAATACCGGAAAAACGGTTATGGCCCTCCCTGAAATCCGTCTCCATGGTCACAAACCATTTTCTTCCGTCCGTATCATGGAACAGGGACGGGTCAAATCCATAACTGTTAATATAAATCGGTTCCGACCACTCTCCGTCAATGGTGTCGCAGGTAACAAGATAATTATGGGTATCCTTTAAGCAGTCTTTCGTAAGCGAGTTGGTATAAACCAGATAGAACGTCCCGTTGCAAAAGGACAGGCAGGGCGCCCATACGCCGCCGGAATCAGGAACTCCAACCATATCCAGCTGGCTTCTCCTGTTTAGCGGCTGAGCCACCACCTTCCAATTAACCAGATCCCTTGAATGATGAATCTGAACGCCAGGAAACCACTCAAATGTAGAGGTAGCGATATAGTAATCATCTCCGACCCTGAGAATTGACGGGTCCGGGTTAAATCCCTTTAAAATTGGATTGTGGGCAATACCCATAGTTTTCCTCCTTTTCCTTAACCTTTAACAGCACCCTGGGTTAAACCGTTGACAACCTTCTCCTGTGCAAAGAAGTATAAAAGGATAACCGGGAGAGAACCAACTAAAATTGCGGTAAGAATCGCCGGAATATTAACTGATTGGAAACCATAAAACTCACGGATACCTAAAGGAAGCGTTTTCTTCGCTGTGGTGTTAATCAAAACATTGGCATTAATAAATTCATTCCAGATATTCAAAAATGTATAAACTGTAACGGTAGAAAGTCCTGCTCCTGACAATGGGATCATGATCTTTCTGAAGATACCGATCGTATCGCAGCCATCGATAATCGCCGCTTCTTCGATCTCCCTCGGTATCTCTTTGAAGAACTGTGTCAGAATAAATACGGAAATCGGTATATTATAGCTGATATAAGGTCCGCAAAGTCCGATCAGCGAGTCATTCAAATGAATGGAACTCAATAATGTAAATGTAGGAATCAACGTTGTATGTACCGGAATCATCATACCTGCGATGATTAAAAAGTAAAGCGCATTAGAACCTTTGAATTTCATCTTGGCAAATGCAAACGAAATCATCGATGAAACGATTACAATCAAGGATACGCTGACTGCGGATACAAAAGCACTGTTGAGGAAATAACGCAGGAAATCCGGCTTGAATACGGCTTTATAGTTTCCAAAGAAGAATTTACTGGGTAGAGCCCAGATATTCTTCAAATATTCAGCCATGTCCTTAAAGCTGTTTACCAACAGGAAAATAAACGGAAATCCCGTTATGATCAGGATAAGTATGCAGGCCGCATATAATAAGGCTTTAACTAAACTTCTCTTTACCTTTGGATTCATGCTTTATCCCCCTTCCTGGAAGTTGCATATAAGAAGACGCAGGCGAAAGCGAAACAGATCAGGAACATATAAGCAGCTATCGTACTGGCATATCCCATCTGGAACTCCGTAAAGCCCTTCTTATACATATAAGTAGCCATAAGTTCTGTACTTGCATTAGGCGCACCGCCCATCATAACGTAGAATAAGTCAAAATATTTTAAGGATCCAACCAGCTGCAGGACCGCAGATGTTCTCATAGTCGGTACAATCAAAGGCAGGGTGATGTTGGTAAAGCACTGCCATGAATTAGCGCCGTCGATTCTGGCTGCTTCATACAGTTCTTCAGGAACGTTAGTTAAACCTGCTTTAAAGATGATCATGTAATACGGAATAAACTGCCAGCAGATAACCAACAGGATGGACGGAAGTGCCGAACCTCCCTGAAGGAATGCGGTAGACATCGGAATGTGAAGCGCTTTAATAAGCTTTGCAAGTAAACCGAAGTTCGGGTCATAAAACAGAATCCACATGATACCGGTTGCTACCGTTGAAAGCAGCATTGGCATAAAGAATACGGTACGGAAAAATTTTGTAAACCGGATTTTGCTGTTAATCAACAGCGCTAAAAGCAGCGCGCCCGGCATCTGAATAAACATAGAAACAATTACCAATATTAAATTGTTTTTCAGGGAATTCCAAAAGCTCATGTCCTTGGCAACTGCGACATAATTCGATAAACCTATAAATGTTTTATTAGCGCTGATGCCTTTCCAGTCCATCGTGCTGTAATAGAACGTCCTGGCAATACCAAGAAGATTGAAAGTCCCGTAAAAGAATAACGCTGGAAGGACAAACAGTAAAACTAATCCGGTTTTTTTCCAACGTTTTGATGCTGCTGTTGTTTTATCCATTCAAAAACCCCCTCTAAAAAGAGTTAAAAAATGCACAGGCAGACCGTCTGCCGAACACTGCCTGTGCAAATTCCCCTAAAACTTAGTTATTATTTGTCCAATACTTCTTTTGCTTTTGCCTCCATATCAGCAGCAGCCTTCTCAGGAGTTGTGGTTAAACCGAACAGATCATATGTAGTCTGTTTGTGCAGAGCACCCATATCTGTAGGAAGGAACTGATCGTAGAAGTTCTGAATATAATCTGCATTCTGAATGAAATCATCAGCAGCCTGTGTTAATTCATTAGGCATGGTAACGCCTACAGCACCTGTAATAACGCCTGCGTTGTCAACACTGTCCTGGCTGAATTCTTTGTCTGTCAGCATGTGGATCAATTCAAATGCTTCTCTTGGATACTTACAGGATGCGGAGATAGAGTAAGCATTTCCGCCGCCTAAGATCTCTTTATCAGTACCTTTTCCGCCCTCGATAACCGGGAAGTTGAAGATTCCTAAGTTGTTCTCATAGAACTCAGGAGCTTCTGACATACAGTTGGAGAACATACCATTTGTCTGAACGATGTGAGCAGCCTGTCCGCTGTAGAATAACATACGGGAACCGCCTGTATCGTAGTTAATACCATTACATCCTTCCGGATAGTAACCCTTGTTGATCCATTCCTGAATCTTCTGGCCTGCTTTGATAAAGCTTTCGTCTTCAAATGTTCCGCCGTTTTCACGGTTATAAGCATTTAAGAATGCATCTTTGCCGCCTTCACGCAGTGATAAGTAGATGAATGTCAATGCGCCCGGCCACTGGCTTGCGTTGCCAAGTGCCAAAGGAGTGATTCCGGCTTCTTTGATCTTATCGCAGTTCGCTTCAAATTCAGCCAATGTCTTAGGAACTTCCAGTCCTAAATCAGCATAGATCTGTCTGTTGTAATAAACTGGTGTAGGTCCGCATGAATATGGAAGTGCATAGTTTTTGCCCTTAATCTGGAACAAGCTGAGTGCTGAAGGATAATATTCATCAGCAACTTCCTTTACCCAGTCATCGATATCCAGAACTTTTCCTTCATCGATAAAGGATTCCAGCCAGCCGCCGCCCCAGGATACGAAGATATCAGGTTCCTGTCCTGCTGCCATAGCTGTTGCAAGTTTTGTCTTATAAGGATCGTTTTCATTAACAACATCCACAACTTTAATGTTTGGATACTTCTCCATGAATCTGTTCATTGCATTGGTAACTGTAGAATGACGTTTTTCATCAATTGCAATGTGCCATACGGTCAATTCAATTTCATCTTTGGTGAGTTCAACTCCGCTGCCCCCCGCTGCTTCTGTTGCTGCCTCACTTGCTGCCGCTGTCGTATCGCCAGCCGGAGCTGCCGTTGTCGCTGCCGGAGCTGCTGTTGTTGCTGCCGTTGTAGGAGTACTTCCTCCGCCTGAACATCCTGCCAGGTTACCGGCTACCATTGCTGCTGCCATTAATAGTGCCAAGCTTCTTTTTTTCATAAAATATCTTCTCCTTTTTCTTTATTTCACAAGGGTTTCCCCAATCGTGCTTTATTTTGAACAATTCCTATGAAAATGGATTCTCCGTTTTATATCTTACCCCTTTCGGCTGATTATAGCCGATTTCCTCGGTATCCACGCCTATGTACTTAAATACCTCATACAGTGTTTTGCCAAAATGTCCGAATGCAACCGCACCGTGATGTGGATAATTGCCTTCCAGCAATACATGACGGTAGAATCTTCCCATCTCAGGAATTGCGAATACGCCGATCGCTCCGAAGGAGCGTGTAGCTACCGGAAGCACTTCTCCCTGTGCCACATAAGCTCTTAACTTGCAGTCCGCTGTGCTCTGCAGACGGTAGAATGTGATGTCGCCAGGTACGATATCGCCTTCTAACGTTCCCTGTGTTACCTCTTCAGGAAGGCTTCTTGCCATAATCAGCTGATATTTCATAGCGCAGAAGGATAATTTCTTAGAGCTGGTATTTCCGCAGTGGAATCCCATGAAGGTATCCTTATGTGTATAATCGTATTTACCCTTAATATCTTCTTCGTAAATATCATCAGGAACCGTATTGTTAATATCCAGAAGAGTTACCGCATCCTCGCTTATGCAGGTTCCGATAAACTCGCTGAGCGCGCCGTAGATATCAACCTCACAGGATACAGGAATTCCTTTTCCTGTCAAACGGCTGTTTACATAACATGGAACAAATCCAAACTGTGTCTGGAATGCAGGCCAGCATTTTCCGGCAATAGCCACATACTTTCTGTATCCTCTGTGCTCTTCCACCCAATCCAGAAGGGTCAGTTCATACTGAGCAAGTTTTGGTAAAATCTCAGGTTTCTGATTGCCTTCTCCAAGCTCTGCTTCCATATCTTTTACAACATCCGGAATTCTCGGATCGTTGTCATGTTTATGGTATGCTTCAAACAGATCCAGTTCAGAGTTTTCTTCAATCTCAACGCCTAAATTATAAAGCTGTTTAATCGGTGCGTTGCAGGCCAGGAAGTTCATTGGACGAGGTCCGAAGCTGATAATCTTTAACTGGGAAATGCCCACAACCGCTCTTGCGATCGGAACGAATTCATGAATCATATCAGCACATTCTTTAGCAGTTCCTACCGGATATTCCGGAATATAAGCTTTCACATTGCGAAGCTTTAAGTTGTAGCTTGCATTCAGCATACCGCAGTATGCGTCTCCGCGTCCCTGTACTAAGCTGTCCCCTGATTCCTCAGCCGCAGCCACAAACATAATCGGTCCGTCAAAATGTTTCGCAAGCAGTGTTTCGGAAATCTCAGGTCCGAAATTGCCAAGGTATACAACGAGGGCATTGCAGCCGGCATTCTTAACATCCTCTAATGCCTGAACCATATGAATCTCGCTCTCTACGATGCAGACAGGACATTCATAGATATCTTCTTTTCCGTAAGCTGCTTCATACGCCTCCACCAGAGCCTTTCTTCTGTTTACAGATAAAGATTCCGGGAAACAGTCGCGGCTTACTGCCACAATACCGATTTTTACTACTGGAATATTCTCCATCTTCTCTCCTCCATTCTGCTGCCTCAGGCAGCCTTCTACTCTTTTATGGAAATGTTATTACCAATCAATCCCAGATGGGTTCCCTCAGGAAGCCCAGCGTCCTTATGGCCGATCAGCCACTTATTCTTAGCGGCCAGCAAACCGTCTTCTCCGCCTTTGTGTTCCTTATCAAGCGGAAGGTTTGTGTCCTTAGGAAGTACGATTACATCCTTAAATCCGTTCTCATCCGCATTACACGGCGCATAATGAAGCGTATCCGCATACAGCTCTACCGCAGTTCCCGCCGGAACGAAAAATGCTTCGATTAACGAGGTGTCATATGTATAATCATCCGTTATATCCTGCTGTCTTCCCAGCAAAAGCACCAGGTCGGTCGCCGCCACATTGATCTCTGAACTGCGATGGTATTCCACTGCGTTCAGCAGATAGTTATGACCGTTGCAGTATCCGATCTGAATCGGAAGCTCACCATAAATTCTGTCTCTCAGGACTTCATAAACCGATACCGCCTCCAATTCCGGTACGGACGGCTCATAAACAACCTCCTGCTTAACAGGAATCGCCTCCATCGCCTTTAAGAGCGGTTCCCAGTCAACATCTGTAACCTTTCTTCCATATTTCTTAAACTCAGCATCTGTAATCTGATAGATCTTCATAGACATTTCCTTTCCTGAAGTTTATATAATCTTTTTATATAATTCCTTACATGCAGGATAAATCTCCTTAAACTGCTGATAACGCTTCTCATACTTCTCAACCAGCTCCGGCTCCGGTTCCACCGTTGAAACCACCTTAACCAGCTTGTCTGCGATATCCACAACGCTGTCATATGCTCCGCATGCCACTGCCGCCAGCATCGCTCCACCTAAAGACGGTCCCTCTTCACTTTCCAGAAGATCCACTTTCAGGTTCAATACATTGGCAATCATCTTCACCCACAGCTGGCTCTTGGCTCCGCCGCCGCAGATCTTTGTTCTCTTAATCTGGATTCCCAGGCTCTTCGCCACTTCCAGGCAGTCCCTGAATGCAAATGTTACGCCTTCCAATACGGCCTGTGTCATGTCTTCTCTTGTGGTATCCATCGTCATACCGATGAAAGTTCCTCTTGCAAACGGATCGTTATGCGGGGAACGCTCTCCCATCAGATATGGAAGGAAATACACGTGATTCTCACCCAGTTTTTGAATTTGGGACTGTTCCTTCGCGTATTCCTCTGTTTTTAAAATCTCATCCATCCACCACTTATTACAGGAAGCTGCGCTGAGCATACATCCCATCAGGTGATAATGACCATCCGCATGAGCAAATGCATGAAGGGCGTTATGAGGATCAACCCCAAACTTATCGGAAGAGATAAAGATGGTTCCGCTGGTTCCGATGGAGATATTGCACATCCCGTCTCCAACCGTTCCGGTACCTACAGCCGCCGCCGCGTTATCACCGGCTCCTGCTGCTATCACCACATTGCCGGAAAGTCCTAATTCCTCAGCAATCTCCGGCTTCAAGGTTCCTACCGCCTCATAGCTCTCATAAATCTTTGCCAGCTGGTCTTTCTGTATTCCGCAGATCTCGATCATCTCGTCCGACCAGCAGCGGTTCTTCACATCAAACAACAGCATTCCCGAGGCGTCCGACACATCGGTACAGTGTACACCGCTTAACTTATACGCCAGATAATCTTTGGGAAGCATAATCTTCTTAATTCTTGCAAAATTCTCCGGTTCCTTATTCTTCACCCACAAAATCTTAGGAGCGGTAAAACCGGTAAACGAAATATTAGCCGTATACCGGGAAAGCTTATCCATACCGATTACCTGGTTGAGATAATCACACTCTTCAACGGTTCTGCCGTCATTCCAGAGAATCGCAGGCCGGATCACCTGATCCTCTTCATCCAGAATCACTAGTCCATGCATCTGTCCGCCAAAACTGATTCCCGCCACCTGTGACTTATCGCATCCGTCTAAAAGCTCTTTCAATCCCTCTATGGACTTTTCATACCAATCCTCCGGCTTCTGTTCCGACCAGCCCGGATTTGGAAAATACAGCGGATACTCTTTTGAGACCACCTTCACAATCTTTCCCAGGTCATCCATAAGTAACAGCTTTACTGAGGAGGTACCTAAATCAATGCCTACAAATAACATATCTATCCCCCTTTTTATGCACCCTATTGTGCACGTGCACGTTATCAACTAATCACACATTAACACATTTGGTAAATTTAGTCAATAACTTTTTCTTTTTTAATTCTTTCTTAAACACTTTTACATCATTTTTCGATGTATTTTGCATTTCACAGCCCTTTTTACATGATTTTGACACATTATTCACGAGCACATAAAAGATAATTTGACACTACAAAGATTACATGTTATTCTAATCTTGATCAGTTAATCATTCAATTAAAGGGGTTATTTTATGACAACGTTAAAAGAGATCGCGGCGTTAGCAGGAGTTTCAAGAGGCACAGTTGACCGTGTCCTGAACAACCGCGGATCAGTTAATCCTGAAACAGAAAAGCGAATACGTGAAATCGTTCATGCGCTGAATTATCAACCCAATAAAGCAGCTCTCGCTTTAGCTGCCCAAAAAAAGAAGATTACCCTTGGCGTTCTTCTTTTCGGTGAAAATAACGGGAATAAATATTTTGACGATGTGGTGGAAGGGGTGGAATACCAGCGCGAAAAGCTGGAAGGCTACGGCTGTACCATCTTAATCAACCGCACCTCATTTGATATAAAAGCACAATTAGACGCCATCAATGATTTTATTGATCTGGGCATCCGCGGCCTTGTTATCTCCCCTTACAACGCCCCTGAGATCAGCAGTAAGATTAATGAACTGTATGATATGGGAATTCCCACCATCACCACCAATACGGATATCTCCGATTCCAAACGGATTGCATATGTAGGCAGCAACTATTATCAGTGCGGCCGGACAGCCGGCGGCCTTATGGGACTTATCACGAATGGAACGGCCAAAGTTGGAATTATTACGGGATCTCCTTTGGTTTTATGCCATACGGAGCGGATCAACGGATTCTTAGACACCATCCATTCCCAATACCCTAAGATGGAGAGCCTTGAGATCATAGCCAACCAGGATGATGAATTTCAGAGCTATAAAGCCACCTCAGAACTCTTAGCCAAATACCCGGAGATGAACGCCCTGTATTTTACCGCTGCCGGAGTATACGGCGGATGCCGGGCAGTTTTAGACCATCACAAAGAACATAAACTTAAAATTATCTCATTCGATGCTGTAGAGACTACCAAACAGATGCTTCGGGACGGAGTAATCTCCGCAACCATCTGCCAGCAGCCGTTTCAACAGGGATCACGCCCGGTGAAGCTGCTTTTCGACTATCTGTCCACCGGAGTTTATCCGGCTGACCCGCTTCAGTATACGGAGGCGTCGATTAAGATACGGGAGAATATATAATTTTTTATAAAGATATGCACAAAGAAGGAACCTGGAGAGCGGACGCTCACTCAGGTTCCTTCTTTTATGTGTATCTTTAAACTCCGGACGGACAGGATCTCATCTCCTGTCCAATATTTAAGATATGATCTCCAATTCTCTCAAAATCCGTCAGCATTTCCGAATAGATAACGCAGGCTTCATCAGAGCATTTCTGCTTTTTCAGACGTTTAATCTGCCTTTGGCGGAAACAGTCTGTCATGTCGTCAAATTGCTGTTCCAGTTCCTCAATTTTCAGATAGAGAGATTCCGTTTCACTTTGAATGCAGGACATACAGTCCATGGCCGTCAGGCTGGTCTTATGCATCTGATTCACTTCATTTCTGGCTTCTTCGGAAAGCGTAATATGAAGTTCGTCCAGCAGTTTTGCATAACCGGCCAGATTCATTGCATGGTCACTAATCCGTTCGATATTGCCGGTAACCTTAAACAGCGCGCTGATTAACTCAGAATCCTTATCATTTGCTTCATTTACAATCACCCTTGAGATTCCTTTTGCTATTTCCTGGTTCAGGAAATCCACATAATCTTCATTTTTCTCAATCTGCTCCAGATATCCCGGATTTTCCTCTAAAATAGCGCGGTAACTGAGATCCACATTCTCTTTTGCCATATCCGCCATGCGCACCAGTTCATTGCGGATGCTGGTAATAGCAATCGCTGAAGCGCCGATGGAAAGTTCGCCGTTATAATCCACAGGTTTCATATAAGCCAAAGTAAATCCTTCTGAGATTTCTCCCTCCTGTTCCGGAAGAATCCGTTCCGCCAAGGCCGCCAGTTTTGTCCCAAATGGCAGAAGCAGGGCCGTTGTAACCAGGTTAAACAGGGTATGCATATTGGCAATCTGCGCCGCCGGGTTTCCCGGTGTAAAATGCTCCACCGCCAAAGCAAGCGGAAACATCATACAGATTGCAGTAAACAATAAGGTTCCGAATACATTGAAGATCAAATGGATGATCGTCGCCCTTTTTGCATTCCTGCTGGTTCCTATGGATGCTAAAACCGCAGTAATACAAGTACCGATATTCTGTCCGAACAAAACATAAACAGCGTTTGGAAGCCCGATCACCCCGCTCACCGCCAGAGCCTGTAAAATTCCAACAGACGCAGAAGAAGACTGGATCACCGCGGTAAATACCGCACCTGCCAGTATTCCAAGCAGAGGATTAGAAAATTTAGTCATTAACTCTACAAATGCCGGAGATTCCCTGAGTGGAACCATAGAACCGCTCATCATCTCCATACCGATAAAAAGGATACCAAGACCGGCAACAATCTGTCCATAATGCTGGATATGGAGCTTCTTTACAAATACAATCATGGCAACGCCGAAAAATGCCAGCAAAGGGGCGATTGCTCCCACATCCAATGCAATCAACTGCCCTGTAATGGTAGTACCCACATTTGCACCCATGATGATCCAAACCGCTTGGCGCAGCGTCATCATTCCCGAGTTAACAAATCCCACCACCATAACTGTTGTTGCAGAAGAGGACTGGATCACCGCAGTGATTCCCGCTCCCACCGCCACACCTAAAAACCGGTTGGCTGTCAGCTTCTCCAGAATCTGCTTCATGCGGTTTCCGGCCGCCGCCTCCAGGCCGCCGCTCATCATCTGCATTCCATATAAAAATAGAGCCAGCCCGCCAAATAAATTCATAACCTGTGTCACTCCCATAAAATTCCTCCATTATTATAATTGTTAACCGGACTTTACAATTATAGACAGAAAATAGGGGAAATCTCAATAGGCTTGGCTGAGGTTTAACTTACATTTAACATGGATTTTACAAAAGCATTCTGAACATAAAAAAAGAGCAGGGATCTTTCATCCTCACTCTTCCTTTTTTCTTACAAAACACTCTAAAAAGCCAATTTTTCCTGCAAGAAATTTTATTCTGTTTCTTCTTGTCTCTTTCTTTCACACACTTTTTTTAGATTAGTTATTTTTGTAATAATTAGCTTTTTAAGCAAATTACAATATACAAATAACAGATTTATAATAAATTTTATAAATATTTTAAAACTTGATATGTAAATACTGAACTTTTATAGTATAATAAAACCATAACTTATTGGAAATAGCAAACAGAATTTTAGGAGGGAATCTTATGGAGTTAGAAAAATTAATTTCTATGACACCGGAACAGGTCAAATCTTCATTAGCTGCTATCCACACTACAGATGAACCCGTTATTGCCACACTTGACAGACAGAAACTATTCACAATTGATGAAGCCGTCGCTCTTTACCTAGCTGCAACAGGTGTGTGTATAGACGGTACTCTCAAATATGTTAAACACCTGAATTTGCCAAGCGAACAAAGACTTTCTTTATTCGATATTGCAAAATACTCTGAAAACCAATGGGGGCATGCCGCATTTGTGCGCAATGTACTTTCAGGAGCGTCAGTCAGACTTACGAATGAATCAATACAAATGGGAAAAAGCAAGAACAATAATTATAGTAAAAAAGACTTAGACGGAAGACTTACTATAGAGCAGCAAGACGGTGAAGGCCAGTTAACCGATTCCAAAGTAGGAGACTTAGATGTCGATGTTATAACAAATTCATCTCTAAAATTGGAATCAGTAAAGATTACAAGAGACTTTTATATCCGATCTCATTCATCGAATAAAATTGAGATAAATAATGTAGAAGCAGAGAACAACGTTCGTATGATTATAGATTCCGCCAATAAAATGTCAGGGCAAGTATCTGCCGGGTATAATTGTAACATTGATATTTCTTCTTGTGTAGATTTTGAATTTGGAATTACCGCAAAGCATTTTGATATTAATATTTCAACTGCAAACAGTTTTCTGTTAAGACCAAACAACTTTGAATCCATAAGTTACATACAGTCTTCTTCCAAATACTCCAAAATACGTATTCCAATAGGATATAAGGTATGTCTTACAGGAGATAGAAAATATGTTGATTGTCCGTCAGATCTGATCGACGAAGCTTCTTCTCATAAAATAAACCTTCGCATTTCATCCGGCAGATTAATAATCGAAGCAATTCACTAAAATATTCTTGGCTTTTCACATCTTCAAACCAGACCTCGTGCCTGACAGCTCCCTCTTTATACTGATAAAAGGGACAAAAATAAAGAAAAACCGTCCGGCGCTCAATCCGCCCGACGGTTTTTCTGCATATCTGCCTATATCCCTCTACTTTCGTACCGACTCAAAATAAGCAAAAACCCCTTCTGCCAACACCGGATCAATCACCGGTATATGAACCTCATCCTCAATCTCCTTTGCAATTCCAATGGTCGTAAGACCGGTACATCCGAGGGCTATCACTTCCGCCCCCATTTCCTTTAATTCACGGGCCTTTTTCAGACAGTTGGCCCGCCCCTCAGGCGTCATAAGATCCAGCGTGCTGTCAACCCCATCCGGTTTCACCACGGCGATCAGCTTATCCGGGATCATCCTGAGATACGCCTTGGGCGCATAATCCACGATTCCCAGAATCGCAATCTTCTGCCCATATTTGGTGGCTAAAGCCGCCGTTGTCTCTCCGCCGCCGGTAACAGGAATTCCCGGAATCGCCTCCCTGATCTCCGCCACGCCCGGATCATCCGCACAGCTGACAATAATCATGTCCACATCTTCAAATGACTTGGCAGTTTCCACGATTTTCGGAACCGCGATCCGTTCCAGTTCATGACTGTGGATTCCCTCCGGCTGATCCGGAATACATTTCGAGATGCATTCAAGTCCCGGAAAATGCTCCTCAATAATTCTTCCGTGCATATCCACAAAATCCTGGTCATCCGATGTTAATACACGGATAACCCCAACCCTGAATTTATCCTTCATCGAAACTTCTCCCTTCCGCTGGCCGTTCACAGCTAAACCACAAATTTACCTTTATCAATAATCAGTTTATCATCAAAATACAAGGTTGGATTCAGGATAATTCCATCCATATGGCAGTCCGCTTTGTTTACTCCGCCAAAGGACGTATTGGTTCCAAATGCAATATGAACGGTTCCATACACCTTCTCATCTTCCAGGATAATTCCGTTTAAAACCGCTGCTTCATTGGTTCCTATTCCCAGCTCACCAACTGTAGCATTTCTTTCATTAGCCAGAAGTATATCCAGTTTTTCACTGTATTGTCCGCTGACTTTTTTCAGTTTTCCCTTTTCAATCACAACATGAAGAGGGGATTCCAGCTTTCCGATTCCAACCATGGAGCCGTCAATGATCATTTCACCGTCCACTCCGTCTTCTAAAGGTGCAATATATGCTTCTCCGGAAGGCAGATTACCGCATTGTCCCGGTTTCCTGTAGATTCCCGGGCTAGGAATGCCGTTACGCCCTTCCAATTTCAGGTTAAGCACACAGCCGTCTTTTTCAATGCGGGCCGTGCTGCACTCGGTCAGCAGATCCGTAATTTTTGCTGTCAGTCTTTCCACTTCATTATAATCGGCAGTCATGGCGCCGGCGCCGAACATGGCCTCTGTAATTCCCGGCATGGTGGCAACTCTGGTACCCTCTTTAGCCGCATTGATTCTGGCATTGGTATGGGTCAGCGACTTTGCCGTCGGGCAGATCACAATATCAGCCGCTTTCATAGCTTCCGCAATGGCTTTCGGCGGCTCCTCTCCATTCAGCTCCCGCTCCTTCATAATTGTCATCATGGCTTCACAGCCCAGTTCTTTAGCGCCTTCATACAGCGCCTGGGCGATGGGTACGCGGGTATCATCCGTAACAATAAACACCTCTTCGCCCGGCTTTGCGTCCAGGCATGAGGTTAAAATTCCCTTTGATATATCAACTAAATTTCTCATACTGCTCCTATTCCACATCCGTTAATTCTGAGATAACTCTCGCCAGCAGAGTTCTGGGAAGCACCACCAGTTTTCCGGTTTCCCTGGCAAACATATTTTTCATCTCCTGGGTAAATCCGATACAGTCCAGAACCACCAAGTCTGCATCCATCCCCTTAATCGTCTCAGCAGCCTGTTTTAAATCCTCCCAGCTTCCATACGGAGATGCCGGAATGGCTTTTACAGTTTCCACATATTCCGACCATTTTTTCTCACACTGCTCCACCTGAAGGGGCGACGGCGTTACGGTCACAATATTGGATTTCTTCGTCAGAAGCGGAACAACCTTATTTAAAATATTGCAGGGATAGACGAGAGGCACGTTTGCCGTCAGGCTGTCAGGAAAATCACCGGTGCAGAAAAACATGATAAGCCGCACTCCCTCCGCTTCCAGCTCATTGATACATTCCTGAAGTCTGGGCAGAATATACCGTTCTGCAAATGTCATGGACGTCCCGTCTGTCAGCCTGGAGACCAGCACATAATCCCCTTCTTCAGGCTTAAATTCCGCTATTTGCTCTTTCGTCAGACCATCCAGGCCGCCTCTCTGAAGCAATTCGATTTTACCATTAAAGATATCCATGATATCCACTGTTACGTCAACTCTCGGAGCCTGCCCTATGGTTACCGCACCAATCTTCATAACCCGTACCTCCTTTTATCAATCCTTCTTACCAAGCGTCTGAAGATGGTTCATAGATCCGTACAGCTTCTGAATCAGCGCATATTCATCTTCATCGTAGAATTTCAATGTTCCCTTTCCAAAATATTTAGCGACTTCAAGCATGAATCTGGATGCCTCTTCCACGTCCACAAAATGACTGGCTCCTGTCGCACAGCCCGGAACCATAACTTCCGTCGTCAGCGCCACGCCCACTACCGGAGCATTGGTCGCCGTAGCCGGCTGAAGAATGCTGTTCAAATGATGAACATCATTGCCGTAAGGCGTGATATCCTGGGTTGCCAGCGGGAACACATATGGAAGGCGTCCTGTAGTAATCTGCATCTGCTCCAATAAATCCTCTGAAGTCTTCAGTATGTATCCTTCTTTTACAGTTGGAGAGATGGCGAATCCCCTTGTATTGATCACCCGGTTGCCCTTTGTTGTATCCACTGAAAGAATCGCATCCAGTTCAGGAGATACCTCTTCTTTATTCACCTGTGACATCTCAACCGGAGATCCCATAAACGGAACCGGGAAATGAGGTGCAGTAGGCGCATGAGGACATATCTGGGTTGAAACAAATACATCACCTTCCAAATAGTCGCCTTTCATCTGCATATCCAGCAGTTTTGCAGCAACACTGATCGCCGCCAGCGCTCCGTCTCCATCCGATACAAACCCGATCATCTCCGGACGCGCTCCGATACCGCCAAGACGGCCCAATATTCCGATCGTAGGCGCGCTGCCGCCGGATGCCTTGCCATGCAGTCCGGGAATACGGACTTTTACCATATCAGTGCTTCCTTTCGGCCCCTTCAGCTCATATACTTCGATATTCGCATCCGGGTTAATGCCCTTTAAATAATTTTCCACATCTTTCCCAGTAACATTACTGTTATCTAACACATCAAAGGTTTCAATCACTTGTTTAATTAACATTCTAATACCTCCATTTACTATCGAATTATTCTGGTTTTTGATTGGTTTTATTTAAATTATATAGATTTTATAGCTTGTATGCAATATTTTTTATAGATTATTTTATAAATATTTTATTTTATTTGACATTTATTTACTTTTTGTATAAAATCTTTATAAAGACACGGATGGTCACTGCTCAATTTGACCATCTTTCTTATTATTAAAAAAGGAGAGTGAAATATGGAGAAAGAAAAAATCCCTCAGGAATTGATTATTCCTGCATCAGAACATCCAAAGGCGTTTGAACCTACCGTATTAGTTCTTAACGTGGTTATGTGCGCGCTTGGTGCAATTATTGGATTGGAATTGATTGTAAGAACGGGTGTTACTCCTAATACTTCGATTGTAGGCGCCTTGTTCGCGATTCTGATTTCCAGAATACCGGTTGCTCTTTTAAAAAAATACAGAAGTGTACACCGGCAGAATCTGATTCAAACCGCAATTTCCGGTGCAACATTCTCTGCTGCCAACTGTTTGATTCTTCCCATCGGTATTCCTGTAGTTATGGGAAAACCTGAATTAATGTTTCCAATGCTGATCGGCGTCTTCTTAGCTACCTGCATCGACGCTACGATTCTTTACAAAACCTTTGACTCAGAGATGTATCCGGCAGAAGGTGCATGGCCTCCGGGCGTAGCTGCTGCTGAATCCATTCTCGCTGTTGTTGAAAAGGGACGGAAAGCATTTCTGTTGATCGTCGGTATTGCAATCGGCTGGATCGGAAAGATCGCAGGAATCCCTACAGACCTTCTTGGTGTTTCCTGGTTTGGTGATTTCTTCGCTATGCTGGCTCTTGGCGTTGGCTCTATTATCATTGGCGTTATCAAGACAAACAGTATTGCCCTCTCCCTATTTGGACATACCGCAACATTGGCCAGCAATCTGTTTGGCTCCAATTTTGTATTCAGTGATTATGCTATGATTAACTACATGCCTCACGGAGTTATGATCGGCGCGGGCGCCGTATCTCTTCTTCAATGCGCGCGCATGCTGTTTAAGAAAAGCAGTAATGAAGATACTGCTGCCGGTAAATTTACAAGCAGTATGAAAGTATTAAAGAAAACATTAGGACTCGGTTTCGTTGCTTACATGGCCGTAGCTCTTCTTCTGGCTGTTATCTGCGGCATAATTTCAGATATGAGCGTTGGCATGTTTATAATCTGGCTGATTTTTTCAGCATTTGCAGCGCTTTCTTCCGAATTAATCGTCGGTATTTCCGCGATGTATTCCGGATGGTTCCCGGGATTTGCAACAGCCCTCATCTTCCTGATCGTTGGTATGCTTTTAGGCTTCCCGCCTTTAGCATTGGCCGTATTAGTCGGCTTTACATCCGCAACCGGACCGGCTTTCTCCGATATGGCATACGATTTAAAATGCGGCTATATTCTGAGAGGTTCAGGCGAATATCCGGAACTGGAAAAAGAAGGAAGAAAACAGCAGTATTACTGCGAAATGATGTCATTTATCATTGCATTCCTCATGGTTGCTTTCCTGGCTACCAAATATTTTGACCAGGGCTTATTCGCACCTGTCAGCAAAACATTTGCTACCACAATCGATGCCGGAACCAACAGTGAAGTTGCCAAATGGCTTCTTATCTGGGCAATTCCAGGCGCCATCATTCAGTTAGTCGGCGGAAACAGACAGATTGGTATTCTGTTTGCAACCGGTTTGCTTGTTGGAACTACCATGAACGGTGTTACCATTATCGTCGGTCTTATCATCCGCTATATCGCAGTTAAACGCAATAAAGCAAATGAGCAGATCCTCAACATCCTGGGTGCCGGTGCTTTGGCCGGAGCCGCAGTATACAGTTTCTTCACTGCAACACTGGGATTGGCGAAGAAGAAGTAACAGCTGTGCGTTACATAAAAAATTACTGCATTTAAAGTTACCACTAAAAAAGCGGCGGGTTAAAACCGCCGCATAACAAAGGCCGCCGCATAATTTCATATTGCGCCGGCCTTTTCCTCTATCTGATCCATGCCGTGATAAGAAACACAATAGGGATGGTCACCATACAGCTTATGGTCGTAACAAATACCGCAGTGGATGCATATCCCTCATCCAGCCCATACTGCTTCGCAATCATGCTGGAGGTGGTCATCGAAGGCGCGCCCGCGATCAGCATCAGAATCAGGCTCTCCGTCACCGGAAGAAAATAGGAGGATATTAAGAATACAGCCGCCGGTATGAGAATCAGTTTCGTTCCCACAATCATGGTAATATTTTTAAGCTCCGACAGCCCGGGCTTTTTCAAAAAGCAGATCGTACATCCCAGATAAACGAGCCCCATGCTATAACTCACATTTCCTACCGAATCCGCCACATACACAAATGGTTCGGGCAGTACAATATCCATGGAATTTATGATAAGGGCGAAAAAGATAGAAACCAAAATAGGATTAAACAGCTTTTTCCCAAGCTCTTTAAACGATCCTGCTTTTCCCCTTGTAAAAAGAGCAAGTCCCAGCGTCCACACGACAACCGTATCTACGGCGGAACAGATCGGAATATACTGCCTGTCGGCCGCCTCAGTAAACAGCGCCATGATGAGAGGAATTACCACAAAACCATAATTTCCGCCCACCATACATCCCTGATGGACGCTGGCCGTAAGCGGCGGAAGTTTTGCCAGACGGCTGCATAAGATCCCAACTGCCGCCATTACAAAATACATGCCCACCTGCCACATTACCACCCTGTGATATTCAAACAGCCCGGCAAATGTCGTCTTATTTTCATAAAGCAGTGAAACAGTAAGGCAGGGCAGCACCAGCTTTATCAAAAGTCCGGATATGGAGGACAAACTGCATTCCTTCACAATTCCCAATTTTGATACCACATAACCCATTAAAATCAATAATAAAAAACTCAGCAGTTTGGGAAATATTATAAAAAAGTAATCCATAGCGGCGGCTCCTCCTCAAGTTTGTTTCTATCAAAACAATAACTTTTCAGGGCAGAATATCTTTTCGGATTCCCCGCTTTTACTTCCCTGAACTGTCACTTTAAATTATAATATAACTATGTAAATCAGCAAGGATTTTTTATTTTTTCGGCCGTAACCCATCATTCTGGCCGTTTAGGAAAGGAAATGCGTATGGATGTATCAGTAGCAATCAAACTAAGACGAAGTATCCGGTCATTTGACAGCCGCCCGGTTTCCGATGAACTGCTTTTAAAGCTGGCGGAAGCAGGAAGGCTGGCTCCCAGCGCCAGCAACTTACAAGCCTGGAAATTCTTTTTTATCACCGATCCGGACCTGGTCCGCAAAGTGGATTTATTCAGCCCCGGCCTGAGCGGAAAACCGCCCGTTATCATGGCAATCTGCTCCGACATGGATTATGCGTTAAAACACGGTTCTCCCAACTCAGAAGTCTATGGCTGCATGATGGATGCTTCCATGGCGGCGGAAAACATCATGCTGGAAGCCGTGGAACTGGGCCTGGGCACCTGCGCCATCAAATCCTATAATGCGGCAGCTGTAAAAAAGATCCTGAAATTACCCGAACATTTCCGCATGGAACTTCTCATCTCCATCGGCTATCCCACAGGCGAACCAAGAACCGCCCGCCGAAAGTCCTTGGAAGAAATCGTACATTTTAATACATGGGAGGAAAACAATGAATCAGAATGATTATTTTGAACTGCTGGTCTATATGATAACCAGCGCCGCCGGATTAGAGGGCGAACCCAGGATTTACGGCCCTCTCCGCATGATCGAAGCCTCGCAGCGGCTTTGCCGCCTGATTCTTTCGGAAGATCCTGAAAATCAGAACCTAAAAGAACTGATTGAATTGATTGAAAATGGAAAAGGAAAAACAATGTCCGACGAAAAAGCATTTTACCAAATGCTTCAGGATGCGGCAGCAAAACTGGTAGACTGTATTTAACTTTAATTGCAATTGACAAAAATTTGTATAACAATTAGACTGTTTATAGACTATTGTTAGAATTTTAATTAGGAGGAGGTTTTATATGATTAAATTAACAAAAGATCTTTGCCTTCAGGCTCTTTATGGGGGACTTCTGCTGGGCGGCGGCGGCGGCGGAAACCTTCAGCTCGGCCTTGACGCGCTGGAAGAAGCATTCCGCCATACGGATGAGCTCATTATGATGGACATTGATGAGATGAACCAGGACGATACAATCGTAAATGTTTCCATGGTAGGAGCACCGTCCGCAAAGGATACCTGCGTTACCATTGACCACTGGAAAACAGTGCTGAAAAATTTTGAGATGAACAGCGGAACGAAAATAGCCGGTTTTACCACCTGTGAAAACGGCGGCGTGTCCACTTCAAACGGCTGGGTGATCTCGTCCATTACCGGCATCCCTCTTGTAGACGCGCCAAGCAACGGCCGCGCACATCCTACAGGAACCATGGGAAGCATTGGTTTAAACCAGATTCCTGACTACATAACAGTTCAGACCGCATGCGGCGGCAAAGGCGATAATTATGTGGAAACCATCGCAAAAGGAAGCTTAAAAACCACCTCTCATATGATCCGCCAGACGGCAGTTGTGGACGGAGGAATGTGCTGCGTGCTCCGCAATCCGGTTACCGCAGAATATGCTAAAAATCATGCGGCAGTAGGCGCAATCGCACAGGCTCTGGCCATCGGAAAAGGGTATCTGGATCACAAAGATGACGTAGAGGGCATCTTAAAATTCCTGGAGGATAATTATAAAGCCAAAGTGGTATGCCGCGGCATAACCAGCGATTATGAACTGTGTATGGACGGCGGATATGATGTGGGATCTCTTCACGTAAAATCAGATGCCGATGATTATGAACTCACTTATTGGAATGAATATATGACTCTGGAAAAGAACGGCGAACGCATAGGAACCTTCCCGGATCTGTTATGCACTCTGGACGCAAAGACAGGACTGGCGGTTTCCAGCGCTGAGATAAAAGATGATATGGATGTTATTATGATAATTATTCCGAAGGACCAGCTGATCTTGGGCGGCGGAATGTATCAGAAAGAACTTTATGTGGAAGTAGAAGAGATCTTAAATAAGGAGTTAGTTCGTTTTAATGAGGAACTGTTCTAGCCAAACAACAGCCGAAAAAAAGAGACAGGGCAGCGCCCTGTCTCTTTTTACCCTTGCGGGTCTTAGGTTCCCCTTCTTTAAAGCGTCCCCTCAGCCAATTCATTCATAACCGCTTCCACAGTTTCAATCTTCTCCGCCCTATACGCATTGCTCCCGCAGAACAGCAGCGCATGGTCCAAATCCCCTTTTGCCGCATTAATCAATGCTTTCGTAATGCAGTAAGGCGTTATTGCCGGATTGCAATGTTCCAAACATAAAAAGCAGTGTTCGATCTTTTCCCGCTCTCCTGCAACATGGTTTAAAAATGTATTCTTAATCGCGCGCCCCGGCATTCCCACCGGACTTTTCGTGATCACAATATCCTCTTTCGAAGCATTGATGTACGCCTGTTTGTATTCCATCGGCGCGTCACATTCTTCCGTCGTAACAAAACGGGTTCCCACCTGGACTCCGTCCGCCCCCAGTTCAAACTGGTGCACCACATCCTCATGGGTATAGATTCCCCCGGCTGTCACAACCGGAATCTTCTTTTTATACTTCTCACCATACTCTTTTATAACAGTCAGAATCCGTTTGATCTCTTCATCATACTGAATCCGCTTATATGTGGATGGAACATCATCCGTATCCGCGCCGTATTCTGTCAGCTCTTCTCTGGAAAATCCCAGGTGGCCCCCGGCCAGAGGCCCTTCGATAACCACCAGATCCGGTGCTTTTTTATACTTTCTGTCCCACATCTTACAGATAACCATAGCCGATTTGGCAGACGAGACGATAGGAGCAATCTTGGTTTTCACCTTCCCGCCCATATCGGCTGCAGCTTCCGACACATATTCAGGCAGGGAAATCGGAAGTCCTGCGCCTGATATGATGATATCCGCGCCCGCTTTTACCGCCGCCTTTACATATTCGGCATAGTTTTTCGTGGCAACCATGATATTGAAGCCGATCACTCCCTTAGGAGCGATGGCCCTTGCTTTATCCAATTCAGTTTTAATGGCGCGAAGATTCGCATTCTGAGGATTTTTCGAGAATTCAGCGTCCCGAAAACCAATTTGCGCGGTGGAGATAATGCCCATTCCGCCTGCTTTCGCCACGGCTCCGGCCAGGGAAGACAGACTGATTCCCACTCCCATTCCGCCCTGAATAATTGGCCTGTCTACGGTTAAATCACCTATTTTTAATGATGGTAACTGGCTCATTACATTCTCCTAAATCTCTCATATCTCTGATTGGCAATCTCTTCGCCGCTCATTTCACTATATTCTTTCAAAAATTCCTTCATTCCCTCTGTCAAATAGCTGCAGAGTACATCCAGATTGTCGTGACACGCAGGCTCTGTTTCAGGAATCACTTTTTCAATCAATCCCATGTCTAAAAGATCCTTAGCAGTGATCTTCATGACCTTAGCCGCTTCATCCGCACGTTTGCTGTCCTTCCAGAGAATTGAAGCAAATCCCTCCGGTGAAAGGATAGAATAGATGGCATTTTCAAGCATCCAGACCTGGTTGGCAACCGCCATAGCCAGCGCTCCGCCGCTTCCGCCTTCACCGATCACAACGGAGAGCACAGGCACTGTCAAACTTGCCATTTCAAACAGGTTTCTGGCGATAGCCTCACCCTGTCCCCGTTCCTCCGCTTCCAGGCCGCAGAAAGCCCCTGGTGTATCCACAAAGCAGATTACAGGGCGTTTAAACGTCTCTGCCTGCTTCATTAAGCGAAGCGCCTTTCTATAACCGTCCGGAGAAGGCATTCCAAAATTGCATTTAATGTTGTCCTTGGTGTTCTTGCCCTTCTGCTGTCCGATTACAGTCACCGGAATTCCGTGGAATGTGGCGATGCCGCCCACAATCGCTCCGTCGTCGCCGAAGTAACGGTCGCCGTGGAACTCCATAAAATCGTCGAATATCATGTCTATATAATCCGTAGCAACCGGACGGTCCGATTTTCTGGACAAAAGAACGGTATCCCACGGAGTTTTTCCACAGGCATCCTGTTTTTTATGATGTTTTTCCACAGACTCCTGCGGGATATTTCCACAAACTGTTTCTAAATCAGGAATTTTATGTGTTTCAGCCGAATGGAGTTTCAGGATCGCATACAATGTGTCCTTTAAATCCTCCCGCTCTACGATCTTATCCACAAATCCATGCTTCAACAGGAACTCCGATCTCTGGAATCCCTCCGGAAGCTTCTGTCCGATGGTCTGCTGGATTACCCTTGGGCCTGCAAAACCGATCAAAGCATTGGGCTCCGCCAGGATAATATCTCCTAACATCGCAAAGCTGGCCGTAACTCCTCCAGTCGTCGGATCGGTCAGAACGCTGATGAACAGCTGCCCTGCTTCATGGTGTTTTTTAAGAGCGGCCGAGGTTTTAGCCATCTGCATCAGGGACACGATTCCCTCCTGCATTCTGGCGCCGCCTGAACATGCGAAAATAATCACCGGAAGTTTTTCCTTTGTAGCGCGTTCCACGGCATTGGTGATCTTCTCACCCACGTTGTGTCCCATACTGCTCATAAGGAATCTGGCGTCACAGACTCCGATAACCGTCTTCTGACCGTTAATTTCTCCCTTACCGATCACAATCGCTTCATTTAATTTTGATTTTTCCTTGACTGCTTCCACCTTTTTCTCATATCCCGGGAAATTCAAAGGATTGGAAAATTCCATCTCCTTATCCCATTCCTCAAAGGTGCCGTCATCGATGACCATCTCAATCCTTCTATAGGCATGAACACGGAAATATCCGTTGCATTTTGGGCAAATATAATAATTGTTTTTCACATCCTCAACATAAACCGGCTGTCCACATTTATTACATTTTCTCCAAAGCCCCTGAGGAATGTTTGGCTCATCTGGTTTTGATGAAGATTTATACTTTGTATCGATCAATGTATAAGTCTTTTTGAACATATCTCTTAACATCTGGATTACTCCCTTTCATACAGGCGGCTTTTTATGCCTCAGGCTATTTACAATATTCCGGGAAATAAGTCGGAATAAAATGGGTATCGGTATCGCCACTCTGATAAGCAGGATGGCTTAATATCTCAAACTGGAAGTCCACATTGGTCTCAATACCTTCAATGATCAGCTCGCCTAATGCGCTGCGCATCTTAGCGATGGCATCGGCTCTGTCTTTGCCATGGACAATCAGTTTCAAAAGCATGGAATCATAATTGGCCGGAACCTTATAATCGCTGTAAATATGGGAATCGATGCGGACTCCGTTTCCGCCAGGCACATGGACATTGGTGATCAGTCCCGGACACGGCATGAAGTTTTTAGACGGATTTTCCGCATTAATTCTGCATTCGATCGCATGTCCGCTGAGCCTTACCTGATCCTGGCTGACGCTTAACGGTTCTCCGGCAGCTACTCTGATCTGTTCTTTAATAAGATCCATGCCTGAAACCATCTCTGTAACCGGATGTTCAACCTGAATTCGGGTATTCATCTCCATGAAATAAAAGTTTTTATCCTTATCCAGCAAAAATTCAATCGTTCCCGCATTCTCATATCCAACTGCTTTAGCCGCTTTAACGGCAGTCTCACCCATCCGCGCCCGCAGTTCCGGTGAAATCGCCATAGAAGGGGATTCCTCCAATACTTTCTGGTGGCGTCTCTGGATAGAACAGTCACGCTCTCCTAAATGAACAACATTGCCGTGCTTGTCGGCCATGATCTGAAATTCAATATGTCTCGGTTTTTCAATATATTTTTCAATATACATGGTATCGTCGGAAAAGCCTTTGACAGACTCCATCTGTGCGTTCTGGAAATTCGCTTCGAAATCCTCTTCGTTATAAGAGATTCTCATGCCCTTTCCGCCGCCGCCTGAAGACGCTTTAATCATGACGGGAAAACCGATCTCCTTAGCCATTTTAAGGCCTTCCTCCACCGTATAAACAGCTTCCTTGCTGCCCGGAACAACCGGCACGCCTGCTTCCATCATGGTCTTTCTGGCTTCTGATTTATTGCCCATACGGTTAATAATATCCGCAGACGGGCCGATAAATGTGATATTGCACTTCTCACAAAGCTCAGCAAAACGGGCATTTTCAGATAAAAATCCAAATCCCGGATGAATGGCATCCGCTTTCATGGCAACCGTAGCTGTCAGGATTCTCTCCATATTCAAATAACTCTGCGTGGAAGAGGCCGGGCCGATACAGATCGCTTCATCCGCCAACAGCGTATGAAGACAGTCCTTATCCGCTTCTGAATAAACTGCAACGGTCTTAATTCCCATTTCTCTGCACGCGCGGATGATCCGCACCGCGATTTCGCCTCGATTGGCTATCAAAATTTTATCAAACATATTTACCTCTCATGCTGCCGCTGGCTGCGGCCTTGTAATCCGTTTAAAACCTGGGCGGACGCTCAGAATAATAATTATCCCACCATAAATGTCAATTCTGCTGTTACTGCGATCTTACCGTCAACGGTGGCTGTAGCTTTGCCAACTCCAACCGGCCCTTTCTGCTTGATAATCTCACATTCCAGCTTGAGCTTATCGCCCGGAACCACTTTTTTCTTAAACTTCGCATTGTTGATTCCGCCGAAATAAGCAGTCTTTCCCTTATTTCCCTCTACGCTCAATATGGCAACCGCGCCTACCTGAGCCAATGCCTCAATCATGAGCACGCCCGGCATAACAGGTTCCTGTGGAAAATGGCCTTCAAACTGAGGCTCATTATAAGTAATGCATTTATATCCTACGGCTTTCACACCCGGTTCCAGCTCTTCGATACAGTCGATCAGAAGAAATGGATGTCTATGAGGAATGATTTCCTGAATTTCTTTAATTCCCAGCATGTTAATACCTCACTTTCTCCGGCCGGAGAGATGTGATCTCCCCGGCCCTGTCTCTTAATCAGCGGATTCTGAACAATGGCTGACCATATTCTACAACATCTTCGTTATTGACAAGAATCGCTTCCACCACTCCGTCAAACTCGCTTTCAATCTCATTCATAAGCTTCATCGCTTCAATAATGCCCAGAACCTGACCCTTTTTTACCACATCGCCCACTTTTACAAACGGCTCGGAATCAGGAGAAGCTGCATTATAGAAAGTTCCCACCAAAGGAGAAACAACCACGTTGTCGGAACCGATCAGAACAGTTTCCTGCTTCTCTTCTTCCGTCTCAACAGGCATAGAAACTGCAGGTGCTGCCATCGGCATAGCCGGCGCTGCCATCATAGGTGCAGGCGCCTGGGAAAATACAACGGGAGCCGGTGCCTGAGGAACATTTTTCTTTTTCTTTAATATCAATTTTTCATCGCCCTGCTGATATTCAAAGCTGGACAACCCATTATCAGATACTGCCTGAATTAATTTTGTGATCTCATTGATAGTCATAACCGCACCCCTCTTAATTTTCGAACTTCTTCACTAAGACGCTGGCATTATGTCCGCCAAAGCCCAATGAATTGCTGATTGCATAGTTGACATCCATGGACACTCCGTCTCCCATGGTGTAATCCAGATCACATTCTTCATCCGGCTGTTCCAGTCCTGCCGTAGCATGAACAAAACCGTCCTGGATGGATTTCACGCAGGTGATGAATTCCACGCCGCCTGCCGCGCCCAACAGATGTCCGATCATGGACTTTGTCGAATTGATCTTTACTTTATAAGCATGATCACCTAAAGCCAGTTTAATCGCCTTTGTTTCGAAAAGGTCATTGTGATGAGTGCTGGTTCCATGTGCGTTGACATAATCGATCTTGTCAGGAGTAATTCCTGCATCTTCAATTGCAAACTCCATAGCCTTAGCAGCGCCGCTGCCGTCTTCTGCCGGAGAGGTGATGTGGTAAGCATCACAGGTTGCTCCGTATCCGACTATCTCAGCATAGATCTTAGCTCCGCGGGCCTGAGCGTGCTCTAAAGATTCCAGAACCACAACTCCTGCACCTTCCCCCATGATAAATCCGCTTCTGTCCTTATCAAAAGGAATGGACGCTCTCATAGGATCGTCGCAGGTGCTCAGCGCTGTCAGAGCTGTAAATCCTGCCACTCCGATTGGAGAGATACTTGCTTCCGTACCGCCTGCCAGCATCACTTCAGCTTCGCCGTACTGGATGGAGCGGAATGCTTCACCGATGGAATGAGTTCCGGTAGCACAAGCGGTTACCACGTTAAAGCATTTGCCTTTAAGTCCGAACTGAATTGCCACGTTGCCTGCCGCCATATTGCTGATCATCATAGGAACCAAAAGAGGATTTACTCTTCCAGGCCCTTTTTCCAATAATTTTTTATGTTCACGTTCCATCGCCTGCAGGCTTCCGATACCGGAACCTACGCAGACGCCCACGCGGTATGGATCTTCCTTTTCCATATCAATACCGGAATCTTCCAATGCCTCTTTCGAAGCCGCAACCGCAAACTGTGAAAACTGTTCCATTCTCTTTGCAGTTTTCGGGTCCATATACTGTTTTGCATCAAATCCCTTTACCTCTGCAGCCAGTTTAGCCTTATAATCAGCAGTATCAAAATAAGTAATCGGAGCAATGCCCACTGTTTTATTCTTTAATCCGTTCCAGAAGCTCTCCACGTCATTACCAATCGGGGTGATCGCTCCCAATCCTGTTACAACAACTCTTCTCTTCATATTTTTTCTCCATTTCACCGCCGACAGCGGATTTTATACTTACATAGCCATTCCGCCGTCTACGCACAGTACCTGACCGGTGATGTACTTTGCTTCATCAGATGCAAAAAATGCAACTGCATTGGCGATATCGGCTGTTTCTCCGAATTTTTTCATAGGAATCTGTTCTTTTGTGGATTCTTTGATTGCATCCGGCAGCACATCCGTCATCTCAGTAACGATGAATCCCGGAGCAATCGCATTAACCGTAATGCCGCGGCTTGCCATCTCTCTTGCGGCCGCCTTGGTAAGGCCGATAATACCTGCTTTAGAAGCCGCATAGTTGGTCTGTCCCGCATTGCCCGCAACGCCTGACACGGAAGACATGTTGATGATTCTTCCCGCTTTTTGTTTGATCATCTGGCGTGATACGTGCTTCATACAGTTAAATGCGCCCTTTAAGTTGGTATCTAAAACCGCATCAAAATCTTCCTCGCTCATCTTCATCAGAAGACCGTCTCTTGTGATACCGGCATTATTTACCAATATATCGACTCTGCCATATTTTTTAATTACATAATCCATCAGCTCTCCGGCCTTAGTATAATCGGAAACATTGCACTGAATTGCTTCCGCTTTGCCGCCTGCTGCCTCAATCTCTTTAACAACCTCTTCTGCCTTTGCAGCTGAACCGTTATAATTGACGATAACGGATGCCCCTTTAGAAGCCAGTGTGACAGCAATCTGACGTCCGATTCCGCGGCTTGCGCCTGTTACAACTGCGATTTTATCATTTAATCCCATAATTACCTCACATTCTGCCGCTGCTGCGGCGCCTATCCGGTTTTTAACCGATTAAAACTGCTGCATTTTCAATATCTTCTAATTTTTCTATATTAATCACCTTTACGGTTCTATCGATCTTTTTCATAAATCCGGCCAAAGTTTTTCCAGGTCCGATCTCGATAAATGTATCCACTCCGTCTTTCAGCATCGTTTCCACGCTCTGCTGCCATCTTACGGAAGAAGAAACCTGTTTCTCAAGCAATGGCTTTACCTCAGAAGCATCCGTCACATAAGAAGCCGTCACGTTTGCCACATAAGGAATAACAGGAGTATGTACCTCTACGCCTTCCAACACTTTGCCCAGCTTCTCGCCTGCGCCCGTCAGCATCTTAGAATGAAATGGTCCGCTGACCTTCAGCATAATGGTGCGCTTTGCTCCCGCTTCTTTTAATTTTTCACAAGCAGTTTCCACCGCTTCCTTCAGTCCTGATATAACGATCTGTCCAGGACAGTTATAATTGGCGATCTGTACGCCCTCAATATCCGCAATCACTTCTTCAATCTTATCCGCATCCATAGCCAGAACCGCCGCCATAGCGCCTACGCCTACCGGAACGGCTTCCTGCATCAGAATGCCTCTCTGTCTTACTGTGGTGATGGCATCTTCCTCGCTCATCACACCTGCTGCTACCATTGCACAATATTCTCCCAGGCTCAGACCTGCGGCCACATCCGGCTCAATTCCCGTCTTCTCCGTAAACACCTTCATCATGGCAATGCTTGCAGTAACCATTGCGGCCTGGGTGTATTCCGTGATATCCAGCCTGTCATTTTCCTCGAAACATAATTCAGGCATAGAAAATCCCAACAGTTCTGATGCTTTGTCAAAAACCTGTTTTCCAATCTCTGTCTGCTCATAAAAATCCTTACCCATACCACAAATCTGTGCTCCCTGACCTGGGAAAATAAATGCAATTTTACTCATTTTAAAACTCCTTATTTCTGGCTGTGGCCTAACAGTTTATCTGCCTGAGCCATCATCTCATCAATCATCTCTTTACAAGACTGTTTCTTTGTAACCATACCTGCAATCTGTCCGGCCATAACGGTGCCATTGACCACGTCGCCGTCCATAACTGCATTTCTAAGAGCACCTAATGTTAAATACTCCAATTCTTCAAAAGATTTTCCGCTGTTTTCAAGCTTGATATACTCTCTTGTCATCTGGTTGCGCAGACAGCGTACCGGATGTCCATGGCTTCTGCCCGTAACAGTGGAATCAATATCTTTAGCTTTAATTAATCTGTCTTTATAATTTTCATGTACAATTGACTCGTTGGAAACCACAAAACGCGTTCCCATCTGCACGGCTTCCGCACCCAGCATAAATGCCGCTGCAATTCCTCTTCCGTCCGCAATACCGCCGGCAGCGATAACAGGGATAGAAACAGCGTCCACAACCTGAGGAACCAATGTCATAGTTGTCAATTCGCCGATATGGCCGCCTGATTCACAGCCTTCCGCAACCACCGCGTCGGCGCCGTATTTTTCCATACGTTTAGCCAGCGCTACGGATGCAACTACGGGAATTACCTTAATTCCGGCCGCTTTCCATAACTCCATATATTTTTCAGGGTTTCCTGCTCCGGTCGTAACAACCTTGATCCCCTCTTCAACCACTACTTTAGCCACTTCATCTGCATGAGGGCTTAAAAGCATAACATTTACGCCAAATGGTTTGTCTGTCAGTTCTTTTGCTTTACGGATCTCATCACGCACTACTTCCGCAGGAGCATTGGCACCGCCAATCAAACCCAGACCACCTGCGTTGGAAACGGCCGCTGCCAGGTTGTGTTCAGCAACCCAGGCCATACCTCCCTGGATAATCGGATGTTCAATCCCTAAAAGTTCTGTAATTCTTGTTTTCATACTTACCTCTCATTCTGCCGCCGACAGCGTACCTGCTTCTTGTGTCTGAGAAACCTTAATTATGCCTCTACGCCTTTTTCTTTCAGATAATCCATAACCTGACCAACTGTTAATAATTCCTGTAAGTCTTCAGCAGGAATCTCTACAGAATATTCATCTTCCAATGCCATAACCAGTTCAAATAAATCCAGGGAATCAGCTCCTAAATCCTCTTTAAAAGAAGAAGCCGCTGTAATTGTCTCTGCGTCTACGCTTAACTGTTCTGCAATAATTTCTTTCATTTTCTCTAACATGGTTTTAATCTCCTTAATTATCCTATTAATTTTATTTTATATAGAAAGTAATCCGGCTGTTCCGGCTTTACTTAGCTATCCTACCACTCCATCAGGGTTGCTCCCCAGGTAAGGCCTGCGCCAAAACCTGCAAATACAAGCTTATCCCCTCTGTTTAATTTTCCCGCCTGATTCAGTTCATCCAGTATAAGCGGAATCGAAGCTCCCGACGTATTGCCGTAACGGTCAATATTCATAGGCATCCGGTCAACGGAAACCTTTAATCTCTTAGCAATGGACTCAAAAATCCGGTAATTCGCCTGATGCATAATAAAATACTTGATGTCTTCAATATCCGTACCGCTCTCATTCAATACCTGGCGGACGCATTCCGGCACCTTTTTCACTGCGAATTTAAATACTTCCTGACCGTCCATAGTCATATATCCCAATTCCGGTTTTCCCTCCGTAAGGAAGTTCCCCACCGTTCTGGCCTTACAAGCGAGCACATGGCCCTTAACGCCGTCAGAACCCATGGACATGCTCATCACTCCAGTATCCGCTGCCTGAACCACTGCTGCCCCGGCTCCGTCTCCGAATAACACACAGGTTCCGCGGTCATTCCAGTCCACCAGCTTGCTGAGCGTATCCGCTCCCACGATCAGTCCGGTCTTATAAATACCGGCCTGAATAAAACTATGTACGGTATTTAACGCAAAGATAAATCCGGAACAGGCAGCGCTGATATCATACGCCACCGCATTTACCGCGCCGATTGCCGCCTGAACCTGACATGCGTCGCTTGGAAAACAATTGTCAGGGGATGAAGTTGCCACAATAATGAGATCAACCTCTTCTGCGGTGATACCCGCATCTTCCAACGCCCGCCCTGCTGCCTTAACTGCAAGAGCCGATGTTCCTTCACCTAAAGTAATTCTTCTTTCTCTGATACCGGTTCTGCTCTGAATCCACTCATCACTGGTATCCACAATTTTAGCCAGGTCGTCATTGGTAACGATGCGTTCCGGCACATAAGATCCTGTTCCTATTATTTTTGTAGTCATAGAGTATCCTCTCATTTTGCTCGACAGATTCCTATTGAGAATGTTTTTATTTTCAAATGTTTTGATATTCAAACTAATATTATAGGAAGAAACACCTTTTGTCAAGATGAAAATATCGACAACCAATCTCCCAATTTCAACGGATATCCGACATTTTACGACAAAAGCCGCTGGTAAACATCCCTTTTGCTGATTCCCCGGTCTTTTGCCACCAGTTTCATGGCTTCCTTCCGTTCAACTCCCTGATCTTCATAATATCTCATATGCTCCTCTAAAGACATCTCCTCCCAGGACCTTTTCTGCTCTTCCTTGATATCGTCAATACTTTTTCCCTCAACCACAATCACGCATTCTCCCTTAGGATCATTCTCCTGATAGTGGTCTATAGCCTCTGAAAGAGTTGTCCGAAACGCCTCTTCATATTTCTTCGTAAGCTCTCTGCAAATCGTGATTTTCCGGTCTCCCAGCGCTTCCCTTAATTCTTCCAGCGTCTTAACCAGCCGGTGCGGCGCTTCATATAGAATGATCGTTCTCGTTTCCGCTTTCAATTCTTCCAGAATCCACTGCTTCTCCTTCTTATCCGAAGGCAGAAACGCTTCAAAACAAAATCTCCTGGTGGACATTCCCGACAATGTCAGCGCCGTAATACAGGCCGCCGGCCCGGGCAGGGAAGTCACTTCAATTCCGGCTTCATAACACTGTTTCACCAGTTCCTCTCCAGGATCTGAGATTCCCGGCGTCCCCGCATCAGTAATCAGAGCAATCGTTACCCCCTGCTGCATCTGCTCCACCAGATACCTGGCCTTATCAAACTTATTGAACTCATGATAGCTGGTCATCGGTGTTTTGATATCAAAATGATTTAACAGCTTAATGCTGTGTCTCGTATCCTCCGCAGCTATCAGGTCCACTTCCTTCAGAGTATTCAGCACCCTGAATGTAATATCATCCAGATTTCCAATCGGTGTCGCACACAAATATAATTTTCCCGCCATCATTTCCTCTTATTCCGCCGCTGTCCGCAGCTTTTCTTCAAACCACACTTCCGGTCAATATCCGTAGATACTGTATATCTCATCCGTATAAACTCCAGGTTCCTTATATACGATGATGGGCGCTTCCACCTTAATCATGGATTTTCCGCCCCTAACCGCTTCAATGAGAACCATATTCGCTTCCTTGTCCACAAACGGATGAACCAGTTTCATCCTCTTCGGTTCCAGCTTATATGAAGTCAGAGCCGTTATGATCTCAATCAGCCTGTGGGGCCTGTGAACCATATAGAACCTTCCCCCCGGCCTTAACAGCCTGGAAGCTTCCCTTACCACATCATCTAACGTGCAGAGCACCTCATGTCTGGAAATGGCCTTAGGGAGATCCGGATTTTTAAGCCCATGAGCATCATTCATATAGGGCGGATTAGAAGTAACCACATCAAAAGAAGCCAATCCAAACAACTGGCCGGCTTCTTTAATATCTCCCTGGACGATGGAAATCTTCTCTTCCAAATGATTATACTTCACGCTCCGCGCCGCCATATCCGCGACCTCTTCCTGAATCTCCAGCCCGGTAAGATGTCCGGCTTTTGTCTTAGCTTCTAAAAGGATGGGAATGATTCCAGTCCCCGTTCCCAGGTCCAAAACCCGTTCCCCTTCCTTTACCGCCGCAAATCCCGAAAGCAGTACCGCGTCCATGCCAAAGCAGAACCCGTCCTTTTTCTGTATAATCTTATATCCATTTCTCTGAAGGTCATCAAAACGTTCATTGTCTTTCAGATTAATTGTCATCTAACTTAGACTTTCCTTCCCTTTTTTCAAGCGCTTCCAATGCTTTCAGCTCTTTGTCATTGACATCCAGCTTCTCTTTCTTCCTTCTCGGACGGAATTTCAGCTGCTCTACCTTGTACTCCCGGATCTCTTTCTCATCCTTTTCCACGGTAACGATCACTTTAACCAGCTGTCTGAGCACGCTCACACTTTGAACCTCGCCCTTCAACCCGTCGTCCGTAGTCACATAATCTCCGATATTCGGAAGACGTCCGTTCAATTCCTCATAAGTTTCCTCTTCATTTTTAAGACAGCACATCAAACGTCCGCAGACGCCTGAAATCTTAGTCGGATTCAAAGAAAGATTCTGTTCCTTTGCCATCTTAATCGAAACCGGAACGAATTCAGAAAGGTAGGAATTACAGCAAAGCGGACGTCCGCAGATACCGATTCCGCCCATAATCTTCGTCTCATCCCTGACTCCCACCTGACGGAGTTCAATTCTGGTCTTAAACACAGCTGCCAAATCCTTTACCAGCTCTCTGAAATCAATTCTTCCGTCCGCTGTAAAATAAAACAGCACTTTATTATTATCAAATGTATATTCCGCATCGATCAGTTTCATCTGAAGGTCATGTTTTTTGATCTTTTCCAGACAAATCCTGAATGCATCCTTTTCTTTTTCCTTATTCTTTCTCGCAGTCTCTTCATCCGCTGCGGTGGCCATACGGATTACCGCTTTTAAAGGCTGGACCACTTTGGAATCCTCCACCTCCCTGCAGCCTAAAACCACATAGCCAAACTCAATTCCGCGGGCAGTTTCCACAATCACATGCTCTCCCACATGGATGTCTTTTCCTGCAGGATCAAAATAATAGATCTTCCCCGCATTCCTGAACCGAACACCGATTACTGTTATCATAAATTAATTCTCCTTCATAACCAAAAGCATGAGCTCCATGGCAAGTTCCATGTTCACATTCGCATCCAGACGAACTCTGGCCTTGTCCACTGCCTTAATGATCTTGTCCATACCTTCATAACTGCTCTTCTGGCTCATCTCATTAATTGTTCCATATTCATTCTTAAATATCAGTAAATTGATATCTTTCGTTGTTTTAAACATCAGAACATCCCGATACCACATCTGCATCAGATCCAGGCACTCGTAGATATCCCGGTTGTCCTCCTTCAGCTTTCTGATATAATCCAGAAGTTCCGATATATTCATCTGCTTAATATTCTTCATCAAATAAAGAATATCATCATACATGATTCTGAAATCCTCAGATTCCGCCAGATGAATGGCCTTTCCAAGATTGCCTCTGGCAAATGCCGCATAAACATCCGCCTCCGCTTCTGCTATGCCCTGGCTTTCCACCAGATATTGTTTCACCACATGATCCTGCAGCGGCTTCAGCTTCAGCTGAACGCACCTAGACAAAATCGTGGGCAGAAATGCTTCCTGATTAGTGGTGAGCAGTAATATCACCGCATAGGCCGGAGGTTCCTCCATGGTCTTTAACAGCGCGTTCTGCGCCTGTACAGTCATCTTCTCCGCGTCATCCACAATATATATTTTATAATAGCTGCTGTATGGCCGTATCATGATGGTATCATTGATCTGCTCTCTGATATCATCAACGCCTATGCTGTTAGGTTTTTCATGCGTAACAAAAACCAGATCCGGATGGTTACCGGTCATCACCTGCTTACATGCATGGCATTCCATACAAGGCTCGCTCTTTCCCTTTTCACAGAGCAGAGTCATGGCAAATGCCTTGGCCAGGGATTTACGGCCCATACCCGACTCTCCCGTCAAAATATACGCATGGGACACCTTGTGTGCCTCAATCGCCTTCTTAAAATGTTCTTTTATCATGTCATGGCCTAAAATATCACTAAACCCCGGCATACCAGTTCCCTCACTTTATCCCTGTCAATAGATGTATCTTTGCTATTATACCATAGATCGTTTCATATCTCCAATAATTTCTTTCAGACAGTCTTCCAGCTCCACGTTCTCATACCTGCGCGTAATTCCGCACCGTTTCAGATTCTCTTCACAGAAATCTTTTTCATCCGCCAGGTACCTCCTGCAAAGTTCGGAGTACTTAGGATTCTTCTGCATCCGTTCCCGGCTGAGCGCCCTCTCCAGCCGCAGCCCGTCCTCCACACAGATATAAAAAGGAATCACAACGTCTCTTCCAAAATATTCCTGCATCTTCTCAAACGATTCCAGCGTTCCGATCATCAGATAACTGTGATTTTTAAGATCAAACTGTCCGTCGTCAACCGTAAAATAACTCCACGGACCAAATACCGTATCATACGTCCGCGCTTCGATCAGCCTTCCCTCTTCTCTGGCCTTTATAAGCGCATCTTCATCGGAAAAATGATATTCAACTCCATCCCGTTCTCCATCCCGCACTGGTCTGGTCGTATAGAGTACAACTGTTTTTAAATCAGGATTCCTCTCTAATAATAACTTATAAACCGTATCCTTTCCAGAAGCACTTTTTCCCATTACATAAAATATTTTTCCCATATCACTCTCCGCATTATATTGGCAGGGACAACTCTCACCGTTTTAAGTGATTCATCCCTAAGCCCCTGGACAGAAAGTCCCTTATTCTTATAATCAATTATTTTATTAATCAAATCCTCTTCCAAAATTTCTCCCGGCGCAATTAACGGAATCCCCGGCGGATAGATATAGACAAATTCTGCCGAAACACGTCCCGCCGCGTCCTTCCACTCCACCGGTTCTCCCGTCGTGCTGAGCGCATGGGCTATTTTTAATTTGATTTTCGGATAAACCGGACACACCGAGGAATCCCGGACTTCTCCTGCCTCCAGACCTGCATCCACTTCAATTAAGGCATCCGTCAGCCGATCCAGCCCTTCCTTCGTATCCATTAAAGAAGTGAGCGCGACAACCGATTCCGGCCCGCACATCTCCATCTCCAGATGATAGTTTTTTCTGAGTACCTCATCCAGCTTCGCTCCGTCTATAGAAGTGCCTCTGGTTGAAATCACAATCTTTGTGATATCCAAATCATGAATTCCCCCACTGCCAATCACATCCCTGTCCAAAAGCTTCAGATATTTCATCCCCTTCAGCTTTTTCCTTGATTCCTTTAACATAGCGAGATATTCTTCCATACGGGCCCGTCCCTCTTTATCCATCCATTCGATACACCTCTCAATGGAAGCCATCAATACATAAGAAGGGCTGCTGCTCTGATAGATATGAAGATACTGTTCAATCATGTCCACATCAACTAATCCGTCTTTGACATGAAGAAGCGCCGTCTGCGTCATGGAAGGCAGCGTCTTATGAACGCTCTGTATCACCACATCGGCCCCCAATTCTAACGCTGACACAGGAAGCTCTTCACTAAATGGAAAATGTGCTCCATGCGCCTCATCCACAATCAGCGGCACGTTATGACGGTGCGCCGCATCCGCAATGGCGGCAATATCCGATACAACCCCTTCATAAGTAGGAGAAACCACCAATACCGCCTGAATTTCCGGATACCTGGCCAGTAAGTTATCCACATCATTTGCAGATAAACCTCCAGTTATCCCGAAATTGTCAATAAATTGTGGATAAATGTACTCACTTTCCAAATGATTAACAAAAATTCCATTATATACCGACTTATGGCAGTTTCTGCTGACCAATATTTTACCGCCTGCCACAACGCATCCGCTGATTGCACTTAATATTCCACAGCTGCTTCCATTTATCAGATAATATGTTTTATCCGCCCCATAAACCGAAGCTGCCCACTCCATTGATTCACGCAAAATGCCTTCCGCATGATGAAGATTATCAAATCCATCTATCTCGGTAATATCAATGGAAAAAGGGGCAGGAAACTCTGCTCCCACCCCGTTCTCTATCTGTCTTTTATGTCCAGGCATATGAAAGGGATAGAAATCCGATCTGCTGTAATCTTTCAGCCTGTCAATTAAACGATTTTCTTTCATTTGATCACGGCCTTTCTGTTTTCTTTTTGTCACTATACCTTAATCACATACCATATACGCTAAGCGGCCATGGTATGCGCAAGTACAATAATCGCTCTGCGATTATTGTACCATATAGAAAACAGACCGTCAAAATTAATATTTCAGCGCTTTGCCATAAGATAAATTATAAGATTTAAAAGTCATCATCCGGCCCTGCCACCAAATCCTGTTGAAATACGACTCTTTCATGGACTCATTTCCCTCAATTCCATTAATTACTGACGCCGCATCCGCAGAAAGATGTCCGGTAAGGTAATTCACTGTCTCATACTCATTTTCTGCCGTCATATGAGCCACATTATAAGATGCGATCACATAATCCGGCCTCATCCACGCAAAAATCAGATAAAATACTGCAATTGTAATCAAACAATGTTTAAACAAAGGAAATTCATTGCGGTAAATAATCACCGTAACCCCTATCATCAAAACGCTGAGCATAGCCAGAAACCACAGCACAAAAATTCTCAAAAATGTAAGCTGATACTGCCCCACATAAAGAAGCATCCTATAAACAGCCGAACCGATCATAATGTAAGTGCATAAACATATAATCAATAAAATTCCATTTAAGATTCTGCTCTTTTTAAAGTATTTAATACAACATAAAACCATTATAAGATTAATCACAGCTACCGCCAGCAATTGAAAAAATCCCTGCCTCGCATAAGAAGAATAAGTAATCCCCTCCGGCAGCGTCCCTCTCCCCAGGAACAGATATATAATCTGCACACCACTGAAAATCAAATACACCGCAGCAATAATAACCATACAGCTGATCGCCGCAACCGGCTGGGCATTCCTTTTATCCTTTACCTCTTCATTTATATTTCTGATCGCCGCTCCACAGATCAGGCTATAGATACCAACCGTCCCAACCCCCATCTTAAATATGATCTTAATCATTGACCAGGGATTCAGATAATTCTCAAGGAACTGATCAAACATATTTTTAAACACCATATCCGCCTCGGATAACAGAACCGCCAATATAATCACCATCGGCACCCCGATAATAATTCCTAAAAGCACCATTCCAAGCGTCTTCATCCGTTTACTTTTAACGTTTTTAAAGTAGTAATACAGATGTGAAAAAGCGCATCCAATACAACAACAGGAACTGAGCAGATACGTAACAATAGCTCCCATATACTTTCCAATATTCCATCTTTTATCATCATAAATCTGATGAAGCACAAAAATCACCGAAAGCAGCACAACTGCCCATTTATTAAATGTAAAGATAATCCCATTGGCCGTAAAAAAACTGGACAATGAAATAAATACCGCCGCCCCGGCAACAAACCATGCGTTCCTCTTAACTTCAACTCCCTTATGCCTCATCACAAATACAGCAAATACGAAGAGCCCTATTACAAACAGCGGATATGTGATCCCATAAGGATTTTCATATAAAAATATCGTATAAACCAGTCCAAACAAAATGCTGAAAAAACCATAAAACTCATAATCTCCGCGTATTCCGGCCAGACAGGCCCTTCTTTTTTTCTCCCCTTCACTCACAAACTCATGATTTGGAGCCTTAACATCAATTAAAGGAACATTTTCTTCCAATGGTTTAATTTCTTCAGCTTTTTGAATATTATTATCTTCCATTATTCTCTCCTATTTCTCCAGACCGGAATTCTTCTCATCATCCACAAATTGAAGAATATCTCCCGGCTGGCAGTCCAGCGCCTTACAGATTGCTTCCAATGTGGTGAATCTAATTGCCTTTGCCTTATTATTTTTTAATATTGAAAGGTTCGCCAGTGTAATATCAACCTCACCGGCCAGCTCCGTCAATCCTTTCTTTCTTTTGGCCATCATAACATCCAAATTAATAATTATTGACATCTCTCTCCTCCTAAATAGTCAAATCATTTTCCAGCTTATACTGTATCGCCTTTTCAAATACCTGGCATAATACAATGCTGAAAAGTCCCGCAACTGCAAATACAATCATAATCACTACAGTAGCCGGAGTGGGAGACAAAGGAAGCCGCACCAGAGATAACGCTGAGATAAAAAAGCTGCATTTACTCATCCTCTTTAACGATTTCGCATTATTATCCACAAACGCGTCTTCTTTTAAAACAGTTATAAACATCTTTCTCAGCTCATAAACGATCACTAAACAAAATACCCCTGATATCATATAGATAGCACACTGTAAAAAATAATATTTCCGAAACGCCACAATGTACTTTCCAAATATACGAAATAACCCAGGTATCAATATTGTCAATCCAATTCCTACATAAAACATCACATCCAATAAGCACTTCGTAAATTTCACAAGCCCGTTATCCATAACATCCTCCTTATTATCTATCAATCTCATACTTGGAATATAACACTATATTTATCATTTTTCAATATTAATTTATCGTTTTTCAATAAATTAATATTGTTATATAATAAATCTTAATAATTTCGTAATTATTCAATACCCCCACAATTACGAGCAAAAATCCATGCAAAATCACCTACGGCGATGGGATGTTTGCCTGCTTTCCCACGTTTTATTACGGTCAGCGCAGTAAATACGCAGACCTACTGAACAGTTACATAAATCCTTTAAAATCTTCCCGAATCTGCTATAATAACAGTAAAAATCAACTGAAAGAAGGATAAATATATGAGAGAAATCGAATTTAAGATGGAACGTCAAGGACTGGTTAATATTGGAGATACCGTTGAGATCATCGAACGGGAGGGAACAAACTACAGCTACATTATCGAACCGGCCGTTGCCATGTCCGGCTGTTTTCAAAACAGAGAACGCCTGAAATCCAGATCAGGCATCGTAAAAGATATAAAAGAAAATTCCCGTGGATTTTATGTTATCGTGGAATTTGATGAATAAGGGTAATTTTATCATTCTTGACATAGTGGGTATAAAGTGATATATTTATCTCATAAAGAGATAAATATATCACTTTCAGGAGGTGCCTATATGTTTAAGAAAAAAAAGCGAACTCATACACGCAAAATTAGTCCTAAATTAGGTATCATGGGTTTATTAGGCTTCATGGGCTTTTTGGGATTTATCCCAGACATATACGATTTAAAAGATATATTACCCGTGCCAACTTTTTTTATCTTTTTTGCTTTCTTTGGTTTCTTTGGATTTTATTATGAAGGAAAGATGTCTGATACACTGATTGATGAAAGATTTGAATCAAACGCCTACCGGGCTTCAGCGATTGGAAACCGGATTTCACTTTGTATAATTATCATAGTTGCAATATTTTCCATGTCTATCTTTCAGATTATGGACCCTTATACTATGTCAAGTATCCTGATTGCAACAATAGGCTTTTCTTTTGGCCTTTCCATTTTTCTGCAGCAATTTCTATTATACCGATTTGAGAATGAGGATTAAATATGGGTGAATTTACCTGCAACCTAAAAAAATACCGTTTATTAAAAAATTATACGCAAGAACAATTGGCAGAAATAGTGAATGTACGGCGGGAGACTATCATGCGCCTGGAAGCCGGTAAATACAATCCGTCACTTAAACTTGCAATTGACATATCAAGAGCTGTCGAAGCTTCTATTGAGGATATATTTATATTTGATTAGATAAATTTACATAAAGGGTGAAGGCATTTCTCGAAAAGCCTTCACCCTTTATGTAAATCGCCTGCCGCCCTACTATCAATTATAATCTAATAAAGAGGAACCCTGTCTTTATCCGACAATATAATCGGAACTGTCCATAATATCTTTGCTCCGCCCTCTCCATACCAATCACAATCATGCCAATAACAGCTGATCTTATCATCTGAAACCATAATTAATTCCAATGTATCTTCTCCTGAAGTATCTTTTCCAACTCTCGCTGCACTGTCATTAATCAGTTCTATCTTCCCGGTTAAAGAAACAGCTGCCAACCTGCCGTAATTATTATCCGTATTAGGCCTGTACTCGCCATAGATCTCCTGATTATCCTTATAGTAATACAGATTCATCATATTGCCCTTAAATACCTCTGACAATACCTCTTTTCCAGTCCCATCCAACTTAATTCTATAAAGCTGGCTGTACCGGTTATATCCATCCGCCTTTCCCACATAAGCGCTGTAATAGATCCAGTCATCTACAATACAAAAGCTGTCAATCCAATATCCCTCTTCCACCAAAAGGCTTCCCTCACCGCTTGAATACTTCCCATAGATTCCACGGCTGGTTTGAGGCGTACTTCCATTAAAATAATAAGTAATTCCCTTAGCCTGCATCGTACCAGGTTTTACATACTTAATCTTTCCGTCGTCAACCCGATATAACCTCTTCTCGATCTCCACAGTTCCATTATCACTGCTGACCGGCTCATCCAATTCATTAACCAGATAAAACGCGCCATCTTTTTCTATAACCTCAGTTTTTATGTCTTCTACTGCATATCCGGATTCCAGCAAAGTACGTTTTTGCAATACATCATCCTGCATATAATAAAGCATATCATCTATAATAAAATAATCCTGTACATTACTGATAATTAATTCTTTCTCTCCACGTTCCTTATCCGTCCGATACAAATTATAATCATCAGCTTCCGTATTCTCTTTTAAATAATATGTAATTTCACCTATAACCTGAATCGAATCAGTGGCACTTATTTTGCCATCGCTTGTACGCCCAATTGTAACCAAAGCACCATCATCCCAAAAATTAAAAATGTGACCGTCTATCTCTCGATCCCCCACTGCAGCATACTCATCCGTGTCAAAATAATAAAGTTTCCCGTCCACTTCCTTCCAGGATTCCTTTAAATAAGTTTTATCTTCATTTAAATACTTTATTCCCTCTGAAAACTCTTTTATCCCCGGTTCATCGATTCCATTTACCTCCACATCCAAATCTATCTCAGATTCTGCCGATTCCTCTGTTGTCTGAGGCAATGTGCTGATCTTGGTATCTGCCAATACATTCTTTATTTTTGAATTATACGACTGCACTCTCCTGCTCCCGGCCATCACAATAGCTACAGCCAGTCCCACAACTGCCAATGCGATAATCGCTTTGAGCACGCTGAAAATATAATCTTTGGCTTTCGAAACATCCGATTCTTTTTCTACAATACCAGCCTTTTCCTCTATCAAGGATAGAATTGTAGCCGCCTCTTCCTCAGAAATATCATATTCCTCTGATTCATCACCTGAATATATGGCCTCATCGTCCAATTCATTGGCTGAAATATCATCCACCAGTTCAAAAATCTTCTTCTTTATTTCATTCGTGTCCGGTAACTTTTCTCTGTCTTCATAGAGCTTTACATACACCTTACTTAAAATATTCCATATATCATCGGAATTCTTAATAAAAGATGCAGCATGACGGTATGCATCTTTATAGGTCAATATATAAAACTTTTCAAAACCGTCCACTTCTCCCTGGCGGGTAGAATCCAGCACTTTTTTCATCAAAGAGTCTCGCATATCATCTCGTTCCCCTTTTCTTTTACTTCATTCATTCTATCAAAGAATAATGAATGTTGCAACACAACAAAAAAAGCACTGTACGAATACAGTGCCTTACTTACTGAGACATCGGGGATTCGAACCCCGGACAACTTGATTAAAAGTCAAGTGCTCTACCGACTGAGCTAATATCCCATATTATTTTTGAAATATGCCTTGGACCGGAATCGAACCAGTGACACGAGGATTTTCAGTCCTCTGCTCTACCAACTGAGCTACCAAGGCACGTTGAGCGTGCATCAGCACGTTATGCGTGCTCCATCCCAGTGATGGTAGTAACGCGAAATTGCGGGGGCAGGATTTGAACCTACGACCTTCGGGTTATGAGCCCGACGAGCTTCCAGACTGCTCCACCCCGCGTTAATTATTATTAGATTAAAAAACTGAGTGGGGGAAAGTGGATTCGAACCACTGAAAGCACAGCTAACAGATTTACAGTCTGCCCCCTTTGGCCACTCGGGAATTCCCCCATATGATCTTATATAAAAAACCAAAGCCGATGATCGGACTCGAACCGATAACCTGCTGATTACAAATCAGCTGCTCTGCCAATTGAGCCACATCGGCGTATATAAATGGGACCTATAGGGCTCGAACCTATGACCCTCTGCTTGTAAGGCAGATGCTCTCCCAGCTGAGCTAAGATCCCACAATTTATATACAAACGACCCGGATGGGATTCGAACCCACGACCTCCGCCGTGACAGGGCGGCGCTCTAACCAGCTGAGCCACCAGGCCAAAAAACTAGGATATATGTACCCTCAAAACCACACACTGAATCATATCTACCGGTATCTCTACCTTCCATCCGTTACGGCTTCTGCCGCTTTCCTCTTTCTTACCTAAACCAACTTGGTTAAGCCCTCGACCG